>NZ_SZQA01000012.1 GCF_005233835.1 Herbidospora galbida | reverse complement strand
ACCGCCGGGGCCGCGCAGGCGCGGTCGGACGTGGCCGCCGCCTACGAGGAGGCCCGCCGGTGCGCGTCGGCCCTGGTGGCGCTCGGCCGGGCGGGCGACGGCGCGGGCGCCGCCGAACTCGGCTTCGTCGGCCTGGTGATCGGCGAGGGACGTGACGTGGCCGGGTTCGTCCACGGCGCGATCGGGGCGGTGGGCGACTACGACGAGAAGAAGGGCACCCAGCTCGTCCAGACGCTGGCCACCTACTTCGCGTGCGGCGGGCAGCTCACCCGGACCGCCGAGGCCCTGCACATCCACGTCAACACGGTCACCCAGCGGCTCGACCGGATCAGGCGGCTGCTCGGCGACGACTGGCAGGAGCCGGAGCGGGCGCTGGAGATCCAGCTCGCCCTGCGGCTCGGTAGCGCCTTCCGCCATCCGCAGGGCCGGTGATATGTGCCGTACGCCCATGGTTGTGATGGGCGTCACTCCTTAGGTTGTGAGCATGAACATGGAACGAATCGGCACCGCGAGGTTGACGCAGAACGTCCGGTCGGTGCCCGGCGCCGAGGGCGAAGCGGTGCTGTTCGTGCACGGCAACGTGTCGTCCGGGGCCTTCTGGGAGGACACGCTGGAGGCGTTCGCCGCCACCCACCGGCCGCTCGCGGTCGACCTGCGCGGCTTCGGCGACACCGACCCCGAGCCGGTCGACGCCTCGCGCGGAGTGCGCGACTACAGCGACGACGTGCTGGCGCTGCTCGACGCGCTGGAGATCGACCGCGTCCACCTGGTCGGCTGGAGCCTGGGCGGCGGCGTGGTGCTCCAGGCGCTCATGGACCGCCCGTCGGTCGTGGCCAGCGTGACGCTGGTCAACCCGGTCTCGCCGTACGGCTTCGGCGGCACCCACGACCTCACGGGCACCCCCACCCACGCCGACCACGCGGGCAGCGGGGCCGGCGGCGCCAACCCCGACTTCGTGTCGGCCCTGGCCAACGGCGACACCGGCGACGGCCCGGTGACCCCGCTGCGGGTGTTCCGCACGACGTACGTGAAGAACCCCGTCCCCGGCGAGGACCGCTGGGTCGCCTCGATGCTGACCACCCGTATCGGCGACGACCACTACCCGGGCGACGCGATCCCCTCGGACAACTGGCCCGGCGTCGGGCCCGGCACACGGGGCGTGCTCAACAGCCTGTCGCCCGCGCACTTCCGCATCGACCTGAGCGGCGTCGACCCGAAGCCGCCCATCCTGTGGCTGCGCGGCGCCGACGACGTGATCGTCTCGGACACCTCGCTGTTCGACCTGGCCCACCTGGGCGCCCTCGGCGCGATCCCCGGCTCCCCCGGCACCCCGGCCCAGCCGATGATCGGCCAGACCAGGGCGTTCCTGGAGGCGTACGGGAACTACACCGAGGTCGTCGTCGACGACTGCGGCCACAGCCCGCACATCGAGAAGCCCGAGGAGTTCCGCGAGGCGCTGCGCAAGCACCTCGGTTAGAGCATCCCGTACCGCCGCTTGAGCGAGGCGACCATCCGCTTCCAGCCGGTGGGCGGGCGTGGGGTCTCCAGGCTCCGCACGACCGCCCTGCCGCGCTGGGTCTCGACGGCGAAGCGGAGGTCGACGAGGCTGCCGTCCATGCGCAGCTTGGGGCGCCAGACCCCCCGGGTGAGGCCACCGCGCCCGGAGGGGAGCTTGGCGATGAGCTGACCGGCGAACCTGCCCGGTTCGCCCGGCTCGATGAGGGCGGGCGCCACGACGGTCTTCCCGCCGACGCGGCGCAGCACCAGCTCGGCCGACGGGCCGCCGTTCGGCGGCACGTAGGGCACCGGGACCGACATGAACACCGCGCCGTCGTGCGCCGAGACCGTGGCCGCCTGGGAGACCAGCGCGATCGACTCGGCGAACGAGCGGGGTTCGACGCAGACGCTCAGCTCGCCCTTGTCCGACCAGCACGGCACCACGAGCCGCCGGGGGTACTCGGCCATCATCCCGGCCGAGGTGAACCCCTTGTCGGGACGCATGACCCGGGTCCGGGCCGGGTTCACGCCGCGCATCCGCACGTGCACCTCCCACACGCCCGGGTCGAGGGGGCGGCCGAAGGCGGCGGTGCCGACGTCGAACCGGGCGTCGCCCGAGGCGCGCAGCCGCACGCCGCCCTCCACGGGCAGCCGCCGCAGCTCGCCGGTGACCGGCAGGAAGTGCATCTCGCCGGTCTCCGAGTGCCGGACGTACACCTCCATCCGCACCTCTTCGGCCGCGTCGGTGATCTCGCGCAGGGCGGGGTCGAGCCGGTCGACCCGCGACGGCGGCACCCACCAGACCCGGTCGCCGTCGGCCGCGAACACCATCGGCGTGCCGTCGGCGGCGACCAGCTCGGCCGTCAGGGTGAGCGACAGCACGTGGCCCTCCCACCGCAGGTCGCCAAGCTCGGCGTCGAGCCGGGTCCCCTGGGCCGCGGTGGCCAGGTCGACGATCCCCTTGGTGTCTCCGGTACGCAGCAACGCCGCCCTGGCCCTCAGGTGGACCGGCAGATGGGTGTCGAGGGTCTGGGGGAACCGGGCGGCGGTGATGGCCTTGAGATGGCCGTACAGGAGCTCCTGGCGCTCGGCCGGCAGGCCGAGGAACGGCGGGCCGAGGCGGCGCAGGGCGACGCTGCGGAAGAAGTGGGCGGCGATGCGGTCGCGCTGGACACCAGGCTCGGTCTGGGCCTCGACGATGTCCATGATCGCGCTCAGCCCGGCGACGAGGTCCCAGTCTCCCGGCTCGGGCTCGCCCGACGGCGCGACGTGGCAGACCACGTGCCCGGCCGCCACCGCGATCACCTTCGCCGACAGGTAGGCCCGCAGCACGAACGCCTGCTCCGACAGCGCCCGGTCGGCGAACCGGAGCTGGTGGGTCTCGATGAACTCGCGGCGGAACAGCTTGTGCGCGGTCACGGCGGTGAGCAGCCGGTCGCGGAGCAGGTCGGCCCGGTCGCGGTCGCGGGTGAACGCGGCGGCGACGGGCCCGTCGCCGCTCAGCCGCCCGACCAGCACGTCGGCCTCGGTCTCCTTGGCCCGTTCGAACAACCGTTGCAGCGCGCCCGGCTCCAGCCGGTCGTGCGCGTTCATCAGGAACACGAACTCGCCCAGCGCCACCGACAGCGCGGCGTTGCGGCCCCGGGCCGGATCGCCGGTGCGGTCGAGGTGCAGCACCCGCACGTTCGACCGCGTGGCCGCGAGGGCGTCGAGGCGCTTACGGGTCCCGTCGGTCGACCCGTCGTCGGCGAAGATCACTTCGTACTCGTCCGGCGGGAGCTCCAGCAGAGAGCGCACGCACGCGTCGAACGAGTCGCTGGCGGGTCCGGCATTTCCGACAGGGACCGCGACGGAGACTTTCAGCCCTTGGCGCATTCCCCCAGCGTGCGGGGAATGCGCCAAAGCGCTGATCAGCCTTGCCGAAGGATGGCCATTCCTTACCTAGTACCAGCCCACCCGCTGGCTGTGCCCCCAGGCGCCACAAGGTGAGCCGTAACGGCCCTTGATGTAGCCGAGACCCCACTTGATCTGGGTGGCCGGGTTGGTCTGCCAGTCGGAGCCCGCGCTGGCCATCTTGCTGCCGGGCAGCGACTGCGGGATGCCGTAGGCCCCGGAGTAGCGGTTCATGGCCCGCTCGTTCCAGTGGCTCTCCTTGTCCCACAGCTTCTCCAGGCAGCCCCACTCGCTCTCCCAGCCCATGGCGGCGTTCATCTGCTTGCCGAGGGCCTTGTTGGAGCCGGGGTCGGGCGAGGAGCCGGGCGGGAAGTCGGCCGGCAGGAAGCCGCCGCCGCCGGGCGCCTCCTTCGGGATCTCGACGCTGTCGTCGGGGCCGAAGGGCTTGCGGCCCTCACGGCTGCCCGCGAGCTTGCTCTCCTGCATGGCCGAGGCGGCGTCGGCCTTGAGCGCGTCGATCCGGGGGTCGTTGCCGATGATGTCGGGGTTGAAGCCGAGGATGTCGATCGGCGTCGACGGCCGGTTGGCGTTCTCGATCGCGGTGCGGACCAGGAAGGTGGCGAACCCGGCGATCACGGCGACGGTCACGCCGGTGATCACGAGGCGCTTGGGGGTGAACAGCGGCCCTCTGGGCCGTTTCGGAGGTGGCGGAGGCTCTTCCGACAGCCTCGGCTGGGACGGCGGCGGCGGGGGTGTCGTCGGCGACGCGGCCCGGCGGGCACGACGGGCCCCGGGGCGGCGTTCCCTGACAGGCTGACCAGAACTCACGACCTATGAGCTTGCCGTGCGGGGGTGGGTGGTCCGCAACCGATTCGCGAAACCTGCTTGACCACTTCTTTAGACAAAGGGGTCTAACAAGCACTTTCTTCGCCGATGTGATTTTGCTCACACCCGATTTCGTCGCCTTATGCCAGCTTCTTCCGGTCCGGGCAGGCCGCATAATGTCCGGATGGCAGGCATCCTCCTCGTTGAAGACGACCCTTCGGTCCGGACCGGACTGGAGCTCGCGCTCGCCCGCCAAGGTCACTCGATCACCGCGTTCGGCACGGGCGAGGAGGCCCTGGAGCACATCCGGGCGCGCCGGCCGGAGATCGTCATCCTCGACGTGATGCTGCCCGGGATCGACGGCGTCGAGGTGTGCCGGAGGATCCGCAAGCTCGACTCGCTGCCCATCATCCTGCTGACGGCGCTCGGCGACGACCTCGACGTCGTGGTCGGCCTGGAGGCCGGCGCCGACGACTACGTGATCAAGCCGGTCGAGCCCCGCGTGCTCGACGCCCGCATCAGGGCGATCCTGCGCCGCATGGAGTCGGCCTCCACCGACCGCATCACCTTCGGCGACCTGATGATCGACCGCGGCGCGCTCAAGGTCACCCTGGACGGCCGCGAGGTCCACCTCACCCCGACCGAGCTGCGGCTGCTGCTGGAACTGGTGCGCCACCCCGGCCAGGTGCTCAACCGGCGCTACCTGCTGCGCTCGGTGTGGGACCACACCCACGTGGCCGACTCGCGGCTCGTCGACGCGTGCGTGCAGCGCATCCGGGCCAAGATCGAGCCCACCCCGGGCGACCCCGTCTACATTCACACGGTCAGGGGCTTCGGTTACCGTTTCAGCGGGCCGTGAGTCTTCGGTGAGCAGCCTGCGCAAGCGGCTCGTCGTCACCTTCACGGTCGTCGCGGTGACGGCCTCGATCATGGTGGCCGGCATCGGCTACCAGATCGTCCGGGGTGAGCTGCTGCGGCGGGCCGAGTCGAGCGCGATCGACGACGTCCGCGACACCATGGACCGGCTGACCCTCCCCATCGGCACCAGCGACCTGCTGTGGCCCAACGACGCCTCGGTCACCGACGACGACCTCAGCAACCTGGTCGCCAGCCTCAGCGGCCCCGACCGCCAGGTGATCGTCGAGTACGGCCAGGAACCCCCACGCTTCTCCGAGAGCGCCCAGGTCACCCCGGCCGACATCCCCGACGACGTGAGGGCCGCCGCGCGCACCCGGATCGCCTACCGGACCATGACGATCGACGACCAGCCGACCCTCGTCGTCGGCACCGACGTCAAACGCCAGACCGGCAGCGGCGCGGTCCGCTCCACCGGCATGTCGATCTTCGTGTTCGTCTCCATGACCGACGTCGACCGGGTGCTCGCCAACCTGCGCGCCGCCCTGCTCCAGGCCGGCTCGCTCACCCTCGTCATCGCGCTCACCGTCGCGCTGCTGTCGGCCCGCCAGGTCCTCCTTCCGGTACGCCGCCTCGGCGAGGCCGCCCGCGCCCTGGGCGCCGGCCGGCTCGACACCCGGCTCCCGGTCCACGGCCGCGACGAACTGGCCGAGCTCACCGCCACGTTCAACGAGACGGCGCAGGCGCTGGAGCAGACCGTCCAGGAGCTCTCCTCGCTGGAGGCCATGTCACGGCGGTTCGTCGCCGACGTCTCCCACGAGCTGCGCACCCCGCTGACCACCATGACCGCGGTCACCGACATGCTCTCCGACGAGGCCGAACGCCTGCCGCCCGACGCCGGGCAGGCGGTCCACCTGGTGGTCGCCGAGATCGAGCGGCTGCGCTCGCTGGTCGACGACCTGATCGAGGTCAGCCGCTTCGACTCCGGCGCGGCCGTGCTCCGCCGCGAGACCGTGGACGTCGGCGACGAGCTGACCGAGAGCCTGGAGATCCGCGGCTGGACCGACCAGGTGACCCTGCGGGTGCCCGACGGCCTGACCTACCAGCTCGACCCGCGCCGCTTCGACGTGATGGTCGCCAACCTGGTCGGCAACGCCCTCAAACACGGCGAACGGCCGGTGACGGTGACCGCCAAGGTCCTGCCCAGCGGCCTGGAGGTACGCGTCAGGGACCACGGCGCCGGCATCCCCCGCGAGGACCTGCCGCACGTCTTCGACCGCTTCTTCAAGGCCGGCGCCAACCGGGCCCGCTCGGGCGGCAGCGGCCTCGGCCTGTCGATCGCCAAGGCCAACGCCGAGCTCCACCGCGGCACGATCACGGTCAAGCTCGCCGACCCCGGCACCCAGTTCACGTTGTGGATACCGCGCCCATGAGGAAACTGCTGTGCGTGCTGTTGCTGGTCACCGGGTGCGGGGTCACCCCGACCGGCGTCCAGGACGGCGGTCCGCCGCCGGTGATCAGCCCGAAGGCGGCCGTCGCGACGGTCTACCTGCTGCGTGACGGCAAGCTGGAGCCCAGCAGCGTCGCGGTGGCGTCGCACTCGATGGACAACGTGATGGCCGCCCTCTTCGAGGCGGGCGCCCGCTCGACCTCCGGCCTCACCAGCGAGCTCACCGGCCTGTCGTGGCAGACCAGCCAGCTCACCCGCTTCGGGACGGTCCGCAACGACCCCGACAACGCCGACGGCTTCCGGCTGTCGCTGTTCGTCAGCGGCGGCCGGCCGATCACCAAGACGGCGCAGGCCCAGATGACCTGCACCGCCATGCGGCAGCGGCAGGACATCTGGGCCGTCACGATCACCAGGACCGACGCCACCGGCCCGGTGTCCTACGGTGAGCACACCTGCCGCGAGTTCTGGCACCTCGCGGCCCCGGGCCGGCAGCTGCCCCGCTAGTTCTACGGGGTGATGTCTTCGAGCATCTCCGTCACCAGGGCGGCGATCGGGGAGCGTTCCGAACGCGTCAGGGTGACGTGGGCGAACAGCGGGTGGCCCTTCAGCTTCTCCACCACGGCGACGACACCGTCGTGGCGGCCGACCCGCAGGTTGTCGCGCTGGGCGATGTCGTGGGTCAGCACGACCCGCGAGTTGGCGCCGATGCGGGACAGGACCGTCAGCAGCACGCCCCGTTCCAGCGACTGGGCCTCGTCGACGATCACGAACGCGTCGTGGAGCGACCGGCCGCGGATGTGCGTCAGCGGCAGGACCTCCAGCATGCCCCGGTCGAGGACCTCCTCGATCACCTCGGGCGTGGTCACCGCGCCCAGGGTGTCGTAGACGGCCTGGGCCCACGGGCCCATCTTCTCGTTCTCGGTGCCGGGCAGGTAGCCGAGGTCCTGGCCGCCGACCGCGTAGAGCGGGCGGAAGACGATGACCTTGCGGTGCTGGCGGCGTTCGAGCACGGCCTCGAGACCGGCGCAGAGCGCGAGCGCCGACTTGCCGGTGCCGGCCCGGCCGCCCAGCGAGACGATCCCGATCTCCGGGTCCATCAGCAGGTCGAGCGCGATGCGCTGCTCGGCGCTGCGGCCGTGGAGGCCGAACACCTCGCGGTCGCCGCGCACCAGGCGCACCGACTTGTCCGGGAGCACCCTTCCGAGCGCGGAACCCTTGCTGGTCAGCAGCCGCAGACCCGTGTGGGTCGGCAGGTCGCGGGCCTCTTGGAGCTCGGTCGAGCCGTGTTCGAAGAGCGCCTCCACATCTTCTGTGGTGACCTGGAGCTCGTCCATGCCGGTCCAGCTCTCATCGGACTCGGCGACCAGCTCCGCGCGGTATTCCTCGGCGGCCAAGCCGATGGAGGCGGCCTTGATGCGCATCGGCAGGTCTTTGGAGACCAGCACGACGTCATAGCCCTCGGACGCCAGGTTCTGCGCGACGGTGAGGATGCGCGTGTCGTTGTCGCCCAGCCGGAACCCGGCCGGCAGGCCGGACGGATCGCTGTGGTTGAGCTCGACCCTGAGGGTTCCCTCACCCATCGGGATCGGCTCGTCGAGGCGGCCGTGCTGGACACGCAGATCGTCCAGGAATCGCAGGGCTTTGCGGGCGAAGTATCCCAGCTCGGGATGGTGCCGCTTACCTTCCAGCTCTGTGATCACGACAACGGGGAGCACCACTTCATGTTCGTCGAACCGGCTCATCGCGGCCGGGTCGGCGAGCAGGACAGAGGTGTCCAGGATGTACGTGCGCCGGGAGGTGCCAGACGAGTGACCGGACATGGACGGGTTGGACAATGCCACGCGTTCTCCCCCGGGCGCCGGGGGTCGGCGCCCTGCCTTGACTGGTGGTGAACGGACCGGGCCCGGACGCCTTCAAGGCGGTGCCGGGAACCGGCCCCACCTGCGAAGTCATCAAGACGCAAGAACGGGCCCTCTCCCGAGGTGAGCGTGGATGCTCACGTCTTACGGTACGTCCTGAATCCCCCCGCGCCAACGCTCCAATCCTGTCCGAAAGGGGGTGTTCACGTGCCGTTTCAGGAGCCGTACCGACGGTTACGCGCGGCGTAGGCGCGGAGCGCCCGCAGAAAGTCCACTCTGCGGAAATCGGGCCAGTAGGCCTCGCAGAAGTAGAACTCGGAGTGGGCACTCTGCCAGAGCAGGAATCCGGAGAGTCGCTGCTCCCCTGAGGTCCGGATGACGAGATCCGGATCGGGCAGGCCGCGCGTGTAGAGATGCTCAGCGATGTGCTCCACATCGAGGACCTCCACGAGGTCCTCGATGCTCGCCCCCTTGCTGGCGTGCTCCTGGAGGAGGGAGCGCACCGCATCAGCGATCTCACGTCTTCCTCCATACCCAACGGCCACGTTCACAATCAGCCCAGGCCGGTGTGATGTTGCCTCTTTCGCATTTTTCAGGACATGCGCCGTGTGATCGGGCAGCAGGTCCAGCGATCCCATGGGTTTGACGTGCCAGCCCTGTTCGACCAGGTCGTCGACCAGATTCTCGATCACCTGGAGCAGCGGTTCGAGCTCCTTCTTGTCACGCGAGAGGTTGTCGGTCGACAGGAGCCACAGGGTGACGTACTCGACGCCGGCCTCCTTGCACCACACGAGGAGCTCGGAGATCTTGTCGGCGCCCTTCTGGTGGCCGTGGCGGACGTCCTCGTGGCCGTTCGAGCGGGCCCAGCGGCGGTTCCCGTCGACGATCACGCCGACGTGGCGGGGGGCCTGGATCGAGGTGAGCTTTCGTTCGAGCCTGCGTTCGTACACCTTGTAAACAAGATCGCGCAGGTCCATGACTCCCCCGGTGATTCGCTTGAGCCAGCTGTCACATGACAGACATGGTCAAGCAATTATCGGGGGCGAGATGCCATCCCCGCTCCCGAAATGAGGGAGCTGTTACGTTCCATCCCATATTGGGTGCCAAGCCGGACTTCTGCCTCTGTCACGAGAGACATCAGGAACATCAGGAGCTCTCCCGAGGTGACCACCGCGCGCAACCCGATCCCGGGTGCGCCCCACGCCTCGACGCAGGCCCGCCTGGTCAGCCGCCATCGGCCGGTCGCGCCCCGGCCGGGCACCCAGACGGGGATGAGTCTCAGCTGGCAGCGGAGCTCCCCGCCGCCCACGACGTCGGTGCGGCTGCGGTAGCGGAACCCGAACAGCTCCCCCTCGTCGGCCTCCCCGGGAAACCGGTCGTCGGGGTCGTCCCAGGCAAGCTGGGACTCCCGGGCCTCGGCCACCGACCGGGCCAGGCGGGCCAGGAACCAGCCGCAGCGCTCCCCGACCGAGCCGTAGGCCACGCCGTCGCGGAAGAGCTCCAGCGTGACCTCGTAGGGCACCCCGGCGCTGTCGCGGCATGCCACGGGATCAACCGTCAGGTATGACCCATCAACGCACCGTAGTCCACCCACGCCAGAGAGGGTATCCCGGGCGGACCCCCGCAAACCGGCCCTACCGTGATTGATCCCTCTTTGGGGTGAGCCGCCACCAGTGCCGCTTTTGCCGGGGCTCCAGATCGGGGGCGCCAAGCAGCCCCCGATCGCGCAGCCAGCCGGCGAACGCCGCCGCGTCGGCCCGCGAGCCGCCCTGGGGTTTCGGCCGACCGGAAGCGTAGGCGTGGAACTCGCGGGCGAAGGCGTTCCCGAGGGCCTCGACCACATCGGGCCGGGCCACCGCGACCAGCCCCCGCCGCTTGGCGATCAGGCTGCCGGCCTGGATCCGGAGCCGCTCGGCGTCGAACCCCTCGGGCGGCGCGGCCCCCGCGACCAGGGCGGACAGCAGGGCCCGCTGCTGGTCGGCGAGTCGGGCGCGCGGGTCATCCATTCTTCTGCTCCGTTACGGCTCCGCCCGGCCGGCACCGCCCGCCGACCACGGCCCGCCCCGCAACCGGCGCCGACCGGCCGCGCCGGTCCCGCTCAGCCACGGTTCATCGCCGCTCTGATGCGGTCGAGTTCGGCCGAGAGGTCGGCGTCGCTCGGGTAGTCGGCGTCCCACTCCAGCAGGGCGCCCGGAGGCCGGTGGCGGGCGCAGAGTTCGGCCAGCAGGTCGAGGACCTCCTCCGGCGGGGAGGCGGTGTGGGTGTCGTGCCACACGTCGCCGTGGCCGTGGCCGCCGGCGACGTGGACGTAGGCGACGTGTTCCAGGGGCAGGGCGTCGAGGGCCTTGACCGCGTCGAGGCCCAGGTTGACCTGGTTGGTGTAGAGGTTGGCCACGTCGATCAGCAGCTTCACTCCGGTCCGCTCGACCAGCTCGCCGAGGAACTGGGCCTCGGTCAGCTCGTCGCCGGGCCAGCCGAACAGGGCCGCGACGTTCTCCAGTGCCAGCGGCACCGGCAGGCAGTCGAGGGCGATCCGCACGTTCTCGACGATCACGCTCAGCGCGTCGCGCGTGCGCGGCACCGGCAGCAGGTGGCCGGCTTCGAGGTCACCCGACCTGACGTACGCGAGATGTTCGGAGACCAGCGGAGACCCGAGGGCCTCGGCGGCGCCGGCCAGGTGGTCGAGCCGGGCCCGGTCGGGCCGCTCGGCCCCGCCGAGGCCGAGCGCGACCCCGTGGGGGATCACCGGGATCCCCCGCTCGCGCAGCACCCGCAGCGATTCGGGCACCCGGGCCGGGTTGACCGTCTCGGCGATGACCTCGGTGAACTCGACCCCGGGCAGGTGCTCGACGGTCAGGTCGATCTCCGAGCGCCAGCCGATGCCGACCCCGAGCCGGTCAGCTGCCACCGCAGCCCCCGCCGCAGCCACCACCACCGCAGCTCGACCCGCCGCCCGAGTCGCCGCCACCGCCGCCGCCGCCGAAGTCGCCGCCGCCGAAGTCGGAGCCGGAGCCCCACCCGGAGTCGGCGCCGGACGGGCCGCCGCAGGCTCCGGCGCCGCACCCGCTGCCGTTCTGCAGTTCGGTGTGGCCCGGGCCGGTGTAGATGGCGATGCCGTAGAGCGCGAGGGTGCTGTCGTTGCCGCTGTTGTGGGCGTAGGCGAGCTCGCGGGTACGCGGGTAACGCGCCATGGCCGCCCTGAGCGCCGCGTGCCCGGCCTCGGTCAGCACGCTGCGGTTCTCCTTAGCGTAACTCGACGAGACCGCCAGCGCGATGATCCACGTCAGCAGCGAGATCACCAGGGTCAGCACGTTCCAGACCAGGAAGTCGAACCAGCCCAGCGCCATCGTCACGATGCTGACCGGCACGAACAGCCCGGGGATCGCCAGCAGCCAGCGCAGCTTGGCGTTGGCCCGCCGGGCCAGGGTGAGCGCCGACTCGGCCACCACGAGACCCTGGCCGCGCAGCCCGTAGTCGATGCCCGTCACCGCCGGGCCCACGGCGGCGGTCCGCCGGAGGTCGGCCAGCGAGCGGCCGTTGGTCCCGGCCGCCAGGTCGAGCACCTCCTGCTCGATCCGCTCGGCGGGCGCTCCGGCGATGCCCCGCACCGCCGTGACGGTGCCGTCGCGGGAGATGCGCACGCGTCCCTGGGACACGAGCACCGCCACCGCGGTGTTCACGACCCGGCGCGGGCCGCCGGCCAGGAAGGCCAGCGAGTAGGGGTCGGGCGGAGCCGTGGGATGGTAGCCGCCGGCTTTGACCCGGCGCTGTTCCTTCTTCACCCGTCCCGCCTGACGGAAGACCACGACGGACGCGACGGACGCGAGGATGAAGAGCAAAAGGGAGCCCATGCCGCCTCCAGGGGACGACTCTGAGGGAGAGTTCAACCGATTAGACGATCGCATGAGGGGCGCGGTTCGCACATCGTCCGGAATGACGAAGGACTGTCCTCCCAACCGGCAGGCGGCGCTAATAACCGCCGCCGCAACTCGACGAGCTACAGCTGGAGCCGGTGAAACTCGACCGGCCGCCGGAGGAGGCGTTGCGCAGCTCGGTCTCATCGGGCCCGGTGTAGGCGGCCATCCCGTAGATCGCGACCTGGACCACGTCATCCACGGTCGACGGCGACGAAGAGACCGCTTCCGGGCGGCGGGGGCGGCGGGCCTTGGCCGCCTTGACGGCCGCGGCGCCGCGAGGGCGGTCCGGAAGACCCGGTCCCGCCCGCCGACGAGGTAGGCCAGCGCGTGGGGGCCGAGGTCGGGCGGGACGGACGCGGCGACGACGATAGGGGACGAAGAGCAGGAAGAAGTCCACACCGCCTCCAGGAGAATGATCGTCTCGTCCCTGAACGATCACATTTGACCCCTGGCTCGCGCATGCGCGATTTCCGCCGGGAACGCGAACGGCCCGCGCGGCCGTGAGGGCGGCGCGGGCCGTTCGTGGTGGGGGAGGCCCGACGCCGTTGGCGGGACTCCTGCTCGGTGGGTCAGCCCAGACGGTCGACCAGGGTGCGGTACTCCTCCCAGAGCCCCTCCGGCAGATGGTCGCCGAAGGTCTCGAAGTGGGCCGGGATCAGGGCGGCCTCCCTGCGCCAGACGTCGCGATCGACGGTGAGCAGCAGGTCCATGTCGTGGTCGGCGATGTCGAGGCCCTCGGTGTCGATCTTGACGGGCAGGCGTCCGATCGGGGTGTCGACCGCCTCGGCCTGGCCGTTGAGGCGTTCGACGATCCACTTCAAAACCCGGCTGTTCTCGCCGAACCCGGGCCACACGAAGCGGCCGTCGGCGTCCTTGCGGAACCAGTTCACGTAGTAGATCCGGGGCAGCCGGGCGCCCTTCGTCTCGCCGATCTCCAGCCAGTGGGCGAAGTAGTCGCCCATGTTGTAGCCGCAGAACGGCAGCATCGCGAACGGGTCGTGGCGCAGTTCGCCGACCGTCCCCTCGGCCGCCGCCGTCTTCTCGGAGGCCACGTTGGCGCCCATGAACACACCGTGCCGCCAGCTACGGGCCTCGGTGACCAGCGGGACGGCCGTCGCGCGCCGGCCGCCGAAGAGGATCGCCGAGATCGGCACGCCCTTCGGGTCCTGCCACTCGCGGGCGATCGTCGGGCACTGGTGGGCCGGCGTGGTGAACCGGGCGTTCGGATGGGCGGCCAGCTCGCCGGAGTCGGGCGTCCAGGAGTTCCCGCGCCAGTCGGTCAGGTGGGCGGGCGGCTCGTCGGTGAGGCCCTCCCACCAGACGTCGCCGTCGTCGGTCAGCGCGACGTTGGTGAAGATGCTGTTGCCCCACAGCGTCTTGATCGCGTTGGCGTTGGTCGTCTGGCCGGTGCCCGGCGCGACCCCGAAGAAGCCCGCCTCGGGGTTGATCGCGTAGAGGCGGCCGTCGTCGCCGAACCGCATCCAGGCGATGTCGTCGCCGATCGTCTCGACCTTCCAGCCCGGGATGGTCGGCTGCAGCATGGCCAGGTTGGTCTTGCCGCACGCCGACGGGAAGGCCGCCGCGATGTAGCGGGTCTCCCCGTTGGGCGGGGTGAGCTTGAGGATCAGCATGTGCTCGGCCAGCCAGCCCTCGTCGCGGGCCATCGTGCTGGCGATCCGCAGGGCGTAGCACTTCTTGCCGAGCAGGGCGTTGCCGCCGTAGCCGGAGCCGTACGACCAGATCTCGCGGGTCTCCGGGAAGTGGCTGATGTATTTGGTCTCGCTGCACGGCCAGGCGACGTCACGCCGCCCGGGTGCGAGCGGGGCGCCGACGGAGTGGACGCACTTCACGAAGTCGCCGCGCTCCTCGATGAGGCGCAGGGCGTCGTCGCCCATGCGGGTCATCACGCGCATCGAGACGGCCACGTAGGCCGAGTCGGTGATCTCCACGCCCAGCTGGGAGATCGGGCCGCCCAGGGGGCCCATGCAGAACGGGACCACGTACATGGTCCGGCCCCGCATCGAGCCCTTGAACAGCTTCCCGAAGGTCCGCCGCATCTCCTCGGGAGCGATCCAGTTGTTGGTGGGCCCGGCGTCCTTCTCCTGCTCGGAGCAGATGAAGGTGCGGTCTTCCACGCGGGCGACGTCCGACGGGTCGGAGGCGGCGTGGAAACTGTTCGGCCGGGCTCTCAGGCGGGTCAGGGTGCCCTGGTCGACCAGCAGGTTGGTGAGCCGGGTCCATTCGGCCTCGGACCCGTCGCACCATTCGATCCGGTCGGGCTCGGTGAGTTCCGCGATCTCGCTGACCCAGGCGGCCAGCTCGGCATGAGTGGTCGGATGCGACACCTGTACTGACACGGACACGAGGGCGGCTCCTTAATGTACGTCAGGGCCAATTCATCATCCGCGACGAATACCCACTAAATCCAATTGGTGTGGACCAATGCCTATTCGTCACCACAACCGCTGGTCAGCGAGCTGGATGATGGGAGGAGCTTACCCCTGACGAACCATTTCAAATTGTGCCGCCCACCTCTTTCCCGTAGATACGGGGCTAAACATTGGTATAGGCCATAATGAATGGTTTAGACCATTCGACGAATTGGTTCAGTCCACTCCGCCGGGACCCGCGGCCCGTACGCGATCGACGGCCTGGAGGGCATCCCGCAGGTCAGCGAGCCAGGTGTCGGTGTGCCGGCCGACCAGGCGGACGCACCAGGCGAGCGCGTCGGAGCGGCTGCGCGCGACTCCGGCGGCGACGAGCGTGTCGAGCACCTGCCGTTCGCCCTGCCGCAGCCGGGTCATGACCGGGACGGAGAGTGTGGTGAACATCACGACGTCACCGCCGATCTTCACCCCCCACGAGACCTTCCGGCGGAAGCGGTGCTCGGCCTGCCGGGCGATCTCGATGCGGCGCTCGCGGGTCTCCTCGCGAAACCGCTCGACGTAGCCCTCCTCGGCGGCGGCCCGCTCGGGGTCGGGCAGACCCTCGGTCACGGTCAGCGGGGGAAGCGCGCCGACGACGGTGATCTCCTCGCGGTCGACGACGACCTCGGGGCGCTCGGTGAACCAGTTCTCGGGGAGACGGTGGGCGAACCACTCGGCTTCTGCACTCATGTAATCAACATTACATCGTTGCTCTCGAAATCGACCTATATTGACAGTCACTACTTTTTGAGAGTTACTATCAAATTATGGTGACCTCCAGATACTGGGCACTCTCAGCCCTGGTTCTCTCCGTCCTCGTGATCGGGCTCGACGCGACCGTGCTCAACGTCGCGCTGCCCACCCTCGCCGTCGACCTCGGCGCGACCACCGGCGAACTCCAGTGGATCGTCGACGCCTATCTCGTCGTGTTCGCCGCCCTGCTGCTGCCCGCCGGGGTCTTCGGCGACCGGTTCGGCCGCAAGAAACTGCTGGTGGCGGGCCTGGTGGCGTTCGGCGTCGCCTCGGCCATGGCGATGCTGGCCGACTCCACCGCGTGGCTGATCGCCGGGCGGGCGCTCATGGGCGCGGGCGCGGCCCTGATCACGCCGCTGTCGACGTCGATCCTGCCGACGATCTTCCCGCCCGCCGAGAGGGCCAGGGCGATCGCCGTCTTCACCGCCGGCATGGCCGTGGGCCTGCCGCTCGGCCCGATCGTCGGCGGCTACCTGCTCGACCACTTCTGGTGGGGCTCGATCTTCCTGATCAACCTGCCCGCCGTGGCGATCGCGCTGCTCGCGGTGGTGCTGCTGGTGCCGGAATCACGTGATCCGCAGAAGAAGGGCGCCGACGTCCCAGGCACGCTGCTGTCGGTGACCGGACTCGCCGCGCTGGTCTTCGGCGTCATCGAGGCGCCGGTGCGGGGCTGGGGCTCGCCCCAGGTGCTCGGGCCGATCGCCGCCGGGCTGCTGCTCCTTCTTCTCTTCGTACGCGTGGAGGCCCGCGCCAAGGCCCCGATGATGGACCTGGGGCTGTTCCGCGACCGCACCTTCGTCTGGGGCGCCTTCGGCGCGACCGTGGTCTCGCTCGGCATGATGGGCGTCCTGTTCGTCGCGCCGCTCTACCTCCAAGCCGTCCAGGGCTTCGACGCGATGGGCACCGGGCTGCGCATCGTGCCTATGGTCGCCGGGCTCATGGTCGGCGGGCTGATCGGCGAGCGCCTGATCAGGCGGCTGAGCCTGCGGGTCATCATGGGCGCCGGACTGGCGCTGCTGGCCTCGGGCCTGATGGCGGGGGCGGTGCTGCCGGGCGACTATCCGTACACCGCGACCTGGCTCGCCCTCACCGGGGCCGGCGTGGGCCTGACGATGGTCCCGGCCATGGACGGCCTGCTCGCCCTGCTCCCGCCCGACCGCACCGGCATGGGCAACGGCGTCCTCCAGGCCCTCCGCCAGACCGGCGGCGCCTTCGGGGTGGCCGGGCTGGGCAGCCTGCTCTCCTCCGTGTACGTCCACGCGCTCCCCCCGGCCGCCCCCGCCCCCGTGCGCGACTCGGTGGCGACGGCGGTGCGCGTCCCCGGCTGGGCCGAGGCCGGTCGCGCGGCCTTCGCCGACGCCATGGACGCCGTGCTGTGGGCCTGCGGCGGCCTGATGGCCCTGGCGGCGGTGCTGATCGTGACGTTCATGCGTTCCGCTCCCGTGGAACCGGCGGGAGAATCGACCCATGAACTCGCCGGGACTGCGTGAACGCAAGAAGGAGAAGACTCGGCGGACGATCCAGGAACACGCCCTGCGGTTGTTCGCCGAGCAGGGCTACGACGCGACCACGATCGAGCAGATCGCCGAGGCCGCCGAGGTGTCCCCCAGCACGCTCTTCCGCTACTTCCCCACCAAGGAAGACATCGTCGTCCAAGACGACTACGACCCCCTGCTGGTCGAACGCCTGATGGCCCAGCCGCCGGAGGTGCCGCCCGTCAGGGCGCTGCGCAACGCCTTCGGCGAGGCCATGCGGGGCATCCCCGATCGGGAACTCGGGGAGATCCGGGCCCGCGCCCGCCTTCAGATGGGCGTCCCGGCCATCAGGGCCCGGATCTTCCAGAACATGCTCGACACGATGGACCTGCTCGCCGAGGGCGTCGCCCGGCGGACCGGCGCCGACCCGGCCTCGTTCCAGGTGCGCGTCCTGATCGGCGCGGTCATGGGCACGATCATCCCCGTGCTGCAGACCTGGGCGACCGCCGAAGACGAGGTGCCCTTCGCCGACATGGTCGACGAGGCCTTCTCGTTGCTGGAGGCGGGTCTGCCTATCGAACCTGCGCGGCGACCTGAGGGCTGACCCGCACGACCCCGGCGAGGTTGCGGGTGTTGAGGGGGGCGATCTTCACGACGTCGCCGGTACGCGGCGAGTGGAGCATCTGCCCGTTGCCCCAATAGATGGCGACGTGGGAGATGTAGCCAGGGTTGGTCGGGTCGTTGCGCCAGAACAGCAGGTCGCCCGGCTGGGCCTGGGAGAGCGGCACCTGCGGCCCGGTCGCCCACTGCTGGTTGGTCACCCTCGGCATGCGGACCCCGGCCTGGGCGTAGGCCCACTGCACCAGGCCCGAGCAGTCGAAGGTGTCGGGGCCTTCGGCGCCCCACACGTAGCGGCTGCCGAGCTTCGAGGCGGCCGCCTTCAGCGCGGTCTCGATCTGCGGCACCGACATCAGCGCCGACACCGGCCACTGCACGACCCGCTGCGGCTGGGCGATGTGCCGCCGCGGTGGCGCGATCACGACCGGGTTGATCGTGGCGATCTGGCTGCCCGGCAGCACCTTCAGCAGCGCCTTGCGCAGCTTGGCCGAGTCGACGCTCGGGGCGCTCACCACCATCGCGTTGCCGTGGGGCAGCCCGAGCCGGGTCGCGGTGTCGCGCGAGACCACGGCGTGGATCGAGCCCATGCCGACCGTCGCGTAGGCGCCGACCCGCATCTCGGCGCCGGGGGTGCGGACGTCGTCGCCGAGCTTGAGGCCGCCCTCTTTGCCGAGTTCGTAGGAGACCACGACGTCGCCGGCGGCCACGTTGGCCCACAGTTCGTCGGAGGAGGCGGTCTTCTTGGGGGTGAAGGCCCGGAACGTCGAGGGGTCGACGCCCATCGTCGGCACCCGCCAGCCGCCCAGGTTCACGTCGGCCGCGTCGGCGATCTCGACCGCCTTCACGCCCTTCTGACGGCGGACCTTGTCGACCTGCTCGGGCTTGAGCGCGGCGGGGGCGACGACGAAGAGGTGGGGACGGGCCAGCTTGCCCAGGGGGGCGACCGCGTTGGTGGGGACCTGACCGCTGGCCGCGACGTAGTCGCCGGCGGCGGGAGGGCGGCGGACGTCGAGCGCGGCCCGCTCCTGCACGCCGTCGAGCCCGGCGAGCACGAGTAAGTCGGTGATCAGCACCACCGCGAGCGCGACGCCGATGACGGGGATGGCCCGTCGGGCGAGGTGGGGGCGGCGCAGCCGGGGGCGGAACGCGAGATCCTGACGGGCTTCGTGGAGGAAGCCTCCGACCCGCAGGGGCACGCCACCACTCCCTCCGAAGACGTTCATCGGGCTGTCCCGTTCCACGACTGTGCCCAATGAGGCCCGAGAAGTCAAAATCCGCCGGAGCACGCTTCTCCGGCGGATTCGATGTCAGACGAACGCGTCAGCTCCCGATGTAGGGAACCGCCTCCAGCACCTCGACGGTGATCGACCGCCCGTTGGGCATGGTGTAGCTGGCCTTCTCCCCGATCTTCTTGCCGTTGATCGCCGACCCCAGCGGCGACTTCGGCGAGTAGACGTCGATCGGCGCGCCGCTCTCCTCGCGGGAGGCGAGCAGGAAGGTGACCTCGTCGTCGTCACCCTCGAAGCGGATCGTCACCGTCATGCCGGGCCCGACCACACCTTCGGTGCGGGGCGCCTCGCCCACCTTCGCGGTGTCGAGGATCTGGCGGAGGTGGAAGATCCGGGCCTCCATCTTGCCCTGTTCGTCCTTGGCGGCGTGGTAGCCGCCGTTCTCCTTCAGGTCGCCCTCCTCGCGGGCGGCCTCGATCTTCTTGGCGATCTCGATCCGACCCGGGCCAGAAAGGCGGTCGTACTCCTCTTTGAGGCGGTCGTACGCCTCCTGCGTCAGCCAGGTGACGTTCTCGTTGTGGGAGACGGCCACGCGGGTTCTCCTTGCTTCCCTAGGTGAGTCGAAGGGCTAACAAGTTAACGCCTTCGAACGCTTCCCCAAAGATTCCAGTCTATACGAGGGAGCAGCCCTGAACATCTACGCTTGTGGCTTGCGCGTTAATCCTCACCTGTTCGGTGAGGGTGACGTCACCGTCGCCCGAGGGAATGGTGATCTCCCGGGTCCCGACCTCGACGTGGTGGACGTCGACGGCGCGCAGACGGCACGTCGCCGCGCGGTCATCCGGCTTGTGCACCATGAAGGTGATCTCCGCGGAATCGGGGCGGCTGATGTCGAAGGTTATGACGTCGGCCCGCACCTCGGGGTTGCCCCGCGCCGACAGGATCACGTAACCCCACCCGCCGGCCACGACCGCGACGACGACGGCCATGACGGCGTACACGACGAACCGGCCGCGCCCCATGGGCGGCCTGGGCGGGAACTCGTCGGGGGTGCCCAGGATCGGGCGCGGAGCTGGTGCCGACATGAAAGGAATCTCCCTGCGAGGTCCCGGCGTTGTCCGAGACAATTCTCATCACGCTATTGGATGTATGTGACACGCGAGCCGGGCCGACCCGGCTCGTGCTACGGATTGCCCCAACGAAGGAGAGCCGTGACGAACGCGCTGAGGCTGATGGCCGTGCACGCGCACCCCGACGACGAGTCGAGCAAGGGTGCGGCCACGATGGCCCGGTACGCCGCCGAGGGCGTCGAGGTCCTCGTCGTGACCTGCACCGGCGGGGAACGCGGTTCGATCCTGAACCCGAAGATGGACCGGCCCGACATTCTCGAGAACATGGGCGAGGTCCGCCGCCTGGAGATGGAGCGCGCGAGGGAGATCCTCGGCGTGGACCAGCGGTTCCTGGGCTTCGTCGACTCGGGCCTGCCCGAAGACGAGAGCGAGCCCCTCCCCGAGGGCTGCTTCGCCCTCCAGCCCCTTGAGGTCGCGTCGGCGCCGCTCGTGGCGGCCGTCCGCGAGTTCCGCCCCCACGTGATCCTCACCTACGACGACGACGGCGGCTACCCGCACCCCGACCACATCAAGACCAACAGGATCTCGGTGGAGGCCTTCGACGCGGCCGGCGACCCCGACCGCTACCCGGGCACGGGCGAGCCGTGGCAGCCGCTCAAGATGTACTTCCACTCGGGCTTCACCAAGGCGCGGTTCGAGACCCTCCACGAGGCGATGAACAGCCGCGGCCTGGGCTCCCCCTACGCCGACTGGATCGCCCGCTGGGAGGACCGCCCGCAGAAGTGGGAGGTGACCACCCGGATCCCGTGCGGCGACTACTTCGAGACCCGCGACCGCGCCCTGATGGCCCACGCCACCCAGGTCGACCCCGACGGCTTCTGGTTCGCCTGCCCGCGCGAGATCCAGCAGGAGGTCTGGCCGACGGAGGACTACCACCTGGCCCGATCACTGGTCGACGTGACCCTGCCGGAAGACGACCTGTTCGCCGGCATCCAGGTCCCCGCCGGAACCGGCGCCATCCCCTGCTCGTAGACTGCATACCGTGATTTCGATCGCCACTCCCGCCACCGACCCGACGGCAATCGGCCCCGGCCTGCTGGGATTCATCGTCGTCGCCTCCATCGGTGTGGCCCTGTTCTTCCTGATCAAGTCGATGAACCGGCAGATCGCGAAGATCGAGGTGCCCCACGAGGGGAACTCCAAAAGTGACTGACGTCGCCGACAACGCCGAGACCGAACGCTTCGAGATCAGCGTCGACGGCGAGGTCGCCGGCTTCGTCAAATACCGCCTGCCGCGGCCCGGCCGGATCGTCTTCGTGCACACCGAGATCGATCCGGCCCACGAGGGCAAGGGCCTCGGCTCGAAGCTGGCCCGCGCGGTGCTCGACTCGGCCCGCGAGCGGGGCCTCGAGGTGGTGCCGATGTGCCCGTTCATCAAGGGCTACATCGACCGCCACCCCGAATATGCCGACCTAGTCGCCTGACCAGGCCTTTTCGAGGGCCTTGGGCAGGCCCCACCAGCCGAGCGGAGTGAGCACCTCGGCCTTGTCGACGATCCCGAGATGAGCCCAGAGCGGGGTGACCGAGGTGAAGAGCATCTCGGTCGCCTCGAGCTCCTCGGGGTCGTCGGGCTCGCTCACCAGGTCTTCGGAGTCGGCGATGAACCGGGCGATCCGCTCGGGCGAGGCCAGCACCCCGGGGCCGTAACGGGTCAGCGCGACGGTCGCGGCCAGCCAGTCGGCGTGGTGGATCGCGCAGAGCGAGGCCAGCACCGAGTCCTCGTGGCTGAGCTCGCCGTCGAGGTCGAAGAACCGGGCGGCGTCTTCCTCGTCGGGCAGGTCGGAGATGGGCGCGGCGATGCCCGCCGCCACCCGCAGCCACAGGTCTTCGTCGGCGTCGGGCAGCCGGTCTTCGTCGAGACCGGCGCAGGCCCGCAGCACGTTGCCGGGGAACCCGGGCGAGACCAGCGAACGCCGCAGCCGGTCGGCCGCGGCCTTCAGGTCGCCCGCAGGGAAGGGCGGCTCGGGAAGGTCGTCGAGGGCCCTTCTGAGCTCCTGGAGGGCGTAGGCCTCCTCTTCGTCCCAGGCGGCGTAGAGCTCGGCGTCCTGCTCCTCGCTCACCGAGACGCCCGGCACCCGCCCGTCGGGCAGGCCGGCCGTGAGCCAGCGCTCCTGCAGTTCCTCGTACGCCTGCCGCGAGGTCACGTCGCCCTGGGCGAGCGCGTCGGGGTCGATCACACCCGCTTCGACGAGCTCCTCCAGGTGGGCCACGAGGCGGCCGTACATCTCGGTGGCCACCGGGCCGCGCTCGCTCTCGTCGGGCCAGACGAAGTAGCTGCGGGTCAGCAGGATCGGCTCGGTGCCGGTCGACTCGAGCCAGCGCTGCACGTCGCCGACGGTGGCCACGCCCGACTCGATGCGGGTCAGGGTCGACTTGGCCGACTCCCAGAACACGGCTGTGAGCGGGTTGCCGGCCGCCATCAGGTCGCGGCGCAGCTCGGGCAGCGACACCAGGGCCTGCCCCGAGGGCACGGCCAGCAGCGCTCGGGCGACGTCGCGGCGGGTCAGGTCACGGGCGGGCCGGCCCGCGTGGCGAGCCGCGAAGTCCAGATCGACGCTCACGCGGTCTCCTCCGTCGGCATGTGCTTCCGACTCCTGTGCCTGACGGCTCGCTCGCTCACGTGTCGTGAGCCTACGCCCGCCGGTCGGACGCGGCTAGCGGGGTGACTGGGCAACGGTCATCCGCAGCCGGATGCGGGATCGGCCGACCATCTGGGAGATGCTGAACTCGTCGCACAGCTGGCCCATGAGCCACAGGCCGAATCCGCGCGGCGTGCTCGACGAGGGACGGCTGCGGTGGATGTCCTGCGGCTTGAGCGTGCCGGCCGAGTCGGTCACCTCGACGGTGATGCCCTCGGCGTCGTACCAGATCTCGACGAGGCCCTCGCCGCCGCCGTGTTCCAGCACGTTGATCACGGCCTCGTTGACCGCCGTGACCAGGTCGTTGAGCCGGTGGCCCCGCAGGCCCGCGTCGGTGGCCACGCCGGACACCTGGCCGCGCAAGCCGATCAGGTCGGTGGTGATCGCCCACCTGAGATGCTGGTCGGTGTTCACTCCGTCCCCCTGTACTAGCTCGTCGCACGCTAACTACCCGGCACCCGCCGGTCAATTCACAAGCCGCATGATTGCCATCTTTACGGGCAATATCGCTGGCACGAGTCGCAGCTGACCCCGGCGGGTAAAGTTGAGCGATCCTCGTGCGAAAGGGCCGGTGATGGATTCGGTAACGCATGCGCCCTCGACAGAGGTGCTGCGGGCGATCGTGGAAGCGGCCGCCGACGGCGTCGTGCTGTGCGACGCCGACGGCTCTGTCGTGCTGGTCAACGGCGCCGCCAGGGAGATGGTCCCGGGCGACGTGACCAGCCTGCTCGACCGCACCCGCGAACCCGGCGAGACCTACGAGACGGCGCTTGGCGACCGGCTGCTGCGGGTCCGCCGGGAGATCTTCGGGATCGTCCACCAGGCGTGGTATCTGCGCGACGTCACGAAGGAGACCGCGCGGGCCGACGCCCTTCGGGCCGAGCGTGAGCGCACCCAGTTCCTCGTCGAGGCCGGCCGCCGACTGTCCGCCTCGCTCAACACCCGCCGCTGCGCCCGCGCCACCGCCGAGCTCGCGACCGGTCTGCTGGCCGACGCGGCGATGGTGGTGCTGCCGCCGGGAGGCCTGCGACGTACCGCCTGGCTTCGCTCCTCTGAGGCGGGCCTGGAAGAGGGCGACATCCCGGTCGCCCACGCCGACCAGGTGCCGGGCCTGGCCGAGGCGCTGGCCGGGTTCCCGCCGGTGCCGAGCCGCTGGCTCGACCCGCACCAGGCGCCCGAGTGGCTGCTGCCGGCCGGCTTCGGCCCCGTCGGCCACCTGCTCGTGACCCCGCTGCCCGGCAACGGCGTGCCCGCCGGTGCGCTGGTGCTGGCCCGCCGTGAGGGCGGCGCCGGCTTCGACGACGAGACCGAGACGCTGGTCCGGGTGTTCGCCGCCCGCGCCGGCGCGGCGATCTCGGCCGCGGTGCTCTACCAGGAGCAGAGCGCGACCAACGCGATCCTCGCGGGCGACCTGCGGCCGCCGCCGCTGCCCACGGTCGACGGCCTCGAACTGGCCGGTTCGCTGCGCGCCGCCCAGCAGACCGCCCTGATCGGCGGCGACTTCTACGACGTGCTGCCCACTTCCGACGGCCCGCTGGTGACCCTCGGCGACGTGTGCGGCAAGGGCCCGCGCGCGGCCGTGCTGGCCGGTCAGGTCCGCCACAGCCTGCGCGCGCTGCTGCTGCTCGAACGCGACCCCGAGCAGCTCATGCACCTGATCAACAAGGCGCTGCTGAGCTCCTACACGCCGCGTTCCCACGTGACGCTGGTGCTGGCGGCGATCCATCCCGGCGACGGCATGATCGACCTGGCCGTGGCGGGCCACCCGGCCCCGCTGCTGCTGCGCGCCGACGGCGTGGTCGATGAGGTCGACGCCCGCGGCACCCTCCTGGGCGCGATCAAGTCGGGCGCGATCACACTGCGCACCGCCACCGTCGAGCTGGCCCCCGGCGACCTGCTGCTCCTCTACAGCGACGGCATCACCGAGGCCTTCGGCGGCCCCACCGGCCGCGAGATGTACGGCTCCGCCCGTCTCAAGACCGCCCTGGCCACCTGCGCCGGCATGCCCGCGACCGCCGTCGTCGAGCGGCTGGAGCAGCTGAACAGCGACTGGCTGGCGGGAGGAGTCTTCGACGACCGCGCCCTGCTGGCCATCCGGCGGTCACGATGAGCGTCACGGTCGACGTCGTCGACGCATACCTGGAGCGGGTCGGCGCGGCCGACGAGTTCGGCGCGATCGACCTCGTCCTCGGCCTGCTCGACGACGGCATGCCGGCCGAGTCGCTGCTCCTCGACGTGATCGCCCCGGCCCAGCGCCGGGTCGGCGAACTGTGGGCGGCCGGCGCGTGGTCGGTCGCCCGCGAACACGGCGCCACCGCGATCAGCGAACGCGCCGTGGCCGCCATCACCACCGCCGTGCGCCCCCGCCCGACCCGAAGCCGCATCACGGTGGCCTGCACCGACGGCGAATACCACGCCCTGCCGACCCGCCTGCTGGCCGAGGTCCTGCGGCTGCGCGGCTGGCACGTCGACTTCCTCGGGGCCAACGTACCGGGCCCTCATCTGATCACCCACCTGCACCAGACCGGCCCCGACGCGGTCGCGATCGGCTGCGCCCTCCCCACGAGGCTCCCGCGCGCCCACGCGACCCTCACCGCCTGCCAGGCCGTCGGCATCCCGGTGCTCGCAGGCGGGTCGGGCTTCGGCGCCGACGGCCGCTTCGCCGTCAAACTCGGCGCCGACGGCTGGGCCCCCACGGCGAACGCGGCGGCCGACCTCCTCGAAGACGGCAGGCTCCCGTCGTTCCCCACCCCCGGCGCGACCCTGGCCCACCTGGCCGACGAGGAGTACACGCTGTTCGTCAAGCGCCGGGGTGAGATCCTCGCCGGCGTGATGGCCGAACTCCCCCGCCGCTTCCCGCCGATGCGCGACTACACCCAGGCCCAGGTCGACCACACCGCCGACGACCTCGCCCACATCGCCGACTTCCTCTCCGCCGCCCTCTACATCGACGACACGAGACTGTTCACCGACTTCGTCACGTGGACCTGCGACCTCCTGCACGCCCGCGGCGTGCCGTCCCGCTCGGTGGCGCTGGCCCTGCGCCTCCTCCACGACGAACTCCATGATTTCCCGCGCGCCCGCCACCTTCTGGCGGAGGGCACGCTCGCCGCAGATGGAGCCTGATGGAAACCGCGCCTTTCCTGATTGAGATCGAGAATCCGGAGCCCGGCACCACCCGGCTGACGCTGTCCGGAGACTTCGACTACACGACGTCGGGCGACCTGGCCGCCATGACGCCGACCCTGGTCAGCCACGGTCTGATGATGCTGGAAGTCGACCTGACGGGGGTGACCTTCATCGACTCGTCGGGGCTGGCGACCTTGATCCACCTCTATCACGCGGCGGAGGAGCACCCGGCGGAGATGCGGTTCGTGGGGATGACGCCGTACATCGCGCATCTCTTCGAGGTGACGGCGCTCGACCAGGTGTTCAACCTGCCGACGTCGGCGGCATAGGAGCTCACCTAGGCTTGGCCGTATGAACCGGCTGGCCGGGGCCACGAGCCCCTACCTGTTGCAGCATGCCGACAACCCCGTCGACTGGTTCGAATGGGGCCCAGACGCCTTCGCCGAGGCCAGACGCCGTGACGTCCCCCTCCTCATCTCCGTCGGCTACTCCGCCTGCCACTGGTGCCACGTCATGGCCCACGAGTCCTTCGAGGACAAGGGCACTGCGGCGATCATGAACGCCCGGTTCGTCAACATCAAGGTCGACCGGGAGGAGCGTCCCGACGTCGACGCCGTCTACATGGCCGCCACGCAGGCCATGACCGGTCAGGGCGGCTGGCCGATGACGGTCTTCGCCACCCCCGACGGCCATCCCTTCTACGCCGGGACCTACTTCCCGCGCGCGGGGTTCCAGCGGCTGCTGATGGGCGTCCACGAGGCCTGGACGACCGATCGTGAGGCCGTGCTCGACCAGGGCGGGAAGGTCGTCGAGGCGCTCAACGAGCGCGCCGCCCTGCCGTCGGGGCCGCTGCCGACGGCCGAGACGCTGGAGGCGGCGGTGGCGAGTCTCCGGGAGGGGTTCGACGCCGGGCGCGGTGGGTTCGGGGGGGCGCCGAAGTTCCCGCCGTCGATGGTGCTGGAGTTCCTGCTGCGCGTACGCACCCCCGACGCCCGCGCCATGGCCGACGCCACCCTGGAGGCCATGGCCCGGGGCGGCCTCTACGACCAGCTCGCCGGCGGGTTCGCCCGCTACAGCGTCGACGCCTCGTGGGTGGTGCCCCACTTCGAGAAGATGCTCTACGACAACGCCCTGCTGCTGCGCGTCTACGCCCACTGGTGGCGTGACACCGGCTCTCCGCTGGCCAGGCGCATCGCCCTTGAGACGGCCGAGTGGATGATCGCCGAGCTGCGCACCCCCGAGGGCGGCTTCGCCTCGGCCCTCGACGCCGACAGCGAGGGCGAGGAGGGGCGCTTCTACGTCTGGACGCCCGACCAGCTCCAGGAGGTCCTCGGCCAGGCCGACGCCGCCTGGGCGGCTGAGCTGTTCGAGGTCACCGGGACGTTCGAGCACGGCACCTCGGTGCTCCAGCTGCTCGCCGACCCCGACGACCAGGAGCGCTACGAGTCGATCCGGGCGCGGTTGCGGACGGCGCGGGAGCTGCGGGTCCGGCCGGGGCGCGACGACAAGGTGGTCGCCGCCTGGAACGGGCTGGCCATCGCGGCCCTCGCCGAGACGGGCGCCCTCTTCGACCGCCCGGCCATGGTCGAGGCGGCGAGACGGGCGGCCGAGCTGCTCGACGAGGTGCACATCAGTGACGGGCGGCTGCTCCGCACCTCGCGCGACGGGCACGCGGGCAAGAACGCCGGGGTGCTCGAAGACTACGCCGACGTCGCCGAGGGCTTCCTCACTCTCTACGGCATCACCGGCGACGCCCACTGGTATCGGCGCGCGGAGGCCCTGCTCGACACCCTGCTCGACCGGTTCCCCGACGGCGAGGGCGGGTTCTTCGACACCGCCGACGACGGCGAGCGCCTCTTCCAGCGGCCGCAGGACCCGACCGACAACGCGACGCCCTCGGGGCAGTTCGCGGCGGCCGGGGCGCTGCTGTCCTACGCCGCCCTGTCGGGTTCGGCCCGGCACCGCGAGGCGGCCGAGGCCGCGCTCGGGCCCGTATCCACGCTGGCCGACCGCTACGCCCGGTTCGCCGGGTGGGGTCTGGCGGTCGCGGCGGCGGCGCTGGCGGGGCCGGTCGAGGTGGCCGTCACGGGCGACCTCTCTGACGACCGCGTCAAGGCGCTGCACCGTGCCGCCCTCATGTCCGGTGCGCCGGGCCTGGTCGTCGCGCTGGGCGAGGGCGACGTCCCGCTGATGGCGGGCCGCACCCTCGTGAACGGCGAACCGGCCGCCTATGTCTGCCGCAACTTCGCCTGCCGACTGCCGGTCACCACCGAAGCCGCGCTCAGGGCAGAGCTGGCCGGTTGACTGAGGTATCCGGTCGATCTGGCCGCCAGTCGCCGTCCGTGCCGGCCTAGCGGGTGCCGACCGGCACGTCGGGCGGGTTGTTCTCGTCGGGCAGGTCGGGCTGCTGGTCGTCGGGCTCCTCGGTCACTGGGGGCTCGCCGTCGGGGCCTCCGCCGTCTGACGGCGGGGGCGTCGTCTCGGGCTGTCCGCCGTCGTCGCCCGGCGGCGGGGTGTTCCAGTCGTCGCCCCCGGCCGTCGGGCTCGGGTCGGGGCTCGGCTCGTCGGAGGCGAACTCCCGCTCCTCGTCGTCGGTCGGACGATAGTAGTCGTTGTCCCAGCGGTAGTAGCTCACCGGGTCGGGGAACTCCTTGACCGGCTTGCCCTCCATGGCGGTCGTCATGAACGCCTTCCAGATCTGGGCCGGAAGGGTGCCGCCGTAGAGCTCGCCGTAGCCGGGGATGGTCACCGGCAGGTTGTCGTCGCGGAACATGTCGACCGCCACCGACAACTGCGGGGTGAAGCCGTTGAACCAGACGGCGGCCGAGGCGTCGGTCGTGCCGGTCTTGCCGGCCACCGGGCGGTCGTAGAGGCGGGCGCCGGTGCCGGTGCCCGACGTGACGACCTGCTCCATCGCGTAGGTGGCGTCGGCGGCGGTGTCTTCGGTGAAGACGCGGCGGCCGGTGGTGTCGGTCTTGCGGGTCTTGCCGCTGGCGTCGGTCACCGACCTGATCACGTGGGGGTCGTGGTGGACGCCCCCGGAGGCGAAGGTCGCGTAGGCGCCGGCCTGCTGTACGGCGCTCACCGACGCCACCCCCAGCGGGAAGGTGGCGGCCTTGCGGTGCTGGGCGAGCTGGTCGGCGGGGATGCCGGCCGCCTCGGCGGCTTCGGCGATCTTGTCGAGGCCGATCTGCTGGCCGAGGTCGACGAAGGCGGTGTTGACCGAGTATTGGGTGGCCTGCACCAGGTTGACCGAACCGTAGGAGGAGCCGCCCGAGTTGGGGATGGCGGCGCCGTTGACGTACATGGGCGAGTTGCCGTAGTAGCGCTGGGTCAGCGGCACCCCGTCTTGCAGGGCGGCGGCCAGGGCGTAGGCCTTGAAGGTCGAGCCGGCCTGGACCTTCGCGTCGAAGGCGCTGTTCCACTCGCTCTGGGCGTAGTCGCGGCCGCCGTAGAAGGCGACCACCTCGCCGTTGCTCGGGTCGACGGCGGCCAGGCCGGCGCGGACCTTCTTCGGGGTGCCCTCGGGCAGGACCTCGGCCACGGCGTCGGAGGCGGCGGTCATCAGCTTCTTGTCGAAGGTCGTGGTGACCTTGAGGCCGTCTTGGAAGATGTCTTCGTCGCTGTAGCCCATGCGGTTGAGCTCGTTGACCACCTGGGCGAGCATGTAGCCGTTCTGGCCCGACAGCGACAGCGGCTTCTTCTGCTTCTTCAGCTCGGGGAAGGTCATCTGGGCGGCCTGCCCGGCGGTCACGGCGTTGATCTTGACCATGCCGTCGACGACCGACTTCCAGCGGGCCTGCGCGGCGGTGAGCATGGCGCCGGTCGGGTTGGCGAAGTTGGACGGCTGCTGGATCACCGCGGCCAGGTAGGCGCCCTGGGCGGGGGTGAGCTTGCCGACGTCGACCCGGAAGTAGGCCTGGGCGGCGGCCTGGATGCCGTGGGCGCCCCGGCCGAAGTAGATCGTGTTGAGGTACTGCTCCAGCACCCAGTCTTTCGACTTGGAGCGATCCACCTTCAGGGAGATCATGATCTCCTTGAGCTTGCGCATGATGGACCGTTCCTGGCTGAGCCCGCTGTAGTAGTTGCGGACCAGCTGCTGGGTGATCGTCGAGCCGCCCTGGATCTGGTTGCCCGTGAGGGTCGACCACATCGCCCTGGCCGTACCGGAGAGAGACACTCCCTGATCCTGGTAGAAAGTGCGGTTCTCGGCGGCGATGACCGCTTCCCTGACCGCCTTCGGCACCGCGGAAAGCGGCACGTTCTTACGGTCGACTCCCCGGTTGGCGAGCACCGTCTTGCCGTCGCGGTAGTAGATCACCGAGCCCTGCGCGGTGGCCAGTTCTTGGGTGGTGTCGGGGATGGGGGTGAGCACCCAGATCACCGCGAAGGCGCCGATCGCGGCCACGGCGGCGGCGCCGAAGCCGATGAGGGCGATGCGCAGGAACCTCCGTCGCGGCCACAAACCCGCGATCTTCCTGCCGATCCCCACGCGCACCCCCCGGCCGACGATGAACCATCACCGTAAACGATACGTCGTGATGCTCCGTGCACTTAGCGCTGTGCCGCCCTGACCAGCGGAAGTGTGCGGTAAGGGACGGGTGTGTCCAGTGCGATCACCGATTCGGTGCGCATGACCCCGTGGAGATCGACGATCAGGTCGATGACCCGCTGGAGATCGGCGTTGCTGCGGGCGACGATACGGCACAGCATGTCGCCGCTGCCGGTGATCGTGTGCACTTCGAGCACCTCGGGGATGCGGCCGAGCCGGTCGGCCAGCGGCTCGTGGCCGGACACCTGCCGGATCTGGAGCGTCACGAACGCCGTGACATCGTAGCCGAGGGCGGCCGGGTCGATCTCGGGGCCGAAGCCGATGATCACCCCGCGCGCGACGAGCCGGTCGAGCCGGGCCTGGACGGTGCCCCGGGCGACGTTGAGGCGGCGGCTGCACTCGAGTACCCCGATTCTGGGCTCCTCATTCAGCAATGCCACAAGTCGAATATCCAGCTGGTCAACGCTCACAACTTTTCTCTTCCCGATCCGCCGTCCACTAGACACATTGTCCACTGTTTCCGGACACAGTTGCACAGGTTGGACACTGAAGAACAGAGTGGGCCACATGAGCGATGACGTGTTCCCTGTCCACGGCATGGACGCGGTCGTGTTCGCGGTAGGCAACGCGAAGCAGGCCGCCCACTACTACTCGACGGCTTACGGCATGACCTTGATCGCGTACAAGGGGCCGGAGACCGGCAGCCGCGACGAGGTCGCCTATGTGCTCAAGTCGGGCGGCGCCCGGTTCGAGTTCCGTGGGGCGGTCCGGCCCGACTCCGATCTTGCCCGCCATGTGGCCGCGCACAGCGACGGCGTGATCGACCTGGCCCTCGACGTGCCCGACGTCGACGCGGCCTATCGGCACGCGCTGGCCCAGGGCGCCACCGGCCTGGCGGAGCCGTACGTGATCGAGGACGAGTTCGGCAAGGTGGTGCTCGCGGCCATCGCCACCTATGGCGAGACCCGCCACACGCTGGTCGACCGGTCCAACTACACCGGCCCCTACCTGCCCGGATACGTGCCGGCGAAGCCGATCGTGGAGCCCGGCAAGCGGATGTTCCAGGCGATCGACCACTGCGTCGGCAATGTCGAGCACATGGAGGAGTGGGTCGAGTTCTACGAGCGGGTCATGGGCTTCACCCGGATGGCCGAGTTCATCGGCGACGACATCGCCACCGAGTACTCGGCGCTGATGTCGAAGGTCGTGGCCGACGGCACCCGCAAGGTCAAGTTCCCGCTGAACGAGCCGGCCCTGGCGAAGAAGAAGTCGCAGATCGACGAGTACCTGGAGTTCTACGGCGGCCCCGGCGTGCAGCACATCGCGCTGGCCACCAACGACATCCTCGACACCGTCGACCGCATGCGCGCCGCCGGGGTGGAGTTCCTGGAGACGCCCGACTCCTACTACGACGACCCCGAGCTGCGTGAGCGCATCGGCAACGTGCGCGTCCCGGTCGAGGAGCTGAAGAAGCGGCGCATCCTGGTCGACCGCGACGAGGACGGCTACCTGCTGCAGATCTTCACCAAGACCGTCCAGGACCGCCCGACGGTCTTCTTCGAGTTCATCGAGCGGCACGGCTCCCTCGGCTTCGGCAAGGGCAACTTCAAGGCCCTGTTCGAGGCGATCGAGCGCGAGCAGGAGCTCCGCGGCAACCTGTAGATCTCTCTCTTTACCCCGCGGCGGATTTGTCCTGGTCCGTAGCAGGTGATCACGACGGCATGGCTTCTCCGACTCCGCCGCCGGGTGATCTACCGGGCCAGGACCCGTCCCAGCCCTGGACACCGCCGCCGGCGCCGGGCGGGCGTCCCCCTTACGGGACGCCCGGTCAGGGCGCCCCGCCACCGGCCGGCCAACCCCTCGCCGGCCGGTGGCGGCGACTTCTCGCGGGCATCGTGGACGCGGTCATCGTGGGCGTCGTCTCCTCGCCGTTCACCTACAAGTCGTGGTCGGCGGTCTACGACGAGCGCACCGGGACCTGGCACGCCGAGCAGGTGAGCCACTGGTTCTGGGGCCTGCTGATCGGGTTCCTCTACTACTGGCTCTTCCACGCCTACTGGAACGGCCAGACCCCCGGCAAGAAGATCTTCCGCATGCGCGTGGCCCGGGAGGACGGCGGCCCGATCGGCGTCGGCCAGGCGGCGCTGCGGTCGGTCGTGTACGTCGTCCTCACGGCGACCTGCTGCCTCGGCTTCGTCGACCTGGTCTGGATTTTGTTCGACCGAAGAAAGCAGGCGCTGCACGACAAAGCGGCATCAACCCTGGTCGTCGATGCCTGAGCGTGTCCGCGACCTCGCATAAGGTGTCCCGGCAGGGTCGGTTCGGGGAGGGGCACCCATGCGGTTGACCAGGGCGCTGTCAGGCGCGCTCATCGTCGTGACACTCGCGAGCTGTTCGCCGTCGGGGGCGTCCGACCAGCAGGTCGCCCGTTCGGGCACGGCCGGGGCGGCCGGGATCGGCGACGCCGACTTCCCCAACGACGGCAACGGCGGCTACGACGTCGGCCACTACACCCTGGCCCTGGCCTACGACCCCGCGACGCGGCAGCTGGCCGGCACCGCGACCATCGACGCGAAGGCGACCGAGAACCTGTCGAGCTTCAACCTCGACCTCCACGGCTTCACGGTCGGCTCGGTGACGATCGGGGGGCAGCCGGCGGCGTTCACCCGGTCGGGCGACGAGATGACCGTCACGGCCAACCTGCCGAAGGGGGCGACCTTCCGGGCCGCGGTGACCTACCAGGGCGAGCCGCAGCCGGTCCGCGACTCCCCCAACCTCGGCACCTACGGCTTCGTGCCCACGAGCGACGGCTCGTTCGTGACCTCCGAGCCCAACGGCGCCAAGACCTGGTTCCCGGGCAACGACCACCCGGCCGACAAGGCGACCTACGAGTTCCGGCTGACCGTCCCCGACGGGGTGACCGCCATCGCCAACGGCGAGCTGGCCGGGGAGCCGACGTCCAAGGGCGGCAAGACCACGTTCGTCTGGCGCGAGACCCACCCGATGGTGAGCTATCTGGCGACCATGACGACCGGCAAGTTCCTGGTGAAGACCGGCGACTCCGAGGGCGGCATCCCCGTCTACGCGGCCGTCGACCCGCGTTACCAGAGCCAGCTCAACCGGCTCTTCGAGATCTCGGGGCGGATCACCGACTACTGGACGACGGTCTTCGGGCCCTACCCGTTCAAGTCGACCGGCGGGATCGTCGACGACTTCGCCTCGGGCTACGCGCTCGAGAACCAGACCAAGCCGATCTACGGCGGCTTCGAGCCCGACGAGGGCATCATCTCCCACGAGCTGGCCCACCAGTGGTTCGGCGACAGCGTGAGCATCAGCCGCTGGAAGGACCTGTGGCTCAACGAGGGCTTCGCGACCTACGCCGAGTGGCTGTGGAGCGAGCACCAGGGCCAGGCGACCGCGCAGCAGATCTTCGACCGCCACTACAGCAACGCCAACGACCCGATGTGGAACTATCCGCCCGGGGTGGCGCAGAAGAGCGACCTGTTCAACAACGCGGTCTACTACCGGGGCGCGATGGCCCTCCACGCTCTGCGCGTCACGGTCGGCGACGACGCGTTCTTCACGATCATCCGCCGGTGGGCGGCCGACCACCGCTACGGCAACGCCACGACCGAGCAGTTCACCGCCCTGGCCGAAGAGGTCTCCGGGCAGAAGCTCGGCGAGCTCTTCGGCCAGTGGCTCTTCGACAAGGGGCGCCCGAACGCGCTGCCCTGACCGGCCGCTCAGGAGAAGATCAGCTTGTAGCCGTCGCGCCTGAGGGCGGCCAGCACGTCGTCGCAGTGGTCGGGGCCGCGCGTCTCCAGCTGGAGCAGCACCTCGGCCTCGTCGAGGTGGAGCCGGGCCCCCACGCGTTCGTGGACGACGTCGAGCACGTTGGCCTTGAGCTCCGCCAGCCTCCTGAGCAGCGCGGCCAGCGCGCCCGGCCGGTCGGCCAGCCGGATGCGGAAGGCCAGGTAGCGCCCGGCGGCGGCGAGGCCGTGGCGCAGCACCCGGGCCAGCAACAGCGGGTCGATGTTGCCGCCCGACAGCACCGCGACGACCGGGGGCTCGAAGGCGTGCGGCTTGTCGAGGAGGGCCGCCACCCCGGCCGCGCCCGCCGGTTCGACGACCATCTTGCCGCGTTCGAGGCAGAGCAGCAGGGCACGCGACAGCGACTCCTCCGAGACGGTCACCACCTGGTCGACCAGGTAGTGGATCATCTCGAACGGCAGGTCGCCCGGCCGCCCGACGGCGATCCCGTCGGCCATCGTGAACTGCGGCTCGACCATCACCGGGTGGCCGGCCGCGAGCGACTCGGGATAGGCCGCGGCGCGTTCGGCCTGGACGCCGACCACACGTACACCCGGACGGAGGTGCTTGGCCGCCAGGGCCACCCCGGCCGCGAGGCCCCCTCCGCCGATGGCGACCACGATGGTGCCCGTCTCGGGGAGCTGTTCGATGATCTCCAGGCCGATCGTGGCCTGACCGGCGATGACGTCGGGGTGGTCGAAGGGGTGGATGAAGATCGCGCCGGTCTCGTCGGCGTGCCGCCGCGCGGCCTGCAGGGCGTGGTCGACGGTGTGCCCGGCGAAGATGACCTCGGCGCCGTAGCCCCGGGTCGCCTCGACCTTGGGCAGCGGGGCGCCCTCGGGCATGTAGACGGTCGACTTGGCGCCCAGCAGCCCCGAACCGAAGGCCACCCCCTGAGCGTGGTTGCCCGCGCTGGCCGCGACGACGCCCCTGGCCCGCTCCTCGTCGGTCAGGCGGGCGATGCGCACGTAGGCGCCGCGCACCTTGAACGACCCGGCCCGCTGGAGGTTCTCGGCCTTCAGGTAGACCGGCCCGCCGATCGACTCCGACAGCACCCGGGAGTGGACGACCGGGGTGTGGGCGATCACGCCCTTGAGAAGTTCACGGGCGGCGAGCACGTCGTCGTACGTCACCTGCGGTACAGCCATGCGCGCAATCCTGCCACTACGGTGTGGCGAGCACGGCCTTGGACCGGTCGGCGGCCAGGTGCACCGCGAAGGCGCCCAGGACGGTCCCGGTGACGTAGCGCTGCAGCCGCACGGCGGTCGGCCGCGTCGACAGGTAGGCGGCCAGCCCGCCGGCACCCATGACGATCAGGCCGTTGACGAGCATGCTGATGCTGATCTGCACGCCCCCCAGCGCGAAGCTCTGCATGATCACATGGCCGTGGGCGGGCTCGATGAACTGCGGCAGCAGCGACATGTAGAGGATGGCCGCCTTGGGGTTGAGCAGGTTCGTGACCAGCCCCATGACGAAGAGCCGCCCGTTGGAGTCCTGCGGGAGCTCGGCGGCGGCGAAGACGGCCTGCCCGCCGGGCTTGACGATCTTCCAGGCGAGATAGAGCAGGTAGGCCGCGCCCGCGAGCTTGATCGCCGTGTACGCCGCCGGCACCAGCGCGAAGATCGCGGTCAGGCCCAGGCAGGTGGCGATCAGGTAGACGACGAACCCGACGAAGGTCCCCAGCAGGGAGACGAACCCGGCCTTGCGGCCCTGCGAGATCGCCCGCGAGGCGAGATAGATCATGTTCGGTCCGGGAGTCAGCACCATCCCGAGAGAAACCACGGCGATCCCCGCCAGCGCACCCCACTCCATGAACGGGCCCAGCTCCCCTCAGTCCGGGAATATTCCCGATCAACGACCATCCCGGCCAAGTTTTTCGCCCCGCGCCCCTTCACCCTGCCGGCGTCTCAGGGCGACCAGTAGCGGTCGCCGCCCACGATCAGCGCCGCCGCGCCGATCAGCCCCGCCTCCTGACCCAGCGCGGCCGGGACGACCCGGACCCGCGAGGAGAAGCCCATCCGCGCGTGGGTCCGCAGCGTCTCCTCCAGGGGCTCGAAGAGAAGCGGGCCCGACTGGGACAGGCCGCCGCCGATGGTCACCAGGTCGACGTCGCACAGGTGGGTCGCCGAGGCGATGGCCAGGCCCAGCGCCCAGCCCGCGCGGTTCATGGCCGCCACCGCGATCTGGTCGCCCGCCGCGGCGTCGGTGGCCAGCTGGCGGCCGGTCGCCCTGGCGTTCTCGCGGTAGAGGGCCGCGGCCTCCCGCTCCGAGAGTTCGGGGTTCACGGGGCCGGCGGCGGGGGTGCCGGGGACCCAGCCCTGCTCGACCGCCCAGGCCGCGAGGGCGGGACCGCGCGCGACGGCCTCCAGGCAGCCGTTGCCGCCGCAGCCGCAGGGCGGGCCCGCCGGGTCGACGACGATGTGGCCGATGTGGCCGGCGTTGCCGGTGCCGCCGTTGATCAGGCGGCCGCCCAGGATCAGGCCGCCGCCGACGCCGGTGGAGACGACCATGCCGATCATGTCGTCGACGCCCTGCCCGGCGCCCTTCCAGTGTTCGGCCGCAGCCAGGGCGATGGCGTCGTTGTGGATGCGTACCGGCACGCCGGGGAACCGCTCGCGGAGCCGGGCCACGACCGGGAAGCCGTCGCGCCAGCCGGGCATGTTGAGGGGGGCGACCACGCCGTCGGGCCAGGTCATCGGGCCGCCGCAGCCCACGCCGACGCCGTCGACCGGCTCGGCGCCCACCGTGGTCTCGATCAGCGACCACAGCGCCCGCCACAGGGTCTCGGCGTCACCGCCGGACGGGGTGGGCGCCACTTCCGAGGTCAGGATGTCTCCCGACGCGTCGGTCAGGGCGACTGCGCACTTCGTACCGCCGATGTCGATCGCCAGAACCGCCACGGCGCCGACTGTCTCACGACGACGACGAGAAGACCAGGACGGAAGCCGTGAATCCGTGTACGTGGTTCACTCCGCCCACCGGCCCGACCTCTCCGGCGGCGAAGAACCCGGCGATCCCGATGGGGCCGAGGGTGTCGCGCAGCGCGAGGGCGTCGTGGTCGGGGGTGCCGAACATCGCCGAGCCCCGGCCGTTGCAGGAGAACAGCAGCGCGCCGTCGACCCGGCCGCCCGACTCGATGTGGGCGTCGAGCAGCTCGTAGAGGTCCTCGTCGGCCGTCTCGGCATCGCGGACCTGGAAGCGGACCGTGCGGCCGACCTCCACCACGTCGCCGATGGCCACCGCCTCGCGTTCTGGGTCGATGCCCAGCACGCCCCGGATCAGGAAGTCGCCGCGTTCGTGGCGTTCGGCGTACTCGTCCATGGCCACGCCGATCTGCAGGCCGCTGGCGACGAGTTCGCGGTCGTCCTCGTCGAGGGAGCTCACGATGTCTTCCAGCCGGGCCAGCGCGGGCTGGCCGGCGAGTTCGAGAAGCAGGTTCTCCTCGGCCGCCGTCACGATCATCGTCGGGCCGATCGGACGGCATCCCTGGCTGACCACCGTGCTGATCTGGAGGGGGCCGCTCAGCAGCACCCCGATCGCGCCCTCGGTGTAGACCTCGCCGTCGGCGAAGAGCCGGACCGAGCCGCGCCCGCGCAGCCCGTTGGCCAGGCCGCCGATGATCGGCAGGTTGCCCAGCACCTCGCCCGAGTGCTCGATGAAGGCGTCGGTCGGAAAGCTGTAGGGGTCGGCGAGCATGATCGCGACCCGGTCGTCGGGGTCACGCTCCGGCAGCCCGATCACCACGAACCGGTCATCGGCCCGCAGGGACTCCAGCGCGAAGGTCGTCACCCGCGCCTCGCCCAGGCTGGCCGCCCACGCCGACACCGCCGGGGTCAGCTCGACCCCCTGCGCGTCGCCGATCACGCCGGTGGCGCTGCAGCCGATCACCGCAGCGTCCGGGACCAGGGCCATCGCCCGCTGCCCGGCCCGCGCGACGTCGTCGGGGTCCTCCCCGCAGATGAAGAAGCAGACCAGGTCGGCGGGCCCGGACAGACCCTCGACGGCCTGCCGGATGGCCGATTCGGCACTCTCCAGGAGATTGGGCCCGACGGCGAGACCGTCGGCGAACCGGCTGGTGATTACCGCCATCGTCTCGCCCCCTCTTTTACGGACAAGTCGCGCTATCTCGGGTAGATGTGTTGCATAGGCTTCATGCCCCGTTTCTCCCCAGTAGCACGTTGCCGACGCGCACGGATCGTCACGCAATGGTCAAGATCCCAAGCGAGACGCGGACGGCCGTGGCTCGCGCCCGGAATTCTCGACAACAGCGCAATCGGGTGCCTGAAGTCCAATCGCGACGTAGTCTCGATCCCGTGCACAAATCGCCAGCACCTGCTCCGACATTGAGCACTCTGCGCGAACTGCGCGAGAGCGGACATGTCCACCGGTCAGTCAAAGCCGAGATCCGAGAGAACCTGCTGGCCAGGCTGCGTGCCGGCGAGCCGAGGTTCCCGGGCATCGTCGGGTTCGACGACTCCGTGCTGCCCTATCTCGAGCGCGCGCTGATCGCCGGGCACGACATCGTGCTCCTCGGCGAACGCGGCCAGGGCAAGACCCGGCTGATCCGCACGGTCGTCGGACTGCTCGACGAGTGGACGCCGGTCATCGCGGGCTGCGAGATCAACGACCACCCCTACGCACCCGTCTGCGGACGCTGCCGCGCGCTCGGCGACGACGAGATCGTCGTCGCCTGGAAGCACCGCAGCGAGCGCTACGGCGAGAAGCTCGCCACCCCCGACACCTCGGTCGGCGACCTGATCGGCGACGTCGACCCCATCAAGATCGCCGAAGGGCGCACGCTGGGCGACCCCGAGACCGTCCACTACGGCCTCGTCCCCCGCACCAACCGGGGCGTCTTCTCCGTCAACGAGCTGCCCGACCTGGCCGAACGCATCCAGGTCGCGCTCCTCAACGTGCTGGAGGAGCGCGACATCCAGGTCCGCGGCTACAACCTGCGCCTTCCCCTGGACGTCCTGCTCATCGCCTCCGCCAACCCCGAGGACTACACCAACCGGGGCCGCATCATCACGCCCCTGAAAGACCGGTTCGGGGCCGAGGTGCGCACCCACTACCCGAGGTCGGTCGACGACGAGCTGGTCCTGATCCGCCAGGAGGCCATGGCCGACATCGGCGCAGACGTGCCCGAGCACCTGGTGGAGATCATCGCCAGGTTCACCCGGCTGGTCCGCGAGTCCTCCGCCGTCGACACGCGGTCGGGCGTGTCGGCCCGGTTCTCGATCGCCGCCGCCGAGACCGCGGCCGCCTCGGCCGTCCGGCGGGCCGCCCTGACCGGCGAGGACCTGCCGGTGGCGCGGGTCTGCGACCTGCCGGGGATCGTCCACACGCTGCGCGGCAAGGTCGAGTTCGAGGTCAGCGAGGAGGGCCGGGAGATCGAGGTGCTCGCGCACCTGCTCCGGCGGGCCACCGCCGAGACCTTCCGCGGCACCCTGGGCGGCGCGGACCTCGCGCCGCTGCTCGACAAGTTCGCCCAGGGCGCCCAGATCGAGTCGGGCGAGCTGGTCGGCGCCACCGAGCTGCTGCGCCGGATCGGCCGCGTCGAGGGCCTGGCCAAGATCATGTCGCGGATCGGCATGGGCGAGGGCGACGAGTCCCCCGGCCACGCCGCCGCCGCGCTGGAGTTCGCGCTCGAAGGCCTCTACCTGATGCGCCGCCTGTCGAAGGACGACGTCGCGGGCGCCGCGGTCTACCGCACGTGACCTCCTACCGGTACGGCGAATACCAGGACGGCCCCGACCCCCTGGCGCCGCCCTACGACGTCAGGGGTGCCCTCGACGAGATGGGCGACGCCATCCTGTCGGGCTCGACCCCGCTCGACGCGCTGCGTGACCTGCTGAAACGCGGTCTGCCCAACGCGCCCGGACGGCGTGGCCTGGAGGAACTGCTCCGGCAGGTCCGCCAGCGCCGCCGGGACCTGCGGCAGAACACCCGGCTCGACGGGATCCTGGAGCAGGCCAGGGAACTGCTCGACCGCGCGCTGGAGCAGGAGCGCACCGAGCTGTTCCCCGACCCGTCCGACGACGCCCGGTTCCGCGAGGCCCAGCTCGACAACCTGCCGGGCGACACCGCGAGGGCCGTACAGGAGCTGTCGGAATACGACTGGCGGTCGCCGCAGGCGCGCCGGTCGTTCGAGGAGCTGCGCGACCTGCTGCGGCGGGAAGTGCTCGACAGCCAGTTCAAGGGCATGCGCGACGCCCTGGCCAACCCCGACCCGGCCGCGATGGAGCGGGTCAGGCAGATGATGGCCGCGCTCAACGAGATGCTCGACCGCGACGCCCGGGGCGAGCACACCCAGCAGGACTTCGACGACTTCATGCGCGACTACGGGGACATGTTCCCCGAGAACCCGCGCAACCTCGACGAACTGGTCGACCAGCTGGCCCGCCGGGCCGCCGCCGCGCAGCGGATGCTGGCCTCGATGACCCCGCAGCAGCGGGCCGAGCTGGCCGGCCTGATGGACCAGACGCTGCAGGACAGCGGCCTGGCCGACCAGATGCGCCGCCTCGGCGACTCCCTGTACGCCCGCCGCCCCGACCTCGCCTGGAACTCCGCCGAGCGGGTCAGCGGCGAGTCGCCGATGAGCATGGGCGACTCCGTCAGCGCCCTCCAGGAGCTCGCCGACCTCAACGACCTGGAGTCGTCGCTGCGCCAGGACTACCCGGGCGCGCGCCTGTCCGACGTCGACGAGGAGGCCATCCGCCGGGCGCTGGGCCGGGGGGCGGTCGACGACGTACAGGCCCTCAAGCAGATCGAGCGCGAGCTGGAGCAGCAGGGCTACCTGCGCCGCAACCGCGGCAAGCTGGAGCTCACCCCGAAGGCGGTCCGCCGCCTCGGCGAGACCGCGCTGCGCCGGGTCTTCAACTCGCTTGAGAGCACCCGCCGGGGCGACCACGACCAGCACGACGCCGGCGCCGCCGGGGAGCTGACCGGCTCGACCCGGCCGTGGCGCTTCGGCGACGAGCAGCCGATCGACGTGGTCCGCACGGTGATCAACGGGGTGCGCAGGGGCGGCGGCGCCCCGGTGACCCTGAGCGTCGACGATTTCGAGGTGGCCGAAACCGAAAGGCGCTCGGCCGCGGCCGTCTGCCTGCTGGTCGACCTGTCCTATTCGATGGCGCTGCGCGGCACCTGGGCGGCGGCCAAGCAGACCGCGCTGGCCCTCCAGGCCCTGGTGGCCTCGAAGTTCCCGCAGGACGCGGTGCAGATCATCGGCTTCTCCAACTACGCCCGGGTGCTGCAGCCCGACGAGCTGGCCGGCCTCGAATGGGACATGGTCCAGGGCACCAACCTGCACCACGCGCTACTGATCGCGGGCCGCCACCTCGACCGGCACCCCGACTTCGAACCGGTCGTGCTGGTCGTGACCGACGGCGAGCCGACCGCCCACCTGCGGCGCGACGGCACCCCGCAGTTCGAGTGGCCCCCCTCGAAGGAGACCCTCGAACTGACGTTGGCCGAGGTCGACAAGATGACCCGCCGCCGGGCCACGCTGAACGTCTTCATGCTGGCCGCCGACGAGCGGCTCAGAGCCTTCGTGGACGAGGTCGCGCGGCGCAACGGCGGCCGGGTGTTCGCCCCGAACGTCGACAAACTCGGCGAATACGTGGTGAGCGACTTCCTCAAGGCACGCAGACGGTCATAGTGGACGAAGGGTGATATCGGTCTAACAGCAGGTGAGATCACCCTGTCTGCCGCCTCACAACCGAGCGACTCCGCGACCTCATAACGTGCGATGCACCGCAGCGATTGGAGTCGCGCACATGTTGTCCAGCCTGATCCTCGTCGTCTCGCTCCTGCTCGCCTTCGGCGCCCTGGCGGGCTTCGCGCTCGTGGTCCACAGCATCAAGCGGGAAGACCGCCGGCGCAGCCTCACCCTCAGCCCCCAGAGCGCCCTGTCGTCGCTGTCGCGGCGCATGCTCGGACTCAACGTGGATCACACGCCGTGTGCGATCCACCCCGAGCAGGCCTGCCCGACATGCGCGAAGGTCAACGACACCCTGACGGTGTGAGGCGTGATCGCGATAGCCTTCGGCGCATGTCGTTCCTCGACAAGCTGCTGCTCTGGCTGCACATCGCCTTCGCCATCTTCACGATCGGCCCGCTGACCGTGGTCACGAGCTCGATCCCGCGCTACATCCGCAAGCAGGACCTGAACGTCCTGCACTACCTCAAGCGGATGGGCCGGGTCTTCGGCCTGCTGACCCTGGGTGTCTTCCTCTTCGGTCTGCTGCTCGGGGGCGGCAACCTGGGGGAGGTCTACCTCACCGTATCCATGACGCTGTTCATAGTCGCGGCCGTGATGCTCGTCATCATCGACCGCGACACGAAGAAGGCGATCGCGGCTCTGGAGAACGACGACCCGTCCGACGACGGGAGGGTCCAGACCGCCAAGATCGCCGCACTGGGCGGCATCGTCGCCCTGATCTGGCTGGTGATCCTCGTCCTGATGGTCTTCTTCAACCCGTAGGACGGGTCAGCCGAGGGCCTGCGAGAGGTCGTCGAGGAGGTCCCCGACGGTCTCGATGCCCACCGACAGACGCACCAGGTCGGCCGGAACCTCCAGCGGCGAGCCCGCCGCGCTCGCGTGGGTCATCCGGCCGGGGTGCTCGATCAGCGACTCGACCCCGCCGAGCGACTCGCCGAGCGTGAACAGGCGGGCCCGGTCGCACACGTCGACGGCCGCCTGCTCGCCGCCCGCGACCCGGAACGACACCATGCCGCCGAAGCGCTTCATCTGCTTGGCCGCGATCTCGTGACCGGGGTGGCGCTCGATGCCCGGGTAGAAGACCTCGATCACCTTCGGGTGCGAGAGCAGCAGGTCGACGACCCGCTCGGCGTTGTCGCAGTGGCGGTCCATGCGCACCCCGAGGGTCTTCACGCCGCGCAGCGTCAGCCACGCGTCGAACGGACCGGCCACCGCGCCCATGGCGTTCTGGTGGTAGGTGAGCTCCTCGCCGAGCGCGACGTCACGGGCGACCAGCGCGCCGCCGATGACGTCGGAGTGGCCGCCGACGTACTTGGTCGTCGAGTGGACGACCACGTCGGCGCCCAGCGCGAGCGGCTGCTGCAGGTAGGGCGAGGCGAAGGTGTTGTCGACCACGAGCAGCGCGCCGCCGTCGTGGGCGATCGCGGCGAGCCGCTCGATGTCGGCGATGCCGAGCAGCGGGTTGGTCGGCGTCTCGACCCAGATGACCTTGGTCTCCGGCCGCATCGCGGCCCGCACCGCCTCGGCGTCGCCGAGCGGGACGGGGTCGTAGGCCAGGCCCCAGCGCTCCAGCACCTTGGCGAACAGCCGGTAGGTGCCGCCGTAGGCGTCGTCGGGGATGATCACGTGGTCGCCGGGGCGGCAGACCGTACGGAGCAGGGTGTCTTCGGCGGCCAGGCCCGAGGCGAACGCCAGCCCGCGCACCCCGCCTTCGAGGGCGGCCAGGCACGACTCAAGGGCGGTCCTGGTCGGGTTCGCCGAGCGGCTGTACTCATATCCGCCCCGCAGTCCGCCCACGCCGTCCTGCTTGTACGTCGAGACGGCGTAGATGGGCGGGACCACGGCCCCGGTCAGCGAGTCGGGTTCCTGCCCGGCGTGGATGGCCAGGGTTTCGAAGCCTTCAGTCATGACATCGAGCGTATCGGCTAGGCCGCCTTGTGCTTTTCCTTCGCCCCGAAGTCCGACTCCTCGAAGCGAGAGAGCAGGACGGGGTCGGCGAGCGCCAGCACACCGACGAGCACCAGGCCTAACGCCACCAGGGCGATTGCGATCACGGTCACGGTGACCACCTCCACTCTCAATGGAACAAGACGGACATTCATCTTCATCTCGCCCATGGGAACGGTTCGCCGTGCCGGGGTCGGCCGATCGGCCGATGTCCGGTCTACCCCTTTCGTCGTAGTGTCTGCGGTCGTGTGGGAACGACTGAGCACCTGGACGCAACGGGTCGGCGAGATCGCGCTGCTCGGCACGCTCGGACTGCTCTGGGTGTTCGACACCATCCTGACGACGGCGCCGCAGGACGGCACGGGGGCCATCGTCTGCGTCGTCGGCGGAGGCGTCGGCATCGTGGCGGTGGTGCTGCGCAAGCGCCGGACCTGGCTGGTGGCCCTCGCGCTGATCGCCGCGTCCCTGGTGCTGTCGATCGTCGTGAGCGGGGCGCCCGAACTGCGGGCGGTGGGGTTCACCGAGGCGGGCGCGTTCATGGTGCTGACGATCACCGTGCTGCGCCGGGTGGAGCCGATCAGGAACGCCGTCGTCCTCGCCGTCGGGATCCTGGTGGTGCTGCTCAGCCTCCCCTCACTCCGGTTCGAGGGGCTGAACGACTACGCGACCGCCGCCACCCAGGCAGCCACCGTCGTGTACGTGCTCGGGTGGTCGGTGGGCGCCGGGATCGGCGGCTACCTGCGCGTCCAGCAGGAGCGTCGCAAGATCGGCGAGGAGCGGGTCAGGAGGGGCGAGCGCCTCGAACTCGCCCGGGAACTGCACGACCTGGTCGCCCACCACATCACCGGCATCGTCGTCCAGGCCCAGGCGGCCCGGACCGTCGGCGAGACCCATCCAGAAGCGGTGCTCCCGGCGCTCGACGCCATCGCCGGGGCCGGCAGCGAGGCCCTGACCTCGATGCGCCGTCTCGTCGGCGTGCTCCGGGCCGACGACCACGCCACCCGGCACGTCGGCGTCACCCTCGACGACCTGCGCAAGATGGTCGGCCAGTTCTCCCCGGCCGCCACCTTCGACCTCGGGCCGGGCGTCTCGTCGCTGACCCTGGCCCCGGAGGTGCTGACCACGCTGCACCGGGTGCTGACCGAGTCGCTCACCAACATCCGCCGCCACGCCCCGCACGCGCCGTGGGTCGAGGTGCGGCTGACCACCTTCGGGGACTCGGTGCGGCTCCGCGTCGCCAACCCCCTGTCGGCCGCCGACCCGCGGCTGTCGCGGCTCGGCGGCGGCTTCGGCCTGGTGGGCATGGCCGAACGCGTGGAGACCATGGGCGGCCACCTCATCGCCGGCCCGGTGGCCGGGCACCTGTGGGAGGTGGCCGCAGTGGTACCCCTACCGGCCCGATAGGAAGGCGAGCAGGTCCTGCCTGGTCACGAGGCCGGCGGGCTTGCCGTCTTCGAGCACGACCGCGGCGTCGGCCTTCTCCAGCGCCTCGATCGCGCGGGCCACGGCCTCGCCGGAACCGACCATCGGCAGCGGGGCCGACATGTGGTCGCCCAGCGGGTCGTCGGCGTGCACCTTGCCCCGGTAGAGGCCGTCGAGCAGGTCGCGCTCGACGATCGAGCCGACCACCTCTGCGGCCATGACGGGCGGCTCCTCTTTCATGACGGGGAGCTGGGAGACGCCGTACTCGCGCATGATCGCGATCGCCGTGGACACGGTCTCGTGGGGGTGCACGTGGACGAACTGGGGCAGCACCCCGCCCTTGCGGACGAGCACCTCACCGACGGCGTGTTCGTTGGCCGCCGTGGACAGGAAGCCGTAGTCGGCCATCCACTCGTCGTTGAAGATCTTCGACAGGTAGCCCCGGCCGCTGTCGGGCAGCAGCACCACCACGACGTCGTCGGGGCCGGCGTTGCGGGCCACCCGGACGGCCGCGACCGTGGCCATCCCGCACGAGCCGCCGACCAGCAGCGCCTCTTCGCGGGCCAGCCGCCGGGTCATGCCGAACGAGTCACGGTCGGAGACCGCGATGATCTCGTCGCAGATCGTGGTGTCGTAGGTGGCCGGCCAGATGTCTTCCCCGACGCCCTCGACCAGGTAGGGGCGGCCGGTGCCGCCCGAGTAGACCGAGCCCTCGGGGTCGGCGCCGATGATCTTCACCCGGCCGTCGGAGACCTCTTTGAGGTAGCGGCCGGTGCCGCTGATCGTGCCGCCGGTGCCGACGCCCGCCACGAAGTGGGTGATCCGCCCCTCGGTCTGCTCCCAGATCTCCGGGCCGGTCGAGTGGTAGTGGCTGGCCGGGTTCTCGGGGTTGCTGTACTGGTCGGGCTTCCAGGCGTTCGGGACCTCACGCGCGAGGCGGTCGGAGACCGAGTAGTAGGAGTCGGGGTGGTCGGGCGAGACGGCCGTCGGGCAGACCACGACCTCGGCGCCGTAGGCGCGCAGGACGGCGATCTTGTCGTTGGCGACCTTGTCGGGGCAGACGAACAGGCACTTGTAGCCCTTCTCCTGCGCCACGATGGCCAGCCCCACCCCGGTGTTGCCCGAGGTCGGCTCGACGATCGTGCCCCCGGGCTTGAGGGCGCCGCTGCGCTCGGCCGCCTCGACCATGCGCAGGGCGATGCGGTCTTTGACCGACCCGCCGGGGTTGAAGTATTCGACCTTCGCCAGCACCTGCGCCGGCGCGCCCGCCGTCACCTTGCGGAGCCTCACGAGCGGGGTGTTCCCCATCAGCTCGATCAGCGAGTCGTGTACGCGCACCGCGAGAACCACCTTGTGTTCTTTGCCGAAGCTTTGTCGGCCGGACGGCTGCCTCAGCCCGGAGAGGGTGGCCGGGGCTCGGCTAGTTTTCACCTCACACCGTATAGGGGGTTGGGCCGGTGATCTGGACTCCGGGTGCGGCGCGGGCCGCCAGGCGCATCGTGACGGCCGCCGCGCTGGGCGGGGGCGGCGTGACCGCCCTCGGTGCGGCGACCTATGGGCTCCTGCTGGCCGAGGCCGTGGTGGCCCGCCGGCTCGTCGGCCGTCCGGTCTCCGAGGACGGCCCGCCCTCCGACGGCGTCTACGGCGACGAGCACGGCGAGCCGATCTCCATGGCGGTGCTCGGCGACTCGACCTCGGTCGGGCTCGGCATGACCGATCCGATGGACACCCCGGGCGTGAACCTGGCCCTCGGCCTGGCCGCCGTCGCCGAGCGGCCGGTCCGGCTGACCGTCGTGGGCCGGTCGGGCGCCATCTCCCGCGACCTCGACGCCCAGGTCGAGCGCGCCCTCGACGCGCGCCCCGATCTGGCGGTCATCTTCATCGGCGCCAACGACGTCACCACCCAGACCCGCCCGGCCATCGCGGTCCGCCACCTCCAGGACGCCGTCCGGCGGCTGCGCGAGTCGGGCGCGCAGGTGGTCGTGGGCACCTGCCCCGATCTCGGCACGGTCCGGCCGATCGCCCAGCCGTTGCGCTGGGTGACACGCCGGTGGAGCCGTCAGCTCGCGGCGGCGCAGACGATCGCGGTGATCGAGGCGGGCGGGCGGACGGTGAGCTTCGCCGACCTGCTCGGACCTTCGTTCATGACAAATCCGGCAGAAATGTTCGGACCCGATCGATTCCATCCAAGTGCCCGAGGCTACCTACAGGCCGCTTACACAGTGCTACCTTCTGTATGCGCCGCGCTCGACCTGTGGCCAGAGCCCTCCCCCGAGCGCGTCGAAGGCTCGCAATACCTTCTGGCGGCGATGGCCGTTGAGGAACCCGGAACCGAGGTCACCGCGACCCGCGTCGCAGGCCGGGCGGTCGGTCCCCACGGACGGTGGGCCATGCTGCTCCGCCGCAGGCGTGACGTGGTGTCTCCGCACACCTGAATCCGGTCACCCTCGGCGTCCGGGCCGTCACCCCCTGGAGGAGTGAATCTTGATACGGCCCCATGCCCTCGCGCTCGCCCTGCTCACCTGTGGAGCCCTGGCCGCCTGCTCGGGCAGTGACGCCGCCATCGCCCCCGCCGACTTCCCGACTTGGAACAACACCCAGGTCAACGTGGTCAGCCGGACCACCATGGGGGCCGGGGTGGCGGCTCTCACGTCGATGCGGGCCGACGGGAACCTGGAAACCGTGGCCGTCGAGCTGACCAGCGGAAAGAAGCTCTGGGCCCAGCCCGCCACGATGGCCGGGCGGCTGCCCGGCATGGGGGTGCAGGCCCCCGCCGTCGTCGAGACCGCCCCCGGCCAGGGGGTCGTGGTCGCGCTCGACCCGGCCAAGCAGGGCCGCTGGAACGCGACGCTGATGGCGCGCGACGCCCGTACCGGCAAGCAGCTCTGGACCCGGCCGGTCCACTCGACGTTCGGGCCGCAGCGCTGCGGTCCGTACGTCTGCATGTCGGAGCACACCGCCCTGGCGAACGCGCGCATGATCGTGCTCGACCCCAAGACCGGCAAGGTCGTGTGGAAGATGCCCGGCATCGCCGAGGTCGAGTGGTCCGACGACAAGCACGTCGTCATCCTGCGCCTCGCGGCCGACCCGGTCGTGGAGGCCTACTCGCTGAAAGACGGCACGCCCCTGTGGCAGCAGCCGGTGCAGGCGGCCCTCGGCAACGGGGTCGACCTGTCGGGCGGGTGGGCGTTCGGGGTGTCCGGCGACCGGCTGGTGGGCTACATCGCCCCGTACACGCACCCGAAGACCGGGAAGACCTCCACGTTCGGGATGTTCTCGATCCGGCTGGCCGACGGGTTGATCGACTGGGTGCGGCCGTCGGTGGTGCGGGTCTACCCGAGCGGCAACCCGGCGGTGTCGCCGGTGGTGCGGCCGGTCGACGGCCAGGGCACCTACGGCGGGTTCGCCCGGCTCGACGGGCAGAGCGGGCGGGTGATGGGGCAGATCACCGCCACCCAGGTGCCCGGTTCGGGCTGGTGGCTGGCGTTCCCGCAGGCGATGAACACCCTCGGGTTCCTCAAGCACAACGCGCCCGGCTCGGCCTTCGACCTGTCGAGCGGCCAGGCCACCCAGGTCAGGGGGGTCCGCAGCTGGTCGTTCTGCGTGACCGACCCGCAGCCCTTGGGCAAGGCCGCCGCCGGGTTCTACTCGGTCGCCTCGCTGTGCGAGTTCGACCTGGCCACCGGCAAACGCACCACCGACGCGGGCGCCCCGCCGGCCTGGTTCACCGGCGCGCAGAACGGCTGGCGCCTGTGGCGCGACGAGAAGGGCGCCCTCCACGGCGTCAAGGACGCCACCACAACGCTGCCCGGTATGTACGGCTGATTCTTGTGCACCAGTACAAAGTTCTGTTTTCCGGCACCCTGCCGCCGATTTCTGGAATACCAGGTAGTAGCCTCCGGGGAGAGGTCCGCCGTCACACTGGAGAGCCCCCATGCCTGAGGCAGTCATCGTCGCGACCGCCCGCTCCCCCATCGGCCGCGCCAACAAGGGATCGCTCAAGGAGATCCGCGCCGACGACCTGACCGTCCAGATGGTCACGGCGGCGCTGGCGAAGGTGCCGCAGCTCGACCCGAACGAGATCGACGACCTGCTGCTCGGCACCGGGCAGCCGGCCGGTGAGCAGGGCTTCAACCTGGCCCGGGTGGTGACCGTGCTGCTCGGGCTCGACGGGGTGCCGGGCACCACCGTCAACCGCTACTGCTCGTCGTCGCTGCAGACGACCCGCATGGCCTTCCACGCGATCAAGGCCGGCGAGGGCGACGTGTTCGTCTCGGCCGGCGTCGAGTGCGTCTCACGGTTCGTCAAGGGGGCCGCCGACTCGTGGCCCGACACCCGCAACAGCCGGTTCCTCGACGCCAAGGCGCGCACCGAGGCCGCCGCCGCGGGCGGCACGCCCCCGTGGCACGACCCGCGCGAAGACGGGAACGTGCCCGACATCTACATGGCGATGGGCCAGACCGCCGAGAACGTCGCCTCCTCCCGGGGCATCAGCCGCCGCGAGCAGGACGAGTTCGGCGTACGGTCGCAGAACCTGGCCGAGAAGGCCCTGGCCAACGGCTTCTGGGAGACCGACATCACGCCGGTCACGCTGCCCGACGGCACCGTCGTCAGCAAGGACGACGGCCCCCGGGCGGGCACCACCTACGAGGCGGTCTCGCAGCTCAAGCCGGTCTTCCGCCCCGACGGCACGGTCACCGCGGGCAACTGCTGCCCCCTCAACGACGGCGCCGCCGCCGTGGTGATCATGAGTGACGTCAAGGCCGCCCAGCTCGGCATCACCCCGCTGGCCCGGATCGTGTCGACCGGCGTCACCGGCCTGTCGCCCGAGATCATGGGCCTGGGCCCGGTCGAGGCGTCGAAGAAGGCGCTGGCCAAGGCCGGCATGGCGATCGGCGACGTCGACCTGGTGGAGATCAACGAGGCGTTCGCGGCCCAGGTGATCCCGTCGTACCAGGACCTCGGGATCGACCTCGACCGGCTCAACGTGAACGGCGGCGCCATCGCCGTCGGCCACCCCTTCGGGATGACCGGGGCGCGCATCACCTCGACGCTGCTCAACAGCCTGCGCTTCCACGACAAGACCATCGGTCTGGAGACCATGTGCGTCGGTGGTGGCCAGGGCATGGCGATGGTCGTGGAGCGGCTCTCCTAACCGTGGAAGTCGGGACCGGCCTTGGTGACCGTGACGCGCATGATCACCCGCCGGTCCCGTTCCATGGCGGCGCGGTAGTCGTCCCAGTCGGGGTGTTCGCCGCTGATGCGGCGGTAGTAGTCGACCAGCGGTTCCATCGCCTCGGGCAGCGAGACCACGTCGGCCGTGCCCTCGATCTGGAGCCACTGGCCGTAGAACTCGTCGGTCATGACGGTGAGGACGACCTCGGGGGTGCGCCGCACGTTCCTGGTCTTGACCGCGCCCTCCCGGCTGCTGATTACGACGTGGTCATCGGCGTCGACCCCGACCGTGACGGGGGACGACTGGATGCGGCCGTCGGCGTGGCGGGTGATCAGAACCGCGCGGTGGTTGGCCCGGACGAATTCCAGGGCCTTGCTGATGTCCATGAACACAATGATGCGCCCGCGCCGGAGGGGGCGCGGGCGCCGGTCTGAGAAAGATCGCTGGCGCGAGTCACAGCCGGCCTTCGGCCGGCCGCGTCTCGCTTAGAACAGGTGGCCGCGTCGGCGTCGCTCGTGCTCCAGCACGATGGCGGCGGCGTAGCCGTGGGTCAGCCCGTGTTCGTCGGCGAGCCAGTTGGCACGCTCGTCGCAGCGAGAGAACGACGGACCGTTGTCGATGGCTTGAAACCACTCGGGGAGTTCGCGTCCGGTGATCGTAGGGACGCGGGCGATGAGCTTTGTTTGGGTCTCCGGTGAGTGGTTCAACGACATAAGCACCTCCACGGATAAGGCTCTTTGAGTCGACACTGCCTCACGGCCAGGGGCTTGACAAGACCCAACAGACATCTCTTCGTTACGAATTGTTGATCTTTTGTTCCTTGCCGTAGAACGAAAAACGCCCCCGGCCGGAAGCCGGGGGCGTGCTTTCCGTCGTTCGATCAGTCGTCGCCGGAGAAGTACGACAGCAGGCGCAGGACCTCGAGGTAGATCCAGACGATGCTGAGCATCAGGCCGAAGACGAGCAGCCAGGACGTGCGCTCGGGAGCGCCGGCCTGAACCGCGTGGTTGATCTCGTCGAAGTCGAGCAGCAGGAAGAACATGCCCAGGAGGATCATGCCGACGCTGAACGCGATGGCCAGCGGGCCGCCGTCACGCAGGCCCAGGCCGCCGTCGACCCAGATGCCCACGATCAGGTTGACGAGGATCAGACCGACGGCCGCGATGGCGGCGCCGATCACGAACTTCGTGAACTTGGGCGTGGGCCGGAAGATGTTCAGCGCGTAGACCGCGAGCACGCCGAGCACCGCCATCATGGTGCCCACGATGGCCTGGAGCACGATGCCGCTGCTGACGTAGGTCTCGAACACCCGGCTGATCGCACCGAGCGCGACACCCTCGAGCACCGCGTAGGCGAGGATCAGCGCCGGGTTGGTGCTCTGCTTGAAGGTGATGACCAGGCCGAGGATGAAAGCGGCGATGACGGCGACGATGGCGACGCCCATGCCCACTTTCATGATCCACGCCACGCCCGCGGACGCGATGAGCGTGCCGAGGACGATGAAGCCCTTCATGACGACGTCGTCCATCGTCAGGGCGCGACCCACGGGGGTGGGCGGCGCGTAGGCCGGCTGGTTGTACATGTCCTGCAAATGCTGGGGGCTCGGCGTCGGCCCCGACCACTGTCCTTGGCCGACCGGGCCGCGCCGACTGAAAATCGGGTTTCTGCTCTCCACCGTGCCTCCACGATGCGGTTTTAATGATCAGCTATCTCGCCATGGTCCCGTGGGATCGTTGACCCCGCAAGACCAAGGGATGGTTCTCACCGCCTCCTCAACGAGTGATCCGCCGGGGAAGTTCCGGGATGGCGCTGGTGGTTTTCCGCCCGGATGATGTGAATGATCGCGTTGATCAGAGCCAGGTGGGTGAACGCCTGCGGGAAGTTCCCGAGCTGCCGTCCGCTGACCGGGTCGATCTCCTCGGCGTAGAGGCCGAGCGAGCTGGCGAACGACAGCAGCTTCTCGCACAGCCGCCTCGCCCGCTGCAGCTCCCCGATCTCCGCCAGTGCGCTGACCAGCCAGAACGAGCAGATCGTGAAGGTGCCCTCCTCGCCCGCCAGGCCGTCGTCGGTCTCCTTGGTGCGGTAACGCAGCACCAGGTCGTCGACCGTCAGGTCGTCGGCGATGGCCAGCACGGTGGCCCGCACACGCGGGTCGTCGGGCGGCAGGAACCGCACCAGCGGGATCAGCAGCAGCGAGGCGTCGAGGGCGTCGGTGCCGTAGTGCTGCCGGAAGATCCCGTTCTCGTTGACGCCGTTCGTGCAGATGTCGTCCTTGATCTCGTCGGCGACCGCCTGCCACGTCTCGGCCAGCTCGGGCTCGCCGCGCAGTTCGGCCAGGCGGGCGCCGCGGTCCATGGCCACCCAGCACATGACCTTCGACGAGGTGAAGTGCTGCGGCTCGCCGCGCACCTCCCAGATGCCCCGGTCGGTCTCACGCCAGTGCTTCATCGCGGCCTCGACCTGACGCACCAGGATCGGCCAGATCCGGTCGTCGAGCCGGTCGCGCGACTTGATGTGGATGTAGAAGGAGTCGAGGACGGCGCCCCAGACGTCGTTCTGCCGGTGGTCGAACGCGCCGTTGCCGATGCGCACGGGCTTGGCGCCCTCGTAGCCCTCGAGGTGGTCGAGGATGCGCTCGGTCAGGTCGCGTTCGCCGTCGACCCCGTACATGATCTGGAGTTCTTCGTCGCGCTCGGCCACGTCGGCGATGAACCAGAAGAAGTCGTCGGCCTCCCAGTCGAAGCCGAGCGTGTAGAGGCCCCAGAGCGCGAACGTCGAGTCGCGCACCCAGGAGTAGCGGTAGTCCCAGTTGCGCTCGCCGCCCGGGGTCTCCGGCAGCGAGGTCGTCGCCGCCGCGACCAGCGCTCCCGAGGGGGCGAACGTGAGCCCCTTCAGGGTGAGGGCGCTGCGCTCCAGGTAGCCCCGCCAGGGGTGGTCGGGGATGTCGCCGCGGGCCAGCCAGTGCTGCCAGTGGTGCGCGGTCCAGACGAGCCGCTTGTAGGCGTCGTCGTAGGTGTACGGGGGTTCGTGCTCGGTCCAGGAGAGGGCGACGAAGCGCGTCTCCCCCTCCCTGATGAGGGTCCGGGCCATCGCGCGGCCCGCCTCGAAGCCCAGCCGCATGTCGGTGGTGAGCCTCAGCCTGAGGTCACTGCCCTCTGCGGTCGCCAGTCCCTGGTGGTAACCCCTACCTGTGTATGACCAGTTCACGGGCTTACGGCCGTAGTCGAGGACCGGTTCGCAGTCCAGTGTGATCTGCAGTTCGCCCGACACGCAGCGGACCGTCCGGAGCAGGACGTGGTCGCTGTCGTAGTCGGTGGGCGCTCTCCGGTGGGTGTGGGAGAGCTCGTTCTCGTGGTGCCAGGGGCCCATGAGGAGGACGTCCCTGACGATGATCCAGCCCTGGGGGGTGCCCCAGGAGGTCTCCAGCACCATCGTGCCCGGGAGATAGCGGCGGGCGGCCGGGACGAACGTGTCGGCCGGGCCCAGCCGGAACCGCCCCGCGCCCCGGTCGAGCACCGCGCCGAAAACCGACGGGGAGTCGAGCCGTGGCAGGCAGAGCCATTCGATGTTTCCGCTGCTGGCGACCAGTGCGGTCACTTCGCAGTCGGAGAGGAAGCCGTAGTCCGCGATAGGGGGAAAGGGGGAAGATCCGTGAAGAGTGTCCATGTTCCACCCGTCCAATCGCCGTACCGTGTTCCGAGCCACGATACGCCGCGATCATCGTCGACAAGATCATTTCCCGTCGACTCGCGGCGGGTTCTCACCGCTGGCCGAAAGGACGAGCCGCAGGGGCCCGGTCTGGCCGTTCGGGTCAGGTTCCGGACCGACGCCGTGGCCAGACTTCAGCGGCATGTCACGACTTTCCCCCCGGCCACGCATCGTGGCTCTCGACGTCATCCGCGGCTTCGCGCTCTGCGGGATCCTCGTCGCCAACGTCCGGCCCATCGCGACCACGGTCGGGCTGCTGCCGCCCGACGGCGCGCCGCCCACCACGGCCGATCTGTGGCTCGGACTGCTGGTCGACCATCGGTTCTTCCCCATCTTCTCACTGCTGTTCGGCATGGGCTTCTGGCTCCTCTACGAGTCGGCCGGCTCGCGGGTGGTGCTGGTGCGGCGGCTGCTGGCGCTGCTCGCGCTCGGGCTGGCCCATCGGCTGCTCTGGGACGGTGACATCCTGACGATCTACGCCGCGGCCGGGCTGGTCGTCCTGCTGCCGTCGACGTGGCTGCCCCGCCGGGTGGTGGCCGTGCTGTCGGCGGTGGCGCTGGGCCTGGCGCTGTTCCTCGGCGGCGGGATCCTGGTGGTCCCAGGGCTGTTCCTGCTGGGTTCGGCGCTGGTCCGCTACGGGGTGGCCGACCGGCTGGACTCCTCGGCTTGGGTTCCGGCGATCGTCGGCGGGGTGGCGCTGGTGCCGGCCGTCGTGCTGGGGCTCCTGCAGACGTCCGACGTCCAGCTGTTCACGGCCGCCGGGCTGGCCACCGCCGTCGTCTACGTCTGCCTGTTCCTGGTGCTGCTGCGCAGCCCCCTCCGGGGGTTCCTGTACGCCCTCTTCGCGCCCCTCGGCCGGATGGCGCTGACCGACTACCTGACGGCGACGCTGCTCGTCCTGGCGCTGCGGCCCCTGGTCGGCGGGACGGCCGAGAGCTGGTCGACCGGGACGGTGCTGGGGATCGCGGCGGCCATCCTGGCCGTGCAGTGGGTGTGGTCGACGCTCTGGCTGCGGCGCTTCCGGCAGGGCCCGGTCGAGTACGTGTGGCGGCTGGCCACCTACCCAAAGAGGACACGCCGGGGTGAAGATCAGGTGTGAGGTTACGGGGCACCAAGTGGTTCGCATGGGCTTCGATCGCGGGGTTCCTCGCACTGAAGGGAACCTTCGGGGGGTTCCTGGAGGGCGACTGGGTCGAAGGATGGTTCACGGTCGGGGCGGGCGCGGTCGTGGTGACGATCGGATTCCTGTCGCGAGGGCGGAAGAACTCGCGGCACGCCGAGCTGCCCACGCCGCCGAAGCAGGTGATCCCGCTACTGCCGCTGCGGGAGACCCCCAGATACGGCAGGACGCTCGTCGACCCGGTCTCCTGCCCGGTGCCCTTCGTCGGCCGGGAGGAGGAGACGGCCCGGCTCGGCGCCTGGCTCGCCGATCCCGCCGGGGGCCCGCTGATGGTCGTGGCGGGCCCGCCGGGGGTGGGCAAGTCGCGGCTGATGATCGAGTTCGCGCGTACCCGCGAGCACGAATGGCGGTGCGGCCGGCTCGCGCCCGGACCGAGCCGGGGCCTGATCGCGCAGCTGGCGTCGGCCGGGCAACCGGCCCTGATCCTCGTCGACGAGGCCGACCTGCGCGGCGACGTGCCGCTCCTGCTGGCCGAACTCCACGGGCACCGGGGCAGGACGCCGATCCGGGTGATCGCGGAGGCGCGGCGTCCCGGCGGGCTGGAGGCCCGTTTCGGCCCCGTGATCCGGGTGGGTGACCCCGACGACCTCGACCTGTGTTTCGCGATGGCCCTCGACGCCTTCGAGGGCGAGGAGCGCGAGGACATGCCGACCCCTCCGGGGCCCGTCTTCGACGTGGTCGACCGGGCGCGGCTGGCAGCCCGCCCCCATGCGATCCCCCTGCTGGCCAGAGAGCGGCAGAAGTGGACGGGCGGCCGCTTCCGGGAGGCGGCCGTCGTCGTGGACCTGCTGGTGGGAGAGCGGCCCGAGATCCTCCAAAGGATCTCCGACATGGACGGCCGGCCCGCCGCCAGGGGCGGGCTGATGCCCGGCCGGGTGATGGGCGAACCGCTCCGGCCCGTCCTCGTCGCCGCCCGGCTGCTGTCGGAGGTCGCGGCGGCGCGGCCGGGGATCATCGACGTGATCACCCGTGGCCTGTCGTGGCAGGACGCCCGGCGGGCGCTGTGGTGGCTCGGCATCGTCGCGGAGGAGTCGCCGGAGGCCGCTGCGGCGTTCCTGCGGCTGGCCGCCTCCCATGACCTGCTGGTGCCCCGCGCGGTCTGCTGCCTGGTGGGAGACGCGATGGCGGAGCCGCTGGCGAAGCTCGTCGCGGCCCGCCAGTGGGACCTCGCCGAACTCGACGCCGTCGACTCACCCGACCTGCCCGAGGCGGTCAGATCGGCCCTGGCCGCCGCCCGTGAGACCGCCACCTGAACGGAACCTGGCAACTTTCGGCGGAGAAACAGCCCGTCACCAATGTGACTGATGTGACCGACGGTTTCCGGAGTCGGCTTGAGCGAAATTTTACCGGCGACCTGGGAACCATCCGGGAACCATGGTCGCGGCCTATCCAGATGCACGCCCGGGTGGCGTCCGGAGCCCATTTCGGGTGCCGTAAAAAATGGTCGCAGGAGGCGGTCGCGACCCGTCGCCGGCCGGGCACAGACCACCTCCCACCTGCGGGAACCGCTGTGCGCCCACGATGGCACCCGGCCTCGGACACCGCGAGTCCAAAAGGCCGGGCCGCACATTTCGGGAAAGCGTGGAATTCGATGGCCGGAAGACGATGTAAAGCGCCGCGACCAATCAGGCAATGCGTGTAGTGGACCATGCCGGAAAAGCGGATCCCACGCGGCCGTTCATCGCACTCCCCTGCTGCGGAGAAAGGCCACGGCGGGAGCACTCGCGAAACATCGGCCGCCATCCGCACCGACCCGGCCATTCCTGATCAGGGATTTATCGGACGGCCGCTAGTGGCGTTTTCCGTCCTCCGCTACTAACCGAAGGGGAGAGGGCGACATTCGGGCACGGAATGGGATTCTCCCCTCGAAGCAAGGCGGTGCCCGCGACCAGGGCCAGGCCCCGGCGGCGAGCTCCGGCACGTCCGCACCGGCGCCCCTGACAGAACCCTGTTCGGGCAGCCGCCCCGACGCCCCGATCCGGCGTCGGCGGAGGGGTTCCGGGGCTTGACGGGAGGGCTGACGACCTCGCCCCAGGGGGTGCGCGCGGCACCGCGACGGACAGCCCGACGATCATCGTCGCAGGTCGGCTGCGGCGCCCCGATAGGCCCATCCTGGAATCACAACGGCCCGCGACCGCATTTCTGCTGGTCACGGGCCGAATTACGCCACCAAACGGTGCCCCCGGCGGGACTCGAACCCGCACTAAAGCCCTTTTAAGGGGCTTGCCTCTGCCATTGGGCTACGGGGGCGCCGCGATCATACGTCACGGAGCGCACAACTGTAACTGGTGAGACCTTACGCCGCATCCCCCGTACGATCCATCAAACTGGGCGGCAATACAGTAGCAGGGAGAATGGCCAGCGAAACGGGATGAAACAACCATCCGCGTTCCCTTCTCGCCTTGCAATGTGATAACGGCCCGCGCCTGATGGTAGGCGCGGGCCGTTAACAAAGGGAGATGCCGGGGTTACCCGGCGGCAGCGGCTCTGAACTGGTCGCGGGGGTGCTCGATCTCACCGAGCGACACGGTCTCCCGGCGGAAGAACAGCGACAGGGTCCAGTCGGCCATGACGCGGACCTTCCGGTTGGTGGTCGGCACCCGCGACAGGTGGTAGGTCCGGTGCATGAACCACGCGGGCCAGCCGCGCAGCTTGACTCCGTAGACGTTCGCGACGCCCTTGTGCAGGCCCAGCCCGGCGACCGAGCCGACGTACTTGTGCTTGTAGTCCCTGAGAGGACGGCCGCGCAGGTAGGCGGTGACGTTGTCGCCGAGGACCTTCGCCTGGCGGACGGCGTGCTGGGCGTTGGGCGCGCAGTACTCCCCCGGGTGGGTGAGGTCGGGCACGCCCGCCACGTCGCCGGCCGCGAAGGCGCCCTCGACGCCGCTGACGGTGAGCTGGGTCGTGGTCTTGATGCGGCCGCGCTCATCCAGCGGGAAGTCGCCCGAGTTCACGATCGGGGCGGCCTTGACGCCGGCCGTCCACACGACGGTGGCCGCCTCGAAGGCGTCGCCGTCACTGGTCTCGACGTGCCCGCCGACGACCGAGTTCAGCCGGGTCGACATCTTCAGCTCGATGCCGCGCTCGCGCAGCTGCTCGGCGGTCCAGGTCCCCATCTCGGGCCCGACCTCGGGCAGGATGCGGTCGGTCGCCTCGATCAGCACCCACCGCAGGTCGCTCTTCTTGATCGACGGGTAGTAGGAGATGGCGTCGTCGGTCATGTCCTGGAGCTCGGCCAGCGCCTCGATCCCGGCGAACCCGCCGCCGACCACGACGAAGGTGAGCGCCCGGCGCCGCACGTCCTCGTCGTCGGCCGACTCGGCCCGGTCGAGCAGCGCCAGCACGCGGTTGCGCAGCGCGATGGCCTCGCCGACCGACTTGAAGCCGATGGCCGCGTCGGCGAGCCCCGGGATCGGCAGCGTGCGGGAGACCGAACCGGCCGCCATGACCACGATGTCGTAGCCGATCTCACGGGGTTCGCCCACGATCGGCTCGAACGTCAGCTCACGCTGCTCGTGGTTGACCTTGGCGACCTTGCCGTTGAGGATCCGGACCTTGGGGAGGACGCGGCGCAGCGGCGCCACGACGTGCCGCGGCGAGATGCTCCCCGCGGCGGCCTCCGGCAGGAACGGCTGGTAGGTCATGTAGGACTGCGGGTCGATGAGGGTGATTCGGACCGAACCGTTCCGCAGTTCGCGACGGAGGGTGCGCTGGAGCCGCAGGCCGGTGTACATGCCCACGTATCCACCGCCAACGATGACGATGTGCTTCGACGTGCGGTTCACCACGGATGCCCTTCGTGTGTTCCGATCGCTTGTGAAAGCATTCACAAGCTACCTGAACAACACCGCGCGAGGCCAATCGCTTCCCAAGGGAACTTGACCGAACTTTCCAGATCGGCAATTTCCTGTACGACTTCACCCGCGAACTTTGCCCAAAGTTTCGAACGTGACCGACTTCACACATGTGAAGCAATTCACAAGCCCTGTGACCTGCGAGTTCTCACAAGCCGGCGGCGCGGGTGAAGATCGCGTCGAGCATCGCCTCGGTGACCCTGCCGGTGAACGTGTTCTGCTGGCTCGGGTGGTAGCAGCCGATCAAGGTCGTCGGGCCCAGAGGTACCTCGGCCCCGTGGCCGAACGGCGGGCGAGGGGTCGGGAGGCTGTAGCCAGCGGCCTTCAGGGCCGGCCAGATCGCCTGCCAGGCGAAGCCACCCAGGGCGACGATGACACGGGGTCGTACGAGACGGAGCTCCTGGAGGAGCCAGGGGAAGCAGTTGTCCCGCTCCTCGGGGGTCGGCTTGTTGGCGGGCGGGGCGCAACGGACGGCGGCGACCATGCGGGCCCCGATCAGGCGCTGGCCGTCGCCCGCGTGGACGCTCGTCGGCTGGGCGGCCAGGCCCGTGCGGTGGAGGGAGGCGAAGAGCCAGTCGCCGCTGCGGTCGCCGGTGAAGATGCGGCCGGTGCGGTTCCCGCCGTGGGCGGCGGGGGCCAGGCCCACGATCAGGACCCTCGGATCGTCGTCGCCCCAGCCCGCGATGGGGCGGCCCCAGTAGGTCTCGTGCTGGTACGCCCTCCGCTTCACGTCGGCCACCTCCTCCCGCCAGGCCACCAGCCGGGGGCAGGCGCGGCACACCGACTGGCGGGCGGTCAGCTCGCCGATCGACGGGCTGTGCCCGGCCAGGTCGGCCACCTCCGCCGGCGTGGTCGCGACGGGGGTCGAGGGCGTGGCCGGGTCGTCCGGCCAGCCGGTGCCGGGAGGTACGAAACTCATGGCCCCAAGCGTGCCAGCGGAGGCGGCGGGGAAGGACAAGCGCCGTGTCCCTCCCTCCACTTTTCGGCCCCGCCTTCGACGCCGACCCCTACCCGGCCTACGACTGGCTGCGCCGCAACGCCCCGGTCACCAAGGTGCCGCTGCCCGGCTGCGAGGCCTGGTTGATCACGCGTTACGCCGACGCGGTGACCGCGCTGACCCATCCGGCGCTGGCGAAGGACCCGGCGCTGGGCTCCCCCGAATGGTTCCGCGCGCAGCTCGGGCTACCCCTCGACCACCGCTCGACGCTGGCCCGGCACATGCTCAACGCCGACTCCCCCGACCACCCCCGGCTGCGCCGCCTGGTCAGCGCCGCGTTCACGCCCCGGAGGGTGGCGAGGCTGCGGGCCCGGGCCGAAGACCTGACCGAGGGCCTGCTCGCCGTGATGGCCGCCAAAGACGAGGCCGACCTGATCGCCGACCTGGCCTATCCGCTGCCGATCGCGATCATCTGCGACCTGCTGGGCGTGCCCGAGCCCGAGCGGGCCGCCTTCCACCACCTGGCCTCGGTGATCGACTCGGCGGCGGCCTCGGAGATCGACCAGCTCGCGGCGGCGACCGACGGCCTGGAGCGGTTCCTGGGCGACCTGGTGGCCCACAAGCGCACCCATCCGGGCGACGACCTGCTGACCGAGCTGGTGCGACGCCCCGACATCAGCCCCGAGGAGCTGACCTCGACGGCGTTCCTGCTGCTGATCGCCGGGCACGAGACGACGGTCGCCCTGATCGGCAACGGCCTGCTGGCGCTGTTACGCAACCCCGGTCAGTTCGCGGCCCTGAAGAAAGACCCGTCGACGCTGCCCGACGTGATCGACGAGATGCTGCGCTACGACGGCCCGGTCCGGAACGCGACGTGGCGCTTCCCGACCGAGCCCGTCGTGATCGGCGGCCAGGAGATGCTCCCCGGCGAGCCGGTCCTGGTGTCGCTGCTGGCGGCCAACCGCGATCCGGAGGCCTTCGACGACCCCGACGCCTTCCGGCCCGGACGCGTCGACGAACCCCATCTGGCCTTCGGGCGCGGGCCCCACTACTGCGTGGGCGCGGCGCTGGCCAAGATCGAGGGCGAGGTCGCCATCGGCGGCGTGATCCGCCGCTTCCCCGACCTCGAACTGGCGACCGACGACCTGGTGTGGTGGCCGAGCAACATCATGCGCGGCCTGTTCTCCCTGCCGGTACGCCTGCACAAGTAGCAGGCTCAGGTCAGCGACCAGGCGATGCCGTCGAGGATGTCGTGCTCGCTCACGACCACCTCGGTGAACCCGAAGTCGCGGACGATCCGGTCGAGGATGAGCGCGCCGGCGCAGATCACGTCGACCCGGCCCGGGTGCATCACCGGGATCGCGGCGCGCTCCTCGCGGGTCATCGTGAGCAGCCGTTCGGTCACCTCGTGGACGTCTTCGGCGGAGATCCGCGAGTGGTGGATCCGCTCGGAGTCGTAGCGGGGCAGGCCCAGGGCGATCCCGGCGACGGTCGTCACCGAGCCGGCGAGCCCGACGAGCGTAAGGGCGTCGCGGACCGGGACCGCGTCGGCGACCACCGCCAGGGCGGCGTCGATGTCGGCGCGCATGGCGGCGAAGTCGCCGTCGTGGCGTTCGGTCAGGCGGACGCAGCCGATGTCCATGGACAGGGCGCCCTTGACCTCCGAGGAGCCGACGACGAACTCGGTCGAACCGCCGCCGATGTCCACGACCAGATAGGGCCCCGGCGGGTCGGAAATGCCCCTTACGGCCCCGTTGAAGGAGAGGGCGGCCTCTGCGGCGCCGCTGACGACTTCGGGCTCCACGCCGAAAATGGCGCGCACGCCGTCGACGAAGACGTCCCGGTTCCCGGCGTCGCGGGTCGCGGAGGTCGCGACGACCCGCGTCTTCACCGCGCCCTCGTCGAGGATCTCGGCGGCGTAGCCGCGCATCGCGGCGAAGGTGCGCTCCAGGGCCTCGGGGGCGAGCATCCCGGTCTTGTCGACGCCCTGCCCGAGCCGGACGATCTCCATCCGCCGCGTGACGTCGGTGAGCGTGTCACCTTCGACGTCGGCGATGAGCAACCGGACCGAGTTGGTCCCACAGTCGATGGCGGCCACACGCGTCACTACTCAACCCACCTCATCAGCACCGGCGATCAGGCCCGCCAGCATACGCAGCCAAGCTACCGGCCCACCCGACGATCGACCGACCTCAGCAGACGCACGGGCCGTCGGCCCACCACTCCGGGAGGGCGTCGAGGGCCTCGCGGCCGAACGGGTTGGTTCCGGGGGCGGCCAGTTCGTGGCCCACCAGGGCGTGGAGACACTTCACGCGGTCGGGCATGCCGCCGGCCGTCTGGGTGCCGCGGGGAAGGGGCTCCAGGCCGTCTTCCGCGGCGGCCTTGTCGCGGCGGGCCAGGTAGTCGTCGTGGGCGGCCTGGTAGCGGGCGGCCAGTTCCGGGTCGGCGGCCAGGCGGTCGCGCATCTCCTTCATGACGCCGCCGCCCTCAAGGGTGCCGATCGCCGAGGCCGCGCGGGGGCAGGTCAGGTAGAAGGTCGTCGGGAACGGGGTTCCGTCGGGGAGGCGGGGTGAGGTCTCGACCACGTCGGGGAGGCCGCACGGGCATCGGTGGGCGATCGCGCGCACGCCGCGCGGAGGCCGGCCCAGTTGGGCCTCTACCGCCGCCAGGTCGTCTGGACTGACCCCGGACACCTATCCCCCCATTTTCTTGCCTTCGCCCCGGTCGGCCGATTCGACCGACTGCCAGAGCGAGATGTACCACGGCGAGACGGCGGCCCTGCGCTGTCCGGCCGAGGCGGATGTCTTCGTTCCGTCGTCGAGGACCCCGTAGCAGTGGGCGCCGGGCTCGCAGAAATGGAGTTTCTCGCGGGCTTCGCGCTTGATGTATTCGGGGTCTTCGAGCCGTTTGCGTTCCTCTTCGAGCGAGCGGAGGTCGGCCAGGGCCTTCGCCTGCTGCTGTTCCAGCTGGGTGATCTGCCGCCGCTGGGCGAGGAACTCGCGCACGGGATAGGCCAGGCTCATCGCGATCGCGCAGACCACGACCGCGAGGATCGCGGCCCGGCCGGTGAGCTGCGGTCGTTTCGCCATCTGCACCTCGCTTCCGGTAGGGCCCGCGCCGGGCGGACGCGGGCCGTACCGGTAAAACCTAGCCCTGGAAGCGCGGGAACGCCTTGCGACCCGCGTAGCGGGCGGCGTCGTCGAGAAGTTCTTCGATGCGCAGGAGCTGGTTGTACTTCGCGACGCGGTCGGAGCGGGCCGGGGCGCCGGTCTTGATCTGGCCGGCGTTGACCGCGACCGCCAGGTCGGCGATGGTGACGTCTTCGGTCTCGCCCGAGCGGTGGCTCATCATGCAGCGGTAGCCGCTGCGGTGGGCGAGGTCGACGGCGTCGAGGGTCTCCGACAGGGTGCCGATCTGGTTGACCTTGACCAGGAGGGCGTTGGCGGTGGCGCTGTCGATGCCGCGCTGGAGCCGCTCGGGGTTGGTGACGAACAGGTCGTCGCCGACGATCTGGACCTTGCCGCCGACGGTGTCGGTCAGGGTCTTCCAGCCCGTCCAGTCTTCCTCGTCGAAGGGGTCTTCGATCGAGACCAGCGGGTAGCTGCGGACCAGGTCTTCGTAGTAGGCGGCGAGCTCCTCGGCCGACAGGCCCTTGCCGTCGATGGTGTAGACGCCGTCTTTGTGGAACTCGGTGGCGGCCACGTCGAGGGCGAGCGCGATGTCGGTGCCGGGGGTGAAGCCGGCCTTCTCGATCGCGACCAGGATCAGGTCGAGGGCGTCGCGGTTGCTGGGCAGGTTCGGGGCGAAGCCGCCCTCGTCGCCCAGGCCCGTGGCGTAGCCGCGCTCCTTGAGCACCGACTTGAGCGAGTGGTAGGTCTCGGCGCCGATGCGGACGGCCTCGGAGAACGTGGCCGCGCCGATCGGCGCGATCATGAACTCCTGGATGTCGACGTTGGAGTCGGCGTGGGCGCCGCCGTTGAGGATGTTCATCATCGGGACCGGCAGCACGTGGGCGTTGGGGCCGCCGACGTAGCGGAACAGCTGCAGGTCGGACGACTCGGCCGCGGCCTTGGCGACGGCCAGCGAGACGCCGAGGATGGCGTTGGCGCCGAGACGGGCCTTGTTGGGCGTGCCGTCGAGGTCGATCATGACCTGGTCGATGATGCGCTGCTCTTCGGCGTCGATGCCGAGGATCTCGTCCTGGATCTCGTCGGTGACGGCCAGGACGGCCTTCTCGACGCCCTTGCCCTTGTAGCGGGAGCCGCCGTCACGGAGCTCGACCGCCTCGAACTGCCCGGTGGAGGCGCCGCTCGGGACGGCGGCCCGGCCGGTGCTGCCGTCTTCGAGCAGGACTTCGACCTCGACAGTCGGGTTACCCCGCGAATCGAGGATCTCGCGGGCGTGAACGGCCTCGATGGAAGCCACGAAGCACTCCTAAATGTCGAAAGACAGTTTGCGACAAGAGCCTATCGACGCCTACTCGCCGGTAACGCCCATCTGTCCATCATCCGAGACGGAGTTCCGCTCCCAGGCCTCGACTCTGGCCCGGTAGTCGCGCGCCGCCTGCCGCAGCGCCGCCTCGGGATCGGCTCCGGCGTCCTGGATCTCGCGGACCAGGTCGAACAGCCGCTGACCGGCCGAGCCGGGCCCCTGGGCCAGTTCGGCGGGGGCGCCCGCCCGGGACGCGCGCCGCAGCAGCTGGGCCGCCAGCGACACGGCCGGCTGGCCCATCGGGACCCCGGCCAGCGCCGACTCCGACTCGCCCTTGGCCGCGCGCTCGGCCTTCTTGATCTCTTCCCAGTTGGCCGCCACCGTCTCGGCCCCGTCGACGCGCACGTCGGCGAACACGTGGGGGTGGCGCCGGACCAGCTTGGTCACGATCGCCTCGGCGACGTCGTCGACGTCCCAGCCCTCGTCGCCGCGCTCCTGGGCGAGCCGGGCGTGGAAGACCACCTGGAACAGCAGGTCGCCGAGCTCCTCGCGGAGCCCGGCCAGGTCGCCGTTCTCGATCGTCTCGACGACCTCGTAGGACTCCTCGACCAGGTAGGGGATCAGCGACTCGTGGGTCTGCCGCCCGTCCCAGGGGCACTCGCGGCGCAGCCGGTCCATCACGGCGACCATGTCGAGCAGGCGGGCGCCGGGCAGGTCGTAGGAGCCGGGCACGACCTCGATCTCCGGCGGGTCGGGCAGCGCCAGCGCCGCGTGGCCGACGGCGCGGAAGAACGCCTCGTCGCCGTCTTGCGCCGCGAGCCAGACCAGGGTCGAGGTGACCGCCTCGCGGGCGATGGCCGCCGGGTCGTCGCGGACCTCCGCCCCGGGCACGAACGGCAGCAGCGGATGGTCGGCGGAACCGGTGAAGACCTTCCCTGCCCGCAGGGCCTCCCACGCGGGAGCGCTGAGGATCCCGGGGGCGACCCGGGGCGAGGAGGTGACGACGATCAGCGGCACGCGTCAGCCCGCAGCGGCGCCGTTGCCGGCCGGCGCGGTGCCGAAGCGGTCGCTCGGCAGCCAGCCCTGCGACGGGTCGAACTTGCCGTAGCGGGGGCTGAAGGTCACCGGGATCTTGCTCGCCAGCTCGTTGATCTTCTGCTGGCCGGCGGCCATCTGCTGCTCGCCGGTGCCGCCGCCGAGCTTGGCGGCCAGCTTCTCTGAGCCGATGGAGACCTTCAGCCAGTCGCGGGCCAGCACCGGGGACACGCCGCGCTGCAGGAGGATCTGGTCGACGGCGGCCTGGCCGTTGTTGCTGGCGTAGAAGGCGTCGACCTCGCCCTCGGAGACCGTGATGCCGTTCTGCTCCTCGAGCTGGCTGAACTGGCTGACGTTGGCGAGCTGGAGGAGCACCGCCTGGGTCACCGTGCCGGGAAGCTGCTGCAGCTGGTCGGGGGCGATCTTCGCGGCCTCCAGCGCCTTCTGGAACTCCGTCACGTTGTTGTCAAGCGTGGCGATGGTGATGCGGCGGTCGCCGACCGTGGCGGCGGAACCGGCCTCGATCGGCCCGCTGCACGCGGTCAGCGCCAAGCCTGCGGCGACGGCCACGGCGGCCAGTTTGAGCTTCACGGAAGACCCTCCAGGTCCCTGACTGTTCGGCGCGCCTACTTTACTCGGTTGGGCTCCAGGAAAAGCGCCTCGACCAGGTCTCCGCACCAGCGCAGCATGTCGAGGTCGCGCAGCGGCTGCCCGCCGATCGGCTTGGTCTTCGGCACCGGCACCAGCAGGGTCTCGGTGGCCTGCTTGAGCAGGGCCTTCGGGTAGAGCCGCTGGAGCCGCACCTGCTGGGAGTCGCGCAGGGCCACCGGGGCGAACTTGATGTTGGCGCCCATCAGCTGTACGTCGGTCAGCCCCGCCTTGCGGGCCCTGATCCGGAACCGGGCCACTTCGAGCAGGTTGTCGACCTCCTGCGGCGGACGGCCGTAGCGGTCGGTGAGCTCGTCGCGGACGGCGGTGATGTCTTCTTCGGTGACGATCGCGGCGATCCGCTTGTAGGCCTCCAGCCGCAGGCGCTCGCTGGTGACGTAGTCGTGCGGGATGTGCGCGTTGATCGGGAGCTCGACCTTGACGTCGGGCTGCTCGGTGACCGTCTCGCCGGAGAGCTTGTTCTTCTGTTCCTGTACGGCCTCCGCCATCATCCGCACGTAGAGGTCGAAGCCCACGCCCTGGATGTGGCCCGACTGCTCGGCGCCCAGGATGTTGCCGGCGCCCCGGATCTCCAGGTCCTTCATGGCGACGTACATGCCCGCGCCCATCTCGGTGTGCTGGGCGATCGTGGCGAGGCGCTCGTGGGCGGTCTCGGTGAGCGGGTTCTCCGGCGGGTAGAGGAAGTAGGCGTAGCCGCGCTCGCGGCCACGGCCGACGCGGCCGCGGAGCTGGTGGAGCTGCGAGAGGCCGTAGTTGTCGGCCCGGTCGACGATCAAAGTGTTGGCGTTGGGCACGTCGAGGCCCGACTCGACGATCGTGGTCGAGACGAGCACGTCGAAGTCGCGCTCCCAGAAGCCCACCATGATCTTCTCGAGCTGCTGCTCGTTCATCTGGCCGTGGGCGACCGCCACGCGCGCCTCGGGCACGAGCTCGTGCAGGCGGGCGGCGACCTTGTCGATGCTGCGCACCCGGTTGTGGACGAAGAACACCTGGCCGTCGCGCATCAGCTCACGCCGGATCGCGGCGGCGATCTGCTTCTCGTCGTAGGGCCCGACGAAGGTCAGGATCGGGTGGCGCTCCTCCGGCGGGGTGAGGATGGTCGACATCTCGCGGATGCCGGTGAGGCCCATCTCCAGGGTTCGCGGGATCGGCGTCGCCGACATGGCCAGGACGTCGACCTGGGTGCGGAGGTGCTTCATCGCCTCCTTGTGCTCGACGCCGAACCGCTGCTCCTCGTCGACGATGATCAGGCCGAGGTCCTTGAACCTGACCTCGGGCGAGAACAGCCGGTGGGTGCCGATGACGACGTCGATGCCGCCCGCCTTGAGCCCTTCGAGGGTGTCCTTCACCTCGCCGTCGGTCTGGAAGCGGGAGATCGGCCGCACGGTCACCGGGAAGTTGGCGAATCGCTCGCCGAAGGTCGACAGGTGCTGCTGGACGAGCAGGGTCGTCGGGACCAGCACGGCGACCTGCTTGCCGTCCTGGACCGCCTTGAACGCCGCCCGCACCGCGATCTCGGTCTTGCCGTAGCCGACGTCGCCGCAGATCAGCCGGTCCATCGGGACGGCGCGCTCCATGTCGCGCTTGACCTCGTCGATGGCTTCGAGCTGGTCGCCGGTCTCGGCGTAGGGGAAGGCGTCCTCCATCTCGCGCTGCCACGGCGAGTCGGCCGCGAAGGCGTGGCCCGGGGAGGCCATGCGGGCGGAGTAGAGGCGGATCAGCTCGCCCGCGATCTCCTTGACTGCCTTCTTGGCGCGGGTCTTGGCCTTGGCCCAGTCGGCGCCGCCCATGCGGTTGAGGGTCGGGGACTCGCCGCCGACGTAGCGGGTGACCTCGTCGAGCTGGTCGGTCGGGACGTAGAGGCGGTCGCCCTTGGCGTACTCGATGACGAGGTACTCGCGGGTCGCGCCCTGGACGGTCCGCTGGACCATCTCGATGTAGCGGCCGACGCCGTGCTGCTCGTGGACGACGTGGTCGCCGATCTTGAGCTGGAGCGGGTCGACCATGTTCCGGCGCCGGCTCGGCAGCCGCCGCATGTCTTTGGTGGACGCCTTCTGCCCCACCAGGTCGAGATGGGTCATTACGGCCAGGCCGGAGGTCACGAATCCGTGCTCCAGCCGGCCCGTGGTGACCTGCACGACGTCGCGGCCCGGCGGCTCGTCGATCGACCGGACCAGCCGGGCGGCGACGTCGACCCCCTTGAGCAGCTCGACCATCCGCTCGGCGGGCCCGTGGCCCTCGCTCATCAGCACGACCGAGCGCCCGGCCCCGAGCCAGCCCTTGATGTCGCCGAGGGCGCGCTGGGTGTCGCCCCGGTAGGCCTCCACGTCGTGGGCCCCCAGGTCGAGGCCGTCGCCGAAGGGCGCGATCGACCACCAGGGCTGGCCCAGCTCGCCGGCGTGCTCGCGCACCTCGTCGAGGGTGCGGAAGGCGGCGGCGTCGAGGTCGATCGGGGCCTCTCCCCCGGCGGCGGCGGTGATCCACGACGCCTCCAGGAACTCCTGGCTGGTGCGGACGAGCTCGACCGCCCGGCCCCGGATGCGCTCGGGGTCGCAGACGAACACCGCCGCGCGCAGCGGCAGGTGGTCGATCAGCATGTCCATGTCCCCGGCGAGCACGGGCGCGAACGCCTCCATGCCCTCGACCGGGATCCCGTCGGCCAGCGAGCCGAGGATCTCCCCCAGCGCCGGATGATTCTCGGCCAGCTCACGGGCGCGGTCGCGGACCTCGGGGGTGAGCAGCAGCTCGCGGCACGGCGCGGCGAACAGCCCGCCCTCGGCCACTTCGAGGGAGCGCTGGTCGGCGACCTTGAACCAGCGGATCTCCTCCACGGTGTCGCCCCAGAACTCCAGCCGCAGCGGGTGCTCCTCGGTCGGCGGGAACACGTCGAGCAGGCCGCCCCTGACCGCGACCTCGCCGCGCTTCTCCACCATGTCGACCCGGTGGTAGCCGTTCTCGACCAGGCGGACGACCACGTCTTCGAGGTCGGCGTCGTCGCCGGGGTGCAGGCGTACCGGCTCCAGGTCGCCGAGCCCGGCCACGATGGGCTGCAGGATCGCGCGGACCGGCGCGACCACGACCCGCAGCGGCCCGGCGGTCGCGTCGCCCGCGACGGGATGGGCCAGCCGCCGCAGCACGGCGAGCCGCTGGCCCACCGTGTCGCTGCGCGGCGAGAGGCGCTCGTGCGGCAGGGTCTCCCAGGCCGGGAAGACGGCCACCTGCGACTCGGGCAGCAGGCTCGTCAGGGCGGTGGCCAGGTCTTCGGCCTCGCGCCCGGTGGCGGTCACGGCGAGGACGGGACGGGTGCGCGCGACGGCGGCCACCCCGAACGGCCGCAGGGCGGTCGGCGCGATCAGATCGGCGCCGGTCACCTCCTGGCCGAGCGCCTCGGCCAGCTCTGGCTGCGCTGCGACGAGGTCGAGAAGTCCGGAAAGTGTCATGCCGCGGGCCCCCACGTGAGTCACTACAGCCGCCTGCCGGAGGAATCGACGGCACGCGGACGACCCGGAACCTGATCGGGACCGGGGGTACCTCACAAGGCTACTGCGCTCGCGACTCGCCCATGATGCGACCCGATTCCGTGAGCGGATGACTACGCTTTGTGACATGTCGTCTTTCGGAAAAATCATCGGCGAACGCGCGGCGGAGACGCCCGGGAAGCCGCTCGACGTCCTGGTGGCCGGCTGTGGCCGGGGCGAACCGCTGGAACTCGGCGGTGTCGACTGCCGGGTTACCGGGGTCGATGAGGATCGGCCCATCCTTCGCGCGCACACCGTCGAACGCCCCGACCTGCACGTCTACGCCCTGGGCGACCTTCGCTCGGTGCCCATGACACCGCGGGGGTTCGACATCGTCTGCGTCGAGTTCCTGCTCGAACGAGTCCAGTACGCCGAGCTGATCCTTGACCGGATGGTCAACGCGCTGCGTCCCGGGGGGCTGCTGCTCATCCGGGTCCGTGACCGGGAGTCGGCCTACGGCTTCGTCGACCGGGTCCTGCCCGGCTGGCTGCGGGGCCGGTTCGGCGAGCCGCTGCCGGCGGTCTACGAACCGGTCTGCTCGCGGGAAGGGCTGCGCGCCTACTGCCTGATGCGCGGCCTGATGATCGCCGAGGACCGGGGAGAAACCACCGGCCCGGCCCGTCTCGGCCCCCGCGGGAAACTGGTCGAGACGGTGTGCCGGGTGGTGGCGGCTCTGTCGCGCGGCAAGCTCGACCCCGTCTACGACGAGGTGACGCTGATCGTGCGCCGGCCGAGGAACCACTTCGCGCGGATCATCTAGCGGCGCACCAGGATCGGCCGCCACGAGTTGCGCGAGTCGCGGTAGGAGGCGAGCTGCACCGTCTCCTTCCCGTCGACGCTCACCATGACCAGCGCGTTGTCGAACTCGTTGTCGCAGTCACGGGCGCAGCCGAGCCCGATCAGGTGGTCGTCGTCGACCCAGGCCCACAGCTGGAGCATCCGCTGACGGCCGACGACCTCACCGGTCTCGACATCGGTGACCTTGGTGGGCAGCCCCGCGGGACCGGCCCGCAGCCTGCCGTTGGGGGACACTCCCGCCTCGTTCATGCGGCGGGGGTAGTCCTCCTCGGAGCCGAGGCGGACGCCTTCGGTGTCGTAGAGCCACCGGCCGCCGCCCGTGATCTTGGTGGCCCACAGGCGGGTGCTGTCGTCGTCCCAGCGCAGGTCCTCCCTGCTGCCCATGGCGTCGGGGTCGGGCGGCAGCGGGCGCCAGGTCCGGGTTCCGGCGTTCGGGTTGATCACGTGGAAGCCGGTGCGCGACTGCGGCACGTGCTCACCGCTGGTGCGCTTCGCGTCCGTCCACTTCGTCTCGTCGGGCGGCGCGCTGTAGGTGGTGGCGACCAGCTTCGAGCCGTCGGGTGACCAGTAGACCGATCCGGCGGCGTCCTCCAGGTCGTACCAGCGGGTGTACGTCATGGTCGTCAGGTCGAGCAGGCCGAGCCGACGGGAGGGCAGGTCTCCCTCGAGCACGGCCGCGAGGCCCATGCCGGGCAGCACGTCGACCCACTGGTAGGGGGTGCGGACATAGCGGCCCTTGCCCTGGTCGTAGACGCTCCAGGTGTAGCGGAGGGTCTCGGTGCCCCGGCCGGTGTCGACCCATTCGGTCGAGTAGTAGGAGCCCACGGCCCACGGCCCGGCCGCGACCAGGTTCACCGGGGGGTCATTCTCGGTGTCGCTGTGGACGGTCGTCGGCGCCGGCGAAGCGGCCGGCCTCGGCCTCTCGGCCACGATGGTGCGGTCGGGCGAAGCGCCCGGCAGCAGGGTGACGACGGCCGTGACGGCGACGGCGACCAGCACCGCGCCCGACCCGGCGAAGCCGAACAGCCGCGTCCTGCGGGCCCGCAGCGCGCGGTCGGCCAGGTCACCGGGCACGCGCACCTCCTCGGCCCAGTCGCGGAGGCCCTCCTTGATCATCGTGTCCTCGTTCATCGGGAGAGCTCCCTCAGGTCGGCGGAGCGCAGCTTCGCCAGTGATCGGTGGGTGGTGCTGCGGACCGTGCCGACCGAGCAGCCCATGACACGGGCGATCTCCTCCTCGGGCAGGTCCTCGTAGTAGCGGAGCACGAGCATGGTGCGCTGCCGCCGGGTGAGGGTGGCCAGCGCCTCACGCAGGGCCAGGCGTAACTCGACCGTGCGGGTGGCGTCGTCGGCGCCCTTCTCCGGGGGTTCGGCCATCGTGGTCTCGTGCCGCCGCCACGCCCGCCGCCACAGGCTGACATGCTGGTGGTACATGACCCGCCGGACGTAGGCCTCGGGGTCGGCCACGTCGGACCACCGGCCCAGCGCGCGGACCAGCGACGCCTGCACCAGGTCCTCCGCGGCGTGCTGGTCACCGGCGGTGAGCAGGTAGGCAAGGCCCATCAACGCGGGTGACCGGGCGGCCACGAACTCGCGGAAACGCAGTTCTGCTGCCGAGTCCACGGTCACCTCCTAGAAGATGTGTCAGCCTTTATGACGCCGCTGTGCGGCTCCTCCTATGCCTGCCGAGATCGGATAATCGACCGCCATGACCGACTGGACCCCCGACGCCCGCGAACTCGCCGACCTCGAACTGCTCCTTTCGGGGGCGTTCGCGCCGCTGACCGGCTTCCTCGGCAAGGCCGACGCCGCGTCGGTCGCCGAGACCGGCACGCTCACCGACGGCACCGCGTGGCCCGACCCCGTCACCATCGCACTGCCCGACGAGATCGCCGTCGGCGACCAGGTCACCCTCACCGATCCCGAAGGGGCCGCGCTGGCCGTCATGACGGTGACCGAACGCGACGGGCACCACGCGGCGGGTCCGGTGGAGGCGCTGGGCGCGCCCGTCTACGGGCCGTTCGCGCGGCTGCGCCGTACCCCCGACGAGGTGAAGACCGACGGCGAGGTGCTGGCGGTCACCATGCGCGGGCCGCTCGACGGACCGGCGCTGGCCGACGTCGCCGCCACGGCCGAGGAACTGGAGGCGACGGTCCTGCTGATGCCGCTCATCTTCGGCGAGGCCGGGCCCGCGGTGGTGCGGGCCGCGCTGAAGGCGCAGGCCGAACTGCCCGGGTCGCAGGTGGTGGCGGTGCCGCTGGCCCCGCGCGAGGACGTCGAGATCGACCTCGAACTGCGTGAGCACGTCGCCCGCAACTACGGCGCCACCGAGCACTACGCAGGCCCGGCTCCGGTCCGCATCCCGGGGCCGCCGCACCGGCGCGGGCTGGTGGTGTTCTTCACCGGGCTCTCCGGGTCGGGCAAGTCGACCGTGGCCCGGGGGGTGCGCGACGCGCTGCTGGAGAAGGGCGGCCGGACGGTCACCTACCTCGACGGCGACGTGGTCAGGCGGCTGCTGTCGAAGGGGCTGACCTTCTCGGCGGAGGACCGCGACCTGAACATCCGCCGGATCGGCTTCGTCGCGAGCGAGGTCGCCCGGCACGGCGGCCTGGCCATCTGCGCCCCGATCGCGCCGCACGCCCACACCCGCGAGGAGGCCCGCGAGATGGCCGAGGAGGTCGGCGCCGACTTCCTGCTGGTCTGGATCTCCACCCCGGTGGAGGAGTGTGAGCGCCGCGACCGGAAGGGCCTCTACGCCAAGGCCCGCGCCGGGCTGATCCCCGACTTCACCGGGGTCTCGGCCCCCTACGACGAGCCGGAGGACGCCGACCTGGAGATCGACACCACCGGCCTGCCGGTCGAGCGGGCGGTCTCGCTGGTGATGAACGCCCTCACGACCGGCGGCTGGGTCAGGTAGGCCGACCGCCCGAGCCGCCGGAACGCCTCGGCGGCCTCGGGCGTGGTGTCGAACCGCGTGTCGCCCCTGGGCGCCCATGGGGAGTCGAAGTAGACCAGGGCCTTGATCTGGGGGTATGCGGCTATCTGGCGGCGTACGGACTCGAAGAAGGCGGCTTTGAAACCGGGCCGCTCGAAGACCCCCCACTCGGCGACCATGATCGGCTTGGCCGGGAAGCGTGACTGGGCCCAGCGGTAGAAGCCCGGCCAGTCGGGGTGGTCGGGGCGGCGCTTGTCGACCAGTGAGGCGAAGTCGGTGACGCGCTCGTCGGCGTAGGGGTCGACGCCGATCCAGTCGACCACCGCGTCGCCCGGGTAGAGCCGCTCGAACCACGACGCCGACGACCAGTTGGGCGCGCCCATGTAGGTCATCACGGTGACCGCGTTGGTGACCCCCTTCTCGCGCAGGCGCAGCACGACGTGGCGGAACATCGCGGCGTAGTCGTCGGCCGCCATGCCCTCGACGGGCCGGACGTCATTCTCCGGTTCGTGGTGGATAGTCAGGAAGAACCGCTGCGGGAAGGTCGCCGAGATGTGCGCGGCCAGCTTGTCGATGCGCCGGTCGAGCGCGCCCGACGCGATCTCGGCCCAGGTGTGGCGCAGTGACGGCTTCCAGTTGACCAGCAGCAGCCGGTCTTTCGCGAGCGCGCGCTCCTCGTCGGTCGGGAAGAGCTCGCCCGCGCGGTGGTAGACGTGCAGGATGTCGGCCCGGCGGCCCATCCGCTGCTCGGCCCGCTGCAGGCCGCGCGTGGGGCCCCGGCCGGTGAAGACCTCGGGGGCGATGCCCCACCAGGCCCCGCAGGTGGGGATCAGCACGCCCGTGACGGCGCAGGGCGCGGCGATCGGCGGCTCCGTCTTCGGGACCGTCCGTTCGGCGTCCCCCGAAGCCAGGGAGCAGCCCGCCATCATCAACACGACCACCGTGATTGCCCAGCGCATGGATTCACCTTTCCACTGCCGGGGGAGAACATGTGGCCTCCTTTTCCAGAACGCAGCTCCGACATGTCCGGCGAATCGCCGTTATTGTTCCGTGATTCGCCAGCAGAAATTCTGTAATTAGCACCGGGGTAATCACCGCACCCGGCTAGGGTTCGTAGTCGCTTCACCCCCATCGGAGACCGACATGAGCCTGCCACCGCCGCACAGCCGGGACCTCGCGGAGTACGGCTCCGTGTTCCGCCGCCGCTGGATCATCGCCCTGACCTGCCTTTTTCTCGGTGTCATGGGCGGTGTCGCCCTGCTGTGGACGGCCCCGACGGCCTACCTGGGGGTGGCCGAGGTGCAGGTGGCCCCGACCGGGCTCGGGGAACCGCAGAACGTGGTGACCGCCCGGCAGCGCGAAGCTCTCAATCTCGACACCGAGGCGCAGATCGCACAATCGTCCGTGGTGGCGACGAATGCGTCACGCGTTATTGGAGGCGACCCCGAAGACCTTCGGGGGCAGGTATCCGTTGATGTGCCACCCAATTCGGGAATTCTTCGGATTTCGTTCACCTGGCCCGACGCCGCCGGAGCCGCCCGGGGCGCGCAGGCCTTCGCCGACGCCTACCTGGCCCACCGCCTGGCGGCGGCCGAGGCGCTGCTGACCGAGCAGAAGCGGGCCGTCCTGGCCAAGCTCCGCCTGGTCAACAGCCAGCTCAGCACCGCGCTGGTCACCATGTCCCGGCACCCGAAGGGCACCCCGCAGCGCGCCCTGGCCGCCCACCAGCAGACCGTGCTGACCCGCCAGGCGACGGCTCTCACCCTCCGGTACGACGTCCTGAAGACCACCGCGGTCACCCCTGGGACCGTGATCACCCCCGCGTCTCCCCCGGAAACGGCCAGCGAACCGCGCCCCTCCCTGTACGTGGGCGGCGGCCTGTTCGCCGGCATCCTGCTCGGCGTGGGAGCGGCCTTCGCCCGCGACCGCTCCGACCTCCGCCTCCGAACCCCGGCCGACGTCGAGCGGTTGACCAACCTCGCCCTGCTTCCCCAGGGCGAGGAGTTCGCCGCGGTGGTGACGGCGGCCGGGCACCGGAGCGTGCTGGTCGAGGGCCTGGGGGTCGAACCGGCCCACGTGGCGTGGACGCTGGAGGAGGGCTTCCCGCCGGGCGGCGGCGTCCTCCTGGTCACCGCGGGTCCGACCGACGCGGCCGTGCTGGCCGTGGCCCTGGGCCGCATCCGCGCGCCGTGGGTCATCCGCTCGGCCAAGTCGCTGAAGCGCCGGGGCGTCGACGTCCTGGGGGTGATCGCCGTCGACCCGGCGGGCGCTCCCGGGACGCTGGCGGTCGACGCGCTGCGCTCGCAGCAGCCCCCGACCGTGGACATCCCGCAACAGCGCCGAGACCTGCTGTGACGTGGCGCCTGGCGCCCGCCGCGTGGCCCATCGCGGCGTTCCTCGTGGGTTATCCCGTCTGGTGGGCCCTGGGGTTCGGCGGGCTGTCCATCGTGGTGGTCGCCGTCCCGATGGCGGTCGTGCTCTGGCTGCGGCGGCCGATCCTGATCCCGCGCGGCATGGGGCTGTGGGCGCTGCTCATCGTCGGCTACCTGGTCAGCGCGGTCATGCTCGACGCGACGCCCGCCGGGACGTACGGCGAGTTCGGCATGGGGCGGGTCGTCGGCTGGACCATGCGGCTCACCGTCTACATCGCGCTCTTCGTCGTCGTCCTCTACCTGGGCAACCTCACCAAGGAGGAGCTCCCCCAGCTCACCCTCGTCAGGATGCTCGGGGTCCTGTTCCTGACCGCTGTGGCCGGGGGGCTGCTGGGGATCCTCGCGCCGGAGTTCGAATTCACCGCGCCGATGGAGCACCTGCTCCCCGACCACGCCTTCGTCACCAACCTCGTCCACCCGACGGCCGCGCAGATCCAGTACGTGCTCGGGCACCCCGCTCCCCGTCCGGAGGCGCCGTTCGAGTGGGCCAACGCGTGGGGCGGCAACGTCTCGATCCTGCTGGTCTGGTTCGTCGTCGGCTGGTGGGTCTACGGCGGGCCGGCGCGCAAGGCGGTGGCGGCGGGGGCGGTCGCGGTGGCCGCGGTGCCGGTCGTCTACTCGCTCAACCGGGGGCTGTGGGCGGCGATCGCCATCGGGGTGGCGTACCTGATCATCAGGAACCGGAACCGCGCGGCCCTGCTGACCCTCGCGGCCGTGACCGGGGCGGCCTTCGTGTTCTCGCCGCTGGGCCAGGTCGTGGCCGCGCGGGTCGACCGGCCCCACTCCAACGACATCCGCGCCTTCACGGTCGCCACCACCGTCGAGGTCGCCGCCACGTCGCCGATCATCGGCTACGGCAACACCCGCAACGCGTTCGGCAACCACCGCACGATCACCACCGGCCGGACCGACTGGTGCCGGTCGTGCGGGCATCCGCCGCTCGGCTCAGACGGGCAGCTCTGGCTGCTGCTCATCACCCAGGGGTTCACCGGCGCGGCCCTCTACGTCGGCTTCTTCGCGGGGGCGCTCAGGCGGCACTGGCATGATCGGTCGCCGATCGGGCAGGCGGGAAGCCTGGTCATGCTGCTCGTCCTCTTCTACATGTTCATCTACGACGGCCTCGTCAGTGCCCTGACCCTCTATCTGATCTCGTTCGCGGTCCTGTGGCGGAACGCGACGTGAAGGACTTCCGCATACGTCTGCGCTACCTGGATGAGGTGATCTCCTTGCTGTTCCCGCCGTCCACCACCACTTCGGCCCGGACTCTGGTGCCGAGCCGGCTCGTCCCCCGGCGGCTGGTGCCCCGCGCGCCATGGCATGTCGGCGGGCGGGTGCTGGTCCCCGACGGGCCGGACACGATCGAGACGCACCTCGGCGACGTGCTCGGCCGCCGGGTGCGGGCCACGCTGCACGTCCGCCCGGCCCGCCGGGCCAACCGCAAACCCGTCCTGGAGCTGCACGACGACACCGGCCTCCTGGCCTTCGTGAAGATCGGCGACCAGCCGCACACCAAAGACCTGATCCGCCACGAGACCGACACGCTGCGGGCCATCGCCCGCCACCCGTTCGACGTCGTCGTCGCGCCCAAGGTCATGCACCACGGGACGTGGCGCGACCTCGACGTGCTGGTGCTGACCCCACTGCCGGTCACGAAGGGCAGGCCGTCGGCCGACCTGCTCGCGGCCGCCGCCCAGGAGATCGCCGCGCTCGGCAAGGGCGCCTGGCACGGCGACTTCTCGCCGTGGAACGTCGCCCCGATGGGCGACCGGCTGCTGGTCTGGGACTGGGAGCGGTTCGGCACCGGCGTGCCGCCGGGCTTCGACACGCTGCACTACTTCTTCCAGACGGCCCTGCGGCGGATGCGCCCGGCGTCGGCGGCCAAGGCGTGCGTCGCGCAGTCGGGGCGGCTGCTGGAGCCCTTCGGGATCTCCTACGAAGACGCGCGGGTGACCGCCGCCGCCTACCTGATGACCCTGGCCGAACGCCACCGCGCCGCCGGCCACGAGCCGCTCGGTTCGCCCGCGAAGTGGCTGAACCCCGCCGTCGACGGGCTGGAATCCCTGACGTGAAGGCCCTGAAGACCACCGCCCACGCCGTGTCGATCACGGCGGGGCGGCTCACCGGGGGCGCCCGGATGCTCCCCTCGTTCCTCATCGTGGGCGCGCAGCGCTGCGGGACCACCTCCCTCTACCGGGCGCTGTCGCAGCACCCGATGGTGGCCAAGCCGGTGCTGCGCAAGGGCGTCCACTACTTCGACATGGCCTACGGACGCGGCCTGGCCTGGTATCGGGCGCACTTCCCGCTGCGGCGGCCGGGCATGCTGGCGTTCGAGTCGTCCCCCTACTACCTGTTCCACCCGCTGGCCGGGCCGAGGATCGCCTGGGACCTGCCCGACGTGAAGCTGATCGTGCTGGTCCGGGATCCGGTGGAACGTGCCATTTCCGCCCACGCGCACGAACTGGCCCGGGGCTTCGAGTCGGAGCCGTCGTTCGCCCGCGCCGTCGACCTGGAGCCCGAACGCCTGGCCGGCGAGAGCGCCCGGCTGTGCGCGGCCCCGCTGTCGTCGAGCCACGCGCACCGCCACCACGCCTACCTGGCCCGGGGCCGCTACGCCGAACAGCTCGCCCGCCTCGAACCGGTGATCGCCCGCGACCGCGTCAAGGTCATCGACAGCGGCCGCTTCTTCGCCGACCCGATGCCCGTGTACGACGACCTGCTGTCCTTCCTCGGCCTTCCCCCGATGGCCGACCCGGTCTTCGACCGCCACAACTCGCGGACCCACGCGCCGATCCCCCGCGCCCTGCGTACCCGCCTGTCGGAGCACTTCCTGCCGTGGGACGCCCTGCTGCTGTCGTGGCTCGACGCGACCCCTTCATGGCGCGTCTGAGGTCGGTGGCGGGCCTGGCGGGAGCCGGCACCACCGCGGCCGCCCAGTTCGCCGTCACCCTGTTGATCACCCGCACGCTGCCCCCGGCGGAGGCGGGCGCCTTCTTCACCACGACGACGCTGGGACTGCTGCTGGCCGGGGTCCTACGCCTCGACACGGGCAACGGCCTGATCTACTTCCGCGCCCGCCAGCGCGAGGGGGGTGTCGCCACGACCGCCCGGCCGCTGCTGACCGTGGCGCTGGTCCCCGTCATCGCCGGCGCGCTCGCCGTCTCCGTCGTGCTCGCCGGCGCCGAGCCGGCGCTCGCGCTCGTCCTGCCGTTCGTCGTGGTGGCCGACGTGCTGGTGGCCGCCACCAGGGGGGCCGGGGCGATGCGGGAGACGCTGCTGCTCAGCGGGCTGGTGCAGCCGCTCGCCCAGCTCCTTCTCGTGGGTGGCGCGCTGGCGGCCGGGCTGTCCGCCCCCTGGCTCGTCGTCGCCTGGGGGATCCCGGCGGTCCCGGTGGTCGTGCTCGCCGCCCTGAGGTTGCGGGGCGTGGAGACCCGGACGACGTGGCCGGAGTTCTGGAGTCACACCTCGCCCCGGTCGCTGGCCGCCGCGCTGCAGGCCGTCTTCCAGCGGCTCGACGTCGTGATCGTCGCGCTGCTCGCCGGGCCCGCCGAGGCCGCGTTCTACGTCGCCGCGACCCGGTTCAAGGTGGTCGGGCAGCTCGTCGGGCAGGGGCTGGCGCAGGGCGTACAGGCCGAGCTGGTGAAGAAGTTCGCCCAGGGAGAGCCGCGGGCGGCGCGGGCCCTCTATCGGCGGGCGGCCCGCACCCAGATGGCCCTGACCTGGCCCCTCTGGATCGGGTACGCCGTCTTCGCCCCCCAGATCCTCCAGGTCTTCGGCGACGGCTACGCCCACGCGGCCGACGTCGCGATCGTGCTGGCCGTCACGATGATGGTCGCCTCCGCCTGTGGGATGGCCGACGTCGTCATGATCGCCTCGGGGCGGACCAGGGCCAGTCTCGGCAACGTCGCCGCCGCGCTGGCCGTCACCGTCGTGCTCGATCTGCTGCTGGTCCCGGCCCACGGCGCGTTCGGCGCGGCGCTCGGCTGGGCGGGAGGGGTCCTCGTGAAGAACCTGGTGCCGGCCGCCCAGCTCGCCAGGGCGACGGCATGATCCTCGTCACCGGCCTCCCCCGCAGCGGCACCTCGTGGGCCGGCCGCATGCTCTGCGCCTCCGGCGAGCTCGTGTACGTCAACGAGCCGCTCAACCCCGAACGCCCCTACCGTGGCGTGCTGAACGCGCGGGTCGAGCATCGTTTCCAGTACATCTGCCGCGACAACGAGGCGGCCTGGCTGAAGCCGTTCCAGGACACGGTGAGCCTGCGGTTCCGCTGGCACGCCGAACTCCCCTGGCCGCCGTCGCCCGCCCGGTACCTGAAATACGCCGCGTCGTTCACCCACGGCCGCCTGACCGGCCGCAAGGCCCTCCTCGACGACCCGTTCGCGCTCTGGTCGGCCGAGTGGTTCGCCGACCGCCTCGACTGCCGGGTCGTCATCCTCACCCGCGACCCGGTCACGTTCGCCGGCAGCTGGGAGCACCTCGGCTGGACCGCGAACCCGGCCGACCTGCTCGACCAGCCCCTCCTCCTCCGAGACCACCCCCACCTGTCGGCGCTGGCGCAGGCGCCTCCTGACCGGCTGGCCAGGATCGCGGCCCTGTGGAAGGCGGCGCACGAGTCGGTCCTCCAGATGCGCCACCCCAACATCCGCGTGGTCGGCTACGAGGAACTGGCCGCCGATCCGCACTTCGGCTTCCGGAGCCTGTACGAATGGTGCGGCATCCCCTGGACCGACCGGTCGGCCGCCACGATCACCCGGTCGTGCACCGGCCCGGCCGAGGAGGCGGGCTTCGCCTGGCGGGGCACCTCGAAGACGGCGTTCCGCCCCACCGACAGCCGAACGGCGGCGGCCAGGTCGCGCCTGTCCGCCGCCGACGCCGAGAGGGTCAGCCGGCTGACCCTCAGGTGAAGAGCCGCCGCACCGCGCACACCGTCAGCAGCCGCACCGCGAACGGCAGGTCGTCGACGAGATAGCGCCTGGCCAGCCGCGACGGCTCGCTGAGCAGCCGGAACAGCCACTCCAGCCCGCGGTCGCGCATCCAGACCGGGGCCCGCGCCACGGCGCCCCCGGCGAACGCGATGGCCGACCCGCAGCCGACGAACCACGTCTCGGGCAGGTCGCCCCGCAGCCGCTCGATGAGCAGATCCTGCTTGGGGAACCCCAGCCCGACGAACACCAGCAGCGGACGCGCCGAGGTCAGCGCGTCGCGCACGGCGGCGAACTGCTCGGCGTCCTCCTCGAACCCCCACGGCGGCGCGTCGACCCCGGCGATCGACAGCCCGGGGTAGCGCTCGCACAGCGCGCGGGCGGCCCGGTCGCCCACCCCGGGCGGCCCGCCCAGCAGGTAGATGGGCACCCGGTAGAAGGCCGCCGCCTCGGAGAGCGACCAGATCAGGTCGGCCCCGGTGATCCGGGCCGGCACCGGTTTGCCGAGCAGCCGCGACGCCCACACCAGCGGCATCCCGTCGGCGACCGCGATGGAGGCCCGCAGGACCAGTGCCCGCAGCGCCGGGTCGCGCGCGCACGCCCGGCAGATGTCCACGTTGGGCGTCACCAGATGCCCGCCCGAGCCCCGCCGGATGGCCCCGATCACCCGGTCGACCACCTCGATCTCGGTCAGCCGGTCGACGACCACCCCGCCCACGGAGACGCGCCGCCGTTTGGGCGGCGCGACGATGCGCGTGCGCATCAGATTCCGTGACCGCGGGTATGCAGCGCGCTCAGCACGGCCGGCGCCGAGACGAGCCCGGCCGCCACGGCCAGCGCCAGCGCCGCCCGGGGCTCCCGGTGCCGCGAGTGGAAGGCGAGCGCGGCGAACCGCCGCGCCTCCTTGCGCCGCCCGAGCGCGGCGTGGTGGAAGGCCAGCTGCCCGTAGATGCGGGCGGCGCCCCGGGCGTCGTCGGCGATCTCGGGGTGCCTGGCCAGCATCCACTCGAGGCCGCTGATCCGGTCGGCCCAGCGGGTCGCGTAGTGGGACCTGCCCCACCGCACCCGGACGAGCGGCCGGTCGACGTGGGCGATCGGCTGTCGCTTGGCCGCGCGCATGGCCAGGTCCCAGTCTTCGTTCTGGCCGGCGGGCGCGCTCTCGTCGACCCACAGGGCGCCGCGCCGGAAGACGTAGGTCGACGCGTGCACCATCACCATCCGCGACCGGGTCAGGTCGGCGGCGGTGATCTCGGCCGTCCCGGCCAGCCGGGTCACCCGGCGCGAGCCGTATTCGACCTCGATGCCGCAGCTCGCGAACTCCGCCCCCGTCCGGACGAGCAGGTCGACCTGGGCGTCGAGCTTCCCGGGCAGCCACACGTCGTCGTCGTCGCAGAAGGCCACCAGATCGGTGTCGAGCGCCGCGATCCCGGTGTTGCGGGCCCCCGGCAGACCCGGGCTCAGGCAGTTGGGCAGCACCTTCACCCGGTCGTCGTCGACGGAATCTAACGGCGCCCCGTCGACCACGACCACGACGGCCGCGGGGCGGTTGGCGAGCACGCCTTCGATCGTCGCTCGCAGGGGACGGTCACCACGGGTGGGGATGACGACGCCGACGGTCGAGGTCATCGTTGGCCTCCGATCGGGAGTTCAGTAATTGAGGCGGTAGCCGTACCAGAGAAGGAGGGGGAACGTCAGCGCCGTGACCGCCCAGCGATGAGGGAAGGGCAGGTCGGGGCGCCGGTCGCGGAAGCGCACGCGGCCCACGTGGAAACGCATCGGATTGCCCGAGACGGTGTGGGCGACGCCGAGCCGGGCGGTGCGGCCAGTGATGAAGGCGAGCGCCTCGTGGTCGGCGGGCAGCCCGAGCTTGCCGGCCAGCGCGCGCAGCGTGTCGGCCGGCTCCTCGACGAGGTCTTCGTAGTGGACCCGGACGATGGGCACGCCCTTGCCGCGCAGCACCTCGTAGGCGAGGTTCTGCACGAACCAGTGGACGGCGGTGCGCGCCGGCGACCACCGGGCCATCGGCCGGCCGTCTTCCGGCCGCGCGACCTTGCGCCGCCACGACGCGGCCACCGCGCGCGGATCGCGCACGACGTGGACGACGGTCAGGTCGAGGATGGCCGACAGGCAGTAGGCCAGCGAGGCGTGCTTGCTCGAGTCGATGACGACCTGGCCGCGTACGACCTCGGCCGCCGCCGCGTAGATGCGGTGATACGCGGCGACGTACTCGGTCAGCTGGGCCTCACGGCTGATCAGGCCCAGCACGAAGACCGGAACGCGGCGGGTGCGGTCGACCTTGTGGCGCAGTTCGAGCAGCCGGTCGGCCTTGGCCGGCCGCCAGCCCCCGAAGGCGCGGTCACCGACCTCGTGCCAGAACCGGCACTGCGCGAACGGCCGCCCGCAACCGCACGGCTCGTTGGCGCGCACCCCCCGGTGCCACAGATGGACGACCTCGCCGAGCGGCGCGACACCGGGAAGCTCCCCGAGAAGGCGCTCCAGCAGCGTCGTCCCGCTGCGCCCCAGCCCTCCAACAAAGATCATCGGCTGAGCGTCAGACACGTGCACGACCCCCGAAGTGGATACGGAACGTGCTGACGCTACAGCGGAGAGTAACTAAGCGTTCACCGAACGGCCAAGGATCTACCTAGGCCCGGGTTTAGAGGATCATGCCTGCACCGACGGTGCCGTTGGTGGCCTCGTCGATCAGGATGAATCCGCCGGTCTGCCGGTTTCGGGCGTAGTCGTCGACGAACAGCGGCTGGGTGATGCGCAGCGACACCCGGCCGATCTCGTTGAGCGACAGGCTCGTCGCGGTCTCGTCGCGGTGCAGGGTGTTGACGTCGAGCCGGTAGTGAAGGTCTTTCACCAGCGCGCGGGCGGTCCGGGTGGTGTGCTTGATGGTCAGCTTGGTGCGCGGGGTGAGCTTGGTCGTGTCGGCCATCCAGCAGATCATCGCCTCGATCTCCTGGGCGACCTGCGGCTGGTTGTTCGGCCGGCAGATCATGTCGCCGCGCGAGATGTCGATGTCGTCTTCGAGCCGGAGGGTCACCGACATGGGCGCGAACGCCTCGGTGACCGGGCCGTCGAAGGTGTCGATCGAGGCGATCTTCGTGGTCAGGCCGGAGGGCAGGTGCATGACATCGTCGCCCGGCTTCAGCACGCCGCCCGCGACCTGACCGGCGTAACCCCGGTAGTCGTGGAACTCGGTCTTGTGCGGGCGGATGACGTACTGCACCGGGAACCGCACGTCGACCAGGTTGCGGTCGGAGGCGATGTGGACGTGCTCCAGGTGGTGCAGCAGCGACGGGCCCTGGTACCAGGGCATGCTCTCGGACCGGGAGACCACGTTGTCGCCGTGGAGGGCGGAGATCGGGATGAAGGTCAGGTCGCTCGCGTTCAGCTTGGACGCGAACTGGGTGAACTCCTCACGGATCTCCTCGAACCGCTCCTCGGAGTAGTCGACCAGGTCCATCTTGTTGACCGCGAGCACCAGGTGGGGCACCCGCAGCAGCGTCGTCAGGAACGCGTGACGGCGCGACTGCTCCAGCACGCCCTTGCGCGCGTCGATCAGGATGATCGCCAGGTCGGCGGTCGAGGCGCCGGTCACCATGTTCCGGGTGTACTGAATGTGGCCCGGGGTGTCGGCGATGATGAACTTCCGCTTCGGCGTGGCGAAGTAGCGGTAGGCCACGTCGATCGTGATGCCCTGCTCGCGCTCGGCGCGCAGGCCGTCGGTCAGCAGCGACAGGTCGGTGTATTCGGTGCCCCGGTCGCGGCTGGTGCGCTCGACCGCTTCGAGCTGGTCTTCGAAGATCGCCTTGGAGTCGAACAGGAGGCGCCCGATCAGGGTGGACTTCCCGTCGTCGACACTGCCCGCCGTCGCGAAACGAAGGATGTCCATTAGAAGTAGCCTTCCTTCTTGCGGTCCTCCATGGCGGCCTCGGACGCGCGGTCGTCGGCGCGGGTCGCGCCGCGCTCGGTGATCCGGGTGGCCGCGATCTCGGCGATGATCTCGTCGACCGTCGCGGCGCTCGACGAGACGGCGCCGGTGCAGGTCATGTCGCCGACCGTGCGATAACGCACCATCGACTCGAACAGCGGCTCGTCGTCGCCGCGCTGCACCACGTCGGCGTCGGGCAGCAACATGCCGTCGCGCTCGAAGACGCGGCGGGTGTGCGCGAAGTAGATCGACGGGATCTCGATGCCCTCGCGGCGGATGTAGTCCCACACGTCGAGCTCGGTCCAGTTCGACAGCGGGAAGACCCGGATGTGCTCACCCTTGCGGATCTTCGCGTTGTAGAGGTTCCAGAGCTCGGGTCGCTGGTTCTTCGGGTCCCACTGGCCGAAGTCGTCGCGGAAGGAGAACACCCGCTCCTTGGCGCGGGCCTTCTCCTCGTCGCGGCGCGCTCCGCCGAACACGGCGTCGAACTCGTGCTCCTCGATCGCGTCGAGGAGGGTGGTGGTCTGGAGCCGGTTGCGCGAGGCGCGCCGCCCGGTCTCCTCGACCACGCGGCCGGCGTCGATCGAGTCCTGTACGGACGCCACCACCAGCCGCGCTCCGAGCTCGGCCGACCGCCGGTCGCGGTAGTCGATCACCTCGGGGAAGTTGTGGCCCGTGTCGACGTGCATGAGCGGGAACGGGATCGGCGCCGGCCAGAAGGCCTTCTCCGCGATGCGCAGCATGACGATCGAGTCCTTGCCGCCGGAGAAGAGCAGACAGGGCCGCTCGAATTCGGCCGCGACCTCACGCATGATGTGGATCGCCTCGGCTTCGAGGACGTCAAGCTGTGACGTCGTGTAGTCATGCTGAAGCAAAACGGTTCCTTATCGAGTTACTGGTGAAGATCACGGATCCCGGCGAGCAGGGTCGGCGCCAAGTCCGGTAGGGAAACAAGGATATCCGGCAACGAGGGGTCGGCCTGGTTGTAGATCAGTTCCGACCCGTCGATCCGGCTCGCGTGGGCTCCGGCCGCCAGCGCGACGGCCACCGGAGCGGCCGAATCCCACTCGTACTGCCCGCCCGCGTGGACGTAGGCCTCGACCTGACCGGTCAGCACGGCGGCGATCTTCGCGCCGGCGCTGCCGATGGGGACGAGGTCGGCCCCGACCAGGTAGGCGAGCTTCTGCACGAACTCGGGCGGGCGGGTGCGGGAGACCGCGATCCGCGGGCGCTGGCCGTTGCCGGCCGGCAGCTTCGGCGGGTTGGCGGTGGTCAGCGTGGCGCCCTGGGCCGGGAGCGCGATCGCCCCGGCGGCGAGTCTGCCGTCTTCCCACAGCGCCACGTGGACGGCCCAGTCGGTGCGGCCGGCCTCGGAGAACTCGCGGGTGCCGTCGAGCGGGTCGACGATCCAGACCCGGTTGGCCGACAGCCGCGCCGGGTTGGTGCGCTCGCCCTCCTCGGACAGGATGTGGTCGCTCGGGCGCAGCCGTTCGAGCGATTCGACGAGGAATTCGTGCGACGAGCGGTCGCCGGCGTCTTTGAGCGCCTTGGCGTCGTCGAACCCGTATTGGGCGCGCAGGCGGAGCAGTTTCTCACCCGCCTCCATCGCGAGGTCTCCGGCGAGCGAGTGATCGTCTCTGATCGTCATCACTGGTTAGTAGGCTCCCGATCCGCGTGCCACGGCCGACCACGTCTTCCACATGATCTGGAGGTCGAGGGTGAGTGACCAGTTTTCCATGTAGCGCAGGTCCAACCGTACCGCTTCCTCCCACGACAGATCCGATCGGCCGCTGACCTGCCACAAGCCGGTCATGCCGGGTCTGACGAGAAGTCTTCTCCGGACGTCGTCGCCGTAGCGCGCGACCTCCTCGGGCAGCGGCGGACGGGGTCCGACGAGGGACATGTCGCCCTTGACCACGTTCACGAGCTGGGGCAGCTCGTCGAGCGAGTGGCGGCGCAGGAAGGCGCCGACGCGGGTGACGCGGGGATCGTGCTTGATCTTGAACAGGACGCCGTCGATGTCGCTGGCCAGCTCGACCTTGCGGCTCTCGGCGTCGACGCCCATCGTGCGGAACTTGACGATGGTGAACGTGCGGCCGTCTTTGCCGACCCGGGTCTGCCGGAAGAAGGCCGGCCCCTGGCTGGTCACCCGCACGGCGACCGCGATGACCAGGAACAGCGGCGAGACCGCCAGCAGGCCCAGCCCCGCGACGACGCGGTCGAAGACGTTCTTGACGAGCCGCCGCCCGCCGGCGAGTTCGGGGTGCTCGACGTGCAGCAGCGGCATCCCCGCCACCGGCCTGATCGTCGTACGCGGCCCCGCGACCTCCATCAGCGCCGGCGCCACCACCAGATCGGTCCGCGACTTCTCCAGCCGCCACGCGAGCCGCCGCAGCGCCGAGCCGTCGAGCTCGGGACAGGCGAGCACCGCGACCGTGTCGGCCTGGGCCTGCGCCACCACGAGAGGAACGTCGGAGAACCCGCCCAGGACGGGCACGCCCACCTCTTCGGCGCAGTCGCCGTCGGGGAGGCAGGCCCCGACGATGTGCATGCCGTGGTAGCGCTCCTTCTGCAGCAGCCGCACGAGGTCGGCGACCGACCCCTGGTGGCCCACCGCGATGACCCGGCGCATGCACTGAAGCTTGGTCCGCTTACGGTGCAGTCTGCGCCGCAGCGCATATCGGGCGAGCAGCGTTAAAACGGTCATCAGTGGTAACGCGATGATAACGTAACCCCGTGCGACGTCGATCTTGGTCACGTACGCCACCACGGCGACGGCGGCGGTCAGCATCACCCCGGCCCGCGCCACCCGCCGGAACTCCTCCGACCCGACCCCCGCGAAGCGCGGCTCGTAGGCCCGGCTCAGCCCGATGACGACGACCCACAGCAGCGGCAACGCCGCGCTTGACAGTGCGTAAGGCTCGACGTAGGGAGTAACCTCACCGAACCGGACGACGACCGCCAGACCACCGGCGAGAAGGGCGCACAGAATGTCGGAGACGATCACCGTGGCCCGATATCGCGCCGCCCACCCGGGACCCATGCGCTTCACGGCCGTTCTCGGCCGGTCGACGACTGTCACCCACAAGCCCCCTTTACCGAACGTTTAACAACCGCAGGAATGCTAGCGCCAGCTCCTGGGAGAATTCAGTGAAAGCCGAGACGTACATTTCCGTCGACATCGAGGCGGATGGCCCCATTCCCGGCCCATATTCCATGGTGAGTTTCGGGATGACGGTCGCGGGCCGGCGGCTCGGGCGTGAGTTCACCCGGCACGATCCGACCCTGACCACCTTTTACGCGGAACTGCGGCCGATCAGCGACGAATTCGTGCCATCGGCGCTGGAGGTCAGCGGCCTCGACCGTGACCTGCTGCTCCGTGAGGGCCGCGACCCCAGAGAGGCGATGAGGTCGGCGGCGGCGTGGGTGCGAAAGGTATGCGACGGGACGACTCCGGTGTTAGTCGCGTTTCCATTGTCGTTCGACTGGATGTGGATGTACTGGTACTTCATCAATTTCGCCGGCGATTCACCGTTCGGGCATTCGAGGGCGCTCGACATCAAGACCCTGTATGCCGCGAAAGCGGGTGTTCCCCTCACTTGGTCGTCGAAACGACAGATGCCGAAAGAGCTACGTTCCACGCATCCGCACTCACATCACGCCCTCGACGACGCGATAGAACAGGCAGACCTGTTCCAGAACATCATGGAATGGAAGGGGTGAAACTCACTCCTCGCCGGAGAAGCGCTCCCAGGCCGACTGGCGGGTGATGCCGAGGGACTCGCCGATCTTCGTCCAGGTGACGCCCCTGCGGCGCAGTTCGCGCACCCAGGCGACCAGGTCGGCCTCGGTGGCGTCGATGTGGGCGGCGACGCGCGGAATGTGGCCGAGCATCTCGTCGTCGGACAGGGAGCTCCACATGGGGAGCTTCGGCTTCGGCTCGCCCTCTTCTGCCAGGGCGGCGCTCTGCTCGATGACCATGACGGCCAGGCCGACGCACTGGTCGCAGATGTAGACGCCCGGACCGGCGACGATCCGCTCGACCTCGGTGTCGGCCTTGCCGCAGAAGGAACACCGGATACGCGCTTCCACCGTCATGGGACGCTCCTCTTCGTCAGGGATACCCTGACAAATTAGTGCGTCAGGGCTTCCCTGACAACCCGGTCAGAAGGATCAGCACCCCGGCCGCCGCGACGGCCTCCCGGGGACCGACGACGGCGGCCAGCAGGCCCCAGAGCGCGGTCAGCGCCGCGACGGCGAGGCTGCCGGTGACCGACCAGGCGGTCAGGGTGCGGGCCACCCGGTCGGGGGCGATCCGCTCCAGCCGGTACGTCGCCAGCACCGGCGCGAACACCGCGCAGCAGAACACCAGCCCGAACTGGACGACGATCACCAGCACGATCCCGGGCACGCCCGGCTGCACGAACGCCAGCCACACGGGCCAGCACGTCCGAAGCAGGCCCGCCACGCGCAGCACCCGGCTCTGGCCGAACCGGGCCACGAGCCGCCGCGCCAGCCGCGCCCCGGCCAGGCCGCCCAGGCACGGGAGGGCGAAGACCAGCCCGTACTGCCACGGGGTGAAGCCGAGCCGGTCGAGCAGCAGGACGGCCAGCAGCGGTTCGGTGGCCAGCAGCAGGCCGTTGAACAGGACCGTGGTGCAGAACAGCCGCCGCAGCGCCCGGTGCGCCAGGATCTCGCGCCACCCGTCGAGCAGGTCGGCGGGCCGAAGCCGTCCCGGGCGCGGCGCCGGAGGCGGCTCGCCGCCGCCGGCCGCCCGGACGCACAGCGCCGACACCAGATAGCTGACCGCGTCGGCCAGCACCGTCACCACCGGGCCGAACACCCCGATCGCGGCCCCGCCGAGCGGCGGGCCGACCACGCTGGCCGACCACATCGTCGACTCCAGCCGCCCATTGGCGACGAGCAGGTCCGGCGGGGAGAGCAGCCCCTTCAGGTAGGCCCCGGCGGCGGCGTTGAAGGCGATCTTCGCCGCCGCGGCGACCACCGAGACGACGACGAGCTGGGCGAAGCTCAGCCACCCGGCCATGTACGCGACGGGCACGCTCGCGAGGGCCGCGAACCTGACCAGGTCCGCCGCGACCATCACCTGCCGCTTGACCCGGAACTCCACCCACGGCCCGAGCGGCACCGCGACCACCGCCCCCACGGCCAGCCCGGCGGCCGACAGTGCCGACACCTGCGCCGGCCCGACGTCGAGCACGAGCACCGCGATCAGCGGAAACGCCCCGAACCCCAGCCACGTGCCATACGCGCTCACCGCGTACGCCGCCCACACCCACCCGAACCGCCGATCCACGACGGTCATCCAATCGGCCGCCGCCGATCCCCTCAAACAACCATCGGTCCGGCGGGCACAACGCGGAGTTGTAGCCTGCGGTGGTGGATCTGGACGTCGTGCGCAGTTTCGTTGCCGTCGTCGACGCGGGCCGGTTCCAAGACGCCGCCGACGACCTGTCGATCACGCAGCAGGCCGTGTCCAAGCGCATCGCCACGCTGGAGCGCGGCCTCGGGGTGCGGTTGTTCACCCGAACCGCCACGGGGGCGCGGCTCACCGCCGACGGGCAGGCCTTCCTGCCGCACGCCCGCGAGCTGCTCAGGGTGGAGGAACGGGCGCTCGCCAGCGTCCGGCCCGGCCGCCGGGCGCTGCGGGTCGACGTGATCGGGCGGCGGCTCGCGCCCGCCTCGGTGCTGGGCGGGTTCCACCGCGCGCGTCCGGAGGTCGAGCTCGACGTCGTGACCCTCTTCGACGCGGGCGCGGCCGTCGAGGCGCTCACCTCGGGCTCGATCGACGCGTCGTTCCGCGCCGTCGACCGGTCGCGGCTCTCGGGTGACATCGGGGCGGTCAGGGTGTTCGACGAGCCCGTGCAACTGCTCACCGGGCCGGGCCATCCGCTGGCCGACGCGCCGTCGGTCACCCCGGCCGACCTGGCGGGGCACCGGATCTGGATGCCCGGCATCGTGGCCGGGACCGAGTGGGCCGCCTACTACGACGCGCTGGGCACAGCGTTCGGGCTCGGCATCGAGGTCACCGGGCCCGGCTTCGGCACCGAGCCGCTGCTCGACACGCTCGCCGGGTCGCCGTCGCTGGCGACCTTCGTGGGCGAGCGGACCCGGCTGGTCTGGCCTTCCGAGCAGGGGTTGCGTCGCATATCCGTACAGGATCCGACCCCGGTCTACCCCCACTCGCTGATCTGGCGGCGCGGCAACCCGCACGCCGCGCTCGCCGACCTGCGCGACCATCTGGGCAGGGTCCGGCCCGGAGCCGGCACGTGGACCCCCGAATGGGCTAGCGCGGCGGCTTGACCGGGTTGAGGTCGGCGGCGTGGAACTTGTTCTGCGTCGGTTCGAGCCCGTCGACCATCAGCGACTCGACCATGTCGGCCGCCCGGTCGACCAGGAACGGCAGGTCTTTGCGCTCGGCGGTGGCGAAGTCCTTCAGCACGTAGACGGCCGTGTCCATGCGCCCCGGAGGCCGCCCGATCCCGAACCGCAGCCGCAGGTATTCGGCGGTCAGCGCCTTCGTGATCGACTTCAGCCCGTTGTGCCCGTTGTCGCCGCCGCCCTTCTTGGCGCGCAGCGCGCCATAGGGCACGTCGAGTTCGTCGTGGACGACGATGAGGTTCAGCCCGGTCTTGTAGAAGTCGGCGAGGGCCTTCACCGGCCCGCCCGACAGGTTCATGTACGTCATGGGCTTAGCCAGCACCACCGGCACCCCGGCCAGCCGCCCTTCGAGCACCTCCGCGCGTGAGCGGTGGGCCTTGAACCGCCCGCCGACCCGCGCGGCCAGTTCGTCGGCCACCATGAAGCCCGCGTTGTGCCGGTTCCCGGCGTACTCGGGCCCGGGATTGCCCAGCCCGGCGATCAGCCAGCGGTCCACTGCATGTCTCCTCACACGGAAAGGTCCCCCACAGGGTCTCCCTGTGGGGGACCTTACAGAAACGCCTTACTCGGCGGCGGCAGCCGGCTCGCCCTCGGCGGCCTCGTCGCCGGCCTCGGCGGCGGGCGCCTCGGCAGCGGCCTCGCCCTCCTCGGGCAGGTCGGCGGTGGGCGCGGCGATGACGTGCAGCACCAGCGTGTCGGGCTCGACCGCGAGGGTGGTGCCCTTCGGCAGGTCGAGGTCACCCGCGGTGACGGTGAAGCCGACGTCCTTGCCGTCGACGTCGATCTCGACACCGGTCGGCAGGCTGGTGGCCTCGGCCTCGACCGAGATCTGCACGAGCTGCTGGTCGAGGATGGCGCCGTTGACGACGTCGCCGGAGACGGTCACCGGCATCTCGATGGTGACCTTCTCGCCCCGGCGAACCAGGATCAGGTCGACGTGCTCCAGGAAGCCCTTGATCGGGTCACGCTGCACGCCCTTGGGCAGAGCGAGCTCGTTGACCGCGCCCTCGATGCGGATGAGGACGTTGGGCGTGCGGAGCGCGAGGAGCAGGTCGTGGCCGGGCATCGTGAGGTGACGCGGCTCGGTGCCGTGCCCGTAGAGGACGACGGGCACCTGGTTGGCGCGGCGGATCTTGCGAGCGGCGCCCTTGCCGAACTGGTCACGCAGCTCGGAAGCGATCTTGACTTCGGACACGACGATCTCCTAGGGATCTCGATTCGGATTTAGCGCCACCCCTCACCCGCCCTAGCGGAAGGCGTTACAGGCACTCTCTCCAGCCTAGTGCAAGGCCCGACCCGCCCCGACCCGGTGGCCTGGGTCAGATTCCGGTGACCGTGGTCAGAAGCACAACGGAGTCTTCCACTGCTCTCAGGCTGTGGCGGTGGTGCGGGATCGGGATCAGCGCGCCGCTGTGGTGCGTGGTTCCGTTGAGGACGACTGATCCGGTCAGGACATGAAGGCTCGCGGCCGGCGGCGCGTCATGCTCGGCCAGTTCGGAGGTGGCCGTCAGGGCGATCAGCGTTTGACGCAGCGGGCCGTCGTGGAGCACCAAGTGGGCGTTGCGCCCGTGGGCCGAGCTTCGTGCTTTCTCCAAACACTCGCCCGCGCTGGCCATGAGGTCGACATCGGAGTTCATTCCGTGGCCGTTCCCCAGCCGGGGTCAACGACACCGACTTTCCGGCTGAAGGCTCCCCGGCACGGCACCGGGGAGCGAGGAAGCCCGCGCCCTCGACTACGAGTCGCCCTCGAACAGGCTCGTCACCGAGCCGTCGGTGAACACCTCGGTGATGGCCCTGGCGATCAGCGGCGCGATCGACAGCACCGTCAGCTTGTCGAAGCGCTGCTCCTCCGAGATCGGCAGCGTGTTCGTCACGATGACCTCGGAGATCGCCGAGTTCTTCAGCCGATCGACGGCCGGGTCGGAGAACACCGCATGGGTCGCGGCCACGATCACGTTCGTCGCCCCGTGGTCGTACAGCGCGTCGGCCGCCTTGCAGATCGAGCCGCCCGTGTCGATCATGTCGTCGATCAGCACGCAGGTCCGGCCGCGCACCTTGCCCACGACCTCGTTCACCTTCACCTGGTTCGCCACGTCGAGGTCGCGCCGCTTGTGGATGAAGGCCACCGGCGTGCCGAGGGCGTCGGACCACCGCTCGGCGAGCCGCACACGCCCGGTGTCGGGCGAGACGATGGTCGTCGTCGCCGGGTCGATCTTGTCGCGCAGGTAGTCGATCAAGATCGGCATGGCGAACAGGTGGTCGACCGGGCCGTCGAAGAAGCCCTGGATCTGCGAGGTGTGCAGGTCGATCGACATCAGCCGGTCGGCGCCGGCCTGCTTGAACAGGTCGGCCATCAGCCGCGCCGTGATGGGCTCGCGTCCCCGGCCCTTCTTGTCCTGCCGGGCGTACCCGAAGAAGGGCATGATGACGGTCACCCGTTTGGCCGAGGCCCGCTTCAGGGCGTCCACCATGATCAGTTGTTCCATGATCCACTGGTTGATCGGAGCCGTGTGGCTCTGGATCACGAACGCGTCGCAGCCCCGGACCGATTCGAGGTAGCGGACGTAGATCTCTCCGTTGGCGAAGTCACGCAGGGAGGTCGGGGTGATCTCCACCCCCAGGTTGCGCGCGACCTCCTCGGCAAGCTGTGGGTATGCCCGGCCCGAGAAGAACATCAGGTTCTTCTGGCCCATGGTCTGGATCCCGCTCATGCGACTTGCTCCTCCTGGCCCCGGGGAAACCGAGTGATACGCGGGTCTACCCGCGCCTTGAACTGTTATGAACCTTCTTCGAGGGCCCGCTGGGCCGCCTCGGCCGACTTGGTGCCGGACCTGCGGCGGATCACCCAGCCCTCGACGTTGCGCTGACGGCCGCGTGCCACGGCCATCGCGCCGGGGGGGACGTCGTTGACGATCACCGAGCCGGCGGCCGTGTAGGCGCCTTCGCCGATCGTCAGCGGCGCGACGAGCATGGTGTCGCTGCCCACGCGGGCATGGTCGCCCACGGTGGTGTGGTGCTTGTCGACGCCGTCGTAGTTGACGAAGACGGTCGCGGCGCCGATGTTGGCGCCCTCGCCGATCGTCGCGTCGCCGACGTAGCTCAGATGGGGCACCTTGGAGCCGGTGCCGATGACGGCGTTCTTGGTCTCGACGTAGGTTCCGATCTTGCCCTTCGCGCCCAGCCGCGTTCCCGGGCGCAGGTAGGCGAAGGGGCCCACCGACGCTCCGGGGCCGATCTCGGCCGAGTCGCAGACGGCGTTGCGGACCACGGCGTCCGCGCCGACGACGGTGTCGGTCAGAGTGGAGGCCGGGCCGACCTCGGCGCCCGCGCCCACGGACGATGATCCGTGGAGCTGGGTGCCGGGGTGGATGACGGCGTCGGCTTCCAGCCTGACATCGGCGTCGATCCAGGTCGAGGCCGGGTCGACGATCGTCACTCCGTTGATCATGTGATCGTGGAGGATGCGGTCGTTGAGGACCCGGCGGACGAACGCGAGCTGGGCCTTGTTGTTGACGCCCTCGACCTCGACGTGGTCGGCGGCGACGTGGGCGCCGACGCGGTGGCCCTCCTCGCGGAGGATCGACAGCACGTCGGTCAGGTATTCCTCGCCCTGGGAGTTGGCGGTCGACACGCGCTTGACGGCATCTGCCAGGAGGGCGCCGTCGAAGGCGTAGACGCCGGAGTTCATCTCGTCGATGGCCAGCTGTTCGGACGTGGCGTCCTTGTGCTCGACGATCGCGAGGACCGCGCCGTCGTCGCCGCGGACGATGCGGCCGTAGCCGGTCGGGTCGGGCACGTGGGCCGTCAGCACGGTGACCGCGTTGCCGTCGGCGGAGTGCCGGTCGAGCAGCCCGGCCAGCGTCGATCCGCGCAGGAGGGGCGTGTCGCCGTACACGACCAGGACCGTTCCCTCGATCACGCCGACGTTCTCGAGCACCATCCGGACGGCGTGGCCGGTGCCGTTCTGCTGTTCCTGGACGACCGGAGTCACCTCGGGGAAAGCGGCCGACAGATGGGCCGCGACCTGCTCCCGGGCGTGCCCCACCACCACGATCAGCCGCTCGGGCTCAAGCTCCCGGGAGGCGTGCAGCATGTGGCCGACGAGTGTGCGGCCGCAGACCTCGTGAAGGACCTTGGGGGTGGCGGACTTCATCCGGGTGCCCTCGCCGGCGGCGAGGACGATGACGGCGGCCGGGCGCGGCGCACTCACTGTGGGAGCTCCCTCGGATCCGCGAACGAAACGGTCAGCTGACGGATGCCGCACGGTCACCCGCTCGACAAGGTGAGCTTACCTGAGACGCAATTTGGTTCCGGCGCCTGGACTCGAACCAGGACAAACCAACTCCAAAGGTTGGCGGGCTGCCAATTACCCAACGCCGGATCGCCACCAAGCTTACCGGGCACACCCACGGAAAGGATGGTGGTTAAGCGTCACTTCCGGAACGTGCCACGCCATAGCAGACCAGGGGCTTTGTCGGCAAGACAGTTTCGCGCCATGAGATGGCCGCCCACGATACACCTTCTCCCCATTCTCGACTTAGGACTTCCTAACTTACGATGGCGTAGGTTACGGTGGCGTAACCGGCACTACCTACCACAGATCGTGAGGTACTTCATGACCGTAGTCTCGGAGCGCCCGGGGCCCAAGCAGCCCAAACCTGACATGGACCCCGAGAGGAAGACCACTCCCGAGATCATCACGTTCGGCGCCGTGGTGGGCCTGCCCCTGGTGGCGCTGGCGCTCGCGGTGCCGGTGGCATGGGCCTGGGGCTGGCTGAGCTGGGTCGACGTCATCATCGCGTTCGTCTTCTACATGTTCACCGGGCTCGGTGTGACGGTGGGCCTGCACCGCTACTTCACCCACGGCTCCTTCAAGGCCAAGCGGCCGCTGAAGATCGCCCTGGGCGTCGCGGGCAGCATGTCGCTGGAGATGTCGGTGCTCGACTGGGTCGCCACCCACCGCAAGCACCACAAGTTCTCCGACAAGGACGGCGACCCCCACTCTCCGTGGCGCTTCGGCACCTCGTTCTGGGCGGTCACCAAGGGCCTCATGTACGCCCACATGGGCTGGCTCTTCGAAGCAGAGCGCGCCAACCGCGAGAAGTACGCTCCCGACCTGGTCAAGGACCCGGACATCGTGAAGTTCCACAAGATGTTCCCGGTGCTGGCCATCACCTCGCTGGCGCTGCCGGCCATCCTGGGCGGGCTGATCACCTGGTCGTGGCAGGGAGCCGCGACGGCCTTCTTCTGGGGCACCCTGGTCCGCATCGGCCTGCTCCACCACGTCACCTGGGCGATCAACTCGATCTGCCACGTCTTCGGCGACGAGGCCTTCGAGTCGCGCGACAAGTCCCGCAACGTCTGGTGGCTGGCGCTGCCCTCGTTCGGCGAGTCGTGGCACAACCTGCACCACTCCGACCCGACCTGCGCGCGCCACGGCGTACTGAAAGGTCAGGTCGATCTCAGCGCCGGTCTGATCAAGATCTTCGAGCGCTTCGGCTGGGCCTATGACGTGCGGTGGCCCAACCCCGAACGGCTGGCGGCGAAGCGCATTGCCTAATCCATACCGAGGGCCGTGTGAGGGCGTGCTTGTGCCGTCACTCTCACGGCCCGCCATTATGGTGCCGTGACCGAATCCAGATCCCGCAGGCGAATGACGGGCGCGGAACGGCGCGAGCAGCTGATCCAGATCGGTCGCTCCCTCTTCGCGGAGAAGGGCTTCGACGGCACTTCGGTGGAGGAGATCGCCGCACACGCCAGCGTGTCGAAGCCCGTGGTGTACGAGCACTTCGGCGGCAAGGAGGGCATCTACGCGGTGGTCATCGACCGCGAGATGCAGCGCCTGCTCGTCCTCGTCACCCAGGCCCTGTCGGCGACCCACGCGCGGGTGAAGCTGGAGCGGGCCGCCCTGGCGCTGCTCCAGTACATCGAGGAGAGCAGCGAGGGCTTCCGGATCCTGGTCCGCGACTCCCACGCCGCCTCCGGCACCGGCACCTTCGCCAGCCTGATCAGCGACATCGCCAGCCAGGTCGAAGACGTGCTGGCCGACGAGTTCGCCGGCCGGGGCTACGACCCCAAGACCGCGCCCATGTACGCCCAGATGCTCGTCGGCATGGTCGCCCTCACCGGCCAGTGGTGGCTCGACGTGCGCAAGCCCAGCCGTGAGGCGGTCGCCGCCCACCTGGTGAACCTGTGCTGGAACGGGCTGAGCGACCTCGACCCGGCCCCGGCGCTGACCAACGCGTCGCGGGGGCTGGTGCTCGCACCGCCCCTGCCGCTCGAACCTCGCATGGACCCCAAAGAGCTCAGCCGTCAGCGCAAGGAGCAGGAGAGACTCTGGCGCGAGGCCGAGAAGCAGCGCGAGCGCGAGGCCAAAGAGGCCGAAAAGCTCCGCCGGGAGCAGGAGAAGGTCCGCGCCCGCGAGGCGAGAGAGAACGAGAAGCTCGCACGTGCCCGCGAGAGCGACGCCTGAGACTGGCGATTTCGTTGCGGGGAAGTTAACACGTCGTTCAACAAACTCGGGCATATTCAGGACATGTCCGCCGAAATTTCCGTGCCCATCTCCCCGGAGGAGCTCCCCCTCCCTCACGAGCGATTCCTCAACCGAGAGGAGAGCTGGCTCCAGTTCAACGAACGTGTGCTCGAACTCGCCGAGGACCCCAAGCTCCCCCTGCTCGAACGGGTGCGGTTCCTGGCGATCTTCGCGAGCAACCTGGACGAGTTCTTCATGGTGCGGGTCGCGGGCCTGAAACGGCGGATGGCCACCGGACTCCTGCTCAGGGCGCAGAGCGGGCTCAAGCCGAGCGACGAGTTGGAGCGCATCAACGGGATCGCCAACGTCCTGGTGCAGCGCCACTCGGCCCTGTTCCACAAGACGATCGTGCCCGAACTGGTGGCCGAGGGCATCGAGATCGTCCGTTGGGCCGACCTCGGGCGCGACGAGCGCACGGTCATGCGGAAGCTGTTCCGGGAGCGGATCCGGCCGGTGCTGACGCCGCTGGCCGTCGACCCGGCCCACCCCTTTCCCAACATCTCGGGGTTGTCGCTGAACCTGGCGGTCACTGTCCGCAACCCCGTCAACGGCAACACGGTGTTCGCGCGGGTGAAGGTGCCCCCGCAGCTGCCCCGGTTCGTGAAGGTGTCCAAAGACCGGTTCGTGCCCCTTGAGGACGTCATCGCGGCCCACCTCGGCCAGCTGTTCAAGGGCATGGAGATCGTCCAGAACCATGTCTTCCGGGTCACCCGCAACGAGGACCTCGACGTCGACGAGGACGTCACCGAGAACCTGATGCAGGCCCTGGAGCGCGAACTGCGCCGCCGCCGGTTCGGCTCGCCGGTCCGCATCGAGGTCGAGGACACGATCACGCCCGAGGTGCTCGACCTGCTGGTCGAGGAGCTGGGCGTACACGACCACGAGATCTACCGGGTGCCCGGCCCGCTCGACCTGTCGGGGCTGCACACGATCGCCGACCTCGGGCCGACCCACAACCGGGGCGAGCTCAGCTACCGGCCGTTCGTGCCGGCCGAGGTGATCCACGCCGACGACGACATCTTCGCGATGCTGCGGGAGAAGGACATCCTGCTGCACCACCCCTACGACAGCTTCTCCACCAGCGTGCAGCGGTTCATCGAGCACGCCGCGGCCGACCCGCAGGTGCTGGCGATCAAGCAGACGCTCTACCGGACCAGCGGCAACTCCCCGATCGTGGACGCCCTCATCGACGCCGCCGAGGCGGGCAAGCAGGTCGTCGTGGTGGTCGAGATCAAGGCCAGGTTCGACGAGCACGCCAACATCTCGTGGGCCAGGAAACTGGAGAAGGCCGGCTGCCACGTCGTCTACGGCGTGCTCGGCCTGAAGACCCACTGCAAGCTGGCCCTGGTGGTGCGCCAGGAACAGAACGGCGAACTGCGCCGCTACTGCCACATCGGCACCGGCAACTACAACCCGAAGACCGCCCGCATGTACGAGGACTTCGGCCTCCTCACCGCCGACCCGCTCGTCGGCGAGGACGTCACCGACCTGTTCATGCACCTCACGGGCTACTCCAACCACTCGGCGTACCGGCGGCTGCTGGTGGCGCCCCACTCGCTGCGGCACGGCCTGCTGGCCCGCATCGACCGGGAGATCGCCCACCACAAGGCGGGCCGCGCGGCCCGGATCCGGATGAAGACCAACTCGCTCGTCGACGAACCCGTGATCGACGCGCTCTACCGGGCCTCGCAGGCGGGCGTGCCGATCGACCTGTGGGTCCGCGGCATCTGCACCCTCCGGCCGGGCGTACCGGGTTTGTCGGAGACGATCAGGGTCAGAAGCCTTCTCGGGCGCTTCCTGGAGCACTCCCGCATCTACGAGTTCGGCGGCGGACGGCGGCCCGAGATGTGGATCGGCAGCGCCGACCTGATGCGACGCAACCTCGACCGAAGGGTGGAGGCCCTGGTGAAGGTGACCGGAGCACAGCACCGGTCGTACATCGCCGACTTGCTCGACCGCGCGTTCTCCGACGGGACGGACACATGGTGGCTCACCTCAGATGGCCGTTGGCTTCGCCAAAATGGCGGCGCCGATCTGCAGCAACATCTCATCGGCACGCGACGCTGGCGGACCGTGGACGACGGCAAATGACCGACGTGATCCACGCCGCCGGCGCCGTGATCTGGCGCGGCGACGAGGCCTCCCCCGAGGTCGCGCTCGTGCACCGGCCCAAGTACGACGACTGGTCGTTCCCCAAGGGCAAGCTCAAGTCGGGCGAGCACGTCATCGCCGGGGCGCTGCGCGAGGTCCGGGAGGAGACCGGCCTGTCGGTCGTCCTGGGCCGCTCGCTGCCGCCCGTCCACTATCTGAAGGACGGCCGGCTCAAGCGGGTCGACTACTGGGCCGCGCGGGTCAGCGGCGAAAGCGACCTGACGGCGGTCGACGAGGTCGACGAGGTCGTCTGGATGCCCCTCTCCGAGGCCCGCGACCGGCTCACCTACGAGTGGGACGCGGGCCTGCTGCGGGCGCTGACGGCGGCCCCGCTGGTGACGGTGCCGCTGATCCTGGTCAGGCACGGCCTGGCGGGCAGCCGCTCGGAGTGGAAGGGCCACGACGACCGGCGCCCGCTCGACGCCGACGGCCTCGCCCAGGCCGAAGCGGTCGCCGCGGCCCTGACGGCGTACGCCCCGCGGAGCCTGGTCAGCTCGCCCAGCCGCCGGTGCACCCAGACCCTCAAGCCCTACGCCACCGCCTCGGGCCTGTCGATCCGCAAGGAGAAGCTGCTCTCCGAGGGCGGCTACGACCCGAAGGACACCCTCCGGCTGGTCCGCAAGCTGACCGAACCGGCGGCGGTCTGCAGCCACGGCAAGGTCCTCCCCGACCTGCTGGGCGCCCTCTGCGAGGGTCGGATCGGCGACACCCACCTGAGAAAGGGCGGGTTCGCCGTCCTCCACCACGCCGAGGGCGAACTGGTCAGCGTCGACCGCTACGTCACGTGAGCTTGTTCCACAGCTTCGGGAAGCGGTCGCGGGCGCGTTCGGCGGCGGCGCGCTCCAGGCCGGCCAGCACGCCGTAGGTGAAGGTGTCCTCGCCGGCCTCGCGGGCCTTGGCGGCCTCCTTCTCCAGGGTCTCCTGGGCGACCACGCCGTCCTGGTAGGTGCCCAGGGCCTCCTGGATCGCCTCGGCGCGGGCCGCCTCGTCGTCCATGCCGGCCGCCTCGGCGGTGTAGCGGGCGCGCTTGGCCGCCTTGCGCACGTCGTGCATGGCGATCTCGCGCTCGTGCGGGTCGTCGATGGCCTGGGCGGTCGCGTGCTTCCTGTGGACCCGCTTCCACTCCTTCGCCACGATCTTGGCCAGCTCGGGGCCGGCCTCGCGGGTCGCCCTGCCGGTGAAGACGTAGGGCTCGTCGAGCGCGTCGAGCAGCGCGAAGTAGCGCTCCCCGTTCATGGCCTCGCGGGCCCGCTCGTAGCCCTCCTGCTCCTGGAGCTTCAGGTCGTCGAGCAGCCGGGCCCGGACCGGACCGACGATCAGGTGGTCGTCGAGCCCGTCGAGCTCCTTGCCGAACCGGGCCTGGATGACCTCCAGGTCGCGCACCTCGCCGAGCACCTCGCCGAGCCAGCGCAGCTCCTCCTGGAGCGCGTCCGACTCGGTCACGATCGAGGAGAAGGCCTTGTAGGCGCTGCGCATCCGCCGGCACGCCACGCGCGCCTTGTGGACGGCGTCCTCCTCCTGCCGCCGCACCCGGCCGTCCTGCGCGATCAGCGCGTCGGTCTGGCTCCGCAGGTAGGCGAAGACCGCGGCGCCGACCGTCCCCTCGGCAGGCGACTTCGGCAGTTTCCTTACGGCTTCGCCCAGCAGCCGCCCCAATTTGTTGGCGGAGCCACCTGTGGCGGCCCCCGCCTTGATCACGCGCTTGCCCACCCGCTTCAGCAGCGCCTCGTCACCCTTGACGAGCTCGACCTCGACCTCCCGCCACCGCTCGACGCGCGGCGGTTCGCCGTAGACGGTCCCCTTGACGCGGTCGTCGGCGACCTCGGCGAGCACCTGCTCGTCGCCGTCGAGCAGCCGCGTCACCGACCGCTTCGTGGCCAGCTCGGCGACCGGCACGAGCGCGTGACCACGCGTGTAGACGAGCACCTGGGCGGCCAGCTCGGGCGGCACGATCTTGGCGCTGCGGGTGAGCGGCAGCTGGATCTCCTGCCGCACCCCGGCGGCCTTCGGCAGCTTCAGATGCCAGCCGGAGTCGTCGCCGCCGCGCCGCCGCCGCAGGGTGATGCCCCGGGTGGCGAGCCGCAGATCGGGGGTGTCGAAGTAGACGGCCACGAGCTGGTGCGATTTGGGCCCGGAGACCGCTTCGACGCCTTTGACGCCGAGCAGATCCGGCACCACGAACTCGTCTGGGACATCGAACTTGTCCTCGATCTCGATCGCCACCAGCACCTCCAGGTAAACGGGATACGGCCGAATTGCGGCCATGATGCCACCTGAAGGTGAACAAATCGCCTATCGAGACGTGGGCTGGAGAAGTTCTAAACGATTCCCCACCGATATATGGCCGCGCCTGCGGCGCGGCGGTCCTCGCGCTCTCATCCGACGCCTTCCCTCCTCCGCTCTGGTCGCTGCGCTCCCGGCGCTCCGTCAGTCCAGGCGTCGGCGCGCTGCGGCGGTGCCAATTTGGGGAGTATGCGAGTTTGCGATTTTGCAGTGGACGGCGCGATTGATCACCGGGGGGTGATCAATTGTGAGCCACGGTGAAAATGCGGCGGAACTCGAACGGGGTGCCGTAGTCGCGGCGGGGATAGGCCTCGGCGAGGGCCCGGCCGGCGTCGGCGAGGAAGCGCTCGCGACGCGCCGGGTCGAGGCGGGTCAGCATGGGCCGCAGCGCCGTGCCGGTGACCCAGCGGAGCACCGCGTCGTCGCCCTGCAGGACGTGGATGTAGGTGGTCTCCCAGGCGTCGACGGTCAGGCCCTGCCCCGCCAGCAGCTCCAGGTACTCCCCGGCCGAGTCGACCGGGTCGCGCCAGGCGAGGTCGGCCAGCTCGGCGGCCCATTCGGCGCTCTGGCACAGCTCCCTGACGACCTGGTGGCTGGGCGCGGCGAAGTTGCCCGGCACCTGGAAGGCCAGCCAGCCGCCCGGGTTCAGCTCCCGGGCCCAGCGCACGAGCAGGTCCCGGTGCTCGGGCACCCACTGGAGCAGCGCGTTCGACACGATCACGTCGACCGGCTCGGCCGCCCGCCAGTCGCGCACGTCGGCGACCTCGAAGGTGGCGCCCTCAGGAGCTTTGGCGATCATCTCGGGTGAGGAGTCGACCCCGTGAATCCGGGCGCCGGGCCAGCGGGCGGCCAGCGACACGGTCAGGTCACCGGTGCCGCACCCGAGGTCGACGACGTAGCGGGGGTCTTCGGCCCTGATCCGCCCGGTGAGCTCGTAGAAGGGCCTGGACCGCTCATCGGCGTACCGCCCGTAGACAGCAGGATCCCACCGTGTCATGGCCGCGCCTCCGGCACGGCGGTCCTCGCGCTCATATCCGACGCCTTCCCTCCTCCGCTCTGGTCGCTGCGCTCCCGGCGCTCCGTCAGTCCAGGCCTCGGCGCGCTGCGGCATTTCTCTCGACATAGAGATACTTGATATCAAGAGAGATGTCTTGACGTCAAGAAAAGCTAGACTCGTCATCCATGAGCTCAGCCGAGGATGAAGTCGACCGGCTCGTCGCGGCCTGGCGGCAGGAGCGCCCCGATCTCGACGTGACGCCTCTCCAGGTGCTGAGCCGCGTGTCGCGGCTGAGCCGCCATCTGGAGCGGGCCAGGCGGGCCGCCTTCGCCGAGCACGGGCTGGAGCCCTGGGAGTTCGACGTCCTCACGGCGCTGCGCCGGGCCGGCTCCCCTTACGAGATGAGCCCGGGGGCGCTGCTGCGGGCCACTCTGGTGACGTCCGGGACCATGACCAACCGCATCGACCGGCTGGCCGCCGCGGGGTTCGTCACCCGCAACCCCGATCCCGACGACCGGCGTGGCGTGCTGGTGCGGCTGACCGCCAAGGGGCTCGAACGCGTCGACTCGGCCTTCGCCGACCTGCTCAGGCGGGAGCAGGAACTACTCGCGGCCCTCGGCCGGCAGCAGCAGCAAGATCTCTCCGGGCTCCTGCGGACCCTTCTCGTGCCGTTCGACACCAGCGACTCCGCGTAGTCGTGGCGGACTAAGACGGGGTTAACCCTCGATCTGGTTCCCCTCAGAGCGGTGTGATTTACGTCACACGCCCGAGCTGGATCGATCCATGGGGTGACCGATCGACATGCCCCACGATCAGCGGAAATAACGGAATCTTCACAGGAACCCCACAGGTTTACAGCAAGTTTCCACACCCCAGCCGCCCCGGGCAGTTGGTCTTTTTGCTTTCACACCCTCTTTCCGTCTTATAGCTTCTTGAACGTTCCTTTCCTGACGCATGGGGCGCAAGTGACGTCCCACGACAGACCTGGGAGTTCCACATGAAGCGCACGCTCATTCTGGGCGGTCTGAGCGCGGGGCTGCTTGCCTCCGCGGTCGTGGCCGCTCCGGCGCAGGCTGCTGGCGACGTCGCCTCCGACAGCCTGGCCAACACCAACCTTGCCGCCCAGCAGGTCGCGGCCTTCTGGTACGGCGAGGCGAAGGCCAACCTGATCGGCGCCACGCCTTACGACGTCGAGACTCAGGTTGTCGGCAAGCACGTGTCGACCGGTGGCCCCACCGCCGACACGAAGCCCGGCATCGTCCCGGCCATTGGTGACGAGAAGAAGACCACCAGCGTCTCGAAGAACGTCAACCTGCCCAAGACCTCGGGCAAGGTGTTCTTCATCGGCGCCGACGGCCAGCCGCACTGGTGCACCGGCACCTCGCTCCAGAGCAGCTACAAGAACCTCGTCGCCACCGCTGGACACTGCGTCTACGACACGGCGTCCAACAAGGCCACCCTCGACAAGTGGGTCTTCATCCCCGGTTACTACCAGGGCAAGACCCCGTGGGGCATCTACGTCGGCAAGCAGGCCTTCACGCACTACGACTTCGACGTCTACGAGGACGGCGACCGCAACTACGCGTTCGTGAACGTGTACAACGGTGTGCTCCCCGTCGCCGGCGGCACCGACGTCGACTGGGTCTCCAAGCCTTACCCCACCAAGGCCCTGGCCGAGAAGGCCAAGGCTGAGCTGGAGGCGAAGAAGGAGACCGGCTACTCCAAGCTCGAGATCATCGAGTACATCGACCACTGGAAGATCGTTCCGGTCGGCTCGCCGGAGAGCAAGAAGGTCGAAGTCAGCCACTGGAAGTTCAAGAACGTCCCCGGCCAGAACGACGACCCGAAGACCACCACCTTCGTGTCGGGCCTCGGCGTCAACGAGACGTTCATCAGCCAGGCCGAGTTCCGCTCGCCTCCTGGCACCCAGAACGACGGTGACTCGTACTGGCTGAACGACGGCAAGACCTTCGTCTACTCGAAGCAGATCAACGGTTCGTGGAAGTACATCAAGCGGACCTTCTGGATCAACTACGACCTGGACTACAAGGTCAAGGGCATCGTTCTGTCCATCGGCCTCAAGGACGTCGGTCGCCTCGGTGACAACGTCGGTGGCCAGGGTCTGGCGTACAACCAGAAGGTCGGCCAGTCGGTCTACGTCTTCGGTTACCCGAGCGGCAAGCACCCGGACGGCAACCACGCCTTCACCGGCCACACCCTGAAGTGGACCTACGGCAAGACGTTCGCGGCCAAGGCCTCGGACATCAAGGCTGAGGAGATCATCGGGGTCAAGTCGTCCTTCACGGGCGAGGGCTCGCTGGGCTCGTCGTGGCTGTCGCAGTACAAGAGCGCCCGTCGCCTCGGCTACCTGAACGGTGTGACGATCGGTGTCGCTGACACCGACAAGAACAACCGTTACGACACCTCGGTTTCCCCGTACTTCGACGGTGAGACCTACGGCGTCTACAAGGTGGCGGCGGCTCTCTGGTCCGGCAAGATCGTCTGATCTTCCACCACGTAGTGCTGAGATGACTCGGTTGGTGCCCCAAGTCATCTGAAGCTAAAGAAGGAGCCCGGTCGGCCAACCGGGCTCCTTCTCATGTGTCGGGCCTACTCGCCGATGCGCTCCGCGAGCTCCATCCACTCGAGCTCGGTGGCCTCCTTCTGGGCCCCGAGGTCGCGCAGCTCGGCGTCGAGCTTCCCGAGCTTCTCGAAGTCGCTGGCCGCCTCGGCCATCTGGGCGTGGACCTTGGCCTCACGCTCCGACAGCTTGTCGAGCTGCCGCTCCAGCCGGCTCAGCTCCTTCTGCAGCTCCCGCAGCTCCTTCTGGGAGACCTTCTTCTCGGCCGGGGTCTCCACGGCCGCCACGGGCTCCGCAGAGGCCGCGCGGGCCGAGACCGCGGTTCCGGCCGCGCGGCGCTCCAGGTATTCGTCGACCCCGCCGGGCAGCATCGACAGCCGGCCGTCGCCCAGCAGCGCGACCGTGCGGTCGGAGACCCGCTCCAGGAAGTAGCGGTCGTGGCTGACCACGACGAGGGTGCCGGGCCAGCCGTCGAGCAGGTCTTCGAGCTCGGTCAGCGTCTCGATGTCGAGGTCGTTGGTCGGCTCGTCGAGCAGCAGGACGTTGGGTTCGTCCATGATGAGCCGCAGCAGCTGGAGCCGCCGCCGCTCGCCGCCCGACAGGTCGCCGACCACCTTCCACTGCGCCTCGCCCTTGAAGCCGAGGCGTTCGAGCAGCTGGGAGGCGGTCCATTCTTTCTTGCCGACGGTGATGTACTTGCGGATCTCCTCGACCGTCTCCAGCACGCGCCGGGTCGGGTCGAGCTCGGCGAGCTCCTGCGACAGGTGGGCCAGCTTGACCGTGCGGCCCTGGACCAGCTTCCCCTCGTCGGGCGTGACCGTGCCGGACAGCAGGCGCAGCACGGTCGACTTGCCCGAGCCGTTGACGCCGATCAGGCCGATGCGGTCGCCGGGGCCGAACTGCCACGTGCAGTGGTCGAGCACGAGCGGGCCCGTGTTCGGGCCACCGGCGTGGAGGGTGACGTTCTCCAGGTCGTACACGGTCTTGCCGAGGCGCGCGGTCGCGAACCTGAGCAGTTCGACGGTCTCGCGGGCCGGCGGCACGTCGGCGATCAGCGCCTCCGCGGCGTTGATGCGGAACTTCGGCTTGGACGTGCGGGCGGGCGGGCCGCGCCGCAGCCAGGCGATCTCCTTCCGCATGAGGTTCTGCCGCCGGTCTTCGGCCGCCTGGGCGATGCGCGCCCGTTCGGCCTTGGCCAGCACGAAGGCGGCGTAACCGCCCTCGTAGCGTTCGACGCCGCCGTCGATGACCTCCCAGGTGCGGGTCGAGACGGCGTCGAGGAACCAGCGGTCGTGGGTGACGACGAGGAGGGCCGACTTGCGCGCCGACAGATGGCCGGCGAGCCAGGCGATGGCCTCGATGTCGAGATGGTTGGTGGGCTCGTCGAGCACGATCAGGTCGTGGTCGCCGATGAGCAGCTTGGCCAGGGCCGTGCGGCGGCGTTCGCCGCCGGACAGGGCGCCCGCGTGGGCCGACAGGTCGAGGTCGCCGAGCAGGTTGGCGAGGATCTCGCGGACCTGCGCGTCGCCGGCCCACTCGTGTTCGGCCTTCTCGCCGAGCACGATGTCGCGGATCGGCGCGTCGGGATCGAAGAGGTCGCGCTGGGCGAGCACCCCGACGCGCAGGTTGCGCGTATGGGTCACCCGCCCGCTGTCGGGGGTGAGCTCACCGGCGATGATCGAGACGAGGGTGGTCTTGCCGCCACCGTTGCGCCCGACGACACCGATGCGCTCGCCCGCTTCGACCCCGAGCGACACCCCGGTGAGCAGCGCCTTCGGGCCGAAGGCATGGGAGACGGATTCGAGATTGACCAGATTCATCGCCCGCCAAGCCTATCTAGACGATCGCGGCTCCCGGCACCGGTCCGGAGGCCACGACGGCCTCACGGCAGCTGGTGAGCGAGACGGCGAGTTCCCGCGCGTGCATCTCGTCGGCGGCCAGGAACGCGCAGGTCGGCCCGGAGCCCGACACGAGCGCGCCGAGAGCGCCCAGTTCGCGGCCCTCGTCGAGGGTGCGGTGGAGGGAGCGGCGCAGCATGATGGCGGCGGGCTGCAGGTCGTTGACGAGCGCGGCCCCGAGGGCCGCAGCGTCGCCGTCGGCCAGGGCCCTGGCCAGCGGGCCGCTCAGGCTCGGCCAGGCAGCCTGCTCGCCGGTGGCCTCCCTGATGCGGTCGCACTCGCCGTAGACCTGCGGCGTCGACAGGCCGCCGTCGGCCAGCGCGAACACCCAGTGGAAGGTGCCCGCGGCCACCATCGGCCTCAGGACCTCGCCCTTGCCGGTGCCGACGGCGGTGCCGCCCAGCAGCGCGAACGGCACGTCGCTGCCGAGGGCGCCGCCGATCTCCATCAGCTCCTCGCGCGTCTTCCCGAGGTTCCACAGCGCGTCGCACGCGACGAGCGCGGCGGCGGCGTCGGCGCTGCCGCCGGCCATGCCGCCCGCGATCGGGATGGTCTTCTTGATCTCCAGCCGCACGCCCCGGCCCGGCGCGAGCGCGTGGGCGGCCCTGGCGGCCAGGTTGTCGGCCCCGAGCGGCACGTCGGCGTGGTCGCAGACGATCTCGACCCGGTCTGACTCCGATGCGGTGACCTCGTCGTACAGGGAAACCGCTTGGAAGACGTTGACGAGGTCGTGGAAGCCGTCGTCGCGGAGCGGGCCGACGGAGAGCTGAAGATTGACCTTGGCGGGCACACGCACGGTAATCACGTGACGGGAGCCTAGCGGCGGTGTTCGGCGATCCGGGCGAAGTCGGCCACGTCGAGCTGTTCGCCCCGGGCCTGCGGGTCGACCCCCGCCTTCACGAGCGCCTCCTCGGCCAGCGCCGGGGAGCCCGCCCAGCCCGCCAGTGCGGCGCGCAGGGTCTTGCGCCGCTGGGCGAACGCGGCGTCGATCGCGGCGAACACCTCTTGTCTGGTGGCGGTGGTGGCCGGAGGCTCACGACGTACGAGAGAGACCAGGCCCGAGTCGACGTTGGGGGCCGGCCAGAAGACGTTGCGCCCGACGGGGCCCGCGCGGCGGACGTCGGCGTACCAGGCGGCCTTGACCGACGGCACCCCGTAGACGCGGGAGCCGGGCCGGGCGGCCAGCCGGTCGGCGACCTCCGCCTGCACCATCACCAGGCCCCGGCGCAGCTCGGGCAGGATCTGCAGCAGGTGCAGGACGACCGGGACCGACACGTTGTAGGGCAGGTTGGCGACCAGCGCGGTCGGCCGGGCCGGCAGGTCATCCGGAGTGATGCGCAAGGCGTCGGCCTGGACGACCCGCAGCCTGTCGGCGTAGTCAGGAAGCATGACCGTGACCGTCTCGGGGAGCTGCCGCGCCAGCACCGGATCGATCTCGACGGCGACGACCTCGGCGACCTCCGACAGCAGCGCCAGCGTCAGCGACCCGAGCCCCGGCCCGACCTCGATGACGACGTCGTCGGGCGACACCTCGGCGACTCTGACGATCTTGCGGACGGTGCCGCCGTCGATCACGAAGTTCTGCCCGAGCTTCTTGGTGGGCCGGATGTTCAACTTCTCCGCAAGCGTGCGCACCTCAACGGGCCCGAGCAGACTCATGCAACCAGTGTCGGGCATCCGAACGCGTCGATTTACCTGTTCGCGACCCCCGGGGGCAATCCATGCTGGCGATTGCCCCGAACTCCCCATAGATACGCACAGGCCGTAGGAGAGCCCTCAGATGGAACCGACCGGCGCAGAGCCGCTCCGCCCCGACGATCCCGCCACGATCGGGACCTACCGGCTTCTGGGCCGCCTGGGTGAGGGCGGCATGGGCACGGTCTACCTGGCTGTGGCCGACGACCGCCTGGTGGCGCTCAAGGTGGTCCGCTCCCAATTGGCCGACGACGCCTTCGCGGCCCGCTTCCACGGCGAGGTCGAGAACGCCCGCAAGGTGGCCTCGTTCTGCACCGCGCAGGTGCTGGACAACGGGAACACCCCCGACGGGCGGCCCTACATGGTGACCGAGTACATCGCCGGCACCCCGCTGAACCGGCAGATCGCCCAGGAGGGCCCGCTTGAGCCGGGACCGCTCCACGGCGTGGCGCTGGGCGTGGCGGCGGCCCTGGCGGCCATCCACGTGGCGGGCCTGGTGCACCGCGACCTGAAGCCGGCGAACGTGATCCTGTCGCTGTCGGGCCCCCGTGTGATCGACTTCGGCATCGCCCGCGCCCTCGACGCCTCCCACGACTTCACCCAGGCCGGGGAGCTCCTCGGCAGCCCCGGCTGGTGGGCGCCGGAGCAGGTGCGCGGCGAGCCGGTGAGCCCGTGGACCGACATCTTCGCCTGGGGCTGCCTGGTGGCGTACGCCGGCACCGGCCGCCACCCCTACGGCCAGGGCAACATGGTGACCCTGGCGGCCCGCGTCCTGAACAGCCGCCCCGACCTGGGCGCGCTCCCCGAGCCGCTGAACGAGCTGGTCCGCCTGGCGACCGACCCCGACCCGACGCGCCGCCCGACCGCCCAGGACCTGCTGATCGCCCTGGTCGGCGGCGCCCTGCCGCCGGTCTCGGCCCGCGAGCCGGAGGTCCGGCGGGCCGAGCCGCTGATCCCGGTGGAGGAACTGAACCGGACCCTCCAGCAGAGCCTCCCCGAACCGGCCGACCTGGCGGCGCCGGAGGAGGAGCCGGTCTCCGCGCCTCTCGTGGCCGACCGGGCGGCGGCCGATCGCACCGCCGCCCTGTCCCGCGCCGAGCCGGTCACCGTCGTCGCCGCGAACGAACCGGACACCACCGAGGGACCACCGGTCAAACCACCGCGATCCCGTTCCGACCGCTGGCTCATCGCGGCGGTCGTGATCTTCGTCGCGTTCGTCGTCAGCGTCGGGGTGCTGGTCGTGTCGGGTGACAACGAGCCGCGGACCGCAGTGCAGATCGCCGCGCAGCAGGCCGCCGACGGCGACGTCGGCAAGCGGATCACCGTCGGCGCGGGGTTCGGGGTGGACCTGGTCGTCACGCGGGATCCGCGCTGCGGGCTGCCGGACTTCGAAGGGGTCACGGCCTCGCAGGGGGCGTTCTGCGTGATCCCGTGGAGCATGGTCAACACCGGCGGCGCTCTGGTCGCGATCACCGCCACGCCGGTGCTGCTCGACGACTCGGGCGCGACCTACCGGGCCCATCGTCTCTCCACGCCGCTGCCGAGCGGGCTGCGGCCCGGCGGGCGCTCCGACGGCATGCTCGTGTTCGATCTCCCCGATGACCGCGTCCCCGCCCGGCTCCAGTTCGGCGGCGGCCTGGAGGTGGCTCTGTGACCCGGCTGCTCGCCGCGCTCCTGCTCGGCGCCGCCCTCCTTCCTTCCGGTACGGCCTCCGCCGCGCCGTGCGCCGATGCGGGCCACGCCGTCGGCGACCCCTTCGCCGAGACCGTCACCTTCGGGGGCCGGACCCTCAAGGCCCCGGGCGGCGAGCCCAGCACCGGCTTCGGCTGGGCCGTGGCCACCGCCGACGTCGACGGCGACCGCTGTCTCGACGTCGTCGTCGGCGCCCCCTACGCCGGAGCCGCCGACCAGGGCGCGGTCTACGTGTTCGGCGCGGGCGGCGTCCGGACCGTGACCGCGCAGGACCCCGAGAAGGACGCCCACTTCGGCTGGTCGCTGGCGACGGCCGACCGGCCGGGCGGGGCGGTGCTGGCGGTCGGCGAACCCCACGCCGACGACCCGGTGACCGACGCCGGGGCCGTGCACCTCTTAACCCCCGACGGGCGGGTGCGCGTCAACCAGGAGTCCGACGGCATGATCGGCAACGGCGAGGTCGGCGACATGTGGGGCTGGTCGCTGGCCTTCCACGGCGACCCGGCCCGGCCCGACCTGGCCGTCGGCGTGCCCTACGAGGACAACGACGGCACGGGCGTGCAGGTCGCCAGCGGCATCGTCGACGCCGGGACGGTGGTCGTCGTCCAGAACGTGCTGGCGGGGGCGCCGTACACGACCAAGAAGTGGGACCTCGGGCAGGCGACCAAGGACGTGCCGGAAGAAGCGGGCAACCGCTTCGGCTGGACGCTGGCGACCACCCGGATCGGCGGCACCGACTACCTGGCCGCGGGCGCCCCGCTCGCCGGGCCGAAGGACGCCGGCATGGTCCAGCTCTGGGCCGGCCTCTCCCCCGTCAGGGCGATCACCGTGCCCGGCACGACGGGGCTGGGCTGGGCCCTGGCGTTCACCGGCGACGGGAGGCTCGCCATGGGCCACCCTTATACGAAGGGGGCGACGGGGGGCGTACACACCGGCACCGTCGACGGAACCGTGGCCGCGCTGCCGGTCCCGCCCCAGCCGGGCCAGCGTTACGGCTGGTCGCTGGCGGCCGACGGGGCCTCGGGGCTGTTGATCGGCGCACCCGACCGCGACGGCGTCGGGGCGGTCTTCACCTCGGCGGCGGCCCCCGCGCCGGCGGGATCGGTCGACTACGGCCATGCCGTCCACTAGCTCAGAGGCGGTCGCCGCACTCCGGCCAGGCGCGCTTCCAGTCGCCCGCAAGGCGCTGGTAGAGCAGCTGCGCCCGGTAGGTCTGCTCGGCCTTCGGCCAGTCGACCGGCCGCTTCTCGCCGCCGACCGCCCGCCACATCCCCAGGCTGAACCGGTAGAGCCCGAACCGCCCGCCGGAGACCAGCTTGGGGTCGGGACCCGACTCGCAGCGCGCCAGGGCGTCCCAGTTCAGCGCGGCCACGTCGGGCGAGATCGGGATCGTGTGGGGCGGCAGGCCGGGGGTCACCCGGATCACGGTGTCTTCGGGCGGGAAGGTCGACAGGCCGGGCGACACCTTGTCGCCCTCGCCGAGTTCGACGCTCGACTCCTCCAGGACCTCTTCGACGGTCCGGCCGGTCGTCGTGGTCTCGATGCGCATGCTGCCGGCCACGATCGTCACCTTGCGCTGGGACCGCGCGTTCAGCTGGAACCCCTCGACCGGGATCTGCCGCAGCCGGGTCGTCGACAGCTGCAGCTTGTTGGGGTTCATCTTGAGCTCTTCGAGCGCGTCCTGGACGTTCAGCGCCGTGGTCAGATGGGTGCTGGAGGTCCCGTCGAGGTTCAGCGTCAGCGGGCGGGCGTGCCTGACCACGATCGTCATGTCGTCGCCGATCTCGGCCGACGGCGGGGGCGAGACCATGTCGCCCGTCTCGTAGGGCACCCCGGCGGCCTTCAGAGCGCCGCGCACGTCGGCCGCGAACGAGCGGTGGGTGGTCAGCTTGCCGTCGACGTCGAGGGTGATCTCGCGGGCCAGCCCGACCCCGGTGACCACGCCCACCGAGGCCCCCAGCGCGGCGGCGCACAGCACGGCCAGCCACGGACGGACCAGCGCCCTCAACCGGGACGGCGTTTCAGCGGGTTTCTCGACCGGGTGTTCCCAGCCCGACAATTGGCTGCCCGTGGCGGGGCTCTCCAACGTCGGGGAATACACGGATGCGTCCTTCCGGAAGCGCCATGGTCAACTCACACCGTACCGTGACATCCCATTACCAATCACCGAAAACGCGCGGACCGTTCACATTGATGATCTCCGCCAGCGCCTCCGGCGCCATGCCCTTCACCTCCGCCAGGCAGCGCAGGGTGAGCGGGATCAGGTAGGGCGCGTTGGGCTTGCCCCGGTGGGGGGTCGGCGGCAGATAGGGCGCGTCGGTCTCGACCAGGATCAGCTCCGCGGGCGCGACCTTCGCGGCCTCGCGCAGGTAGGCGGCGTTCTTGTAGGTGACCGGGCCCGAGAACGACAGGTGATAACCCGCCTCGACGCAGCGCTTGGCCATCTCGGCGTCGCCCGAGTAACTGTGGAAGACCACGACGTCGGGAGCACCTTGGGAGGAGAGCACCTCGAGGACCGCATCGTGGGCGTCGCGGTCGTGGATCACCAGCGCCTTGCCGGTGCGCTTGGCGATCTCGATGTGCGCCCGGAACGAGGCGTGCTGGTCGTCTTTGGACGCCCAGTCGCGGAAGAAGTCGAGGCCGGTCTCGCCGACCGCGCGGACGTGCGGCAGCCGGGCCAGCGCCTCGATCTGGTCGAGCACCTCGGGCGTCGCCGCGTGGGCCTCGTTGGGGTGGATCGCCACGCCGGCGTAGACGCCCTCGTGGTCGCGGGCGATCTCGGCGCCCCACTCGGAGGAGCGCAGGTCGTAGCCGATCGTGACCAGGCGGGTCACCCCGACCGACCTGGCCTCGTCGAGGATGCGGTCGACGCTCGCCCCGGCCGCCTGCGCGGCCAGGGCGACGGGGTCACCGGACGACGCCTTGCGCTCCCCGACCATGATGTCGAGGTGGCAGTGGCTGTCGAACACCTCGGCGCCGAGCGCCTCGGGGAGCGGAACGGACATCAGCTTTCCAGTCTGGCCAGTTCTTCGTCGACGATCTTCGAGTCGAGCTTGGCGAACAGCGGCTTCGGCGGGGCCAGCGGGGTGCCCGACTGGACGGGCCTGTGCTCCCACTTCGCCGCGCCGTCGTAGGAGCCGGTGATGACCGGGTAGGAGCGCCCGCCCGGCTCGTCGACCTCGCGGATCTCCGGCATGCCCGACCAGACGCCCTGGCCGCCCAGCATCTCGTGGATCTTGTTGGAGGAGTTCGGCAGGAACGGGGTGAGCAGCGTCTTGGCGTCGTCGACGACCTGGAGCGCCACGTGGAGGATGGTGCCCTGGCGGACCGCGTCGTCCTTGATCTTCCAGGGCTCCTGCTCGGCCAGGTAGCGGTTGGCGTCGCGGACCACGTCGAACGCCTCGGTCACCGCGTTCTTGAACCGCGAGCGGCCGAGCTCGGCCCCGACCGCCGGGAAGGCGGCCTTCGACCGCGCCAGCAGCGCCCGGTCGGCGTCGGTCAGGTCGACCGCGTCGGGGATCTTCCCGAAGTTCTTGGACGCCATCGAGATCGACCGGTTGACCAGGTTGCCCCAGGCCGCGACGAGCTCGCCGTTGTTGCGGTTGAGGAACTCCGACCAGGTGAAGTCGGTGTCCTGGTTCTCGGGGCCGGCCACCGCGATGTAGTAGCGCAGCGCGTCGGCGGAGTAGCGCTCCAGGAAGTCGCGGACGTAGATCACGACCGACCGCGAGGAGGAGAACTTGCGCCCCTCCATGGTCAGGAACTCGCTCGACACCACCTCGGAGGGCAGGTCGAGCCGCCCCAGCGACCCGGCCGCGCCGCCCCGGGCGCCCTCTCCGTTGTAGCCGAGCAGCATCGCCGGCCAGATCTCGGAGTGGAAGACGATGTTGTCTTTCCCCATGAAGTAGTAGCCGCGGGCGTCGGGGTTCTGCCACCAGGCCCGCCACGCGTCGGGGTCGCCCGACCGGCGGGCCCACTCGACCGAGGCGCTCAGGTAGCCGATGACCGCGTCGAACCAGACGTAGAGGCGCTTGTCGTTGCGGTCGCTCCATCCGTCGAGCGGGATCGGCACGCCCCAGTCGAGGTCACGGCTGATCGCGCGCGGCTGCAGGTCGCCCAGCAGGTTGAGCGAGAACTTCAGCACGTTGGGCCGCCACTCGCCCTGCTTGCCCTGCAGCCAGGTGCCGAGCGCGTCGGCGAAGGCGGGCAGGTCGAGCATGAAGTGCTCGGTCTCGATGAACTTCGGCGTCTCGCCGTTGATCTTCGACTTGGGGTTGATCAGGTCGATCGGGTCGAGCTGGTTGCCGCAGTTGTCGCACTGGTCGCCACGCGCGCCGTCGTAGCCGCAGATCGGGCAGGTGCCCTCGATGTAGCGGTCGGGCAGGGTGCGACCGGTGGACGGGGAGACCGCGCCCATCGTGGTCTTCGGGAAGATGTAGCCGTTCTTGTGCAGCCCGAGGAAGATCTCCTGGGCGACGGCGTAGTGGTTGAGCGTGGTCGTGCGGGTGAACAGGTCGTAGGAGAGGCCGAGGGCCGTCAGGTCTTCGGCGATGACCCGGTTGTAGCGGTCGGCGAGCTCCCGGGCGGAGACGCCTTCCTTGTCGGCCTGGACCTGGATCGGCGTGCCGTGCTCGTCGGTGCCCGAGACCATCAGCACCTTGTTGCCCGCCATCCGCTGGTAGCGGCTGAAGACGTCGGACGGCACGCCGAACCCTGAGACGTGCCCGATGTGGCGTGGCCCGTTGGCGTAGGGCCACGCGACGGCGGTCAAGATGTGCTGAGACATGCCTCCAAGCCTAGAGGCATCCGACTACAGCGTCGGCTGCTTATTCACAGCCTCGGCGGCCTCCTCGGCGGCGGAGGCGGCGATGTCGGCCGGGGTCTCGCGCGAGCGGCGGATGCCCAGGATCGAGATGAAGAGCGAGGCGAAGATCGTCTGGAAGCTCATGATGAAGGCGGTCGCCGACGGCACGACCAGACGCAGCGACTCGGCCGGGATCAGCTCGCCGAAGCCCTTGCCGCCCCAGTGGGCCAGCGAGGCCACCAGGCCGAGCAGACCGGCGAGGGCCAGCAGGCCGCCGATGATGAGGCCGCGTTCGAGGGTGACGATGTCGATCAGCTTCCTGATGCGCGGAGACTCGGGCAGGAAGCCCTCCTCGGCGGCGTACACCTTGGTGAACAGGGCGAACAGCACCGCTTGGAAGCCGATCACCACCATCGCCGAGGCGCCGACGAGGGTGTCGACGTCGAAGGCGAGCTGGCCGATGTAGACCGGGCCGAAGGTCAGCGCGGCGCCGACGACCAGACCGAAGATCATCAGGGCCAGGCCCGGGATGAAGAACAGCCAGCGCGGGCTGTAGAGGAGCAGGAAGCGCAGGTGCCGCCAGCCGTCGCGCCAGGAGCGCAGGTGCGGCGGGCGGGAGCGGCCGTCGGGCGCCAGGGTGGTCGGCACCTCGCGCACGTCGAGGCCCTGCAGGGTGGCCTTCACGACCATCTCGGAGGCGAACTCCATGCCCCCGGTCTGCAGGCCCAGCTTGAGGATCGAGTCACGGCGGAAGCCGCGCAGGCCGCAGTGGAAGTCCTGGATGGCGCTGGGGAAGAACAGGCGGCCCACGAACGACAGGACCGGGTTGCCCAGGTAGCGGTGCAGCGGGGGCATGGCGCCGGGGGCGATGCCGCCCTTGAAGCGGTTGCCCATGACGAGTTCGCCGCCCTTGCGCAGCTCCTCGACGAACGGCATCAGATTGGTGAAGTCGTAGGAGTCGTCGGCGTCGCCCATGATCACGTACTTGCCGCGCGCGGCGCGGATGCCGCCGATCAGGGCGTTGCCGTAGCCCTTCTGGTCGATGTGCACGACCCGCGCGCCGGCGTCACGGGCGAGCTGCTGCGAGCCGTCGGTGCTGCCGTTGTCGGCGATCACCACCTCGCCGTCGATCCCGTTCTCGCGCATGCAGGCCAGGGCCTTCGTTACGCACACCTCCACGGTCTCCGCCTCGTTGAGGCACGGCATGACCACTGTCAGTTCCACGTTCGTTACCCCTGCCGTTTACACCTGTGATCGCCGGTCAGTAATCAGACCATGATGCCGTCTGCCCCAAGGGGGGCGGGTCAAGTCCCGAAAACCCCTGGCATTCTGTAACCATGGTCGCGGTCGCGGAACCCGCCGTCACAGGCGCCCCCCAGGTCACCTGGAAGGAGCGTCTCGTCGTCACGCTGCGCAATCATCGCTGGTTCGCCGCCGCGCTCGCGGTCGGCGCGCTCCTGCGGCTCGTCACGATGCTCGGCTTCGGCCCGGCGATGTGGTTCAACGACTCCTACGACTACGTGTCGGTCGCGCTCCACCCGAGGCCCCACCCGATCAGACCGGATGGCTACGCCTTCTGGATGCTGCTGCTCCGACCCTTTCACAGCTTCACCTTGGTTGTCCTCACGCAACACCTGATGGGCCTGGCAACGGCCGGGTTGATCTATGCGCTGCTGGTCAAAAGGTTCGCCATGGCCGGGTGGGCCGCGACTCTGGCCACCGTGCCGGTGCTGTTCGACGCCTACCAGATCCAGCTCGAGCAGCTGATCATGAGCGACGCCATGTTCACCCTGCTGGTCACCGGGGTGATCGTGCTGGTGCTCTGGCACCGGTCGATGACCTGGAAGGTCGGCGCGGCGGTCGGCGGGCTGCTCGCGCTGACGGCGCTGACCCGCAGCATCGGCCTGCCGATCCTGGCCCTCGTGGTGGCGTTCATGCTGATCAAGCGGGTCGGCTGGAAGCCGATCGCGGCCATGCTGACCGCCTGCGTGATCCCGGTCATCGGCTACATGGGCTGGTTCAAGGCGGTCAACGGCCCTTTCGCGATGACCCAGAGCGACGGCGTGATCCTCTACATGCGCACCGCCCTGTTCGCCGACTGCGACAAGATGGGCCTCGACCCGCGCGAAGACCTCGACCTGGCCCTGCTGTGCATCAACACGCCGGTGGCCGAGCGTGAGAAGTCGGCGCAGGCCTACCTCTGGTGGGACAACGAGAACCAGCTCCACGTCTTCGGCGCGGGCCGGAAGTTCGACGCCGAGACCAACCGCATCGCGAGCGAGTTCGCCAAACGCGCGATCATGGCCCAGCCGCTCGACTACCTGGCCGCCATCGCCAAAGACTTCTTCCGCGCCTTCCAGTGGGGCCGCCCGGTCTTCCCCGACAACAAGACCTTCGGCCTCTACGAGTTCAGCAACAACACCACCACGAAGCTCCCCGCGTGGAGCTCCTACCGGGGCACGACCAACGGCGACGCCACGCGCTACGAGAACGGCGAGGCGGCCACCGTGAAGGTCGCCCCCTTCTCGACGTTCATGATGAGCTACCAGTCGGTGGTACGCCTGCCGGGCACGATCCTCGGCCTGCTGCTGCTGGCCGGGCTGGTGGGCGTGGTGCAGCGCTGGCGCACCCTGGGCGGCCCGGTGCTGCTGCCGTTCCTGGGGGCGGCCGGCCTGGTGCTGGCCCCGGCGGCCACCGCCGAGTTCGACTACCGCTACCTGCTCCCGGCCGTGCCGCTGGCCTGCCTCGCGGCGGCGATCGCGCTGCGGAACGCGCGGCTGCCGAGAAGGCGCGCCCGGGAACCCCTCGCAGACGAACCGGTGGCGGCCTAGGCCGAGTGCACCGCGTTGTAGAGGTCGCGCTTCGACACCCCGGCCTCCTTGGCCACGTCGGCGATGGCCTGCTTCCGGGTGACCCCGGTCGCCTCCAGCCGGGCGACCTCGCCGAGGAGGTCGTCCACCGAGACCTCCCGGGCGACCGCCCCGGCGACCACGATCGTGATCTCGCCCTTGGCCTCGGGGGCCCACGCGGCGAGTTCGGCGAGCGTGCCGCGCCGCACCTCTTCATAGGTCTTGGTCAGCTCGCGGCAGACGGCGGCCGACCGGTCGGCGCCGAACGCCTCGGCCATGGCCAGCAGTGAGGCCTCCAGCCGGTGGGGCGCCTCGAAGAACACCATGGTGCGTTCCTCGCCGGCCAGCTTCTCCAGCCGGCGTCCGCGATCACCGGCCTTGCGGGGCGGGAAGCCCTCGAAGCAGAACCGGTCGCTGGGCAGCCCCGAGACGGCCAGGGCGGTGGTGACGGCCGACGGGCCGGCGAGGGCGGTCACCCGCACCCCCGCCTCGACGGCGAGCCGGGTCAGCCGGTAGCCGGGGTCGGACACGCCCGGCATGCCGGCGTCGGTGATGACCAGCACCTTCTGGCCTTCGAGCAGGTGGCCGAGCAGCTCTCGGGCGCGGGCGGCCTCGTTCTGGTCGTAGTAGGACACGATCCGCCCGGTGATCTCGGCCTCCAGGTCGCCGGCCAGCCGGCGCAGCCGCCGGGTGTCCTCGGCGGCGATCACGTCGGCGCTCTCCAGAGCGGCGCGCAGTCGCGGCGAGGCGTCGCCCGGTTGCCCGATGGGGGCGCCGGCCAGCACGAGGGTCCCGTAGTCAGTCACCCCCTCAGTATGAAAGCTTCACGCTGGTGTGTGTCGGCCGCGCCTCCGGCGCGACGGTCCCCGCGCTCTCATCCGACGCCTTCCGTCCTCCGCTCTGGTCGCTTCGCTCCCGGCGCTCCGTCAGTCCAGGCGTCGGCGCGCTGCGGCGTTGTGGCGCGCGACGGTCCTGGTCCCTCCCTCCTCCGCACTGGTCGCCGCACTTTCGGTGGTTCGCCGGTTCAGATGTCGGCGTGCGGTGGGGTCAGGAATCAGGGTGTTCGTCGTGTTCGTGACGGCGTGTCGCCAGTAGTGTGTCGCCGTGGCCGTGACAGATTTCGCTGACAAGGCGCCCGAACAGCCTGAGCCGGAGGAGCGCGTGCTCTCCGTACGCGAGCGGCTGCTGCCGCCGATGCCGGCCGACGGGCTGTGGGCCTGGCTCGGCCCCGCGCTCATCGCCCTGTTCGGCGGCTTCCTGCGGTTCGACCGCCTCGAGGTGCCGAAGGCGGTGGTCTTCGACGAGACCTACTACGCCAAAGACGCCTGGTCGACGCTGAAATACGGCGTGGAGACCCAGTTCCTCGACGGCGACGCGGCCAACCAGGCGATGCTGCGCGGCGACGACAACATCTTCAAGGTCTGTCAGAACGTCGTCGACTGCGGCTCCTACGTCGTCCACCCGCCGCTCGGCAAGTGGATGATCGCCCTCGGCGAGTGGATGTTCGGGCTGAACCCGTTCGGCTGGCGGTTCGCCGCCGCGCTGGTCGGCACGATCTCGATCTTCCTGCTGGCCCGGCTGGCCCGCCGGATGACCCGCTCGACCGTGCTGGGCTGCCTGGCCGGGTTCCTGCTGGCGGTCGACGGCCTCCACTTCGTGCTGTCGCGCACCGCGCTGCTCGACATCTTCCTGATGTTCTGGCTGCTGGCCGGGTTCGCCTGCCTGGTCGTCGACCGCGACAAGTCCCGCGAACGGCTGGCCGACTGGTACGAGAACTCCCCCATCGGCGATCTGGGCCCCAAGCTGGGACTGCGCCCGTGGCGGCTGGCCGCCGGGCTGTGCCTGGGCGCCGCGCTGGCCACCAAGTGGACCGGCATCCTGTTCATCGCCGCGTTCGGCATCATGACCGTCCTGTGGGACCTGGGCGCCCGCCGCGCGGTCGGGCTGCGCCGTCCGGTGCTGGCGACGCTGAAGCTCGACGTGCCGCTCGCGTTCGCCTGGGTCGCGATCCTGTCTCTGGTCGTGTACGTCGTCTCGTTCGTCGGCTGGTTCGCGGGTGAACGCGGCTACGGCCGCAACTGGGCCGAGGCCACCTCGGGCGGCTGGCAGAACTTCGTGTTCAGCTCGATGCGCTCGTGGCTCGACTACCAGACCCAGATCCTGTCGTTCCACACCGGCCTGGAGACCACGCACCCCTACCAGTCGCAGCCGTGGCAGTGGCCGCTGCTCACCCGCCCGGTCGCGTTCTTCTACGAGTCGCCCTCGGGCTGCGGCGCCGACAGCTGCTCGTGGGCCGTGCTCGGCACCGGCACCCCGATCATCTGGTACGCCGGTCTCGCCGCCCTCATCGCCATGATCGCCTGGTACGTCGCCACCCGCGACTGGCGGGCCGGGGCGATCCTGCTGGGCTACGCGGCGGGCTGGCTGCCCTGGTTCTACTTCGCCTGGGCCGACAACCGCACGATGTTCCTCTTCTACGCCATCCCGATGGTGCCGTTCATGATCTTGGCCATCGTGCTGGCGGCGGGCCTGCTCATCGGCCCCGCCACCGCTCCGCTGCAGCGGCGACGCGCCGGCGCGATCGCGGTCGGCCTGTTCGCCCTGCTGTCGCTGCTGAACTTCTGGTGGCTCTATCCGGTGCTGTCGGCGGAGCTCCTTCCGTACCAAGACTGGTATGACCGGATGTTGTACAAGAAGGGCTGGATCTGACCTCTGGCGGGGCGGTCCGTATCGTGAGTCACTAGGGGGGTGGTCCCGAGTGTCTCTCGGTCGTCGTCAACGGTGGGTGCCATACGGCAGACTGCGGGTCATGCCCGCACCTGACGTGGCGGCCCTCCTCGCCGAGCTGGAGCGAGCCGAGCCGGATGTCGCCGACTCGGCTCGTGTCGCCGTGGAGTGGCTCACCGGCGGTGAGGCCCTTGAGACGATCAGCCAGCTCGACGTCTGCGAGTTCCTCTGGTACGCCCTTCCGATCAAGGTGACGGGCGACCGCCACGGGATCGCCCGCGCCCTCGGGCGCCTGTTCGAGCTGGGCGGCATGGAGAGATACGCCGCCCTCTGCGACTCGCCCACCACGACCCGGATCCTGCGCGTCTACGCCCGCGAGGGCGAGGAGGCCGGCACCGCCGCCTACCAGGACGCCGTGGAGGCGACCGGAGTCCTCCCTCCCGACGTACCGGAGCTCAGCTGGAGCTCCATCATGGGTCCGGAGGAACTCGGCGCCCACGTGGCCTGCGCGGCCGCCCTCGAACTGGCCCTGGTGTCGGGCGAGCTGCCGCAGCCCGGCGCGAAGGCGTTCCTGAAGGGCCGCCTCGACCTCACCCGGCGGTGGCTGAACAGCCCGCGCCCCGAACTCGGCGGCGACTGCTGGCTCCACCGCGTCCACGGCGAACGCCTCAACCGGTGGGTCCTCGGCCGGGGCCGGGCCCGCCGAGACCTCGCCCAGCCGTTCGAGGTGCGGCTGCACGCGCCCGTCCCGCCGCCCGAGGAGCCCCATCTGGCCTCGCTGTGGTGGCTGCTCGACTGGGCCGAGACCGGCGGGGTGCCGCTGACCCAGAAGTTCAACGTCGCCCGCGCCCTCGTGGTCGAGTCGGTCGAGCTGTTCGGCTGGGACACGCTGACGTCGGGCACCGTCCGGGGCGAGGCCGACGTGCCGACCCTGACGATGCTCCGCGAGATCATGATGAGCGAGCTGAAGGCGGTCCGGCGGACCGGCCGCAAACTCGTGCTGACCTCGGCGGGCCGGAAGCTGGCCGACAACCCCGACCTCCTGTGGACGGCCGTTACGGCGACCCTGCTGACCCCGGCCAAGGGCGAACACGACTTCGAGGTCTCCATCCGCGAGTCGGCGCTGATGCTGCTGGCCGACGGGGCCGCGTACAGCTATCCCGACCTGTGCGAACGCGTCGCCGAGGTGGTCAACGGCGAGGGCTGGCGCTCGGCGGCCGGCGCGCAGGTGAGCGCCCGCGACCTGGGCGGCCCGATGGGCGAGTTCCAGCGCCGCCTCGACGCGCTCGACCTGCGCGTGTCGTGCGACTGGCGGTCGACCTGGCAGCTCACCCCGGTGGGCCAGGCGGCGGCGCTGTCGGCGCTGCGCACCCAGGCCCTGCGGCCCCGGCAGTATGCGGGGCTCGGTTGAGATAACCGCCTGATCCCGCGCAGCGGATGCGGGGGGTCGGGCGTTCTATAGACATGACGGGTGACATGCTCCAGGAGTCGGGCGATGTTCTGGTCACCCTCTATCGGGAGAACAGGCTCGACCTCATCCGGCTCGCGCTGCTGCTGGTGGGCGACCGGGAGACCGCCGAAGACATCGTCCAAGACGTCTTCGCCCGGCTGCACGGCCGCCGGCCGGGCGTGCTGACCTTGGCCTATGTCCGGTCGAGCGTGCTCAACGGGGCGCGCTCGGCGCTGCGCCGCCGCAGGGTGGCCCTGCACAAACCGCCTCCGGCGCTCGTGCCGGCCGAGTCGGCCGAGACGGCGGCGCTCTTGGGCGAGACCCGCCAGGAGGTGCTGACCGCGGTGACCCGGCTGCCCGCCCGGCAGCGGGAGACGCTGGTGCTGCGCTACTACCTCGACCTGTCCGACGCCGAGATCGCGGACGTGACCGGCCTGCGCCAGAGCACGGTCCGCTCGACTGTCATGCGGGCGCTGAACCGCCTCGAACGAGAGCTGAGGGCGTCGGGATGAGCGACATCGAAGACCTGCTGAAAGACGCCTTCGCCGCGAAGGCCGCGACCGTCGCCGACGACGGCCTCACCCACCCCGTGCCGCCGCCGCACCGGTCGTTCTCACTGCGCTGGCTCGCGCCGGTCGCCGTCGCGGTCTCCCTCGTCGTCGTGGCGAGCGGCATCATGCTCGCGGTACGCGGCCTCGCCGACCGGCCCGCACCCGCCGGGCCGTACGCCGCCCCGCCCGCCGCCCCCATCGAGCGGGTGTGGCCGCAGGCCGTCCACCAGGTCCCGGCCGACGGCCCCGGCGGGCTCGCGTTCACCCCCACCGACGTCGTCGGCGACCTGGTCGTGGGCAAGGGCGAGCAGGAGACGATCCTCCTGTACGACCTGACGCGCCGCGCCTTCAGCGTGCTGGCGACCGTGAACGCGTACACGACGAATCTGATCGCGGGCCAGGGGCACGCCGTCTGGTGGAGCGGGGGCGCCCTGTGGTCGGTGCCGCTGACCGGCGGCGAACCCCTGAAGCTGGCCGCCCTGGAGCCGTCGCCGTCGTCGCTCACCGGTCTCGGCATCGCCAACGGCATGGTGGTCTGGTCGACGGTCGACTCGCCCGTCCGGCAGGTCCCGCTGTCCGGCGGCGGCGTCAGCGAGGTGCCGGACTCGACGGGATACGTCCTGATGGAGTGGCCGTGGGCGAGCCGGGGCCGCGACGAACTGCTCAACCTCCGCGACGGCTCCCGGCCGACGGCGTCCGTGCCGCCCGGCCGGACGGTCTGGTTCGGCTGCGGCCCCGAATGGTGCGCCGACCTGCTGGAGGCGTGGCGACGCGACGGCACGGCCGCCCGGCCGTTCCCCGGCCGGCCGTCGGCCCGGCTGTGGGGCTGGCACGTCGTCCACCTCATCCAGCCCGACCCGAACGGCGAACGCGGCTCGGCGCTCTACGACCTGGCCAGCGGTAAGGCCGGGCACATCATGCTCTATCCCGGCCCGAGCGGCGGCGTCCCGAGCCTGGTGCTCGGTGACCGGGCGACCTACTACCGGCAGGGCGACACGGTGACCGTCATCGACATGGACGCCCTGCGCTGACCGCTCAGGGCACTGCGGCCAGGAACAGGTAGCTGCCGCACAGCGCGAGGTGCACCCCCGCCTGCAGCAGCGTCGCCCGCCCCAGCAGGACGGTGAGCGTGCCGACGACGGCGGTGAGCATCAGCAGCACGATGTGCACCGCGCCCAGCCCGAGCATGAGCGGCCCGGAGAGCCAGATCGAGGCCACCGCGATCGTCGGGATGGTCAGCCCGATGCTGGCCATGGCCGACCCCAGCGCGAGGTTGAAGCTGATCTGCGTGCGGTCGCGCCGCGCGTTGCGGGCGGCCGCGAGGGTCTCGGGCAGCAGCACCAGCAGCGCGATGACCACGCCGACCACCGACGGGGGCAGCCCGGCGGCGAAGACGGCGTCCTCGATGCTCTTCGACTCGACCTTCGCCAGCCCGACGACCGCGACCAGCGCCAGGACCAGCAGCCCGAGACTGGTCAGGGCGGTCTTCCCGGACGGGACGTAGGAGTGGAAGTCGTCGTCGCCCTCGGGCACGAAGTAGTCCCGGTGCCGGACGCTCTGGACGAAGACGAACAAGACGTACAGCCCGAAGGACACCACGGCGGCGAAGACGAGCTGCGGCCCCGAGAACTCGGGCCCGGGGTTGCTGGTCGTGAACGTCGGCAGCACCAGCGACAACGTCGCCAGCGTGATGACGGTGGCCAGCGCCCCGGCGGTCCCCTCGGGCTTGAACGGCGCGGTCCCCCGCTTCAGCGCCGAGACCAGCAGCGACAGGCCGACGATGCCGTTGCAGGTGATCATCACCGCGGCGAAGACGGTGTCACGGGCCAGCGTGGCCACCCCCGGACCGCCCGAGAGCATCAGCGTGACGATCAGCCCGACCTCGATGACCGTGACCGCGACCGCCAGGATCAGCGACCCGAACGGCTCCCCCACCCGATGCGCGACCACCTCGGCGTGGTGGACGGCGGCCAGCACGCACCCGGCCAGCAGCAGTACCACCACAACTTCGACGAGCGCGGGCAGCCCCCGCCCCCAGACGGCGACGAGCGCCAGCACTGCGACGGCCGGGGTGATCGACGCGGCCAGCCTCACCTGGGCGTTCACCTCACTCTCCACTTCCGCTGCGGAGAGTGAGGTTCACAGCCCATGCGAACACGGATAGTCACCATTGCAGCATAGGAAGCCCAGGGGCGGTCCCCGATCGCGGCGCGGCCACGGATTTCCACAGGGCGCTTCTTACCGCGACCGGTCAAGTTCGGTGTTGGGTAGTGTCGGCGGCCGAGTCGATGATCCAACCGGGCAGGGGGCCAGTTGAGAGACGCACAGGGAGACCGGCGCGGACGCAGACCCAACCGTCCCGATCCCGACGCGGGCCCGGTCGAGGCGTTCGCCGACCGACTGTGGCAGCTCAAGATCGCGGCCGGCGACCCGTCGTTCGCCGAGATGTGCGCCCAGGGCGCCGCCGCCTCGAAGTCGTCCCTCGCCGCGGCGGCCCAGGGGCGAACCTTGCCAAGCTGGGCCGTGACTTGGGAGTTCGTCCGCGTTCTCGCGGTGGGGCGGCTGGGGCAGGATCAGGCGGCGACCGAACGGGAGTGGCGAACCCACTGGACGAGAACAAAGGCGCTCACCGACCTGACCGCCCTCGCCTCCCACCATCAGGGGGTCGACCCGCCCGCTCCCGAAGGCGTCGCGCCATCATCCGCAGTCTCGGTCCCTTCCACCGATCTCGCACCGTCCCCCGCGGAATCCGCCGCTCCCCAGGGCAGTCCGTCACCATCCACAAGCCCGACCGCGCGTGCATCGTCCGAAGGCCCCGGCGCCGGGGATCCGGAGCCGGTGGCGTCAGGCCCGCGAGCGGTTTCGAGGTTTCGGCCGAAGGTTCTGGCCGCCGCCGTCGTGGCGTGCGCGGTCGTCGTGGCCGGGGTGTTCCTGTTCAGCGGCCGGTCGCCGGAGCCGTCCGTGGCGACCCCCATCGCCCTCGACGAGTCGGTCTTCGAGGCCGATGTCACGATTCCCGACGGCACCCTGGTCGGGAAGGGTGAGTCGTTCGAGAAGGTCTGGCGGATCAAGAACGCCGGCAAGGTCGAGTGGGCCGGGCGCTTCCTCATGCGCGTGAACGACACCCTGTGCGCCGCACCCAGAAAGGTCGGAGTCCCCCGCACCCCGCCGGGGAGCTCGGTCGACATCCGGGTGACGGTGGAGGCGCCGAAGACGGCCGGCGCCTGCAAGATCTTCTGGAAGATGGTGGACGCCGAGGGCCGTCTCCTGTTCCCCGACAAACGCCCGATCTTCCTGGACGTCCGAGTGAGCTGACCTGCGGTTTCATTTGTCCAATGTCCAACGGACAAATGCCGGACGGAGATCGCTACCGGTTGGACGAAAGCCCGTGCCAGCGTGAAGCGCAACGGAAGCCATTGGAAGGGGACCAATGAAACTCGTCAAGAAGGCCACCGTCACCGCCGCGTGCGCCACCGCCGTGCTCGCCGCGACCCTCACGTCCGCCCAGCCGGCTCTGGCCGCCTCCTACGGCGGCGAGTGCGGCACGGGCTACGGCGTCGTCAACTCGGCCCCGATCGGCACCAAGGGGACGGTGTTCCTGACCTACAACTCCTCGACGGGCAAGAACTGCGTCGTCGCCAAACGGAACAGCGTCGGCTCCCGGGTCCTGGTCGAGGCCGGGCTGGGCCTCCACCCGGTCGGCACCCACTGGCCGCAGTACGACGGCGGCAACTACACCTCCTACGCGGGCCCGATCTACATCTCGGCGGCGGGCCGCTGCGTCGACTGGATGGGCCGCATCACCGGAACCGAGGGCGGCAAGCGCGGCACCAACTGCGGCTGACCAGGGCGCCCGCGGGGACGGACGGCCTGGGGGAACGGCCCGAACCATTCAAGGCCGGCCCTCAGGCCTCCCAGCGTCGCCCACACCGCATATAAAACCGATGGCCGGAGATCAGGTGATTCGAGAAGCTGGTGCGTATGCAGGCCACCGTCACCGTCACGCCGGCCGCGCTTCCCGAGGTGTTGCTCAACGTCGCCCTGGTGCGTCCCGTCTTCCTCTGGGGTGCCCCCGGCATCGGGAAGAGTTCACTGGTCAGGGCGTTCGCCGAGTCGCTGGGGCTCGAATGTGTGACGCTGCTCGGCACCCAGCTCGCGCCCGAAGACCTCATCGGCGTGCCACAGATCGTCGGCGACCGCAGCCGGTTCGCGCCGCCCGAGTCGATCGCCCGCGACGAGCCCTACTGCCTGTTCCTCGACGAACTCAACGCCTCCTCGGCCGAGGTGCAGAAGGCGTTCTACTCGCTCATCCTCGACCGGCGGATCGGCACCTACGAGCTGCCCAAGGGGTCGGTCGTCATCGGCGCGGGCAACCGGGCCACCGACAACGCGCTCGCCCGGCCGATGCCGTCGGCGCTGGTCAACCGCATGATCCACCTTCACCTGCGGGCTTCGGTCGACGACTGGCTCGTCTGGGCCTCGGCCAACGGCGTGCACCGGTGGGTGGTCGACCATCTCGTACAGCGGCCCGATCACCTGTGGAGCCCGCCGCCGAAGACCGAGGAGCCGTTCTCCACGCCGCGCGGGTGGCACATGCTCTCTGACGCGCTGCACGCCTACGGCGAGGCCGTCGACGGCGACACGCTCGCCGTGCTCGCCCACGGCATCCTGTCGCCGGTGCACGCGTCGGCGTTCCGCGCCTACGTGAAGACGGTCAGGCACGCCTTCGACCTCGACGCCGTCCTCAAGGGCGAGGTCGCCTGGCCGCGCGACCCGCAAGACCGCGACCTGCTGTTCTTCCTGTCGGAGGCGTTCCGGGCCCGGCTGGCCAAAGACCTGCCGGCGTCCAAGAAGCACGCCTCCCCCGCCCTGCAGAGGCTGGCGTTCCGGGCCAAGGCCCTGCTCATCGAACTGGCCGAGATCAGTCTCGAATGCGCCCAGTTGGTCATCGCGACCGACGACAACGGCGTCCCGGTGCTGCCGTCGTGGTTCCTCATCGAGGTCGGCCGCGACCTGCCTCGCCTGGCGGCGGCGCGGGCGTGATGGCCAAGCAGCGCAAACCCGACCCGTGGCGCGTCGCCGTTTACCTAGGCTGGCGCGACGCCGCGCAGCACCCGCTGTTCCGCACCCTGCGCATCGGCCTGACCGACGACGAAGACCTGCCCAACGGCGTCTGGGCCGACATCCAGCCGGACGCGGTCCGGTTCAATCCGCGCATCCGGGCCGAATCGGACCTCTGGGCCTGGGTCTTCGCCCACCTGTTCCTGCACGCCGGCTTCGGCCACCTCGACCCGCGCACCGCCGAACCGGGCGACCTCGACCGCCCCGTGGGCCGAAACAGGCGACGCGCCCCCAAGGTCCACTACCAGGCGGCCTGCTGCGTGGCCGTCGACCGCTTCCTCACCTCGGTCGGCATCGGCCGCCCACCCCGCCCGCTGCCCGACCTGCCCGCCGAAGACGAGGCGACCCTCGCGCGCCGCTGGTCGGCCGGCGTCCCGGCCGAATACGCCCCCGGCGACCACCCCGACTTCACCGTCGGCACCGAACGGGAAGCCGACTGGCACAAGTACCCCGCCGAACTGGCCATCGGCGTCTCCTCGGCGGCGACGGCGGCCGTCACGGTCGCCTCCGGCGGCGACCCGATCCGCCGCAAGCCGCCGTGGGAGCTGGCGCTGGGCTGGTTCGTGTCGTCATATCCGCTGCTCGGCGCCCTGGCCGCCGGCCTGAAGATCGTCGCGGACGCCGACGTCGCCCGAGGCTGGCAGATCGCGATCGCGGCCGTCAACGCCGAAGCCGGCGAGATCTACATCAACCCCCTCCGCGACCTGCCCGCCGAAGAGTGGCGGTTCGTACTGGCCCACGAGATGCTCCACGCCGCCCTCCGCCACGGCGACCGCGTCGGCGGCCGCGATCCGTACCTGTGGAACGTGGCCTGCGACTTCGTCGTCAACGGCTGGCTCGTCGAGATGAACGTCGGCGAAATGCCCGAAGGGCTCCTCTACGACCCAGATCTGAGAGGCCTGTCCAGCGAAGAGGTGTACGACCGCGTCAGCACCGACCTGCGCCGGATGCGACGTTTGGCCACCCTCCGCGGCAAGGGCCTCGGTGACCTCCTGAACGAACCCGCCACCCCGGGCAGGTACGCCGACCTCGACGCCTACTACCGCAGCGCCCTGGCCAACGGCCTCGAATACCACCTGTCCGCCGGCCGGGGCGACCTCCCCAGCGGCCTGGAACAGGAGATCCGCGCCCTCGACCAGCCCCCACTGCCCTGGGACGCCCAACTGGCCCGCTGGTTCGACGAACACGTGCCCAGCCCGACCCGCAAGCGCACCTACGCCCGCGCGTCGCGCCGCCAGTCGTCGAGCCCCGACATCCCCCGGCCCGGCTGGATCCTGCCGGAGGAGGTGGTGCGGCACGCGACGTTCGGCGTGGTCCTCGACACGTCCGGGTCCATGGACGTCCGCCTCCTGGGCAAGGCCCTGGGCGCGATCGCGTCCTACGCGCTGGCCAGGGACGTGCCGCAGGCGCGGGTGGTGTTCTGCGACGCGGCGGCGTATGACGCGGGGTACCTGCCGGTGGAGACGATCGCGGGGAAGGTCCGGGTGCGCGGGCGCGGGGGGACGGTGCTGCAGCCGGGGGTGAACCTGCTGGAGCGGGCCGACGACTTCCCTCAGGGTGGGCCTATTTTGATCATCACCGACGGGTGGTGTGACGTGGTGCGGGTGCGTCGGGAGCATGCCTACCTGGTCCCCGAAGGGGCCTCGCTCCCCTTCCGTCCACGCGGACCGGTCTTCCGGATGCGGTGATCGCGTCAGGCGACCTGATCGATCCAGGTGAGCAGGCGAGCGCCCTCGCGTTCCATGATCCCCGGGTCGCGCAAGGCGTTGGCCAGCAGAGACATGCCCTGATAGGCGCCTACGAGGGTGACGGCCAGCCCGTCGGGGTCCGGCCGGCCCAGCTCGCGGAACTGGCGCTCGACCCAGGTGAGCAGTAGCCGGATGACCTTGCCCGCTTCGACGTCCAGGCCGCCTTCATCGCCTTTGTCCAGCTCGACGGCGAGCGTGCCGGTCGGGCAGCCGTAGCGGGCGGCGAGGTCACGCTGGCTCACCCAGGCCGCGATCAGCCCTTTGAGGCGCTCGCGGGGGTCGGAGAGCCGGTCGAGGTCGCCGGTGAGCAGGTCGAGCTGCCGAGCGTGCTCGGAGAGCGCGGCGGCGACGAGCTCGTCCTTCGTCTTGAAGTAGTAGTAGACGTTGCCGACGGGCACCTCGGCCGCGCGCGCGATGTCGGCGATGGTGGTGCGCTCCGCGCCCTGCCGGTGCATGACTTCGGCCGCCGCCCTCATCAGGCGCCGGCGCTTGGCACTGGCCGTCCGGACGCGGGCGGGCTCCTTCAAGTCAGTCACCTGACTAACTCTAGGGCATCGACCCGTGCTACGGTCTCCATAAGTGAGTCAGCCAACTAACTCAAAGGAATTCCCATGATCGTCGTCACAGGCGCCACCGGCAACGTCGGACGCACGCTGGTCCGCATCCTCGCCGACCAGGGGCACGAGGTGACCGCCGTCGCCCGCCGTATCACCGAGGCGGACGTGCCGCCCGGCGTCCGCGCCCTCGCGACCGACCTGTCTCAGCCGTCCGCCGACCTTCCTGCCGAAGCGGACGCGATCTTTCTGCTGGTCGGCGGAGAGTTGATGATGGCCGGCAACGCCGCCCAGGTCGTGAGGCCGTTGGCCGATTCCGGCCGGATCGTCCTCCTCTCGTCCCAGGGAGTGGCCACCCGCCCGGACTCTCCGTCACACGGACAGGCCCTCGCCGCTTTCGAGCAGGCCGTCATGGCCTCCGGCACCGACTGGACGTTCCTGCGGCCTGGCGGCTTCGCCTCCAACGCCTTCGCCTGGGTGCCGTCCGTCACGGCCGGCCGCACGATCGCCGCGCCTTTCGGCGACATCGGCCTCCCGGTCATCGACCCCGACGACATCGCCGCGGTGGCCGCCGTCGCCCTGACCCAGCCCGGCCATGAGAAGACGACCTACGAACTGACCGGCCCCGCGTTGACCACGCCACGCCAGCGGGCAGCCGCCATCGGGGACGCCATCGGCGAACCCGTCACCTTCAGGGAGCAGACGAGGGAGGAGGCCTATGCCCAGATGATCACGTTCATGCCTGCGCAAGTGGTGGAGACCACCCTCGACATCCTCGGCACGCCGACCGTCCACGAGCAGCGGGTCAGTTCTGACGTCGAGAAGATCCTCGGTCGTGCGCCGGCCACCTTCGCCGACTGGGCCGACCGCAACGCGTCCGCATTCCGCTGATCGAGGGTTCACTCACTCCGGGCCTATGGCTGCGAAGGTCGGCGCGGACTGCTGCCCAGTCGATCGCCGGTTCACTCGATCGACGTGCTCTGCTCGGACGTGAATTGCACAAGCGTCCGTCCGATATGGCTGAAGCGTTTCCGGTGAGTAGCACGGTCAGCCCGAACCAGATGATCGTCAGTTGACGCGCCCTAGCCTTGGCGCATGCCGCCCTGTCTTGACGTGTACGTCTGGATACCCGAACGCAGGCCCGGGATCTTCGGCCGATTCATCGAGAGCTACGTCGCCGATCCCGGGGAAGACCATCGGTTGCAGGCATTCACACGGACATACGTCCTGGGAATCACGACCGAAGCCGATGCCGACGAAGGCTTCTCGCTCTACCTGCGAGGTCGAGAGCATTATCAAGCCATCATCTGCGTTGCTCGCGACGGTGCCGCCGTGCTCGGTCTCAGCGTCGAAGCCCCGGACAATCGACAAGAAAGGCTCACTCAGGCCGCGAAGCTCATCGAGCAACTCCGTCGACAGTTCTCCGCCCCCGCCGGGCTGGCCGGAGTCGAACTCCCTCCGCCCCGGGACCATGCGGAGTGGCAGGAGGAATTTCAGGTAGAACTTCGAGTGGGCGCAGTCCCCACCTAAGACCACATACAGAACCGCTGCTGCCGAAGGCGGCTTGAACCCATGAAGCCCCGCCGGGGCTCCCGCGGGCTACCCACCCAGCTCCGCCAGGACGGCGCGCGTGGTGGCCCACCGTCGAGGGCCGACCCGCTCCCGCCACTCCCGCTCAAGTGCCTCGATGGCGGCCGAACTCGCCTTCTGCAGTTCGACGCCCCGGGCCGTGGGCACCACGAGGCGCACCCGCCGATCACGCGGGTCAGGCAGGACGTGTACGAAGCCCTCCCGCTCCAGGGTCGCGACGAACTCACCCATGGCCTGCTTGGTCATCGACGCACGACCGGCCAGGTCGGTCAGCCTGATGCCGTCGGCGGGCATCAGGTCCATGACCCGCAGAAAGGAAACCCGTAGGCCGGGCGCGTGGTCGGCCACCACCTCGTCCATGACGCGCTTGGCTTCCCGCAGCGCCCGGTCGAGGAGCGCGATCACGTGCTCGGGATCGCTGGCCAAAGTCATAAGGTTACCTTACTATCTACATTAGTCAGGTAACCTTATCTTCGGAGCGCGCCATGTCGACCCGTCTGCTCGGCTCCGCCTCCGTGAGCGACGCCGAGTTCGCCGAGATCGTGAGCCGGGCCCTCGGCCGCCCCGCGGCCGTGAAGGATTGGTCGGCGGAGGTCGTCGACTATCCACTCTTCGGCTCCCCGTCCACCGGCGCACTCTGGCGGATCCACGGCGTCACCGATGACGGCGAGCCGTTCCGCATCTTCCTGAAGGTCGTCCAGAGCCCCCGGCACTGGCCCCACCTGCACCTGTTGCCCGAGCACACCCGCCAGCGCTTCGTCGACGACTTCCCCTGGCGGACGGAACTCGCGGCATGGCAGCCCGCTTTCCTCGACCACCTGCCCCCCGGCCTGCGCGTCCCTCACCTCTACCGCCTCGCCGAACTCGGCGACGACCGCGTCGCCGTGTGGATGGAAGACGTCCAGCAGAGCACCGACGTGTGGGAGGTGCCGCGCTTCGCCCGAGCCGCCCGGCTGCTCGGAGGCTTCGCGGCCGGCCGCTCGAATCCCGACCTGATCGCCGGGGCCGACTGGCCACCCGGGTTCGGCCTGCGCATGTACCGGCACGCCCGGCTGATGGGCGCGCTCCCCCAACTCGAGGACGACGCCCTGTGGGCACATCCCGTGGTGACCGCCTCGGTCGACGAACACCTGCGAACGGACTTGCGGACCCTCGCCGGCCGGATCGACCAGATCTTGGACCGGCTCGACCAGTTGCCTCAGGCGCTGCCACACGGTGACGCGAGCCCGCAGAACCTGCTCGTGCCATCGGACGAACCCGAGACCTTCGTCGCCATCGACGCCTCCTTCCAGACGCCGCATGCGATCGGCTTCGACCTCGGCCAGCTCCTCGTGGGCTTGGTCCATGCCGGACAGTTCCCGGCCCACCGACTGCCCGAGCTGGACGAAGTGCTCACATCGTCTTTTCGGGATGGGATGGCCGAGCGGGGAAAGCCGTCGGCATCCAGCGATATCGCCTATGGATTCCACGGCAGCCTCGTCATCCGCTCCGCGTTCACGGCCCTGCCCTGGGAGCGACTCGAGGGGCCATCCACTCCGGACCTCATAGCCGACTTCAGCGAACGCGCCCTGCTCACCCGGTTCATCGTCGACCGCGGATTGGCGCTGTAGATCACGGGTCAGTCCCGCCGAAACGCCTCCGCACCCACGCGATTGTTACCGCGCACACAGTCACGCGGAAGATCAACGTGCCATCTATTGGCCGAAGCCACTCGCCACATCACGTCAGCCTCGCATGGAGCGCGTGCGGGCAAAGCCCTCACACCAAGGATTCGAGCAGAGCGGGAGTCGCCCAAGCGAGGCCTGGCCTACGAAAGCGCGCGCGAGGCGAACGCCCTCTCGCATGGAGGGTTCGGGAGGTCGTACTTCGACCGACCGTGGCGGCTGCCCTTTGAGTAGGGGTGTCAGCTATGAGCCGTTCCGAGAGTAGAGCTATGGGAATTTAACTCCACACCCCTACGATGCGAAGCCACTTGAGCAACCTGCACCGTAACTTTTGGGCCGTTGACCTGGGGCAAAGCCCCTTCCATGATCGGCGGCGTCCTCCGGTGTGCGCCTTTTTCGTCACTCAGTTTGTCACTCACCCCGCATGCCCTAACCTCTGGTCCTCATTTAGCCTGAGAATCTGTGGCCGACGGCAGAGGTGGCTGCGACAAAGCTGCTGCCGCAGCTCCTGAGGAAGGACGACAGTGAAATTTTCCACCTATGCTGAGGTCTTCACGTCAGAACATCCGCTGGCCGAGGCTTATGCCAGGGGGCAGATGAGGGTGCCCGGGCATCTTCTGCAAGACGTACTCGATGAGACCGGCGGCCGCTACGAGGTGACCATCGAGATAGGGTTCCGAATGAAAAAGGCCCTTCGGTTGGCTGCCGAAGCCACTCGGGATGAGCGACTCGCCACCCTCGCCGAACAAACAGAGGTGACGGTCTCTCTGGAGCATCTACGGCAACACGACCCGCTCTCCACGCGAATTGTGTACGGGTGCAGCCTAGATCGTGAACCAACAGATGGCGACCTGCCGGGGTTTGACGCTTATATCGATCATCCGTGAAATCGCAGACTGCTATCAAACCTGCTCTGGGCACTTGCAGAGAATCCGTGCTGCTAGTTCGACACTCACCGGCCGCCGAGTCGCCAAGCGCTCAAGCCAAGAAGCAACCTTCCGGACGCAGTCACTCAATTAGCCACTCGGAAGATCAAAGAGACATGTCGCTGGTCTTTGGCACAGCTTGGAGTCCATCGATCCGAGCGAAGCGAGGCCCTGCCAAGGAGCGCGAGGGGCGGAGCCCTTCGCCAGGGAGCAGAGCGACCCCGGAGCGACAGCGACGCCGGGGACGCGCAAGCGGACCGGGGGGAGCGCGAGGGGGCGAAGCCCTCTCGTATCGGGGGTCCGGGGGTCGCCCCCCGGTGTAAACGACGAACGGCCCGTGGCAGCCGCCCCAAAGGGGCGTCAACCACGGGCCGTTCCGAGAGTGGAGCTATGGGGATTTGAACCCCAGACCCCTTCGATGCGAAGCAACGCCGGTCAGTCGACCTAGGTCGAGATGAGTCGGAGGGGTTTTCCCTTACCTGCACCGACAACCTGAGGGGGTCACGGCGGGCACGAGGGAGTCAGAGGTCATTGGCTCCCGAAAGTGGCTCCCGTGGCTCCCGCAGCTTGGGCAAGCATCGCATGGCTAACAGGCCAGCCCAACCGACAGCACTCGGACCGACAAGCACAAGCCTCCCAGGCTCGAAGCCTTCCTGACGCACAAGCGACACAGATGCCTCAACCGCCGTGAACTGTACATAGCGACTCGATGAGGACGCTATATCCCGAGGACAGCCATTGCCCGGTCATGACAGACTTAGGACAGGAACTACGTAAGGATGTCATGTCCGTCAAATCAAAAGAAATGCTAGCCGGCTGCATTGGCTATTTCTGGCCTTCGGATGACGGAGTCATAAATACCGAAGCAGAACCGGAACGAGGCTACATTCGCACATTCGAGGATGGAACTATTTCCCTCGACACACTGAACGAGAATCTAGACAAAGAACATTGGTACGACAACGAAGATGCTCAATTCCCGCAGGCGATCGCTGGAGCAACAGAGCACGGCGGCATAGCACTTCTAAATGTGTTCCACAGGGGCGCAAACACCGCATACGGAGGAACAAAAGCATCAATCCATCATTACAAGGCAAGATCTGCGATTATTGGAATGGACTTTACTACCACACGAAGCACAAGCATAACCGAAGGAAGGGTATTCTTCCCTAGTGCGGCCAGATGGGCGGGAATAAAGACATCCGAAGAGATTCCAACTTTCGACGAAGATCGACGTTATACGGGATTTACGCTCAACGTAACGCAGGCTCCGGTACAAGAGGTGGCTGTCTCGGAGGAGATCACGCTTTTTATAACAAGCCACTGGGAATTCACTGGGCCCGAAGGCCAACGGACCGTACGCGCACCACTAGAGGTGGGATGCCGTAGCACGAAACCTCTCCATCTGGGCTCCCATCTAGGTCCTCTTACTCGCATCCAAGATCTAATTAATTTGGCCTTTCAAAGCTTCACTCCGGCAAGCGGAGGGAGGGTGATCATGGCCGATGATCCAACTCCCGCTGAGACTCCACATTTGTGGAACTCAAACCTGATGACAACTCCCGCCTTCGCCGTGAACTCAAAGCCCTCATCGGTTCCGCTGTTTTCTCTATCCGCTCTGGGTGGCGTGGATAGCCTCCCTCGCTGGATTCAGGTCTGCAAAGAGCACCCACGATCAGTCGGCCCGATAATCAACCACTTCAGACGGGGCAGCCTATCCCCCTTCTCTCGAATTCTGGAAGTAGGTGCTGGAATTGAGAATTGGGTTAATAGTCATGCTCGAACATCGTCATGGGCCAAAGATAAAACAGTGACGCATGCCCTCGCCAAACACATCGGCGACCCGTTCGAATCGTGGGTCGGAGGCGATATTGAGAAGTGGGCGGATATCTTCTGGGATTCCTATAACTGTACGAAGCATCAACCCTCCTATGCGCCGGACCCCCGCGATGTATGAATCCTGGCCGAGAGTGGATCGGCACTTCTTACCAGCGCAATACTTAATACAGTCTCAGGCGACGGGAAACCCGCAAAGCAGGTCCTTGGCGGACATCTACTCTACAATCTCTCCGAACTCGTGCGCGACTTCTTGCCTAGTGCCGTACCAAGCGACACCTACCGAAAGAAGAAGCAGAAGAAGAAATCCACGCCCCCCGGAAAAGTGATTCTCTGATGACTTTCCGGTTAGATATTTCGACCAAAATAATCTGATCATCAGAACAAGGGGGTCATTGGCTATGAAGGACCGTCACCACGCACCTCGCAAACAACGACGTAAGCGGCATCACTACTTGCCAGAGTCCTATCTATTGTCGTGGGCAGACGACAGGGAACAAGTGATGGTCCGCCGAAGAGATCGGAATCAGCCCTTCCCATCAGCTATTACCAATGTAGCCGTAGAAGCTGGCCTGTACGCCATTCCCACTCCAGATGGACCGGACGATTCCGTGGAAGTAGCCCTTTCAGATATCGAAGGTCCTCTGAGCAATCATTTGGCAGTGTTACGCGAAGAACGGACCCCATCAAAAAATAGCGATACTCGTTGGGAGATTAGTTACCTGATCGCTTTGCAGCTAGTGCGGACACCCGAGCACATGGGGCGAATGATGTTCCCAGAAGCGGCAGCGAAATCCACAGGCGAATCCCCCATAAGTCGCAACGGTATGCGCAGATTTTTAGCAGAAAGATATCTGGGAGAGGATCCCGAAGAAGGCGAACTTCAAGGTGCCTTGACTTTCGCAAATTACCTCCTCTCCAAGGAGGCGCCCACCAAGGAAGAAATTATGGCCAGCGCATTTCGTCTAGCAGAAGAGGAGTACGCACCACGACTCACGAAGATGGCCTGGAGTGTCGAACGAAGTCCTAAGCACCCCTTTATCACTACAGATAGACCTGTCGCTGCCTGGAGGCGTGACCCACACAACCTCGAAAGGATAGGCGCCGGCCTAGAAAGCGCGGACGAAGTACACTTTCCACTTGGTCCAAATGACTTGCTGGTTCTTCGTCCACGTTTCCCCGAAAAGCGTTACATCGTTGAACCCGAAAGGGCCAAGCAAGTCAACCGGCACCTATCAACGTCCTGCTACCAAATGGCGATTAGCCGTCTGGACGACGTTGACGAACTTACACGAGTTCCTCTCAGCCACATACGTCCTGCATTGCGCTTTAACTTGGGCCCACTGTTCACGGAAGGAGTTAATGGCAATCTATTGCCAACCGGACGAGAGATCCTCCACATGTATGTTCCATATGGTGACAACACCCGCAGAGGCTCGACGTGAACATGACGCGCCCAACAATCTAGATATTAAACGACCTGATGTAACTGATTCCTCAGCCAGCGCACAGGTATCCGGTTGAACCCTCAGCCGGTAGGAGGATCGATGTCTTCCGGGCGCGCAACGTAGGTCCCTTTCGCCGCTAGGGTGACAACAAGCCTGCGCCCACGGAGTTCCTCTATTGCGCGGCGAGCTGTCCCAAGGGCAACTCCATACTCCGCAGCAAGGTCACGCTCTCCCGGAAGCCGCATGCCCGGCACAAGTTCACCAGCCAAGATCCGCGCTGCGATGTGGTCGGCTACTCGCGCATAGACGTACGTGGCGGGCCCAGGTGCGTCAGGGTCGTACGGCGGCACAGCGCTCATGCTGATCACCCTAGAACGCTCCTGAGCTGCATAGACATGTATGACGCGGCATGCCGCTATACACCGCTCTATATGCCGGTCTATGCTCTGCGGCGGGCGGTGACGAGCCCTGGGAAGGTCCGCACTTCCACCTGATCAGGCCCGTCGGCTTCTGGCGTCACCCAAGGTCGGCGGGCCGCCCGGCATGGTGACGCATGACCCCTGACGTGCTCAAAGAGCTCTATCCAGAATGGACGATCTGGGAGTTGGCAGGCATCTGGTACGCCACCGGTTCCTGTTCAACCCCGACCTGCGGATGCCGCCGCACCCTTCACAGCCAGACGATCAACCGGCTCGCCGACGTCCTCGCGGACGGCACACGTCCACGTGACGGAGAGGAGGACGCTATAAATGACCCGCACCCGATCTGACCAGGCGTCGAAGATCCCCGTCCCCTACGTCATCGCCTACTCCGGCGAACTGGACACCTCGCCGATCAAGTTTGTGCGGAGCCCCATCGGTGGGCTGCGGCTCAGCTACGAGCATCCACACGAGGGAGATTGGCGTTACGGGGCCCTGTGCGCCCGCTCTGGGCAGTCACGCGAGGGCCGGCCCCAGTGGCGCAAGCTGAACACGCGCCGACAGTGGGACTGCATGGAGAACCTTCTCTGCCAGGTGTGCGGAAACCCCGCTCAGGACCGCGCGACAGGCCGTGTTCCCTGGATCGTCACAGACGCCGTGTTCCGTCGAGTCGGGGCTACCGGAGGACTCGCAAGCGCGCCCCCGACGTGCCTGAGTTGCATTCCGGTCGCGCTCTCTCTGTGCCCCCATCTGCACGTATCGCCGGCGATCTACATGGTCGGCAATTCAAGGCCCGCAAGTGTGCTCGCCGACATGTACACCCCGGACGCTGAGGGCCGTGCCTACTTCACCGGTGAGCACAATGTGGAACTCCCCCTGTGGGGCAGCACAAATCTGCCCTTCGCATTTGCTCACCAATTAGTCATGTTCATCAGCGAGATGACACCGATGAACGTGACCCAATGATCCTCCGGCGGGGCTGCTTTGAGGTCACCGCTCAATCAGCCTCGCCGGACGGGTGCGGGAATGACTATTTTCCTATTGCCCAGCTTGCTCCGTTGCAGATCTCTGGCCCATAGGAGTAGGTCTTTCCCATCTCGCTGGAGGCGATCAGAAAATTGGTTTCCTTCCCGCCGCACCAGTTCGCGGGGAAGCCTCTGGATGTTCCGTGTCCAGGAGCAAGAGTCGCGACTGCGGTGAGGCGCGACTTCACCTTCACCACGACGATCTCCTGACTGTAGTTGATGATGTGAAAAGACGCATCATCACGAGGCTGACAAGCGCTCAAGGTCACCGTGACGAGCGCTGCCAGTCCTACCGTCCATAGAAGAGTCCTACGCCTCAAAGCGCTCCAGCCCGGTGGTCACCATTAACGGCCATCGTCGCACGGCATCAATGATCATTCGTGATCTTCAATGCCGTGACAATCGTTTGTGCGGCTTCTTTTGCATCTATGAGATGAGTCTCAATACAGATGTGGAACGTGTGCCCGTCGTCGTGGTTCCGGAGATCGGCAAATGTCTCGTCCCAAGCACGCAAGCGCTCAGGGGTGTCTAAGTCCCCCCGCTGACGCGAACGCTGTTCGCAGACCTCCCGGGGAACATGCAGCCGCACCCGGAACCACGTCTCCGGATCGCTCGCGCTGAGGGCCCGCACGTCCGGGATGTTCCCCATGTGGACAACGGGCGTCGCCCTGGCCGTGAGCATGGCCGTGACGTCGGCCTGGTCGACGGCGTAGACGTTGCCGTATCGGTGCGTCTCGACGGCTAGTCGCCCCTCCCCGCGTAACTCATCCAGCTGCTCCAGGCTCACGTGCTGATACCCGACCGACCGGCCGCCACCGACCTTGAGTTTCCTCAGGTACGTGAACCGCCCGTCGATCCGGGAGAGCGCGGCCGTGATCGTGTCCTTGCCACTGGCCGGGGGCCCGTACAGGATGATCGCCCGCAGCGTCATGGGAGCAGCCGGCGCAACGTCTCGCGCGTACGGTCGGCGGTGGCTATCGCCATCCCATAGCGGTTGTCCACCGTGACATGAACCCCGGGCGGGCTGTTCTCCGTGTCGATGGAGTTGGCGTAGTCATCCCAGTTCTGAAGCTTCCAGGTGTCGCGCGGCGCGGACCGGAACTCCATGTACTCACGCATGGAATCCACGTCGCACCGCACCCAGATAACGGCAACCTCGACGCCCTTGGCCGCACACCGGTTCTCCAGCCTCTTCAACCAAGCCTCTTGCTTGAGTTCGGAGATGAACGGCGCGGAGAGAACCGTGGAGACCCCACAGTCGAGATTGTCGTAAGCGGTCTCCATCAGACACCGATACTCCAACGGCCGGACCTCACTTAAATAAAGCTCTGAGTGCCGGTCGTTCGGATCGCCACCTAGAGAAACCAGAAGCCGTTCAGCGATTCCCCGCGTCATGGAGTCCTTGTCCAGGAACGCCCATCCGGTGATATCGCTGAGAAAGCGCGCGAACTCCGTCTTCCCCGATCCGGCATACCCGCCGACCAGGGTGAGCGTCTTCTTCTGCGAAGCCCCGATGACGAACCGCGACCCCCAGGCGTCGAGAACCCGCGCTTCGAGCACGGCCCGCATGGTCCCTTCGCCCTCGCTCACCCCGCTCGCGATGCGCTCCAGAGCTTCGGTTATGGCCCGCGCGGCCTCCTTCTGAAAGGCCGGCTCCGACACGATCCCCGGCACGTTCAGCACCGGCACTGAGCCGGACACGTCGCCAGGCTTGGCCCGGAACCCCAACGTGAACTCGTCGCTCTGATAGAGCAGCGAGTATGCGCGCCGGTAGTGGACGTGCGGGTAACTCTCCCCGCGCTCGTGCTTCCCGATGGTCTGGAAGTTCGCCGCGAGGTTCCAACTGTGCTGCTCACCGATGTTGCGCAACTGCTCGCCAGCCGCTTCGAGCGTCAGCCCGGCAGCCTCGCGATGTTCCCGCAGCTTGGACGGCTGCCACCCAGCATGCTTGACCTGCATCCGCCGGTTCCTCCTGTAGGTCACCGCTACTCGGGATGATCGGAAGTGCAGCCGCGATACTACGGCCCGACATAGGGCCAAGCCAGAGGAACGCCCAACTCGTCTAGTTCGCGTATAAACCCACTAGACGACAAGGCTAGAAACCGGGCTAGGGATTAGTGATGGGGGTTTTCACGGGATTTCGGTGAACTTGAGGCACGCCAGACAGAAGGGCTGGCGAACCTCAGGAGGTGATCCGAGAAATGACCTACGACCCCAATGAATTCCAAGCCCGCGAATTCGTCTCCGGATTGCGCCGGCTGGCGTATTTCCTCGAAAGGAATCGCGCGCTCCCCTCCCCGCTCAACGTCGACATGATCGTCTTCCCGCGAGGCGAGTCCGACGAAGCACGCTGCGCGGAGGTCACCCGGATCGGTGCCGCCCTCCGGAGCGAGGTCCACCACGACCACCACGGAAGCGGACACTGCCGGACCACCAAGAGTTTCGGCGGAGTCAGCTACACGGCCGTGGCCATCTCGACCAGAGCCCGCGCCCAATACGACGCACTCATGTCCTACGACGGCTCGATCCACCCGACCGACGCGGACGCGTGGTGACGAGCCCGATGCGCATCCCCGGAACACGCGGCCACCGATGCCGCTGCGGAGGAGTCGCCGATCTCGGCTCCATCGTCTGCCGCAAGTGCCTCGCCCGCTACCGCTGGCGCCGTCGCAAGGCCCCCTACCCCGGAGAGGAGAACGTCCCGTGTTTCTGATCATCGCGTTCGGTGGCGCGGTCGGCCTCGTGACCGCCGTCGTGGCCGTGCTGTGCATGTCCGCCGAGATCCGCCGCGACGACCGCACCCGCGTCAGCATCCACCACGCCCCCGACTCCGCTCCCTGCGCCATGACGCGCCGCGTCTCGGGTCTGGTTGTCCTCGACCCGTCGCCGGCAGCCCTGAGGAGGAGGTGAATCCCCTTGGTGGTCTCCGTCTCCCTGGTGCTGCTGCTCGGTGTCGCCCTGCTGATCGCGCTCCGCTACACCCGGCTCCGACTCTGGCACGCGGCGGTGAGCGTGGCGTTCGGCTTCTGTCTCGGCAAGTCCGTCGCCACGCCCGAGTTCCAGAACGTCATGAGCACGCTCGCCAGAGTCCTCAAACTCCTCATCGGCTGAACGTCCACATCGTCAACACTCCCGGGGCCACACGCCCCGGGAGGAAAGGAGGTGGTCACCACGTCGACCACACGACCCGTCCGACAGCCCGACCTTCAGGAGATCCGCGACCACCACGCCTACCTCATCCGCTTCGCCGACCAGCCGTCCGTGCGCCCCTTCGTCTCCGCTCTCCTCACCCTCCCGCACGGGTCGGCGTTCGCCGGCGTCCTCATCGCCGTTCCCGACCTGTGTGACGAGATCGAGCGACTTCACGAGACCTTGACCGCGCTCCGTCTCGACCACCACAACCTCATCGCCGCCGCTCGTGCCACCCTGGCCGCCGACCACGACGGCGAACCCGATCCGCTCTACTACGTGCGAGACGAACTGTCCGCTCAGCGGGGCGAAGCTCCGTGAGGGCCCGTCATCTGTCCCGCTCCCAGGTACGCCGCATGCGCCGCTACGGCGTCGAGCCCATGTTGATGATCGACGCCAACATGCAGTTCGGCCCGCTCGCCGTGACGCTCATCGTGTCGTGGCTGTGGCGACGACGTTCGGAACTGGGCCCGCTGCTGATTTCCGGACTGACCGTGCTCACGGGTGCCACCGTGCACGTCACCCGCCCGGAATGGGCTCAACCGATCATCGTCACTACAGGCGTCGCCGTCGCCCTGGTCGCGATGCTCGGAGGCACGGCGCTCCGTCTGCGCGTCAGCGAACGCGTGTACGCGGCTCTCGTCGTCGCCTGTACCGGGAGCTGGATCGCCTTCGCCTCCGCGCACGGCCCGTTCAACTCGCCGATGCCCGCACTCCTCGCAGCGGGAACGCTGGTCCTCGCGTTGCCGTGGTGGGTCCACCGTCGCCGCCGTACCCGTGTGCGGGTAGAGCGCACGCTGGCCGCGTGGCCGGAGATCTCCCACGCCATCGGCCTCACGGGCTCCCGCGTGCAATCGGCGTTCGTCGACCTGTGGGGCTACCGCGCCCGCATCGGCCTCGCCCGGGGTCAGACGGTGGAACATGCCATGGGACGCATCCCCGAGATCGAGTCGGCGTTGGGCACCCGCCGTGGTGCCGTGCGCGTCCAGCCGATCCCCGAGAGAGCCAATCGGATGGAAATCCGGGTGATCGAGACTGACCCTCACGCCGACGCCATCGGCTGGACCGGCCCGTCCGTCACCTCGATCACCGACCCGATCGAACTGGGCGTCTTCGAAGACGGCACCCCCGTGCGGGTGTCGTTCCTTCGCCGGCACGGCCTGTTCGGCGGAGTCTCCGGATCGGGCAAGAGCGGCGGACAGAACGTCCTACTCGGCAACCTCACCGCATGCGCCGACACGATCGTGTGGGGCGTCGACCTCAAACGCGGCATGGAACTGCTCCCGTGGGCATCCTGCCTCGACCGCATCGCCACCACTCCACGGGAAGCCGAAGCCCTGTTCCGCGACGCCGTCGCCATCCTCGACGCACGCGCCGAGACGCTCGCCATGCAGGGGTTGCGCGTCTGGGAACCCACCCCAGACGCACCCGCGCTCGTCATCATCACCGACGAGTACGCCGAACTGTCCGACGAAGCCCCGGTAGCACTGGCACACGCCGACTCGATCGCCCGACGTGGCCGCGCACCCGCCGTTCAACTCGTCATCGCCACCCAACGCCCATCCCAGAAGACCATGGGCAACAGCGCCGTCCGCTCACAGATGGACATCAGAGTCAGCTACCGCGTCCGCGAACGCCGTGACGTCGACCTGATCCTGGGCCAGGGCATGCACAAGGCCGGCTGGCACGCCGACAAGCTCGACGCCCCCGGCAAGTTCCTCATCAGCTCACCTGAGCACGACATCCCCCGCCGCGCACGCGGCTACCTCCTCGAAGACGACACCGTTCAACGCGCCGCACAACGTCACGCCGACCGACGCCCCACGCTCGACGAGGTATCGCGCCAGGCGCTCAACAACGTCCACCCCGACGAGCCACGCGAACAGCCCAACCGCAAGAACGCGCACGACGCTGACGCGGCGCTGCTGGCCGCTCTCGACGACGCGCCCGACGAGGGAATCGGATTGGCCGATCTGCTGAGAGCGACCGGCATGAGCCGCGCCACGCTCTACCGCCGTCTCGCCCAACTCGAAGACGAGGGACGCGCCCAGCAGACGAGACGCGGACGCTGGCGCGCGACCGACAGTAATCACAATCCGTAATCGTCTCAACGTCTCAATGTCTCATCGTCTCGCGCGCGTCTGCACATAGGCGTGAGACGAACTCTGAGACGAACCCGTGAGACAAACACAAACCGTAACCAAGAGAGGTGATCGCCAGACGACAACCACACACACCCGGGGCGACGGTTCCCGGGAAAGGGGGTGATCCATCATCCAGGCGTACACGGTCGAACAGGTCGCCGAGATCCTCAATATCGGACGCGACAAGGTCTATGCGCTGCTCCGTACGAAGCAGCTCAACAGCATCAAGATCGGCAAGCTTCGCCGCATCACCGACCAGCACCTTGCCGACTTCGTGGCCTCACTCGAAGAAGTGCGATAGAAGCATGAAGCGGTATAGAGCAGTATGCAGCGTCATGCCGCTGTGCTACGTTGCGCTACAGACCCCGAACACGCCAGACCGAACACCGGGCGGAAGGTCCCGAAGTCACACGCCTTTTGACAACTCCATCGGCAAGTCCGCGCACGTCACCGCAACCACGAGAGGAGGCATCTCATGTCGAGCGACCGAACCACGCTGCCGGCCGTGCGGGTCGGGACCGCGTTCAAAGCGCGCCTCGCCCGCTACGCCGCATCGCAAGAGCGCGACGTGTCGTGGGTGATCCGAAAGGCGATCGAGGAGTACCTCACCCGCCACAAGGAGGTAGCTGATGTCCAAGATCATGATCGGTAAGTACGAAGGGACGATCTACGAGGAGGCCGGCGGCTACACCGGAGCCCTCTCCCTGGGGTTCGCCGCCGACGGAAAGCGACTGCGCCTCAAGCGCAAGGGCAAGACCAAGGCCGACGTCAAAGAGAAGCTGATCAATGCCGTGAAGGACCTCGAATCAGGGGTCAAGAGCCCGGAGAACTACACCGTCCGGAACGCGGTAGAGGACTGGTTCGCTACCGGTCTCAAGAAGCAGAGCGCGAGCACCATCGGCACGCTGAAGATCCTTGCCGATCAACACGTCATTCCGCTGATCGGCAAGGCGAAGCTCAGCACCCTCAAGGCCGACGACGTCGACAAGTGGCTCGAAGGACTGACGGGCAAGCTGGCAACGCGGACGCTCATCTCTGTCCACTCGATCTTGAAGAGGGCGACGCGCCACGCACAGGCCCGCGAACTCGTCGTCCGGAACGTCGCGGAACTGGTCATCACACCCAAGGGCAAGGAAGGTCGCCCGAGTAAGGCCCTCACCCGCGATCAGGCAAGCGCTCTGCTGGACGCGGCGAAGACGTCGCCGCTTCACGCCTATGTGGTCGTGAGCCTGACCACCGGCATCCGTACCGAAGAGGCCCGCGCGCTCCGCTGGGATCACGTGGTCACCTGGGCACCGAAGGACAAGGCATGGCGACCAGTCCTCGAAGCGGGGTTCAACCACAAGCGGTTCGCCATCTACGTGTGGCGGGCCGATCGCGTAGGAGGTGACACGAAGACCCGCAAGTCACGGCGTTCACTGGAACTGCCCGACCAGGCGGCCACCGCTCTCAAGCAACACCGGGCCGCACAAGCGGCTCAGCAACTCGAAGCCGGGGCGCTCTGGCAAGATCACGGTCTCGTCTTCTGTACCGGCGTCGGAACGCCGCTGGACGCGCATAACGTCCGCCGCTCATTCCGCGCCATCATCAAGCGGGCGAACCTCGAAGGTGACTGGGTCCCCCGCGAACTCCGTCACTCGTTCGTCTCGATCATGAGTGACAACGACGTGCCCTTAGAGACGATCGCCGATCTCGTCGGGCACGCCGGCACCCGCGTCACCGAACAGGTCTACCGCCACCAGTTGAAGCCCGTCATCGCCACGGGCGCGGGCACCATGAACAAGGTGTTCGGCACCGCCAAGAAGAGCAAGCGCAAGTCTGCGTGAGGTGGCTCCCCGATTGGCTCCCCACGGCCTCAAAGATCGAAAAAGGGGCCTCGGATGATCTCCGAAACCCCTTCTGACCTGCTATCACGTGGTGGAGCTATGGGGATTTGAACCCCAGACCCCTTCGATGCGAACGAAGTGCGCTACCGGACTGCGCTATAGCCCCGTGAACGAGATCTAGGCTACCAAACTCCAGCACCCCTTCGCGCCATCCACGCCCTAGTCCCCCACCGCTCGCCGGTGATCGGCGTACTGGTCGAACACGTGCCCGCGCTTCTTCTCCAGCTCGATGATCTCGGCTTCGAGAGCGGCGGCGGCGGCCCGCCGGGCTTCCACCCGGGCCCGCCGCATCCGGTCGGCCCGGACTCGGGCAGCCAGGTCCTGCTGTTCGTGTTCCAGCTTGGAGGCCACCCGCAGCAGCGTCACGTACAGCCCGAGGAGGAGTGCGGCCGGGGCCGCTCCCCACCACGGCACGGCGCCCAGGAAGGCGGCTATGGACGAGACGAGGACCATGGCCACGCACCACAGCAGGGTGCGCCGCCGGCGGACGCGGATGCGGGCGCGGCGGCGGTTCGTGGCGAACTGGGGGTCCGAGGAGGAGTCGGCGACGGGTTCGGACACCGATGCCTCCTCTTCCGAAGTCGCGGGCGAGGGTGCGGCTTGATCGGGGGTCTCGATCAAGGTGTCGCCCTCGGCGTTGTCCTTGTCTTCGTCCATTAGGACATAGCGGTCGCGGCGTAGCCACATCGGAACGAGGACGCCGAGCCACATTGCGACGATGGCCAGATATAGGAGGACGCTGCTCATCGGCTGCTCTCCTCCTGGTCTCGACCCGCCTGCATGCTCACGTCACGCACCGTAAGGCGGCGTGTCACTGATTGACGAGCATTCGGTCCGGTGTGTCGCGAGATCGTCGAAGCTGTTGTCGCCTACGGGGACTCGCCGTGACGTGCGGCCGATGAGTCTCGGGCCCGGCGCCACTGGACGAGCAGGCCTCTCGGCACGTCTTCCACGGTCAAGGCATAGCAGATGTGGTCTCGCCACGCTCCGTCGATGTGGAGTTGCCGTCGGCGTACGCCCTCCTCACGGAAGCCGAGTTTCTCGACGACTCTGCGGCTGGCGTGGTTCTCGGGGCGGATGTTGGCTTCGAGGCGGTGGAGGCCGGTGGTGAAGAAGCAGTGGTCGACGGCCATGGCCAGGGCGGTGGGGGTGATGCCCTTGCCCGCCAGGGCGCCGTCGACCCAGTAGCCGACCTGGGCGGAGCGGGCCGAGCCCCAGACGATGGCGCCGACGGTGAGCTGGCCGGCGAAGGCGCCGTTGTACGTCACGACCCACGGCAGGGCCATGCCCTGTCTGGCCTCCCGGCGGAGGGTGCCGACCATGGAGACGTAGGGACTGAGGCCGGTGCGGAACAGGGGCGTCTCGGGGTTGCTGGGTTCCCAGGGGCGCAGCCAGTCGGCGTTGCGCAGGCGGGTCTCCCGCCAGACGCGCACGTCGCGGAGCCGGAGCGGCCGGAGCCCTACCGGGCCCTCTGCCAGGGTCGCGGGCCAGCCGCGAAGTCGATCCACTTGTCAATCATCCCTCGTGTTCACCGAATCGCGCCATCAGGCGCGATGGTCACCGCCGCGGATCTGGTCGACCACGTGTCCAAGAATGGGGCCCAGGACGGCCATCCCGTCGCGTACTCCGCCGGTCGAGCCGGGCAGGTTGACGATCAGGGTGCTGCCCGCCTGGCCGGACAGGCCGCGCGAGAGCACCGATGTGGGTACTTTCTCCCGGTTGACCTGCCTGATCGCCTCGGCGATGCCGGGGATCTCGCGGTCGAGGACGCGCCGGGTCATCTCGGGGGTCAGGTCGGTGGGCGTCAGCCCGGTGCCGCCGGTGGTGACGATGACGTGGTACGCCGACTCGAGGCCCTTCACCAACGCTTCATACACCGGTTCACCGTCGTGGACCACCACCGGGCCGTCGACCGTGCAGCCGTGCTCCTCCAGGAGGGCGTAGAGGATCCGGCCCGAGCGGTCTTCGTACACCCCCTCGGCGGCGCGGTTGGAGGCGGTGATGACCAGGGCGCGGATCACGAGCGCCGCCAGTCGCCGGTCTTGCCGCCGGTCTTCTCCTCGACCCGCACGTCGGTGATGACGGCGGCGGGGTCGACGGCCTTGATCATGTCGATCAGGCCGAGCGCGGCCACGGTGACGGCGGTGAGGGCCTCCATCTCGACGCCCGTCTTGTCGGCCGTCTTCACCCGGGCCGTGATCTCGACCCCCTCGTCGACGATCTCCAGGGAGACCTTCACGCCGTGCAGGGCGATGGGGTGGCAGAGCGGGATCAGGTCGGGGGTCTTCTTGGCGCCCATGATCCCGGCGATCCGGGCCACCCCGAGCGCGTCGCCCTTCGGGGTGTCTCCCGACCTCAGGATCGCCACGGCCTCCTCGGAGAGCAGGACGCGACCGGAGGCGGTGGACGTACGGACAGAGACGGGTTTTTCTGACACGTCGACCATGCGGGCCTGGCCCGATTCGTCGAGATGGGTGAGATTCACAGCGGGATCACCTCAACAGTCGTCCCTTCCGGGACCTCGGTCACGTCTTCCGGTACGACGATCAGCGCGTCGGCGGCGGCCAGCGCGGCGAGCTGGTGGGAGCCCTGGCCGCGCGCGGGGGTGACCCGGTCGCCGGTCAGCACGGCGCGAAGGTAGGAGCGGCGGCCCCGGGGCGAGCGCAGCCGGTCGGTGCACACGGCCCGCACGGACGCCGGCGGCGAGACGGGCAGGCCCTGCATCTGGCGGAGGGCCGGGCGCACGAACAGGACGAAGGAGACATAGGACGAGACCGGGTTGCCGGGCAGCGTGAAGATCGGGATCTGGTCGTCGCCGACCACGCCGAATCCCTGGGGCATGCCGGGCTGCATGGCGACCTTCTCGAACCTGACCGTGCCGAGCGGGCTCAGGCCCTCTTTCACCGGCTCGTAGGCGCCCATCGAGACGCCGCCGCTGGTGATCACCGCGTCGGCCCGGACGAGCTGCGCGTCGAGGGTCTCCATGAAGACGCGCGGGTCGTCGGTCACCGAGCCCACGCGGAAGGCCTCACCGCCGGCCTCGCGGACCGCGGCGGCCAGCATGAAGCTGTTGGACTCCCAGATCTGGCCGTAGCCGAGCGGGGTGCCGGGCTCGGCGAGCTCGGCGCCGGTCGAGAGCACGGCGACTCGGGGCACCGGCCGGACCAGCACGCGGCGGCGCCCGACGCTCGCGAGCATGCCGACCTGGGCCGCGCCGATGCGCGTGCCCTCGGCCAGGACCACATCCCCCACCCGCACATCTTCACCGGCCCGGCGGATCGCGTTGCCGCGCTCGACCTGCTTGTGGACAACCACATTGGCGGTGCCGCCGTCGGTGTACTCGACCGGCACGACCGCGTCGGCGCCCGCCGGCAGCGGCGCGCCGGTCATGATCCGCGCGGTGAGGCCCGGCCCGATCGCGCGGACCAGCGGGTCGCCCGCCGCGACGTCCTCGGTCACCGGCAGCGTGACCGGCGCGTTCGCGAGGTCGGCGGCGACGACCGCGTAGCCGTCCATCGCCGAGTTGTCGAAGGGTGGCAGGTCGACCGGCGCGGTCACGTCTTCGGCGAGCACCGCCCCCAGCGCCCGCTCGAGATCGAGTTCGAGCGGAGCGAGAGGGCGGACGGTCGCCAGGATGTCGGCGAGGTGCCGATCGACCGGTTTGAGATCGCTAGGGCTGTGCCTCATTCAGGAATTCTCGCAGCCAGGGCAGGAACTCGGGGGCGAGGTCCTGCCGCCGCGCCGCGAACTCCACCACGGTCTGCAGGTACTGCAGCTTGTCACCGGTGTCGAACCGGCGGCCGCGGAACAGGACGCCGTAGACGGGGCCGCCCTCGTCGGGGGTGCTCGACGCGAGCGTGCGCAGCGCGTCGGTGAGCTGAATCTCGCCGCCCCGGCCGGGCGGGGTCTTCTCCAGGACCTCGAAGACGGCCGGGTCGATCACGTATCGCCCGATGATGGCCCAGTTGGACGGCGCCTCCTCTTTCGGGGGCTTCTCCACCAGGTTGGTGATCCGCACGACGTCGTCCTCGTCGGTCGCCTCGATGGCGGCGCAGCCGTACTGGGAGACCTGCTCCTCGGGCACCTCCATCAGCGCGATGACGCTGCCGCCGCGCTGCTGGCGGACCTCGATCATCCGCTTGAGCAGCGGGTCGTTCGGGTCGATGATGTCGTCGCCGAGCAGGCAGGCGAACGGCTCGTTGCCCACGTGCTGCTTGGCGCAGAGCACGGCGTGGCCGAGGCCCTTCGGCTCGCCCTGGCGGACGTAGTGCATGGTCGCGAGGTCGACGGGTTCCTGAATCTGGGAAAGCCGCTTCTCGTCGCCCTTCGCCCGAAGGGCGCCCTCCAGCTCCGCGGCCACGTCGAAGTGGTCTTCAATCGATCGTTTGTTGCGCCCGGTGACCATCAGGACGTCGAGCAGCCCCGCGGAGACTGCCTCCTCGACGACATACTGGATCGCCGGTTTGTCGACGATCGGCAGCATCTCCTTCGGAGTGGCCTTGGTCGCGGGCAGGAATCGCGTCCCGAGACCGGCGGCGGGGACAACGGCTTTGGTTACGGAGTCGAAGTCAGCACCCATGGATGAAGGCTAGTGGAGGCCTCTTTGGACAAGTTCGAGCTGAGGCGTGAAATTCTGCGTGAACGTTCCATCATGGACACCGATGATCGCCGTGAGAGCGCTCGCCGGATCCGGGAAACCCTGCTTGACCAGCCATGGGTCCAGATGGCCGGCCTCGTCGCCTGTTATTGGTCGACCGGAACCGAGCCCGCCACCGAGGGTCTGGTGTTCGCCCTGTGGAAACACGGCGCGACCGTGATCCTCCCGGTGCTGCGCGACGACGACGACCTCGACTGGGCCGTCTACGACGGCCCCGACACCCTCGCGCCCGGCCGCCACGGGATCATGGAACCGGTCGACACCAGGCGTGGCGTGGACACGATCCGGACCGCCGCGCTGGTCATCGTCCCGGCGCTCGCCGTCGACCCTCATTCGGGTGTACGCCTCGGGCGAGGCGGCGGCTCCTACGACCGCGCTCTGGCGAGAGTGGGCCCCAACGTCCCGACCGTCGCCCTCCTCAACGAGGGCGAACTGCGTCCGGGCGTGCCCGCCGAGCCCCATGATCAGCGGGTGAGGTACGCGGCGTTGCCGTCCGGGATCCGTGTGATTCCTGTGAAAGAATCTACATAAATCACGAAAGGGGACCTGGTGCGTCTGGACATCGACGGATGGCTCCTCCTGTCCGCCGTGATCGTCCTGGCCGCCGTGATCTCGGTCAGGATCGCGCACCGCACCGGTCTGCCGTCGCTGCTGCTCTATCTCGCCCTGGGCGTCGCCCTCGGCGAGTCGGGCCTCGGCGTCCACTTCGAAGACGCCGAACTGGCCAAACAGCTCGGCCTGATCGCGCTCGCGGTCATTCTGGCCGAAGGCGGCCTGACCACCAACTGGGAACACGTGCGCTCGACCGTACCGAGCGCATCCGTACTGGCGACCTTCGGCGTCGCCATCAGCATCATCGTGCTGGCCCTGGCCGTGTTCGGCTTCCTGGGCATGGACTGGCGCTCGGCCCTGCTCCTGGGCGCGATCCTCGCCTCGACCGACGCCGCGGCGGTCTTCAGCGTGCTGCGCCGGCTCCCCCTGCCACCCCGCCTGGCCGGCACCCTGGAGGCCGAGTCGGGCTTCAACGACGCCCCCACGGTGATCGTCGTCGTGATGCTGAGCCAGGTCAGCGAGCCCATGCCGTCCATGTGGAACGTTCTGGGCACCGCCCTGTGGGAACTGGCCGCCGGCGCGGCGGTCGGCTGCGCCGCCGGACCCATCGCCGCCTACGCCCTCCGCAGGGTCGCGCTGCCCGCCTCGGGCCTCTACCCGATCGCCGTCCTGGCGGTGGCCTTCATCGCCTACAGCGGCGCGGTCAGCCTGCACGCCTCCGGTTTCCTTTCCGTGTACGTCGCCACGCTGATCATCGGCAACAGCCAGCTGCCCCACCGGGCCGCGACCAGAGGATTCGCCGAAGGCACCGCCTGGCTGGCCCAGATCGGCCTGTTCGTCATGCTCGGCATGCTGGTCAGCCCGAGTGAACTCCCGAGCCAGATCGTCCCCGGCCTGGTCGCCGGCCTGGCGCTGGTCCTGCTGGCCCGGCCGATCTCGGTGATCGTGTCGGCCTTCGCCGTCCGGGTGACCCGGATCGGCCGGTTCGACTGGCGGGAACAGGTCTTCCTGTCGTGGGCCGGGCTGCGCGGCGCGGTGCCCATCGTCCTGGCGACCATCCCCTGGGCGGCCGGGGTGCCGCACGCGAAGGAGCTGTTCAACGAGGTCTTCGTCATCGTCGTGGTCTTCACCCTGATCCAGGGCCCCACCCTGCCGTTCCTGGCCCGGGTGCTGCGGCTGTCGGACGAGGGCGCGGCACGCGATCTCGACGTCGAGGCCGCCCCCCTGGAGGAGCTGCACGCCGACCTGCTGCAGATGCGGATCCCGCCGGAGTCCAAGCTCCACGGCGTCGAGATCTTCGAACTGCGGCTGCCGTCGGACGCGGCGGTCACCATGATCGTCAGAGACGGCCACTCGTTCGTCCCCGACGGCAGCACCCGCCTGCGCCGCGACGACCAGCTGCTCGTCGTGACGACCGCCGCCCAGCGCCGCACGGTCGAAAAGCGCCTGCGGGCGGTCTCTCGCAGAGGCAAACTCGCAGGTTGGTATGGGGAGACAGGGGACTAAACTCCCCCAGGGCAACGTTGCAGGTTGCCAGTTGCCTTATCATTTAGCAGTCACTTGGGTCGAGTGCCAAGTCACTGAGGAGGACCGCGTGCCCACCTACCAGTACGCCTGCACCAATTGTGGTGAGCAGCTCGAAGTCGTCCAGAAGTTCACCGACGACGCCCTGACCGAGTGCCCCGCGTGCGCGGGCCGCCTCCGCAAGGTGTTCAACGCGGTGGGCATCGTGTTCAAGGGCTCCGGCTTCTACCGGACCGACAACCGGTCGTCGACGTCGTCGTCCACGACCTCGTCGTCGACGTCCAAGCCGGCCACCGAGAGCAAGCCGGCCGAGACGAGCACCCCGGCGAGCACTGCCCCCGCGAGCACTCCAGCGGCCTGACCTGCGACGATGCGGGTTGTCCACAGGAAGGCATAGAGGGCCTCACCGGGTGGGGCCGGGGGCGCTAGTGTCGGCGCCATGGTCAATCGTGTGGACATCGGTGTCATCGGCGGTTCAGGGTTCTACTCCCTGCTCGACGACGCCGAGGAGATCGATGTCGCGACCCCCTACGGGCCTCCCAGCGACAAGGTGACGGTGGGGCGCATCGGCGGCCGCACCGTCGCCTTCATCCCCCGCCACGGGCGGGACCACGGCTTCCCGCCCCACCGCATCCCCTACCGGGCCAACCTGTGGGCGCTGCGCTCCCTCGGCGTGCGCCAGGTCCTCGCCCCCAGCGCCGTCGGCTCCCTGCGCGCCGAACTCGGCCCCGGGGCGCTGGTCGTCCCCGACCAGCTCATCGACCGCACCTCCGGTCGCATCCAGACCTTCTACGACGCGGGCGGTGCCGTCCACGTGTCGTTCTCCGACCCTTACTGTCCTGACGGGCGTTCCGCCGCCGTCTCCGTCGCCCGCACGTCCGGATGGGACGTGTCGGACGGGGGGACCCTCGTCGTGATCGAGGGCCCTCGGTTCTCGACCCGGGCCGAGTCGAAGTGGTTCGCGGGCATGGGGTGCTCGATCGTCGGGATGACGGGGTTTCCGGAGTCGATCCTGGCTCGGGAGCTGGCGCTCTGCTACACGTCGATGTCCCTGGTGACCGATCACGACGCGGGGGTCGAGGCGGGTGACGGGGTCACCCATGAAGAGGTGATGGCGTTCTTCGCGGCCAACGTGGAGCGGATGCGGTCACTGGTGGGGCAGGTGGTGCAGGCGCTCCCTGAGGAACGGGCCTGCGCTTGCGGGAACGCGCTGGACGGGATCAAGCTGCCGTTCGACCTTCCCTGAATTCGGGGCGGTTTGGTAAGGGTGAGCGGGGGCTTTTTCTGCGGCCTACGGGGGCCCGCTCCTCCTGCTGACCTCACCTGCACATGAGCGCTCGCCTCGTGTGTCGAGGGTTACCGCCAGCCTGCTGCGTCAACCACAACGAGCGAATCTTGCGTGTATCGACAGCCCACACCGACGCCGACTCCAGTACTGAACCGCAACCCGTGCTTCCCCCCTGCATCGACAGTCCCGCCGACCTCCCTTTTGTCACGGACTGCCGCGCTGACCTTCGACAAGTGAATCTCCGCATATCGACCGCCCGCAGACACTGCCTCCAGTGCCGACCGCGACCCATGGTCCCTTTGCATCGCCGGTCCCGCTGACCTCCGCCTTTGCCATGGGCTGCCGCGTCAGCCTGCAACGAGTGAAGCGTCTACGGCATCGGCCCGATCATCGAGGCAGTCACCAAGGTCGCCGGAGTTGCGGCCAACTAGCTGGTCACCAACAACGTGCTCTGCTACCGCCGGGCGGCGATGCCTACCGCGATTGATCGACGCTGCCACCGGTAACGGCAACACCGAGTCGCGGGAGGTCTCTCGTGGCTACCGCCCCGCCGTGACATTGGGACCGATGGGCGGGAGTTGTGTCGGGTTTCCCGATGGCCTCTGTTTGTCCGTTCGCTGCGCATGGCAGGAACGGTCCCTTTGTGGAGTGCGCTTGTAGTGCGGCTCCCCCCGTTGCCCTGGAGGCTTTTCATGCGTGTCGTGGTGCCGGCGCGGTGGGGTCGGGTGCTTGCCCGGCGGCGACGGTTGATCTCGGCTGTTCTGTTGGGGCTGGCGGTGGCCGGAGTGCTTGTTTCCGTACAGGCTCCGTCGGGGGTGGCCGTGCTCGTGGTGGCTCGCGATCTTTCCGGTGGGCGGCTTGCGGCCGGCGATCTTTCGACGGTTCGGGTGCCGTCTTCGGTGCTGCCTGACGGGTATTTGGCCGCCGGGTCCCCCGTGGTGGGGAAGGTGCTGACGGCGCCTGCTCGGCGGGGGGAGGTGCTCACCGATGCCCGGCTGCTTGGGGGTGGGCTGCTTCGCTCGGATGCGCGGGGTGTGGTGGCCACGCCGGTGCGGGTTGAGGACGCGGAGGCGGCCTCGCTCGTGACGGCCGGGGATGTGATCGATGTGCTGGCCGCTTATGAGACGCATGCGGAGACTGCGGCCGAGCGGGTGACGGTGTTGACCAAGGCGCGGTCGGAGGAGGGTGGGTTGCTCGTGTTGGCCACTACTACCGGGCAGGCTGCCTCGTTGGCTCGGGCGCAGGCGGGGGCGCGGTTGTCGATCGCCATTCATCCACGTTAGACGCGGGTTTTCGGGGCCGTTGCCGTCGTTGCGGGGCGTTGCGGCGCGGCCGGTTGGCGCCGGGTGCGGGGGCGGCCAGTGGCGGCGGGCGGGGTGGGGTGGGGTGGGCGGAGCCGTAACGGAGCAGGCTTTAAAGGAGGGAGCCGATCTTGGGGTCGTATTCCCAGTGCCAGGGTTCGAAAGGGCTCACGTAGGCCCAGTCGGGGTGGATCCAGCCGAATTTCTTGCCGTTCTGTTCGAGCCAGACGAATTCGGTGGATTTGTACACGCGGATCGGGCCGCAGAAGTCGATCGCCAGGCCGAGGCCGTGGTTGCTGCGGCCGGGGATGGCCGCGAGGCCGGGGCGCTGGTAGTAGACGATCTGCTGGTCGCGGAGGCTGCGATAGCTGTCGACGACGCAGAGGGGCTGGCCGAAGCGCTTCTTGTACGCCAGGTTGAGGTCGGCGAAGGCGATAGCGGCGTCGGCGCGGAGTTCCTCGCCCTTGAAGGGCAGCGGGCAGAGCACGTTCGTGGGTAGCAGGCCGTTCGCGTACTCCTCCGCGAGCACGACCCGCGTCGGGTCGCACGCGCCGCCGCCGCGCTTCACGCCGAGCTTGGCGAGGGCGGTGGTGAGGGATTTGACCGTCTTCTGCGACTGCTTGCGCAGCGTGTCGATCTCGAACGAGAGCTGGGCCTCCTGGAGGAGCTTGGTGGCCCGCAGCTCCTGTGCCTCCGAGGCCAGCTGCTCCCGCTCCTGGAACAGGCGGGTCGCGTCGACGACCACGATGTTGCGGCCGGCGACCAGCTGGTTGGCGTCGCTCATCGCCCGCAGCGACGCCTCACCGTTCGAACTGGTCAGCAGGGACCCCATGTTCCGGCTGGCCGGGTTCTGGTACATGACCTCGATCAGGTCGGACAGCGGCTGCCGGATGCGCGCGAGCTCCTGGTCGGCCACGCGAAGCTGCGTGAGCTTGGCCTCAAGCTGCTTGTTGGAGGAGTCGAACTCCTTCTGCCGGGCGACGAGCGCCTTGGTGGCGGCCTCGATTCCCTTGGCCGCCTCTTCGGCATCCCGTCGGAGCTCGGTCAGCGTGGCAGGGTCTTTCTTCGGTGCGGTCTGCGCCGGCGCGGCCTGTACCGGCACGGTCATAGAGAGCGCCAGCATGACGGCCGCGATCAGTCCCGCTGATCGCACGCTCGACTCCTCCGTTTGCGAATTCGTGACCTCGGTCAGGGACGCACGTTACTACAGCAGGATGCGTGGCCGTGCCCGAGTCGTAGGAGCCGTTACATACCGATTCACGCGTCTTATGCCGTATGTGCCTTGTGGACCGTTCGCATGGGTTGACGCGAGGTTTTCAGGCCGGCTTGCGAGCTTCCTCCTGGCACATCTCCCAGAGCCAGGTGTCGGTCCACTCGTCGGGGCACTCCTGCTTCGCTGCCTCTCTTGGGTTGGGCCTTGGGGGGGTGACTTGCCTTCTCGGGGGGGTCTTGGGCTGGGGCGGGGCTTCGGTGGTGGTGGCCGCTGCTGCTGCGGCTGCGGCCTGGATGGGGGGCTTTGTCGGGTGGCGCCTTCTCTCTGGGGCGGGGATGCGGCCTTCGTACAGGCGGTCCGGGATTGGCGGGCGGGGCAGGGGGGTGGGGGCCATGAAGACCGGCGGCTGCGCCGGCTTGGCTCTTAGGTATGGGGGGACGCCGAATTCGGTCAGTTCGGCGACGAGTAACCCTAAGGCCAGTACGGCGGGGGCTAGCAGGGCGGCCAGCAGGACCGCGGGGCGGAGTGCGCGGCTGCCGGGGCGGCGTCCTCGGTTCACGGGGGCGAGCCCATCACTCCCTGCTGTTGGGTGATTGGCGGGTTGTCTTAGCTTTACCTTGGGGCGGGGGGACTTTGGGGTGTGGTGGGTGGCGCGCGGGGGGCTGTGGTTTCGCTAGGCTTGGGGGGTCGGCTCCCGTAGCTCAGGGGATAGAGCACAGGTTTCCTAAACCTGGTGTCGTAGGTTCGATTCCTACCGGGGGCACCAATCAAGCGAGCCCTCACCAGCGGTTATGCCGGTGGAGGGCTCTTTCCTGCCTCTGGGTGTGGTCGGCTAAAGCTGATCGTTGTCGGTGTTCTCACCCAGTTCTTAGGCAGGGACTTAGTCCGCAGAGAGGGCCGCTGCGATGCGCTGACGGGCGACAGCTTCCTGTCCCGTGCCGCACTTCGCGTAGATCTGCAGCAGCACTTCGACACTGTGGGCCGCCCACAGCGCGACCTGACGGTGATCGTGCGAAGGCCTGGTCCCAATGTCGTCCCACTAGCCGCCCTACACCGATGGGGCAGTGGGCCTGAGTGGCCATCCCCGGACGCCGGCCGAATGTGTGGGGTCGTTGAGGACCTATTCTCCCAAACCGTCGGAGTGGGGGGATCGAGCGTGTGAGCACGAGCTGTAGGGCATTCGCCAGCTGGGACACCAGCCCAGGCTACTCATACGGAAACGCGACGGTGATTGGGCTGGCACGGAGGTGGTAGGGGATCCCCACCTTTGGCGATGACACGCGTGGCGACGGCGGTGATCTCCCTTTTCTGCGCCCGACGTACGAATGTGCCCCAGACAACGCGCGGTCGACCTCCCAGGCGGCGCTTTCTTTCGATTGTCGGTGTGGCGCGTTCACCATCGGCACGGGATGCCCCACCCAACCCCCCAACCAGCATAAGAGTCCAACAATCCGACGCCACTCAACACGGGAACCATCAGAGTCTCCATGAACGGGCCGCTTCACGGTGACGCTGACAGCCGTTGACGCCGTACGGCGTCAACGGCTGTCACATTTCAATCCTGCCCCTTTCCGAGAATGCGAGCCTCCGTCAGGCGTCGCCGTCGTCGGAAGTGCCGCTAACAATCTGATTTAGCAGCCCGATCGCACCACCGGTTGCCGCACCAGCGCCCAGGATCGCCCCTGGGGCCGACCGAGTGGCCCAGTAGGCGAGGGCGCCGGCAGTCGCACCGAGGATCAGAGACAGCCCTAGAATCAAGGCAGCTCGAACGCTTAGGAGAGAAGAAGTCGAGTGAACCGGGCGGGACACGGGATTCCTTTCTAGTCAGCTCGCCGGATGTCTGCGAGGCGAAGTACAGATGCCGGCTTCTAGCAAGCCAGAACCCGACCGGGTTGCGCCGCACTGCAACAACCACTCAGCGATGTTGCAAACATCTGGCAACACCTGCAGCGACCTGAGTCAGTCGCGGAAGTCGACGTAGGACGTGATGATGGACAGGTGAGCGAGATCGCGCGACGTCCAGTCGACTTAGCACCTTTGAGCCCTGAACTCAACCCGCAGGTAATGGTGTGGGCAGCAGAATTACGAACCCAGTTCACCGCCCTGGGCATGTCCATCAACTTGTTCTGCAGGCTGCACCCCATAGACAAAGGCACCGTATCCCGCTACTTGAACGGCAAACGTGTACCTGTAGATCGATGGTTTCTCGACCGGATCATTGCTATGCGCGCGAGCTCTGGCAGCCAAGTGACCGATGATGTTCGTGCGCACTTAATCGATTTACAGATGGCTGCTCTAAAAGTTGCTCACCCACATGAATATAAAGTACGAAAGGTCAGCGACCAGCTAGAGGTTGCCGTGACTAGCTGGAAAGAGGCGGAGCGATACGCCCACACCCTGGAAAATGAACTCACAGAACGCTCACGACTATTTCACGAGATTCGAGCCGAATCCGAAAGTCTCCGCACCGGATGGAATGAAGATCGAATTCGATTTCAAAGGGAGATAATCGACCTGCGCCAACAACTTGAGCTAGCACGCGAGCGAGCCCGTATCACTGAGATGCGTGTACTGATGCTTGAGGAGCTCCTCGACCGCTTGGAGACGTCACAGCACTTCAAGGATACATTCGGTTCGGATGGCAATTATGAAGACAACGGCTATGGCCAAACGCTGACCGTTGAATGGAACCATGGCACCACGCGGAAAACACGTCGCCATTTGCTGACGCAAGAACCGCTTACTTTCGGCCGAAACCCGTCATGCACCATCTGCTTGGACCAAACGGACACGGGTCTCTCAAAGCAGGCCGGGTCGGTGCGCCTAGAGAAGGGCTTGATATGGCTCGTTAGCGAATCGACGACCACCCCACTCGCAGTTGTAGACGACCTTGGCCTTCGCAGCATCCTCACGCCCGGTCGACGCCAGCTTGTCGAAGGCCGACTACGAATTCTCATCGAAGGCACACGCGACAGGTACGAATTGGTGCTTCATGGACCCAAACCGCAAGTGACGGGGCATCAAACCGCTTCCCATCCTGAGGTGCAAATCAATGAAACTGACCGTATGGCATTGATAGCACTCTTCTCTGGTTATTTGGAGGATTCGCCGCGCTACGATCCCTACCCCAAGTCCTACGCTGTCGCGGCAGCTCGCTTGGGCTTTGCCACGCACTACGCTCGTTAAACGCATCGAGTACCTACGCCATCGACTCGACTTCGCTGGCGTGCCGAACATGACTGGATGGAACGCACTCCAGTCGTTGGCCGAGTACGTCCTCACCACGGGCATAATCAGCCGCGTTGATCTGAACCTGCTTGGAAGCCGCCGCAACACCATCACCTGATGCCAGAGCATCAAGACTTCGAGTTCCCAGGCTTCGCGCGAATAATCATGTGACCTTCGTGGCTGCGAACTCGAATTCCGGGCGGCTCTGGCGAGCATAAGGCGCTCGAGGCCGTCCATCGACCGGAACACCCTCTATCGTCGACGAACGCGCAACCCTCAGCGACCTGGCACCGCTCACCCGGACTGTTAATGACGCTTGGTCCCAATACCGTCCCGAAAAGCGCATCTAGCGAATATTGTTGATGCACTCAGGAAGTCGCTTCTCCTTCCTCAACCTGGTGTCGCAGGTTCGGTTCCTACCGGGGCGCCTTTGGAATAGCCCCTGTTGCTGCTCAGCGGGGTTGCAAGCTTCTTTCATATGGTCCCGGTGCCGTCCTGTCCGACTTATTGCTGGGATTATCAACGGCAAGAGCCCGCGCCTAAAGGCGCGAGCCCCTGTCCGTTCGTCACCGGGTCACTTAGGCACGGCGATCGAGGCGCTCGGCACCGTAACCGAGCCGTAAGACAGCACACCGTGCAGCTCGTCGACCCTGACGAGGACCGGGCCATTGGGCTTGGCGATGTCCACCAGTTCAATCGGCTTCAAGGGAGCGTAGGTCCCGTTGCGGGGCGGGAACTCCCTGGTGGTGGCGTTCTGCAGGCTGATGGTGTCCTTGTTGACGAGGGTCACGCCGGGGAACTTGCTGCTGGTGGCCTTCACGTTCACATTCAAGTCGTGCTGAGCCGGGAAGAAGATGCCCAGGTAGGACTTGAAGAAGGCCTTGGGGTCGCGCAGGAAGGCGGCAGTGAGACCGGGCCACTTCAGCGGATTGAAGAACAGTTCGGCGAAGCGGACGATGCTTCGCCCCGGGTCCAGGACGCTCATGCCACTGGGCGGACCAGAGCGGGTGGGGTCCAGCCTGATCGACAGGTCGCCGGTCGCGGCGCCGGGGAAGTCCAGGGAGAAGGCCTTGACGGCCATCAGCATGCCCACGACCGGCTGGACAACGTTCTTCCCCTGCTTGGTGCGCCCTTCGAGCAGTTCGACCGTGAGGGTGCCCTTGCCCGCGGCCGTCACCGTACCGTCCTGGCCCTCCAGCTGGACCACCGCTCCCGGAGTGGTCAGGTCAAGCTGGATCTTCGGCCCGAACACGATCTTCAGGGCGAGGGCCAGAAAGCCGCCGGGGTCGGTGGGGAACGGCAAGGTCCGGTGGACGACCGGAGCTGCGACCGTCCCGGCCGGTCCGATGGCGCCGGCGGCGGGGCCGGTGGCCAGACCGGTGAGGGCGGCCACAGCTACCGACAACGCGGCGACCCGCCGGCTGGCACGGCGGAACGCGGGGCGACGGCGAACACTTCGATTGATCGTCATTCCCCTATTGCTGCGTCCCGCCTGGACGAAACCCAGGCGGCGCTCTTCACCCGGAAGATCACTTGTAGTGATCATTGCTCCGGTGAGGTCAAGGCTCGCACGCGCCACACGACCAGCGGTTCGAGCGGAGGCGGCACCGGTCAGCAGGCCGGTCGAAGCCGCGACGTCGCACGGGCGTCACGGGTGACGGCAGGTCACGCTTTCGTCCTGGCCCAGGGCCCTTGGCCACGCTCGGCAGCGGCAAGTTCTCAACGTTCGGACCCAGCCGCTCGCTCCGAGCATGACGTCCAAGACCACGAACTTTGCCTATCCTTCTCCCGTGGCACTGCGGTTCGTGAATCGTCCGTCCGACTCGTCCTGGGTCGACACCGTCTGGACCTGCACCAGCGACCACGTCACCGAGATGACCTCGGTCGCGACGGCGTGCTGGGGGCTGGTGTTCTGGGAGCGTGAAGGCACGGCGTACGCCAGCGTCACCGGCCCCGAGACCAGAACCGGCACCGCCCCGGTCCCCGAGGGCGCGGCCTTCGTCGGCATCGAGTTCGCCGTGGGCACCTCACTTCGGTCCGTCCCCACGTCCAGCCTCCTCGACCGGGGTCTCGAACTCCCCGACGCCACGCACCGGACCTTCCAGCTCGACGGCCTTCGCTGGGAGACCCCAGGTCCCGACGACGCCGAGGCCCTGGTGGAACGCCTGGTGCGTGAAGGAGCAATAATCCGGGATCCGCTCGTCGCCGACATCCGGCGAGGTGCGCGGCCAGACGTCTCAGACCGCACCGTCGAGCGGAGGTTCCGTGCGGCGACCGGGTTCACCCAGGGCGCCGTGCGGCAGATCGAACGGGTCCGCACGGCCTCGGCGTTGCTGGCGGCCGGCACACAGGTCGCCGATGTCGTCGCCAAGCTCGACTACTTCGACGAGCCGCATCTCGCTCGGGCGCTGCGCCGCTACGTCGGCCGCACCGCGAAACAGTTGCGCGAAGGGTCGGGTGGGGCGATCGCGCTCGATCTCGATCAGCCGACGACGTCGTAGATCATCTTCACGACGCCGTTCGGGTAGGCCTCGGACGTCCGCAGGCGCAGGGTCTGCTTGTCCTTGTCGGTCCGGCTGAACAGGCTCTTCCCCGCTCCGAGCAGCACGGGGAAGACGAGCAGGTTGTAGCGGTCGATCAGGCCGGCGTCCGCGAGGGTCCGGGCGAGTTCCGCGCTTCCGTGGATGAAGATCGCGCCGCCCTCGCCCTTCTTGAGTTCGGCGACGTCTTCGGCCGAGCGCAGGATCGTCGTCTCGCCCCAGCCGTCGGTGAGGGCGTCGTCGGGCAGCGTGGTCGAGACGACGTACTTGGGCAGGTCCTTGTAAGAGGCGTGGTCCTCCGAGTCGCGCCAGACCGGGGCGAACGCCTCGTAGCTGCGGCGGCCGAACATCAGGGCCGTCGTGTCGGCGAGTTCCTCGCCCTTGAGCGAGAACGCCTCGGGCAGGAACTCGATGTCCTTGACCACCCAGCCGCCGCTGCGGTGGCCTTCGGCCGGGCCGCCCGGGGAGTCGAGGACGCCGTCGAGCGTGACGAACCCGGTGTAGACCAACTCACGCATGTGCTGTTCTCCTCAGTGGCGGGGTGCTGGGGCCACGCCCATGCTAGGAGGTGCCGCGACGACCGTCTTGTACGGAAACGACGGCTCAGCGGCCGTTCGCCCAGACCACCCCCGCGCCGACCGCCCAGATGAAGGGGCTCTCCACCTGGATCGCCAGGTCACGGACGGTCTGCTTCGACGGAGCGGGGAAGACGCCCGTCTCGACGCTCTCGGGGCCGATGTGCAGGTAACCGCTGCCACCGCCCTTGGCCGGATGAACGACCCAGGCCCCGCCTCTGCCGTCGGGTTCGGCCTGGGCGCGCGGCTGGGCGCCCGGTTCGGCGCGGACCTCGTAGGCGAAGCCGCCCAGGTAGCCGGTCAGCAGCAGGGTCTCACCGCAGTAGGGGCGCTTCGCGCCGCACGGCCAGGCGGCCCAGCCGACGGCCATCACCCTGCCGGTCTCGCCGTCGACCGCGACGTCGGTCAGTTCCGAGAGCTGGCCCGGGTGCGCGGACGGGATCGCGGGCAGCGCGACCGCGCGCCAGGCCTTGCCGGTCCAGCGGGCCAGTGCCGCCTTGCCTCTGGACGAGCCGGCCGCCCAGGTGCCGTCGAGTCCCTTGACGACGATCGGCGTCGGGACCTTGCGCCAGGTCGAGCCGGTCAGGCGGCGCAGCGTGGACGTCGCCTTCCACTTGGGGTCGCCCGCCGTGGGGAAGGTGTTGGCGTTCTCGACGACCCACTGGTTCCTGCCGATGGAGTACGCCCGATCGACCCGGCCGTGGCTCCACGGCTTGACCTGCCAGCGCTTGCCGTCCCATCGGGCCCACTTCGACGTGCCGAACGCCCAGACCCTGGTGTCGGACGCCGAGGCCAGCCGCTTCACCCGGAAGCCGGGGCCGGTGACCCGCTTGAAGCCGGAGTGGCCGCCCTTCAGCAGGAGCGACTCGGCGCCCTTCGCTGCGCGTCGCGTCCCGGCGACCCAGACGGCTCCGCCGGGAGTCACCGTCACCGCGTCGTAGGAGTCACGGCGGTCGGTGCGGACGACCTTCCACTGACCGGCCGACGCCATGGCGTGCGCGGCCGCCGGTTCCGCGGCGACGGTGACGGCGACGGCCGCGGCGGTGACGCGAAGCAAAATGCCCATAACGGTAAGACGCGCATTCAAGGGGGAAAGTTGGCAGGCGACGGTGCTCACGACCGTTTGAGCGCCATTCCGCCCAGGGCCAGCGCGACCAAGCCGAACACCAGCGCGACCAGCCCGCCGACGATTCCCGACCCGCTGCCGGGCCCTCCCTCGGCGACGGCCACGACCCATCCGCCGCCCACGACCCCGACCGCCCCGGCCGCCAGCGCGATGACCGCTCGCCGCCGGACGAACCGGAACAGGGCCAGCCCGCCGAGAACCGCCCCGGCCAGCGCCACGAGCGCGGCCGCGAACGACACCGCCCGCCCGCCGGTGAAGCCGTAGACCGGTGCGACCTCGGCGACGATGATCTGGACTGACATGCGGCACGCTCCTCCGAACGACGGGATGAGTGGATCATGTCCGCCGCAAGTGCCCTCCGTCGTCAGCCGTGCGCGGGCCGTCGGGCCTGCCCTCACCGCCGCATCCGCCTACCGCCGAGTCGGCACTATCAGGCGGACCTACCGCGCACGTGGTAGCCGGCCGATCCTCCGTCCGCAGGAGTCGCCGGTGGCGGGGGCCGGGTTAGGGTGCGCGCATGAGCACACGGCGGGCCGCGGTCGTCGACTGGGTGATCGCCGTCTGCGTGGCGACGGCGCTGCTGGTCACGGGGCTGTCTGAGCACGGGTCGGCGGCGATCGGCTACGCGCCGCTGGTGGCGGGCGGGCTCGCGCTGGCCGCGCGCCGCCGGGCTCCGGTCGCCGTGCTGGTCGTCACGGGGGTGTGCGCGGTCGGCTATCAGGCGGCCGGGTTCGACGTGCCGGCCGTCGCCTTCCTGTTCGCCGTGTACGCCGCCGTCCGGTCCGGGCATCGCACGGTCACCGTGGTCGCCAGTGTGCTGATGCTGGCCGCGCTCCCCCTCGCGGCGCTGGCCTCAGGGTTGCACGACACGGGTGAGGCGTTCGCCCAGGCCAGGGGCGCGCTGGAGCTGGCCTGGCTGGTCGCGGCGGGAGCCGCGGGTGAGGCGCTGCGGCAGGCCGAGCGGCGGGCCGACGAGGCGGAGCGGACCCGGGAGGAGACGGCGCGGCGGCGGGCCGACCAGGAGCGGCTGCACATCGCGCGGGAGCTGCACGATTCGCTCACCCACCAGATCTCGGTCATCAAGCTCCAGGCCGAGGTGGCCGTGCACGTCGCGCGCAAGCGCGGGGAGCCGGTGCCCGAGTCGCTGCTGGTGATCAGGGAGGCCGGCCGGGAGGCGTCCAGGGAACTGCGCGCGACTCTGGAGGCGCTGCGCGACGACGGGAAGAATCCGCCGCGCGGGCTCGACGACGTACCGGACCTGGTGGAACGCGCGCGCACGACGGGCCTGGACGCGCGGCTGACGGTCGAGGGGCGGCGGGCCGACGTGCCGGCGGCGGTCGGCCGGACCGCCTACCGGATCGTCCAGGAGTCGCTGACCAACGTCGCCCGGCACGCCGCCGCGGCGACGGCGTCGGTGCGCATCGACTACCGGCCCGGCGCCCTGGTCATCCAGGTCGACGACGACGGCCGGGCCACGCCCGGCGTCGCGCCGGTGCCGGGCGTCGGGCTGCTCGGCATGCGCGAGCGGGTCACCGCGCTCGGCGGGCGGCTGCGGGCCGAGCCGCGCGGCGAAGGCGGCTTCACCGTCGAGGCCGAGCTTCCCGTGGACGAGACGTCGTGATCAGGGTGGTGCTGGTCGACGACCAGCCGCTGCTGCGCGGGGGGTTCCGGGCGCTGCTCGACCTCGAAGACGACATCGAGGTCGTGGGCGAGGCCGGTGACGGGCTGGCCGGGGTCGCTCTGACCAGGGAACTCGTGCCCGACATCGTCCTGATCGACATCCAGATGCCGGTCGTCGACGGCATCGAGGCGACGCGGCGCATCGCCGCCGACCCCGGCCTCGCCGGGGTGCACGTGGTGATCCTGACCAATTACGGCTTCGACGAGCACGTCTTCGACGCGCTGCGCGCGGGCGCCGCCGGGTTCCTCGTCAAGGACATCGTGCCGGAGGACTTCCTGCACGCCGTGCGCGTCGCCGCCCGGGGTGACGCGCTGCTGGCCCCGTCGATCACCCGCAGGCTGATCGACAGCTACGTCACCCAGCCGCTCCCCACCGCCGCCGCGCTGACGGAGCTGACCAACCGGGAGCGCGAGGCGGTCGTTCTGGTCGCGCGGGGCCTGTCGAACGACCAGATCGCCGAGCGGATGGCGATCACCCCGCTGACCGCCAAGACCCACGTCAACCGGGCCATGACCAAGCTGCACGCCCGCGACCGCGCCCAGCTCGTGATCGTCGCCTACGAGTCGGGCCTGGTCGCGCCGCGCGGCTCTCAGCCGCCGATGCGGTCGGCGTAGTCGCGGGCGAACTCGGTGAAGGTGCGGCCCGGTCGCCCCGTCACCGCGCTGAAGGTGGGCGTGGTGTAGTCGCCCCAGCCCGCGTCGTAGGCCTTGAGGTACTCCGTCGTGACGGCCGCGTCCCACTCCTTCATCCCGGCGTTCACCAGCACGGGGTAGGCGTCGTCGGGGCGTACCGGCTGGAAGTCGAGCGGGCGGCCGGACACCTCCGACAGCGTGCCGGTCATGTCGCGCAGCCGGACCGCCTCCGGTCCGGTGATGGTGTAGGTCTGCCCGTGGTGGGGCGCGGGGTCGCGGAGGACCTCGGCGGCGAAGTCGGCGATGTCGCGTACGTCGATCATGCCGATCCGGCCCTCCCCAGGGGCGCCGTGGAAGGTGCCGCCGTTGACCGAGCCGAGAATGTTCTGCATGAAGTACGCCGGGCGGACGACCGTCCAGCCGAGGCCGGAGGCCGCGAGTTCGAGGTCGGACAGGGCGTGCAGCCGGCCGTTGCGGGTCGGGGCGTCGTGCCCCGCGCCGATGGCCGACATGCGGACGACGTGGCGTACCCCCGCCTGCTTGGCCGCCCACAGCGCGTTGCCGCTCGCGTGGGTGGAGTCGGGCCCCATGGCGGTGAGCAGCCACACCGTGTCGACGCCCTTGAACGCCGGTTCGAGCGTCTCGGGGTGGTGCAGGTCGCCGACCGCCACCTCGGCCCCCGACGGCGCCTTGGCCCGGTCGCGCACCAGCACCCGCAGGTCGTCGACCCCCTGCAGCGAGCGCAGCACTTCCCCTGAGACGGTGCCGGTGGCTCCGGTGATCAGAATGGTCATCGCGATGTCCCCTCTCATGCGATCGATGTCGTCCACGACAATATAGTAAAAAAATAGTGACAGTCAAAAATAGTGACTAAATTGGAGGCCTGCGGTGCGACGGAGTGAGCGCAAGCGGGAGCGGCCCGACCTGGGGATCCTGTCCGGCCGCACGCTGTTCAGCCTGCAGAAGGAGCTGTTCACGCGGCTGTCCGAGATGGGCCACGCCCAGGTCAGGCCGCGGCACGGCGCCGTGCTGGCCTACCTCGACGCCGAGGGCAGCCGGGCCTCCGACCTGGCCGCACAGTCGGGCCAGCACAAACAGGTGATCGGCACCCTGGTCGACGAACTGGTCGCACTCGGGTACGTCGAACGCCGCCCCGACCCGGCCGACCGCCGGGCCAAGCTCGTCGTGCCCACCGAACTGGGCCTCGACCACATGGAGAAGTCGGACGCCGTCCTGGTCGAGATGGAGGCCGAGCACGCCCGCGCGGTGGGCGAGGAGGCGTACGCGGAGTTCAAGCGGGTCTTCCAGCTCGTCGCCGAACGCCAGACGGGCGTCCGGTAGCGTCCCGTGCCATGTCCTCCTTAACAGCACGGGCCCTCGGCGCGATCACCCTCGCCGCCGTGGCCCTCGCACCCGCCGTCCCGGCGAACGCCGACCGTGATCTCGAAGTCAAGGTCACGGTCATGGCCAGTTCCGACATCCACGGAAACGCCCTCAACTGGGACTATTTCAAGAACGCCGAATACGACGACAGCGCCCACAACGACGTCGGCCTGGCCAAGATCTCCACCCTGGTCAACCAGATCCGCGCGGACCGGGGCAAGGACCGGACCCTGCTGTTCGACTCGGGCGACACCATCCAGGGCACGCCGCTGGCCTACTACTACGCCAAGGTCGAGCCGATCACCGAGACCCGTGAGACCCACCCGATCGCCAAGGCCATGAACGCCATCGGGTACGACGCCGTGACCCTCGGCAACCACGAGTTCAACTACGGCATCCCCCTGCTGGCCAGGTGGGTCAAGCAGATGAAGGCGCCGGTGCTGGCCGCCAACGCCGTGTCGGTGAAAGACGGCAAGCCCGCCTACGAGCCCTACATCATCAAGACGATGAAGGTCCGGGGCGTGGAGAGCCCGATCAAGGTCGGTGTGCTCGGGCTGACCAACCCGGGCAGCGCCATCTGGGACAAGGCCAACGTCGAGGGCCGGCTGAAGTTCCTCGACCTGGTCGAGACGGCCAAGAAGTATGTGCCGATCATGCGTGGCAAGGGGGCCGACGTCGTGCTCGTCACGGCGCACGCCGGTGACAACGGCCTGTCGTCCTACGGCACGGAGCTTCCGGTCGAGAACGCCTCGGCGATGGTCGCCGAGCAGGTGCCGGGCATCGACGCCGTCCTGTTCGGGCACGCCCACAACGACGTCCCGCAACGGTTCGTGACCAACAAGGTCACCGGCGAGCAGGTGCTGCTGACCGAGCCGGGGCGCTGGGGACAGCGTCTGTCGGTCGTCGACTTCACCCTCACCAAGATCCGGAGAGGCTGGGAGGTCACCGCGAAGGCCTCGACCACGCTGAACGCCAACACCGTCCCCGAGGACCCTAAGATCGTCGAGCTGATGAAGGAACAGCACGAGACCACGGTCGGCTACGTCAACCAGGTCGTCGCGCAGTCGAAGGAGCAGCTCTCGGCGGCGGAGTCCCCCTACAAGGACACCCCGATCCTCGACTACATCCAGAAGGTCCAGACCGACGTCGTCACCCAGGCCATCGCGGGCACGCCCGACGCCGGGCTGCCGGTGCTGTCGATCGCGGCGCCGTTCAGCCGGACCGCGGTCTTCCCCGCCGGGCCGGTGAGCGTGCGTGACATGGCCGGCCTGTACGTCTACGACAACACCCTGCTCGGCATCAAGCTGACCGGGGCCCAGGTCAAGGACTTCCTGGAGTACTCCGCCAAGTACTTCGCCCAGGTCGCCCCCGGCGCGCCGATCGACCTGCGGGCGCTGACCAACGCGAACGGCACCCCCGACTACAACTACGACCAGCTCTCCGGCGTCGACTACGACGTCGACGTCTCGCAGCCGGTCGGGTCGCGCATCGTCGGCCTCAGTTACAACGGCTCCCCGGTCGCCGCCGACCAGCAGTTCGTGGTGGCCATCAACAACTACCGCCAGTCGGGCGGCGGCGGCTTCCCGCACGTCACCACGGCCCCCGTGGTCTACAACGGGCAGGTGGAGATCCGCCAGGCGCTGATCGACGCCGCCACCGCCTCGGGCACCATCGACCCGGCGACCTTCGCCGACGTCAACTGGAAGCTCGTGCGCGCGGGCGTGCCCGTTTTCTAGGACAGGCTGATCGCCGAGCACGGGCAGTGGTCGGCGGCGTCCTCGACGGCATCGTGCAGGTCCTCCGCCGGTTCGGGCTGGAGGAGCAGCACGGTGCCGTCTTCGTCGTTCTGGTCGAACACCTCGGGGGCGATCAGCGCGCACTGCCCCGACGAGCAGCACCGCTCCCGGTCCACGGTGACGATCACGGAAGTCTCCTTTCCAGGCCGGCGGCCAGCAGGCCGATGACCTCTTCGGTCTGTTCGCGCAGGGCGGCGTGGTCGGCGGGCTGGTCGAGCCATCTCTCCAGGACCACCCGCATCGCCGTCAGAGCCGTGGCCGCGCACACCGCCGGGTAGAGATCGTCCGGGGAGAGCCCGAGCCGGTCGGCGATGGCCTCGGCCAGGGCCTTCTCGCGGGTGGCGTAGACGGCCAGGCGCTGCGGCAGCAGCGAGGGGGCCCGGACGATCAGCCGCAGCGCCTCGGTGTCGCTGACGGCCATCACGTGGGCGACCGCCTCGCGCAGCGCCCGTAACACCGGCTCGTCGCGGGGACGGCCGCGGAACTCGCCGATCAGCGCGTCGGCCTCGGCGGCCACGGCCGCGACCATCGCCTCCTCCTTGCTGGAGAAGTAGTTGAAGAAGGTGCGTACCGCGATGTCGGTCTCGGCGGCGATCTGCTCCACGGTCACGTGTTCCACGCCGTGGCGCAGGGCCAGCCGCAGGGCCGTCTCCCGGAGGGCGGCCCTGGTCGCCAGCTTCTTGCGCTCACGCCGGCCGACCACGGTCATGACCAGGTCACCGGCAGCGAGTGGACGCCGAAGATGAGCATCTCCTCGCGCAGCGGCACCTGCTCGGCCGGTACGGCCAGGCGCAGGTTCGGCAGTCTCGTGATCAGCTCGCCCAGGCCTGCCTTCATCTCGACCCGGGCCAGCTGCTGGCCGAGGCACTGGTGGATGCCGTGGCCGAAGGCCAGGTGGGAGACGCGGGGACGGCTCAGGTCGAGGCGGTCGGGGTCGTCCCAGTGGGCCGGGTCGCGATTGGCCTCGGGCGTGGCGATGATCACGGTGGCGCCGGCGGGGATGGTCACGTCACCTATTGTCAGGTCCTCGGTCGCGACCCGGCTGACCCCCATCTGGATGATCGACAGGAACCGCAGGAGCTCCTCGATCGCGGTGTCGAGCAGCGCCGGCTCCGCCCGCAGCCGCGCCAGCTCGCCGGGGTTCTCCAGCAGCGCGAACGTGCTCAGCGCGAGCATGTTGGCGGTGGTCTCGTGGCCCGCGCCGAGCAGCACCAGCGCGACGTCGACGAGCTGGTTGTCGGGCAGGTCGAGCAGGCCCGACAGCATGTCGTCGCCCGGCGCGGCCCGCTTCGCCGCGACCAGTTCCCTGATGTACGTGTAGAGCTCCAGCCCCGCCCGCGCCCGCTCGTCGGGCGGGGTGGCGGAGTTGAGCGCGACGGCGGTGTTCCGCTGGAACCGGTCGCGGTCGCCGTAGTCGACGCCGAGCATCTCGCAGATGACCAGCGACGGGATGGGCAGCGCGTAGGCGGGCACCAGGTCGGCCTCGGTGCCGGCGGCCTTCATGGCCTCGATGTGGTCGACGGCGATCTCCCGGACGCGCTCTTCGAGGGCGCGCATCCGGCGGACGGTGAACTGGCCGGTCAGCAGCTTGCGGAGCCGGGTGTGCTCGGGCGGGTCCATGAACACGAACATGCCGTCGTCGCGGGTCTCGACCTGCTGCGGCTCGGCGCCGGTGGCGGCGTCGGGGTGGCGGACCCGGTCGGAGCTGAAGCGGGTGTCGGCGAGCACCGCGCGGGCCTCCTCGATGCCGGTGACCAGCCACGCCTCGGCGCCGTTGGCGAGCCGGAGGGGCTGGACCGCGCCCTGGCCGCGGCGCCTGGTCAGCCCGGCGGGCGGGTCGAACGGGCAGGCGCCGCGCTCCACCAGCTCGGGGGGCAGCAGGCGGCGCAGTTCCGTCGGGGTCTGTGCTGCGGATGTCATGTCCACTGACCTACCCAGTCAACTTGCACAGTATGCATCGATGCATGACGTGCAATTTTCCAGATCATTGACAGGTGTGGTCATTTGTTAGGAAACTTTCTTAAGAAAACTGGCCCGCGGCGCCGGCGGCCACCCCCCACGGTTCAAGGCAGGTATCCCGTGAAACGTCTCTTCGCCTCCTTACTCGGCCTCGTACTGCTCGCCGTGCTGAGCCCGCCCGCGCAGGCCGCGCCGTTCAAGGTGCTCGCCTTCTACAACGGCACGTGGGACGCCGCCCACATCGACTTCACCAAGGACGCCAAGGAGTGGTTCCCGTCGGCCGCGGCCCAGAACGGGTTCACCTGGGAGGCGACGACCGACTGGTCGAGGCTCAGCTCCTCGACGATCTCGCAGTACAAGGTCGTCATGTTCCTCGACGACGCCCCGCCCGCCAGTCAGCGGCAGGCGTTCCAGAACTACATGAACAACGGCGGGGCCTGGCTGGGCTTCCACGTCAGCGCCTTCACCACCGACCCCAACTCGTGGAGCTGGTACTACAACACCTTCCTCGGGTCGGGGGCCTTCGCCACCAACACCTGGGGGCCGACGGCCGAGACGCTGAAGATCGAGAACCGCAACCACCCGTCGACGGCCGGGCTGCCCGCCACGATCCAGTCGTCGGTCAGCGAGTGGTACTCGTGGAGCCGTGACCTGCGCCAGAACCCCGACATCAGCATCCTGGCCTCGATCGACACCTCCAGCTTCCCGGTCGGCACCGACCCCAACCAGCAGTGGCGCGGCGGGTTCTACCCGATCATGTGGACGAACACGAAGTACAAGATGCTCTACACCAACTTCGGCCACAACGGCATGAACTACTCCACCAACACCCGCACCTCCTCGACCTTCGCGAGCGCCCAGCAGAACCAGTGGCTCATCCAGGGCATCCGCTGGCTGGCCGGCGAGGGCGGCACCACCCCGCCGCCCACCGGGACCATCTCCCCCACGACCTGGTACACGGTCGTGAACGAGAACAGCGCCAAGTGCGTCGACGCCCGCGCGGCCGGCACGGTCAACGGCACCGCGATCCAGCAGTACACCTGCAACGGCACCGCCGCCCAGCGCTACCAGTTCACCCCGACCAGCGACGGCTACTACCGGATCTCCGGCCAGGGCAACCCGGCCCAGGCCCTCGACGTGACCAACGTCTCGGTCGCCGACAACGCCCCCATCCAGACCTGGACCTACGGCGGCGGCAACAACCAGCAGTGGCTCCCGGTCGCCGAGGGCGACGGCTACTACCACTTCGTGAACCGGGGCAGCGGCAAGTGCCTCGACGTCCCGGCGGCCTCGACGGCCAACTCGGTGCAGCTGGTCCAGTACGCCTGCAACGGCACGGCCGCCCAGTCGTTCCGGTTGGTCGCGTAAGGACTGGGCAGGGGAAGAGTCCACTCAGCTCAGAGGGGAGACTGACATGCTCGAAGGCAAGACCATCGCCTTCCTCGCCGCACCGGCCGGCGTAGAGCAGGTGGAGCTCACCGAACCCTGGAAAGCGGTCAAGGACGCCGGTGGGACGCCGAAGCTGATCTCCACGGAGGAAGGGGAGATCCAGGCGTTCGATCACCTCGACAAGGGAGACAGGTTCCCGATCGACGCCACCGTCGGCCAGGCCCGCGCGGCCGACTTCGACGGGCTGGTACTGCCCGGCGGGGTCGCCAACCCCGACTTCCTGCGGATGGATCCGAAGGCGGTCAGGTTCGTGCGCGACTTCTTCGACATGGGCAAGCCGGTCGCGGCGATCTGTCACGCACCGTGGACGCTGATCGAGGCCGACGTCGTACGGGGCCGCACGATGACCTCGTGGCCGAGCCTGCGGACCGACCTGCGCAACGCCGGGGCGACCTGGCAGGACAAGGAGGTCGTGGTCTGCCATGAGGCGCCGTCGACCCTGGTCACCAGCCGTATGCCGGATGACCTGAAGGCCTTCTGCGAGGCCACGCTCGACGCCTTCGCCTGATCGATCCACCCTGAGGACCCGGCGGGAATCGCCGGGTCCTCAAATCATGGACAAGTGCCGTCCAAGTCGGCCCTGCCACGATCCCGAAAGTGAACGTGAGAGTACCGGTCCGCCTGCAGTCGGGCCTGGCCGAATGCGGGGCCGCCTGTCTGGCCATGGTGCTGAGCCACCACGGGCGCCACACCGGGGTCCGTGAGGTGTCCGAGCAGTGCGGGGTCGGCCGCGACGGCCTCTCGGCGCTGGCGATCGTGAAGGCGGCGCGCGGCTACGGGCTCACCGCGACCGCGTACAAGGCCGAGACCGTCACCGACGCGCCCCTCCCCGCGGTCGCCCACTGGCGGCGCAACCACTTCGTGGTCGTCGAGCGGCAGAGCGCCCGGCACGTCGACGTCGTCGACCCGGCGGCCGGCCGCCGCAGGCTGACCCGGGAGGAGTTCGCCGAGGGCTACTCGGGGGTGCTGCTCACCTTCGAGCCGGGCGAGACGTTCCAGCCCAGGAAACGGGCGAGGCGGACGTGGGTCGGCCCGCTCGCCAGAACCGCGCTGCAGAAAGGGCTCATCGCGCGGATTCTGCTGGCGTCGCTGCTGCTCCAGATCCTCGGGCTGGGGGTGCAGACGTTCTCGGGGATCCTGGTCGACGGGGTGCTCCCCACGAAGGACTCCGCGCTGCTGGTCTCCCTGGGGGTGGCGCTCGCGGTCGCGGGCGTCGTCCACCTCGGGCTCACCTACCTGCGCGCGGCGACCGTGCTCAAGCTCAGGCTGCGGGCCGACCGGCTGCTGACGACGGAGGTGGTCGGCCACCTGTTCCGGCTCCCCTACCGCTACTTCGCCACCCGGGGCGCCGGGGATCTGGCCCAGCGCAGCGCCAGCGTGGGCCGGTTGCGGCAGCTCATCTCCGGGCCGATCACGACGGCGCTGCTCGACGGGCCGCTCGCGATCGGTTACGTGACGATCGTGCTGCTGTCGTCGGTGCCGCTGGGGCTGTGCCTGCTCGCCCTGGCGTCCGTCCAGGCCGTGCTGCTGCTCCTCACCAAGCGGCGGCGGGCCGACCTGAACCTGGCGGCGCTGTCGGCGCAGGTCCAGACGCAGGGACAGCTCATGGAGGCCATCAAGGGGGTGGAGATCCTCAAGGCCGGGGCCATCGAGGACGCCGCGCTGAGCCGCTGGTCGCAGCTGTTCCTCGACCAGCTGAAGGCCGACGGGCGGCAGGGCCGGATGGAGAACCTGGTCACCTCGGTCCTCGACAGCATGCGGCTGGCCGCCCCGGCGGCGCTGCTCTGGACGGGCGGCTGGGAGGTGCTGGCCGGCCGGCCCCTCGGCCAGACGCTGACGCTGGTCGCCCTGGCGGGCGCGGCCCTGACGCCGATCCTGTCGCTGGTGGGGACGGTCCGCATCCTCCAGGAGGCGGGCACCCACCTCGAACGGCTGGCCGACATCCTGGAGTTCACCCCCGAGCCCTACGGCGAGGTCCAGGTCGGCCACCTGCGCGGGCAGATCGAACTGCGCGACGTGTCGTTCCGGCACTCCCCCAACGGGCCGTGGATCCTGTGGAAGGTCTCGCTGACCATCGGCCGGGGCCAGAAGATCGCCCTCGTCGGCGGGAGCGGCTCGGGCAAGAGCACCCTCGCGCGCGTCATGGTCGGCCTGTACGAACCCACCTTCGGCGCCGTCAGCTACGACTCGGTCCGGATGGAGGCCCTCCAGCGCTCCTCCCTGCGGCGCAACTTCGGGGTGGTCACCCAGGAGGCCCACCTGTTCACCGGCACCATCAGGGAGAACATCGCCCTGGGCCGGCCGGGGGCCACGCCGCAGGAGATCGTGCGGGCGGCGAAGACGGCCTGCGTACACGACGAGATCATGGCGATGCCCATGGGCTACGAGACCAACCTGTCGGAGGGCATGGGCCTGTCGGGCGGGCAGAAACAGCGGCTGGCGCTGGCCAGGGCGGTGCTCGGGCGGCCCAAGGTGCTGCTGTTCGACGAGGCCACCAGCCACCTCGACACGGTCACCGAGGCCGCCATCGAGCGCAACCTCGCCGCCCTCACCCAGACCCGCATCGTGATCGCCCACCGGCTCAGCACGGTCCGCGACGCCGACCTGATCGCCGTCATCGACGAGGGCCGCGTCGTCGAGCAGGGCACCCACGACGAGCTGCTGGAACTCGACGGCCACTACGCGCGGCTGGTGGCGCACCAAGAAAACACACCAAGAAGTACCAAGATCCCACCAAGCGTCGCTTGCGACTCTTGATTCGCAAGGTTCACGAACGAAGGGGGTTGTCATGAACAACTTCGAGAACACCGCGAGCGAGCTCACCGAGACCGAACTCGCCGACGTCACCGGCGGTCTGCCCTGGAACTACGACTGGGCGAACTACGACTGGCGCGACGCCGTGATCGAGGCGCTGCCGTAACCACGCAGCCGTAGCCACAAGGTGACGACTTGGAGATCGCTCGCATCCACGCACAAGTGATCGCCAAGTGCTTCCTGGGACCTTGGTTCCGCAAGGTTCACGAAACGAAAGAGGGGGTTGTCATGAACAACTTCGAGAGCACCGCCCAGGAGCTCGCCGACACCGAACTCGCCGACGTCACCGGCGGCATGTGGGCGAACTACGACTGGATGAACTACGACTGGCGCGACGCCGTGATCGACGCCCTGCCGTAGCCAGGTGTGGGAAGGGGGCCGTCCTCGCTGATTTGAGGCAGACTCACAGCGCGAGCCGGCGGCCCCCTTCTTCCATGTCAGGCTGTACGCATGATCGAAGCAGTCGTTTTCGACCTCGACGGAGTCGTCATCGACTCCGAGCCCGTCTGGGAAGAGGTACGCCGGGGTGTCGTCGCCGAGTTCGGCGGCACGTGGATGCCGGACACCCAGAAGCGCCTGATGGGCATGAGCACCCCCGAGTGGGCCGACTACCTGACCGGCGAGCTGGGGGTCTGGCTGTCGCCCGACGAGACCGCCGCGACGGTGATCGAGCGGATGGCCGAGCGCTACCGCGACCACCTGCCCCTGCTCCCGCACGCCGCGGCGACCATGCGCGCCATCGCCGACCAGTGGCCCATCGGGGTGGCCAGCTCCTCCCCGGCCGTGCTGATCGACACCGTGCTGGCCGCGCTCGACGTGGACGTCCGGGTGGCGATCTCCACCGAGACCATGAAGCGCGGCAAGCCCGCCCCCGACGTCTATCTGGCCGTCGTCGAGCGGCTCGGGGTCACCCCCGAGCGGTGTGTCGCGGTCGAGGACTCCAGCAACGGCCTGCGGTCGGCCGCGGCGGCCGGGCTGATCGTGGTCGCGGTGCCGCAGGAGGCCTACCCGCCCGACGACGACGCGCTGGCCGGGGCGTCGCTGGTGCTGACCGGCCTGGCCGAGCTCACGCCCGAAGCGGTGGCGCGGCTGGCCTAGTGGCGGGCCAGGCCGGGGATGACGACACCGGCGTCGCGCGGGTACTCGCCGACGAGCCTCTCCTCCCTGCCGATCTCGTAGAGGCGCTGGACCCGGTCTCCGGGCTCTACCACGACGTATCCGGCCACGGTCGGGCCCACCGCGTAGCGGCCGTCCGGGATGCGCAGATAGGCGTCGGCCCGCCCGTCGGGGCTGAACATCTGGATGACGGTCTCCTCGCCGTACTCGTGGAGGTAGAGCTGGTCGCCCCGGGACTGGATCCACAGTCCGTGGTCGTCGTCGGCGAACAGGCCGGTCTGGGCACGGAAGACGACCGGGCGCCCGGCGACGGTCAGGGTGAGCTCGTCGGTGACCTTCTGGGGCGGCTGGAGGATCAGCTCGCCGCCGCCGGTCAGACCGACGATCTCGGTGCCCTCCGGGACGGCCGGTCGGGTCATCCGGCCGGTGCGCAGGTCGACGTCGAGGTAGTGGGAGACGTCGCCGTCCCGGTGGTGGGCCAGGATGATCCGGCTGGAGTCCGCCGCCCAGACCCAGGGGCCGTAGACGCCGCCCGGTTCGGCGGGGAGCCGGAGGTTGGGGCCGCCGAGCAGGTCGCCCAGCTCGTAGCCGCCTCTTTCGGGGATGCCGAGCCAGCGGCCGTCAGGGGAGATGGTGTAGTTGCCGGGCGGGTGGACCGTGTCGACCCCGATCTCGAAGTCACGGCCGTCGGTCAGCCGCAGCATGGTCGGGCAGCCGACACGACAGGTCGAGTAGACCGAATGGGCCCGCACGCCGGAATGCGGCGGCTCGCGGAGGACCGGCGCCGCCTCCGGCTGGGGGCGCAGCCACGTGAACAGGGCGATCACCGTGACCGCGACGGCCACGGCGCTCCAGCGGGTGGCCCGGCGGCGTCCGGCGGTGTCGATGGCCCGGTCGGGGTCGCCGTAGTCGCGGGCGTCGTCGGCGAGGTCCAGATAGGCCTCACGCGGGTTCATGGATGCCTGCCTTCCGCAGCCGCTTCAGGGCGTCGTGCGTGTGCCGTTTGACCGTGCCGACCGAGCAGCCGAGCCGGGCGGCGATCTGCGCCTCGGGCAGGTCTTCGTAGAAGCGCAGGTAGAGGACGATGCGCTGCTTCGCGGTGAGGGTGGTCAGGGCGTGCCGGAGCACGATCTTCAGCTCGGTGTCGGGCGGGGGCGCGGCGGTCTCAGGGGGTTCGGAGGTCGGGAAGAAGACCAGGCTGCGGTGCCGGTGCCAGGTCCGTAACTGATTGATCATGATCGTCTTCAGGTACGCCTCGGGGTCGTCGGCGGCCGAGACCCGCCGCCATTTGGCCGCCGCCTTGGCCAGGGTCTCCTGCATGAGGTCCTCGGCCTTGGCGTGGTCGCCGGTGAGCAGGAAGGCGGCGCGCGAAAGAGCGCGACCGCGCACGGCCACGAACTTCCGGAATCCCTCCGCGTCATACATCGACCTAAGGACTCCGCCCGGGGCCGGAAGGTTGAGACGCCAGGAACTCCGCCAGGTGGACGGCGTGGATTCCGGTGCCGTGCTCGATCTGGGTGCGGCAGCTGAAGCCGTCGGCGACGACCCGGGCCTGCGGTTCCGCGCGCAGGGCCGGGAAGAGCGCCTGCTCGGCGACGGCCATCGACAGGTCGTAGTGGCCGGGTTCGAAGCCGAAGTTCCCGGCCAGGCCGCAGCAGCCCGCGTCGAGCCGGGTGACGTCGGCGCCGGTTCTGCGCAGGACGCGCAGGTCCGCGTCGGCGCCCATGATCGCATGCTGGTGGCAGTGGGGCTGGGTGACGACCCGTCCGGGGAGATGGGGCGGGTCGACGTCGTGGTCGTCGAGGAGTTCGGCCAGGGTCCGGGTGCGGTCGGCCAGCCTTCTGACGTCGGGGTCGCCGGGGAGGAGCTCGGGGGCGTCCGACCGGAGGACGGCCGTACAGGAGGGTTCGAGGCCGACGAACGGGATGCCGGCGTCGAGGTCGTCACGGAGGATCCGCGCGGTTCTGCGCAGGACGTGCCTGGCCACGCCGAGCTGGCCGGTGGAGATCCAGGTGAGGCCGCAGCAGATGGGGGCGCGCGGGAGGCGTACCGAGAAACCGGCCCGGGAGAGCACCCGGGTGGCGGCGACCGCGACGCGGGGGGTGAAGTTGTCGGTGAAGGTGTCCGGGAGCAGCAGGACCTCGGGGCCGCGCTTCGGGGCGCGGAAGGTGTCGCTGAACCGCACCCGGGCCGGTCGCGGCAGCGGGCGTTCGGTCGTCAGGCCGGGGACCCGGGGAAGCCGCAGCAGCAGGGGGAACCGCGCCCACAGCGGGAGCCAGCCGAGAGCGTAGTGGGACAAAGGGCGGATCCGGCCCTTGTAGTGGTGGTGCAGGAACTCGGCCTTGTAGGTGGCCATGTCGACGTGGACGGGGCAGTCGGAGCGGCAGCCCTTGCACGACAGGCAGAGGTCGAGGGCGTCCTTGACCTCCTCCGACCGCCAGCCGCCGGTGATCACGTCGCCTTGGAGCATCTCGTACAGGAGCCTGGCCCTGCCCCGGGTCGAGTGGTTCTCGTCGCGGGTGACGCGGAAGCTGGGGCACATCACGCCGCCGGTGTCGCGGCGGCACTCGCCGACCCCGGCGCAGGACGTCGTCTCGGCGGCGAAGCCGTCGCGGAAGGCGAAGACGGTCTGCACCTCGGGCGGGCGGGGCTTGAGGTGGTCGTCGAGCCGGTCGGGGTCGATCAGGCGGCCGGGGTTCATCCGGTTCCGGGGGTCGAAGAGCCGCTTGAAGCGGACGAACGCCGTCATGACCTCGTCGCCGAACATCCTCGGCCACAGCTCGCCCCTGGCCAGGCCGTCGCCGTGCTCGCCGGAGAACGAGCCGCCGTAGGAGACGACCAGGTCGGCGGCCTCCTCGACGAAGGCGCGGTAGTCGGCGCGGCGGAACGGGATCCGGGTGTGGACGCAGCCGTGCCCGAAGTGGCCGTAGAGGGACGACGCGCCGTAGCCGTGGTCCTCCTGGAGGCGCCGCAGGTCGCGGAGGTACTCGCCGAGGCGTTCGGGCGGGACGGCCGAGTCCTCCCAGCCGGGCCAGGCGTCGCCCGCAGTGGCGCCGACGGCCGCCTCGCGGATGGCGGCGACGGAGGCGACGTCGTTCGTGACGACCGGCCGGACGCCCAGGTCGGCGGCCATGGCGCGGGCCAGCGCGGCGGCCTCCTCCGGGGTGTCGGCGCCGAACTGGACGACCAGCCAGCCGCCGCCCTTGGGGAGCCGGTCGATGGCGTCCAGGTTGAGGCGGCGGGCGCGCTCGTAGGCGATGAGGCGGTCGTCCATGCCCTCCAGGGCGATCGGGCCGTAGGGCGCGATCGACGGGGCGGCGTCGGCGGCCTCGAAGACGTCGCGGAACCCCAGGATCGCCACCGCTCCCGCCTTCGGCCGGGGCACCATCTTCAGGCGGGCGCGGAGCACGGTGACCAGGGTCGACTCCGAGCCGACCAGGGCTTTGGCCAGGTCGCGGCCGTTCTCGGGGAGGAGGGCGTCGAGGCCGTAGCCGGAGACGCGGCGCGGGATCTTCGGGAACCGGGCCCTGATCGCGTCCCCGTGGTCGGCGGCGATGGCGTCGACGGCCGTGCGCAGCGTCTCGGGCGGGCGGGAGGTCCAGAAGCGGGCGCCCTCGTAGGTGAGGACCTCCAGGTCGAGGACGTTGTCGGAGGTCTTTCCGTAGGCCTGCGCGGTCGCGCCGCAGGCGTCGTTGCCGATCATGCCGCCGATGGTGCAGTGGTTGTGGGTGGCCGGTTTCGGGCCGAACATCAGGCCGCCGCGGGAGAGGTCGTCGAGGACCGTGCCGGGTTCGGTGACGACGGTGCCGTCGCCCTCGTCCAGGAAGCGGGTGCAGTACTTCGACCAGTCGACGACCACGGCGGTGTTGCAGCACTGGCCGGCCAGGCTGGTGCCGCCGCCCCGCGACAGCACGGGCACGTCGTGGTCGGCGCAGATCTCCACCGCCAGGGCGGCGTCCTCGATCGTTCTCGGTACGACCACACCGATCGGCACCTCGCGATAGTTCGAGGCGTCGGTCGAATAGGCCGCCCTGGTCCCCCGGTCGAATCGGACCTCGCCGTCGACGTGGGCGCGCAGGGCGTCGTGGAGGCGGTCGAAGAGCGCCATGAACACGCCCCTTGCCCGGGCGGGGTAGGTCCATACGACTTTCCGGGCAAAAGTACGCCATGACAGTCATTCCGACGATTCGCTATCACGACGCCGACAAGGCCCTGGCGTGGCTGACCGCCGTCCTGGGGTTCACCTCGCCGGAGGTCTACCGCTCCGACGACGGCGTGGTCGTCCACGCCCAGCTCAGCCGGGGGAACGGCATGGTCATGCTGGGTTCCGTCGGCCACGGGCTCGACGTGGTGACCGGGCCCGCCAGCACCTACGTCGTGGTCGACGACCTGGAGGTCGACGCCCTGTACGAGATCGCGAAGGCGGCCGGTGTGGAGGTGATCCGGGAACTGCGGTCGGAGGACTACGGCGGGCGGGGATACACGATCCGCGACCCCGAAGGGCACGTGTGGAGCGTGGGGAGTTACGACCCCGTCAATACGGCGTAGGGAATACGCGAGAACGACATATAGATCCCGATTTAGGGCTTTATAGGTGCTTAGTGTCGTTTTATGGATTTGGCTGATATCGCCCGTCGATTCGGGACCCCCGCGTACGTCGTGGACGAGGACGCCGTCCGGGCCCGCTGCCGCGACTACCTCGCCGCGCTGCCGTCCGTCACGGTGGCCTACGCCGGGAAGGCGTTCCTCACACAGGCCATGGCGTCGTGGGTGGCCGAAGAAGGGCTCTCCCTGGACGTCTGCTCCGGCGGAGAGCTCACCCTCGCCCGGTCGGTCGGGTTCCCGGAGTCACGGATCATCTTCCACGGCAACGCCAAGACCCCTGCCGAACTGCGCGACGCCGTCGGGGTCGGGCGCGTCGTCATCGACAACGTGGCCGAGATCCACCGGCTGGCCGCGCTGGTGCCCGTGGGGCTGCGACAGGACGTCTACCTGCGGGTCACGCCCGGGATCGAGGCCGGGGGCCACGCGGCGATCCGCACCGGTTCGGAGGGGCAGAAGTTCGGGATCCCGCTGACTGAGCTCTCCGACGCCGTCGGGCGGGTGCTGAGCCAGCCCGAGCTGCGGCTGGCCGGGCTGCACTGCCACATCGGGTCGCAGATCACCTCGGTCGCGCCGTTCGAGGAGGCGGCCAAGGTCATGGTCGACCAGCTGGCCATGGTCCGGGAGCGGTTCGCGACCACGGTGCCCGAACTCGACCTCGGCGGCGGGCACGGCGTCGCCTACCTCGACGACGAGCACGGCCTCGACCTGGGCCACTTCGGGACCGCCGTGCCGAAGGTGGTCGCCGAACGGTGCCGGCGGCTGCGGGTGCCCGAACCCCGCCTGGTGGTCGAGCCCGGACGGGCCGTCGTGGCCGCCGCCGGGGTGACCCTCTACCGGGTGATCTCGGTCAAGCGGCAGGGCGGGCGGACCTTCGTCGCGGTCGACGGCGGGATGAGCGACAACCCCCGGCCGGCCCTCTACGGAGCGCGCTACTCGGTCGCGGTGCCCGGACGCTCCGGGGAGCCGGTGACGATCGTGGGGCGGCACTGCGAGGCCGGCGACGTGATCGCCGAGAACGTGGCCGCCGGGGACGCCCGGCCCGGTGATCTGGTGGTCGTGCGGGTGACCGGGGCCTACCACCACGCGATGGGGTCGTCGTACAACCTGACCTGCCGTCCTCCGGTGGTCGCCGTGCGGGGCGGGACGGCGCGGCTGATCGTCCGGCGTGAGGAGCCCGCCGACCTGATGCGGCGCGACGTCGGCCGCTGACGGCCAAACGCCGTCCCGCATGAGGCGGGACGGCGTTTCACTGTTGTCTGATCTAGAGGGCGGTGACGCAGACCGTCCTCGGGACCAGCACCGCCGGCACAATGCCGCTGTTGAAGACGGTCACGCTCCACGAGAGACCCGACGCGTTCGGGGCCGTGGTGACCACCGGCAGGAAGTTCGGCGCCACCGAGAAGCCGCCGCCCACGGCGCGCTTGCCGAGGGGGCAGATCGCCTCACCGGTGCACTCGGTGGCCGGCGCGCAGGTGACGGACGGACCGAAGACGACCTCGAAGCCCGAAACGCCGGCGAGACCCGGCTCGCCGTTCAGACCGTTCGCACCCGCCGGTCCGACCGGACCAGTCGGGCCGACCGGACCGGCCGGACCCGCCGGGCCCGCGGGACCGGTCGCGCCCAGCGGACCCATCGGACCGGGAACGCCGGGGAACCCGGGCGGTCCGGGAGGGCCGGCCGGACCCATCGGGCCACGCGGACCGCGCGGACCCTTGCAGCACGGGTGCGCACCGGTCGCCGCCCGCTGCGCCTCGGCCTTGGCCTGCTCGGCCTGAGCGGCGGCGGCCGGAGTGGCGGCAGCGGC
>NZ_SZQA01000117.1 GCF_005233835.1 Herbidospora galbida | reverse complement strand
CGCTGCTGCTGCGGCCAAGCCCGTCGCCCCGGCTGTTGTGGCCAAGCCTGCCGCTCCGGCCGCCGCCGCCGTCGCGGGTGACGCGGCGGCGCAGGCGAAGCAGAAGCGTCGCGCCGCCAGGGCTCAGAAGGCCGCCGCGAAGACTGTCAAGGTTGAGCAGGCCACCACGAAGCTCACCAAGGCTGCGAAGGCCGCCAAGGCTGCCAAGGCCGCGAAGGCCGTCGCGAGGGCCGCCAAGGCTGAGAAGGCCGCCGTGAAGGCCGCCAAGGAGATCGCCGCCCGGGCCGCTCGGGCTCAGGCCGCGCAGGCGGCGGGGGCCATCGCGGCCCCGGCCCCGCCGGCGCCGGCGGATTCGGTCGAGGTCGTCAAGGGTGCTGCCGTTCAGGCCGCTCCGGCGGTGGACGCCGTCGCCGCTCAGGCCATGCTGATGGAGACGGCCGCGGCCAAGCGGGCCGAGGTGCTGGAGCGGGCCGCCGCCAAGCGCGTCGAGATGATGCGGAAGGCCGCCGTCAAGCGGGCCGAGATGATGCGGAAGCTGGCCGAGATGCGCGCCGCCGCCGCGATCAAGGCCGCGCTGGCCGCGAGGGGCATCATTCCGGCGGTGAACCTCGACACTCCGGACACCAAGGCCGCTGCTCCGGCGAAGGCCGCGACGCCGCTGGTCAAGGAGGCCGCTCCGGCCGCCCCGGCTCCTGCCGCACAGGCTCCGGCGGCTCAGGCTCCGGCGCAGGCTGCCCCGGCTCAGGCCGAGGCGCTGCTCGCCGGGGCCGCTGCCGCCACTCCGGCCGCCGCCGCTCAGGCCGAGCAGGCCAAGGCCGAGGCGCAGCGGGCGGCGACCGGTGC
>NZ_SZQA01000116.1 GCF_005233835.1 Herbidospora galbida | reverse complement strand
CGGCACCTGCGGGCGGCGATCCGCACGGCGGGCCGGGCCGGGTCGCCCGAGCTGGCCGCCGAGGCGCGGATCCGGATGGCGTTCGTGACCAGCATGCGGGGCCGCCCTCGGCAGGCGCTGGCCGACCTGGAGGCCCTGCTGCCCGGCCTGCACGGCGGGCTGCGGGCGCGGGCCGAGGCCCAGCGGGCCGCCGTCTTCAACCATCTGGGGCGGCACGCCGACGCGCTGGCCGCCTACCGCCAGGCGATCCCGGTGCTGCGACGGGCGCACGACCACGTGTGGCTGCAGCGGGTGCTGTCCAACCGCGGGATCGTGTACGGCTACCGCCACGAGTTCGCCGCCGCGGAAGCCGACTTCCACGAGGCCGAGGACCTGTGCGCGGACCTCGGGCTCGACCTGTCGCTCGCGGTGGTGCGGCTGAACCTGGGGTGGGTTCGGGGGGTGCGCGGCGACGTGCCGGGCGCCCTGCGCTACCTCGACCTGGCCGAGAGCCGCTTCCGCGACCTGGGCACCCACCAGCTGGGCTGGCTGCTCAGCGACCGGTCGGAGCTGCTGCTGTCGGTCGGCCTGACCGCCGAGGCCCGCGCCGCCGCCGAGGAGGCGGTCGCCGAACTGCGCCGCCGCCGCCGCGCGATCGTCCTGCCGGAGATCCGCCTCCTCCTCGCCCGCGCCGCCACCCTGGAGGGCGACCACGAGCGCGCGATCGAGGCGGCCCGGCGGGCGGCCCGCGAGTTCGGCGCCCAGCAGCGTCCTGAGTGGCGCGCGCTGGCGGCGTTCGTGGTCCTGCGGTCATGCCTGGCGGCGGGGCGTCCGGGGGTCTCGGCGGCCCGGTTCGCGGCCATCGCCGAGGAACTGGGCGCGGCGGGCTGGACTGCGGCTTCGGTGGAGGCGCGGCTGCTGGGGGCCCGCATGCTGCTGGGCCCGGTGCCCGGCCGGGCCGGAGC
>NZ_SZQA01000115.1 GCF_005233835.1 Herbidospora galbida | reverse complement strand
TGTACTCGGCCATCAGGTTGGTGACTCGCCGGAGCTGATGCTTGATCAAATGGAAGACCTCCGGATGTGGTGGAGATTGCCGTCATCACCATCCCGGAGGTCTTCATGGCCCACGCTAACGCCCGCCTGACCATCCACGGTCGGATGCTGCTCATCGAGCGTGTCCGCGTCCACGGCCGCCCGGTCGCTCACGTCGCCAAGGAACTGGGCATCTCGCGTCAATGCGGTCACCGCTGGGTCCGCCGCTTCGACCAGGAGGGCTGGGCCGGCCTTCACGACCGCTCCTCACGACCGCACCGGGTAGCCAACCGCACCCCACCAGCCATCGAGCAGAGGGTACTGACCTGCCGGCACGAGCTCCGCAACGGACCGGCCGCCATCGCCGAACGCACCGGCGTGCCCGAACGCACTGTCTCCCGGATCCTGCGCCGCCACCACATCCCGCACCTGGCCGACTGCGACCCCCTCACAGGGACCCCGATCCGCGCCACCCGCCACACCACCCGGCGCTATGAACACGCCCGGCCCGGAGACCTGATCCACCTGGACGTCAAGAAGATCGGCCGCATCCCCGACGGCGGCGGCCACCGCGCCCACGGCCGCAGCGAACACGTCCGCGGACGCGGCATCGGCTACGACTACGTCCACACTGCCATCGACGACCACTCCCGCCTGGCCTACGCCGAGATCCTGCCCGACGAGACCGGCACCACCAGCGCCGCCTTCCTGCACCGAGCCGCCGCCTTCTTCCACGCCCAGGGCATCACCCGCATCCATCGGGTGCTCACCGACAACGCCCTGGCCTACCGCCGCTCGGCCGCCTTCGCCGCCGTCCTCGCCAGCCTGGGCGCCCGCCACAAACTCATCAAGCCCCACTGCCCATGGCAGAACGGCAAAGCCGAACGCTTCAACCGCACCCTGCAAACCGAATGGGCCTACCGGCAGATCTTCACCAGCAACACCCACCGCGCCGACGCCCTGCAACCATGGATGGAGCACTACAACACCCGACGACGTCACAGCGCACTGGACGGTCACCCTCCGATCAGCCGACTGTCACCAACGTCATGACCGAGTACA
>NZ_SZQA01000114.1 GCF_005233835.1 Herbidospora galbida | reverse complement strand
CCCCGGCGGTCGGCGCCGGCCCGGCTGGCCCTGCCGGTGCCGGTGACGACGGGCCTGCGGTTCGCCCTCGAACCGGGCAACGGGGTCGCCCTCCTCGGCGCGGTCACCGGGGTGCTCGGCGTGGTGGCGGCGGCCGTCTTCGCCGCCGGGGTGGCCGACGCGGCGGCCCGGCCCGAACGGTTCGGCCAGCGCTACGCCCTGATGGTGGTGTTCGGGTTCGACGGCCGCGAGTACACGCCGTCGCGGCCGGCGCTGGCGTCGATCGCGGCGCTGCCGGAGGTCGCCGGGGTGCTCGACGTGCGGATCGCGTCGGGCCGGTCGGGCCAGGTCAGCGTGGTCGCCCACACCTACGACCCGGTGGGCGCGCCGGTGCCCCTCGTGCTGACCGAGGGGGCCGCGCCCGCCTCCGGCGGCGACGTGGTGCTCGCCGTGACCACCGCCCGCGAACTGGGCGCGGGGGTCGGCGACCGGATCCCGCTGACCGGCGACGCCGGCACCCGGGAGATGCGCGTCAGCGGCTTGGGCTTCGCGGTCGAGAGCACCACGACCGGCTACGACACCGGCGCGTGGATCACCCCGTCCGCCTACGACGCGATCTTCACCGGCTTCAAGGAACACGGCGGCCTGATCGCACTCGACCCGGGCCGCGACCCCTCGGCGGTGGCGGCCCGCATCACCGAGGGGTCGGGCGGCCGGTTGCTGGTCTTCCCGCCGTTCGTGCCGCCGCAGCGGGCCGAGATCCGCAACGTCGCGGTGCTGCCGGTCGCGCTCGGGGTGTTCCTGACGGTGCTGGCGCTGGGCGCGACGGCCCACGCCCTGTTCACCGCCGTCCGCCGCCGGGCCCGTGACCTGGCGGTGCTCCGGGCGCTGGGCATGACGCCGGGCCAGACGCGCGGCGTCGTGGTGGTCCAGGGCCTGGCGACGGCGGTGATCGGCCTGGTCGCGGGGGTGCCGCTGGGGCTGGCGCTGGGCCGGGTGCTGTGGCGGGTGGCGGCCGGGATCATGCCGCTGCAGTACGTGCCGCCGTCGGCGCCGCTGGTGTGGCTCGCGCCGGTGGCGCTGCCGGCCGTCGTCGCGCTGGCGCTCTCGCCG
>NZ_SZQA01000113.1 GCF_005233835.1 Herbidospora galbida | reverse complement strand
TGCGCGGAATCCACCGCACCTGCCCCGGCGTCATGCCCAGCGCGCGCAGCACCGCGACGTCGTGCCGCCGCCGCCGGCCCGTCGCGCTCACCGCGTGGGCGAGCGTCGCCACGGCCAGCAGCCCGAGGCACCCCGCCAGCACGACCGGCAGCACCCGCACGTCGCGGACCTCGGCGAACTGCGGCGGGAGCACCGCCGGGATCACGCTCACCCTCGGGCCCGCCGCCCGGCCGAGCCGCGCCAGCACCGCGCCGGGATCGGCCGCCGGCCGGAAGGCGACCAGCCCCAGGTAGAGGTCGAACGACCGGGCGAGCCGGTCGTAGCCGCCCGCGGTGAGGAGCGCGCCGTCGTCGTAGGTGTTGGACACCCCGACGGGCAGCAGCCCGACGGCCGAGACCCGGAAGTCGCCGGCGCCGGTCCCGGTGAGCCGGATCGTGTCCCCCACCCCGGCGCCCAGCCGCTCGGCGGTGCTGACCGCCAGGAGCACCTCGTCGTCGGTCGCCGGCGGCCGCCCCCGCGCGACCATCGGCGGCACCCGGCCCGTCACCGGAGAGAGGCCGTAGGCGACGAAGACCGCGCCGCCGGACGAGACCATCGTGGAGCGGGCCGTCACCACGCCCGTCACGTCGGGGTCGCCGACGATCGCGTCGAGGACGCCCTCCTCACGGTGGCCGTTGTAGCCGACGAACACCATGGCCTGGTGGGTCTGCCCGAAGCGGGACGGGTCGCCGGACGCGTCGGCCACCCCGGCCGCGAAGGTCAGCGCCGCGACCAGGCCGAGGATCCCGGCCAGCGTGCCGGCGACCGGGCGGCTCACGGCGTACCGCAGGCCGACGGCCACCTGCGCGGGCAGGTTCAGCCGCACCACGGCCGACGCCACCAAGGACCCGGCCGGTGGACGCGGACTCCGCCGGGCCCAGGTCAGCGCCGCCACCTCCAGCGCGACCAGGGCCGGGACCACGACCAGCGGCGGCAGCAGGACCGCCGCGTCGAAGTGGAAGCCCGGGTCGGGTTCGAAGTTGGCGGCCGCCCCGATCGGCGTCCAGAACGCCGCCGCCGCCGCGCCCGCCACGCCCGCCACGCTCCCCGCCAGCGCGGCGGCGACCGGGCCGAGCG
>NZ_SZQA01000112.1 GCF_005233835.1 Herbidospora galbida | reverse complement strand
CGCTGCGGCGGCTCCCGGCCGGCTGGCGCGAGGCCCGGGAGGAGGCCCGCCGCGCCGTCCGCTACGCCCCGGACGAGCCCGGCCCCCACGCCCTGTCCGGCGACCTGGCGCTGATCAGGGGAGACCACGACGCCGCCGCCGCGAGCTACCGCGCGGCCCTGCGCCGCGACCCCGGCCAGCCGGGAGCCCGCGTCAACCTGGGCCTCACCTTTCTCCGCTGGGACCGGCACCGCGACCACCACGACCCCGCCTGGGACGCCGACCCGCGCGACACCGGCCGGGCCCGCCGCGCTTTGGAGACCTGGTCACGCCGCATCCGGCTGCTCCTGGCCATCGCCCTGACGGCGGTCTCGGTCGCCGGGCTCGGCTTCGACCTCCACCAGGAGGCCAGAATCGCCGGATACGCCGTCCTCGCGGCGGTTCCGGTCATCACCTGGCGGCAGGCCGCCAAGGTCACGGTGTGGCCGCTGGTCCCGGCCATGCTCGGTCGCGACCTGTGGCTGAGCGTGTCGGTGACCGTCGCGGTGATGACCGTGGCCGCCTACGTGATCGGCGTGGCCGGGATGCCCGCACTGGAGATCACCCTGACCGGCTCCTTCCTCGCCCCGGCGGCCGGTGGAGAGTGGGCCGGCGCGCTCGGGTTCGTGCTCTTCAACGCCCCCGCCGTCCTGGTGCTGCGCCTGCTGGTCGAGGCCTGGCGCGGCCGCCCGCTGAAGGCCCTGACACAGTTCGCGACCGTGCCCGGCGACGCCGTCGCCCGGCGCGACGCCGACGTGGCCCTGTGGCTGATCGCCGGCCGCGCCTGGTGGATCACCCTGGCCGCCGCCCTGCCGTGGCCGACCGCCGCCGGCGCTTTCGACGCACCCAGCGTGCTCGCCGAACCCGGCGTGCCGACGGTGGCCGGCGCGCTCGCGGTGCCGGTCCTGCTTGGGCTGCCGGTCTTGCTCGCGGTGCCGGTCTGGCTTGTTCTGGCCGTTCGGCGGGCCGGGCCCGTGCGGGTGCTGCGTGGCGACCGCTGGCTGGCCGTCGCGCTGGCCCTGCTCGTGGCCGTCGCGCTGGCGTTGCTCGTGGCCGCCGGGCTCGGGCTCGCCGACGGGGGCGCGCCCGAGTCGGCGCCG
>NZ_SZQA01000111.1 GCF_005233835.1 Herbidospora galbida | reverse complement strand
GTGAGTCGTTGATTCGTTTGCAGTAGCGTGCGATGGATTCGAGGATCTGGTCGGCGGCCTTGGTCCAGACATAGGGCCGTGGGTCGTCGTTCCAGGTCTCGATCCAGTCCAGGATGTCCTGGTTCAGTTCGCGGACGCTGCGGTGGCTGCCGCGTTGCAGCTTCTTGGTGGTCAGCTCGCCGAACCAGCGTTCGACCAGGTTGAGCCAGGACGAGCTGGTCGGGGTGAAGTGCAGGACGAAGCGGGGATGGGCGGCCAGCCAGCGTCTGACGGCCGGGGTCTTGTGCGTGGAGGCGTTGTCCAGCACCACATGCACGTCCAGATCGGCCGGTACCTGGCGGTCCAGGGTGGCCAGGAACTTCTTGAACTCGATCGCGCGGTGGCGGGCGTGCAGGCTGCCGATGACCTTGCCGGTGGCCAGGTCCAGAGCGGCGAACAGGCTGGAGGTCCCGGCGCGGACGTAGTCGTGACTGGCCCGCTGCGGAGTGCCGGGCAGCATCGGCAGCACCGGGGCGGTGCGGTCCAGGGCCTGGATCTGCGATTTCTCATCCACGCACAGCACCACGGCGCGTTCGGGCGGGTCGAGGTATAAGCCGACCACGTCGCGGACCTTGTCGATGAACTGCGGATCCTTCGACAGCTTCCAGGTCTGGCGCCGGTGCGGAGCCAGACCGAACGCGCGCCAGATCCGGGACACAGCGGTCTGTGACAGCCCGATCTGGGCGGCCAGGGACCGGGTCGACCAGTGCGTGGCGTCCTTGGGCGTGGTCTCCAGGGTCGTGGTGATCACCTTCTCCACGTCGGCGTCGGTGATCGTGCGGGGCCGGCCCGGCCGCGGCTCATCCATCAGCCCGTCGAGCCGGTCGGTGGCGAAGCGGTTGCGCCACTTGGTCACCGTGGCGCGGGAGATCCCGAGGTCCTCGGCGATTGACCCGTTGGTCGCTCCCGCCGCGTCCGCGCAGGCGAGGACCACTCGTGATCGCAACGCGATCGCTTGAGCGCTGGATGGTCGGCGGGACCAGGCGAGTAATTGTTCTCGTTCGTTGTCAGTGAGCACGATCGGCACTGCTGTCGGCAACGGCATGGGACATCGCTGCCCACTGACAACGCATTAACGCTTCAGGACACTAG
>NZ_SZQA01000110.1 GCF_005233835.1 Herbidospora galbida | reverse complement strand
TCGTCTGCTCCGGGCCGCGCGCCTACGACTTCGTCCATCCGCTGGTGGGCGCGGCCGTCCACGAGCGGATGGACCACGGCCGGGCGGCCGAGGCGCACGCCCGCGCGGCCGAGTGCCTGCGCGCGGCCGGGGCCGGGGCCGAGAAGGTCGCCGCCCACCTGCTGCGGGTCACCCCCGTCGACGCCGCGACGATGACCGGGCCGCTCCGGGAGGCCGGGGCCGACGCCCTGTCGCGGGGCGCGCCGCAGGCCGCGCACGCCTATCTCCGGCACGCGCTGACCGGCCTGCCGCCCGGTCCTGAACGCGTCGGGCTGGAGATCGAGGCCGGGATGGCGGCGCTGCGCTTCGACCACGACCTCGCGGTCGACCACCTGACGGGCGCGCTGGCGATGGGGCCCGACCTCGCTACGCGGGTCAGGCTGACGGTGCTGACCGGGCTCGCCCTGGTGTACGCCGGCCGCGGCGGCCAGGCGACGGAGCTGGTCACCGGGCTGCTCGGCGCGCTGCCTCCCGGCCTCGACGACCTGTGCCGCCGCCTGGAGACCATCGTCGTCGCCGGGCCCTCCACCGGCTCGGCGCCGCCCCTCACCCCCGACGAGGTCGACCGCCTGCACAGCCTGCCCCGCACCGGCACCATCGCCGCCGCCAGCCTCGACGGGACCCTGGCCGCCTACGACCTGCACACCGCCGACCCGCGCGGCCTCGACCTGGCCCGCCGGGCCGTCGCGAGCCTGGCGGCCCGGCCGGTCGACCCGGCCGACCCGAACGACTCCCCCGAGATCCGGGGCCGGTCGCTCGCCCCCTCCTACAGCGTGCTGCCGTTCGGCGACCTCGACGAGGGCCTCGCCGGGGCGACCGCGGCCGTCGAGACGTCGCTGGCGCAGGGGTCGCTGGCGCTGCTCGGCCTCTACACCCACATCCGGGGCGGCTGCTGGCTGCTGCGGGGCGACCTGGCCGAGGCGGAGAACGACCTGCGCGACAGCGTCCGGACCGCGCGGCTCACCCACAGCGAGGTGACCGTCAGCCAGAGCGTCGGCTGGCTGGCGGAGGCGGTCCTGGAGCAGCGCGGGCCCGACGAGGCCGCCGCCGTGCTCGGCCGCTTCCACGAGATCGCGACCGCCGCGCGCTCGGGCCCGCCCCACCACCTGGAGTTCGCCTGGGCCCGGGTC
>NZ_SZQA01000011.1 GCF_005233835.1 Herbidospora galbida | reverse complement strand
GCGGTCGCGACGGCGGCCTGCGCGGCGGCCGGCTCCGGCTCGATGACGACCTCGCCGGTCGCGCCGTCGACCAGCAGCAGCGTGCCCTGCACCAGCGCGGTCGCGCCCGCGCACCCGACGACGGCCGGCACCCCCATCGCGCGGGCCAGGATCGCGGTGTGACTGGTCGGCCCGCCGTCTTCGGTGACGAACGCGGCGACCAGGTTCCGGTCGAGCAGCGCGGTGTCGGCGGGGGCCAGGTCGCGGGCCACCAGGATGTACGGCTCCGCCGCGTCGACCGGCACCCCGGGCATCGGCGCGCCGGTCAGCCGGGCGACGGCGCGGTCGCGGATGTCGTCGAGGTCGGCCACGCGCTCCCCGAGGTATCCCCCGGCGGCGGCGAGCAGGTCGCGGTAGGCGCCGAAGGCCTCGTACACGGCCCTGTCACCGGAGACCCCCGCGTCGACGAGTTCGCCGACGCCGTCGGCCAGGCCGGGGTCGCGGGCCATCATCGCCTGGGCCGACAGCACCTCGGCGGCCTCTCCCCCGGCGCGTTCGCCGCGGGCCTCCAGGTCGGCGGCCACCTCTTCGAGCGCGGCCTGCACGCGGGCCTTCTCGGCCTCGGCGTCGCCGTCGTGGACGGCGCCCTTCGGGGGTTCGGGGATCGAGCCGACGAGCAGGTGGGCGACGGCGTAGCCGGTGCCGGGGCTGACCCCGGAGCCGTTGAGCGTGGTGGCCATCAGGGCGCTCCGGCGATCGAGGCGAGTTCGTCGAGCAGTTCCTCGGCGCCGTCGCCGTCGGTGCTGATGGTGATGGCGTCGCCCTTCTTCACGTCGAGGGCCAGCACCGACAGGATGCTCTTGGCGTTGACCGGCGTGCCGTCGCCCTTGGCGAGGGTCACGCTGGCGGGGGATCTGGTCGCGGTCTGCACGAACGTGGCGGCCGGACGGGCGTGCAGGCCCACCTCCGCCTCGACGATGAGCCTTCGTTGCGGCACGCTGCCTCCTCAGGGTCCGGCGGTCCGGACCACTCATCCAACACCCGGTTCGGGGTCAATGCCAGTCGAAGAGGGGATCGCCCGCTTCGACCGGTCCGCTCACCACGCCGGAGACGCTCTCCGGCCCGGCGTCCAGGGCGATCACCGGGCAGACCGGCGAATACCCCTCCTCGTCGACGGCATGCGGATGCCAGGCGACGACCGGTTGCCCGGCCGTGACGAGGTCGCCTTCCACTGCGAGAAGCTCGAAGCCGGCGCCGCGCAGTTTCACGGTGTCGACCCCGAGATGGGTCAGCACGCCCCGGCCGTCGTCGCCGACGACGATGTAGGCGTGCGGGTGCAGCTTGACCAGCCGCCCGGCGATCGGCGCGACCGCGACCTGCGGCCCGCGCGCCGGGTCGACGGCCGCGCCCGGACCCACCATGGCCTGTGAGAACACGGGGTCGGGCACGGCCGGAAGCCCGACCGCGCGGCCGTTCACCGGAGAGTGGACGGTCGTCAAGCGGAGTCCAGCAGGTCGTCGATGTCGCTGGCGATCGTGTCGGCCTCCGGCCCGACGACGACCTGAACGACGTTCCCGGTGACCATCACGCCGTGGGCGCCCGCCTTCTTCAGGACGTCGTGGTCGACCTTGGAGGCGTCCCGCACCTCGGTGCGGAGCCTGGTGATGCAGGGCTCCACCTCGATGATGTTGGCCGGCCCGCCCAGTGCCGCGACGATCTTTGCCGCATCCGCCATGACGCCTCCCTCTGGATCTTTGGCCGAACCCTACTCGTCGGTCTGGGTGACCTTGTTCAGGCCGCGGGGCGCGTCGGGGTCGTACCCGAGCCGGCGCGCCAGCGCCTCGGTGAGCAGCTGACCGGGGACGATCAGCCCCAGCGGCGCCACCCACTCGGGCAGGTCGGGACCGTTGAGCGAGGCCGTGGACGCGCTCGCGAGCGCGTGGCCGCCGCCGACGCCGTAGGCCGCCGCGCCCGCGCCGGTCACCCGCTCGGCCAGCGCGATCGTGCCCGGCAGGGTCGGCCCCTCACCGGCGGCGACCAGGATCGCCGGGGTGTCGGCGTCGACGACCGCGATCGGCCCGTGCAGCAGGTCGGCGTAGGACAGGCCCATGGCGTGCAGGTAGCAGGCCTCCTTGAGCTTCAGCGCCAGTTCGAGCGCGGTCGAGAAGGCCAGCCCGCGCCCCGACACGACCACGCCCGGCTTGTCGGCCAGCCCTTCGACGAGGGCGTCGATGTCGCCCGGGTCCTCGATGAGCTTCTGGACGGCGTCCGGGGCCTTCCGCAGATCGTCCTTGTGGACGTCGGCGCCGAGGCCCAGCGCCAGCACCGCCATGGCCGCCAGCTGGGTCGTGTACGTCTTGGTCGCCGGCACCGCCTTCTCCTCGCCGGCGACCGTGCACAGGGCGAGGTCGGCGGCCTGGGCCAGTGGGCTCTGCTCGCCGCCGTTGGTGATGGCCACGGTCTTGGCGCCGCAGTCGCGGGCCCAGTCGAGGGTCTCGACGATCTCCTCGGTGCGCCCCGACTGGGAGACGGCCACGGCGAGCACGCCGTCGAGGTCGATCCTGCGGCGGTAGGTTGTGGCGATGGACGGCGCGGCCAGCGCCGCCATCCGCCCGGCGTGCGACTCGATCAGGTAGCGACCGTAGATCGCGGCGTTGTCAGAGGTGCCGCGGGCGATGAACAGCAGGTGGCGGGTCTGTCCGGCGAGAGAGGTGACTTCGGGGATTCGGGGGAGCAGGGCGTCCAGCGTGGCGCGCAGGGCGGCCGGCTGTTCGGCGATCTCACTGCGCATCTTCGTCGTCGTCACGTGCCCATCCTGTAATCGGTCCGTACGTTGACAGACATTTCGGCGGTGTGGTCTAGTCCGGACTAGACCAGTACGAACCATAACAAAGCGGAGAGGGGAGGCGACAGTGGCCGGCATCGACGCCCGGGGGACCGGCGCCACGATCGACCCCGACAGCCCAGTCCCGAAGTACTTCCAGCTCCGCGAGATCATCCTCGACCTCATCGAGAGCAACGAGCTGCCCATCGGCGCGGCGATCCCGTCGGAACGCGAGCTCTGCCAGCGCTTCGGCCTCTCCCGCATGACGGTACGCCAGGCGGTGGATCACCTGGTCAGCGAGGGGCGGCTGCACCGCGTACCGGGCAAGGGCACCTTCGTCGCCCGCCCGAAGATCGAGCTGGCCCTCCAGCTCACCTCGTTCAGCGACGACATGCGCGCCCGCGGCCTGGAGCCCGGCAGCCGCGACCTCGACCGCCGGGTGGTCCGGGCCAGCGCCCACCTCGCCCGCGAACTCGGCATCGCCCCGGGTGACGAAGTTCACTTCATCGAACGCCTGCGCACCGCCGACGGCGAGCCCCTCGCGATCGAGCGCGCCCACATCCCCCTCGCCCTCGCCCCCGACCTGGAGAGCTACGACCTTTCCGGCCGATCCCTGTACGCGCTCCTGGAGTCCCGATACGGTCTGATCCTCGACGCCGGGGAACTCACGATCGACGGCGGAATCGCCGACCCGAGCGACGCAGACCTGCTGAAACTCCCGCGCGGCGGGGCCGTGCTGCTGCTCTCCCGCCGGTCCTACGCCGGCGGTGTCTGCGCCGAGCTGGGCGTGTCGACCTACCGGGCCGACCGCTACCAGCTTCGAACACTCCTGGAGCCACGGCGGGCCTAGAGACCCGGGAGGAACGATGGCCGCCACGATGACCGTGCTGTCGCGGATCGGGCGCTCCCTCATGCTCCCGATCGCGGCCCTGCCCGCCGCGGCGATCCTGCTCCGGGTCGGCCAGGACGACCTGCTCGGCCGCACCGACGACGAGACCCTCGACAAGGTCGCCCGGATCGTCGGCGGCGCGGGCGGCGCCCTGTTCGACGCGCTCCCGCTGCTGTTCGCGATCGGCGTGGCCGTCGGCTTCGCCCGCAAGTCCGACGGCTCGACCGCGCTGGCCGCCGTCGTGGGCTACCTGGTCTGGGACCGGGTCACCCACCTGATGTTCTTCGACTCCTCCCTGCGCCCCCGCGTCGCCCAGACGGTGGTGACCGCCGGAACCCCCGCCGAGGCCCTGAACCTGGCCGCCGCCAACCCGACCGGCGTGCTGGGCGGCATCCTCATGGGCCTGGTGGCGGGCCTGCTGTGGCAGCGCTACCACCGCATCAAACTGCCGCCCTGGCTGGCCTTCTTCGGCGGACGCCGCTTCGTCCCCATCCTGACCGCCCTGGCCGGGCTGCTCCTGGGGGTGCTGTTCGGCATCATCTGGCCCCCGATCGGACAGGCGCTGTCGTCGTTCGGCGACTGGCTGGCGACCCACTCGACGCTCGGGGCCGGCATCTACGGCGTGGTGAACCGGGCCCTGATCCCGCTGGGCATGCACCACTTCGTGAACTCGATCGTGTGGTTCACCGTGCCCGAGTGCACCGTCGAGGGCGTCCACACGGCGGGCGACCTGAACTGCTACTTCGCCGGCCAGGACGGCGCCGGGGCGTTCATGGCGGGCTTCTTCCCGGTGATGATGTTCGGCCTCCCGGCGGCGGCCATCGCCATCTGGCGGGCCGCTCCCCCGCACCGGCGCAACGCGGTCGGCTCCATCATGATCTCCGCCGCCCTGGTGTCGTTCGTGACGGGCATCACCGAGCCGATCGAGTTCGCCTTCATCTTCGTGGCGCCCGTCCTCTTCGTGGTGCACGCCCTGCTCACAGGCCTGTCGATGGCCCTGGTGGCCGGGCTGGGCGGACGGCTGGGCTTCGGCTTCTCGGGCGGCGCGATCGACGCGACCCTCAACGCGACCAAGGACAACACCCACAACTTCGCCCTGATCATGGCGATCGGGGTGGTCTATTTCGTGGTCTACTACGCGGTCTTCACGTTCCTGATCAAACGCCTGAACATCATGACCTTGGGCCGCGACCCGGACTCCGACGTCGACGCCACGACCTGACGAGCTTCTGGGCCCGCACTGCCAGTTGAAGCGACCAAGGCCCTGTCGCCCGGCGGTCCATACCAACCTGGTCGCTTCTGTCGTCATGTGCCCCGACCTGGCCACCCCAATGGGACGGGAAACCTACGGCCGCGTATCCGAACGCCTCGCCCGAAACCTCTATCCGGTGTCCCTATCCCCCGCCTTCGACGGAGCCTCGATGCCTCTCCCCCGGCTCGCACCCATCCCCACCCCCGACCCCGTGTACGCCCACCTGACGGACGTTCACCGGCTCGACCACGTCCCTGCCTCGCCCACCGAAGCCCACCCGCTCGACCACGGCGACGCCTCTCTGCCCGCCGACGTCCACCGGCTGCGCCACCCCGTTCCCCGGACCCACGGCTCCCTGGCGCTGGCCCACGAACCGGAGGCCCTCCCCGCCCCCGGGCCGATGCCCGACGAGCGGCGCCTGCGCGCCCTGGCCCAGGCCCTGGCCGAGATCCTGGCCGGCCGCCGCCCACCGCAGACGATCCAGAACCGCCTGAGCGCCCCCGCCTACGCGAGCCTCCTGCGCGCCGGAAAGATGATCGACAGCACCCGCCCGCCATGGGTCGGCGTCCCCCGCGTCCAGCACCCGAACGACGACACGGTGGAGATGTGCGCCCTGGTCCGCTGCACCCCGCGCAGCCGCGTCCTGGCCGCCCGCCTGGAACGCCGCGGCGTCCAGTGGGTCCTGACGGAGTTCGAGACGGCCTGACCTGTCTCTAGGGCTTGCTGTGCGCCGCCTGGCGATCTCCACGGCGCACAGCAGGGGTCTGGCGCTGGACCTTGCTCCCGCGCCGCCTGAGCACTCTCATGGCGGGTCCGATCGAGCGAACCGTGGCCCGGCTGTGCGCCGCCTGGCGACCCCCACAGCGCGCATCAGACGGCGGGCAGTGTCGGCTCAGGGCGTCCACGCGGAAGCCCTCCCCTTCGGAGTGAAGGAGAGGGCTTCGGCGGACTGGTGCTTAGGCGGTCGCGTTCTTCGGGTCGCCGTGGCAGCGCTTGAACTTCTTGCCCGAGCCGCAGGGGCACGGGGCGTTGCGCTCGACGTTGCCGTAGTTGGCGCGCTGTTCCGCCGTCGAGCGGCGGACCTCGACCTCGCCGTCTTCGCCGGGCGCGGAGTAGATCATTTCGCGCTGCGGGCGGCGGAGGGCGTTGGCGATGATCGAGCCGGCCTCGGCGACGGCCGAGTTGGGCTGGACGCCCGCCTCGTAGGAGATCGGGCTCTCCTCGACCGGCTGCGGCGGCTGGTAGCGGAACAGGAAGTTGACCGAGTTCTCCTTGATGCCCTCGAGCATCGCGGCGAACATGTCGTAGCCTTCGCGCTGGTATTCGATCAGCGGGTCGCGCTGGGCGTAGGCGCGGAGGGCGATGCCCTCCTGGAGGTAGTCCATCTCGTAGAGGTGCTCGCGCCACTTGCGGTCGAGCACGTCGAGGATGACGCGGCGCTCGGCGTCGCGCAGGACCTCGGCGCCGAACTCCTCCTCGCGCTTGCGGTAGGCGGCCAGGATGTCGGCCTTGACCCTCTCTTCGAGCAGGGCGGCGTCGATGCCCTCGCGGCCGCCGGCCTCCTCGGCCAGGTCGTCGATCTTGATGGAGATCGGGTAGAGCTGGCGGAAGGCGTTCCAGAGCTTGTCGAGGTCCCACTCTTCGGCGAAGCCCTCGGAGGTGGCGCCCTTCACGTAGCCGCTGACGACGTCTTCGATGAAGGTGTTGACCTGGTCGTGCAGGTCGGCGCCCTCGAGGACCTTCTGGCGCTCGGCGTAGATCACCTTGCGCTGGCGGTTCATGACCTCGTCGTACTTGAGGACGTTCTTGCGGATCTCGAAGTTCTGCTGCTCGACCTGGTGCTGCGCCGAGGCGATCGCCTTGGAGACGATGCCCGACTCGATCGGCTGGTCTTCGGGGATGTTCAGCCGCGTCATGATCATCTCGACCCGGGCCGAGTTGAACAGGCGCATCAGGTCGTCTTCGAGCGACAGGTAGAAGCGCGACTCGCCGGGGTCACCCTGACGGCCGGAACGACCGCGCAGCTGGTTGTCGATGCGGCGGGACTCGTGGCGCTCGGTGCCCAGGACGTAGAGGCCGCCGAGGGCGGTGACCTCCTCGTGCTCGGCCTTGACGGCGTCCTTCGCCTTCTCCAGCGCCTCGGCCCAGGCCTTCTCGTATTCCTCGGCGGTCTCGACCGGGTCGAGGCCGCGGCTGCGGAGTTCGAGGTCGGCGCGGAACTCGGGGTTGCCGCCGAGCATGATGTCGGTGCCTCGACCGGCCATGTTGGTGGCGACGGTGACGGCGCCCTTGCGGCCCGCCTCGGCGATGATCGCGGCCTCACGCGCGTGGTTCTTCGCGTTCAGCACCTCGTGGCGGACGCCCTTGTGCTTGAGCATCCGGGACAGGCGCTCGGACTTCTCGACGGAGGTGGTGCCGACGAGGACCGGCTGACCGGCCTCGTAGCGCTCCTTGATGTCGTTGACGCACGCCACGAACTTCGCGTCTTCGGACTTGTAGACCATGTCGGACTGGTCTTTACGGACCATCGGCCGGTTCGTCGGGATCGGCACGACGCCCAGCTTGTAGGTCTGGTGGAACTCGTTGGCCTCGGTGGCCGCGGTGCCGGTCATGCCGGACAGCGTGGTGTAGAGGCGGAAGTAGTTCTGGAGGGTGATCGTGGCGAGAGTCTGGTTCTCGTCCTTGATCTTCACGTTCTCCTTGGCCTCGATGGCCTGGTGCATGCCCTCGTTGTAGCGGCGGCCGTGGAGGACGCGGCCGGTGAACTCGTCGACGATCAGGACCTCGCCGTCGACGACGATGTAGTCCTTGTCCTTCTTGAACAGTTCCTTCGCCTTGAGGGCGTTGTTCAGGTATTGGACGAGGTGCGTGTGCTCCGGCTTGTAGAGGTTGTCGATGCCCAGCAGGTCTTCGACCTTCTCGACACCGGCCTCGAGGATGCCGACCGTGCGCTTCTTCTCGTCGACGACGTAGTCGCCGGTGCTCTCGGTGCCGTCCTTGCCCTCGACGCCCCTGCGGAGGCGGGGGACGATCTTGGCGAACTCGGAGTACCACTTGCCGGACTGCTCGCCGGGACCGGAGATGATCAGCGGGGTGCGGGCCTCGTCGATCAGGATCGAGTCGACCTCGTCGACGACGGCGAAGTTGTGGCCGCGCTGGACGAGCTCCTCGATCGACCACGCCATGTTGTCACGCAGGTAGTCGAAGCCGAACTCGTTGTTGGTGCCGTAGGTGATGTCGGCGGCGTACTGCCGGCGGCGCTCGTCGGACGGCATGTTGGCGAGGATGCAGCCGACCTCGAGGCCCAGGAAGCGGTGGACGCGGCCCATGGTCTCGGAGTCGCGCTTGGCCAGGTAGTCGTTGACCGTGACGACGTGGACGCCCTTGCCGGAGATCGCGTTGAGATAGGCGGGGAGAGTACAGGTGAGGGTCTTGCCCTCACCGGTGCGCATCTCGGAGATGTTCCCCATGTGGAGGTTGGCGCCGCCCATGATCTGCACGTCGAAGTGACGCTGGCCGAGCACCCGGCGCGCGGCCTCGCGGACCACCGCGAAGGCTTCGGGAAGCAGATCGTCGAGGGACTCGCCCTGGGCGTGACGATCGCGGAACTCCTGGGTCTGTGCCCGCAACTCCTCGTCGGAAAGACTCTTGAAGTCCTCTTCAATGGAGTTGACCTGCTCGGCGATGCGCTTCAGCTTGCGCAGCGTCTTACCTTCGCCGGCGCGGAGAATTCGGTCGAGAATGGCTGCCACTTTTGTAAAGCTCCTCGCAGGTCTGAGGACGAGACACACTTCCCCTGTGCCATGGTAGGCCGTTCGACCACCAGACACAGCCACCACGGGATTCAGCGGGGAGTGGCGCGGCGGACCGGGGGACGAGGTCGATAGGCTCAACCCTGTCAAACGTAGGGAGACCGCCTGGTGTTCCAGTCAGGGAACACGGAAGGCGCGAGTCGGGTAGGGCGGAATGGCAGAGACCTCACACCAGGGAAGCCACGCGGGCAGCGCGAAGTCGTGGGTGGCGGTGACGACGATCCTGATCGGCACGATCATCAGCGGCGCGGGCCTCACCGGCCTGGGCGCCGACACGGCCAACTGGACCATGGTCTGGGTCGGCGTCGGCGTGTCGGCCGTGGGCGCCGTCCTCGCCCTGGTCTTCGACGTCTTCTCCGACGTCGTGATCGACGCCCCCCGCGTCATGGACGCCCGCGACCACCACAGCCCCTTCGAGCACTGAGGGTTTTCTGTCGGTGGCCGCGGCTAGTGTCGGCCGGATGGACCTCACGGCCGATGAAGCACGGCGGCTGATCCTGCGCGCCCAGGGGTTCCTGGGCGCCGGGGGCCGCAAGGGTGGCCCCGCGGGCATGCTGCGCCGCCTGGGCGCCGTACAGCTCGACACGATCTCGGTGCTGGCCCGCTCCCACGAGCTGGTGGCCTATGCCCGCCTGGGCGCGGTCGGCCGCCCGGCGGTCGAGCAGGCCTACTGGAGCGGGTCGGCCTTCGAATACTGGTGCCACGCGGCCTGCATCCTGCCCGTCGAGCACTGGCCGGTCTACGCCTTCCGCCGCCGCGCCTACCGCGAACGGAAGTTCCGCTGGCACGAGGTGCCCGCCACGGTGGGCGACATCCTCGATCGCGTACGCCGAGACGGCCCCCTGACCACGGGAGACATCGGCGGCGCCAAGAAGGGCGGACCGTGGTGGGACTGGTCCGACTCCAAGATCTCCATCGAGTTCCTGCTCGACGTGGGCGACGTCGTCTGCACCCGCCGGGTGGGCTGGCGCCGGGTCTACGACCTGGCCGAACGCGCGATCCCCGCCGAACTCCGTGAGATCGACCTGACCGACGAAGAGTGCGTGACCCGGCTGACGGCGATCGCGGGCCGCTCCCTGGCCGTGGCGACCCGGGCCGACCTGGTCGACTACACGAGGGTCAGAGACAAGCACGCCGCGATGCTCGACGACGCCCTGCTCAGCGGGGCCAGCGGCTTGGTCCCGGTGACCGTGGCGGGCTGGCCGGCCGCCCGCAAGGGCGGCCCCAACGCCTGGGCCGACCCCGAGGCGCTGGCCCTGGGCGAGGCGCGAGGCCGCCACCGCACCACCCTGCTCAGCCCCTTCGACTCCCTGATCTGGGAACGCGCCCGCGCGGAACGCGTCTTCGGCATGACCCACCGCCTGGAGGCCTACGTCCCGAAGGAGAAGCGCGTCCACGGCTACTTCGCGATGCCGGTCCTCCACGGCGGCAAGCTGATCGCCCGCGTCGACCCGGCCCGCGAGGGCGCCACGTTGGTCGCCAAGCGGGTGACCCTGGAGCCCGGCGTGAAGAAGCTCGACGCGGTCGAGGAGGCCCTGCGGGAAGCGGCGACGTGGGTGGGCTGCACGGGCCTGCGCATCGAAGAGATCAGATGACGCGGGTCAGGTGATCTCGAGGAGGCGCTCTCTGACCGCGTAGACGACCGCTTCCATCCGGCTGTGCAGTTGCAGCTTCTCCAGGATGTTGCGGACGTGGTTCTTCACCGTGTTCTCGGAGATGAAGAGTTCCTTCGCGATTTCGCGGTTGTTCATCCCCTTCGCCACCAGCCGGAGCACTTCCATCTCGCGTTCGGTCAGGCGGGGCACCGGAAGCTGGGGCGGGCGTTCGGCCTCTTTGCGGCTGATGCTGGCGAACTCGGTGATCAGCTTGGTCGCCATGGCGGGGTTGATGAACGACTGTCCGCTGTGCACGCCCCGGACCGCGTCGGGAACCTCGTCGATCTGGACGTCTTTCAGCAGATAACCCGTCGCGCCGGCCTTGAAGGCCTCGAAGAGGTCCTCCTCCTCGTCGGAGGCGGTGAGCATGATGATGCGGGTCGTCGGCATGCTCTCCTTGATCGCCCTGGTCGCCTCGATGCCGTCGCGCCTGGGCATCCGGACGTCCATCAGCACGACGTCGGGCAGCAGCTTCTCGGCGAGCGCCACGGCCTCCTGACCGTCGCTCGCCTCACCGGCGACCTCGATGTCCGCCTCGGCCTGGAGCGCCAGCACCAGGCTGCGGCGGATCAGCGAGTGATCATCGACGATCAGCACACGGATCGGCTCACCGCGCCCGGTGGGGCGGTTTGCGTCGTCTCGCACGCTGCGGTCGCTCACAGCTCCTCCTCGTCGGGGGGCCAGGTAGCTGGGTCGCCATCATGACACGGCTTCCAGTCCTGGCGAGGATCTCGCACGCCATGCGCCCCGCACCTGGCGGGGCGCATGGTCGTTCATGTTTCGATCTGTCTAAGGACAGACGTTGGAAGGGGTGGCGCGGGTTCAGCCCTCGACGAGCCGCAGCACGCCGTAGTCGTATCCGCGCCGCCGATATACGACGCTCGGGTGGCCGCATTCTTTGTCACGGAACAGGAAGAAGTCGTGGCCGACCAGCTCCATCTCCAGAAGGGCCTGGTCGATGGTGATGGCGTCGGCCTGGTGGAACTTCTCGCGGACGACGAGGGGGCCGTCGCCGTCCTGCTCTATCGGGATGATGGGTTCGGTGTAGCCGTTGTCTGGCTTCTGCGGCGGGATGTACTCGTCGTGGAGCAGTTCGGGCTCGGGCAGCCTCGCCACCGGCTCTCCCAGGCCGCTGTTCTCGGCCAGGGTCGCGGTGAACTCGGCCACCGACGGAGGGCAGTTCTTCCCGTGATGGATCTTGCGGCGGTCGCTCAGCCGCCGCAGGCGTGATTCCAGCTTGGACAGAGCGATCTCGAGCGCGGCGAACCGGTCGTCTGCCGCCGCCTCGGCCCGGACCGCCGGGCCCTTGGAGTGGATGGTGAGTTCCACCCTCTCCCTTTGGTCGCTCATCCTGGGGTTCTTCTCTCGCGAGACCTCTACGTCAACCCGGATGAGTCGGTTGTCCAGTCGCTCGATCTTGGCCAGCTTGGAAGTCACATGATCACGGAAACGGTCGCTCACTCCGGTGTGCCGTCCCTTGACGATGATGTCCACGCAAAAGCCCCCTTCGCCTATCGACTGACATGAAGGAGCACCCGTTCGGCCGACCTGGTCTTCGTCCCCACATCCGCCTGCTGAGGGGTTCGCAGCTCCACGCCACTACTGCCCTTCTCTTCTGGCAAGAATCATCTGGACTCTTGGGAAGGCAGGTCTTACCTCTAAGCCGCACCGTGATCGGTCGACCAAGAGTCGCCTTACGTGGACCGTTTCGCCTGCGGCTGGCATCGGCTAGCCAGGCCGAACCCCCGTGGGGACTCGGTCCGGCGCAACCACGGACCCGAACGGGTGCCATGTCCTGAACGCTAGTCGCTGCCCGGCCGTATGTCAGCCGCGGGCCACGCCAAAGGATCACTTTCGGTGATTTTTCCCGGGCCATGCGAGGACGGGCGAGGCTTGAGGCGTTCGGGGCGACACCTCAGACGACCTGGTCAAGCGCCTCCTGATCTGGGAGTTCACCGGGTCGCCGACACCAGGTTGTCACTCCGAGGCCAGGTCGTTATTTGACTGTTTCTTTACCCAGAGTGATGTCGACGAATTTGTGACCGCCGGGCGTGTCGCATGACCGGCACTCGTTTTCGGGTGGCCGCAACGGTGACCGCGACGGCGGTCTCGGCACCCGCCGCACGCAGCGCCCGGGCCGCCTCGGCGAGCGTGGCACCGGTGGTGACCACGTCGTCGACCAGCACGATCCGGCCCTTCGGCACGGCTCCGGACGTGAACGCCCCGGCCAGGTTCGCGGCGCGCTGGGCGGAGGTCAGGCCCGACTGGTCGGCGACCTTCCGGGCGGGCCGCAACACGGGCGCGACCGTCACCTGGGCGCCGCCGGCGCGCAGCCGCCTGGCCGCGACCTCGGCGATCCGGCGTACCGGATCATGGCCCTTGGCTCTTCTCGACCGGCGGGTGCTCGGCACCGGGACCAGCACCAGCGGGCCCGGCTCCAGCGGCAGGCGGGCGACGACGCGGGCCAGGCACGCGCCCAGCGCGGCGCCGAGGGCGGTGCGGCCGCGTTCCTTGTACGCGATCAGCACCCGCCGCGCCACCCCGTCGTAACCGGCGGCGGCCCAGCACTCAGGAAGGCCCTCAGGAGCCGTCTCCGGCAGGTGGAGGTGTGGGGCGGCGGTCAGGTCGGCGGCGCACCGGGCGCACACCAGGGCCCCCCGGCCGCCGCAACCGGCGCACCGAGGGGGAACGAGCAGATCGAGCACCGCGTCGAGCACGCGGACCACCATGACACTCCCTGGCGACACTGACGAAAGTTCACCCCAGAGGGTAGGCGGGGAAGCTGGAGCCATCGTCGACGAGGGTGGTCCACTTCTTGCCGTCCCACACCGTGACGGCGCCGTTCTCGTCGCTGGCCAGGATGCGCGAATCGGTGCTCGTGATGGACGTGAGGCGCTTGGACAGCTCGATCGGGGTCTTCTCGTCGCCGTCCATGATCGGGTAGGCTGCCAGAGCCTGCTGGGGGCCGTTCGGGGAGTCCTTCTCGGTCAGCACCAGCAGGGTGGTGGCGTCTCTCCACGCCACGTCGACGACCTTCTGGCCCTCTTCCGGGGGCACCAGGGTCTCCAGCGCCCCGACCCGATAGGTCGGGCCGCGCACGATCGAGCCTATCTGAACGGTCTGCCCCGCCCCGTTGTCGGCCACGACCGCGACCCTGACCCCGTCACGGGCCACCCGGAACGCGCTCACGTTGGCGTTCTCGAGCTCGGGGGCCAGCACCGGCGACTGGTGGCCGACCGTGGAGGCGCGCCAGACCTGCGACTTGCCGCCGGCCGTCTCGACCGCCCAGACCTGGCCCTCGCGGTCCCACGACGGCGGCGTGAGACGGCCCTGGGCGTTGATCCAGCGCTGCCACGGGCTGCCGGCCACCATCTGGGTGACCCAGACCCCCGTCTCGTCGCCCATCAGGGCGGCCACCTGGTCGCGGCCCTCGGCGGAGACCGCGCCGTGGTTGAACGGCCGGGTCGGCTGCCCGGCCGCGCCGAGCACCGCCGCCGGCTGCTCCTCGTCCTTGCCCGCGACCCGGAACATCCGGCCGTCGCGGACGAAGTATCCGGCGGCGTCGCCGGTGATCACCGACGGGTTGTAGGTCGGGTATTCGGTCGGCTTGAAGCGCATGCCGCCGCCGGGGAACGCCTCGCCGTTCACCAGGATCTCGATGTAGCGGCCGCCCACCCGGTCGGTGCCGAGCGACCAGGCGAGCTGCGCCTTCATCGCCTTGATGCGGTCGGGGCTGTTGCGCAGGGCCGCGATCGGCGAGGAGAAGTCGACGTAGAGCGTGTCGCCCTCGATCTCGATCCCGTTCAGCTCGGTGCCCTTGGGGTAGACGTTCTCGACCGCGCCGGACAGCGGGCCCGTCGGGCCGCGCAGCAGGGTCCGGATGAGCGACTCGGGCAGGCCCCGGCTGGGGTCGATCGGCACCCGCACCCGGTCGGCCACCAGGCCGTTGAACGACGGGTTGGGGAAGTAGATCTCCACGGGGGCGTACGCCCTCGTGAGGTCGGTGCGGAGCAGGATCAGGCCCTGGGGGGCCTCGGCGATGCGCCACTCGCCGTTGACCCGGACCAGCGTGAACGCCTCGTCGAGGGTGCCCTCGGAGGCCGCGCGGTAGCGGCCGCCCGCCTCCAGGGTGCCGACCTGGCGGCCCTTGAACGACACGATGAACTTCTCGGCGTCCTCTTCGGGCAGGTCGTCGGCGAAGCGGCAGTCGCAGACCCGCGTCGCGGCGGCCCAGGGTTGCCAGGACGCCGCCGCCGCGCCCGTCAGGTACTGCCGGGCGATCTTGCGCTGGGGGTCGTCGAAGCTGGCCATCGCGGCCTGGAAGCCGCGCACGATCTCCACGGCGGTCGCGTCGGGCCGGGGCGGCGAGGCCAGGATCCGTACGTAGGTCTGGCTGAGGATGTCGCCCCCGCGCTCCTCCTCGCTGGCCGTCGGCGGGTTGCCGCTGGCCGGCACGATCGTGCAGCCCGTGAGGGTGGCGAGCGTCGCCACCATCGTCAGCACACGTCGCTTAGTCGACATCGAACACCCCCGACTCCCCCGCCGCGGCCGACAGCACGGGCGTGGCGTGCCCGCGCCAGGTCCGCCGCATCTCGACCTCCGGCGGCACCAGGGGCAGCGGCGACCCCTTGAGCACGCTCCCGGCCGTACGCGGCAGCGAGAGCCGGAACTGGGTGCCCTCGCCCGGCGAGCCCCAGGCCTGCAGCCAGCCGCCGTGCAGGATCGCGTCCTCGCGGGAGATGGCCAGGCCCAGGCCGGTGCCGCCGATGGTGCGGGCGCGGGACGGGTCGGCCCGCCAGAAGCGGTCGAAGACCATGTTCTCCTCGCCCGCGCGCAGGCCCACGCCGTGGTCGCGGACGGCCACGGCCACCGCGTCGCGGTCGGCCCCGAGGGTGACCACGATGTCCTTGCCCTCGCCGTGCTCGATCGCGTTGAACAGCAGGTTGCGCAGGATGCGCTCGATCCGCCGGGTGTCGCACTCGGCCATGCACGGCTCGGTGGGCAGCCGCAGCTCGAAGCGGGTGGCGTGGCGTTCGGCCAGGGCCTCGGAGTCGCCGACCGCGCGCAGCACGACGTCGCGCATGTCGACCGACTCGAGGTCGAGGGTGGCCGCGCCGGCGTCGTAGCGGCTGATCTCCAGCAGGTCGGCCAGCATCGACTCGAACCGTTCGAGCTGGGCCTGCATGAGCTCGGCCGAGCGGGCGGCCATGGGGTCGAAGTCCTCGCGGGCGTCGTACAGGAGATCGGCGGCCATGCGGACGGTGGTCAGCGGGGTGCGCAGCTCGTGGGAGACGTCGGAGACGAACTGGCGCTGCACCTGGGAGAGCTCCTCGAGCTGGTGGATCTTGAGCGCGAGGTTGGAGGCCATCTCGTTGAACGAGGTGGCGAGGCGGGCCAGGTCGTCTTCGCCGCGGACCTTCAGGCGCTCTTCGAGGCGGCCGGAGGCCAGCCGCTCGGCGGCCTGGCGGGCCAGCCGTACGGGCGTGACGACCTGGCGGGTGACCAGCGAGGCGATCGCGGCCAGCAGCAGCACCAGGCCGGCGCCGACCAGCACGAGGAGCTGGAGGACCGAGCTGAGGGTCTCCTCCTCCTCGTTGAGCGGGAACAGGTGGTAGACCTCGTAGGTGCCGTTGGCGCCGCCGAAGACCCGCGACCCGATGACCAGCCCCGAGACGGTCTCACCGCTCAGGTAGCGCAGCGGGCTGTAGCGCGAGGCCGTCTGGTCGGCGGTGCCGGTGCGCACCTGCTCGCGGAACCCGCGCGGCACGCTCTTGTAGGCGTCGATGTTGAGGGTCGCCCGGTCCTGCCCGACGATGCCGTCGTTGAAGATGACCACCGCGTAGCGCGCCCCGGCGCGCTGGGCCAGCACGTTGATGGCCTGGTCGGCGGGGTCGAGCATGGTCTGCGTGGCGGGGTCGGACTGCTCGCCCGGGTCGGGCTCGGCGGCGCTCGACAGGTAGTCGGAGACCGTCAGCACGTTGGCGCGGGCCTCGGCGGTGGCGGCGTCGGTCCGGCCGGCCAGCATGGTCTTGTTGATCGACTGGAACAGGAAGACGCCCAGGACGGCCACGACGACCATCGAGATCAGCAGGGTGGAGGTGACCACCCGCATCTGGAGGGAGCGCCGCCAGGCCGAGCGCGCCCGGCCCGCGATCCGCCGAGCACGGCGACGGACCCCCCGGGCGATCTGCCGGGGAGTCCGTCGCTGCCGCTTCTTGACCATTCAGATCAGACGAGGATCAGGCTGGGCCGGCTTTGTACCCCACGCCGCGGACCGTCACGACGATCTCGGGGTGCTCGGGGTCCTTCTCGATCTTCGCGCGGAGCCGCTGCACGTGGACGTTGACCAGCCGCGTGTCGGCGGCGTGGCGGTAGCCCCAGACCTGCTCCAGCAGCACTTCACGGGTGAACACCTGGCGCGGCTTGCGGGCCAGCGCGACGAGCAGGTCGAACTCCAGCGGCGTGAGGTTGATCGTCTCGTCGAACCGCTTGACGGAGTGGCCCGCAACGTCGATCGTGATGTCCCCTATCTGCAGGATCTCGGGGGTCGGCTCGTCGGTGCGGCGCAGCCGCGCCCGGACCCGGGCCACGAGCTCCTTGGGCTTGAAGGGCTTGACGATGTAGTCGTCGGCGCCCGACTCGAGGCCCAGCACCACGTCGATGGTGTCGCTCTTGGCCGTGAGCATCACGATCGGGACGCCGGACTCGGCGCGGATGCGCCGGCAGACGTCGATGCCGTCGGCCCCCGGCAGCATCAGGTCGAGCAGCACGAGATCAGGGCGGGTGTCGCGGAACGCGTCGAGCGCCTTGTCGCCGTCTGAGACGAAGGACGGTTCGAAACCCTCCCCGCGCAAGACGATGCCGAGCATCTCGGCGAGAGCGGCGTCGTCGTCGACGACCAGCACGCGTCCTTTCATGGCCCCTCATTCGTTACTTCGGCGCAGCTAAGGAGGTATTTGGGCGATTTATCGGAAGGTTACCCGTGACCCTGTGGTAGATGAAACACGGCCGTGACAAAGGACGAAGTTTAGGCCCAAATAGCCGGGCGTGCCGCTACCGTAACGAGAATCCCAAGAACAGGTCACGTTCCAAGTGTGCTCCATGCCGACCTGCGGCGGGGGCCGCATCATGCCAGGATTGGGACATGACAGACGGCCCCGGCGATCGTGAGCAGCCGCCCCCCGGCTGGTCCCCCACGCAGCCCCCCGCTTACGGTTCGCCCGGCCCCTGGGCCGACCCCAACGCCCCCGGTTCCTATCCGCCGCCCGGCGGCGGCCACTATCCGCCCCCGCCGCCTCCCCCGCCCGGCGGCTACTACGGCGGCGGCCACTACGGCGCGCCGGTGCTCAAGCCCGGCATCATCCCGCTGCGGCCACTGCAGCTGGGTGACCTCTACAACGGCGCGGTGTCGTTCATCCGGGCCAACCCGAAGGCGACTCTGGGGCTGTCGGCGCTGGTGGTGACGATCGCCGAGATCATCACGCTGGCGATCCAGCTGCCCACGTTCGGCCCGCTCGCCGACGCTGCGCTCAGCACCGGGGCGACGACGGCCGACGACTTCGAAGCCCTCCTCGGCCCGCTGGCCGCGCTCGTCGGCAGCGCGCTGCTGAGCAGCGTCGTGACCGCGGTGGCCATGGTCGTGCTGACCGGCATGCTCACCGGGATCATCGGCCGGGCCGTCTTCGGCGAGCAGATCTCGATCGGCCAGGCCTGGAACATCGTCAAGGGCCGGGTGCCGTCGCTGCTCGGGCTGGCGCTGCTGCAGTCGCTGATCGTGTTCGGCGTCTTCCTGGGGCCGGTCGTCCTGCTGGTCATGCTGGCTGCGGCGGGAGCGCCGGAGGGCGCGGTGGCGCTGCTCGCGCTGGTCCTGATCACCGGCGGCGTCTGCCTCGCGGTGTTCCTCTACACCAAGCTCAGCCTGGCCGGCTCGGCGATCGTGCTGGAGGGCCTCGGCGTCGGCGCCGCGATGAGCCGGTCGTTCCGGCTGGTCAAGGGCGACTTCTGGCGGGTGTTCGGCATCCTGCTGCTGACCGCGATCGTGGTCGGCCTGGTCGCCGCGGCGGTGTCGGCGCCGTTCTCGCTCTTCACCTCGATCGGCGACCCCAACGCACCGGTCACCAACGGGCAGTTCTACATCGCCGCGATCCTCGGCGGCGTCGGCGCCATCATCGCCGGCACCATCACCAACCCGTTCTCCGCCGGGGTCACCACCCTCCTGTACGCCGACCGCCGCATGCGCGCCGAAGCGTTCGACCTGGTTCTCCAGACCGAGGCCGTGGAGCGCCAGCAGGGCGCCCCCGGCACCGCCCCCGAGAACCTGTGGCGCCCGCGCAACCCATGGTCATAGACGTCCCCGTCGAGATCGGCCGGGAGGCCGCCAGAGAGGCCGCCGTCCGCGAGCTCTCCGATCCGGCCTACCCGAAGCCGTCGTGGGTCGACCGGCTGCTCGACCGGCTCTGGGAGTTCATCAACGACCTGATCGAGCGGGCCACGGGCGTTCCCGGCGGCTGGCTGACGCTGACGGTGCTCGTGCTGATCCTGGCGGTCATCGTGTTCGCGCTGGTCCGGGCGGCCCGCAAGGCCCCACGCAGCCGGCGGCCGGGCGACGGCGGCCTGTTCGGGGAGACCCGGCTGGGAGCCGCCGAACACCGGGCCCTGGCCGAGCGGCACGCCGCGGCCGGAGAGTGGGCCCAGGCGATCCGGGAACGCCTCCGCGCCATCGCCCGTGAGCTGGAGGAACGCACGATCGTGGAACCCATGCCGGGGCGCACGGCCACCGAGCTGGCCGCCGAGGCGGGCCGGGCGCTGCCCGCGCTGGCCGCCGACCTCGATCAGGGCGCCCGGACGTTCGCCGACGTCACCTACGGCGAGCGTCCGGGCACCCCCGAGGGGTACGCCGCGCTCACCGACCTCGACACGGCGGTCCGCCGGGAGAAGGCGACCCTGCGATGACGTCCATCACCCCGACGATCACCGAGAGGTGGCGCTCCTGGCGCGGCGTGCTGGGCGCGCTCGGCGCGATCGTGGTCGTGGCCACGCTGATCGTGCTGGTCAGCGGCACCCGCAACGGCGGGCGGCTCGACGTCGAGGCGACCACGCCCCAGGGCGCCCGCGCGCTGGCCGAGCTGCTGCGCGCCCAGGGCGTCGAGGTGAACCAGGTGACCACGTTCGACGACGCCATCGAGCAGGCAGAGGGCTCGCTGCTGGTGGTGGCCCGGCCCGAGTTCCTGGTCGACGCCGCCAGGCTGGCCGAGCTCGCCGGGCGGCCGGGGCCCCGGCTGCTGATCGCGCCGACCCGGCCGGTGCTGCAGGCGCTGGCGCCCGGGGTGGTCGCGAGCCCCGGTTCGTCCGAGGTGGTCCGGGCGGCCGGCTGCGACCTGAAGGCCGCCGTGCTGGCCGGAGACGCCCTCCTCGGCGGCTGGTCGTTCGGCGGCGCCACCTGTTACCGGGGCACGGTCGCCGTGGTCGGCGACGCCACCCTGGTCGGGTCGGGGTCGTTCATGACCAACGAGAAGCTGGCGCAGAACGGCAACGCCGCGCTGGCGATGAACCTGGCGGGCACCCACCGGCGGGTCACCTGGTTCGCGCCCCGCTCCCCGCTCGGGGTGCCCGAGGGCGGCGGGAAGTCGATCGAGCAGCTGATCCCGGCGAACGTCGGCTGGTTCACCTGGGCGCTGGGCCTGGCGGTGCTGCTCACCGCCCTGTGGCGGGGCCGTCGTCTGGGGCCGGTGGTCGAGGAGCGGCTGCCGGTGGTCGTCCGGGCCGCCGAGACCGTCGAAGGACGGGGCCGCCTCTACCGGGCCCGCTCGGCCCGCGACCGGGCGGCGCTGGCCCTGCGCGAGGCCGCCCTGGCGCGGATGACGCCGCGGCTGGGGCTGGCCGCGACGGCCGGCCAGAACGAGATCGTTACGGCGATCGCCGCCCGGACCGGGCAGGATGGCGGACAGATTCACCGGATCCTCTACGGCGAGGCCCCCACGGGAGACGCCGCACTGGTCGCCCTCGCACGCGACCTCGACACCATCGAAAGGCAGGTACGGGACTCGTGACGACACCCGACACCTGCCCGCAGGCTTTGACGACGCTTTTCGCGAAGACCGCGGCAGGCCCGACCGAAAGGCAGGAACGAGACTCGTGACGACACCTGACGCCTCCAGGGAGGCGCTGGCGGCTCTACGCGCCGAGGTCGCGAAGGCCGTGGTGGGGCAGGACGCCGTGGTCTCCGGGCTGGTGATCGCGCTGCTGTGCCGGGGCCACGTGCTGCTCGAAGGCGTGCCGGGTGTGGCCAAGACGCTGCTGGTGCGGACGCTCGCGGCGGCGCTGTCGGTCGACTTCAAGCGGGTGCAGTTCACCCCCGACCTGATGCCGGGCGACGTGACCGGATCGCTGGTCTACGACGCGCGTACCGCCGAGTTCGAGTTCCGGTCGGGGCCGGTGTTCACGAACCTGCTGCTGGCCGACGAGATCAACCGCACGCCGCCGAAGACCCAGGCGGCGCTGCTGGAGGCGATGGAGGAGCGGCAGGTCAGCGTCGACGGGACGCCCCGGCCGCTGCCCGACCCGTTCATTGTGGCGGCGACCCAGAACCCGGTGGAGTACGAGGGGACCTACCAGCTCCCCGAGGCGCAGCTCGACCGGTTCATGCTGAAGCTGACCGTGCCGCTGCCGGGGCGCGACGACGAGATCGCGGTGCTGCGGCGGCACGCCGACGGGTTCGACCCGCGCGACCTGTCCCACGTGAAGGCGGTGGCGAGCGCGGCCGACCTGGCGGCGGGCCGAAAGGCGGTCGCCGAGACCCACGTGTCGCCCGAGGTGCTCGCCTACATCGTCGACCTGGCCAGGGCGACCCGGCAGTCGCCGTCGCTGGGGCTGGGCGTCTCGCCGCGCGGCGCGACCGCGCTGCTGGCGGCGGCTCGCGCATGGGGCTGGCTGTCGGGGCGCGACTACGTGACGCCCGACGACGTGAAGGCGCTGGCCCGGCCCGCGTTGCGGCACCGGGTGCAGCTGCGTCCGGAGGCCGAACTGGAGGGCGCGACCGCCGACGGGGTGCTCGACGGCATCCTGGCGTCCGTCCCCGTGCCGCGCTGATGGCGCTGACCGGGCGGGCCGCGCTGCTGGCGGTGGCGGGGGCGCTCATCGTGCTCGCCGCGCCCGCGCCCGCTCTCGCGTTCTGGCTGGTCGTCGCGGTGATCGTGCTGGCCGTCGTGGTCGACCTGGCGCTGGCGGGCAGTGTGCGGGCGCTGCGGTTCGAGCGGTCCGACGATCAGCGGGTACGTCTCGGGGAGACCGCCGAGATCACCCTGCTGGTGGCCAATCCGGGCCGCCGCCGGGTCCGGGGCCTGCTGCGCGACGCGTGGCCGCCGAGCACCCGTCCGGCCCCCAGGGAGCACGACCTCGACGTCCCGGCCGGAGAACGCCGCCGGGTGACCACGACCCTGCGTCCGCTCCGCAGGGGCGATTTCACGGCCGCCGCGGTGACCGTGCGGGCGCTGGGGCCGCTCGGCGTGGCCGCGCGGCAGGGGTCTCACCGGGTCGACGGGCGGGTCAGGGTGCTGCCGCCGTTCCTGTCCCGCCGCCACCTGCCGGCCAAGCTGGCCCGGCTGCGGGCGATCGAGGGGCTGAACCCGGTCCAGATCCGCGGCCAGGGCACCGAGTTCGACTCGCTGCGCGAGTACGTCGTCGGCGACGACGTCCGGTCGATCGACTGGCGGGCCACCGCGCGCCGGGCCGACGTCGTGGTGCGCACCTGGCGGCCCGAACGCGACCGGCGGGTGCTGATCGTCCTCGACACGGGCCGCACCTCGGCGGGACGGGTGGGGGTCGACCCGGCGTCGGGCGACCCGAGCGGCTGGCCCCGGCTCGACTGGGGCATGGACGCCGCCCTGCTGCTGGCCGCGCTGTGCGCGCGGGCGGGCGACCGGGTCGACTTCCTCGCCTACGACCGGACGATCAGGGCCCAGGTGGCCGGCGGCGGCCGGGGCGACCTGCTGCCCGGCCTGGTGACCGCGATGGCGCCGCTGGAGCCGGAGCTCGTGGAGGCCGACGCCCACGGGATGGTGGCCGCCGTGCTGGCCCGCGCGAAGCGGCGCTGCCTGGTGGTGGTGCTGACCGACCTCAACGCGACCGCGCTCGACGAGGGCCTGCTGCCGGTCCTCCCCCAGCTCGCCTCCCGGCACCTGGTGCTGCTGGCCGCCGTGGCCGACCCCCGGGTGGCCGCGCTGGCGGCCGGGCGCGACGGCGCGGCGGAGGTGTTCGAGGCGGCGGCGGCCGAACGCCAGCAGGTCGAACGCCGCCAGGTGACCGCGCGGCTGCGCCGTCACGGGGTCGAGGTCGTCGACGCCCTGCCGGGCGACCTGGCCTCGGCGCTGGCCGACGCCTACCTGAACCTGAAGGCGGCGGGCCGGCTCTAGGCCGTCGGCACGTAGTCGGGGGCGTCGGCGATGTCGCCCGTCTCGCCCGCCCTCGCGGCGCGGCGGCCGAAGTGGACGACGTACAGCAGGAAGGCGAGCTCGGCGGCGGCGCCGATCGAGACGCGGGCCCAGGTCGGCAGCGGCGAGGGGGTGACGAGGGCCTCGACGAGGCCCGAGACCAGCAGCACCACCGCCAGCCCGAGCACCACCGCGACCACCGCGCGCCCCTGTTCGGCGAGCACCTGCGCGCGGGGGCGCGGGCCCGGCGCGATCAGCGACCAGCCGACCCGCATGCCCGCCCCGGCGGCCAGGAACACCGCCGTGAGCTCCAGCAGCCCGTGGGGCGTGATCAGCCCGAAGAACACGTCGCCCCGGCCCGAGTCGATCATGATGCCGCCGACCAGCCCGAGGTTGGCGGCGTTCTGGTAGAGGATGTACGGGATGAGCACGCCCCCGATCGCCGCCGAGGCGATGCACTGGGCGGCCACCCACGCGTTGTTCACCCACACGTGCGCGGCGAACGACCCGGCCGGGTTCTCGCTGTAGTAGTCGGCGAAGTCGTGCTCGACCAGCTGCCTGATCTCCTCGGGGGTGCCCATCGCGGCCCGCACGTCGGGGTTGGCGGCCACCCACACCCCCACGGCCGCCGCGACGACCAGCGAGGCCACGGCCGCGCCCAGCCACCACCGCCACGACCGGTAGCAGACCACCGGGAACGAGACCGTCCAGAACCGGAGGAACTCCCGCCATGCGGGCGCGTGGGCGCCGGTGACGGCCGACCGCGCGCGGGCCACCAGCGCCGACAGCCGCCCGGTCAGCACGCCGTCTCTGGACGTGGAGCGGGCGATCGACAGGTGGGTGGACACCCGCTGGTAGAGCTCGACGAGTTCGTCGACCTCCGGCCCGGTCAGCCTGCGCCGCCGTTTCACCAGCTCGTCGAGCCGGTCCCAGGTCGGCTGGTGGGCGGCACGGAAGGCGTCGATGTCCACGATCGCGAGCCTAGTAGGGTCAGGACATGTCCGATGTGCCGCGCCCTGACCTCGTGACCGGCGACGCCGTGGCGCTCGACGTGCCGCTGGCGCAGTTGCCGATCCGGGTGGTCGCCTTCCTCATCGACCTCATCGTGCAGATCGTGCTGCTGGTCGGGGCTCTGCTGCTGATCGCGTTCGCGCTCGGCGACATCGACGAGTCGCTGGCCACCGCGCTGATCATCGTCTCGATCGTGGCGGTCGTGGTCGGCTACCCGGTGACCTTCGAGACCCTGTCGCGCGGCCGCAGCCTCGGCAAGATGGCCCTCGGCCTGCGGGTGGTCGCCGACGACGGCGGGCCCGAGCGGTTCCGGCAGGCGTTCTTCCGCGGCCTGACGTCCGTCGTCGAGATCTACATGCTGACCGGCGCCCCGGCGGTGATCTGCGCGCTGGTCAACCAGAAGGGCAAGCGGCTGGGCGACCTGTTCGGCGGCACCGTCGTCATCTCGGAGCGGGCGCCCAAGGACTCGGAGACCCCGCCCGAGATGCCGCCGCAGCTCGCCACCTGGGCGGCCACGCTGGAGCTGACCGGCCTCACCGACGACCTGGCCACGGTGGCCCGGCAGTACCTGACGCGGCTGCCGCAGCTCTCGCCGCACGCCGCTCACGAGATGGGTTTGCGGATCGCCTCACAGGTCTCCGCACGCGTCCAACCCCCGCCCCCACCTGGGGTTCCGCCCTACGCCTACCTGGCCGCCGTGCTCGCGGAACGCCGCCGCCGCGACATCGCGAGGTTTAGCCAAAGACGCCAGGGGCAGTTGTGACGAACGCAGGCATGGGGCACGCCTGCAGTGGGGTTGGGCGGGTACGTCCGGAGCGCAGAGGGAGAGGCGAACCGGTCGTACCCGCCCGTCATCTCGGCTCAGGTGACTGGCCTGGAGCGAGCCGAGTGATATGACCGTAGTACGGCAGATTGCCGGTATCCATGGGGTAACACAACTGTTTCTACGAACCTGAACGCCAGCTGTGCAGGTAGGCCTCCTGCTCGGCGGTCAGCCCGTCGATCGTGATCCCCGCCGCCGCCAGCTTCAGCCCGGCGACCCGCGCGTCGATCCCGTCGGGCACGTCGTAGACCCCCGGCTTGAGCGACGCGTGCTCGGCCGCCAGCCACGCCACCGCGAGCGCCTGGGCGGAGAACGACATGTCCATCACCGCCGCCGGATGGCCCTCGGCCGCCGCCAGGTTCACCAGCCGGCCCTCGGCCAGCAGCAGCAGCCGACGGCCGTTCACGACGAACTCGTCGGTGTTGGGCCGCACCTGGTAGTGGACCTCCTCGGCCATCGACTCCAGGGCCCGTACGTCGATCTCGACGTCGAAGTGGCCCGCGTTGGCCAGGATCGCGCCGTCTTTCATGACCGCCAGGTGTTCGGCCCTGATCACGTCGCGGTTGCCGGTGACCGTGACGAACACGTCGCCGATCTCGGCCGCCTCGGCCATCGTGGCCACGCCGTAGCCGTGCAGCGAGGCGTCGAGCGCCTTCACCGGGTCGATCTCGGTCACGATGACCCGCGCGCCCATGCCGCGGGCCCGCTCGGCCACGCCCCGGCCGCAGAAGCCGAACCCGGCCACCACGACCGTCCGGCCCGCGATCAGGGTGTTGGTGGCCCGCATGATGCCGTCGAGCGTCGACTGGCCGGTGCCGTAGCGGTTGTCGAACATCCGCTTCGTACGGGTGTCGTTCACCGCCACCATCGGGAACTTCAGCGCCCCCTCGGCGGCCATCTGGCGCAGCCGGATGATCCCGGTCGTGGTCTCCTCGCAGCCGCCCTTGACGACCAGGTCGGAACGTTCCGTGTGCAGGATGTTGACCAGGTCGCAGCCGTCGTCGAGGACGATGTCGGGCCCGATGTCGAGGGCCCGGTGGATGTGCCGGTAGTAGGTGTCGCGGTCGACCCCCGCCCTGGCGTGCACGGCGATGCCGTAGTCGGCCAGGGCGGCGGCGACGTCGTCCTGCGTCGAGAGCGGGTTGGAGGCGGCCAGCGCGATCTCCGCGCCGCCCGCCTTCAGCGCGCCCAGGAGCACCGCCGTCTCGGCCGTGACGTGGAGGCAGGCGGCGACCTTCAGCCCGTCGAGCGGGCGGTCGCCGCCGAACCCCGCGCCGATCGCGGTGAGCACCGGCATGGCGCGCGAGGCCCACCCGATCCGGCGCTCCCCGGCCTCGGCCAGAACGGCATCCATGATCAGTAGCGGTAGTGGTCGGGCTTGTAGGGGCCCTCGACGTCGACGCCGATGTACTCGGCCTGCTTCTTCGACAGCACCGTCAGCTTCACGCCGAGCGCGTCGAGGTGGAGGCGGGCGACCTTCTCGTCGAGGTGCTTGGGCAGCACGTACACGCCGATCGGGTAGTCGTCGGTCTTGGTGAACAGCTCGATCTGCGCGATCACCTGGTTGGTGAAGGAGTTCGACATGACGAACGAGGGGTGGCCGGTGGCGCAGCCCAGGTTCATCAGACGGCCTTCGGCGAGCACGATGATCTGCTTGCCGTCGGGGAAGCGCCAGGTGTGGACCTGGGGCTTGACCTCTTCCTTCTCGATGCCCGGGATGCGGGCCAGACCGGCCATGTCGATCTCGTTGTCGAAGTGGCCGATGTTGGACACGATCGCGTTGTGCTTCATCTGCGCCATGTGGTCGGCGGTGATGATGCTGAAGTTGCCGGTCGTGGTGACGAAGATGTCGGCGATGCCGACGACCTCCTCCAGAGTGGTGACCTGGAAGCCGTCCATCGCGGCCTGGAGGGCGCAGATGGGGTCGATCTCGGTCACGATCACGCGGGCGCCCTGGCCGCGCAGCGCGTCGGCGCAGCCCTTGCCGACGTCGCCGTAGCCGGCGACCACGGCCACCTTGCCGCCGATCAGCACGTCGGTGGCGCGGTTGAGGCCGTCGATCACCGAGTGGCGGCAGCCGTACTTGTTGTCGAACTTCGACTTGGTGACCGAGTCGTTCACGTTGATGGCCGGGAAGAGCAGCTGGCGGTTGTTGAACATCTCGTAGAGGCGGTGGACACCGGTGGTGGTCTCCTCGGTGACGCCCTTGATCGCCTCGGCGGTCTTGGTCCAGCGCCGGTCGTCGTTGACCGTGCGGCGGAGCAGGTCGAGGATGATGCCCCACTCTTCGGGGTCGTCTTCGGAGGCGGTCGGCACGACGCCGCCGGCCTTCTCGAACTCGGCGCCCTTGTGGACGAGCAGGGTGGCGTCGCCACCGTCGTCGAGGATCATGTTGGGGCCGGTGCCGTCAGGCCACTGCAGCGCCTGGTCGGTGCACCACCAGTACTCCTCCAGCGTCTCGCCCTTCCAGGCGAAGACCGGCACGCCCTTGGGCTCCTCGACGGTCCCCTCGGGGCCGACGACGACCGCGGCGGCGGCGTGGTCCTGCGTGGAGAAGATGTTGCACGAGACCCAGCGCACATCGGCGCCCAGGGCGACCAGCGTCTCGATCAGGACGGCGGTCTGGATGGTCATGTGCAGCGAGCCCATGATCTTCGCGCCCCGGAGCGGCTGGGAGGCGGCGAACTCCTTGCGCGTCGCCATCAGGCCCGGCATCTCGTGCTCGGCGAGGCGAATCTCCTTGCGGCCGAAGTCTGCGAGCGACAGGTCGGCGACCTTGAAGTCCATCTTGGGGTGTCCCCTCTCGTAGCGTCCTCTGCCACTGTAGAGGCGAACACCACCCGCGAGCGCCGAACCTGACACAAGAATGTAAGAATGGGCTCATGCGCATCACGGAGGCCGCCGCCAAATTGGGCATGTCGCCCAGAATGCTGCGATATCGGGAGGCGCTCGGGCTGCTGCCGCCCGTCCGCGACGCAGCTCCCAGGCAGATTCATGGCGCGAGCCATGGGCGGCCTCCGGCCGTCCACGTCTCGCGCTCACACCGCCGCTTCGGCGACGAGGAGCTCGCCGCCGTCACCCAGGCGATGGAGCTGGAGAAGAGGTTCGACGTCTCGCCCGGCGAACTCGCGTTCGCGCTGAGGGCGCTGTCGGAACCCGCCGTCGCCCAGGCCGTGCGCGACCTGGGCGTGCGGATCGGGCGCATCCAGGCGCCCCGCAGGGCGCTGGACTTCGAGAAGGAGAAGGCGCTACGCCTGCTGCGCGGGCGCTGACGACTCGATGGCCGGTTCGAGGTAGATGATCCGGGCGATCGGCACGGCCGCGCGGATGCGCTGCTCGGCCTCGTCGATGCCCCGGGCGACCTCGGCGGCGGTGTCGTCGTGCTGCACGGCGATCTTGGCGGCGACGAGCAGTTCCTCGGGGCCGACGTGGAGGGTGCGCATGTGGATGACCCGGGTCACCTCGGGCGCGCTCTCCAGGGCCTCGCGGATCTGCGCGTCGACCTCGGGGCCGGCGCTCTCACCGATGAGCAGCGACTTGGTCTCGATGGCCAGCACGATCGCGATGGCGCCGAGCAGGACACCGATCATCACGGTGCCGATGCCGTCCCAGACGCCGTTCCCGGTGACGACGGCCATGGTGACGCCGAAGAGGGCGAAGATCAGACCGAGCAGGGCGCCCAGGTCTTCGAGCACGATGACGGGCAGCTCGGGCGACTTCGACCGGCGGATGAACTGCCACCACGTCAGGTTGCCCTTGTGCGGCAGCGACTCCTTGATCGCGGTGCGGAAGGAGATCGTCTCGGCGATGATCGCGAAGATCAGCACGCCGAACGCCCACTGCGGCGACCTCAGGTCTTCGGGGTGCTGGAGCTTGTGGTAGCCCTCGTACAGCGAGAACAGCGCGCCGATCGTGAACAGCACGACCGCGACCACGAACGAGTAGAAGTAGCGCTCACGGCCGTAGCCGAACGGGTGCTGCTCGGTGCGTTCACGGGCCGCCCGCTTGCCGCCCAGCAGCAGCAGCGCCTGGTTCCCCGAGTCGGCCACGGAGTGGACCGACTCGGCGATCATGGACGACGATCCGGTGAACAAGAAGGCGACGAACTTCGCCACGGCGATCGACAAGTTGGCGACCAGCGCCGCGACGATCGCCTTAGTTCCGCCACTGGCGCTCACGATGACACTCCCTCAGGTTTTCGGCCAGAAGATCCTAACGGGCAATTCTGGCCTTCAACTCCCTGACCGCGCTCACCGGAGTGGGATCGATTCCATAACCAAGTGCCAGATAGACGCTGGCGAAGTCGGCCAGCCCGATGAGCGTCGCCAGCCGTTCAAGCGGATGACGCCCCTCGGCCATCAGCTCCGACACCCGCACGTCGCGGTTTTCGGCCAGCCGGACCGTGGTGCCCCGGGTGCGGGTCTCGCGCTCGTCTTCGTCGATGTCGCGGAGCACGAACAGCCGCAGCTGGCGGCCCTGTGTGTCGGCGAAGATGTCGCGCTCGGCGAGCGGGCCGTCGAACGCGGCCACCTGGTTGTGGGCCGCCTCGGGCAGCTCGCCGAAGATCGCCGGGTATTTGGCGTTCTCGTAGAGCTGGTGGACCAGCCGGTGGGCGGCGACGATCGGCAGGGCCGAGGAGCCCCACACCATCGGCACCGACTCGGCCAGCTCCATGGCCAGCGTCTTGCCGGGGTTGATGAACGTGTCGCTCGACGGGCGGCACCGGTGGGCCAGGTCTTCGAGCAGGGTGGCGGTGGCTTCGTACACCGGCTCGGGGACGTCGGCGAGGCCCAGCGACGACGCCGCCACGATGAGCGGGACCGTCAGCGCCCACAGCGCCGCGCGGGCATGGCCCTGCGCGGCCTCGACCGGGACGAACGGCGCCCCGCGCTGGGTGCACAGCGACTGGAGCGGCGAGCCGGGACGGCCGACCCCGACCAGACGGCAGCCGCGCCGGGCAGCCTCCCAGGCCAGGCCGAGGGTCTCCTCGGTGGCCCCGGAGGCCGACACGGCGAACACCAGGTCGTTGGCGCCGATCCAGCCGGGCAGCCGGTGGCCGCCCACGGTCGTGATCGGGATCGGCGCGCCGTTGCCGCAGATCGCCCGGAGGATCTCGCCCGACACGCCGCTGACGCCCATGCCGAGCGTCACGACGGCCCTCGGGCGACCCTCGGTGGCGACCACCCCCGCGCCCGCCTCGGCGGCCAGGCGGCGGCCGGTGCGGATCTGGGCGGCCGCCGAGGCGACCGCAGGAAGCATGCCCGAGGGATCGGCCGCGACCAGATGGCTCTGGTCGTCGAGCAGCTCAGGCTCCCAGATCATGCCTTCCGTGCCTCGTCGACCAGCAGCACGGGAATGTCGTCGCGAACCGGGTAGACCAGGCCGCAGCTCTCGGAGGTGCAGGCCAGTTCGTCGGCCTCGGCCCGGAGCGGGGACTTGCACGCCGGGCAGGCCAGGATCTCCAGCAGCCAGTCGTCGATCTTCAAATCCCTCGAACCTCTTTCAGAACGTCGTCGCGCACACCGGCCATGGTCACCTCGTCGTCGCCCTCGGCGTTGAGCCGGAGCAGCGGTTCGGTGTTGGACGGGCGCAGGTTGAACCACCAGGTCGGACCGGTGACGGTCAGGCCGTCCAGCTCATCGAAGGTAACACCCTCGCGGGACCCGAACACCTCGCGCACCTTGGCGGTGGCGGCGGCCTGGTCGGCGACGGTGCTGTTGATCTCGCCGGAGGCCGTGTAGCGCGCGTAGGCGGCCAGCACCTCCGACAGGGGGCGGTCCTGCTCGCCGAGGGCGGCCAGCACGTGGAGGGCGGCCAGCATGCCCGAGTCGGCGTACCAGAAGTCGCGGAAGTAGTAGTGGGCCGAGTGCTCGCCGCCGAAGACGGCGCCCGTGCGGGCCATCTCGGCCTTGATGAAGGAGTGGCCGACGCGGGTGCGGACGGGCACCCCGCCGTTCTCCTTGATGATCTCGGGGACGCCGCGCGAGGTGATCAGGTTGTGGATGATCGTGGCTCCGGGGTGCTTGGCCAGCTCGCGGGCCGCCACGAGCGCGGTGATCGTCGACGGGGAGACCGAGGCGCCCTTCTCGTCGATCACCCAGCAGCGGTCGGCGTCGCCGTCGAAGGCGATGCCGATGTCGGCCCTGTGCTCCAGGACGGCCTGCTGCAGGTCGACCAGGTTGGCCGGCTCGATCGGGTTGGCCTCGTGGTTGGGGAAGGAGCCGTCGAGCTCGAAGTAGAGCGGCACGAGGTCGATCGGCAGCCCGGCGAACACCTCGGGCACGGTGTGGCCGCCCATGCCGTTGCCGGCGTCGACGACGACCTTCAGCGGCCGGCTGCCGGCCAGGTCGACGAGCGACTTCAGGTGGTCGGCGTAGCCCCTCAGCAGGTCCTGGGTGGTGACGCCGCCGGTCGGGTCGTGGGCCGGGGCGCCCAGCAGGCCGAGCGCCCGGTCGCGGATCTCGGTCAGGCCCGTCTCGGAGCCGATCGGCACGGCGCCCGCGCGGCACATCTTCATGCCGTTGTACTGCGCCGGGTTGTGGCTGGCGGTGAACATGACACCCGGCAGGTTCAGGGTGCCGCTCGCGTAGTAGAGCAGGTCGGTGGAGCCGAGTCCGGCGTTGATCACATCGGCGCCCCGGGAGGTCGCGCCGCGGGCGAAGGCCGCCGCGAGCGGGCCGGAGGACTCCCGCATGTCGTGGGCGATCACGATCCGATCGGCCCCCACCACTTCCGCGAAGGCCGCCCCCACGGCCTCGGCGATCTCCTCGTCGAACTCGTCCGGTACGACACCGCGTACGTCATACGCCTTGAAGATCTTGGCGAGGTCGCCCAATTCCGCCCCTATATGTCGCAGATCCCTAGGGTTTGAAGCCTAGTGGCCGCGCGCCTTCAGCGGTCGCGATTGGACTTGAGGACCCGGAGGTGACCACGACGGCCGACCTCGACGGCCTGACCGGTCGGCTCGCCCGGCGCGGGGGCCGGACGGGCGGCCTCGCGGACGGCGTTGGCGAGGGCCTCCAGGTCGTCTCCGGACGGCGCGCCCGGCTCGTAGGGCAGCCGCACGACCTCCCAGCCGCGGGGCGCGGTGAGCCGCTCGGCGTGTTCGGCGCACAGGTCATAGCAGTGCGGCTCGACGTACGTCGCCAGAGGGCCAAGAACCGCGGTCGAGTCGGCGTAAACGTACGTGAGTGTGAAGACGGCAGGCTGCCTGCAGGCGGTACGGGAACAGCTGCGGACGGGGCTCACGGAGGGACCGTATCCGGTCCGCCCGCACATTGCCACCACCCCGCCCCTCTTAACGAGCGTGTCGCCACAATCCGGACACCACCTGAACATGGTCGGAGCCCTAAGCTGACCTGATGACTCCTCGACGACGGGACCGCCACGGGCGCGGCATGCGGGGCCCCCTCGCGCCGTCCCACGTGCCGATCGCCAAGTCGCGCGGCGAGCGGTTCGACGACCTCGTGCTCGACGCCGTCGACCGGCTGCGCGTGCGGTGGGCCAAGGAGCTCGCGGCGGTCGACTTCGGCGTCGAGGAGGTGCCCCCGGTCGCCGAGCTCCTCGACGGCCCGGCGCGGCTGGCCTCCGACCCGATCCCGTTCGGCCGGGCCGAGCCGGCGCTGCGCGGCGACCCGGCGATGGTCGTGGTCTACCGGCGCCCGCTGGAGGCCCGCGCGCGCGACCGCGAGAGCCTCGCCGCGCTGGTGCACACCGTCGTGGTCGAGCAGGTCTCCACGCTCCTGGGGCTGACCCCCGAACAGGTCGACCCCGGCTACGACGGCTGAGACAGCACCGCCGAGGGCTCCTCGGCGACCGGCGGCACCAGCGTCCAGGTGCGCGCCACGGCCAGCGGCTGCGCGGTGACGAGCTGCCCGCCGGCGGCGCGCTCCTCCATCACCCGCCCGCCGTAGACGGGCCCGGAGCCGGTCTTCGGCGTGACGACCACGCTGAACCCCTTGGCCGGGCCCTTCAGGATGATCTCCTTGGTACGCGCGGCGGGGATCGCGACCTCGATCGGCTCCGGCGCCTTCCCCTCGCGCGGCAGCAGCGTCACCGTGACGTCGGCGGCCTTGTCGGGCGCGCTCAGGATCAGCCGCGAGGTGACGTCCTTGGTCGAGCGGGCGTCGGCGACGACGCTCCCTAGGTCGATCGAGGGCGCCCCGGCGGTGAACGCGACGTCGGTCCGGCCGCCGGTGCCGACGATCTTCAGCCCGGCCACCACGGGGGTCTCGGAGGTCAGCACGATCGCGGCGGGCTGGCCGGTCACCCCGGTCGACAGGTCGAGGGTGACGACCGATCCGGCGGGCACCTCGACGGTCTCGCGGTTCTCCAGGGCGTAGGAGCCGTCTTTCAGCACGGCCTTGACGTGGACGACGGCGTCCGACTCGCCGGGGGCGGCGACGTAGAGCTCGCGGCGGCCGGCGCTGCCGGGCACGCCCGGCACCACGACCCGCTCGGCCGGCTGCGTGGTCTGCGGGAGCCAGTCGACGCCCTCGGGGGTGGCCGCCTCGACGGCGGCCGCGACGCGGCCCCGGCCGGTCGACACGTTCAGCGCCATGACCAGGGGCGAGGGCGCGACCTTCTTGAGGTCGACGACGCGGTGCTCGCCCGGCTTGAGGAGCATGCCGCTGGCCCGGTCGGCGATGACCTGGCCCTCGCCCGAGTAGACGACCAGCGCCACGTCGGCCGGGGCCGACTCGACGTTGGCCAGGTGGAGCTTGAGGTCTCCGGCGGCCGGGCCGGGCCCGACGAACCAGGCGTCGGCGCCGGGGTCGACGCAGCGCACCCCCGCCAGGCCCCGGGCCGCGCCGGTCAGCGCGCGCCGGGTCTGGGCGGCCTCCAGGCCGGCGGCCATCGCGCCGGTGGCGTGCACCCGCATCGGGTCGGTGCCGGAGGCCATGGTCTTCTGCCAGAGCTTGCCGGGCTCGTCGACGGTGGCCGGCTCGTCGCCGTCCTCGATGAGGGTCTGGCCGCCGCCCTCGGCATTGGGCGGCGTGACGGCGGTGACCGTGGCGCCGCCCGGGTCGGGGCAGACCGTGGAGACGGCCGCGATGGGCGCCCGCACCGGTTCGGCCTTCACCGGGGCCACGGGGGCGGGGCGGCTGACGAACGCGACGCCGTAGACCGCGCCGAGCGCGATCAGCACCAGCGCCAGCATGCCGAACCGGTTCTCGATGAGCCGTCTCACACCGCCACCCGCTCTCGGCCGGCCGGGATCTCCTCGGGCGCCTCGGCCTCGGCGGTACGCGCCCCCGGCGCCGCCAGGATCAGCACGATCACCACGAGCGCCCCCTGTCCGTAGAGCCACCATCGGTGCCACGCGTCGTCGGCCGGCGGCCGTTCGGGGGTGACCGTCCCGGTCATCCGCCAGAGTCCGGCCCGGTCCGTGAGGGTGACCCGGGCCATGGTCGGCTCGGAGTCGAGGGCCCGCCGCAGGGCGGGGTCGATCGGCGCCGGGACGCTCACGAACGCGATCCCCCGGCCCGCCAGCTTGGCCGCGTCGGTGCCGCCCCGGCCGGAGGCCAGCCCCGCCACGGCGTCGGTGAAGTCGGAGCCGTACGCGGCCCGCTCCGACTCCCCGATCACCGGCGTGCGGCCGTGCAGGACCGTGTAGGTCAGGCCGCCGGTCGATCCACCGGCGGCGGCGCGGATCAGCAGCGTGCCCTGACCGGGCTTCGACTGGGCCTCGGCGATGGCCGGAAGCGGCGACCGTACGCCGCGTTCCAGCGGCCCCTCCGCCCGGTCCATGATCCACAGGGTCGCGGCGGCGACCGGGGTCGCGAAGGCGACCAGCACGATGAGGAACGCGCCGGCCTTCCGCAGCCCGCCGGCTTTGCGGAACTCGGCGACCCGGTGGGCGGCCAGCGCGGTCGACACCAGCAGCCCGGTCGCGGCGAACGCCAGCGGCACCCCAGGCCAGGTCGACATGCGGCTCACCACGGTCGCCGCCAGCACGCCGACGATCGCCACCCCCCACCCGACGGCCACGATGAACTGGTGGCGGCGCAGCAGCAGCGCGCCCAGGGCGACGGCCAGCAGCCCGGCGGTGGCCCAGATCGGCGGGGTGCCGGGCCCGCCCGGGTTGAGGGTGAGCAGCGCCTCGGGGGCCAGCCGGGGCGAGGAGGTCATCGGCAGCCCGGCCTCCCGCAGGATGCGGACCGGATCGCGGACGATCGTGGCCAGCCAGGGGCCGAGCAGGAGCAGCGGGGCGCCCAGGGCGATGAGCAGGTTCCCGCCGACCCCGCGCTTGACTCCCCCGAACGACAGGGCGGCGAGCAGGCCGAGGACGGCGACGAAGACGTACAGGATCGGGGCGAACGCGGTGCCCACGGCCAGCAGCAGGCCCAGGCCCCAGGCCGCGCGGCGGGCCACGCGGTTGAACGACACAGGGCGCGTGTCGGCCAGCACCTTCGTGGCGAGTGAGGCGTAGACGGGCAGCAGGATGAACACCACCGCCGAGCCGATCCGCCCGCTCGCCACCACGCCGGTCGCGACCGGGAGGAGCGCGTAGGTGGCCGCCATCCACACCCGGGCGGGCCGGTAGGAGACGAAGCTCCTGGTGGCGAGGTAGGCGCTCAGCCCCGACAGCGGCACGCAGCCCAGCAGCAGGATCGACACCGCCAGCCAGGTCTTGCCCAGCGTGACGGTCGACAGCACGGCCAGCACCGCGACGTAGGGCGGCGCCCACTCGCCGGTGTAGAACGCCCACAGGTCGGAGGCGCCCCCGGCGACCGGCACCAGCGCGCCGCCGCCGAGCATGCCGCCGGTCAGCAGGTCTCGCTCGGCCGCGATGGCCACCGCCGTGAGCAGCACGAACAGCCGCACTCCCGGGCTGGCGAAGGTGCGCCGCAGGAACCCGTCGTCGTCGTTGAGCAGCTCGTCGCCCTCTTCGGCGCCCGGCTGCTGCACGGCGTGGTGCCGGCCGGCCGAGTCCATCGGGCCGCCGCCGGACAGCTGGTTCTGGACCATCTCCCAGATCCGCCGGAACGCCAGGCTCGGCGGGCTGAACATGGGCTTGACCAGCTGATATCCGGCCCGGCTGGCCTTGCGCGCCTTCCTGGCCCGGCGCAGCCGCAACGGATGGAACAGCACGGAGCCGATCGCGGCGAGTTCGTCGACGGCGTGCGCGGGCTGTTTGGCGACCAGGAACAGCACCGTACGGATCAGCGACCCGACCGTGTTGCGGACCAGCGACCAGAGCATCGTCCAGAAAGGCAGGTTGGCCATCAGCACGAACAGCGAATAGCGCCGGGCCAGCCGCCGGGGGTGGTCGTCGCTGGCGGCGATGCGGCGGCGGCGCTTGGACGACGCCTCGGCGTGCCAGGCCACCGCGGCGGTCACCGCGAGCACCCGGTGCCCGGCGGCGCGGGCCCGCCAGCAGAAGTCGAGGTCGTCGCGGAACAGCGGGAGCTTGGCGTCGAGGCCGCCGAGTTCGTCCCAGACGTCGCGGCGGATCAGCATCCCGGCCGACGACACCGCCAGCACGTCGCGCACGCCCCGGGGCTCGGCGTCGTGCTGGCCCTGGTCGTATTCGCGCGCCTCCAGCCCGGTCTCGCGGCGGCCCGAGCGGGCGACCGTGACACCGACCTCCAGCAGCAGCTTACGGTCGAGCCAGTCGCGCAGTTTCGGACCCAGGACGGCGGTCTCGGGGTACTCGTCGGCGGCGTGAAGCAGGAACTCCAGGGCGCGGGCGTCGGGGGCGCAGTCGTCGTGGATCAGCCAGATCCACTCGGTGTCGCCGGGCGCCTTCGGAAGCCGCCGGACGACCTCGTGCACGGCTTCGGCGAAGCCGCTGCTGCGCGGCATCTGCACGACGCTGTGTTTGCCGAACGCCTCACCGAGGAGGTCGCGACTGCCGTCGCGGCTGCCGTTGTCGACCCCGACGCCCCGGTCGATCGGCCGGGTCTGCGCGAGCACCGCCCGGAGGGTGTCCCGGAGCCAGCGGGAGCCATCATGGGCGACCACGATCGCGGTGACCGAGTGCACGGCGGGATCCTTGGGGGTATGTGCGGCTTTTGCGCGCCAACACTACGGCACGTCGCACCGGCCCCCGACCCAAATGACAAGCGGAGGCCACAAATGTGACCCCCGCGTGTCGTTGCCCTCAGCGCGCCACGTCCGGCCTTCGGCCGGCCGCGGCTCGCGTCTCTTGCGGCAGATTCCTAGCGCGAGCCACGTCCGGCCTTCGGCCGGCCGCGGCTCGCTTATTTATGCCTCAAACGGCCTGGCGCTTCATGCGTCGGCGCTCGCGCTCCGACAGTCCGCCCCAGATACCGAATCGTTCGTCGTGTTCCAACGCGTACTCAAGGCACTCCGCGCGCACTTCACACGCACGGCACACCTTCTTCGCCTCTCGGGTGGAGCCGCCCTTTTCTGGAAAGAACGCCTCCGGGTCGGTCTGAGCGCACAATGCGCGCTCCTGCCAACCCAGATCTTCACCGTCGAGCGCCTGTGCGATGACCAGCTCGGTCACGGCACACCTCCCTGTCGCCCGCCCGTCACCAACCCCGAAAGTTGGTGCCCCCCTATGGACGCCCTCCCCTTACCCACCTCGGAGAAGGCGTAACAACATGGCTGTAATTACACGCGTGTAAGTCGTGCCCCGTCAAGCGCCATGGGGATACCGGGGGAAAGGGCTGGTCTTGTCGCCCCCAGCTCGGATCAGCGTTCCCGGCGGTCCGGACTGTACCAATGAGCGGTGACGTCCGAATCGAGAGATGCCGGATCGGCAGGAAGACCTTCCCCGGTCTTTGCCGGGCGGTAGATGGCGACCGGGTCGATCGGGTCGAGCAGGTCTTCGGCGCGGAGCGGGTCGCTCAGCGGGTCACCCTGGTAGCGCTGCGGCTGGGCCGGCTGGGGGTACCCGAACGGGTTGCTCTGGCGGTAGGCGTCGGGGTGCTGCTGGTAGCTCTGCGCCTGCTGGTAGGCCTGGGCGAGCTGCTGCTCTCTTATGTCGCCCTCGTAGCCGGGCTCGTAGGGCGCGCCGTAGACGGGCGGCTGCGTCACGTAGGCGCTCTCGCGGGCCGGGGGCTCGTAGCTCGGTTCGAGCACCGGGGCGCCATACACCGTCTCGTTCGCGGACATGTCGTAGCCCGTGTCACGAGCTGGGATGTCGTAGACCGAATCCCGGACGGAACTTTCCCGGGCCGGCGGGTCGTACGCGGCCGCCTCGCGCCCCGAAACCTCGCGGACGGAACTGTCGAACGGCGTCTCGATGACGGGAAGACGCGGCGCGGGGGCCGCCTCCGCCGCCGGGGGCTCGTAGGCCTGACGGGCGAACTGCGGGCCGGAGAAGCCGGAGAACGGCGAGGAGTCCCACGAGGCCGGGGTGTCGTCGTAGACCGGCTCGGGGTAGGAGTAGCGCTCGGCCTGCTGGGCGACCGGCGTCACGGGGACGACCGGGGTCACCGGCGGCAGCGGCGTCTCCTCGACGACCTGCTGGCCCGCGTAGCCGTTCTGGTCGAAGACCGGGCCCTGCGGATAAGGGGAGTAGTCGGGCTCCGCCGGCGAGTTCTGCACCGGATGCGCGTCGCCGGTCTGCGGGAACGGGATGGCCGGGGGGACGACCGAGAGCCGCCGCGACTTCTTCGGTTTGGCCGCGCCCGCCGGCAGCGGCGACACCATGGTCAGCACATAGACCAGGGCGAGGCCGGTGATGGCGAAGGTCGGCACACCGAGCAGCAGCGTCTCGAGCTTGCCGCCGAAGCCGAGCCCGCTGAACAGCGAGCCGAGCAGGCTGATCGCGCCGAAGAGCGTGGCCACGGCGAGGGTGCCGGCCCCGCCCATGGTGATGAGACCGCTCTTGGGGGTGGGGGCGCCGCCGAAGCGGGTGGAGAGGAGGACCGCGCCGACGACCAGCGCGGCGTTGACCGGAGAGGTCAGTTCGGACAGGGCGACGACCGACCGGATGCCGAACTCGGCCGCTCCCCCGAGCGGTGACGAGTCGCCGAAGACGAGTCTGACGACGCCGACCAGAACGGTCGTGCCCGCGGCTGCCACAAGGAGCCACGCGGCGGGCTCTCTGAGCCTCACCGGGTCAACCTTCACCACAGTTACCCCCAGGAATTCATGCGGCTTATGGGAACTGAGTTTTGCATATGCCTGACATGGATGCCCGGCGACCCATCAATCTCGCGTTTCGCATGGAATGCCAGACTGTCAGGCATGCGCATCGTGTCCCTCGCGGGCGGAATCGGCGGGGCCCGGTTCCTCCGCGGCCTCAAGGCGGCGGCCCCGGAATCCGACATCACCGTCATCGGCAACACCGGCGACGACATCACCCTGTTCGGCCTGCGGGTATGCCCCGACCTCGACACCGTGATGTACACCCTCGGCGGCGGCATCAACGAGGAGCAGGGCTGGGGCCGCGCGGATGAAACGTTCACCGTGAAAGAGGAGCTGGCCGCCTACGGGATGCAGCCGCAGTGGTTCGGCCTGGGCGACCGCGACTTCGCCACCCACATCGTGCGCACCCAGATGCTCGCGGCCGGCTACGGCCTGTCGGCGGTGACCGAGGCGCTGTGCGACCGCTGGCGGCCGGGCGTGCGCCTGCTGCCGATGACCGACGACCAGACCGAGACCCACGTAGTGATCGAAGACGAGCGGGGCCGCCGCGCGGTGCACTTCCAGGAGTGGTGGGTGCGCCTGCGCGCGTCCACGCCGGCGCTGGAGATCGCCCTGGTCGGGGCCGCGTCGGCGACCCCCGCGCCGGGGGTGCTGGAGGCGCTGGAGCGGGCCGACGTGGTGATCCTGCCGCCGTCGAACCCGGTGGTGAGCATCGGGACGATCCTGCAGATCCCCGGCATCCGCGAGGCGGTGGCCGCCAAGACCGTGGTCGGCGTCTCCCCCATCATCGGCGGCGCGCCCGTACGCGGGATGGCCGACGCGTGCCTGACCGCGATCGGCGTGGAGACCTCGGCGCAGGGCGTGCTGGAGCTCTACGGCGCCGACCTGCTCGACGGCTGGCTGGTCGCGGAAGAAGACGCCGCGACGTCGCTGGAGGGGGTGGCGGTGGAGGCGCGGCCGCTGCTGATGTCCTCGCCCGAGGCGACGCGCGACCTGGCCGCCGCCGCGCTCGAACTGGCCGGGAAGGTGGCGGCGTGATCACCATCAGCGGGGTCCAGGGGCTGCCCGAGATCGGCTACGGCGACGACATCGCGGCCCTGATCGTCAAGGCCGTACCGGGCCTGGCCGACGGCGACGTGGTCGTGGTGACCTCGAAGATCGTGAGCAAGGCCGAGGGCCGGGTGGTCCGGGCCGACGACCGCGCGGAGGCGATCGAGGCCGAGACGGTCCGGGTGGTCGCGCGGCGGGGCGAGACCGTCATCTCCCAGACGCGGCACGGCTACGTGATGGCGGCGGCCGGGGTCGACGCGTCCAACACCGCGCCGGGGACCGTGCTGCTGCTGCCCGAGAACCCCGACGCGTCGGCGTCGGCGATCCGGCGGCGGCTGGCCGAGCTCACCGGAGCCCGGGTCGGCGTGATCGTCTCCGACACCTTCGGACGCCCCTGGCGGCACGGCCTGACCGACGTCGCGCTGGGCGCCTCGGGCGTCCGGCCGCTCGACGACCTGCGCGGCACCACCGACGCCTACGGCAACCCGCTGAACGCGACGGTGACCGCCCTGATCGACGAGATCGCGGCGGCGGCCGAGCTGGTGAAGGGCAAGCTGAGCGGGGTCCCCGTGGCCGTCGTCTCGGGGCTGGGTCACCTGGTGACCGACTCCGACGGCCCCGGCGGGGCGTCGCTGATCCGCCCCGCCGACCAGGACATGTTCCGCTACGGCTCGGCCGACGTCGTGTTCGCCCGGCGCACCATCAGGAAGTTCTCCGGCGAGACGGTCGACGGAGAGGCGGTCCGCCGCGCGGTCGCCGCCGCCATCTCGGCCCCCGCGCCCCACCACACGACGCCGTGGCGGTTCGTGCTGCTGGAGAGCGCGGCGGCCCGGCGCGAGCTGGTCGACGCGATGCGCGAGGCGTGGATCGCCGACCTGCGCGGCGACGGGTTCGCCGAGGAGTCGATCGCCAAGCGGATCAGGCGCGGCGACGTGCTCCGCGACGCGCCCTACCTGGCGGTGCCGTGCCTGGTCATGGACGGCTCGCACACCTACCGCGACGACCGCCGCAACGCCTCAGAACGGGAGATGTTCGTGGTCGCGACCGGCGCCGGGGTGCAGAACTTCCTGGTCCAGCTCGCGGTCGAGGGGCTGGGATCGGCGTGGGTGTCGTCCACGATGTTCTGCCGCCCGGTGGTGCGCGAGGTCCTCGGCCTGCCCGGCAACTGGGACCCGATGGGCGCCGTGGCCATCGGCCACGCGGCCGAACCGCCGAGACAGCGCCCGCCGAGGTCGGCCGAGGACTTCTACGTCACCCGTTAAACCACGGGCAGCACCCGCCGCACGCTCGCGCACACCCCGTCGCTCGCCTCCGCCGCCGCCAGGCGCTCGGGCGACGGGGCGCCGTAATCGGTGGTGCGCTGGCGCAGCGGACGTCCGCTGACCTCGACCATCGCGCGCAGTTCGGAGATGGTCTTGTACGACCCGTTCTCCGACCCCGCCATGCGGCTGATGGTCTCCTCCATCAGGGTGCCGCCGATGTCGTTGACTCCTCCGGCCAGCACCTGGCGGCACAGGTCGTCCTGCAGCTTCACCCACGAGCACTGGATGTTGTGGATCGCCCCGTGCAGCAGCAGCCGGGACACCGCGTGGACCGCGCGGTTCTCGGCGGCCGTCGGCCCCGGGCGGGCGATCCCGGCCAGGTAGATCGGGGCGCTGTGGTGCACGAACGGCAGCAGGACGAACTCGCTGAAGCCGCCGGTCTCCTCCTGGAGCCGCCGGATCAGCCGGATGTGCTTCACCCAGTGGGCGTGGTTGTCGACGTGGCCGTACATCATCGTCGAGGTCGTCGGGATGCCCACCCGGTGGGCCGTCGTGATGACGTCGATCCACTCGCGGGCGGGCAGTTTGCCCTTGGTCAGTACCCAGCGGACGTCGTCGTCGAGGATCTCGGCCGCCGTGCCGGGCAGGGAGTCGACGCCGGCCTCGCGGGCGCCGGTCAGCCAGTCTTCGATCGACAGGTTCATCCGGCTGGCCCCGTTGATGACCTCCATCGGGGAGAAGGCGTGCACGTGGATGCCGGGCACCCGGGTCTTGACCGCCCGCGCGATGTCGAAGTAGGCGCTGCCGGGCAGGTCGGGGTGGATGCCGCCCTGCATGCACACCTCGGTCGCCCCGGCCGCCCAGGCCTCCTCGGCGCGGTCGGCGACCTGGTCGAGGCTCAGGGTGTAGGCGTCGGCGTCGGTGCGCCGCTGGGCGAAGGCGCAGAAGCGGCAGCCGGTGTAGCAGACGTTGGTGAAGTTGATGTTCCGGTTGACGACGTAGGTGACGTCGTCGCCGTTGACCTCGCGGCGCAGGCCGTCGGCCAGGGCGCACAGTTCGTCGAGGGCCGGGCCGGTCAGGCTCAGCAGCGCCTCGGCCTGGGCGTCGGTCAAGGCCAGGGGGTCGCGGGCGGCCTGGCGGAGCGCCTCGGCGCCGTCGCCGGTCATCGAGACCGCCGTCGGGAGGCGGTCTTTGAGGGCGTCCCAGTCGCCGTAGACGTGGTCGAAGTCATCGCGCCGGTCGCTGGTGCGGCCCGTGGTGTCGACCTCGGTGTGCAGGTCGACCCGGCCGACCGAGACGAAGCCGCCGTCGGGCTCCTGCCAGGGGCGGCCCGTCGGATTCACGTCGAGCGCCATGCCGTCGCCGGAGGCCAGCGCCGACACGTGGGCGCTCAGGCGGGGGTCGAGCCAGGGTTCGCCGGCCCGGACGTACTCGGGGTAGATCGTCAGGCGTTCCCGCAGGTCGAAGCCTGCTTCGGAGGTGCGTTCTGCGAGGGCGTCGATCATCGGCCACGGGCGTTCGGGGTTCACGTGGTCGGGGGTCAGCGGGGAGACGCCGCCCCAGTCGTCGATGCCGGCGCGGATCATCAGGGCGTACTCGTCGCCGATGAGGTTCGGCGGGGCCTGCACGCGCATGCGGGGGCCGAGCACCATGCGGGTCACCGCGATCGTGGCGGCCAACTCCTGCAGGTCGGCGTCGGGCATGCCGCGCATCGCGGTGTCGGGCTTGGCGCGGAAGTTCTGCACGATGACTTCCTGGACCCCGCCGTACTCCCGGGCCACGCGGCGGATCGCGAAGATCGACTCGGCCCGGTCGAGGATCGTCTCGCCGATGCCGATCAGGATGCCGGTGGTGAACGGCACGTTGGAGCGGCCGGCGTCTTCGAGCACGCGCAGGCGGACGGCCGGGTCCTTGTCGGGCGAGCCGTAGTGGGCGCCGCCCTTCTCGGTGAACAGGGCCGTCGAGGTCGTCTCCAGCATCATGCCCATCGACGGCGCGACCGGCTTGAGCCGCTGGAAGTCGCGCCAGGTCAGCACCCCCGGGTTGAGGTGGGGCAGCAGGCCGGTCTCCTCCAGCACGCGGATCGCCATGGCGCGCACATAGGAGAGGGTGTCGTCGTAGCCGTGGGCGTCGAGCCACTCGCGGGCGGCCGGCCAGCGGTCCTCCGGGCGGTCGCCCAGGGTGAACAGGGCCTCCTTGCAGCCCATGGCCGCGCCCTCACGGGCGATGGCCAGCACCTCGTCGGGAGACAGGAACGCGCTCGGCAGTTTGGCGGGGGCGGTCGCGAAGGTGCAGTAGCCGCAGCGGTCGCGGCACAGCCGCGTCAACGGGATGAACACCTTGCGGCTGTAGGTGATCACTCCGGGGCGACCCGCCGCTTCCAGGCCCGCGTCGCGGACGCGGGAGGCGTGGTCGAGCAAGGCGTCCAGGTCGGCGCCGCGGGCCTCCAGGAGGATGGCCGCCTCGGCCACGTCGATCGTCTTGCCGTCGCGCGCGCGTGCCAGCGCCCGCCGCATTGCTGCCGTCATACCTGCACACTACGTTGATCAGAAATTGCGGTAGTCGCGGGGAGCCATGCGCGGGCCCCGGCCCGGCGGTCGGCGTCCGCTGAGCTCGATCAGGCGGACCACCCGGTGGCGGTGCCCGGCGAAGGGTTCGAGCAGCCGGAGCATGCCCTCGTCGTCGGTCTTCTCTCCGGTGAAGGCGAAGCCGACCAGGCCGGGAATGTGGAAGTCGCCCACGCTGGGGGCGTCGGCGTCGCCCCAGGCCCGCTGGCGGATCTCGGCGGAGGTCCAGACGCCGATGCCGGGCAGGGCTGTGAGCAGGCGGTCGGCCTCCCACGTGGTGCTCGCCGTCTCCAGCTTCCCTTCGTGGCGGGCCGCGTTGACGATCGTGCGGGCCCGTACGGCCTCCGCCCCCGCCCGGTGCCAGTCCCACGACGGCACGAGCCGCCAGGTGCCGGGCGACGGCGGCACCCGGAGCCCTTCGGGGCCCGGCCCGGGGGCGGGGTCGCCGTACTTGCGGACCAGCCAGCGCCAGGCCCGGAACGCCTCCCGGCCCACCACCTTCTGCTCCAGGACGGCGGGCACCAGCGCCTCGAAGACCCGCCCGGCCCGGCCGATCCGCAGCCCGGCCGCCCGCAGGTGCAGCCCTTTGAGGAACCCGGCGACCGGGTCGTCGCCCATCGCGTCGAGCAGCGCGCCGAACCCGGCCGGGTCGTCGGCCGCGCCGAGCAGGTCGGGCATCGTCTCCAGGAGCCATTCGGCCCCGAGCCCCCACGCCAGGCCGTGGACCTGACCTGCGACGACGGAGATCCTGAGCGTTCCGGGGCCTTCAGGGGTCCGGCAGGCGCGCCAGAGCGCCCCGTCGGGCGTGGTCTGCCAGACGGGGTCGCCCGAGCCGTGCCGGTGCGGCGCCACCGTCAGCCCCAGGTTCAGGGGGCCGTCGGGGCGCCAGCTTCGTTCAGGCATCGCTGGAGAATCTCACCGCGCATTCCGGCAGGTCGACGCCGGGCCAGACCCGCGCTCCCGCCGTCAGTTCGTTGCGCGCCCCGATGGACGCCCGGTCGCCGACGACCGCCTCACGCACCTCGGCCCCCTCGGCGATCACGGCGCCCGCCCCGATCACCGAGTCGATCACGGTCGCGCCGGGGGCGATGGACGCGTCGTCGGCCACCACGCTACCCCGCACGGTCGCCCCGGCTCCCACGGTGGCCCTGGCGCCGATCACCGAACCGCCGGTGACCTTGGCCTCCGGCGAGACGGTCGCGCCGTCGAGCAGCAGCGCCTCTCCCGGTGAACCCGGGAGGGCGGGGGAGGCCAGGAGGCCGCGTACGAGATCGGCGGAGCCCTGGACGAAGGCCGCCGGAGTGCCCACGTCGAGCCAGTAGGAGGAGTCGGCGAAGCCCAGGACCGTGTGGCCCGACTCGATCAGGCCGGGGAAGGTCTGCCGTTCGACCGAGACGACCTCGCCGAACGGGATCGTGTCGATCACCGACCGCGTGAAGACGTAGCAACCGGCGTTGATCCGGTTCGTCACGGGATTGGGGGTCTTCTCCAGGAACGCCGTCACCCGGCCCCGCTCGTCGGTCGGCACGCAGCCGAACCGCGACGGGTCGTCGACCTCGGTGAGATGGAGCGTGACAGCGGCGTCGTCGTCGACGTGCCGGGCGATCTGGGCGGAGATGTCGTGACCCGAGAGGATGTCGCCGTTGAGCACCAGCACCGGCGCGTCACCCGGAACGGTCAGCGCCTCGGCCGCGTTGCGGATCGCCCCGCCGGTGCCGAGCGGGGTCTCCTCGGTCATGTAGACGATCTCGAGACCGAACGCCGACCCGTCGCCGAAGGCTTCGGCGAACATCTCGGCCTTGTACGACGTCGCGAAGACGATGCGGGTCACCCCGCACGCCCGCGCCTTGGCGAGCTGGTGGGCGAGGAACGGCACTCCCGCCGTGGGCAGCAGCGGTTTGGGGGTGAAGAGGGTCAGCGGGCGTAGCCGCGTCCCCTGCCCGCCGACCAGGAGAATCGCCTCAAGCTGACCGGGTTGGGGCAAAGAAGGCTCCGTCACATGGGCGAGGCTAACTCAATGTTCCATCGCACGCTGATAGGAAACCAGATGTGCGTGCGCGGACATCTGCCACGTGAATTCACGGCTTCTCGCCAGCCCCGCGGCGCCCAATTCGACGCGTCTGGCGGGTGAATCGAGCAGCGCCCGCAGCGCCGCCCCGATGCTCTCGGAATCGGGTTCGGTGTAGGCCACCGCGTCCCCGCCGACCTCCGGGAGCGACGTGCGCCGCGTCGTCAGGACCGGGGCCCCGCACGCCATCGCCTCCAGCACGGGCATCCCGAACCCCTCGCACCGCGACGGGAACGCCGCCGCCAGCGCGCCGCCGTAGAATCCGGCCAGATCGCCGAACGGCAGGTAGCCGGTGCGCACGACCATGACGCCCTCGGGCAGCGACCGCATGGCCGCCTCGACCTCCCGGCCGCTCTCGGCGGGCCCGGCGATGACCAGGGCGGGCGGGTTCTCCCGGCCCTCGACGGCCCTGGCGAAGCCCCTGATCAGGTTGGGCGCGTTCTTGCGCGGTTCGGCGGGGCCGACGAACGCGATGTAGGGGCGGCCGTGGATGCCCAGCCGGCTGGTCACCCGGCGGATCTCGGCCTCGGCCGGCGGGTGGAACAGGTCGGGGTCGACGCCGTGGTAGGCGACGTCGATGCGGGTGGGGTCGGCGCCGACGACCCGGATGAGCTCGTCGCGGGTGGCCTTCGACGGGGTGATCACCCGTCGGGCGGCCCGGACGGCGGTCCTGGTGGCCGAGCGGAAGAAGGCGGCGCGGTCGGACTCGTACTGGTCGGCCTCGGTGAAGCAGGCGACGTCGTGGACGGTCACCACGCTCGGCACCTCGGAGCGCAGGGGCACCGAGTAGTAGGGCGCGTGGATCACGTCGGCGCCGACCTTCTGGGCCAGCAGCGGCACGCCGGTCTGCTCCCAGACCAGGCGGGCGCCGCGGTTGGCGATGGCGTGGGGGCCGGGCATGATCGTCGCGCCGGGGGCGAGCCGGGCGTACCGTTCGGCGTCGGCCCGCTGGCAGACGATGACGAGGTCGGCGCCCTGCTGGTCGAGCGCGGCGAGCAACCCGTCGACGTATCGGATCAGGGCGCCTCGGTCGGCCGGTACGGCCGCGGCGTCAACGAGCACTCGGGGTTTCAACGAGATCGCTCCCCTCAACGCGCGGCGAAGGAGGAACGTGACGGAAGGCCCCGATCTCCTTCGCCCTCGCCTCTCACTGTAGGCCGCCCGGAACGCCCATCCTGAGCGAAATCACACGATTCGCCGCGTTCCAGGAACGGATTCCGTAGCTATTCCACGGTTTTTTCCGTTTTGCCGGCCCGCCAACCCGCGAAGGCCGCACAGACCAGATCGCCCACCGAGACCACCACGCGTGACACCAGCGCCGCCGCGATGGCCGACCCCTGGTCGAGCACCGGGGCCAGCGCCGCCACCATCGCGACCTCGCGCACCCCGGCCCCGGCCGGGGCCAGCACGAACACGAACCCGAGGCACCAGGCGAGCGCGAACGCCCCGAAGCTGAGCACGACGGCCCTCGGCCCGGTCGCCCCCAGCCCGTGGACGATCACCGCGAGCTGCGCCCCGTAGGCGGCCCACCCCGCGAAGGCCCACCCGGTGGAGGTCAGCACCCCCCGGGCGGTCAGCGGCCGTTCCAGCGGCGACCGCCTGAGCAGCCGGAACCCCAGGTTCAGCACCCCGTTGACGACCTTCGGAAGCAGCCCCACCGCGAGCACCGGCAGCAGGAGCAGCAGCCAGGCGTACCCGGCGACCGAGTCCCCCGCGAAGGCGGGCAGGGTCGCGACGGCGACCAGCAGCCCGGTGGCGAGATAGATCGGGTACGTCAGGAAGAACGCCGCCGCGCTCCTGGCCCTCGGGATGCCGTGGTCCTTGCCCATCTCCATCTGGGCGAGCACGGGCCAGACCGACCCGGGGATGTACTTCCCGAGCTGCCCGATGAAGAAGATCTTCGCCGCGTCGGCGAGCCGCAGCGGCGACCCGAGATCGGCCAGCAGCGCCCGCCACATGAGCATCCCGGCCAGCAACGCCCCGACGACCGCCACCAGCGACACCCCGAGCAACGGCCACGAGAGCCGCGCCAGCCCGGCGCCGATCGCGTCCCACTGGGACACGACCGCCCAGACCCCGAACCCGAGGGCGACGGCGAGGAACCCGAACCGGACGACCCTTTTGAGCACCGGCTTCCGCGGTGGCGACACCTCGACGGTCTCGCCCTCGGCTTTCACGACGTCGAGGATCGGGTCGGGACCGACTCGGGCGGCTGGGGCAGCGCGATGCCCGACGGGCGGCGGGCCGACTTGGTCGCCACCCAGATGTACGTCGGCACGATCGGCAGCAGCGCCCGCAGCGCCGGCCGGGGCGCCTTCTCCAGGGTCGCCTTGGCCGCCCGCCCCGCCGCGCCCGCGAACAGCTCCCCGCCCTCGAACGCCTCAGGCGTGGCCAGGACCGGGAAGGTGTAGTCCCACACGTGGAAGTCGGCCAGCATCCGGCGCAGGCCGGCGCGCGTACGGAAGCGCTCGTAGTAGTTGTCGGCCCGGCCGAAGGCCCGGACGTACCGGTCGGCGGCGCGGGGCGGCAGGTAGGACAGGAACGGCAGCTTGTAGTGCGGTTCCATGATCCCCAGGCGGTTGCCGAGGCCCAGGTAGAGGACGCCGTCGTCGGCCAGCACCCGGTGCATGTCGGCGATCACCGCGTCGGGGTCGACCACGTGCTCGTAGATGTGGTTGAAGACCAGGACGTCCACGGAGCCGTCGGGGAACGGGAGCCGGGTCCCGTCGCCGCACACGAACGCCACCCGCTCACCGAACCGCCCGGCGGCCTTGCGCAGGCCCGGGACGTCGATGTCGATCCCGAACGTGTGCCGGGCCCCGGCCAGGGCCAGTTCGTCGGCGATGAACCCGGCCGAGCAGCCGATGTCGGCGACGGTCAGGCCCTCAAGCGGGCGGTCGCCCCGGCCCAGGAAATGGGCCAGCACCGCGATGATCTTGGCGGCCTTGCGGCGGCGCTTGGCCTCGTCGAGCATCGCCGACTGGAACTCGGAGTACTCCAGTTGCGCGGCGCGTTCGGTGCCCACGGGCGTCCTTCCTCTTGCTGAACCTGCTGAACGGTCAGAGCGCGGCCAGGTAGGCGGACCAGTACGGCTCGGGGTCGACCGCCTTGACCCCCGCCCGGAGACGCTCGGGGGTGCCCGGTTCGTAGAACCGGCGCAGGGCGTCGGCGAGCGCGTCGGCGGAGCCCGGCTCGACCAGCAGGCCGTCGACGTCGTCGGTCACATTGTCGGCCAACGCGCCGACTCGTGTGGCGATGACCGGAACACCGTGTTCGTGCCCGAGCCACACGTTCTGGGAGGCGGTCGCCGACCGGTAGGGCAGCACGAGCGCGTCGGCCCCGGCGAACAGCTTCGGCACGTCGTCGGCCGGGACGTAGCCGGGCCGCAGCTCGACCCGGTCGGTCAGGCCGAGCTCCCCGATCAGCGTCGTGGTGGCCTCGGTGCCGCCCCAGAACTCCCCGGCCACGGTCAGGCTCACGTCGGGAACCCGGGCCAGCGCCCGGAGCAGCAGGTCGAGGCCCTTGTACGGCCGGACGATCCCGAAGAACAGCAGCCGCCGGTTCAGCCCGCCCGCACCGGTGACCCCGGCCGACGGCAGGTGCGGCGGCAGGGGCGCCACCTTCACGAACGGCTGGCCCAGCTCCCGGGCCAGCGCCGCCTGCGCCTCCGAGTGCGCCAGCACGCCGTCGACCCGTTTGAGCAGCGCCTTCATCAGCGGCCGGTCGTAGGGTTTGGTCTCGTGCGGCAGCACGTTGTGGCAGAGCGCGATCACGCGCGCCCGCCGGCGCAGGCCGTGGAGGATGCCGAGGTAGGGCGGCACCTGGACCGGGCTCAGCACGGTGAGGATCACCAGGTCGGCGCCGCGCAGGCGACGGCCGCAGGCGATCCAGCCGTCGGGACGGCGCCAGTCGAGGATCCGCCGGGTGCCCGGGTAGGGCTCGCCCTCGGGGGTGTCGATCGTCTGCACGCCCGGATAGAGGAACGACGGATACTGCGCCTTCCACGACTCGATCACGACGTCGTACCCGGCCCGCGCGAGACGGTGGGCGAGCTCGGTCGTGTGCTGGGCGCCGCCGCCCTTGTAGGGGAAGGTCGGCCCGACGATCGCGACGCGCATCACTCGGTGCCGCGGGATCGCACGATCAGGTCGGCCAGCAGCGCGACCGAGCCGATGAGCATCCCGGACAGGAAGATCACGATGGCGTTGCTGGTCAGGTAGAAGCCGTAGTTGACCACGTCGTAGGCGCCCTTGACCAGGCCGATGCCGACCAGCCACAGGGCCGGCGGCATGAGGACCTTGAGCGGGTTGAAGTACATGATCATCCGCAGCACCTGCAGGATGTAGCGGTAGGCGTCGCCGAAGAAGCTGAACTTCGACTTGCCGGCCCGCTTGGCGTAGTCGATCGGCAGGTAGTAGACGTCGTGCTGGTTCGACAGGAACGCCAGCGTGATCGTCGTGACGCACGAGAACCCGGGCGGCAGCAGCCGCAGGTAGGGCTTGGCGACCGACTTGCGGAACGCCCGCAGGCCCGAGTTGAGGTCGGGGATCTTCTGCCCGGCCAGCCGCTCGGCGACCTTGCGGATCACCCACTTGGCCGGCACCCGGAGCAGCTTGTGCGAGCCCTCCTCGGAGGTGCGGGCCCCGACGACCTGGTCGACCGTCGGATCCTTCTCGAGGATCTGGACCAGCTCGGGGATGCGCTCGTTCGGGTAGGTCATGTCGGCGTCGGTCCACACGACGATCTCGCCGCGGGCCTCCTGCGAGCCGATGCGCCGGACCGTGCCCGAGCCGCCGTTGCGGTGGAAGGCGCGGATGCGCATGTTCGGGAAGCGCGGCGCGGCCTCGCGGAGCCGCTCCAGCGTCGCGTCGGTCGAGCAGTCGTCGACGGCGACCAGTTCGTAGGTGTAACCCGAGGAGTCCATGGCCGCGCTGATGCGCTCGACCTCGTCGATCACATGGTCCTGCTCGTTGTAACAGGGCAGCACGATCGTGACGTAGGGGTTGTCGCTCACCAAGGGTCCACTCTCCGGGGGCATGTCCACGTCGGAAGAGGGTACTCTGCCCAGTCGCACGCCGACCTATTACTTGAGTCAGATTCGATGCGCGAGCCACGGCCGGCCTTCGGCCGTCCGCGTCTCGCTTCAGGGCACGGCGAGCCAGACGTCGACGCTGAGCGACCACGTTCCGTCAGGGGCCTTGACAAGAGAACGCTCGTCCTGACGGGTCCGCAACGCCATGACCTGCCTGGGCGTGCCGTAGGCGGTGAGCTGGCCGGGTTCGGCCGCGAGCAGCACGGGGTCATGCGTTTTGGCGATGATCCGGCGGACGTCGGCTTCCAGCGGCAGGTCCGTCCCCTCCGGGTAGGCGACCCTGGCCGTCGGGAACCCGCACTGGCCTCTGACCACCTGGGTGAGCCGGTCGCCGGTGACCCGCTCGACGATCAGCACCGTCGAGCCCTTCGGGATCGCGTCGCACATCTTCTGTACGGCGGCCAGTTCGCCCCGCTCGATCGGGGTGAACGCGGTGCCGATCGAGACGATCACGGGCGGGATGACCAGCAGCCCGGCGGTCGCCCAGACGGGCAGCTTCCGCGCCCCCCACACGGCCAGCAGGATCAGCCCCGGGATGATCACCGGGACGAGGCGGCGGGCGGCGAACGGGTGGTCGGCCGTGATGGCCGGGCGGTAGAGCGTGGTGACGGTGGTCCACAGGATGATCGCCGTCGGCAGCAGCCACGGCTTCTCCATCCTGCGCGCCAGCGTGAAGACGCCGAAGGCGGCCAGGACGAGGGCCGGGAGGCCGACGTACCAGATGACCCAGTAGAGCGAATCCTCGTAATACAGACGTGTGGGATCGATCGGGAGCCCGTTGGCCTTCTGCACCGCTCCGATCAACTCGGCGGTGAGCGCGTCGTCGGGGTTGGTCACCGGCCGTCGCACGGTCTCGACCAGGGGCCTGACCGCGAAGGCCAGCACCCCGAGCACCACTCCGGCCGCCGCGACGTTGGGCAGCCATCGCGGGACCCTCCGCACGAACGGCGCCGCGACCAGCACGACCGCGCAGATCGCCAGCAGCGGCAGCAGCGATCCGCTCAGGTAGTCGAAGTAGGGCCGCGACAGCACGAACCCCGCGCCGAACCCGATCCCGCCTCCGACGAGCACCCCCGCCAGCAGCTTGCGCTGCGCGACCATCCCGAAGACCAGCACGGGCAGGATGTCTCTCAGCCCGTCGATCCGGATGAGCAGCGCCAGCCCGAACACCAGCCCGGCCACGAACATCCGCCGCCCGGCCAGCACCAGGGCGATCCCGCCGAACAGCAGGACCAGCGACGGGATCTCGCTGAACGTGGTGCGCGAGGTGTAGAGGATCGGCAGGGCGACCGCGAACGCCAGCGCCCCGATCCAGGCGAACCGCGCGTGGACGAGCCGGGCGGTCACCCCCCCGACGGTCAGCACCGCGAGGGCGCCGAGGATCGCCGGGGTGAACCCGGAGGCGTAGAGGATCGGCGCACCCGGCATGAACTGCGGCACGATCGCGCCCTCATGGGCGTAGAACCCCATGCTGGCGAACCTGAGCGCGGCGTCGCCGCCCCCGAAGGCCCCGGCGCTCTCGGGGATGGGCAGGCCGCCGTGCTCCCGCAGCCAGATGGCGTATTGCTGGTAGGTGGCCGGATCGCGGCGGACGATGTACTGCTGCGCGGCGTAGACGGTGTTGAACACCCCCGACGCGACGGCGACCAGGAACACCGACCCGGCCTGCCACCACGTCGACTCGACCGTGTCCTTCGGCCACCCCGCCCAGACGAACAGCGCCGCCGCCGGCACCCCGAGCAGGATCAGCTGCCAGATCCCGAACCAGCCGAGGAAGACCAGCAGCAGCCCCGCCAGCAGCCACCCCGACAGGGCCAGCGCGGGCAGGACGGAGCCGACGGCCAGCAGCCGCCCGGGTGACAGGTCGATCCTCAGCGCGCGAATGGGCCAGAGCCTAGCGGTGTACCGTGGCCGGGCGACGCGCCCCTCCGACCGGCCCTGACCTGGAGCCCGATGAACGACCACCGCCCACCCGGCCCCCCGGCACCCCCGGTGCCGGACCGCCGCGCGCCGACCGTCTCGGTCGCCGCTGCCCCGGGTCGGTCGCGTGACCACTGAGGATGTGAGCGCGGAGCGCCGGGTCGCGCCCGCGACGCCGTCGCGGGTCGGCCGGGTGCTCGGATGGGTGCGGGAGAACCCCTGGTTCACCGGGGTGCTCGGAGCCGGGGTGCTGCTGCGGGTGCTGGCCGTGGTCGGCTATCAGCCCGCGCTCTGGTTTCCCGACACCTACACCTATGTCGTGACGGCGATCAGGCCCCGGCCCGATCTCGTCCGGCCGGCCGGGTACTCCTTCTTCCTTCGTCTGTTCGAGCCGTTCCACAGTTTCGGGCTGGTCGTCGTCGTGCAGCACGCCCTCGGGCTGGCGACCGCGGTGCTGATCTACACCGCGATCCGGCGGAAGGCCCTCGGGGTGGTCGCGGCGGCGGTGGTGCTGCTGGACGCGTACCAGATCCAGCTCGAACACCTGCTCGTCTCCGACACGCTCTTCCTGTTCCTCGTGGTCGCCGCGACCGTGCTGGCGTCGCGGCCGGTCACGTGGCGTGCGGCGCCGGCCGTCGGGGTGCTGCTGGCGGCGGCGACGATCACCCGCACCGCCGGGCTGCCGTTGATCCTCGTCTTCCTGGTCTTGTACGGATGGCGCGCCCGGAGACTCACGCTGATGTTCGCGGCCGGGGCGCTGGTGCCGGTCGTCGCCTACGGGGTGTGGTTCCACGCGGCGCACGATCGGGTGGGACTCGTGGGGGCCAACGGGGCCTTCCTTTACGTCCGCGTCATGCCCTTCGCCGAATGTCAGGTCATGAAGCCGCCCGCCGACCTCGCCGTGCTCTGCGACGACCGCGACCCGAGGCCGCCCGCCCAGGACTACGTCTGGGACCCGACGTCTCCGCTGGTCAGACTGCCGGGCGAGACCTTCGCGGCCGAGAACGACGCCCTCGCGCAGCGGTTCGCGCTGCTCGCCATCACCCGGCAGCCGGGCGACTACCTCGCGGCGGTCGCCCGCGACCTGGTCAGGGCGTTCGAGCCGGGCCGGCCGGTCTACCCCAACCCCGAGGTGTACGCCGCCTACGAGTTCCCGGTGAGCGTCCCGGCCGAGCCGCAGACCCGGGACACACTTGGGGTCGAACTCGCCCGCCGATACGAAAATGGGCCGATATCCACGCAAGTGATCGAACCAGTGGCGGGCTGGCTCCGTAACTACCAGAGTGTGCTGGCGCTACCGGGGCCACTGCTCCTGCTCGTCCTGCTCGTACCCGTCATCGCGATGCGGCGTTCGGACGTCCTCATACCGTGGGCGGTCGCATGGGCGCTCCTGGTCGTCCCGGCCGCAACGGCGGTCTTCGATTACCGGTACGTTCTGCCCGCCGCCCCCCTGGCGTTCCTGGCCGCCGCGCTGGCCCTTTCACCTGCGACGTCAGTGAAATGCAAGTAAAGCTCAGTACAACCGCATACCGTGAAATGTCCGCAAATGAGTATGCTGTCCGCCAGCCCAAATCGGAGATCGCTGGGCCGGGCGACCGCATCGTGACCTAATCTCGAAGGCGCAATGAGCGAGCGAATCATCGACGACGCCTCCGCCTTCGACACGTTTTCAGTCGAGGAGACGGTATGAGCGACCACCGGCACGTCCCCTCCTCCGACCAACCCGGTTGGGGCACCGGTGCTTACTCCTATGGGGGCGGCAACCCCGGCCCCCCGCAGCAGCCCGCGTTCGAGCCGCCGCCCATGTACGGCGAGCAGTCCTCCCGCCGCCGCGAGACCGAGGGCGACCCCGACTTCGACGAGCACCGCTGGGGCGTCGGCGACCGCTGGGACGATGACGACGACGAGCCGCGCCGGTTCCGCTGGCTGAAGCGCCGCAAGAACGACGACGAAGACGACCTCGACGACGTCCCCGCCGCGATCGGCGGTCCGCCGGTCCCCTCCGCTCATCAGGCGGCCTACACCGCGCCCGCCGCGCATCCGGGCATGGGCGCGCCGCCCGGTCCCCCGCCCCAGGCCCCCAAGAAGGGCGGCGCGGGCGGCGGCCGGGCCAAGGCAGGCCTGGGCGCCCTGGGCTGGGTGAGCGTGGTGCTCACCACCGTGCTGGTGGCCGGCAGCCTCACCGCCTACACGGTCTACCGCCGCACGCTCGGCAACATCGAGACCACCAACGTCACCGACGAACTGGGCGAAGACCGCCCGCAGAACCAGACCGGCGCGCTCAACGTGCTGCTGGTCGGCTCCGACACCCGGCAGGGCGACAACGCCCGCTACGGGCAGAAGGCGGCCCGCGAAGACCACACCGAGCGCACCGACACGATCATGCTGCTGCACGTGTCGCCGCAGCGCGACCAGGCCCGGCTGATCAGCTTCCCGCGTGACTCGATGGTGCAGATCCCGGCCTGCAACAACGTGCAGACCAAACAGGAGATGCCGGCCCAGCTCGGGATGATCAACTCGGCGTTCAACCTGGGCGGCATCGTGTGCACGATCCGCACGATCGAGTCGCTCACCCAGATCCGCATCGACCACTTCATCAAGGTCGACTTCACCGGCTTCAAGAACATCGTCAACGCGCTGGGCGGCATCGAGATCTGCCTGCCCCAGGCCGTCGACGACCGGGCCTCCAAGCTCAAGCTGCCGGCCGGCCGCCAGATCGTGAAGGGCGAGGCGGCGCTCGGCTACGTCCGCATCCGCAAGATCGGCAACGGCAGCGACATCGAGCGCATCAAGCGCCAGCAGGTCTTCCTCTCGCAGGTCGTGAAGAAGGCCACCAGCAGCGACCTGGTCGGCGACTTCCCCAAGCTGGCCGAGTTCATCGGCGCCGCGACCAGCTCGGTCGAGATGGACGACCAGCTCAACACCGAGACGCTGATCCAGATCGCGCAGAGCGCCCAGAAGCTGACCGCCAAGGGCTTCAAGGCCATCACGGTCCCGTGGGAGGCCTACGTGGCCGACCCCGACCGGGTGCAGTGGAAGCAGCCGCAGGCCAACAACCTGTTCGCGGCCATCCGCACCGACAGCGAGGTCTCCACGTCCGCGCCGACCCCGCCTCCGTCGGCCGCCCCGCCCGCCCAGGGCGGGTCGAACGAGGGCGGATCGAGCGAGGGCGGCGGCGAGGCCAAGCCGTCGGCGCCGCCGGCGCCGAAGCCGACCGAGGCCGCGCAGGTGCGGGTCCAGGTCGTGAACGGCACCAACACGACCGGCAAGGCGAGCGAGGTCGCCGAGGCGCTGACCGCGCAGGGCTTCAAGGTCACCCAGATCGGCGACGGCCGCAAGGCCGACGGCTCCGACCAGGAGACCACCTCCGTCGCCTACAAGGGCGAGGGCTGGGAGGGCTCCAAGCTCCTCATCGCGTCGCTGCTCAAGACGGTCGCCCCGTCGACCACCCTGCTGCCGGTGGCCAACGTCAAGCCGTTCACCCCGACGACCCCGGCGCCGGGCCAGCCGAAGAAGGCCGTCGGCCCGATGATCCAGCTCGTCGTCGGCAAGGACTTCGAGGGCGTCAAGGTCCCGCTGTCCGCCGCCGAAGACGAGTCGACGGTCGACGCGAACACCGACATCTGCGCGACCTGAACCCGGGTTGTCGACCGGCTTTTCGGTCGCTGGAGGGCGGATTTTGGGATTTCCCAGAGATTCCGCCCTCCCGCGACATCCCGGCGACAAGACCGTTAAGGTGGAGTGTCCGGCCTGGGCGCCCCGGTCTTCCTTCTGCCACCCTGGGGGCGTTTGTCAGGCCTCGTCTGGTTCCGCCCTCTGACAGATAGCTGAGCGTTCTTCCGTGAGTGACACGTGAGCGACATCCGAAACCGCCCCCCGGTTCCGAATCCGGATGCTGAAGACGCACCAACGGGGGTGATGGGCCGGATCACCGACGACACCCACCTCGACCTCCCCGCCATCCAGGGCGCCGACCCGCTGGCCCCCGGTCAGCCGGTCGACAACCACGACCCGTCCGCGACGGGCCCCCAACGAGCGGTCGACCACGGCACCGGCCCCCAGGCCCACGGCGTGCACTCGACGGGCCCGCAGCAGGTTCCCCAGAACCCCTACGCCTCGGGCGGCCGCCTGGCCGACTCCTTCGCGCCCCCGGCCCCCCAGAGGCCCGGCCCGGACACCGGACAGTCCCCCTTCCCGGCCCCTTATGACGGCCCCGGGGCGTCCGGAACCCCCGGATCCTTCCCCGGCGGCGGCACATTAGCGTCACCCGGCGCTACGGGGGCCTTCCCCGGTGGCGGCGCACCCGGAACTCCCGGGCGGTTCCCCGGCTCAGGCGGGCCCGGATCCGCCTCGGGCACCGGCGCTTTCGGCATGCCCGGCTCCGGCGCGCCCGGGAACGGGCCGCTCTCCGCGCCCACCCACACCTCCGCCGACCCGCTGCCGCAGCGCAAGCCCCGCGACCGGCGGCCCAAGGCCGACGACGGCCCCGGCGAGGGGTTCGACTACTTCGGCGGCGGCGCCCCGAAGGCCGCGCAGCACCCGCAGTCGGCCACGCGCATCCCCCACAGGCCCGACCCGCAGCAGGGGCAGCGCATCCCGCACGCCGCCGCGCAGCAGGCGCCCCCCGGCATGGCGCCGGTCGACTATCCCGACCCGCCCGCCGACTGGAGCCCGTGGCAGCGCCGCCGCTCCCCCTACGACCCGCCGTCGGCGCCGCTGCCCACGCAGCCGCCCGGGTTCGAGAACTTCCAGACCGACACCTTCGCCGCCGTCGGCTCGCAGACGGGCGGCCACGCCGGGGCCACGACGGGCGGCTTCCCCGAGTCGCCGTCCATGCCGCTCCCCGCGTGGGCCGCGACCCCGCCGACGGCGACGCCGCCGACATACGGGGAGGAAGAGGAGCCCCAACCGGCCAAGAAGCCGCGCTCGCACCACCTCGACAACGTCAAGTTCGTGCTGATCGCGCTGGTCATCTCCAGCCACGCGCTCCGTGACACGGTCGGCGCCGACACGGCGAACAAGGCCGGGTACATCTGGGCGTTCGCGTTCCACATGCCGCTGTTCGTCATGATCAGCGGTTACCTGTCGCGGAACTTCTGGGACTCCCGGGGCAAGGTCAACAAGCTCGTCGACACGATCCTCATCCCGTATGTGATCGTGGAGGTCGGCTACGCCGTCCTGCGCTGGGCCCTGGGCGGCAAGTGGACGCTCACCATCACCGACCCCGCCTGGCTCAACTGGTATCTGGTCGCGCTGCTGCTCTGGCGGGTGACGGTCCCGGTGTGGAAGCGGGTGCGCTGGCCGTTCACCGTCGCGGTCGTGGTCTATCTGCTCTCGGGCTTCTCGCAGCTCGAACAGGACTTCAGCATGGACCGGTTCTTCGGCCTGCTGCCGTTCTTCGTGCTCGGCATGGTCCTCAAGCCGGAGCACTTCGAGTGGCTGCACAAGTCGTGGGTGCGCATGATCGGCGCGTTCGTCCTCGCGGCCTGGACGGCCGCCGCGATCGTGCTCGCGCCCCAGCTCGGGCTGAAGATCTTCTACAACCGGTACAGCTACGCCGACCTCAACATGAATGACTGGTGGTACGCCATCGGATTCCGCCTGGCGTTCCTGGTCGGCGTGCTGGCGCTGTGCTTCGCGGTGCTGGCGATCATCCCCAAGCGGGAGACCTGGTTCAGCGACCTCGGCGTCCGCACCCTGTACGCCTACCTCCTGCACGGCATCCCGATCCTGATCCTGAAGGACTTCGGGCTGCTCAAGCTGGAGTGGCTGCAGGGCCCGCTGGGCACCCTGGCGATCATCGCGAGCTCCTTCGTACTGGCGATAATCCTGTGCCTGCCGGTCACCAGGGCCGTCTTCAAGTGGCTGCTCGAACCGCGCCTGACCTGGCTCTACCGGAAACCGCAGGCGGAAGTTCAGCCGTAGTTCGGCTGCGGTTAACGCCCCGCATCCGGGCATGTCGGACCTGCCGGTCAGCCTCGCTGCATGAAGGTATGTGTCGGCACGGTCGTCCATCATCCGGAGGACGCCCGGATCATGCACCGGCAGATCCGGGCGCTGCTGGACGCGGGTCACCAGGTCACCTACGTGGCGCCGTTCACGCACTGCAACGTGACGCCGCAGCCGGAGATCCGGGCCATCGACGTGCCCCGGGCCGTCGGGCTGCGCCGGGCCAAGGCGCTGCGCGCCGCGCGGAGCGCGCTGAAGCGGGGGTGCGCCGACGCCGACCTTCTGCTGGTGCACGACATCGAACTGCTCCTGGCGCTGCCCAGGCGGCGACCGGTGACGGTGTGGGACGTGCACGAGGACACGGTGGCCGCGCTCGACGCGAAGCCGTACCTGCCGGACTTCGCGCGCACCACGCTGCCGCCGCTGCTGCGCAACCTGGAGGCGCGCGCGGAGCGGCGCCTGCACCTGATCCTGGCCGAGGAGTCCTACCGGGCCCGGTTCGCCGGCGACCACCCGGTGGTGCCCAACCACACCTACGTCGCCGAGACCGCGCCGCCCCCGCCGGGCGAGTCGCGGGTGGTGTACGTCGGCCACATCTCCCAGGCGCGCGGCGCCACCGAGATGGTCGAGCTGGCGAAACTGCTGCGCCCCCACGGCATCAGGCTCGACCTGATCGGCTCCGCCGACGCCGACGTGCGCCCGATGCTCCGCGACGCCCAGCGCACCGGCCTGCTCGACTGGTTCGGCTACGTCCCGAACCGGCACGCCCTGCGGATGGCCCAGGGCGCCCTGGCCGGCCTGTCGCTCCTGCACGACGTGCCGAACTACCGCGAGTCGACGCCGACCAAGGTGATCGAGTACATGGCCCAGGGCGTGCCCGTCGTCACGACGCCGCTGCCCAAGGCCGTGGAGGCGATGAAGGGCTGCGGCACGGTCGTGCCGTTCGGCGACGTGGACGCCGCCTACCGGGCGGTCCTGGAACTACGCGACGACCCCGCCCGCCGGGCGAAGGTGGCGGCCGACGGCCACGCCGAGGCCCGCGCCGCCTTCCACTGGCCCGACCGGGCCCCCGAGTTCGTCTCACTGCTGGAGAACTGGGCCTCGGCCCGCGGCCGGGTGACCGTCCGCGGCGGGCAGCGCGCCGTGGCGGTCTGAAGCGAGACGCTGACGGCCCCGTCAGTGGCTCGCGCCGCGAATCCGCCTCGTAGAAGCTGTACGGGCCGCCCTCCACGTTGATGTACTGGGGCTATGGCTAGCCATCTCATCCAGGGCCGCCGGGTGGACCTTCCGGTGGAGGTCAGGGACGCGACGGCGGGCGCGGCGACCTATCTCGTGCGGGCCGACGCGGCCCGTGCGGTGATCGCCTACTCGGGGCTCGACGTGACCGAGATCCTCCCGGGGAAGGCGCTGTGCACGCTCGTCTTCGCCGAGTACAAGGACTCCGACCTGGGGGCCTACCACGAGTTCGGGGTCGTCTTCTGGGTCCGTCCACCCGAGGCCGGGCCGCCGCCACGACGGTCGGCGCGGGCGGGGGTGCTCGACATCAGGGCGAGCGGGTCGGCGGCGTTCGTCCACTGGCTGCCGGTCGACCAGACCTTCACGATGGAGGCGGGCCGGGAGATCTGGGGCTTCCCGAAGGAACTGGCCGACATCGACGTCCGCCAGAAGACCCCCTACAAGCGCTGCGTGCTGCGCAAGGACGGCCGGCTGGTGCTCGACCTGCTGATCCGGCCGGGCGTGCCGCTGCCGAACGCGGGGCTGCCGGGGTTGGAGGCCTTCGCGCACCGCGACGGCGGGACGCGGCGTACTGGCTGGAGTGTGCGGGCCTCCGGGGTCAGGGCCCGGCCGGGCGGCGCGCTGATCCGGCTGGGCAACCATCCGATCGCCAAGGAGCTCAGCGAGCTCGGGCTGCCGAAGCGGGCGGTGGCCACGATGACGGCCGCGCACGTGTCGATGAGCTTCGGCGAGGCCTTCTAGAGGGCGTCTAGACGATGGGCGGGCGGCCGAGCTTGAGCATGTGCCAGGCCGTCCGCCACGCCATCGGGCGGCGTTCGCCGGCCGGCTCGCGCCAGCCTTCGGCGAAGCCGCGGAACCAGGCGCGGAGCGCGAACGGCGAGCGGTCGCGCAGGACCGTCAGCAGCATCCAGTTGCCCAGGTAGGCCAGCACCAGCGGCCAGGGCAGGTTGCGCCGGGCCAGCCAGACGCGGTTGCGCGCGTTGAGCCGGTAGAAGTCGGCGTGGCGGGTGGGCAGCACGAGCGGGTGGAACATGACCGTCTCGGCGTCGTACTCGATCCGGTAGCCCTCGCCGAGGAGGCGCCAGGCCAGGTCGGTCTCCTCGTGGGCGTAGAAGAACTTCTCCGGCAGGCCGCCGACCTGGAGGAACGCCGAGCGCCTGATGGCGCAGGCGCCGCCCAGGAACGTCGTGACGGGGGAGCTCCGCTCAGGGTCGCCGGCCCGCAGGCGGGGCACGTGGCGGCGCTGCACGACCCCGGCGTCGGGGTCCATCACCCGGAAGGAGATCACGGCCAGGTCGGGCTCGGCCGCGAAGCGTTCGCGGATGTGCGCGGCGACCTTGTCGTTGGCGTACCAGCCGTCGTCGTCGAGGAAGAGCACGACGTCGCCCGAGCACTCCTGCACGCCCCGGTTGCGTCCTTCGGGGATGCCGACGTTGTAGGCGAGGCGGACGGTCTTGACGGTGGCCGAGGACCCGGGCTGCGGTTCCACCGAGAGCGGCGGAACCTCGACCCCGTTGCCCACAACCACCACTTCGATATCACCGTCGACCTGCGTCAACGCCGATTCGACCGCGCGGTCGAGTTCCGGAATGCGATTACCCATCGTGAGGATGACACAGGAAATCTTCATGCGTCATCGCCCCGGCACGAGGTGGAAGACACACGATTTCATGATCACCGAGTCTATTCGGGCGGGCAAATCCGGACTAAGCGTATCGGAACCAGCGGCGAACACCCACCAAACACGAAGTGTCCGGGCAAGAGAGATCGCCGCTGAAATCAAGCGAGCCGCCGCGAGGCGAGAATGCTCACCAAGTGCAGAATAAGTTGCACACCGGCGATGATCGCGCAAGCCACGACGAGAATCCTGGTCGCGGGGAACCAGAAGTCGAGAACGGCCGCGACCACCACGATAAGTGACAACTCGACCGCTTGGATCACCCGGTGGAACCGCAGCGCGGCCGCCGCCCGGCGGGCCATGGCCAGCTTGCGCGACTGGAACTGGGTCGCCGACACCTCGGTCGCCGCGATGAGCCCCGAGCGGGCCCGCGCGACGTCGACCAGGTCGGTCTCCGACTTGATCAGGATCGCGCCGAGCGCGGCGGCGAAGCCGAGCACGGTGTACCAATCGGGCCACGTCTCGGAGGCCCGGAAGCCGAGCCCGATGAGGATCGCCGCCTCGGCGAAGTAGTGGCCCACCCGGTCGAGGTAGACCCCGGTCAGCGAGGTGCGCCCGGTCCACCGGGCCAGCTCGCCGTCGGAGCAGTCGAGCAGCAGGTAGACCTGCACCAGCAGCGCCGCCAGCACGGCCGCGGCCAGGCCCGGCAGCACCAGCACCGCGCCCGCGGCCACCCCGGTCACGATCATCAGGCCGGTGACCTGGTTGGGCGTGATGGGAGTGCGGGCCAGCGCCCAGGTGACGTAGATCGACAGCTTGCGCATGTAGAGCAGGCCGGCCCAGTGTTCCCCGTTGCGGCGCTCCAGGGTCATCTCGGGCTGCGCCTTGGCGCGGACTTCAGCGACCGACGGCGTGGACATAACCCTCAACTCGATCACGGATCTCGCCCTCGGTCAGGCGGAGATGCTCAAGGATGGTGTAACGACCCGGACGGGTCGACGGCGCGAGCGCGATCGCCTCGGCGAACTGCTCGGTGGTCAGGCCCACGTCGAGGTGGGTGACCGGCAACTGGTGGCGGCGAAGGCAGTCGACGATCTGGCCCAGCCGGGCCTCGTCGTCGCGCAGGTGGAAGCAGAACGCGGCGCCGATGCCGGCCAGCTCGCCGTGGTTGGAGGTGCCGGGAAAGAGCTGATCCACGGCATGCAGGATCTCATGATCGCCGCCACTCGACGGACGGCTTGACCCGGCGATGACCATCGACATGCCGGAAAGAATCAAAGCCTCCGCCAAGACGGTCAGGAACGCGTCGGACTCGATGGAGTCGCTGCGCCCCATGACGGCCTCGGCGGCCGTACGGGCCATGGAACAGGCCAGCCCGTCGATCGGCTCACCGCGCTCGGCGTTGCCGAGCTGCCAGTCTTCGATCGCCGACAGGTTGCTGATCACGTCGCCGACCCCCGAGCGCACCAGCGCCGGAGGGGCGTCGTGGACGAAGTCGAGGTCGACCATGATCGCCAGTGGCATCGGCACGCCGAACGAGCCCTTGCCGCTCTCGTGGGTGAGCGAGGCCACCGGTGAGCAGATGCCGTCGTGGGCCAGGTTGGTCGCCACCGCGACCATGGGGATGCCGGCCAGCGAGGCGGCGTATTTCGCGGCGTCGATGGTCTTGCCGCCGCCGATGCCCACCAGCGCCTCGTAGGCGCCCTTGCGCAGGTCGGCGCCGAGCGAGACGGCGGCGTCGACCGAGCCGTCGGGCACCCGGAAGACCTCCGCGTCGCCCAGCGAGGGCGCGATGACCTCGGTGATGCGGTCGCCGAGGCCCGCGCCCACGGCCACCGCCACCCGCCCGGAGGTCGCCACCCGGCTGTCGGCCAGCAGCGACCCGAGCTGCGCGATGGCGCCCCGGCGCACCTCCATGGTGATGGGTGCGGGGAGCATCCTCGCCAGAATCGGCATGTGCCCGCCTCTCAGTAGGTCGCGGCGATGACGCGGGCCTTGGCGAGGTCGTCGTGGTTGTCGACCTCGACCCACCGCACGTCGCCGATCGGGGCGACGTGGATGGCCTCGCCGCGCTCGACCATCTCCTGGTAGCCGTCTTCGTAGTAGAGCTGCGGGTCGCGCTCGAAGGTGGTGCGCAGCGCGTCGGCCAGGCGCTCGGCGGCGCCCGGCCGGATGAGGGTGGCGCCGATGTACTCGCCGTAGGCCTCGGAGGGCTCCATCAGCTTGGTGATGCGCTTGAGCTCACCGCCGCCGAGGGTGACCTTCATCTCCTCGTCGCCGAGCGTCTTCACGTCGTCGACCGCGAGCAGCACGTCGCTGGTCTCGGGAGCGTTCAGCAGGGTGTGCTCGACCGAGACGGGGTGGACGGTGTCGCCGTTGACCAGCAGCACACCGTGGGAGAAGTAGTCGCGGGCGCACCAGAGGGAGTAGGCGTTGTTCCACTCTTCGGCCTTGTCGTTGAAGACCAGCGTCAGGTTGACGCCGTGGCGGTCTTCGAGCGCCGCCTTGCGGTCGACGACGGCCTGCGCCTGGTATCCCACGATCACCACGACCTCGCGGAGGTCCACCGCGGCGAGGTTGCCCAGGGCGATGTCCAGGATCGTCGTCTCTCCGTCGACCGGCACCAGCGCCTTGGGCAGTGTGTCGGTGTAGGGCCTTAGACGGCGGCCGGCTCCGGCGGCCAGCACCATTCCCAGCAACGTGCGCTCCTTGGGGTCGAACTGCGTGTAACCCCACAGGTTAGTTGCCAACCGGACCTGATCGTGTAATCCGAATGAGGGCTGTTGTTCAGATTAATCATTGATGCCGAGATTGGCGGCCTCCGTACCGGAACGCGGAGCCGCCAGCCAGCAGGTCACGCTCTCCCAGCCGAACATGCCCCACAGGTAGAGCGCCAGGAGCACGAACACCGCCGTCACCCCGTCGAACCAGGCGCCGGCGGCGACCACGAGCATCCGGCCCTCCCAGCCGAACCCCGCCGCCGCGAGCCAGGCGGGCGGGTAGACGTGCTGGCGGACCCGGTAGACGAGGTCGTAATGGTGGAAAAGGATAGCGCCGAGGAGCAGGAAGATGATCACCGGGGGTACCCCGTGGGCGAACCCGACCGACGCCACGAAGCCGTATTCGGTGATCCGCAGGATCGGCGGCACCAGCCAGTCGAGCCGCCCGTCGTGGCGGTGGGAGGAGCCCGGCCCGGCCAGCAGCAGCGCGACCGCCGGGGCGAACACGGCCAGGCCGTCGGCGCCCGCCACCCCGAGGGCCAGCAGCACCCCGGTCACGAACATGCCCGCCAGGGCCGGCGGCAGCGGCGGGATCTGGCCGGAGACCATCGTGCCCATCGCGGCCGACAGCGGGCCGTCGTCGCGGTAGGCGACCACGTGGCCGGCGGGCACCGGAGACAGGTGAGCCGTCGTCATCAGAGCGACCTCGCGATCCGTCCGGTGAGCGTGTAGAGAGTGGCGACGCCGCCCCAGACCAGCAGGGCGACGAAGGTGACGTGGGCGTTGAAGAACGCCGCCGTGACGGCGATGAGCGCCATGCGCTCGCCGATCGGCAGCACCACGATCTTCTTGGCCCAGCGGGTGGCGGTGCCCTTCTCGAACTTCCCGGCCAGCTGCACCAGCCGGGCGCCATCGGCCGCCACGGCCAGCGACCGCCGCGAGTTCCCCCACGCCGAACCCACCTTCGCGGCGTCGGCGACGGCTCCGGCGTACGAGAAGTCGATCATGTGCCGGATCGCCTGCAGCAGCATCGCGGCGACCGCCAGGGCCCAGATGTTCTCGGGCCCGGTACGCCCCCCGACGATCCCCCCGGCGTAGCCGATGGCCAGCCCGACGTAGACGACGTACTCCTTGACCCGGTCGAACGTCGCGTCGAGCCAGGCGCCGATCGGGCTGAACCGGCGCGTGTAGCGGGCCAGCTGCCCGTCGACGCAGTCGAGCACGAACGACAGGTAGAGCGCGACCGCCCCGGCGAGCTGGGCGGCCCGGGTCCCGGTGGAGAACCAGATCGCGGCCATCGCCGCCAGGCCGACGGAGATGCCGGTCACCCCGTTGGGCGTCAGCCGCAGCCAGGCCGCCGCCTTCACGAGGTGGCGCGACCACGTGCTGACGGCGTAGGTGGCGAAGAAGCCGTCGTCCTGTTTGATCGCGGCGTCGAGCCGGGCGCGTTCCTCGTCGACCGTGCCGAGACGGCCGAACGCCGCGTCGGCGGCCTCCTGCCCGGTCACGCGTTCGGCGTGCAGGACGCCGAGCCGGACCGCCGCGACCGGCACCCCGGAGCGCACCATTCCGGCCAGCAGCAGATCGGCTGCCTCGTCGTCGCGGGCCTCGCCGAGCAGGTCTTCTTTGGCCAGGTCGCTCAGCTCGGCCGCGACCGCGGCCAGGCGCGGCAGGTCGGACGCGGCCACCTGGAGCACGCCGCGGAAAGTGGCGTTGGGGCCGACGAGCTGGTGGAAGGAGTTCCCGGCCGCCGCGACGCGGTCGTTCTCGACCCTGACCGGGCTCGCGCCGGGGCCGGGCTCGCCCGGCGCGACCAGCGCGCCGGTGCCCCGGGCCGGGTGCTCCAGCAGTCCGGCGATGGCCTCGGTGTGGGCGACCACGTCACCTGAGATGATGGCCAGCGGCGCGGAGCCGGCACGGGCCACGACGGCGATCTCCCTGAGGTCGTCGGCGAGGTCGCCGCCCGCGCGGCCGACCACTCTGACCGCGACCGGGATTGAGGTGAGCTGTTCGGTGAGCCGTCCGAGCACGGTGCCCCCGTCGCAGGCCAGCCGGGCCGCAGGGGTGTTGGCGAGCACGACCGCCACGGTCTGCGTGACCGTGTCGGGCTGAACCTGCATGTCAGACCCCACTTCACTCGACGCCCGCCGTAACCCGAAAAGTAACCGAGTGATCACTAATGGGCAATCACCCCGGCGGAAGCGAGACGCGGCCGGCCGAAGGCCGGTCGTGGCTCGCGTTGTGAATCTGCCCCAAGAACTCGAGACGCGGCCGGCCGAAGGCCGGTCGTGGCTCGCGATGTGAATCTGCCCCAAGAAGTATCGTGCGGGCGGGGAGGATCAAGATGATCGAATCACGGTTGCGCACGGTCGGCGTCGTCCTGGCCGGAGGCGTCGGGCAGCGGGTCGGGCTCAACACGCCGAAGCAGCTCCTCAAGATCGCGGGCCGGACCATCCTGGAGCACACCCTGGCCGTCTTCGACGGCCACCCCGACATCGACGAGGTCGTCGTGCTGATGACCCCGGGGTTCGGTGACGAGGTGCGGGCGCTCGTGGAGCGTAACGGTTTCACGAAGGTCAGCAAGGTGATCGACGGCGGAACGAGCCGGACCGAGTCGACCTGGCTGGCCCTTTCCGCCCTGGGAGACGAGGAATGTGACGTCCTGCTGCACGACGCCGTGCGGCCGTTGATCGAGCCCCGCATCATCGCCGAGTGCGTCGAGAAGCTGCAGGAGTTCCAGGCGGTCGACGTCGCGATCCCGTCGAGCGACACCGTCGTCGTGGCGGTTCCCGGGCCGTCGGGCGAGATCATCCGCGACATCCCCGACCGCGCCTGGCTGCGGCGCGGGCAGACCCCGCAGTGCTTCCGGCTGTCGGTGATCCGCGACGCCTACCGGCGCGCGATGGCCGACCCCGACTTCGACAGCCGGCCCGCCACCGACGACTGCGGCGTCATGCTGCGCTACCGCCCCGACGTGCCGATCTCGATCGTGCCCGGCAGCGAGCACAACATGAAGGTGACCCACCCGGTCGACGTCTACCTCGCCGACAAGCTGTTCCAGCTCGCCGCCGCCACCCCGCCCGACCCGCAGCCCGGCCTCGACCTCACCGGCAAGGTGATGGTCGTCTTCGGCGGCTCCTACGGCATCGGCGCCGACGTCGTCGACCTGGCCCGCAAGCACGGCGCCGACGTCCGCGTCTTCTCCCGCACCGCCGGCGCGGTCGCGGTGCAGAACCCGGCCGCGGTGGCCGAGGCCCTCCAGGGGGTGTACGCCGCCACCGGCCGCATCGACTTCGTGGTCAACACCGCCGCCGTGCTCCACATGGGCAAGCTGGCCGACACCGACCCCGCGACCATCGAGGAGACGGTCGGCGTCAACTACCTGGGCCCCGTCAACGTCGCCAGGGCGGCCTTCAGGTACCTCGCCGAGACGCGCGGCCACCTGCTGCTCTACACCTCCTCGTCCTACACGCGCGGCCGGGCCGACTACAGCCTCTACTCCTCGGCCAAGGCCGCCGTCGTCAACCTCACCCAGGCGCTCGCCGACGAGTGGGCGCCCCACGGCATCCGGGTCAACTGCGTCAACCCCGAACGCACCGCCACGCCGATGCGGCAGCGCGCGTTCGGCGACGAGCCGCCGACGTCCCTGCTCTCTCCCTACGCGGTGGCCGAGACCAGCATCGATGTGCTGGTGTCCCCTTTGACCGGACAGGTGATCGATGTGCGGCTGACTGGGTAACCCCCCCTCTATGGGGAAGAAAGTCCTGGTCACGGGCGTTGTGCTGGGCTCGTACCCGGCGCTGGTGGCGACCGCGCTGGCGCCGTCGCCGTGGCTGTTCGCGGCCGCCGTGCTCGTGTCCTACGCCGCCGAGCCGGTGCTGCCGAAGGCGGCGGCCGACCAGCTGAGCCGGGTGCACCTGGGGGTGACGGTCCGGTTCCTGGCTCGGGAGATGGCGGCGGTGCTGCTGCTGGCGCGGCTGGGGCTGCCGTTCGAGTTGCCGGCCGGCGGGCTGTTCGTCTTCCACGCGATGCGGGCGACCCAGACCGGGCTGGCGCTGTTCCTGCACCGGTGGCACCACCTGCGGCCGGTCGAGTCGCGCAACCTCCAGGTCACGCTGCCGAAGGCGCCGCCCGACCGGCTGCTCGGCCAGCGCGGGACCCGGCTGCTCTACTTCGACGTCCCGCCCGTCGTGCTGGCGGCGGTCGCGGGCCTGACGGGCGACACCTGGCTCGCGGGCGCCGGAGTGACGGCGACGCTGGCCGCCATGGCGGTGGTGACGGCGATGCTCGGCCTGGAGCTGCGCCGGGCCGCGCCGGTGGCCGACCGGCGCCGGGTCATCCATCTCGTCGACGAGCGGGTCAGGGCCTACGACCCGGAGGTCATCCTGTACTTCTCCGGCGCCGCCAACGCCGTCTACCAGGCGTCGATGTGGCTACCCGTCCTGGAGGCGCTGCCCCGGCGGGCGATCGTGGTGCTGCGCGAACGTCCCCTCTTCAACGCGCTGGCCCCGACGTCGCTGCCGGTGCTGTGCATCCCGTCGGCGGTCGACATGATGAACTTCCGCGGGCTCGACAGCGCCCGGGTGGCGCTGTTCGCCGCCAACGTCGGCAACAACATCCACATGCTGCGGGTGCCGGGCGTGGTGAGCGTGTTCGTCGGCCACGGCGACAGCGACAAGGAGGCGTCGTTCAACCCGTACACGAAGGTCTACGACCAGGTCTGGGTGGCGGGGCCGGCCGGCCGCGACCGCTACCGGCGGGCCGACGTCGGGGTGCGCGACGAGGCGATCGTCGAGGTGGGCCGGCCACAGCTGGCCGGGATCAAGCGAGTCGCGGACGGTCCGAGACCGGCCGTGGCTCGCGCCGGGAATCCGCCTCAGATGAACGAGAAGGGCCCGCAGACGCGGTCGGTGCTCTACGCCCCCACCTGGGAGGGGTGGACCGACGACCTGTTCCACAGCTCGGTGGCGGCGATGGGGCCCCATCTGGTCGACGCGCTGCTCGCCGAAGGGGTCAGGGTCGTCTACAAGCCCCACCCGCTGACCGGCCACCGCTCGATGACGGTCCGCCGCGCGCACGGCGCGATCATGGCCCGGCTGCGCCGCGAACACCCCGACTCGGGCACGGTGGTGCTGGGCCCCAAGCCGAGCCTGTACGACTGCTTCAACGACGCCGACCTGCTCATCAGCGACATCTCGAGTGTGGTCGCCGACTTCATGGCTTCGGGCAAGCCCTATGTCGTCACCAACGTGGCCGACCGGGAGCGCGCCGAATTCGTCACCCGCTATCCGTCGGCCGGAGCGGCCTACCTGCTGTCGGAAGACCTGCGGGAGCTGCCCGAGATCCTGGCCCAGCTGTCGAAGGACCCGGGAGAGGACGAGCTCGCCGACGCCCGCCGCGCCCTGCGCGGCTACCTGCTCGGCGACGGCGACCCGATGGCCCGGTTCGCCGCGGCCGTCGACGAGGCCTACGAGCAGGGGCTAATGAAGCAGGTCCTGTAGCCCGACCGTCTGGTGCTTCTTGCGCAGCCGCTTCGGGCTGGTGATGAAGCCGGTGCCCCATGACAGGTGCATGGCGGCGTAGACGACCGGAAGGCGGAGCAGGGCGGCCGGTTCGAGGTCGCGGCCGGTCAGCACCGAACCGGCGACGATGGCCAGCACGTAGCCGACCGGGATGACGAACGCGGGCGGCCAGAAGAACCCGGCGACCAGGCCCAGCACGATCAGCGAGACCGCGATCGGCGGGGCCAGGTAGCGGAGGTTGATGGTGCCCTGGTGGGTGCGGGCCACCACCCGCCGCCAGCGGCCGTAGTGGAAGTACTGGCTGGCCAGGGCTCCGACGGTGGCGCGCGGCCGGTAGGAGACCCGCATCTTCGGCTGGAACCACACCAGGCCGCCGGTCTCCCGGATGCGGTGGTTCATCTCCCAGTCCTGCGCGCGCTGGAAGTGCTCGTCGTAGCCGCCGACCCGCTCGAGCGCGGTGCGCCGGAACACGCCCAGATAGACGGTGTCGGCCGGGCCGCCCTCGCCGCCGACGTGGAAGGCGGCGTTGCCGACCCCGATCTTCGAGGTCATCGCCCGCGCGACCGCCTTCTCGAACGGGCTGACGCCCTCGGCGGCCATGATGCCGCCGACGTTGTCGGCGCCGGTCTGCTGGAGGGTCTCCACGGCGGTGCGCACGTAGTCGCGCGGCAGCATGGCGTGCCCGTCGACCCGGGCCACCACCTCGCCCTTGGAGGCGTTGATCGCGGCGTTGAGCGCGTTGGGGGTGCGGCCCGTGGGATTGGGCACCAGGGTCACCCGGGGGTCGGCCGCGGCGATCGCGTCGGCGACCTCCTGCGTGCGGTCGCGGGAGGGGCCGACTGCCAGGACGACGTCGATCGGGCCCGCATAGTCCTGGTCGAGGACCTGCTGGACCGCTTCGCGTAGATGCCGCTCTTCGTTGAGCACCGGCATGATGACGGAGACCGCGGGGGGCGCGTCGAGGAAGGGGTTCATGGCTGCGCTCACGCTACTGTACGAGGGGGCGTGGACGGCAACCTCAAAGGGGGAGCGCGTGGAGGACTCGGGTGTTCACGTGGGCGGGGACGCCTACGGAGGGGTCCGGGTAGCAGCTCCCCGCAAGGGCCGCCGGCACCGCCGGGCGAGCATGCGGTCCATCGTCCTGACCGGCACCCTGTCGAGCCTGGTGCTGGTCGGCTCGGGCCTCGCGTGGGCGCTGCCCAACTACGTCTCCGGCCGCATCACCTCGGTCGACGCCGGCACCGCCGGTTCGGCCACCCGCGGCGCGATGAACATCCTCCTGGTCGGCGTCGACAAGCGCGACGACCTGTCGCGCCGCCAGCAGAACCAGCTCCACCTGGGCCGCGAGGTGGGGCAGCGCACCGACACGATGATGGTCGTGCACGTCTCGGAGGACCACAAGAAGGTGACGGTGGTCTCGCTCCCGCGTGACACGTGGACCGAGATCCCCGGCCAGGGCAGCCACAAGATCAACAGCGCCTACCAGTTCGGCGGCGCCAAGCTCGCCGTCCGGGCCGTGCAGCAGGCCACCGGCATGCGCATCAACCACTACGTCGAGGTCAACGTGCTGGGCTTCATCGACGTGGTCGACTCGCTCGGCGGCATCACGGTCTGCACCCCGGTGCCCATCAACGACGACAAGACCAAGCTCGTCCTGACGGCCGGCACCCACAACCTCGACGGCGTCAACGCCCTGGCGTACGCCCGCACGCGCGCCACCGCCCGCTCCGACCTCGACCGCATCGACCGCCAGCAGCAGGTCATCTCGGCGATGCTGCAGCAGGCGCTGAGCGGCGGCACGCTCACCAACCCGGCCAAGCTGGGCGCCCTGGTCAACTCGACGCTGCGCACCCTCACGGTCGACGACGAGCTGTCGGGCAACATGCTCGACCTGGCCACCCAGCTGAAAGACGTGTCGACCGACGACGTGTCGTTCGCGACCGTGCCGATCGCCGACGTCAACTACACGACCCCGACGGGCGAGTCGGCGGTGCTGTGGGACAAGACGGCCGCCGCCGAGATGTTCCGCCGCATCGACAACGACGAAGACCTCGCCAAGCCGGCCAAGCCGTCGCCGTCGGCGACTCCTTCGGCCACGGCGTCCGCGACCCCGGCGCTGAGCCGGTCGGCCCCGCTCTCGGTGCCGCCGAACCGCATCCGGCTGACGGTGCTCAACGGCACCCTCGTCACGGGTCTGGGCGGGCGCACCCGCGACGCCCTGCTCGGCGCGGGTTTCCTGGTCCCCGAGCAGGCGGGCGACACCGGCCGCCGCGACTACAAGAACACGGTGATCCGCTACGCCGCCGGGCGCGAAGACTCGGCCCGCACGGTCGCCGCCGCGCTGCCCGGGGCCGAGATGCGCCAGGTCGACGTCGAGGGCATCGAGGTCATCATCGGGACCGAGAACAACAAGGTCGAGAAGGTGACCGTGCCGACGGCCGCGCCGACCCCGTCGAAGGCGCCGACCCCGGCGGCCCGCACGGCGACGCAGAACATCTGCAAGCCTCAGCCGTGAACGTACTCGTTGATCACCACGCCTGACTCGTAGGGCGTGCTGCGCTCCAGCCGGAAGGTGTGCGGGGCGTACGGGGCGGCGAAGAGCGGCACGCCGTCCTGGAGCACGACCGGGTTGACCTTGAGGACCAACCGGTCGATCTCGTCGACGAGGGCCCCGGCGAGCAGGCCGCCGCCGCAGAGCCAGATGCCGGTGCCCTCCTCCTTCTTGAGCCGCCGCACGACCTCCACCGGGTCCTCTCCGGTGAGGGTGATGCCGTCGGGGACGTCGCCGGGGGTCCGGGTGCGGGAGAAGACGTACTGGCGGGTGTGCGGATAGGGGTCGCGGGTGTGGGTGAAGCCCGCGGCGTAGGTGTTCCAGCCCATCAGGGTCGTGTCGAAGCGCGACCCGTCGGCGGTGAGGCCGAGCATGCGCAGCCCGACCTCCGGCAGGGTGTCGCGGTAGTCCCGCTTGATCATCTCGATGTGGTCACCCTCGACGGGGAAGGCCGAGAAGTCGTCGGCGGGGCCGGAGATCCGGCCGTCGAGCGAGACGGCGACGTAATAGGTGAGTTCTCGCATCCATGCTCCAACCACAGCAGTTGTAGTGATTGCCCAGAATGTACTACAGCCGTCGTGGTTGCGCTACTCTCGACGCCATGGCGCGGAACGCGGGACGACGGGCGGAGCTGGCCGACGCCGGCATCAGGGTGCTGGCCCGGGAGGGCTCGCGGGGTCTCACCCACCGGGCCGTCGACGCCGAGTGCGGCGCCCCGACCGGCACCGCGTCCAACTACTTCCGCTCCCGCGCCGACCTGCTCGAAGGCCTGGTCGCCCGGATCGGCGAACGCTTCGCGCCCGATCCCGAGGTGCTGGCCGAACTCGCCTCCCACCCGCCCGACCGCGCCTCGTTCGCCCGCCATGTGCGCGACATCGTGCGCCGGTTGAGCGCCCACCCCGAGGTCACGCTGGCCTGGTTCGAGCTGCGGCTGGAGGCGGCCCGGCGGCCCGAGGTCGCCGACCTGATGCGGGGCGTGCTGCTGGAGGGGTTCCGCGCCGACGTCGCGTACAACCGGGCGGCCGGGCTGCCCGGCGGCCCGGCGGAGATCGCGCTGTTCCACTACGCCGTCGACGGGCTGCTGCTCGACCGCTTGACCGTCCCGATCGACCCCGGCACCTCCACCGACGAGGTCGTCGAGGCGCTCGTCGAGGGGCTGCTCTAGTCGAAGTCGGTGCCCCGGCTCACCTTCTCCCAGGTCAGCAACTCCGCTTGCGAGCGGGCGTACGACGCGAGGACGTTGTCGGCCGCGTCGTTGCCCAGCGCCAGGCGCAGCGGGGTCGCCGGCGCGTCGAGCGCCCGCAGGATCGCGGCGGCCGCCTTGGCGGGGTCGCCCGGCTGCGCGCCGTCGGTGGCGGGCAGATCGGTGCGCAGCGGGCCGGTGATCTCGTCGTAGGCGGCGATGCGCGGCGAGTGGAGCAGGGCCGAAGGGCCGGCGAACGAGGTCCGGAAGGCCCCCGGTTCGACGATCATGACCTTGATCCCGAACGGGGCGACCTCGCCGTGCAGCGCCTCCGACCAGCCCTCCAGGGCGAACTTCGTCGCCGAGTAGCCGCCCACCCCCGGAAACGACATGCGGCCGCCCATGCTGCTCAGCTGCACGATCGCGCCCGTCCCGCGCTCCCGCATGTGCGGCAGGACGGCCCGGGTGAGCGCGGCCGGGCCGAAGAAGTGCAGGTCCATCAGGTCGCGCAGCTCGGCGTCGGTGGTCTCCTCGGCGGCCCCGACCAGGCCGCGCCCGGCGTTGTTGACCAGGACGTCGATCCGCCCGTGCCACAGCAGCGCCTCGGCGACGGCTCCGGCGACGCGGGGCCGGTCGGTCACGTCGAGGGCGATCGGGTGGACGTTCGGGTGAGGGGCGATCTCCCCGGGGCGCCGGGCGGCGGCCACGACCAGATCGCCGGCCGCGACGGCGGCCTCGGTCAGGGCCCGGCCGAAGCCCGAGCCGGCGCCGGTGATCATCCAGATGCGGTTCGTCATGCCTTCGGTTATGCCGGTCGGGCGGCCGGTGCGTCCAAGACGCGTCGGCGGCCGGGCGATAAGCCGCGCTTATGATCGCAGGGTGGAGCTGCGGCAGCTGCGATACCTGGTGACCATCGCCGAGACCGGCAACCTCGGCCGCGCCGCCGAACGGCTCTTCGTCAGCCAGCCCGCGCTGTCGCAGACCGTCCGGGCGCTGGAGCACGAACTGGGGGTACGCCTCTTCGACCGCCACCCTGGCGGGGTCTCCCCCACGGCGGTCGGGCGCGACGTCGTCGAGGCGGCCCGGCGGACGCTGGCGGCGGCCGAGGGCGTGCGGGCGGCGGCGGCCCGCGTGCTGCGGGTGGGGTTCGAGGCCAGCGGCGCGGGCGACCTGACGAGCCGGGTGCGGGCCGAGTTCGCCCGCCGCCACCCGGAGGCGCGGCTGGAGCCGAAACGCTACGACTGGGGCGGCGAGACGGCGGCGCTGCACGCGGGCCTGGTCGACGTGGCGTTCGTCTGGCTGCCCGCCGACCTGACCGGTCTCGCGCACGAGATCGTCCATCGGGAACCCCGGGTCGTGGGGCTGCCCGAGGGCCACCGGCTGGCCGGGCGCGCCGCCCTCACCGTCATGGACGTCAGCGACGAACCCCTCATGTGGACCGAGCGGGCCCCGCGTGAATGGGTCGACTGGTGGGCGGTGAACCCGCGCCCCGACGGGTCGGCGCCGAAGTGGGGGCCGACCAACGACAACGTCGAGGAGATGCTCGACCAGGTCGCCGACGGCGTGGCCATATGCTTCGGACCGGCCAGCATGGCGCGCTACTACACCCGGCCCGGCCTGGTGTGGGTGCCGCTCGCCGACGCCGAACCCCTGCGGGTGGCGCTGGCGTGGCCCGCCGGCTCGGCCAACCCGCTGGTGGCCGCGTTCGTGGCGGTGGTGCGGGAGCTCAGTCGTCCGTGACGACGGTACGCGGCACGTCGCCCTCGCAGTGGGTCTCCACCTCGACCTCGGTCTCGCCCCGCTCGAACTTGACCTTGGCCCGGCTGTCGGGGCCCGGCTCGACGTCGTCGGTCTGCCAGCCTTGGGCGGGGGTCCAGGAGGTGAGGTGCGCGCGGCCGGCCGTACAGGACACGACGACCGTGCCCCCCGCGGTCGACACGACTCTGCTCGCCGAGGCGGCGGCTGAAGGGCGGGGGGTCGGCGGGCCGGCGGTGGGCGCGGGCAGGGCGAGTTCGCGGCGGACCGCCTCGGCCGTGAGCGCCTGGTCGCCCGGCCCCCGGAACGCGTCGCCGAAGGAGCCGATGACGACCAGCCCGGCGACGGTCGCCGCGAGCGCCGCGACCACCCAGCCCGCGACCGCGAAGACGAGACGCCGATCCATGCCGCCCACCATCCCCCTCCCCGCCTTCTGTCTGGGCTAAGGCCGGGTTAACGCGACGCTAAGGCCCTTCGCCGCCGAACCGGACATTGACTAGCGTGTCGGGCACCATGGCCAGTCTGCTGCTCATCGAAGACGACGTGACGATCCGGACCGCGCTGGTCCGCGCCCTCCGCGACAAAGGACACGCCGTCGCGTCGGCGGCGTCGGCGCTCGACGGGCTGCGGATGGCCCTCGACGACCGCCCCGATCTGGTCGTGCTGGACCTCGGCCTGCCCGACCTCGACGGCGCCGAACTGCTGCGCATGCTGCGCGCGGTGTCGGCGGTGCCGGTGATCGTGGCGACCGCCCGCGACGGCGACGCCGAGTCGGTCCGGGTCCTGGACGCCGGCGCCGACGACTACCTGGTGAAGCCGTTCACGGCGGCCCAGCTCGACGCGCGGGTGCGGGCGGTGCTGCGGCGCACCGGATCGGTGGCCGGCGACCCGACGGTGACGGTCGGCGGCCTGCGCGTCGACCCGCGCGGCCGGGAGGCCCTGCTGGACGGGCGCAGGCTCGACCTGACGCCGCGCGAGTTCGACCTCCTCCTCTACCTGGCCGCACGGGCCGGGCAGGTGGTGACGAAACGGGAACTCCTCATCGAGGTGTGGCAACTGCCCTACGGCGGGACCGACAAGACGGTCGACGTGCATCTGTCGTGGCTGCGCAGGAAGCTGGGCGAGACCGCCCAGGAACCCCGCTACCTGCACACCATGCGCGGCGTCGGGGTCAAACTGGTGTCGCCGTGAGAAGCCGGCTCGCCCTGCTGGTGGCCGCGACGACCTCGCTCGTCCTGGTGGCCATGCTGGTGCCGCTGGCCCTGCTGGTCAGGGCGACCGCCGAGAACAACGCGATCACGCAGGCCACGGCGGAGGCGCAGTCGGTCGGGGCGGTCATCGGCACCGTCGACGAGCCGACGCTCGCGCTGGCCGTCAGCCGCGCCGAGGCGGCGGGCGGCCACGACGTCGCGGTCTTCCAGCCCGGCGCGGCGCCGGTCTCCGAGGCGGTCGAGCTGGCCCGGCGCGGCCGCAGCTTCACCGCCGTCTCGCCGTCCGGCGGGCGCGAGGTCCTGGTCGCGGTGCAGGGGCCCGGCGGGACGAGCGTCGTCCAGGTCGTCTTGACCCCCGACGACCTGACGCGCGGCGTCGGCGAGACCTGGCTCGGGCTGCTCCTGCTCGGAGTGGTCCTGATCGGGCTGGGCGTGGCCCTGGCCGACCGGCTCGCGGTCGCCATCACGCGCCCGATGACCGCGCTGGCCCGCGTGTCCCACCGGCTGGCCGGCGGCGACCTGGAGGCCCGCGCGGTCCCGGGCGGTCCGCCGGAGGTCCGGTCGGCCGGGCTGGCGCTCAATCACCTCGCCGGCCGCATCGGCGAACTGCTCGCCGAGGAACGCGAGATGGTCGCCGACATCTCCCACCGCCTGCGGACCCCGCTGACCGGCCTCCGCCTGGAGGCCGAGTCGCTGCGCGACCCGTCGGAGGCCGACCGCATCGCCGCCCGCGTCGACGCGCTGGAGAAGGCCGTGACCTCGGTCATCCTCGACGCCCGCCGCCGCACCCGCGAGAAGGGCTCCTGCGACGCGGCCGTCGTGGTGCGCGAGCGGGCCGAGTTCTGGTCGGTGCTGGCCGAGGAGCAGGAACGCGCCTTCTCCGTGACGGTCCCGCCCGTCCCCGTCGAGGTCCCCGTCTCCGCCCCCGACCTGGCCGCGGCCCTGGACGCGCTGTTCGAGAACGTGTTCGCCCACACCGACGAGGGAGTTCCCTTCTCGGTACGCCTGACGCCCCGCGAGCTGGTCGTGGAGGACGACGGCCCCGGCTTCGGCCCCGCCGCCCTGGAACGCGGCCACAGCGGAGCCGGGTCGACCGGACTCGGCCTGGACATCGTGCGCCGGACCGTACCGGAAACGCGCCTGGAGAGATCCCCGAACGGCGGCGCGCGGGTGGTGCTGACGTTAGTGACGTCTTAGCGTGGCGCTATCCGGACTCCCGCGAATCTGAGGGCATGAGAATCCGATACGCACTCGCCGGCGCGGTCACCGTTCTCGGCCTGACCGCCGCCGCCACCCCCGCCGCCGCCACGACCGCCTCCGTCACCAAGGCGCAGGCCGTGAAAATCGCGAAGAAGAAAGTCCCCGGCGCTTATGTGACCGACGTCGAGCGCGAATGGGAGCACGGCCGGCGGACGTGGAAAATCGAACTCGAGAAGGGCGACTGGGAGTACGACGTGTACGTCGCCGTGTCGAACGGCCGCATCATCAAGTTCAAGCGCGACTACGACGACTGACACCCTCGACGCCACCTGAGACGCGATCCACACTGGGAGCATGCCGAGCCCACGGTTGATCGGAGAACGGTTCAACCTGCCGTTGGTCCTTGACCGGCTCCCCGCCCCCGACGCCCATTCCCCGGACAACCCGGTCCTCATCAGCGTCTTCGCCGAAGACCAGGCCGACCGGGTCGGCACCGCCCCGGCCGAGGGTCACTTCGAACGCGACCAGGCCCGTCGCGCCAAGGTGATGCGACTGCTGGGGAGTGGGCACGTGCGGTCGGCGCGCGACTACTACAACGCGGCGATGATCCTGCAGCACTCTCACCTGGTGGAACATTTCCACCTGGGACACGTGCTGGCCCGGCTGAGCGCACTGGCCGGCTACGGGCCGGCCAAATGGCTGGCGGCGGCTTCCATGGACCGGTGGCTGATGCACCAAGGGCTCCCCCAGCACTACGGGACCCAATACGTGGAGGACGGCGAGGGGTTCCGGCTGTGGGACGTGGAGCCGGAGACGACCGACGAGGAAAGGGCCGAATGGAATGTGCCGCCACTGGGCGAGGCGGTGCGAATGGCGGCCGATTTCCCCGTCTAGGAACGACCGTAAACAGGGCGCTCGTCACCTTGTTTTACAGTTCGCGCGACACTGCTCCATAGGGCCCTGGACTCACTTAAGGTGAGCAGCCCACGGGCCGAATGGAGTTGTGGTGGTCTACCCGCGCGTGTTCATCTCCTATGCCCACGACGACGATGACCACGTGGAAAAGGTCCGGACTCTGTGGGCGTTCCTGCGCGCGAACGGGGTCAACGCCGGGCTCGACGAGTCGGCGGCCAGAGAACCGCAGTTCTGGCCCGACTGGATGAGCGCGCAGATCCGCGACGCGGATTTCGTGCTGGTCATCGCCTCCCCGGAATACCGCCGGGCCGCCGACGGGGAGACGCCGCCGACCGAGCGGCGCGGGGTGCGCTGGGAGGCCAGGGAGGTCAAGCACCAGTTCAACCGGCAACCCGACGACGCCGGGAGGAAGTTCCTGTCGGTGGTCCTCCCGGGCGGGCGGATCGACGACATCCCGGCGTTTCTCACGGCCGAATCCCGGACCTACTACACGGTTACCGAGTTCACGGTTGCCGGGGCGGAAGGGCTGCTGCGGTATCTGCTCGGCCAACCCCAGAACCCCCACGACCCGCCCATTCTGGCCGCCCCGGAGCTGCGGCCGCGTCCCTTGCCCGCCATCCCGCTCCGGCACGAGGTGGTTCTGCGAGTGCGGGCCGAGGGTGCGACGTTGACCTGCGAGACGACCGTCTCCGGGACGGTGTTGGGCACCGTCGAGAACCCGCGTCCCTACGGCATCGACGACGCCTGGCACGCCCTCCGGCTGAGGGGCGGCGAGGCCGAACAGCGACTCCTCCAGACGGGCGGCGCGCTCGCGCGGGCGCTGCTGTCCGAGGAGACGATCGACCACCTCACGACCCTGCTGACCGGCTCCGCTTTGGGCACGGTGGTGGAGGTCGTCTGCGACGTCGACGCCGGGTCGAGCACCCTGCCCTACGAGCTGATCACCCTCAACGGCGTCCCGCTGGTCACGATGCCGGGGGCCCAGATGCGCCGTCGGATGGCCGATGTCGGCCACACGGCGGTGGCGCCGCTTCCCGGCCCTTTGAAGATCCTCGTCGCCGTGTCGGCCCCCGACGAGAACACGACCCGGAACGCGCCCCTCGACGTCGAGGCCGAGATGCAGGCGGTCCTCGACGCGGTCGCCGACGTGCAGGAGATGGAACAGGTCCAGGTCAGGATCCTGGAAGTGCCGAGCTCGGCGGAGATCACGAAGGCGCTCCAGCAAGATCAGTACCACATCTTGCACCTGTCGGCCCACGGCAACCCTCTCGGGGTGGAACTGTCCGATGAGGACGGCAGCCCCGAGCCCGTCGACACCAACGGCCTGGTCGAGGTCCTCCGCGCCGGAACCTGCCCTTTGCCCTTGATCGTGGTGTCCGCCTGCGCCGGCGCCGCCCCCGCGCCCGACAGGGCCGAAGGTCTCGCGGCTACCCTTATCCGCCAAGGCGCCGATCGCGTCCTGGCCATGCAGGCGTCCGTCTCGGATGTGTACGCCACCGACTTGGCCCGACGTTTCTACAACGCCCTGGCCGCCAAGCCCGAAACCACGCCCTCCCACGCCCTTGCCGTCGCCCGACGAGAGTTGGAGGGCCAACGCCGCCGTGCCACCGCAGACAAAGGCCGCCCCGAATACGGGGTCACCACCCTGCTCTGCGCGCAGAACGACCCGCCGCTGCGAACGAACTCCGGCCCCTCGCAACCTTTGTCCCGCGCGATTCATCCGCCAGCGGGCGGCAGTGTGCGCGCCCTCCCGATCGGGTCGCTGATCGGCCGTCGGCCCGAACTCCGGGCCGTCATGAACGTGCTGCGCGGCCACCCGAGTGTGCGGGATCTCGGCGACATCTCCGGAGCCGTCCTCACCGGGATCGGCGGAATCGGCAAGACCGCCGTGGCCGGACGCGCGATGAGCCGACTGGGCAACGACGGCTGGACCACGGTCGTCCACGAGGGACTGTGGAACCCTCTCGGCCTCATCGGCAGCGTGGCCGGTGCATTCGAAGGCAACCCCGATGTCCAGCGGCACTTGGTGGACCTGACGACGGACGACACGACCAAGATCAGCATAATCGGCCAGCTTCTCCACCAGGCACGACTGCTGATCGTCTTCGACGACTTCGAGCAGAACCTTAGCCTTGACGGTGGCAGGTTCACCGACGACGGATTCGCCGAGATATTCACGCAGTTCTGCCAGCAGGCACACCGTGGGCGAATCCTGGTGACCTGCCGCTACCCCTTGCCAGACAACGACTTCCTCGTCGACATACCGATCCCACCGCTCAGCCCCGCCGAACTCCGCCGGATGCTGCTGAGACTGCCCGCCCTACGGGACCTGTCGCCCGAAGACCGCCGAACCCTGATGGTCACCATCGGCGGGCACCCGCGCCTGCTGGAGTTCGTCAACGCCCTGCTCAACAACGGTCGGGCCCAGCTCAAAGAGGTCACCACCAAGCTGCGCGAGCTGGCGAGAGACCACCACATCACCCTGACCGCGGAGCCGACGCTGGAGACGGCGGTCGACGAGGCGGTGCTGCTCGGAACGAGAGACATCCTGCTGGAGCAGCTCTTGGGGCTGCTCAGCACGGCGGAGAAGAACGTCCTGCTGCAGTGCGCGATATCCCGCGCGCCCATGAGCGTCGAAGACGTCGTCTGGGCGGTGCACGGCGAGACGCGTCCGGCGGAGGCCATCACCGTGGTGACCGCCGCAGTCAACCGACTCGTCGATCTGACGCTGCTGAGCTCGACCCCCGAGGGCGAGGTGGTCATCCATACGTGGATAGCCACGGCTCTTGCGGAGCACCGAACCGATGAGGTCGAAAGCCACCGACGCGCGCTGGCAATGCGTTTCAACCGACTGTCGCAGGGGCGGGGCGGATATCCGGACCTTCTTGAGATCGCCCACCACCTGGAAGCGACAGATCAAAGCGAAGAACTGGTGGGCTTCGCTCTTGCTGTGGCCGACATGCTCGCAAACCAATCCGGCGAGTTGTCAGTCGCGTCATTCCTCGGCGAGATCACGAGTAGCTTCACTGTGATCACGCGTCACCACATACACCTACTCGACCGAGAAGCACGGGCGCACATTCTCACGGGCGATCTCACGACTGCAGCGTCACGTCTCAACATCCTGATCAGCACCATTGAGCAACTCGCCGTGGCCGACCCCACCAACGCCCAAGCCCAACGCGACCTCAGCGTCTCCCACGAAAGACTCGGTGACCTTCTCACCACCCGGGGCGACCTCGACACCGCCCACCAGCACCACACCGCAAGCCTGCACATCCGCGAGAGTCTCGCGGCCGCCGACCCCAGCAACGCTGAAGCCCAACGCGACCTCAGCATCTCCCACGAAAGACTCGGTGACCTTCTCACCACCCGGGGCGACCTCGACACCGCCCACCAGCACCACACCGCAAGCCTGCACATCCGCGAGAGTCTCGCGGCCGCCGACCCCAGCAACGCTGAAGCCCAACGCGACCTCAGCATCTCCCACGGAAGACTCGGTGACCTGCTCGCCGCCCGGGGTGACCTCGACACCGCCCACCAGTACTACACCGCCGACCTGCTCATCGCCGAGAAACTCGCGGCCGCCGACCCCAGCAACGCTGAAGCCCAACGCGACCTCAGCGTCTCCCACAGCAGGATCGGCGAGTTGCTCGCCGCCCGGGGCGACCTCGACACCGCCCATCGGCACTACACCGCAAGCCTGCGCATCGCCGAGAAACTCGCCGCCGCCGACCCCACCAACGCCCAAGCCCAACGCGACCTCAGCGTCTCCCACAACAAGATCGGCGAGTTGCTCGCCGCCCGGGGCGACCTCGACACCGCCCACCAGTACTACACCGCCGACCTGCTCATCGCCGAGAAACTCGCCGCCGCCGACCCCAGCAACGCTGAAGCCCAACGCGACCTCAGCGTCTCCCACAGCAAAATCGGCGAGTTGCTCGCCGCCCGGGGCGACCTCGACACCGCCTACCGGCACCACACCGCCGACCTGCGCATCGCCGAGAAACTCGCCGCCGCCGACCCCACCAACGCCCAGGCCCAACGCGACCTCGAAATATCGCTTATGAAAATGGCCAACATCCAGGACGCGCTAGGTCACCCCGAAGAAGCTGCGCGCTACCGGCAGAGAATTCCCTCAAGAGACGGGACCGATGCCTGAGAACCCGACGCGATATTCAATTCATCGCAAGAGTTTCCGGCCCGCCCTACACCCCAGCCCCCTCAGGCCGCCGTCTTCTCCCTCCCCCGCTTTCGATAAGCCGCCGGCGACACCCCGTACTCCTCCAGAAACACCCGCGAGAAGTGCGAGCACGACCGGAACCCCCACCGCTGCGCGATTACTCCCACAGGCACCCCCGTCATCCCCGGCGCCACAAGTTCGTCCCGGCACTTCTCCAGCCTCCGCGACCTGATGTACCGCGCCGCCGACAGCCCCCTGGCCTCGAACATGCGATACAGCCCGCGGATCGACAAGTAGTGTGCCGCGGCGATGGTGGGCGGGCAGAGGTCCGGGTCCCCGAGGCTGTGGTCGATGTAGGCCACGATGCGTGCCATCAGGTGATCATCCATGGTCATCCGTGACATACGGCCCAACGTAGGACGCGCCTGTATAGCCGCCGTATATTGCCGCGTCGGCGACGGCTTGACCGCACCCATGATCGCAGCTGGTCAAACTCTTGTCCGTGCCGATCTGTGCCGGTTTGCGGCCACGGGGATAAGCACGTCATGTGCCGCCTCTTCGGGCTGTCCGCCGCCCCGCACCGCACCAAGGCCACGTTCTGGCTCCTGGAGGCCCCCGACTCCCTGACCGCGCAGAGCCACCGTGACCCCGACGGCGCCGGCCTCGGCTTCTACGACCACGGCGAGGCCCACACCCACAAGGCGCCGATCGCCGCCTACGAGGACCGCTGCTTCGCCCACGAGGCGAAGGAGGAGTGTTCGGCGACCTTCATCGCGCACGTCCGCTACGCCTCGACCGGCGGGCTGGAGCGCCGCAACACCCACCCTTTCAAGCAGGACAACCGGCTGTTCGCGCACAACGGCGTGGTCGAGGGGCTCGACCGGCTGGAGGCCGAGCTCGGGCCCGACCGGAATCTGGTCAAGGGCGACACCGACTCCGAGCGGGTGTTCGCGCTCATCACGCGGGAGGTCCGTGCCAACGGCGGCGACGTCAGCGCCGCGATCGTGTCGGCGGGCCGATGGATCGCCGACGAACTCCCGCTTTTCGCGCTCAACCTCATTCTCATTTCGGGCACGCAACTGTGGGCGCTACGTTATCCGGAAACCCATGAGTTGTACGTCCTGGAACGCCGCGCCGGCCTTCTCTGCCATGAGGGAACCGGCGGCAGAATCAGGGTGGAAAGCGCCGACCTGGCCGACCGGAAATGCGTCGTGGTGGCCAGTGAGCGAATGGACGACGACCCCGGCTGGCGTCTTATGGAACCGGGTGAACTCCTGCACGCCGACATGCGATCGGCCGTACACAGAAATGTCGTTCTGCCTGACCCGCCACGTCATCAGATGGCCCTGCGGGATCTGCGTCCGGAAGCGGCGGCTTCACAGCACGGCGCGTGATTTTCCACTAATCTGCCGCTGACGCCGACTATCGGAGGCACCAGTGGAGAAGCCCGAGATCAGGATCGGCAAGAATGTCTACGGCCCTTTGATCACGGGCGACGGAAACAGGGTCACCGTCACATCATCACCGCCTCGCCGGCCGTGGCTCTGGATCGTTCTCGTCCTCTTACTGATCATGGGCGCCGCGACGATTCTGCTCCTTCTCGACGGCGACGACGCGGAAGAGGCCGCCCCGGTGCAGACGCCGAGAGCGGGGCTCGGCGCCGGCACCTACACGGTGATCCTCGAAGGCAGCGTCGCCAACGGCTCGCCGTTCACCCGCCAGGGCGAGTTACGCGTCCGGCGGCCGTCCGACTGGTGTCTGCGGGTCGGCAATCCGGCCGGGGCGCCCGCTCCCGGGGCGATCTGGTTCGCGTCCGACGCGAGCTGTTTCGACGGCAGCGCCGACGACGTGTTCGCCGAGTGGGCGACCGACGGCGAGCAGACCGTGCTCACGCCGGTCAACCACGCCCGGAGCATGAACCTCTTCAACGCCGTCTCCGGCGTCACGGCCGCCGCCTACACCCCCGACCGGGGCGAGGTCCGCTTCCAGGCCGACGGCGCCCAGGTGACGGGCACCATCAACCTCCAGGGCGTGGACCTGATGGGCGGCACGGCCGAGCGCGGCGTCTTCACCGCGAAGTTCGAGGCCGCCCAGATCTCCGACGACCCCGAGGCGCTGATCTCCTCCCCCGAAGACCCGGCGGCCACGTCCGAGCTGACGCCCTCCGACGCCACCGGCGCCCGCTACTCGGTGAAGACCGTGATCTCCCTCGACCAGCTCCAGGGCGACCCCGGCAACCTCGACGCCGCCCGCGCGCGCATCGCGGGGGCGATCTTCGTGATCGACGCCCGCGACGGCGGCGACTTCCTCTACGCGCCCCCCGACTCCCGCGACGACCTCTTCCCCGTCGAGGGCACGGTCAGCGGCGCCGAACCCGCCTACGTGGTGTCGGGCGACCGCGCGGCCGACCAGGCGAAGGTCGCCGTGGGCGGCGCCGTCGACCTGAGCGGCGCCGAGCCGGTGATCCACCTGACCGTCACCACGACGGCCTTCTCCAAGGTGACCTCCTACGAGTTCCGGGCGGTCCTCCGGCCCGTCAGCTCGTGAGGATCACCAACTGCTGCGTGGCGCGCGTCATGGCGACGTACCGATCGACCGCTCCTTCGATCCCCTCGCCGAACCTGTCGGGGTCGACCAGCACGACCAGGTCGAACTCCAGGCCCTTCGACAGTTCGGGGGTCAGCGACCTGACCCGGGCGGTCGGCCGGAAGGCGGGGTCGCCGATCACACAGGCGATGCCGTCGCCCTGCCAGGCGTCGAGGATCGACGTGAGCTCCGAGACCGAGCCGTGGCGGACGGGCACGCCGCCGGTCCGGATCGAGGTCGGCACGTTGGCGTCGGGCAGCGCGGCGCGGATGACCGGCTCGGCCTCCGACATGATCTCTTCGGGGGTGCGGTAGTTGACCGTGAGCTGAGCGAGGGTGACCCGGTCGAGGCCGATCCGGCGGAGCCGCTCCTCCCAGGTCTCGGTGAAGCCGTGCCGGGCCTGGGCGCGGTCGCCGACGATCGTGAAGCTCCGCGACGGGCAGCGGAGCAGCAGCATCTGCCATTCGGCGTCGGTGAGTTCCTGCGCCTCGTCGACGACGACATGCGCGAACGGGCCGGCCAGGACGTCGGGTTCGACGCCGGGGGCGACGGTCTCGTCGACCAGGGCGTCGCGCATGTCCTGGTTGTGGAACATGGTGATCAGGCCCTCGCCGTCGTCGTCGGTGTCGAGCAGCCGGTCGATGACGTGTCCGGTCCGTTCCCGTTCGAGCGCGATGGCGGCCTGCTGGCGGCGTTTGGTCGCGGCGGCCTCCGGGTCGCCGAGGCGCTGGCGGGCGGCGTCCAAGAGGGGCAGGTCGGAGACCGTCCAGGCCTGGGCCTCCGGGCGCTGCAGGAGGCGGATCTGCTCGATCGTCAGCCAGGGCGCGCACAGCCGCAGGTAGGCCGGGACGGTCCACAGGTCGCCCACGAGGTCGGCCGCCTCGATCAGCGGCCAGGCCCGGTTGAACGTCTTGACCAGCTCTCGGTCCTGCAGCAGCGAGCGGCGCACCATGTCGCGGGAGGCGTCACCCTCGTACTTGTCGGTGAGGATCGTGAGCAGTTCCTGCCAGATGACGTCGCGCGCCTCGTTGTGGGGGGTGTCGGGGTCGGGGGCGTCGAAGGCCTCGGCCCAGTCGTCGGGGCTCAGCCAGATCTTCGCGTCGGTGACCTCCATGCCCTTGTCGGGCCGGTTCTCGTAGAACTTCACGGCCGGCTCGATGGCCTTGACCATCTCGGCCGAGGCCTTGAGCCGGGCGATCTCCGGATTGGTCTCGGTCGCGGCTGCGGCGCCCTCCTTGACGAGGTCGCGCAGGGTGCAGGTCCGCACTCCCTCCTCTCCCAGGCTCGGCAGTACGTCGGCCACATAGGCCAGATAGTGCTGGTGGGGCCCCACGAAGAGCACGCCGCCCCGGTGGTGGCCGAGTCGCGGGTCGGAGTAGAGCAGGTAGGCCGAACGGTGCAGGGCGACGACCGTCTTGCCGGTGCCGGGGCCGCCGTCGACGACGAGCGCGCCGCGTGACGACGCGCGGATGATGGCGTCCTGGTCGGCCTGGATGGTGCCCAGCACGTCGCGCATGCGGCCCGAGCGGTTGCCGCCCAGGCTGGCGATGAAGGCCGACTGGTCGTCGAGGGCGGCGGCGTGGCCGTCGAACCCGTCCTGGGTGAAGACCTCGTCCCAGTAGTCGTTGATCCGTCCGGCCGCCCAGCGGTAGCGGCGGCGGCTCGACAGGCCCATCGGGTTGGCGTGGGTGGCCCCGAAGAAGGGCTCGGCGGCGGGTGAGCGCCAGTCGAGCAGCAGCCGCCGCCCGGAGCTGTCGGTCAGGCCGAGACGGCCGATGTAGACGGGTTCCTGGTCGTCGTCGCCGACCATGTGGCCGAGGCACAGGTCGAGGCCGAAGCGGCGCAGGGCGCGGAGGCGGGCGGTCAGCCGGTGCACCTCCTGGTCGCGGTCGAACGCCGCGCGTCCCGCCCCGCCCGGGGCCCTCCGTTCGGCGTCGAGGCGGGCGGACAGGTCGGTGATCGACTGGTGGAGGCTCTCCGCGATGGCCGCGAAGTGCTTCTCGTCCCGGGCGATCAGGGCCGGGTCGGCCTTGGGCGCCAGATGGTCGGGCAGGTCGAACGCACTGGTGGTCAGTGGATTCACGTCTGCGTCCCCCGGATTTCGCAGATTGTGGGCTTGGCCGGTCGATTCTGCGGCATGACGGGGGGCTTGTGGCAAGCCCGGGGGTGCGCTATACGTTGAAAATGGAGGGGCCGCCTTCACGAGGCCGTCGTGGGCAGGCGCAGCACGAATCGTGCCCCCCGCTCACTGTCCTGAATCGTCAGGCTTCCGCCGTGCGCCTCGGCGATCTCCCGCGCGATCGACAGACCCAGCCCCGTTCCGCCCGCGTCGCGGGCCCGTGAGGCGTCGAGCCGGGTGAACCGGTCGAAGACGATCTCCCGGTGCTCGGGCGCGATCCCGGCCCCGTCGTCGAGCACCTCGAGGATCGCGCAGGTCCCGTCGGCCCGCACCCGCACCGTGATCTGGGAGCGGGCGTGGCGTTCGGCGTTGTCGAGCAGGTTGCCCAGCACCCGGGTGATCCGCAGCCGGTCGCAGTCGACCCGGACGTGCTCGGCGAGCTCGGTGACGATCTTCTTCCGGTACGCCCGGCGCTTCAGCTCCCCGTCGACCAGGGCGGCCAGGTCGGTCGGCGCGCGGTCGACCGGCGCGCGGGCGTCGAGGCGGGCCAGAGTCAGCAGGTCGGTCACGATCGCCTGGAGCCGTTCGACCCCGGCGAGGACCTCCGTGCTCATCGTGGGCCAGTCGGTGCTGTCGGGATGCATCAGCGCCTCCTCCAGCTGGGCCCGCATGGCCGTGATGGGGGTGCGCAGGTCGTGGGAGGCGTCCTGGGTGAAGCGACGGAGCTGCTGGTAGGCGACCTCCAGCCGGTCGAGGGTGGCGTTCACCGTCTCGGCGAGGAGCTGGATCTCCTCGTACTTGGTCGACACCGGGACCCGGCGGTCCAGGCCCGTGGCGGTGATCTCGGCCATCCGCGACCTGATGGCGTTCACGGGGGCCAGCGCCTTGGTGAGGTCGCGGAAGGTCCAGGCGGTGAGCACCGAGATGACCAGGAGCGACACCCCGACGGCCGTGATGATCGAGGTGACGCTGCCGTACCAGGCGACCACGGGCAGCGCCATGTAGAGCAGCCAGAACCCGCCCGGCTGGTAGACCTTGTACGACAGGACCGTCGCGCAGCCCGACAGACCGGCCGGCGGGCAGAGCGTACGGACCGCGCGCACGCTCGCGCGGTCGGCGTGGAAGTCGGCCATCGGGCCCTTGCCCGCCAACTGCGGCGTGGCTGCCACGACGTGCCCGTGCGAGTCCACCACCTGCACGGCGTTGACGGAGTTGTCCTCCAGCGTCTTCGGAAGCGGGCCCTCCCGGATGAGCGGGACCACATGACCCCACGTCATGGTGGCCCGCGCCTGGACACTGTCCATCTCCTTGTAGCCTGCGAAGAGCAGGAAGAGCACGCTGACCCCGACGCACACCAGGGTCGTCACCAGGGCCGTCGCCACGGTCCTCCGGACTCGGAAGGCTCGCGTCATCGAAGGGCCTTTCTGCTTCGCGGACAGGGGACGCGAAAAGCCCGGCCGAACCTCTGCCCGAAGTCGGCCGGTGTGCTGTCAGGTGATCGCGCGGTCTTTTCCGCTTTTGTGAGTGGCGTCCGGGCCGAGGCCGGAGTCGCGAGGACGTCGACGGCGATTCTCTGGGGAGGCGGACGACCTCCTGTTCACTTTTGAGTCTATGACGCGCAGTTCACCTGGACAAAACCTGTTGTGCCTGGTGAGGGCGGCGAACCCCGCCAATGCCGACGCCTGGCGGGGTTCACGTTGGGCAAAGCTTTTACTCCTCGATCGCTTGGTAGACAGTGGTCCAAAAATCATGGACGAGCCGGGCCGGATCCGGGACCGACATCCCGACCTGGGTGAGCAGGATCCCGACGAGCCCGTTGGCCGGATCGGCGTAGGTCGAGGTGCCGCTGCCGCCGTCCCAGCCGAACTGCCCGATCGGCGCGTAGTCGCCCCGGTACGTCCGCACCGCCATCCCCATGCCCCAGCCGCCGTGCTGGCCCTGGCCGAACGACACGTGGACGTTGTCGGCCGCCAGGGCGTTGCGGAAGGCGTTCTGCTCGGGCGTGAGCCGGTTGGTGGTCATCAGCTCGACCGCCGGCCGCGAGAGGATCCGCTCGCCCTCGTGGACCCCGCCGTTGAGCAGCATCCGGAAGTACGCGTGGTAGTCGTCGGCGGTGGAGACCAGGCCCCCGCCGCCGCCCTGGAAGGCCGGCGGAGCGCTGTGGCGGCCGCCCTCGGCCGGGTCCCACACGTGGAACTCCCCGCTCGCGGGGTCGGGGGCATAGAGGGGCGGCAGGCGGTCGATCTCGCCGGCGGGGACGTCGAAGCCGGTGTCGGTCATGCCCAGGGGGTCGAAGAGGCGTTCGCGCAGGAAGCTCTCGAACGACTGGCCGGTGACCCGGGCGACGAGCACGCCGAGCAGGTCGCTGCTGATGTGGTACTGCCAGCGCTCCCCCGGCTGGTACATCAGCGGCAGCGTGCCCAGGCGGCGCATCCACTCGTCCGGCTCGGGCATCTCCACGGGCAGGTTGGGCGTGAGGCCCTGCTCGAAGACCGCGTTCATGATCGGCGAGCCGAGCGCGGTCAGGTCCATGCCGAGCCCGAACGTGGAGGTCAGCACGTCGCGGACGGTGATCGGCCGCCGGGCCGGCACGGTGTCGTCGAGCGGGCCGTCGACGCGGGTGAGCACGCGCCGGTCGGCCAGTTCGGGCAGCCACGGGTCGACCAGGTCGTCGAGCCGCAGTCGGCACTCGTCGAGCAGGATCATCGCCGCCGCGACCGACACCGGCTTGGACGTCGAGGCCATCCGGAAGATCGTGTCCCGGCCCATCGGCGGGCCGCCGTCGTGGCGCATGGTCCCGACGGTCTCGACGTGGACCTCCTCGCCCCGGGCGACCAGGGCGACCAGCCCGGGGATCCGGCCCGACTCGACGTGCCCGGCCAGCACGCCGCGCAGCCGGCGCAGCCCTGATTCGGTGAAACGACCCATGATGCTCTCCTCAGCGTCCGGTGGTTCGGTTCGTGAGGATCACGGTCGCCGACCGCGCTGACACCGGGCCGTCGTGGTGCTGACACGGCCGCCGGGCTGGGTCAGGCCGCCACCTGGATGATCGTCTTCCCGGGCACGGCGGATTTGCGGGCGCATCCGTCGGCCGCCTCCGACAGCGGGCGCACGGCGCCCACCAGCGGCCTGAGCCGGCCGTCCCTGACCCGCTGGGCGAGGTCGGCCAGCCGGGCGCGGTCGGGTTCGACGACGAAGAACAGGGCCCGCCCGTCCTTGGGCCGCACGTCGGGCGGCATGGCGACGCTGACGAGGGTGCCGCCCGGCCGGATCAGTTCCGTCGACCGGGCCATGATCTCGCCGCCGATGACGTCGAACACCACGTCCACCTCACCGGCGTCCCGGACGTCCTCGGCGTCGAGGTCGAGGAAGGTCGTCGCGCCGAGGCCCAGCGCGACCTCGCGGTCGCGGGCCCGGCCGGTGGCGATCACGACGGCCCCCGCCTCCCGCGCGAGCTGGACGGCGATCGACCCGACGCCCCCGGCCGCGCCACTGATCAGGACGGTCTGCCCGGTCGTGAGGCGGGCGTGGTCGAACAGCCCCTGCCAGGCGGTCAGCCCGGAGATGGCCAGCGCGGCCGCCGTGGTGTGGTCGACGTCGGCCGGGAGGGGCGCCAGGTTTCGGGCCTCCACGGCGGTGAACTCGGCCAGGGACCCGTTCCTGGCCCAGTCGGTCAGGCCGAAGACCCGCTGGCCCACGGTGAGGCCGGTGGTCCCGTAGCCGAGTTCGGCCACGACCCCGGACAGCTCGTGCCCGGGGATGCTGGGCGTCCGGTCGCGCCCGGCCCGGTCGGTCCACGTGGCCGGCCAGTCGAGCTCGCCGGGGGTGAACCCGGCGGCGTGCACCCGCACGATGACATCGTTCTCGGCCGCGTGGGGATAGGGCATGTCGGCCAGGGTGAGGCCGTCGACTCCGGCGTCGCGCTCCCGCGCGATGACCGCGCGCATCAGCTCGGCCACTCGGAGTTCAGGATGCGCTCGACCGTCGTCGTCCGCCGGAAGCCGGGGACGAAGTGTTCGAGCACATCGGAGTTGACGGTCCCCACGGTGGTGTCCGGGCGGTCCTTCTGCCCGTCGACGTACTCGCGCAGGAACTCGTTCTTGAAGTCTCCCCGGGGATGGGCGGCGAGGATCTCGTTCAGCTGACCGTGGGCGAACCCGTCGAGCCCGAAGCCGACGATGTCGGTCAGCACGCCGAGGTGGACGGCCGCGATCTCCGGGGCCATCCGGCCCGGGATGCCTGGCGTGGTGTGCAGGGCGATGGCCGTCCAGACCGTGTCGGCGGCGGCCGCGGAGAAGCCCCGCTCGGCGAGGAACGCCCGCGCGTGGTCGGCCCCGTCGACCTCGAAGCGCTGCTCGACCTCGGAGAAGGGCGTCCGCAGGCCGGTGTCGTGGAACATGGCCGCCAGGTAGAGCAGCTCCGGGTCGGGCTTCACGCCGAGCCGGTTGGCGTGGATCAGCCCGAAGAAGTAGACCCGCCGGGAGTGGTGGTAGATGAGGGGACCGGTCATGTCCTGAGCGATCTTGGTCGCCTCGGCGACCGCCGTCGTCTCAGGGATCTCCAGCCCCGCGATGGCCTCTGGCATCGCCGCCGACCTTTCAGAAGGAGTGTCCGGCTTCCATGCTGCCCACGGATCAAGGCGCGGCGCCGCCCATATCCGGCCACAAATCCCTCATATGCCGACAAACACCCGGAGCTCCTCCAGCAGCCGACGGGCCATCACCATCCGCGCAGGTCTGGGTGATCCTCTCGCTGGGAACCGGCCACCTGGCAGGAGCGTCGCCCGAGAACGACGTAGGTGCGTTTGAGGGGACTACCAGCGTGAACATCCGTACAGAGGGGCCGATGCCGGCCCGTACCGTCGACCTTCCGCCCATGCCCGACGCCTGCCGCGGAGGCTGCCTTTTACGAGGCGAAGTACGACGGTTACCGGGCGCTGGCGGGGCTCGACGAGCACCGCGGCGTGCAGTTGGAATCGCGGCGTCAGGCGCGCCTGAACGAGAGGTTCCCCGAGGTCGTGACGGCGCTCCGGCAGCACTTGCCGCCGGGCACCGTCCTGGATGGGGAGATCGTGCGCTGGAGCGCGAACGGCCGGCTCGGTCGCCGGCGCGCTCCAACGCCGCGCCGGCGACTGAGCCCGGCACCTGGCCCGAACCGAGCCCTGTCACTACGTCGCCTTCGACCTGCTGGAAACCGATGGGACGGACCTGCGCGGCCATCCGCTGACCGAGCGGCGCAGACGCCTTGAGGAGTTGTTCGCCCACGTCCCGACCACAGGCCTACTGGCCCTGTCCATGCAGACTGCCGACCTCGCCGAGGCTCTGCTGTGGATGGAGATCCTGGCGCCCAAGGGCACCGAAGGCCTGATGATCAAAGCGGCGGCGGACCCCTACCGGCCCGGCGTGCGCGGGTGGTGGAAGTACAAGACCCGCATCACCACCGAGATGATCGTCGGCGGCGTCACCGGCACGCTCCCCCACCCCCAGGACCTCATCCTCGGCCGAACCAGTCGTCTCCACGATGGGCAAGCCGCCGAGCTGGCCGACCATCTGCACGCCGCACACGCCGATCACCCCTGGCCCGAGCTGCTCCCACCTCGATGGGCCGGGCTTTTCAGCTCGGCGACGCCCCTCTCGTACGTCCGGGTGCACCCCGATGTGGTGGTGGAGGTGCTGGCCGATGTGGCCCGCGACCACGGTCGCTGGCGGCATCCGCTGCGCTTCCTGCGACTCCGCCCCGACTTGTCACCGGAAGCGGTCCCCCACGGCTTCGATACCTAGCGTTACTGTCAGTAACTCTGGGTAAGAGTGGATTGTCCGAAGACTATGCCATATGTCCCGGTTAGGTAATCGTCGATGAATGCTCGGCCTACTGATGTGGTGGCCTTTCTGGTCCGCCAGCACGCAGAGATCAGAGACCTGTTCGCCGAGGTCGAGGCCTCCGAGGGGAGCGCCCGCGAGGAGGCCTTCCACCGGTTGGTCCACCTGCTCGCCGTGCACGAGACGGCCGAGGAGGAGATCGTCCATCCCTATGTGCGGCGGGTCGTCGACGGAGGCGACGCGATCGTCGACGACCGGCTGAGGGAGGAGAACGAGGCCAAGCAACTGCTGTCCGACCTCGACGAGATGGGCCCGCACCATCCCGACTTCCTCAAGCACCTGGAGGTGCTCCGCAAGGACGTGCTCATGCACGCCCGCGCCGAGGAGCGGTATGAGTTCATCCACCTGACCCGTGAGGGCGATCCCGCGCGCCTGGCGAAGATGACCGCGGCCGTGGAGGCCGCCGAGAAGATGGCGCCCACCCGGCCCCACCCGGGTGTCGAGTCGGCGACCAAGAACGTGCTGGTGGGCGCACCTATGGCGATCATGGACCGGGCCCGGGACCTCATCCGCAAAGTGATGGGTGAGGACAAATGACCTTCAACCCGCTGCGTGAGCGCGGCATCCCGTTGGACGACCAGCTCCGTACCTGGCGCGAGCTCGCGGTGATGCCGATCGACCCCGACGAGTCCGATCCCTACACCCGCTGCCGGATCATCACGATGAACGGCCTCGAGACCGAGGCGATCTTCTTCAGCCACAACATGGCCCGGCACTGCCCGGACGTGGAGATGAAGCAGCAGCTCGCGCGGGTCCGCTACATCGAGTCCCAGCAGCAGAAGGCGGTCAACTGGCTGCTGCCGGGGCTGGCCTCGGTACTGGAGACGACGATCGCCTACGAGCAGGTGGCGGTCGACCTGACCTCCTGGGTGGCCCGGATGGAGCCCGACCCGTACCTGAGGCAGGCCTACGAGTTCGGCGTGCTGGAGGACTTCGACCATCTCTATCGGTACGCCAACCTGTACGAGATGATCGAGCACCGCCGGGCCGAGAAGATCGTCGACGGGCTCACCGAGGTGATGCCGGGCCGCCCGACCTACCTCCAGCATCGCCACCCGGTCGACAACGTCCGGCAGAACTACGACCGGACCGTCGCATCGCCGATCTCCAAGCTGCACGCGCTCACGATCATGTCGACCGAGCAGCAGACCATGAACTTCTACATGAACGTCGGCCCGCTCTACATGGAACCGATCGCCCGGCAGCTCTACCAGGAGATCGGGATGATCGAGGAGGAGCACGTCACCCACTACGAGTCGCTCGTCGACCCGGGCGAGACCTGGTGGGAGATGCTGCTCAACCATGAGTACAACGAGTGCTACCTCTACCACTCGTTCATGGAGACCGAGAGCGACCCGAGGATCAAGGCGATCTGGGAACTCCACCTCAACATGGAGCTGGAGCACCTGGGACTGGCCGCAGAGGCGTTCAAGCGGTTCGACGGCCGTGACCCGGAGCAGGTGCTCGCGCCCGAACTGCCGGTCCCGGTGACCTTCGAGCCGAACAAGGCCTACCTGCGCGAGTTGCTGGCCACCCAGATCGACTACACGACGATCGGAACGGGCTACGTCCAGGAGGCGCACGAGCGCTTCGAGGCCATGCAGCGGGCCGTGCTCGACGACGAGAAGCCCGCCTCCGAGGTGGTCATCGCGGAGAACGCGATGAAGTCGGGGCACGAATACCGGCTGGAGACCGAGGGTCCGCACCCCGTGCAGAGCCTCCGGACGAACCGGCCCACCTGACGGGCCCAAACGGTCCTGGAAGCCCGCAGGGCTCCCGCCCGGCCAACCCACCGGGCGGGGAGCTCGGATGCGCGCGTTCTACCCCGTCATGCCCAGTTGGTCGGCGACCTCCTGGAGATTCTCGTATCTGCGGTCGGGGATCGAGCGGATGACGGCCAAGACCACGTCCGGCGCCCCTTCGGACTGGGCCTGCTTGAGCAGAGCCGCGCGATCAGCCGGGAACACATGCGTCCCGCTGATCCACTTGGCCAACTCACTGCGGCTGTCCACCTCGCCCGAGGTCATCCCCTCCGGCGAGCCGGGCTCGTGGGCGGCATCGGGTTGCATGTCAATGTCCTCTCATCGTGGTGAACATTGATCCCTACCCGCGATGACATGGGCAAACATCGGCTGAACGCGGGTTGGCCTCTGAAACCGGGGGTAGGGGAACCGACCTGGCCGAACAGCGTGCCACCTTGCCGGCTCCCCCTGAGGGCGCACCCAGCTCGCTGTCCCATCGGCACGCCGCCTGATCTCGCGCAAGGAACCGTCATGGACGAATCAAGCGTGCGATTCATCGGGAACGCGACCACGCTGATCCGCCACAACGGCTTCACCGTGCTCACCGACCCCAACTTCATGCACCGGGGACAGCGGGCCCATCTCGGATACGGCATCACCACCCGGCGGCTGCACGATCCCGCCATCGACGGGTCGAAGTTGTCTCCGCTGGACGCGGTGGTTCTCTCGCACCTGCACGACGATCACTGGGACCGGACCGCGAGGGACGGCCTCGAACGGATCACCACCTGATTTCCCGACATCGACCTGGCCATCGTCCACCTGGGCCACTGCACAAGCAGCCGTGAATCCGCCGGTCAGGGCTTTCCTGACCGGCCACCGGCGGACAACTCCCGGCCGATCTGGCAGCTTGGGGCGCGTCCCGTCGATCTCGGCGGGTGACGAGCACGCGCCGGATGCCGCCCGCTCAGCCCGCTGGTTCGTGGTGGGCCAGATCAGTGCGTACCGTCGGCACCACCGCACCCAGTTCCTCCAGGACCCGGGTCCTCTCGGGGGATGATGCGTTGGGGCGGCTGTTCGCCCAACAGACCGATTCGCCCGCCGGCCAGCATGACGACGCTCATGGCCCCGGTGGCCAGCAGGCCGCCGACCACACCTGCGCTGAATCTCCTCATCGGGTACCTCCCGGAGTTCGGCTCCTTGACGGGCGTGCGCTGGACGACGGCCGCGTCTCTTCACCATGTCCGAAGCCGGCTGCCCCGGGAACTGTGCGACCAGCTCGCCCTGCGGCTCGAACTGGCCGTCAGCTCACCCGATGCCTGAGGCCGTCGCAGGGGACGGCCAGCCGGCCCACGCTCGGCCCCCCTGAGCTGATTCCGCAGGTCGCCCCAGGGTAGTGCTCCGCATGGTGTTGATCTTCAAGAGACGGAGAGGGCCATGGTCGCTGCCACCGGACAGGTCAGAGCGGAGGATCACCCGGCCCGCCTGAGGTCGCCCGGGATCGTGCTCGGAGTGGGCTTGGGCGGGTTCGTCGACGGCATCCTGCTGCACCAGATCCTGCAGTGGCACCACATGCTGAGTAGCACGGACACCGACAACATCGGTGTGAAGTACTACTCGCCCCTCACCGTCCCCGGCCTGGAGATGAACACTCTCTGGGACGGCCTCTTCCACACCGTCTGCTGGCTGGCGGTGCTGACCGGCATCGCTCTCCTGTACGCCCGGGTCACCCACCGCAGGCGTCAGGTGTGGCGGTCCAGGGTGCTGTGGGGCTGGATGCTGGTCGGCTGGGGCTTGTTCAACCTCGTCGAAGGCGTCATCGACCACCACATCCTGGGCATCCACCACGTTCACGGCGGCCCCTACCAGCTCTGGTGGGACCTCGCCTTCCTCGTGCTCGGCGCGCTGCTGGTGGCCGGCGGGTACCTGCTGCAACGGGGCGGCCACGGGTCGGCCGAACCCCGGAGCACCTGATGCACGACCATGGCGGCGGCCCGTGGGAGATCCTGCTCCCCCTGGCCGGGGTGGCGCTGCTCATGGCCGCCTATCTGGTTCTGGCGGCGAGGGCGTGGCGGCGTACCGGCGTCCGCTCCGGAGATCGCAACCGTGCGCTGAGCTTCCTGCTCGGATGCGTCCTCCTCGGAGTGGCTCTGCTGCCTCCGGTGGCCTCCTTCGCGCACCACGACTTCCGCGGCCACATGCTCCAGCACCTTCTGATCGGCATGTACGCGCCCATCGCGCTGGTCCTGGGCGCGCCGATCACGGTGGCACTCCGGGCGCTGCCCACCGTCGCGGCCCGGCGGCTCACCGGCCTGCTGCACACCCGGCTCATCAGGTACCTGGCCCATCCGGTGACCGCCCTGCTCCTGAGCACCGGCACCATGGCCGCCCTCTATCTGACGCCGCTCTACACGGTCGCCACCGAGCATCCGGTTCTCCATGGGATCGTGCACGTCCATTTCCTGCTGTCGGGCGCGCTGTTCGCCTGGGCCGTCGCGGGGCCCGATCCCGCCCCGGGCCGCCCGGGGGTCCCGGCACGCCTGGTCGTGCTCGGCGTCGCCATCACCGCCCACGCGGTCGTCTCCCAGCTCATGTACGGCGGCTTCCTCGTCGACGTGCCGGTGCCCGTCGCGCAACTCCGCGGCGCCGGCGAGATCATGTACTACGGCGGGGACATCGCGGAACTCCTCCTCGCGGCCGCGCTGGTCACCACCTGGCGCCCAGCCCGCAAGCGGGCGGTGTTCGGCTCGCTCGCGTGCGACCACATTTCGTAGCCGGTCCGACGCGATGGGACACGACCTGACGGCTGGGCCCTAACCCTTAGGCAGGTCAGCGAGGCGTGGGGTGAGCTCCGAGAGGCTTGTTTCCGGTGCGGAGACGCTGGGCAGGGCCACTCGCAGACGCCGTGGACACGGATGGCATTCCTGCGGGGACAGAACTCACCCGTCCCTGAAGAACCGTCGCCAAGAATCATGGCCGGCGTCTTCGGAGCCATAGCGCTCATGGTCACTTCACTCGCATCACCTGCCGCAACCGCACATTCCGGCCGAAGCGGCACGCGGGCGCCATCTCGATCTCGCTTCAGAAGCGAGGAGTGGACGCAGAACACCGTCTTCCGCGCGCTTCGCCGCATGCCGCCACAGGCACGAACGCGCGCCACGTGAACCTCACAAGGAGAAGATCATGACCAGTACACGCGCAGAAGTCACCCGAACCCGCCTCCAACAGGCGTCACTGGCGGTCGGCGTCGTCTTTCTGATCATCGGCATCCTCGGCTTCATTCCCGGGATCACCACCCAGTACCAGTCCATGGAGGCCGCGGGCCACGAGTCCACGGCCATGCTGTTCGGCCTCTTCCAGGTGTCGGCGCTGCACAACATCGTCCACCTGATCTTCGGCTTCGCCGGCATCGCCATGGCGCGCACCTGGGACAGCGCCCGCCTCTTCCTCATCGGCGGCGGCATCATCTACCTCATCCTGTGGATCTACGGCCTCATCGTGAATCAGGAGAGCACCGCCAACTTCGTGCCCCTGAACACCGCGGACAACTGGCTCCACTTCGTCCTGGGCGTCGTCATGATCGCGCTGGGCGTCCTGCTGTCGCGGCACCCGAACCGGGCACGGGCGTAAAAGCACTCACCTCAGCGGCTACGTTCGCGCCGTCCTCCATCCCGAAGGAATGACATGACCCGAGTTCCTCGGCATCAGCTCTCCGCAAGAGGGACGGCTCACGGTCGGCGGGGCTGGGCCGGCACGTGGGCGTTCAGGGCATGGGGATAGGGGCCATCGTCAGGATGTCGATCAAGCCCGGGCGACCCGTGCCCGGCGACGCTGTTTCCAGGCCAGGGTCGCGGCCTGGATGACGAAGAAGGCGCCACCGGCCGCGGTGTACATGATCAGTGCGGTCAGGTCGGGGTCGTCGCTGACGGCGGCGATCAGGTAGGTGAAACCTGCGATGACCGAGAGGGCGCCGGCGATGAGCATCGGCCACTGACGGCCGAGCTCGGGGCTGCGGCGGCGGATGGCCACGGTCAGCTGAGCGGCACCGGAGACGACGGCCCAGAGGCCGAACACGAACAACACCGCGCCGACGCCGCTGATGGCGGCGAGGCCGAGACCGACGGCGGTCAGGGCGCTGAGCGCCGTGTTGAACACCTGCAACGTGCGGGCTGGAGTTCCAGGATCCTCGCGGACGTCGAACAGTGAGGCCACGACGTCGATGATCGGGTACGCGATGAGCAGGATCACCGAGACGGCCGCCAACGTGGTGTGGACGGCGGCGAAACCGGCCGACCAGGCGATCGCGACGAGGCCGCGGACGAAGTAGATGCGAAGGAGGGACGACATCGGAGATCTCCGCTTTCTTTCGGCTTTCCGGCTTTCCGAGGTACGGGAGTCACTGTGACCGCCCGTACCGGCCGACCGCCCCAGGGAGAGACCCTGGGCGGGACACTGGTTCCCGGCTCCCCAGGCCGGTCTCCGGCACGCCGGCATGGAGTTCCGGCACGTCACGAGGTCTGGTCCCATCTGTCCGTTGGGGACCGGGAGTGTTGTAGCCTCCCCGGCGGGGAGGTGGCGTGCCGATCAACACCAAGATCTCCGCGCTGCGGGGGCGGCGACGCGAGCAGGAGTCGCTCGACCGGCTGCTGCGTGACGTCCACGCCGGGCAGAGCCGAGTGCTGGTGCTGCGCGGCGAGGCCGGAGTGGGCAAGACCGCCCTGCTGGACTACCTGACCGAGGCCACGCCTACCGGCCAGGTGGCCCGCGCGGCCGGGGTGGAGGCGGAGACCGAGATCGCCTATTCGGCGCTCCAGCAACTCTGCGCGCCGCTGCTGGGCTGTCTCGATCGGCTGCCCGAGCCGCAACGGGACGCGCTCGCCACCGCATTCGGTCTCAGCACCGGTGACCCGCCGGATTCCCTGCTGGTCGGGCTCGCCGTGCTCGGGCTGTTCGCCGAGGCCGCGTCGGAGCGACCGCTGGTCTGCGCGGTGGACGACGTGCAGTGGATGGACCGGATGTCGGAGGTGATCCTCACCTTCGTCGCCCGCCGTCTGGACTCGGAGTCGGTCGCCCTCGTCTTCGTGACGCGCAGCCCCGGCGACGAACGGATCATGGAAGGACTGCCGGAGCTGCGCGTCGAGGGGTTGCCGGACGCGGACGCGCGGGCCCTGCTGGACTCGGTGCTGCCCGGGCCGGTGGATGCCCGCGTACGCGACAGGATCGTCGCCGAGACCCGCGGCAACCCTCTGGCCCTGCTCGAACTGCCGCGCGGTCTCACGCCGGCGGAGCTGGCGTTCGGGTTCGGCGGACACAGCGCGACGCCGCTGGTGAGCCGGGTCGAGGAGGGCTTCCAGCGGCGCATCGCCGCGTTGCCGGCGGACACTCGCACGCTGCTGCTCACCGCCGCCGTCGAACCGGTCGGCGACGTGCCGCTGCTGTGGCGCGCGCTCGAACGGCTGGGTGTCGGGCTGGACGCCGCCGCACCCGCGGCGGTCGCGGGCCTGATCGACATCGGGACCCGGGTCCGGTTCCGGCATCCGCTGGTTCGCTCGGCCAGCTGGCGCTCCGCCGAGTCCGCCGAACTGCGCGCGGTGCACCGGGCCCTCGCCGAGGTGACCGACCCCGAGCAGGAGCCAGACCGCCGTGCCTGGCACCGGGCGCACGCCGCGTTGGGGCCGGACGAAGAGGTCGCCGGCGAACTGGAGCGGTCGGCCGACCGGGCGATGGCCCGTGGCGGCCGGGCCGCGGCCGCCGCCTTCCTGGAGCGCGCGGCCGAGCTCACCCCCGATTCGGCGAAACGCGCCGGGCGCGCCCTGGCCGCCGCGGCGGCCCGATTCGCCGCCGGAGCACTCGCCGAGGTACCGGAGTTGCTGGCCGCCGCCGAACTCGGTCCGCTCGACCTGGTGCAGCAGGCCCGGGTGGAACGGCTACGCGCCAAGGTCGCGTTCGCGCTCAACGCCGGACGGGCAGCCGGGCCTCCGCTGCTCGTGGCCGCACGCCGCCTGGAATCGCTGGATCCCGCCGCGGCCCGGGAGACCTACCTGGCGGCGATCGGCGCGGCCGTGAACGCGGGGCGGCTCGGCGGCGCCGACCTGCGCCGGGCGGCCGAGGCCGCCCGCGGCCTTCCCCCGGGCGGGGAGCCGGCCTCTCTGCTCCTCGCAGGTCTGACGACGTGGAGCCTGGAGGGGCACGCGGCGGCGGTGCCGCTGTTCACCCGCGCCCTGGCCGCGGTCAGTCCGGAAACCGAACTGGACCTGGTCTGGCTGAGCGGAATGGTCATGCACGAGGTCTGGGACGACGTGGCATTTCTCACCAGGACCGAGCAGGCCGTCGGCTACGCCCGTGAGACCGGCGCGCTGTCCCTCCTGCCGAGTGCGCTGACCTTCCGCGCCACCGCGCTGATCTACGCCGGCCGCTTCGCCGACGCGTCGGACCTGCTCGACGAGGCCGAGGCTCTCGGGAACGCCACGGGCTCGCCACCGTATCCGGCGACCGCGGTCATCCTGGCCGCGTATCGCGGACGCGAGGAGCCGGCGCTGGAGCTCAACGAGGCTCTGGTCGGCCATGCCCGGGAGTCCGGCCTGGGCTGGTTGCTCGCCGTCGCCGGATACAGCAGAGCGTTGCTGTTCAACGGCCTCGGCCGGTATCCGGCCGCGCTGGAGGCAGCCCTTGAGGCGGCGCGGTACGAAGACCTCGCCGTCCTGCAGTGGACGCTCGGAGAGCTGGTCGAAGCCGCCGCACGCGCCGGGGCGGACACCGTCGCGGCCGAGGCGCGTGACCGCCTCGCCGCCCGGACACGTGTCGTCGACACGAGCTGGGCACGCGGCGCCCAGGCTCTCGCGGACGCGCTCGCGGGCCCGGCCGGGTCTGTCGAGGAGTACTACCGGGAGGCGATCGAGCAGTTCGCCGCGACCCGGCTCGGCCTGCAACTGGCGCGCGCTCGCCTGCTCTACGGTGAGTGGCTGCGACGGGAGGGCCGGCGGGCCGACGCCCGGGTGCAGCTGCGGATCGCGCACGAGACGTTCACCACGATCGGTGCGGACGGCTTCGCGGAGCGTGCGAGCCGGGAATTGGCCGCCACCGGCGAGACGGTGCGCAAGCGGATCCTGGGTGCACGGGAGGAGTTCACCCCGCAGGAGGCGCAGATCATGCGTCTGGCCGTGGCGGGGCGCACCAATCCGGAGATCGGCGCTGTGCTGTTCCTCAGTCCGCGTACCGTCGAATGGCATCTGCGCAAGATCTTCACCAAGCTCGGCATCGGCTCCCGCCGCGAGCTGGCCTCTGCCCTGCGCGACCGGTGACCCCAGGGCCGTCACCCAGGGCCGTCACCCAGGGTGTCACCCTGGGGCGACCGTCCTGCTCCGCAGGCGATCGTGAAGGCCAGATGCCGGACGGCATCGCCGAGATCGCGGAGGAGTGGAGACAGTGGTGGACTACCTGCTTGAGGTGATCGTGCTGCCGGTGGCCGACGTCGACCGGGCCAAGGAGTTCTACAAACGGATCGGTTTCCGCGAGGATCTCGACTACGTCGATGGTCAGGACTTCCGGGTCGTGCACTTCACCCCGCCGGGCTCACACTGCTCGATCGTCGTGGGCAAAGGCATCGGCACCGCCGCGCCCGGGTCGGCGGAGAACGTGCACCTGATCGTGCGCGACATCGAGGAAGCCCGGGCCGACCTGGTCGGCCGCGGCGTCGAGGTCAGCGAGATCTTCCACGACGCGGACGGCGTCTTCCACCACGCGGGCGACGAGAAGCGTGTTCCCGGCTTCTACCCCGGCCGCCTCTCGTACGGCTCGTTCGCCTCGTTCAGCGATCCCGACGGCAACGGCTTCCTGCTGCAAGAAGTCACCGAGCGCTTCCCCGGCCGCTGAAGCCGAACGATAGACGCGCCGACCGGGTGACGACGACAGACGATGCGCCGGGTCCTCACCGGACCTGGCGCATCGCTGTCGGCCGGCGGCGGCCTGAGGTCAGGCGGTGGCGCAGCGGTAGTTCGCGGCCGAGGCCGTATCGCCGTGGCCGGTGTAGCGGGCCACCATCGGGTAGCGGCAGATGTCACGCGTGACGGTCTTGCCGTCGGGGCCGGTGACCGAGGCTGCGAGGGTGGCCGGAGCCTGGCCCTTCTCCACCCAGTCGATTAGGGCGCCCAGGTCGTCGGTCGGGAACGGGCCGGTGCCGCCGATGCAGTGGGTCACGCCGGGCGGCAGGAACAGGCGGTAGAAGTCGTCGACCCGCTTGTCGCCGCCGAAGACCCGGTTGACCCGCTCGCGGTAGGCGACCGTGCCCTGGGTGGGCACCAGCTCGTCGCTCTGGCCGTGCCAGCTGAGCAACTTGCCGCCGGCCTTCGCGAACGCGGACAGGTTCGGGTCGTCGGCGCCGATGACGTCGTTGAACCGCAGCTGCGACGTCCGGAAGATCTGCGCGAACGACGCGTAGGTGAGCTTCGTGGTGTCGAACGACGGGTTCCGCGTCACGAAGTACTTGACCCAGCTGTCGGCGACGAAGAACGGCGCGCCGGGAGCGGCCAGGGCGGCGAGGCTCGCGCCCTTGTTCGGCCCGTACCAGAGCTTCTTACCGGAGGAGGAGACCGGTCCGGCCCAGATCTTGCGCACCGCGTCGGCGGTGGCACGGGAAATCGTGATCTCTTCGCCGTCACAGACGATCTTGGTGCCGGTCAGCCGCCGGGCGTCCCAGTGGCACTCCTGCGGGGAGTCGATGATGCCGTCCTTGACCCCGTCGAGGGTGTCACAGGCCTTGACCGCCGCGGTGGTGAACGCCGCCAGCTCACACTGGGTGGGCGCGACCTTCTCCTCGTTGAAGACGGCCTGCGACCAGAGCGTGGCGACCGCGAACCGGTCCCAGTTGATCGCCGGCGCCTTGGCCAGGATTCCGTCGAAGTCCGTCGGGTGATCCTGGGCCTCCTGGTAACCCTGACGGCCGCCGGTCGAACAGCCGTTCCAATACGAGTAGCTCACGGATCGGCCGTAGAACCTCTTCGCCACGTCCTTGCCGATGACGGCCATGTCGTGCACCGAGCGGGAGGCGAAGTTCTTCAGCAGCGGGGTGTCGACCTTGCCGTCCGGGGTGAGTGCCCAGCCGCTGACGTCGAGCGGGTTCGCACCGACACCGGCGTCGGTGGCCGCGGCGACGTAGCCGGCCTTCACCGCGCCGACCAGCGGAGCGCCGCTGAGGTCACCGGCGAGGTAGGCGCTGCCGCCGGTGGCCTGGAACCTTCCGTTCCACTTCTTCGCGTCCTGGGGCAGCGAGATCCTGATGTCGACGTGGTCGTTCGCGCCCGGGTGGCTCACCGTGACGGTGAAGTCGCACCAGGCCGGCACGTCGGTGAGCGTCTCCTCGGCGGGGTGCAGCGGAGGAGCGGCGGGGAACGTGACGGTTCCGCCGGCGTGGGCGACCGCCTTCACCGACTCCACCTTGGTGCCGGAGGGCGCGGAGACGGGAACCGTGGCACAGGTCGTGGCCGCTACGGGGCCGCTGCCGTGGGAGACGGCGTCGGCGGCCGTCGGCACCAGCACCACCACCGCCGATACTGCCGCCGCCATCAGGGCGATCAAGCGTCGTTTCATGCCCGACATACTCATCTTGGACCCGCGGGCCTCGCCCCAGGCAACACCCTGGGGTGCGACCCTGGCCGAGCCCGCGGGGTAAACCTGGTGCCGTGCCGGTCGACGCGGCGCAGCAGCCACACGCCGCCCTGCCTCTTGCGGTGATGGCCACCGGGTCGGCCTGGTCCAGGGCCTGGAGCCAGTCCAGCCAGACGGCGGCCACGCGATCCGCCGCGGCGGCCGCGAAGAGTCGTCCTGGCAGCCGGCCCGGGAGTGGCCGCCGTCGTGTGCCGACGAGGCGCGGCCCTTGCCCTGCTGATGAGACGGGATCGGCGGAGGGCGGCCGGCGTTGACGCAGTATTGCCCCTGCCTGTGCCGGGGCCCAGCCTGCGCGTGAACACCCGGCTGCGTTCCAGGTGCTCAACTGGTCGGGGGGATTGGGACATGAACACCTGGCACCGCATTTCGATCACGAAGCGGATCACGCTGTTCGCCGGCGTGCTCGCAGTGCTGCTCTCGACGCTTCTGGTCGTGACGGTCATGGCCGCGTTCCACCGGTACGCCACTGACACGCTCAAGAACGAGCTCTCGGCCACCGGCGGGCACCTGATCATGCATGTCGAGCGCGGGGAGGCGTTCACGTCGGCCGTCTCCCAAGTGGACCACAAGGTCCAGATCGTCGACTCCGGTGGCGTGGTGGTGGCGTCGACCCCACAGCTGACCGCCCGGCCGGTCATGGCCCCCTTCCCGACGGATGGCAGGAAGATGTTCTCCTCCGTCGTCTGCGGAGGAGCCTTCAAGCCTGGAGAGTGCAACCTTGTGGTCGCCCAGGAGGCGCAGCAGGGGGGCCGGGACTGGCTCGTCTACGTCGCCTCCCCCGCCATCCCGATGTATGTGGTCCCGTGGGTGGCGGCCACAGTGGTGAGCGTCGCGGCGGTGCTGGCCGCGGCGGTCACGTTCCTGGCCTACCGGGTCGTCGCCAGCTCCCTGCGTCCCGTCAGCCGCATCCAGAGCGAGCTCGACCGGATGAGCGACCTCACCCTCGACCGCCGGGTCCCCGTTCCCCACAGCAGGGACGAGATCCACGACTTGGCGGAGACCGTCAACCGGACGCTCGCCCGCCTACAGGCCGCCATGGCGCAGCAGCGCCATTTCACCTGCGACGCTTCCCACGAGCTGCGCACGCCCATCGCCGCGATCCAGGCCGAGGTCGAGGACGCCCTGTACGCGCCGGAGGAGACCGATGTCCCCACGCTGGGCGCCAAGGTCCTGCGCAGTCTCCGTAGGCTGCGGGTGATCGTGGACGACCTGCTGATCATCGCACGGCTGGAGTCCGAACGCCCGGTCGCGTGCGAGCCGACGGACCTTTCGGAGCTGGTGGCCGCCGAGCGTGAATGGCGGAATCACACCAGCGCCAAGACCGTCGAGTATCGGCTCGAACCTGGCGTGATGGTGATGGGCGACCGTGCCGCGCTGTCGCGTCTGCTGGCCAACCTGGTCGACAACGCCGAGCGATACGCCGCCACCACGGTGGCCCTCCAGGTTCGGCGCCTGCCCGTCGGCAGGCATGACCCCCATCGGTTTCCGCAGGGTGTCGCGATGCTGGAGGTGATCGACGACGGCCCGGGCATCGCGGTGGACAAGCGGGAGCTGGTCTTCCAGCGGTTCGCCCGGCTGGACACCGCGCGCGACCGGAATGCCGGGGGCACCGGTCTCGGCCTGGCGATCGCCCGGCAGATCGCCGCCGTCCACGGCGGCACCCTGCACGTCGAGGACGCCGGCAAGGGCGCTCGCCTCGTTCTCCGCCTCCCCGCCCTCTGCACGCGTGAGTCCTGACCTTCTACTACGGCGCCGAAGGCGTCGGCCACCCCCAGGTACCCGGCCCGATGACCATCCGGTCCCTCCAGCCCCCGGCATCGTTCCGGTGTTCTCGCGGCACGCCGCGGCCGGCGCTGCCGACGAAGCGGCTCAGGCGGACCGCACGATCTCGTCGATGAGGGCGGCCAGCCGGCGCGGCTGGGACAGGAAGGGGGAGTGACCGCTGGAGATCCGGCGGATCTCGGTGGCCTGGGCTGCCATCTGCTCCTGCAACGCGACCGGGATGGCCTTGTCCTCCCCGGTGACGATGTAGGTGGAGGGGATGTCCCGCCAGGCGGCCGCGTCGACCTTCTCCGCGAACGACAGGACGGTCTGATCGGCCAGCTCGCTCACCGCCTGCTCGGCCTCGGGTTCCGGCAGGTCGGCGTAGAGCGCCTCACGCGGGTCCTCCGGGAGCGGGAACAGGCCGCTCGTGTCCTCGGGGTCGGGAAGGCCGTGAAGGCTGTACATCGACTGCCCCTTGTCGGGCATGTACGCGGCGAGGTAGATCAGCCGCCGGACGTTGCCCGCTCCGGCGGCGGCCTCGGTGACCGGGATGCCGGCGTAGGAGTGGCCGAGCACTACGACCGGCCCCTCGACCGACGCGAGTTCCCGAGCCAGCACGGCGGCGTCGTCATGCACGCCCGCGGTGGGCTTGTCACCGGCGCTGGGCAGAGCGGGGGTACGCGTGGCATAGCCGAGGGCGTGCAACTCGGTCTCGAGCTTCGCCCAGGCCTTCGGCTGGTGCCAGGCGCCGTGGACGAGCATCACGGTAGTCATGATCTGTCTCCAGGGGTCTCGTGTGATGGGTGTGCAGCCCGTCTGGGGGGAAGACCCGGCGAGGATCACGGCGAGCGGCATGGAGGCGGACCACGCCGTTGAACGGGTGCGGCGGAACCGAGGCTAGGCGGTAGGAGTTGGACTTGGAATGATCCAGGCTCTAACGTTCTTGCGTGAGCGTCCAACTTACCGACCCTTTGGAAGGCATCCTCACACTTGTGGGCACGACTGGCCACATGTCCACCGGGCTCGTGGCGGGTGGCGAGTGGGCGTTGTCGTTCAGGCCACGGCCGGCGGTCAAGTTCAACGCGGTGCGCCGGGGCAGTTGCCTGCTGACCGTCGACGGCGTGCCGGAGCCGATCGAACTGGCGGAGGGTGACTGTTTCCTGCTGACCCGGCCACTCGGCTTTACTCTGGCCAGTGGTCCGGGGCTGCCGCCGATCCCGGCCGGTCCGTTCTTCGCGGCGGCCACTGACGGCGTGGCCCGGGTGGGGACCACCGAGGACGTGGTCTTCAGCGGTGGCCGGTTCGACTTCGGTGAGCGGGCCCAGGAGCTGTTGCTCGACGCGCTGCCGCCGGTGATTCACGTGCTCGGCGGCACGCCCGAGGCCGCGACCGTGCGCTGGGCGCTTGAGCAGATCGACGTGGAACTGCGCGACCGGCCGCTCGCCTCGACCCTGGTCACCCAGCATCTCGCCCTCGTGATGCTGATACACCTGTTGCGCCTGTCTCTGACCGCCGGTGGGCCGGGTATGGCGTCCGGCTGGCTGGCCGGGCTCACCGATCCGGTCGTGGCCCTGGCGCTGGGGGCGATGCACGCCCGACCGGCCCACGCCTGGACGGTCGCCCAACTGGCCCAGGTCGCCGCGGTGTCCCGGTCGACACTCGCCGCCCGCTTCAAGCGCACCGTCGGACAGGCCCCGCTCGACTACCTGACCGGCTGGCGGATCGAACTGGCCGCCGCGTGCCTGCGCCGCGGCGACGAGACCTTGTCAGCCATCGCCGACAAGGTCGGCTACGGCTCGGAGAGCGCGCTGAGCAGCGCGTTCAAGCGGGTCACCGGCGCGTCCCCGCGAGAGTACCGCCGCCGGGTCGCCCTGGCCGACGGCGGTCGCGGTCGGCAGCGGCCGTAAGGGCCCGCGCATCCTGCCCGACCTCGCCGGGTCCGGCTCCACCCGCCACTCAGCTGCGCCTGAGATCTACTCGCTCATCGAGCTGTCTTCACCACTCTGACGACGCCACCTCAAGAGGCCAGGCTGACAGCAGAGGGCCCAGATCGCGGATGATCCCGGCCAGTGCCCGGATGGGCTCGTTCTCCGCCCCGCTGCGCCAGCGCGTACGGCAGCGGCTCCATGTCGGTGACCGGCAGGTAGGCGATGTGGGCCGGGTCATGGCCTCTTCCGCGTCCCGGACCGCGGGCCGCGCTCGATCTGACGTCGGCGCCGGGTGAAGCGTGGAGCGCAGGCGTCATACCAAGTAGCCGGGCCCGGTGTCGGCGTGCGGGCGAGGGGATGGCGGACACTACGACTGCGACGGCCGCCCGTTCTAGGACCTGACTCGCATGGGCCCGCGCCACCACTGTGCATGTGGTTGCAGAGGGTGCCAGAACTGACCCCCACGATCGCAGGTCCCGCGCTGCCCGGATGATCTCGGTGGTGACGACGCTGGGCCGGCCGCTGACCCGATTCCGTCCGCGTTGTGGATCTCCAATAGACGTTTGTCGACGAGGTGAGGCCGTGGGCGACACGTCGGAGCTGCGGTCAGTCTCGAACGAACGCACTGGCTGAAGCGCGTAGCGCGGCGACGACAGCCATCACGGCAGGGTGTGCGGCGGCGCCACGGCGATACCCGATGCGGGTGCGCCGCCGGGTCGGCACGGCGATCAGCCTTACCGGGTGTTTCGATCCGGCCGCCAGTTGGGGCACTAGCGCGACCCCTTGATCGGCGGCGACCTGGGCGAGCACGGCGTCGAAGTCGTCGATGTGGTGGCGTGCTCGGGGGGTGAAACCGGCGGCCCGGCAGACCCGTAGAGCGGCCTCGTGACACAACGTTCCAGGGGTGGCCAGGATCCACTCGGTGTCGCGGGTGTGGGCGAGGGTACTGATCGGCGCATCCACCGCAACGGCCAAGTACACCGTCTCGTCGAGCAAGGCCACCGATTCCAGCATCGCGTCGGCGACGGCCGGCACCACGTCGTAGTCGTGCAACAACCCCACATCGAGTCGTCGGTCAAGCAGCGCGGCAGGCTCCGCGATGGGATCCAGCTCGCTGACCGACAGTTCCAACCCGGGATAGTCGCGACCTAGGGCAACCAGCGCCGCAGGCAGCACGGTACGTACGGCGGTGGGCTGGGCGCCGACGCGCGCCACGCCAGTGGGCTCCGAACTCACGGCGGCCAGCGCCGCGGTGGTTTCCTCCATGGCGTTCAGCACCACCGCTGCGTGACGAACCAGCACCCGCCCGGCCGCCGTGAATTGCACTCGGCGGCCATTGCGATGCAACAGCGCCACACCGGCTTGCGTTCCAACGCGGCCAGCTGCTGGGACACCGCCGAAGGCGTGTAGGCGTGGACGGCCGCGACGGCGGCGATCGTGCCGAGCCGGTCCAGGTCGCTCAGCAGCCGCAGCCGGCGTACGTCGAGCATCAGCTTCCCTTACGGATAAGCGAAGTAATCGGAGCTGGATCTTACGGTTTTTGATCGGCAGGCTGAGAGCCATGATGTTGACCGGCGTGCATGTTCCCTTGATCACTCCCTTCGACCGGACCGGGGCGGTCGCTCTGGGCGCACTGGAGAACCTCGCGCACGAGGTCCTTGCCGCAGGCGCCGCCGGTGTGGTGACCCTGGGCACCACCGCCGAGGCCGGCGCGTTGAGCGGCGCCGAACGGGCCAGCGTGCTAGACGTGCTGAACGCGGTGTGCCTGCGCCGGGACGTACCACTCGTGGCCGGCGCCAACACCGCCGAGGACCTGCGGTAACTAGCCGGTTACCCTACGGTGACCGCTGCGTTGTGCCTGGTGCCGCCCTTCGTACGGCCCGGCGAGGACGACGTGGTCGCCCACTTCGACGCGCTGGCGGCGGTGAGCCCACTGCCTCTGGTGGTGTACCACGTGCCACACCGCACCGGGCAGCAGTTGTCCGCCGAAGCGGTACGGCGGCTTGCCGCGATCGACGCGGTAATCGGCATCAAGTACGCGCCCGAGGCCATCGACGCCGACGCGGTCGATCTGCTCACCGACCCGCCCCCTCGGTTCGCCGTGCTGGCCGGCACCGACGGGCTGCTGGCGCCGATGCTGGCACTCGGCGCGCACGGCGCCATCGCGGCCTCCGCGCATCTGGCCACGGCGCAGTTCGTCGCGCTCACCAATGCCTGGCAGTACGGACATGCAGATCACGCGAAGTCGCTGGGACACCGGCTCGCCCGACTGTCCACCGCCCTGTTCGCCGAGCCGAACCCAACCGTGATCAAGGGGGTGCTGAACGCGCAGGGCCGGGTCCCCACCCCAGCAGTCCGGCTGCCGTTGCTGCCCGCCGCCAAGACGAACGTCGACACAGCGATGCAAAGCCTGTACGACATGGAGACTTCACCCGCCCCGCGACCGGCCGGGTCGCAAGACCCGGACCGCACCCGTGCGGGGTCACGTGGCTGACGTCGGTGCACCGAGGGCGAGCCTGGCTGGTCATGTCGAGCTTGACCTCGCCGTACGGGGCGACGTGGGTCCGGGACAGCGGAGTCAGGCCGCGCCGGTCGGCGTCGGTCAGCTGCGCCGCCCACTCATCCTCGGCGAGCGCATTCTGGATCATCAGGGTGCTGACATACACCAAGCTGCTGGCAGCACCCGCAGGCGTGATGCGCCGCGCCGGCGGGCCACCGTGGTGAGCGCCGTAACACGGCTGCGCGATACCAGCCCGTTCAACGATCGGAGTCGCTGGAGTGAATGTCGGCCAGTAGGTCCCAGTGGAGTGCGCGTGTGAGCCATGTACGGTAGATCCGCGCCGAAGGAGGCAAGGCCGACTTCGTCGCCGCCGATCTCGGCGACATCGACGTCCTGATCAACAACGCGGCTCTGTACACGTTCGCACCCACCCCGCAGGTGCCGGCCGAGGACTTCGACCAGATCCACGACGTCAACGTCAAAGCGCCGTTCTACCTGGTGGCCGACCTGGCGCCCGGCATGGTGCAGCGGGGCGGGGCGCGATCGTCAACCTGACCACCATGGTCGCCAACTACGGCCAGGTCGGCATGCCGGTCTACCGATTCCGGCATGCCGACCTGCGGCGTGCAGCGCCTTCTCGATGGCGGGCTCGGCGTCATCACGTTGTCGAGGACGTGCGTGCCTCCGCCGTCGACGGGATGCGCGGGTCTGGCTGAACCGTGTGCTGGGTCAGGGATCGTGACATTGATCCTCCGGGCACACAAGTGCGCGCGAATGGCGCGGGAGGAGTAAGCCTTGTCCGCCCGGACCACCTCCGGCCGGGTGCGAGGCGTCCAGGTTCTGGGGCGGGCAACCTTGATGGCGGTCAGGACGGGGATGAACTGAGGTGCGTCCCCGCGCTGGCCTGCGGTCACCACCAGAGGCGCCACAGATCCGGACACCCTCGGCGAAGGCTTCCGGCAATGCCAGGTCAGCGGTCCTTCCCGGTGACGAACGATCCGGCGCCACCGGACACCGGCCTCGCATTCGTCTATTTGGTGACGCTGCCGAAGGTTCGCCGTCCGGGTGGTCCTGACCGGCGCGGAAAGGCCGCCGGGCGGGGTGGCGGCGGAGCCGTCGCAGTTGACGCCCTCGATCCCGCCGCCGATGGCACCTGCTCACTGAGGAGCCGGGAGATCTCCTCCAACGGGCGGCAAAGACCAAGTCGGCACCAAAGTCGTGCCAAGCCTGTCCTGGCACTCTCGCACGGTTCGACCGATCAAGGAGTTACCGTGCGAAGACCCTTACGTTCCGTCGCGATCGCCGCGACGGTGGCCCTCAGCCTTCTGGCGGAGACCGCCGTGGTGCCGTCGGCCGGGCTGGCGGCGGCCGCGGCCGATCCGCTGCCGCGCGCCTACCAAGTAGACGCCCTCGACGAGGTGCCCGACCTCCAGTTCTACGCCGGCCCGCTCGCGTTGTCGGCCGACGGGAACACCGCCCTGCACCTGTCCACGAACGACGTCCTGGTGGCGAGCCCCACCGGCGAGGTCGTCGGCCTCGGCCTCGACGGGCAGCCGCTCTCCCAGGTGGTCGACGCCGCGATCAGCGCCGACGGCCGGAAGGTCGCCTTCGTGGCCCGGGGCGCGGACGCCGCAGAGCTGGGCCTGCCGCCCGAGGCCGATCCGGGCACCCGCGAGGCGATCTTCGTCCGCGACCGGCTCCTGGACGCCACCACGTGGGTGCCCGTCCCCGACGCGGACGCGGGCCTGCGCCTGGGCGATCTGGCGATGAGCGAGGACGGCGCCCGGCTGGCCGTGGGCCTGCGGACCCCGCCCGGCGTGCTGCTCGCCACGCTGTCCGACGCCGCCCCCGCCGTCCGCGTCGTCGGGCTGGCCGGATCGCAGACGCGCGGCACCGCCCTGTCGGGTGACGGGAAGGTGCTCGCCGTGCACGTCCGGCGCGACGACGAGCCCGTGCTGCTGCGCTTCGACGCCGCCTCGGGTGAGCGGCTGCCGGGCGAGCGCCCGCTGACCTCGGCGCAGGCGGCGGCGTGGTCGCCCCACCTCGACCGCGCCGGACGCCGGACCGCGTTCAGCGGCCTGGGCGAGGGCGTGGTCGTGGCCGACCTCGCCGGAGGGGCCGACGTGACGCTGGACGCCTCCGCGACGGCCCCCTATGCCTCGGGCGACCTGCCGTTCGATGTCGGCGACCTGCCCACCGCCGCCCGGCTGAGCGCGGACGGCGGGACGGTCGCATTCCTCCGCTCCGGCGCGCTGTGGACCCAGGCGGCGCAGGCCGGCCGGGCTCCCGTGCTGGCGTCTCCCGGCCTGGACGGCCGGATCGCCGACTCGCTCCCCGGTGAGACCGTGCTGTTCCCGGACGCGGTGCACTCGTTCGACATCGACGCGACCGGCTCGGCGCTGGCCTTCCTGTCCGCCAGTTCGGCCTTCGTGGCCCCCCGGACCGACGAGCCGCAGCCCTCCCGCCTGTACAAGGCCGTGCCGTCTGACACGCCCCCGCCTGCCTGGCCGGAAGACGCCGAACTGACGGCCACGCCCGGTACGACCAGCGTCGCCGCGTCGTGGCCCGCCGCCGGCGCGACGGCCGCCACATACGACGTGAGCGTCGACGGCGCCAGGGTCACGACCGTGACCACCACGCAGACCGTGCTGTCGGACCTCACCCCCGGCGCGACCGTCGAGATCGCGGTCGTCGCCCGGGACTCCGCAGGCCGCGCCTCCGCCCCGCTGACCAGAAGCGTCACGCTGCGGGAGGACCTGCCTCCCGGTGAGGCCCCGCTATCGGCGCTCGCCGGGCCGGGCGCCCGGGTGCGCCTGCAGTGGGAGCGCACCGACGCCACCGGCTACCGAGTGCTCCGGGACGGGGTGAAGCTGGCCGATGTGGGGGCGGACGTGACCTCGTACGAGGACACGAAGGTCGCCGCCGACACCGGCTACACCTACACGGTCGCGGCTCTGCGCGCGGGCGGGGAGGCCCCGTACACGCGGGCCGCCCAGGTGCGCGTCGACAAGCTGGCCGTCACCGAGGCCGCCGCCAGCCTCCCCCGCGTGGGCGGCTGGGTGGCGCTCGGCCGCGAGGCCACGTTCGCGCTGGTCGGCGCGGCGGGCTTCACCGGCACCGCCGACCTGGTGGTCCGCACGGCGGCCGATCCGGCCAGGAAGGTGACCGTGGCGCTGCCGGAGACCGCCGCGGGGCGCTACCAGGGCGGATGGACGCCGCCCGAGGGCACCGTGGAGGTCGTCTCGGCCACGCTCCGGCTGGCCGACGGCGTCGGCACCGCGATCGAGCGTCCCGTCGCGGGCCTGCCCGCCCAGGTGAGCGGCCTGGTGAAGGTCGCCGCCACGGTGCCCGGCGGGGACGGCGACGGGATGCGGCTGCAGGTCTGGAGCGAGAGCGCCGACACGGGATCGGTCACCACCTTCACCGAGAGCGGCACGGTCGCCGTGCCGGTCGTCCCTGCGGCCGACCACAAGGTCACCACGCGCCGCTCCGACGGTCTCGACGGCACCACGCCGCGCACCGTCGCGGTCGCCTCGGGGCAGGTCGTGGACGTGGCCGTCGCGCCGCACGCCGCCGCCTCGCTCATGGTGACCGTGGGGTGGCCCGACGTGCTGGTCGTGCTCGACACCCGGACCGGGCCCCGCTCGGGCCGGACCGGCGCGGACGGGCGGGTCGGCTTCGGCACGCTCGACGCGGCCACCGAGGTCACCGTCAAGGCCAAGTTGTCGGCCCAGCTCAGGGCCACGCGCGGGCTCGCCGCCGTCCCCGACCGCAGCCTCACCCTGGAGCCCGGCGGCAACGCCCTCTCCCTCACGCCCGAGGCGTTGCCCAAGGTGACCGTGCGGGGCACTACCGAGGACGCCGAAGGCCGTGCCCTGAGGGGAATGGTCACGGTGCGCCAGATGATCGACGGCTACGGGCTCTCCCAGCGGGTCGAGGCCGCCGCCGACGGCACCTGGTCGGCCGAGGTGTTCGGCGGCACGCCGACCGTCGCGGTGGCCACCCACGCCGGCCGGGTGTCGCCCGAGGCCGAGGTCGATCCGGACGGGCCCGTGCGGCTGGTGTTCCCCCTCCTGACCAACGCTGTCGTGCGACCGAAGCTGACCACCATCACGCTGGAGGGGCAGCGGGTCGAGCAGCGACTCGACCCTGTGTCGGCGGGCTACTACCAGCCGTACATCACGGCCGGAGGCAGGCGGATCTTCGCCGTCTCCCCCGAGACGCCGCTCGACCTGCCGGTCGGCTCGAAGGTGACCTTCTGCGCCGACGGCGGCGCGGTCGGCCTGACCCGGGCGTGCGCGGAAACGGTCACCGGCGACTCTCCCGACGTGCCGCTGTCGGTGGAGATCCGGGAGAGGGGCCGGGTCGTCGGACGGGTGCTCGACCCTTCCGGGGCGCCGCGGACCGGGCGCGGCTGCGCCCTGCTGGAGAACGCGGCCGAGCCGGTGCGCGCCTACTTCTCCGGTTCGGCGCTGAAGATCTCCGCCGCCGTCCCGGGCACCTATGTGCTGACCGTGACCGCCTGCGGGACGAACGACACCCCTCTTTCGGTACGCCGCCAGGTGACGATCAACGAGGGCCGCGTGCTCGACGTGGGTGACCTGCGGCTCAGCCCGGCGGCCGGGCTCCTCGAAGGCTCGGGCAGCGGATTCCGGGCGGTGAGACAGCACGTACCGGAAGGAGAGACGGCCCACCTGCGCGGCCAGATCGAGTTCACCGACCGGACCAAGGCGGGCAGCGCCCGCTTGGAGTTCCCGCCGGGGGTCACCGTGCCCGAGAACGGGGTGCTTCGCGACGGCCGGCCCGTGGAGTTCAGCCGCGTCGACGGCGCCGTGGTGATCCCACTCCCGGCCGCGCCCACCCGCACCCTGGACGTGTACGCCCGAACCTCCGGGACAGCCCGTTTCACCCTGTCGGTGACCTCCGGCGAGACCACGGAACTCCTCGGATCGGCGCAAGTCCAGGTCGACACGATCACCCTGGAAGTACCGGAGTCGAGCCGGACCGGCCGCTTCACCGCCACCGGCGAGGCCCCCGCGGGCGCCGACGTCGTCGTCCGCGACGGCGACAAGGTGATCGCGACAGCCGAAGCCGATGAGGGCGGACGCTGGCAGGCCGCCATCGACCTCGGCACCGCCGGCCACGACGTTTCACGCCACGTCCTGCGGGCGGGCGCGCAGACCGCCACCGTCGTGGTCGACCCGCACGCCAGCGTGGTGGAAGAGGTGACGATGTCCCAGGAGGGCACGACCAGGGTCTTCCACCCCGTCGACGGCGTCGCGAACTTCCCCTGGATCCACTATCCGTACCGCGAGATCACCATCCGGGCCCGTTTCACCGGGCCGGTCGCCCAGCCGCGCGCCCGGCTCGGCACCCTGGACCTCGCGCTGGCCCCCGTGCTCGGCGAGGACCACGTCTATGCCGCGAAGATCCTGCCGAAGGCCACCGAGGTCGGCGATCTCTCGATCACCTACGCGCCCGTCCAGGACCGGCCGCTACTGCCCGTCCCCCCGGCGCCCGTCTCGACTGCTCTCTTCGACCCGGCGGACGCGGCTGTCGAGGACCCGGTGACCACCGGCGACACCGTCAGCCAGCGGTTCACCGTGCCCGTGCCGCGACTGGGTCCCGACGCGCAGCTGCGCTACCGGCTCACGGTGCAGCCGCTGCCCGGCTACCGCCCCGACGCCGCCGGCGAGGCGGCGGTGCGCGCCTCCGGCGTGAAGGTCTACCAGGCCGAGACCACCGATGAGGGGGCGAGCGCGATCGTCGACCTCGCCACCCTGGCCGCCCGGACGAAGGGCACCGAACTGGGCAAGGCGCTCAGTGCCGCCGGATTCCTGACCGGACCGGCCAGGTTTGGCTTCGAGATCCTGTTCGTGAGCGTCTCCACCGGCGACAACATGTACTCGCTGGCCGAGGCCCCGGGCAAGTACGACGAGATCAACAGAATGCTCGAGATGGCCGCCCAGTGCCGGGACGGCGCCCAGGGCGAGATCTACAAGAACGCCGCCGAACGGCTCAAGCGGCGCGCCATCCAGCTCGACGTCTACCAAGTGACCTCCACCGGCGGAACCATGGTGTTCGCCCCCGCCACCTTCGGCCTCAGCATGGGACTGTGGGCGGTGACGTGGGCGATCGGCAAGGGCCTGGAAATCCCGCTCATGAACGACATCGACGCGCTGCGCCGCCAGATGAACAGCGACGAGACCTGCGACTGGCCGCCGTCGGCCCGGCCTTGGACCCGCGTCTCCCGGCCCAAGGCGGTCATCGGCTACCGCTTCGACCCGTCCGGTTTCGTGTACGAGGGCCTCACCGACCGCCGGATCTCCGGCGTCACCGCGACCCTCCTGCACGCGCCCACCGAGGACGGTCCGTGGCAGCCGTGGGACGCGGCCGTCTACGGCGACCTCAACCCGCAGATCACCAACGCCGAGGGCCGCTACGGCTGGGACGTGCCCGAAGGTTGGTGGAAGGTCATCTACACCAAGGACGGCTACCTGCCGGCCGAGTCGCGGGTGCTCAAGGTGCTGCCCCCGCACACCGACGTGGACGTCTCCATGCTCCGCGCCGACCTGGCGGCCGTCTCCCAGGTGCAGGCCGACGCGACCGGCCTCACGGTGACCTTCACCCAGCCGGTCCGCAGCGCGCAGGCCCTCTCCGGGGCGCTCCGCGTGACCACCTCCGACGGGCGGCCCGTGGGCGGTCAGTGGTCGACGGCCTCCCCCTCGGACGACCGGCTGGCCCTGGCGTTCCGGTTCACCGGCGAGAACCGGTCGGGCGAGGTGACGGTCACCGTCGACCCGCTGCTCCAGGACCACGGCGGCCGCGCCCTGGCCGCGGGCGTCGAACGACGGCTCCCGGTCGAGTGGGCCGGCCCCGACTCCGCCGCGCCGCAGGTCAGCGTGACAGGGGTGACCGACGGCGCGGTCTACCGGGTGCGCGCTGTACCGGCCGCCGGCTGCGCGACCGTCGACCAGGGCTCCGGTGTGGCCACCCCGGCGACCCTGACCCTGACCGGCCCCACCGGGGTCGGCGCCGTCACCGCGACGTGCGCCGGCGCGGTCGACCGGGCGGGCAACGCCGCCCCACCGGTCTCCGCGACCTACACCGTCGCCTACGTGTTCACGGGCTTCGCCGCCCCGGTGCGCAACGACGTGGTCAACACGGCCAAGGCCGGACAGGGCATCGCGATCAAATGGTGGCTGACCGACGCCTTCGGCGCCCCGGTCAACGACCTCAGGACGGCCGACCTGACCGTGACCCCGCTGAACTGCCAGACCGGCCTGCCGACCGGCGGCGAGCCGGTGCCCGCCGAGGGCGCCGAGCCCCTCCAGATTCTCGGGGCCGGCGCCTACCAGGTGATGTGGCGGACCCCGCGGTCCTACCTCGACACCTGCCTGACCCTGCACCTGGACATCGGGGAAGGAGGCATGACCCACACGGCCCGCTTCCGCTTCACCCGCAGCGACGCCCTCTAAGGAGCGCGGGCAGGTTCTCCAGGTTGGTCAGCGTCGACCACGCCCCCTCCGCCGTCTCCGGATCCCGCACACGGTCCAGCCAGACCCGTGCATCCCGTCGACGGCGGAGGCACGCACGTCCTCGACAACGTGATGACGCCGAGCCCGCCATCGAGAAGGCGCTGCACGCCGCTCTGACCGAAGCCGATTCGGCGGTGCTGCGGTCCGAGATCGCCGATGCGCTCCGCGAGATCGGGGCGGTCAGGGTTGCGCTCGACGCGGCGAACGACGACATCAGGGCCGATCTGGTGACCGGGTTCGCCGACCTGTCCGCAACCCTCGCCGTCCGGTACGAAGCCATCGTCCAAATCGCTGCCATCAACGACTGGCTCATCCGACTTCGAACACGTCCTAGAGCGGTGATGTGAATTGGGTAGTGGTCGTAGCGGATTGAAGCGGTCCGGGACTCATGGAGGCTCGATTTCTTGAGAGGATCGAGTCATGGCACGTCTGGTTCCCCTACCCTTCTGAGCTGCGCGACCGTGCGGTTCGTATGGTCGCCGAGGTGCGCCCGAACTACCCGACCGAGTGGGCGGCGATGAGGGCCGTCGCGGCCAAACTGGGTGTCAAGACGCCGGAGACGGTGCGGACCTGGGTGCCGTCCATCAGCCGGAGTGGTTCGTGCCAGGTCGGCACCTGGCGGGCCATCCACAAGGCGGCCGCATATCTGCGGCTAGGTCCCGCAACTGTCGGTTGCAGACCGGCTGGGACGGCGGTCGCGGGAACAGGTGACCGATCCGCGCCGCGGCCGTCCGTAACCAGTAGCGTTCCTGATCGCATCGCAGCAGCACTTGCCCCACTGCCACGACAAGCGCCTCGGCCGGGGTCAGCACCGGTGGCCGGCCCCGCCGCCGTGACGTTGGCGTGAAGGCATCACGCGATCGTCCAGGTGGCCAGACGGTCGGCGCGGGTGGCCTCGCGCCAGGAGCGTGGCACGTACCAGAAGTCCTGGCGGCGCGACCATTTGAATCCGGCACTGGTCAGCGCGTGACGGACCTGGGTGTCGTCCTTGCTGGTCCCGCTGACCCGCGTTCCGTCGGCGTCGTGGGAGATCGTGATCCCCGCCATCTCCGCGCCCTCTGACGGATCCGCCGACTCGAGAACGGCAGAGGTCGCAGCGGCGCGCCTGGCCTCAGCCTCCTGCTGCGCGCGAACCTCCTGCGACACCCGCCAGGACCTGATGGCCTCGGTGTGCAGGGGCCAGGCGTAGCTCGGCTGATCGGCGTGCGTGCGGGCGTACCAGGCCGCGTAGCCGGTGGCGTCGGGTGCGGCCTGGGATGCCCAGACCTGGGCGTGCATCAGCAGGAAGGAGCTCCGGTCGCGTGGTGTGGAGACCGGGACGGCCGCCGCCGCCGCGGCATCGGCCGGCGCCATCGGGCGATACAGGTCCTAGGTCTGCACAATCTCTGCGGGATAGAGCCATTCCTCGGGAGGAAGCGTTCCGAAGGCGCGGCCGTACCAGGAGGAGAAGGCGCGGGCCTCGACCTCACTGCGCCCCAGGCGCTGCAGCTCGTGGTAGGCGTAACGAACCAGGTCATCGGCGCTCTGCTCCAGCTCCTCGACGGGAACTTCAGCCACGGGGGGACAGGGGCGGGCTCACCGGTGGGCTCCGGAACCTCCGGCGCATGGCTGAACTGTCCGCTCCGGTCGCGGTGTCCTGGCGCTTATGCTCGGCCGCGCTCAGCGGTACCGGCGGCATCGTCCGGCCGTTCAACATCTACGGCCCCGGCACGTACGCCGAGAACCGCCGCGTCGTGCCCGCCTTCATCCGCCAGGCCCTCGCGGGGAAACACTGACGTTGCACGGCGGCGGCGCCCAGACCCGCTCCCTCTGTTACATCGACGGCTTCGTCGCGGGCCTTCTCGCCATGCTCGACTCCGCCGAAGCAGGCCCGTGAATGTGGGCTCGGATGAGGAGATCACCATTCGCGAACTCGCCGACCTGGTCGTGGACGCGGCCGGGTCCGGCGCGGTGGAGGTCGCGCGCAGGACTCCTCCGTCCGCTGCCCCGACCTCAGCAGGGCCCGCGAGCTTCTGCGCTGGGCCCCCACGACGACGCTGCGGACGGGCATCGAGCGCACCATCGCCTGGGCCCGCGAAGAACAGGCGGCCTGAGCCGTGACCGTCATCGTGAACCCGTCCGCATGGCGCACCGCCGCCTGGATCGGAGACCTGACGCTGAGGTGCGCCGCGGAAACCGTCGGCCAAGCCGTCACCTGGCTGGCGGAGACCTATCCACCGCTGCGGCAACGCGTGCTGGCGGAACCGGACCGGCTGGTGAGCTGGGTCAACGTCTTCGTCGATGGGGAAGACATCCGCGAACTGGACGGCCTAGACACCCTGCTGCCATCCGACAACCAGATCATCATGCTTCCGGCGCTGGCAGGAAGCTGACCATGACCAAGGAGAACATGGTCTTCATTCCGGCCTGCCAGGTGCCGATCGGCTCCCCCAGCGCTCACCTGGACCAGCTCGAACGCGCCCAGTCCTACCCGCGCTCCTGGTTCACCGACGAGACACCCCGGCATCTGGTCTCGATGGAGCCCTTCCTGCTCGATCGCCATCCCGTTACCAACGCCAGCTTCAGCCTGTTCGTGCAGGCCAGCGGCTATCAGACGGAGGCCGAGCGACGTGGCTTCGGTCTGGTGTACGGCGACCGCTTCTGGGAGGAACGCACCGGTGCCTGCTGGTCCTCACCCGCCGGACCAGGAAGCGACCTGGCGGGGTACGAGCATCACCCGGTCGTGCACATCGCCCGCGCTCCCCGGACACCGACATGCTCTTCACCTCGCCGAGTCCTGCGGAGCGGCCAGCCTCCTCGCCCAGGCCGTCCCGCCATACGAGGACATCTCCACCTTCATGTCCGAGGCGCGAGGCGAACGTCACTCCGAGGCGCTTCCCTGTCGCCATCGACTCCCCCACGTCTGCCTGGCTGGAGACCTGAACCGTGCGACATCGCTGTACGAACGCCGTCTGGCCGACTGTCTTCAGGTCCTACGCGAGGACGATCCACCCATCCAGGCGATCGGCAACAACATGGGAGAAAAGGCATGAGGCGCGAATCGCCCGGAAACAGCCAAATCCGGACACCCGCTCACAACACCAACCAGCGAAAAAGGATCTTCAGTTCCGTTTCAAACGGTCTGACCTTTTGTCCTATTTGCGGTTATCATTACATCTGTCTTGCGGGCGGAAATGCAAAAATCTTGGATTGTAACTCTATGTCCATCTTGGTAAAGATGTTAGGCAGACTGCGGGTGGAGGTAGAGGGCCGCGAGGTCGGTCTCCCGCCGAAAGCGATGGAAGTCCTGGCGTGCCTCGTTCTGGCCGAGGGCGAGTCGGTCATGACAAAAGATATATTTCGTACGGTATGGAGCGGAAGGCCCGACAATGGGCTGTACACCGTAGTCCATCAGCGGATCAGGGAGCTCCGCCAGGAACTGGGCGTCCGAGATTCCCTCGTCACCGAGGATCGAAGTTACCGACTTCGCCGTGACGACTATGACGCCGACGTGTTCCAGTTCCGCGACCTCGTCCACGAAGGGCTACGCGCCGCTCCCATGGACGCGATCGACGTGCTGACCAGGGCGCTCGCGCTGTGGGGCGGGCCACCCCTTCGGGACCTGTCCTTCGCCACGGCGACGGCTCGCGGGCTGGAGGAGTTGCGCGCCGGAGCCGGACAGGCCCTCTTCCGCAGCTACGCCGAACTGAACATGATCGAGCGCGCCATCGAGGTTGGTGAGGGGCTGCTGATCCAGGGCGTCGGATCCGCAGAACTGGCGGAGGATCTCGACCGCTTGAGAGAACGGCTGCGGTCGAGCCGCCGGACCGGTCAAGTGCTGCGGCGCGAGTCGGCTGCGCTGCAAACGTCGATCACTGTGGTAGTCGGTGACCTGTTCGAGCAGCACGACGCCAATCTGGTGGTCGGCTTCTCCGACACCTTCGACACCGTCGCCGACGGTGTGGTGATCAGCGCGCAGAGCGTGCAGGGGCAACTGGTCGACCGCTTGTACGGCGGTGATGCGCCCCGTCTCGGAAGGGAGATCAGCGCGGCGCTGAGACGCAAGCGGATTTCGCCGGTCGCCGAGGAGTCGCGGCAGGCCAAGCCGCACGGCCGGCGCAAACGTTATCCCATCGGTACGGTGGCCACGCTGCGCGCCGGCAACAGGTGTGTCTTCGCGGTCGCGTACAGCAGGATGACCAACGACCTGCTGGCCGAGTCGGATCTGGCCGGTCTCGGGCACAGCCTTGACCGGCTCTGGGACGCGGCCCGTCTCGATGGTCAGTTGCGACCACTGGCCATCCCGCTGGTCGGTTCGGGGCTGGCCCGCATCCCCGACGCAACCCCCGGCGCGCTGCTCCGATTGATCGTCCAGTCCTATGTGGCCCGCGCCGAGCAGCAGCCGTTCAGCACCGAGCTCCGCATCGTGCTTCGTCAGGGCGCGCTCGAACGCATTGCGCTGGACCTCATCCGCTCCCTCACCGATCTGCCCGAATTCACGAACGGAGGACGTTCCGATGTCAGATGGTCTTGACGACCTGCGAAAACTGCTGGCGGAGATCCCGACCCTGCGGCTCAAGGAAACGGTGTGGAAGGACGTCGCCGAGCTTCTCGCGGATGCCGACGATCCCGGCGAGATCCAGGGAGTAGCCGGCGGGTTGAGGATGGTCATCGACTCGAAACGGATCTCCCGGATCGGCGATCCGCCGGTCGTCCCCGCGCCGCCCGTCGTGAGGGAACGCTTGGCACGGCTGGTCATGAGGATTGGCGGGCCCGAGGACCTGCGGGACCCGGAGGACGGGCCAGTATGACCAGGCTCGACCAGCAGTTCGTGGTCCATACCTACCTGGCCGATCACGCGGCCACGCTCGACCTTTGGCACGGCGCGGCTCACGAGTTCGGTCTGGATCAGCCGGTCGGGCCGATCCTTCCGCAGACGCCGCAGGTCTCCTCGACCGACCTGTCCGGCGCCGTCCCAACCGGTCCCGAGACCGCGCTCGCGGCGCGGGGCCAGGCGGGGACGTCCTGCCAGATGATTCTCCGCCGCCATCACAACGTGCTGGTCCTGTCGGTCGGATTGGCGCTGCCCGGCGGTCCCGGCTGGCAGGGGTGGGACCGCCGATGGACCACCCTGACCGCAGGGCATCGTCCCGGTCTGATCGGCGAGGACCGTCTGTACCTCGCCGGGGTCGCGGACGGCGACCCAACGTGGGGGCCGGAGTTCGGCTGGCGCGCCGGTGCGCTGCTGCCAATGGAGGTGCCGGTCGAACGCTGGTGGGAGTCGGGCATCGGCGCCTCACCCGATCTCGGGATCTGGGAGCTCGCCGCCTCCCGCGACGACCGCGCGCGCCGCCGCTTCGTGGTCGGTTTCCCGGCCACGGCGGATGCGCGGACCAGCGCTCTCGTATGGTCACGCGGCGACGACGCCATTCCGCCGCTGGCCCGCTATCTGCTGTCGGCGGCCCGGCTCCGACACGCACTGAGGGTGTGGCAGGAGGCTCCCGAGACAGCCGACCACCATCGCCGGCGGCTGGACCTCGCCGAACTCCGCCAGACCGTGGAGATCGTCGCCGACACGATGCGGCGCTCGCTGCTCGCCTCCGGCCTGACCGTTCCCGGCGGGCCCTTCGCCGACGACCTCGACCTGGCCGGCTGGCTGCTGGCCCGGCTCGGCGACGAGATCGCCTATAGGTCGGTGGACGCCGAACGCGCCCGATTCCTGCCACGACCTCAGGAACCGGCCGACACCTCCGACGACCAGCGCCGCCGTGTCTTCGTCGTGCACGGGCGGGACGAGCGGTTTCGTGTTGCCGTCTTCGACCTCCTCCGCGCGCTCGGCCTCCAGCCGCTGGAGTGGGAGCACCTGGTGGCGGCCACCGGAAGCGCGCTGCCCACGCTCGCCGATGTGGTCGCCCAAGCGATCCCACTGGCCCAGGCGGCGGTCGTGCTGATGACCCCGGACGACATCGTCCGCCTGCACCCGGAACTGTCCGCCGGATCCGACGACCCCGCAGACGTCGGGCCGGGCATGCAGGCCCGCCCCAACGTGCTCATCGAGCTGGGCATGGTGCTCAACGCCTACCGGGATCGCACGGTGATGCTGGTGGCGGGTGGGCACCGCCCGATCTCCGACCTGGGCGGGCTGAATGTGATCGGAGTCGACGACGGCTCCGCCTGGCGTCGCAAGCTGGCCGACCGGCTTCGTGTGGCCCGATGCCGGGTCGACGACACGGGGCAGGACTGGCTCGACCCTGCCAGGTTCTCGGGGCTCTCCGCGTTCCGCAGGCGTGTCCCTAAACCGTCGGAAATCTGAAGCGCGTCTGAAGGGTTCCGTAACTTATCCCCGAAGGAAAGCCGCCGTTAGACTGCGCGCTCCCGGCAATACGTTCAGGTGGGAGCTTTTCCGAAATGAACTCCTTCTTCGACGATCCCGACGTCTTTAGTGAACAAGCGATCGAGTTCGCCCACGCATTCGAGCAGATCGGCGATATCCGCTTGCAGGAGAAAGCCATAGAGCTGTTCCGCATGGCGGTCAGCGCGGCCCCTCCCGGCAATCCCGACCGAGGCATGTATCTGTCGAATCTCGCCAACGGGCTCATCAATTTTTTCGAACGGACCGGCGACCTCGCCGCACTGAGGGAGGCGCTCCGCGTAGGGCTGGAAGCGGTCGACGTCGAGCCGCTGGAAGGGACCAACTCCTCGATCGTCTCCAACGCGCTCGGCCTTCTCCACGGGACGGACGGTGAGCCGAAGACGCTGGACGAGGCCGTCGCGTTCGGCCGCCGGGCGATCGAACTGACCCCCGCAGACGACGACCACCTGCCCACCCGGCTCTCCAACCTCGCGGCCCTCCTCCAGCAGCGGTACCTCGGGACCGGCGACACCGCTTCCGTCGCCGAGGGCATAGAGGCGGGGCGGGCGGCACATGCTCTGGTGGGCAAGGGCCATTACTCCTGGCAGGCCATCGTCGGAAACCTTGGCGTCCTGCTGCGCCACCGCTATGAGATCGACGACGATCCGGCCGACCTTCAGGAGGCCCTCGACCTGGTCGGCACCGCCGTCTCCACCACCCCGCGCGGGCACGTCGACCGGGCGCTCTACCTCGGCAACCTGGCCACGGTGTTCGGTCTCCGCTACGAACGGGACGGCCGGCAGGCCGACCTGGACGAGGCGTTCAAGCTCTGCCGGGAAGCCCTGGACCTCACCCCCAAGGGCCACCCCGGTGAGGCTGGTTGTCTGTCCGTGTACGGAAACCTGCTGCGACTGGGCGTGGAGCGCACCGGAGCCGCGGAGGAGCTCGACGAGGCCGTCGACCTCCTCCGCGAGGCGGCGCGCACCGGGCCGGAGCGCATCACGACGCGTGCCCTCAACCTCGCCACCCTCTCCCTCTGCCTTCGCCTCCGATACGAGCAGTTCGGCCGGATCGGCGACCTGACCGAGGCGATGGAGACGGTCCAGGCCGCGCTCGCGCTCACCTCCCCCGGCGATCCCGAGCGCCCGGCGCGCATCGCCGGTCTCGGCGTCATGAAGAGGCTCATGTACGAGCGGACCTCACGCACTGAGGTGCTGAAGGAGGCCATCGGCATCGGCAGGGAAGCCCTCGCGATCACGCCGCCGGGACATCGCTGGTACGTCGGCTTCCTGAACAGCCTCAGCAACGCATTGCGGGCCCTCCACCAGGTCACCGGCGACGGGGACTTCCTGACCGAGGCGATCACCCTGAACCGTACGGCCGCCGCCACCGTCCGGCCCGGTTCCCCCGACCACGCCGTCATCCTGAACGGGCTGGCGAACGCGCTGCTGACCTCCTTCGCACGAACCAACGACCTGAATGAGCTGAACGAGGCGATCGCCCTCACCACGATGGCGATCACCGGCATCCCGGAGGACCACCTCAGCCAGCTCCTCTATGTGAACAACCTAGGCAATCTGCTGCGCATCCGGCACGAACGGACCGGCGACGAGGAGGACCTGGCACACGCCCTCCGGATCGCACGGACGGCGGTGGACATCACCCCCCGTGACCACGCCATGCGCTCCTCCGCCCTGTCCAACCTCGGGGTCGCCCTCATGGCGACCTACCTCCTCACCGGCGACCTCGAGACCTGGGCCGAGGCGGTCGCGACCGGCCGGGACGCACTGGCCCTGACACCATCCGGTCACCACGATCAAATCGGCCTGCAGTGCAACCTGGCGCAGGTGCTGCGTGCCCGATTCGAGAAGGAGGGGAGGGGGCTGGACGAGCTGCGGGAGGCGATCGGCCTCCTCATCGAGGCCGCCCGGTCGGACAGTGATCCGCCGAGCCGAATCCTGCTCGCCCAGCGTCTGCTCGCCCAGTCGCTGATGCTGGCGGGCGACGGCGAACCGGCGCTGGCCGCGTACAGGAAGGCCATCGAGCTGCTGCCCCGGGTCACGACTCTAGAGCTGACGAGGAGCGACAGACGACACGGCCTGGCCGCGATGCCCGGTCTGGCCGGTGAGGCGGCCGCCGCGGCGATTGCGGCCGGGCTCCCAGATCTCGCGGTTGAACTGCTGGAGCAGGCCCGGGGGCTACTGCTGAGCGAGGTCATGATCGGCCAGGGAGAGCTGGCGCCGCTCGACGCCCACGCGCCCGCCGGACTGGTCGGCCGGTTCCAGCGCGTCCGGCAGGATCTCGACGAGATTGAGGCGGCGGCCGTGACCATGTTTGCCACCGATGATCCGGCACACGCCCTTTCGGCGGCGTCGCGTGCGGCCGCCCAGGACCTGGCCGAGCGGAGGAGAGGGTTCGCCAGGGAGTGGGACGACACGGTCGCCGAGATCAGGGCGATCCCGGCGCTGCGGGGCTTCCTCCGACCACCCTCCATACGAGAACTGGGCCGTAACGCCGCCGAGGGGCCGATCGTCCTGGTCAACACCAGCCGGTTCCGGTGCGACGCGCTGATCCTCACCGACGATCCCGACCGGCCGGTGATTCTGGTGGAGTTGCCCGCGCTGGCCCACCAAACGGTGATCGACCAGGTCAACCGCTTCCGGGCCGCGATCAAGGGCGAGGGACTGGCCGCGCAGAAGGAGATGCTGGCCGTCCTGGGCTGGCTGTGGGACGCGGTGGCCGGGCCGGTCATGACCGAGCTCGGCCTGCTCCCTGCCGCCGACAACTGGCCCAGGCTGTGGTGGTGCCCGGTAGGGGAAACGGCGTTCTTGCCGCTGCACGCAGCTGGCCGCCATCAGGTCGGATCGGACGCCACCGTGCTGGACCGGGTGATCTCCTCGTACACCCCGACGATCCGCGCCCTCCGCCACGCCCGCGAACGCGCGGCCGCCGCCCCCGGGCCCGCGCTGCTCATCGCCCAGCCCAAGACGCCGTTCGCCGAACCGCTTCCCGGCACGCTCACCGAGGTGCGGAAAGTGGCCGGGATGGTGCCCGGGTCACGCATCCTGATCGGCGAGGACGCCACCTGCGAGGTGGTGCTGAACGCTCTCCCCGCGCACCCCGTCATCCATCTCGCCTGCCACGGGCACAGCGACTGGAACGATCCCGGCCGCAGCAGGCTCCTGCTCCACGATCACACCAGCAGCCCGTTCAGCGTCGCCGCGATCGCGAGTCTGCGGCTGGCCGGAGCGGAGCTCGCCTACCTGTCCGCCTGCAACACCACCGTCGCGAACCAGCGCCTCGTCGACGAAGCGGTGCACATCACCACGGCCTTCCAGCTCGCCGGCTTCCGCCATGTGATCGGCACCCTGTGGCCGGTCGGCGACACCTACGCCACCTCGATGGCCCTGTCGGTGTACGGGGACCTCACCCGACAGGGCGCCACGCCCCCCGACCCGGCGCTGGCCGCCTCGGCCCTGCACCATGCCGTTCGCGCACGTCGCGACGAAGCCCGCCGATACCCGGGCGTCTGGGCCTCCCACATCCACGCCGGAGCCTGAACCTCCGAACAGTAAGGAGCCGTTGTGTTCGACTTCACCCCGCGACAACTGGCCTCGGTCAGAAGCAACAAGTTCTGGGAGTCCGGCGCGGAGTTCCCGGGCTTCACCCGCGTCTACGTTGCCGATCCCCGTTTCCCCGTCAGTGTCGCCGTTCCGAGCGGCTCGAAGACCGAGTACGAGTTCTGGGACGAGGATGCCCTCGCCGTCCAGGTGGAGGTGCGTGGCGACGGAACCCTGACCGTCTCCCAGATCAATCTCGCGCGGATGCCCGACCGGTTAGCGCAGGAGGTGCGCGCGGGCCGCCGGAACGTGATCGACTACGTCCGCTCCCAGGAGGAGTCGATCCGTGACGAGATATCGGGCCTGCGTTTCAAGATCCGCAGGAACGCAATCATGGTGAACGGCACCCCGGTGTCCGTCGTCGACATCGAGGACGGGACCCGGCGAGCGTTCTTCCTGAGCAGCGACAACGTGATCTGGAACATCATCGGCAGAGAACTGGCCGACCACGTTTACCAGCGGATCGCCGACAGTTTCCGCTTCATCCAGGTGTCCGCTATCCGCGAGGCACTGCGCCAGGCAGGAGGGTGAGATCATGAGGAGCATCGCGTCATTCTGTGCGGCGTTGGTCATGATAGCCATGGGCGGAGTCGCTCCGGCCAATGCCAGCAGCGGAAGAGCACCCGTGACCGTCTCCGTCTCGGCGACGGACGGCTGGCAGGATGCCGGACTTTTCCTCCACGCCGGCGACACCCTCATCGTCAGGTTCATCTCGGGAACCTGGACAGTGGACCACCGCAACTTCCCGCACGTCGGCCCGGCCGGATATCCGGCCCACATCGATGCGCAGATCTGGCAGGGCTGCAAGCTGAAGCCGGCCGCCTACGGCAAACTCCTGGCGAGCGTCGACCAGATCAATCTCACGGAAGTGGGCGCCGGTGGCGTCTTCTCGATCAAGCAGTCAGGACGGCTGCGGTTCCGCATCCATGACGGCGACACATGCCTTGGCGACAACGCCGGCGCGGTCAAGGTGACCGTCGCGCACCTCGGCCACGGACTACTGCAGGCCATCAAGGACGACGTGGCGGAACTCCAGCAGAAATCGCGGACGAAGAAGCCGTCTAACACGCTGTCGCCTGCGGAGATAAAGGCGATCATTCCCGTTCTGAAGAGGCTCAAGTCCAACCTCTGGTGGCTGTTGAAGGAAGTCGCCAACGACGCGGCCTGGGACCTGGCGGCCAAGGCGATCGGCACGGTCTCGGTCCTCAAACTGAAGACCTTCCTCAATCCTTGCTTCAGCCTTTCGTGGGAGACGTTCCTCACCTCCAAGGACTGCCTGAAGCTGTGGTCCCTTCCAACCAAGACGTTCAAGGCTTAGCGCCGAAGAAAGACGGGCCTCGGGGCGTCCCCTTCTAGGGATGGCATGACTGGAAGCCGCCCTGGATCGAGCCTTTCCAAGTCCCCGCGCCGACGAAGGACGCCAACAGCCGGACGCGTTTCACGACGTCGCGCGAAGAAGGCCTCCACCAGCTCCGCCACTCCTACGCGAGCATGATTCTGGCCGGCGCGGTCTCCGTAAAGGACCTCGCCGAGTACCCCGGCCACGCCGACCCGGGCTTCACTCTGCGTGTCTATGCGCACCTGATGCCCGGCTCCCACGACCGAGCCCGCAAAGCGATCGACGATCGCCTGTTCCGCCCGCGTCTCATCTCTCACTGAACACGGACGGAACAGTGATCCTTTAGGTCGCCTAAGCCGACCCGCGAAACCCCGCCGCAGAACCAGCCTCGGCGGGGTTTCGCTGTTCAGGCCCTACTTGAGCAGCTGCCGCGCCATCACCATGCGCTGGATCTGGTTGGTCCCCTCGTAGATCTGGGTGATCTTCGCGTCGCGCATCATCCGCTCCACCGGATAGTCGCGCGTGTACCCGTACCCCCCGAGCAGCTGCACCGCGTCGGTCGTGATCTCCATCGCCGCGTCGGAGGCCGCCGTCTTGGCCGCCGAGGAGAAGAACGTCAGGTCCTTGACCGGCGTGCCGTGCATCGCCAGCTCCGACTTGGCCGCCGCCGCATAGGTCAGCTGCCGCGCCGCCTCCAGCTTCATCGCCATGTCGGCGATCATGAACTGGACGCCCTGGAAGTCGCCGATGGCCTTGCCGAACTGCCGGCGCTCCTTGACGTACCCCACGGCGAAGTCGAGCGCCCCCTGGGCGATGCCGAGGGCCTGCGCGGCGATGGTGATGCGGGTGTGGTCGAGGGTCGCCAGGGCGGTCTTGAAGCCCGTGCCGGGGGCGCCGATCATGCGGGAGGCGGGGATGCGCACGTTCTCGAGGATCACCTGCCGGGTCGGCGAGCCCTTGATGCCGAGCTTCCTCTCCTTCGGCCCGAACGAGACGCCCTCGTCGGACTTCTCGACGACGAACGCGGAGATCCCCCGGGCGCCGGCCGACGGGTCGGTCACCGCCATCACCGTGTAGTACTCGGAGATCCCGGCGTTGGTGATCCACGTCTTCACGCCGTCGAGGACGTAGGAGTCGCCGTCGGCCACGGCGCGGGTGCGCATCGCGGCGGCGTCGGAGCCGGCCTCGGCCTCGGAGAGGGCGTAGGAGAACATCGCCTCGCCCCGGGCGACGGCGGGCAGGTAGGCCGCCTTGAGCTCCGCCGACGCCGACAGCAGCAGGGGCACCGTGCCGAGCTTGTTGACCGCGGGGATGAGCGAGGAGGACGCGCAGACCCGGGCCACCTCCTCGATGACGATCACCGCCGCGAGCGCGTCGGCCCCCGCTCCGCCGTATTCCTCGGGCACGTGGACCGCGTGGAAATCAGCCGCGACGAGGTCTTTGTAGGAGTCTTCGGGGAACTCCTCGTTCTCGTCGGCCGCGGCGGCGCGCGGGGCGATCTTCTCTTCGGCCAGGGCCCGGACCGCCTCGCGGAGCATGTCGTGCTCCTCCGCCGGCGCGTACAGAGGAAAGCTCATGTACGGATTCTAGGACGTCCAACTATCGCAGCGGTGGGCGATCTGCCCCGGATAGCCTCAGGTAACATCACACACCCTGATAAATGCAGGTCATCGAGGGGAGCGGCGGCGTGACACACCGACTGACGGTCCTGGGGACCGGATATCTGGGAGCGACGCATGCCGCGTGCATGGCGGAGCTCGGCTTCGACGTGCTCGGGCTCGACGTCGATCCCGACAAGATCGCCCGGCTGCGGCGCGGCGAGTCGCCGATCTACGAACCGGGCCTGGAGGCCCTCCTCAAGAAACACGTGGCCACCGGCCGGCTGCGGTTCACCACCTCCTACGAGGAGGTCGCGGAGTTCGGCGACGTCCACTTCGTCTGCGTCGGTACCCCCCAGAAGAGGGGCGAGTACGCCGCCGACGTCTCCTACCTCGACCAGGTCGTCGACTCCCTGGGCCCGCACCTGCGGCGCGACTGTCTCGTCGTGGGCAAGTCGACCGTCCCGGTCGGCACCGCCCAGCGCCTCGCCACCCGGCTCCAGCGGCTGGCGGGCGACCACGTCGAGCTGGCCTGGAACCCCGAGTTCCTCCGTGAGGGCTTCGCCGTGAACGACACCCTCCACCCCGACCGGATCGTCCTCGGCGTCGCCTCACCCAGGGCCGAGCGGATCCTCCGGGAGGTCTACGCGCCGCTCGGCGAGGTCCCGATCGTGGTCACCGACTTCCCGACCGCCGAGCTGGTCAAGTCGGCCGCCAACGCGTTCCTGGCCACCAAGATCTCGTTCATCAACGCCATGGCCGAGGTCTGCGAGGCCGCCCAGGCCGACGTGAAACAGCTCTCCAAGGCTCTCTCGTACGACGAACGCATCGGCGGCCGCTTCCTCAACCCCGGCCTGGGGTTCGGCGGCGGCTGCCTGCCCAAGGACATCCGCGCCTTCATGGCCCGCGCCGGGGAACTGGGCGCCGACCAGGCCCTGACCTTCCTGCGCGAGGTCGACGCGATCAACATGCGCCGCCGCGCCCGCATGGTCGACCTGGCCCGCGACATGGTCGGCGGCTCCTTCCGCAACCGCGTGGTCGGCGTCCTGGGCGCCGCCTTCAAGCCCAACTCCGACGACATCCGCGACTCCCCCGCCCTCGACGTCGCCGCCACGATCGGCCACGAGGGCGGATCGGTCACCGTCTACGACCCGGTCGCCCTCGACAACGCCCGCAAGGCCCAGCCGACCCTCGGCTACGCCGAATCGGCCCTGGACGCCGCCCGCGACGCCGACGTGGTCCTGCTGCTGACCGAATGGCAGGAGTTCGTCGACCTCGACCCCCACACCCTGGGCCGCGTGGTGAGTGTCCGCAACATCGTCGACGGCCGCAACGCCCTCGACGCCACGACCTGGCGAGAGGCCGGCTGGACCTACCGTGCCCTCGGCCGGCCGCAGTAAACCATCACCCAACCGCGATATACGAGCACTAGACCTTTATGTACGTTCGAGGCATGTCGAACGATTACTTCGTGACGTACACGACTCCTCGCGGAAGTGTGATCAGCCTCCCGTTCCTCAGCGAACAGCAGAAGAACGCCGTAATCGCCGCTCTCAATCCGGGCCCGGAAAGAGGACTCACCACAGCCGACAACGAGACCTGCGGTCAGTGCCAAGGAGCCGGCGGATGGCATGAGGTCGTCGAGTTCAAGACCGCATCCGGCGCCACCGTGGTCACGCGCAAATGGGTCAACTGTCATCGCTGCGGGGGAACCGGCCAGACTCCGAAGAAGTAGTCCCTACGAAGCGGCGCCTTCTGCCGCGGCCTTCCGGAGGGCCTCGCCCTTGGCGTAGGCGGTCTTCTTCAGGTCGGCCTGGAACTCGACCATCCGCTCCTGCAGCGCCGGGTCGGACGCCGCGAGGATCCGTACCGCCAGCAGCCCCGCGTTGCGGGCCCCGCCGACCGCGACCGTCGCGACCGGGACGCCGGCCGGCATCTGGACGATCGACAGCAGCGAGTCCATCCCGTCGAGGTACTTCAGCGGCACCGGCACGCCGATGACCGGCAGCGGGGTCACGGAGGCCAGCATGCCCGGCAGGTGGGCCGCGCCGCCCGCGCCCGCCACGATCACCTTCAGGCCCCGGGAGGCGGCCGACTTGCCGTACGCGATCATCTCCTCGGGCATCCGGTGGGCCGACACGACGTCGGCCTCGAAGGACACTCCGAACTCGCGCAGCGCCTCGGCGGCCTGGCCCATGACGGGCCAGTCGCTGTCGCTGCCCATGACGATGCCGACGGAAGGCGTCAGGTCAGACACCGAGAGGTCCTCTCAGGCAGGTGACCGCGTGCCGGGCCCTCGCGCGGACCTCGTCGAGGTCGTCGCCGAGGGCGGTCACGTGGCCGATCTTGCGGCCCGGACGGACGTCCTTGCCGTAGAAGTGGATCTTGATGCCGGGGTCGTTGGCCATCACGTGCTCGTAGCGCGAGTACACGTCGGGCTCGGGGCCGCCCAGCAGGTTGGCCATCACGACCACGGGAGCCGCCATCTCGGGCGAGCCCAGCGGCAGGTCGAGCACCGCCCGCAGGTGCTGCTCGAACTGAGAGGTGCGGGCGCCCTCGATCGTCCAGTGCCCGGAGTTGTGCGGGCGCATGGCCAGCTCGTTCACCAGCAGGCCCGTGGCGGTCTGGAACATCTCCACCGCCAGCAGGCCGGTCACGCCGAGCTCCTCGGCGATGGTCAGGGCGATCCGCTGCGCCTCGGCGGCGAGCTCGGGGTCGAGACCGGGGGCGGGCGCGATCACCTCGACGCAGATCCCGTCTTCCTGGACGGTCTCCACGACCGGGTAGGCCACCCCCTGCCCGTGGGGCGAGCGCGCCACCAGCACGGCGAGCTCCCGCTCGAAGGGCACGATCTCCTCGGCGATGAGGTCGATCCCGTGGGAGACCACCTCGTCGACCTCGGCCTGGGTCCGCGCCACCCACACGCCCCGCCCGTCGTAGCCGCCCCTGACGGCCTTCAGCACGACGGGGGCGGTGAAGTCGGTCGAGCTCCACCGGGGGCACGGCACCCCGAGAGCGGTCAGCCGTTCACGCATGACCCGCTTGTCCTGGGCGTGGACGAGCGCCGCGGCGCCCGGCCGGGCCGGCACGCCGAGCGACTCGATCAGCTCGGTCGGCACGTGCTCGTGGTCGAAGGTCACCACGTCGCAGCCCTTGGCCAGGGCCAGGAGGTCGTCGAGGTCGCGGTGGTCGCCGAGCCGGGTGTCGACGACGACCTTGGCCGCGCTCTCGTCGCGCGAACCGGCCAGCACCCGGAGCTCGACGCCGAGGGCGATGGCGGCCTGCTGGGTCATCCGGGCCAGCTGCCCGGCGCCGACCATGCCGACGATGAAGGGGCTGTTCACGAAGGGGAAGCTTACCCAGCCCGGTTCAGCCGTTCGTCACGGAGGCCAGCCTGCGGCCCATCCCCACGGTCGTCATCCGGCCGTCGGCGTCGACCTTCGTGGCCAGGAACAACAGCTCCTCGGCGGTCAGCTTGACGAGCCGGCCCTGCCCGGCGAAGGCGCGGACGTCCCGGTCGGCGAAGGCGGGATCGGCCAGTTCGCTCCGGCCGGGGCCCGGAGTCTGGGTGGTGACCACGCGCAGGGTGTGGAAGACGAGGGAGGCGCCGCCGGGAAGGGCCAGCACGTGGACCGGCGCGCCTCGGACGAGGCGCACGTCGACGCTGGTCTTGTCGGGACGGTGCGCCGCCGGGGCCCGGGTCATCGAGTCGCGCAGTTGGCGCATGGCGTCGCCGGAGGAGACGCGGATGCCGTTGACGCCCGTCGGGTCGGTCAGATAAGTCAGGCAGCGCTGAGACACCAGGCTGGCGGTGACCTGCGGGTTGACGCCGCCGGCGGGCACGACGGCTTCGGTCACGGGCACCTCGGGGGCGCCGTCGGGCACCGGGACCGGCCCGAGGGCCAGCCGCCAGCCGTCCTTGCCCTGGGTGAAGACGAAGTAGGCCGGGCCGGGCTTCTTCGCCAGGGCGGCGAACCAGGGCTTGCCCCTGGCGGTGCGGCTCGGCAGGTAGAACTCCGGCTCGCCGTAGTCGAACCGGGCGCTCTCGTGACCGAGCGCGGTGGCCGTGCAGGCGGCGCCGCCCAGCTCGGCGGCGGGGGCGGCGAGCAGCCGGGCCACGCCGTCGCAGTCGCTGTCGCCCCAGGCGGTCTCGAGCTCGCCCAGCTCGGCGAAGGCGGCCTCGGCGGCGGCCAGGGTGAGGATCTCGGGCTCGCGAGTAGGGGACTCCCGGGCCGTGGTCTCCGCGGGCAGCCCACCGCAGGCGGCCAACAGGCCCAGCACGATCCCGATGATCATCGTCCGGCTCAGTCGGCCCATGAGGATGCCCGCACCTCTCCCAAATGTGCGCGCGGGTGTGACGTCGGGCGCCAACGTAGCCCGTGGCGGCCCCGATCGGGCCGCAAAGTCTGAAATTTCTTGAAATGTTCTTGGACGACCTGGGCAGAAAGGGACTCAGAGGAAGCTTTCAGCCCGGCTCACAGCCCCAACCGGTAGCCTGAGACGACCCCATCCCACCAGGAAGGACTGTGCGGCTCGTGCAGCAACTCATCCGCGGCGCCTATGCGCGATTCGCCACCCTCCTCCGTGAAGTGATCAAATTCGGCGCCGTGGGCGCGATCGCCGCTGTGATCAAGTTCGGCCTGGTGAACATCCTCTGGTCCATGTGGGGCTCCGAGGGCACGCTGATCGCCAACGTCATCGCCACGGTGGTCGCCACCACGTTCGCCTACTTCGGCAACCGGTTCTGGACCTTCCGCCACCGTGAGCAGAGCGGCCTGGCCCGCGAGTACATCCTGTTCTTCGCCTTCAACGGCGTCGGCCTGCTGATCGAGCTGATCTGCCTCGGCTTCATCCGCTACACGCTCGGCTTCGACAGCCTGCTGGCCAACAACATCGGCCTCGTGATCGGCACCGGTCTCGGCACGCTGTTCCGCTTCTGGTCGTACAAGCGCTGGGTGTTCATGGCCCCGCCGGTGGTCCAGGAGGAAGGTCAGGCGGGGCCGCTCACCACGCGATAGCCCTTTTCGTCGTCGCCGACCTTCCGCAGGAAGATCGCGAACGTGGCCGGCCGGGGTTTGACCAGCTCCAGCCGTCCGCCGTCGGCGGCGACCAGTGACCGTGCCAGCGTGAGCCCGAGCCCGGTGCCGCTGCCGCCGGTCACACTCCGTTCGAAGATCCTGGTACGGATCTTCTCGGGCACCCCTTCGCCCTGGTCGGAGACCTCGATGACGATCGACTTCTCCGAGCTCGTCGTGGTGATCGACACGATGCCGCCCCCGTGGTGCAGGGAGTTGTCCAGCAGCGTGGCCACGACCTGGCTGAGCCCGCCCGTGGTGGCCAGCGCGTGCAGGCCCCGGCTCCCGGTGAGCTGGATCGACCGGTGGGAGCGCCGGAACGCCGGATCCCACTCGGTGATCTGCTGGACCAGCACCTCGTCGACGTCGATCGGCTCGGCCTGGGAGTGGCGCTGCCGCCGGGCGGCGTTGAGCAGCTCGTCGATGACCGCCGTCAGGCGCTCGGCCTGGACGATCGCCGCCTCCCCCTCCTCGCGCACGATGGCCGGCTGGGACGCCGCCGCGACGATCTCCTCCAGGCGCATCGTGAGCCCGGTCAGGGGCGTGCGGAGCTGGTGGGAGGCGTCGGTGGCGAACTCGCGCTCCCGTCCGAGCAGCTCGGAGATGCGGATCGCGCTGCGGTCGAGCACCTCGGCGACCCGGTCGAGCTCGGGGATGCCGTAGCGGTGTTTGCTCGGACGGGCGTCGCCCGAGCCCAGCCGCTCCGCGATCTTGGCCAGATCGAGGAGCGGCAGCGTGAGTCTCCGCGACGTCACGACCGCCAGCCCGATGGCCACGACCAGCGCGGCGACCGCCAGGGCGATGGTCAGCAGCAGCCGCGCCCGGATGTCACGGTCGATCTCCGCGGTGTCGCGGCTGAGCCGGACGACGCCGTTCTCGGAGCGCGCGTCCTCGGTCAGCGACCGGTTCACGGGAGGTTCGACGCCGACGGTGATCGGCTCGATGCCGCGGAACGCGACCTGGATGAACCGGCTGGGGTAGTTCCGCTCCAGTTGTTTGGGATCGACCGGCTGCTCCTGGCTGATGGCGTACTCAACGCTGATCAGCACGCGCGTCGCCTCCGCTCGGAGCTCCTGCGCGGCCTCGTCGTTGATGAGACGTACGACGACAACACCGAGGGGAACTCCGAGCAGCAGCACCGCGATGACCGCGACGAGCAGCATCGAAGAGAGCAGACGCCTCCGCATGCCCCTTACTCGCGTTCGAAGCGGAAGCCGACCCCTCGGACGGTCGTGATGTACCGCGGCTTCGCCGCGTCGTCACCGAGCTTGCGCCGCAGCCAGGAGATGTGCATGTCGAGGGTCTTGGTGGAACCCCACCAGTTGGTGTCCCAGACCTCCCGCATGATCTGCTCCCGGGTCACGACCTTGCCGGCGTCGCGCACGAGCACGCGGAGCAGGTCGAACTCCTTGGTGGTCAGATGGAGCTCCTTGTCGCCCATCCAGGCCCGGCGGGAGTCGGCGTCGATCCGCACGCCCTGGACCACCGGCGTTTCGGAGGTCCCCCGCCGCAGCAGGGCCCGTACGCGGGCGAGCAGTTCGGCGAGGCGGAACGGCTTGGTGACGTAGTCGTCGGCCCCGGCGTCGAGGCCGACCACGGTGTCGACCTCGTCGACGCGAGCGGTCAGGATCAGCACGGGAGTGCCGTGGCCCTCGGCCCTGATACGGCGGGCGACCTCCAGGCCGTCCATCTCCGGGAGACCGAGGTCGAGAACGATGAGGTCGACGCCTCCCGAGAGTGCCCTTTCCAGGGCCTGCGGGCCGTCGGGACTCACCTCGACTTGGTAGCCCTCCCGGCGCAGGGCGCGCGCAAGCGGCTCGGAGATCGAGGTGTCATCCTCGGCGAGAAGTACGCAGGTCATGGAAGCGATCGTAGGACCTTAGGCGATCGTTTCCCGGGCACAGCGCGCGGTTTGACTCCACGTTGACCCATCAATTGACCTGGGCAAACATGGACAAAGGCGTTTTTGCGGCGGCATGTCCGGGCGGCCTGGAGCGGAGAAAAGCGAACGCCCGCCGGGGGCCCGGCGGGCGTTTCTCGCGGCCCTGCGTCTCGACTGCGTCAGGACGCGGACGGCGGCTCGGCGTACCGCTGGAGGTACAGAGCGTCACCAAGCGTCTCCATGAGGGACAACTCGGTCTCCAGGTAGTCGATGTGGTGTTCCTCGTCCTTGAGGATCTCCTCGAAGAGCAGCGCCGAGACGATGTCGCCGCGCTCACGCATCAGGGCGATGCCCGGCTTCAGGCGCTTGACCACGCCGAGCTCGAGCTCCAGGTCGCTCTGGATCTGCTCCTTGACGGTCTGGCCGACGTGGAGGGTGAAGAGCTTCTGGTAGTTGGGCAGGCCGTCGAGGAAGAGGATGCGGTCGGTCAGCGCCTCGGCGTGGCGCATCTCGTCGATCGACTCGGCGCGGGTGAAGCTGGCGAGCTTGGTGAAGCCCCAGTTCTCCTGCATCTTGGCGTGGAGGAAGTACTGATTGATGGCCGTCAGCTCAGACGTAAGCTGCTCGTTGAGCAGCGCAATGATGTCCTTGTCGCCCTGCATGCCGGGGCCCCTTGCCTAAGCGGTCGTGATCAAACTCTCTGACCGCTTCAGAATGGCACAGATCTTCCTGACACAAGAGGCGCAGTCGCCCCCGGCGCCCGTGGTGTCGCGGATCTGCCGGACGGTCCGGGCGCCGTTGGCGATGCAGTCGTGCACCTCGTTCTCGGTGACGGCGCGGCACACACAGGCGTACATCCAGGGACCCTTCGGAGAAGCATAGGTAAGGCTCTCCTAAGGTAGCCGACTTTGGTTAGGCTTGCCTATGTGAGGACCGCCACAGATCAGTGACCGTCGACGACCCCGTCGGACGCGTCCTCCACCAGCCGGAACAGATCGGCGCGGATGGTCTGGATCTTGGGAATGTCGCGGTAGTCGATGACCCCGCGTTCGGACGCCGACTCTACCTTCAGGGTCCCGCTGCCCAGGACGCGCTCCATCAGGGTCTGGTCGGAGCTGACCGAGTTGACCTTGGCGAGCGGGATGTCGTCCTGGGACTTGCTGAGGACGCCGGTGCTGATCGTGAACCGGTGGGTGGTCAGCGTGTAGCCGGTCGTCTTCCACCGCAGATAGGGCACGAAGGTGAGCAGGACGAGCGCGACGACCGAGACCACCGCGACCGCGATGCGGGCGATGCCGGAGTATTCGTAGTCGTTCGGTATGAAGTAGATCGCGGCCGACGAGGCGGCCACGACGAGGACCAGCGCGAGGAACGGACCGACGAGCCGCTTCCAGTGAGGGTGGAACGAGTGGACGACTCGCTCTCCGTCGGTCAGGTAGTGATCAGGGAGACCCATGGGCCACATCGTGGCACGTACCGGTCCGTCCCGGGCAGGGTTGACGCGAAGCGCTACAGGCGCGCGTGGACGACGTCGCCCGCGCTCAGCGGGTGGTCGACGCCCCCGCTCCTGACGATGAGCTGACCCGACTCGCTGATGCCGGTCGCCCGGCCCGCGAGCAGCCGTTCGCCGGGCAGTTCGACCCGGACCTCCTGCCCGACCGTCGCGCTCGCCGCCAGGTAGGCGGCCCGCAGCCCCGACGCGTCGGCGTCGCCGCCGGCCAGACACCAGTCGCGGTAGAGCCGTTCGAGCTCCCGCAGCACCCCGGCCAGCAGCCGGTCGCGGTCGAGGCAGGCCGCTCCGGCCAGTGCGAGGGAGGTGGCGTGGCCGACGGGGAGCTCGGACTCGCGGAGGCTGACGTTGAGGCCCATGCCGATGACGACGGCCGAATCGATGCGCTCGGCCAGGATGCCAGCCAGCTTGCGCTCGTCGTGGAGCAGGTCGTTGGGCCATTTCAGCCGTACGTCGACCTCGGCGACCTGCCGGATCGCGGTGGCGGCGGCCAGCCCGAACAGCAGCGGCAGCCAGCCCTGCAGCGCGACCTTGACGTCGGGCCGGAGCAGGACCGAGAAGGTGAGCCCGGAACGCGGCGGGGCGATCCAGACGCGGCCGAGGCGGCCCCGCCCGGCGTACTGGGACTCGGCCGCCAGGACCGCGCCCTCGCGGACGCCGTCGCGGACGGCCTGCCCGAGGTCCGCGTTGGTGGAGCCGGTGCGCTCGACCACGGTGAGGGACGACCACAACGATCCGGGCCGGACCAGCTCGGCCCTGAGGGCGGCCTGGGACAACTGGGGCCGGTCGAGATCGGGATACGAAGGTTCGGGCATGACTGCCATTCTCCCTTCCGAACACCGTTCCGTTCGACGAACAGTCGATGACCTGGGATTACTACCCCATGTAGTCGCGGCTACCCGTGAGGGTCACGGTTGACCGTTATGAGGGGAATGGCAGGCCCGCCCCGCGGGGCGGGCCCCGATTCGGTCAGCCCGTGTTCTGCAGGCCGGCGGCCACGCCGTTGACGCTGAGCAGGAGCAGCGTCGAGAGGCTCTCGCGCTCGTCGTCGCTGAGGTCGCCGGAGGTCCGCAGCGCGGTCAGCGCCCGCAGCTGCAGGTGCGACAGGGCGTCGACGTAGGGGTCTCTCAGCTGGACGGCCCTCGACAGCACCCTTCTCGACTCCAGCAGCCGGGAGTGGCCGGTGATCTCCAGGACCAGCCGCCGGGTCAGGTCGTATTCGTCCATGACCTGCTTGAAGAAGTCGTCGCGGCCGCCCAGCGCCAGGTAGCGGCTGGCGATGGCGCGGTCGGTCTTGGCCAGCGACATCTCCACGTTGTCGAGCAGCGAGGCGAACAGCGGCCACTCCTTGTAGGCCTCCCGCAGTTCCGCCTGGCCTCCGGCGTCGAGGACGGCGGCCAGGCCGGAGCCCAGGCCGTACCAACCAGGGAGGTTGACCCTCGTCTGGGCCCAGGCGAACACCCACGGGATGGCGCGCAGGTCGTCGAGCGACTTCGGCGCCCCCAGGCCGCGGCGGGCCGGGCGGGAGCCGAGGCGCAGCGAGCCGATCTCCTCAAGCGGGCTGACCAGCGCGAACCACTCGGGGAAGCCGGGCGCCTCGGTCAGGCCCCGGTAGGCCCGCTCGGACGCGGTGGCGACCTGGTCGGCCAGCTCGCGGAACTTCGCGGCGGAGTCGGCGGTGCGCTGCTCGACCGGGCTGGTCGAGGCGAGCAGCACGGCGTTGGTGACCTGCTCGATGTGGCGGCGGGCGATGGCCATGTGGCCGTAGCGGGCGAAGATGACCTCGCCCTGCTCGGTGACCTTGAACCGGCCGTTGACCGAACCCGGCGCCTGGGCGAGGACCGCCCGGTTGGCCGGTCCGCCGCCCCGGCCCAGGGCGCCGCCCCGGCCGTGGAAGAGGGTGAGCACGATCTCGTTCTCGGCGGCCCACTTCGTGAGCGCGGCCTGGGCGTCGTAGAGGCGCATGGTCGCGGCGGCCGGGCCGAGCTCCTTGGCGGAGTCGGAGTAGCCGAGCATGACCTCGACCCGGCGGCCGTTGGCCGCCAGCCGCTTCTGTACGGGTTCGGAGGCGATCATCCCGGTCAGCACGCGCACCGAGTTGTCGAGGTCCTCCCCCGACTCGAACAGCGGCACCACGTCGAGCACCGGCGCGCGGTCGCCCAGGGCGTGGTCGGCCAGGGCGTACACGGCCAGGATGTCGTCGGCCGAGCGGGTGAACGAGACGACGTAGCGGGAGCAGGCGGTGACGCCGAAGCGCTCCTGGATCCAGGCGATGCTCCGGATCGTGGCCAGCACCTCTTCGGTGCGCTCCGACCGGGCCCCGCCGGCCTCGATCTCGGCCAGCGCGGCGGCGTGGACCTGGGAGTGCTGACGCACCTCCAGCTCGGCCAGGTGGAACCCGAAGGTCTCCACCTGCCAGATCAGGTGCTGGAGTTCTCCGTACGCCTGCCGCACCGCGCCGGCCGCGACGAGCGACTCCTGCGCCAGCCGCAGGTCGGTGAGCAGGTCGGCGGGCGACCGGTAGGCGAGGTCGAGGTCGCGGCGGCGGGTCGCGGCGATGCGCCCGGCCACGAACAGCAGCCACTGCCGGTGCGGCTCACTCGGCGAGCGGGTCGCCATCTCGGAGACCAGGTCGGGGAAGTCGCCCTCGGCGCGCGAGAGGGCGGCGCGCAGGGCGGGCGAGAGCGGGGTGCGGTCGGCGGCCGGCGTCATCGTGCGGCCGATGCGGGTGGCCGCGTTCTCCAGCGCGATCAGCACGTGCTCGTTCTGGATCAGCAGGGCCTCACGCGTGACCTTCGAGGTCACGTTGGGGTTGCCGTCGCGGTCGCCGCCGATCCAGGAGCCGTAGCGGATGTAGGGGCGGGCGAGCGGCGGGCGGGTGCCGGTGCCCGGCTCCAGGGCGCCGTCGAGCGACCGGTAGATCAGCGGCACGGCCCGGAAGAGGGTCTCGTCGAAGGCCGCCATCGCGGTGCGCACCTCGTCGAGCGGGTCGAGCTTGGTCGACCGCAGCTGGGCGGTCCGCCACAGCAGGTCGACCTCTTCACGCAGCCGCCGCTTGGCCTCCTGCTGCTCCCCCGCGCCCCGGCCGGGCGTGTTGTAGAGGTCGAGGTGGCCGCTGATCCGCTGGATCGCGGTCACCACCGCGCGCCGCCGGGCCTCGGTCGGGTGGGCCGTCAGCACCGGCCGGAACTCCAGCTCCCCGATGAGACGGTCGAGCTCCGCGGCCCCCACGTCGCTGCGGAGCGCCCGCACGGCCTGCGGCAGCGACTCGGGCACCGGCACGTCGTCGCGGTCGCGCTGCCGCAGGATGCGGATGCGGTAGTGCTCCTCGGCCAGGTTGGCGAGGTGGAAGTAACAGGTGAAGGCACGGGCGATCAACACGGCCCGATCGAGGGGCCATTCGGCGACCAGAGCCGCCACGTCGTCGACCGTGGTCTCCCGCCTGCGGGCGGCGATGACCGCTTTGCGGAGACGTTCGACATCGGCCAGCAGGTCGGGGCCGCCGTCTTCGGCAATTGCCTGCCCCAGGATCTCTCCCAGGAGGCGGACGTCGGCGCGGAGGTCGTCGGGCATCTCGGTGACGGCGCTGTGGCGGTCGTGGTGAGACAGGGCGGCCATGGTTGGAAGACTAGCGAGTGGTCACGAACAGCCTCAGACCGGTCTCACCCATTGGACTAGACCACTGACCAGGCCACTGCCTAGGTCGGCCGCGACACATCCGCCATCAGCTCCGGCATCCGCCGGAAGCCGATCACCGACGCCTTCCTCCGGGCCAGCCAGGCGAGCCCGAAGCCGTAGACCGGCATCAGCACCGACACCCAGACGTAGCCCGCCATGACCGGGATGAGCACCGGCAGCGACAGCACCGCGCCGCCGACCAGCGACCCGATCGACGACACGAACGCCTGCCCGCCCTGCCCGGGGGCGGCGCCGGTGAAGGCGTTGATGCGCTCGGGCTGCGTGTAGGCGATGTAGACGCTGGTGAACGCCCCGACCGTGAAGACCAGCCCCATCACGCCCCAGCCGGTCAGGGCCGCGGGGAGGATCCACTCGGGCTTGGTCAGCAGGCCGGTGACCACGGCCGTCAGGCCGATCAGCGGAACGCCGAGGAAGGTGATGGCGAGCTGGCGTCCGGCCAGGTCGGCGCGGAGGGCCTCGGGTTTGGCGTACACGACGGCGTTGATCCACAGGGCCCGGCCGTCGATGCCGAAGGAGTTGGTCGCCTGCAGCGACACCACCAGGCCGCCCAGCCAGACGGGGAAGACGCCCATCCAGACGGTCGGCTCGCCGCCGGTGTTGTTCCGGGTCGAGAAGATCATGATGATGATGACGGCCAGGGCGCTGACCCAGGTGACGCGGCCCCGGGGGTCGCGGCGGGCGTACTTGAGCTCCTTGGCGACGACCGCCCCGAGCACGCCCTCGGGCAGCAGCCCGCCGAACCGCGACCGCCGGACGCTCCCGCCGCCCTGGCTCGACGAGTCGGCCCTGACGAGGGCGGCCTTGAGCGCGACGATCCACAGCCACGCGCAGCCGGCGGTGAACAGCGCCACCGCCACGACCTCGGCGACCCCCACGAGCCCGCCGTCGGCGATGGCGTGGGCGGCCAGTCCGGTGGGCGACCAGCGCAGCACCCCGGCGGTCCGGGTGATGATCTCCAGGCCGGTGCCGAGCCCCTGGTTGAGCAGCATGCCCGGCAGCTGCGACCCCACGACGAGGAGGATGACGGCGACCGCCATCAGGTCGCGCCCGCGCCGGGTCCGGAGCGCGCCGGACAGCGCGGTGGTGACCAGCCGCGACACCACCAGGCAGCAGGCGAACGCGACGGGCACCGCGACGATCCCGATGACCGCTCCGGTGACCGAGCGGGCCAGCCCGAAGATCACGCCCGTCATCGCGAACAGCGACGCGATCGGCCAGATGCCGACGGCGGAGGAGGCCAGCAGCCCACGCGTGAGCTGCCCGGTCGTCAGCGGGAACAATGCGAGCCGGGCGGGGTCGAGGGTGTCGTCGAGCCCGAACATCAGCAGCGGCCCGACGATCCACATGATCAGGATGGACGTGAAGAAGACCACCCCGACGTCGGCGGCCATGCCGGGATCGAGCGCCCGCAGCCCCGCCATCAGGTAGAACCCGACGAGGGCGACCACCAGCCCGGCGATCAGCGAGAAGATGAACCCGGCCCGCTGCTGCGCGGTGCCCTTGAGGCTCCCGGCGATGAGCCGGAGCTTCAGCCGGACGAAGAGCCCAACCACGACAGGCCCTCCTCTCCGGACCCGCCGGCCCCGACGAGGTCGAGGAACGCCTCGTTGAGCGAACGCCCGCGCCGCACCTCGTCGGTCGGCCCCTGCGCGACGATCTGGCCACGCGACATGACCGAGACCCAGTCGCACAGCCGCTCGACGAGGTCCATGACGTGGCTGGAGAAGATGACGGTCGACCCGGAGGCGGTGTAGCGGCGCAGCACCTCGGTGAGGGTGTTGGCGCTGACCGGGTCGACGCCCTCGAACGGCTCGTCGAGGAACAGCACGGCCGGGTTGTGCAGCAGCGCGGCGGCCAGGCCGATCTTCTTCCGCATGCCGGTCGAGTAGTCGACGACGAGCTTGTCCTGCGACTCGACGAGGTCCATGACCTTCAGCAGCTCGGCGGCCCGCTTCGCACCCTCCTCCCGGGAGATGCCGCGCAGCTCGGCGTTGTAGAGCAGCAGCTCCCGCCCGCTGAGCCGCTCGAAGAGCCGCAGCCCTTCGGGCAGCACTCCGATGGAGCTCTTGACCTTCACGGGCTCGGCCCAGGCGTCGGCGCCGTGGATCTCCACCAGCCCGCCGTCGGGCCTGAGCAGCCCAGTGATCATGCTCAGGGTGGTCGTCTTCCCCGCGCCGTTGGGCCCCACGAGCCCCGCGAAACTCCCGGCCGGTACGACCAGATCCACCCCGGCAACCGCGACCTGCTGCCCGAAGGCCTTCACCAGGCCCCGCGTCCGAACCGCCTCTGTCATGCCCTCCACTCTGCCCCGGCTCGAGCGGATCCGGCTCTGCCGATCTCTGCCAGAGAGGTCACGATTTCGACCGCCGGCTCGCCACGTGGTTCACCGCCCACAGCAGCACGCCGATGGCCAGGAGGATGAGCGCGCGCAGGTAGACCGAGCCCTCGCGGCCCGTGATCGGGAGGATCAGGATCACGCAGGCGACCGCACCCAGGACCGGGGCCCAGACCGGGGCGTGGAAGTGGTCGTGGTCGACGGGCTCCCTGCGCAGGACCAGGACCGAGATGTTGACGATCGTGAAGACGCACAGGAGCAGCAGGACCGTCGTGTCGGCCAGGCCGCCGACGTCGCCGGTGCAGACCAGGACCACGGCGATGGCGACGGTGAAGACGATGGCGACCCACGGGGTGGCGCGGCTCGGGTGGACCACGCCGAAGACCTTCGGGACGATGCCCTCGCGGGCCATGCCGTAGACCAGGCGGGAGGCCATCAGCATGTTGATCAGGGCGGTGTTGCCGACCGCGAGCAGGGCGATGAGGGCGAAGAGCTTCGGGGGGAACTCCAGGCCGGCGACCTTGACCACTTCGAGGAGAGGGCCGCTGGAGTTCTTCAGGGTCTCGGTGTCGACGAGCATCGTCGCGGTGAACGCGACCGCCAGGTAGATGACGCCGGCGATGGCCAGGCCGCCGAACAGGGCCCGGGGGAAGGAGCGCTGCGGGTCCTGGGCCTCTTCGGCCAGGTTGACCGAGTCCTCGAAGCCGAGGAGGGCGTAGAAGGCCAGGGCGGTGCCGCCGAGGATGCCGAGGAAGGCGCCGTTCTCGGGGTGGAACTCCAGGGCGCGCGAGGGGTCGCCGTCGCCGGTGAGGAGGGCGTACACGCCGATCGCGATGATGACCAGCAGGCCGAACGCCTCGATCAGGGTGAGGACCACGTTGACCTTGACCGATTCGGAGATCCCGGCGAAGTTCACCAGGGTCACGATCGCCAGGAAGATCAGGGCGCCCACCACCGTGGGGAGGGTGACGAACTCGGCGAGGTAGGTGCCGCCGAAGGCCCTGGCCGCCGCGCCGGCCGAGGTCACCCCGCTCATCAGGACCGCGAAGGCCACGATGAAGGTCAGGAACGGGATGCCGAAGGCGCGGTTGGTGTAGAGGGCCGCGCCGGCCGCCTGCGGGTACTTGCCGACCAGTTCCGCGTACGCCGTCGCGGTCAGGGCCGCCAGGACGAACGCGACCAGGAACGGCACCCACAGAGCGCCGCCGACCTCGCCGGCCACCTTGCCGGCCAGAGCGTAGATGCCGGCGCCCAGGATGTCGCCGACGACGAACAGCAGCAGCATGCGGCGTCCGATGACGCGCTTCAGACTCGGGGCCTGCGTAGTCATGGCACGCGACTACCCTGCGTCACGCGGCCCACGCGTGCCGACCCCCTGGGAATTCGCTGGGGACGGCCGGATTACCCTTGCGCCATGACTGCCGAACCGGTGCCTGAGATCGACGTGCACACGACCGCGGGGAAGATCGCCGACCTGGAGCGACGGCTCGACGAGGCGGCTCACGCGGGGTCGGCGCGCGCGGTGTCCAAGCAGCACGAGAAGGGCAAGATGACGGCCCGGGAGCGCCTGGCGGCGTTCCTCGACGAGGGCTCGTTCGTCGAGTTCGACGAGCTGGCGCGGCACCGGTCGACCAGCTTCGGGATGGACCGCGAACGGCCCTACGGCGACGGCGTCGTGACGGGCTACGGAACGGTCGACGGGCGTCCGGTCGCGGTGTTCGCGCAGGACTTCACCGTCTTCGGCGGGTCGCTCGGCGAGGTCTTCGGCGAGAAGATCGTCAAGGTCATGGACCACGCCCTGAAGACCGGCTGCCCGGTCATCGGCATCAACGACTCCGGGGGCGCGCGCATCCAGGAGGGTGTCGTCTCCCTCGGCCTGTACGCCGAGATCTTCCGCCGCAACGTGCACGCCTCGGGCGTGATCCCGCAGATCTCGCTGATCATGGGGCCGTGCGCCGGCGGCGCGGTCTACTCGCCGGCCCTCACCGACTTCGTGCTGATGGTGTCGGAGAAGTCGCACATGTTCATCACCGGCCCCGACGTGATCAAGACGGTCACCGGCGAGGAGGTGACGTTCGAGGAGCTCGGCGGCGCGCACACGCACAACTCCAAGTCGGGCGTGGCCCACTACGAGGCCACCGACGAGCAGGACTGCCTCGACTTCGCGCGGGCGCTGCTGTCGTACCTGCCGTCGAACAACCTCGACGAGCCGCCGGTCTTCGACGCCGAGGCCGACCTCACGGTCACCGACGAGGACCGGGAGCTCGACACGCTGATCCCCGACTCGGCCAACCAGCCCTATGACATGCACACCGTGCTGTCGCACGTGCTCGACGACGGCGAGTTCCTGGAGATGCACGCCGGATTCGCGCCCAACATCCTCGTCGGGTTCGGGCGGGTCGAGGGACGCCCGGTCGGGATCGTGGCCAACCAGCCGATGTCGCTGGCCGGCACGCTCGACATCGCGGCCTCCGAGAAGGCGGCCCGGTTCGTCCGCACCTGCGACGCGTTCAACCTGCCGGTGCTGACCTTCGTCGACGTGCCCGGCTTCCTGCCCGGCACCGACCAGGAGTGGAACGGCATCATCCGGCGCGGGGCCAAGCTCCTGTACGCCTACGCCGAGGCCACCGTCCCCCTGGTCACCGTGATCACCCGCAAGGCGTACGGCGGCGCCTACGACGTCATGGGCTCCAAGCACCTCGGCGCCGACATCAACCTGGCCTGGCCGACCGCCCAGATCGCGGTGATGGGCGCCCAGGGCGCGGTCAACATCCTCTACCGCCGCGAACTGGCCGACGCGAAAGACCCCGACTCGGCGCGGGCCCGCTACATCACCGAATACGAGGACACCCTCGCCAACCCCTATCTCGCCGCCGAGCGGGGCTACGTCGACGCGGTGATCCGGCCGTCCGACACCCGCGTGAAGGTCGTGCGAGCGCTGCGGACGCTGCGGAACAAGCGGGCCTCCCTCCCGCCGAAGAAGCATGGGAACATCCCCCTATGACCCACCTGAGGATCGTGCGCGGCGACGCGACGCCCGAAGAGGTGGCCGCGCTCGTCGTAGCGCTACGTGATATTTCACTGACGGAGCAGAAAAGTGAGCCGAGTCCGCCCAGGTGGCGGGCCCCTTCGCGAAGGATGCGGGGAAACGTCCCCCCAAGGCCCGGTAAGGGAACCTGGAGGGCCAGCGGACTACCCGAATAGACAGGGATTAGATCGGCCGAACCGGGTGTCAAGTGGCCCAAGAGTTGGGAGTATCTCCAAAAGGGCAATACCAGCTAGACCAACAACACACGGAGACGAGGCCTGGAGGACGCGATGGCCATCCCGGACCTCGCAGTGCACAGCATGGCAGCGAAATACGCGGTTCTCGTCGATGTCGGTTATCTCTACGCCGCCGCCGGCGAGGTTCTGCTGGGCGCGAAGGAACGCAAGGAATATCGCGTCGCGGCCGACGAACTGATCCAATCCCTGCAGAAGCATGCCATGGAGCGCCTCCCCGGCGAACTCCTGCGTGTCTATTGGTACGACGCCGCCCGCGACCGTGTCCCCACGGTCGACCAGCGGGTGATCGCCCAGCTCCCCTGGGTGAAGGTGCGGCTTGGCAACCTCAACGCGCGTGGCCAGCAGAAGGGCGTCGACGCCCAGATACGGAGCGACCTGGAGGCGCTGGCCCGGCACCACGCCGTCAGTGACACCGTCTTGATCGCCGGTGACGAGGACATGGTCCCGGCGGTGGAGGCCGCCCAGGCCTACGGAGTCCGGGTGCACCTGTGGGGGGTCGAGCCTCCCTTTGGCACGAACCAGGCCGAACGGCTGGTCTGGGAGTCCGACACCGTTGAGATCATCACCGCTGATTTCCTGAGGGCCTTTTTCACGCGTGCGCCGATCCCGGTGGCGGTGACCCCGCCGCCCTCACCGGCCCAGGTCTTCGCGGGCCGCACCGCGAAACCGGCCGCCCCGCCGCAGAAGCAGGCCGGCCAGCCCAAGCTCGGGCCCAGCCGTCCCCGCGTGGAGGAGGTCGGCGAGCACGTCGCGCAGAAGTGGATCCTGACGCGGGGCCGCGACAACATCCGCGACCTCCTGCCCGGACCGCTCCTGCCGACGGTCATCGACACCGAGTTGCTCATCGAGGCCGAGAAGGAGCTCGGGCACTCCCTGCGTCCCTACCCGGAGGCCCGCGTCTGGTTGCGCGACGGCTTCTGGGCACGGGTCTATCGGGAGTTCGACCTCGGCGTGGGCATTTCGTCGAAGTAGCGCCTCCGGCGGTCACGGGCAGGTCGATATGCCGAAATTTCGGGCGGCGCAAGCCGCCCGAATCAGCTTCCGCGCCGTGCAAGGGCTTTCCGTCACGGCTCCGCCCGGCCGGCCCCGCCGCCGGTCTCCGGCTCCACCGTAACCCGCGCCACCGGGCGCGGAGGCCGGGGCTTCGTGACGTTCCGGCTGGTCAGAGGGGTGGCCACGCTGGGGTCCGAAATCCGCCAGCCTGGGCTGTTGAGCTGGGCGTAGCGTGTTCGACGTGAACACACTCGACTTCGAAGAGCGCTACCTGGTGATCTCGGCCAGGGACCGCAGGTTCGACGGGCGGTTCTACACGGCGGTGACCTCGACCGGCATCTACTGCCGGCCGATCTGCCCGGCGCGGACCCCCGCCCGCAAGAACGTGCGGTTCTACGACCATGCCGCCTCCGCCGAGGCGGCCGGGTTCCGGCCCTGCCGGCGGTGCCGGCCCGAGCTGTCGCCGGGGGCGCCCGGGTGGGACGTCCGGGCCGACCTGGTCGGACGCGCCCTGCGGCTGATCGACGACGGGGTCGCCGACGACGGCGGGGTGGCCGAGCTGGCCCGCCGCCTGCACGTCAGCGAGCGCCACCTGCACCGGCTGTTCGCGGCCGAGCTCGGCACCGGGCCGCTCGCGGTGGCGCGGACCCGGCGGCTGCTGCTGGCCAAGCAGCTGCTGACCGAGACGTCGCTGCCGATGGCCGACGTGGCCTTCGCGGCGGGCTTCGGGTCGGTACGCCAGTTCAACGCCGCCATGAAGGAGTCCTACCGGTTCGCGCCCAGCGACCTGCGCAGGTCCGACGGGCCGATGGCGACCGGGGGGCTGACCCTGCGGCTGGGCGTGCGTCAGCCGTTCGAGGCGCGGGCGCTGCTGGGCTTCCTCGCCGCGCGGGCCGTGCCGGGCGTGGAGGAGGTCGTCGACAACGCCGTCTACAAGCGGCGGATCCCCGGCGGCGAGGTCACGCTGACCCCGGTCACCGACCACGTCCGGCTGACCGTGACCGGCGGGGACACCCGCCATCTCGCCCGGATCGTGGCCCGGTGCCGCCGGCTGCTCGACCTCGACGCCGACCCCCACGCGATCGCCGCCGCCCTCGAACCGACCACGCTCGGGCCGCTCGTCGCGGCCCGGCCGGGGCTGCGGGTGCCGGGCGCGTGGGACTCCTTCGAGCTGCTCGTACGGGCCGTCGTCGGTCAGCAGATCTCCGTCGCCGGGGCCCGCACGATCCTGGGGCGCATCGCCGCCCGGTCGGAAGAGATCTTCCCGTCGGCCGAGGAGATGGTCGGCCTCGACCTCGACGGGCTGGGCATGACGACGCGCCGGGTGGCCACGCTGCGGGCCGCCGCCGAGGCGGTGGCGGCCGGGGAGATCGACCTGGAGGCCGGCGATCCGGCCGAGACGGTCGCGGCGCTGGTCGAGGTGCCCGGGATCGGGCCGTGGACGGCCGGTTACGTGGCCCTGCGGGCGCTGCGCGACCCCGACGCGTGGCCCGACGACGACCTCGGGCTGCGCCGCACGATGGCCGCGCTGGCCATCCCCATGAGTGAGACCGAGCGCTGGCGGCCCTGGCGGGCCTACGCCGCGCTCCATCTGTGGAACGCCGAGGAGAAATCATGATCATCGCACAGACCGTGCAGACGCCCGCAGGGCCGCTGGCCATGCTCGCGCACGACGACGTCCTGGTGGCGGCCGGGTTCACCGGCGACCCCGAGGCCATGTTCGTCAGACTCTCCCCCGAACTGCGGAAGCTGGGCCTGACCGTCGGGGAGGTTCCGGGGGCGGCGGGAGCCGTAAAGGAATATCTGGACGGACGCCTCGACGCCCTCGACGGCGTCGCGGCCGTTCAGCCCGGCACCGACCGGCGGCAGCGGCTGCTGACCGCGCTGCGCGGGGTCAGGGCCGGGACGACGGTGAGCTACGCGGAACTGGCCGAGCGGGCCGGAATGCCGCGGACGGCGGCCCGCGCGGCGGGCGGCGCGTGCGCGCAGAACCTGGTCGCGCCCTTCGTGCCGTGTCACCGGGTGCTGCCGTCGTCGGGCGGCTACGGCGGCTACTACTACGGCACGCCGGTCAAGGAGTGGCTGCTCGCCCACGAGGGCGCCGCGTTGTCTTAGGGGCAGATGCACGACGCGAGCCACGGCCGGCCTTCGGCCGTCCGCGTCTCGCTTTGGGGCCGTGATCGTGCGCCGAAGGAGATGTGACGGACGCACGATCACGGGCTTTTGAGGCCGGATCGGGCAGATTCCCGTCCGAGCCATGACCGGACTTCGTCCGGCCACGTCTCGTCTACCCCTCGACAGAGGTTTGCACCTCACCCACGGGCACGTCTCGGGTCACCGTCGCCTCAACCGGATCGTAAACGAAGGGCACGACAGACTGGTCGACATTGCTCGTCACCGGCCAGACCGTCGTCACGGTCAGCGTGTAGACCTTGCGCGGCTGGTCGGCCGAGGCACGCAGGTAGCGGACTCCGCAGGTGAACGTGCCCCCCTTCACGTAGGCGTGGCCGTTCGGGCCGCAGTTCTGCTTCACCTCGGCGCGGTCGGAGCCGGTGCCGGGGTCGATCTTGATGGAGTCGAGGGTCGCGGTGACCGTGGCCGACATGACGCCGGGCAGGGTCGCGGTGACCGACCGGGTGGTCGCGCCCTGGTCGCCCAGCCACACCCACGTCGGCAGGTTGACGAAGCTCTTCGCGTCGGGGTTGAGCTGGATCGTCGGTTCGGGGACGGTCAGCGCGGCGCGGGCGATCTGGAGGAGCTCCTCCATCGTGATCCCCCCGGCCGGGGTCTCGCCCTCGGGGACCCACAACGCCCCTTCGAGGGCCGACCAGCAGGCCATGCCGCCGGGGTCGGCGGCGTTGTAGGCCGGCGACCACCAGCGGCCGTCTTCGCCGACCTTGTCCTTGTACTGCTCCAGGAACTTCTGGAAGTCCTCTTCGGTGCCGCCGGGGTTGGTGTGGAACCACCAGCTGCGGAGCTGCTCCTGGCTTTGCAGCATGTCTTCGGCGGACTTGCCGGGTTCGTACCAGCACGGGCGCTTGATCCGGTAGCCGTCGGCGCGGCCGTTGGTCCCGTTGCCGCTGATGATGATGTTGGAGTTGGTCAGCTGGACCCCAACGGTCCGGCCCGTCTGGAAACCCTTGCCATGGGCGCCGCCGGGGGTCGGGGCGGCGACCAGGTTCAGGGCCAGTGTCAACGCGAGCGCGGCTTTCACCGTTGGCACTCCTTCGCGGCTTGGTCGGGAAAGGCGGCGTGCTGGAAGAGCTTGACGCGCCAGGTTCCGTCGTCCCCTCGCCGTACGGCGGCGACCTGGAGATAGATGGATTTGGGAGGCTTGGTCCAGTTGGGCTGCTGCGCCAGGGGGGCGTCGGTGGCGTCGACCACCCGCACCCCCGAGGTGTCGACGCAGGCGTCGACCTCGGCGCCCCGGCCGTCGACCGCGGCGACGCGGATCGAATAGAGCTTGGCGACGCCCTTCGCCGAGGTCCTGGTCTTGGCGAACCCGGACACCCAGGCGTAGGCGACGCGGCTCGCCTCGTCTTCGACGTTCCGCAGGTACGTCTCGTCGGTGCCGCCGGAGGCGACGGCCTTCCACTGGTTCACGTAGGAGTCGGTGAACGCGGTGATCATCTCGTCGCGCTGGTCGGGCCACTCGATCGAGACCGTCAGGTCGTCGGTGATCGTGACGGTCTCGGCGGTCGCCGGCGCGGCTTCGACGGCGGCCTTCGACGCCCCCGCGCCCTGCGGGGTGAAGCCCTTGTCCGCCGGGGCTCCGCAGGCGGTCAGGGCGGTGACGAGCCCGATGACGGCTACCCAGCGCACGGGGTGAACGTAACGATCGGGCCGGACCCCGATCCAGTGATGTATGTGTTTCGGCATGGTTCTCACGCGGTGGTCGTCGCTCGCCACACGGGGAGCAGTTCGTCGATGAGGGCTTCGGTCTCGGGAGCCATGCCGCCTCCGTATGGGTGGGAGGCGGCCCGGCGGTGCAGGCCGTCGACGACCGCGCGGAGCCGGGCCGGTTCGCCGGTGGCGTGGGCGGCCCTGAGCAGGTCGCGCCAGAGGCCCTCGTCGTCGGCGGCCAGCAGCAGCCCGGCCCTGGCGGCGGCTATCGCTCCCTCCGCGTCGCCCCGGTAGAGGCGCGACTCGCAGAGGCGGTGGGCGGCGTCGGCCACCGAGGCGGTGATGTCGAACTCCAGCGGGTCGGCGGCCAGCCACGCGTAGCGGCCGGCCGGTCTGGAGTTGAGCAACGGGCCTCTGACCAGGTGCAGCGCCTTCTCCAGCGACATCGGGTCGCCGCGTCTGACCAGGTCCTGGAACATCGACCAGTCGGTTCTGATTTCCTGGCTGAGGTGGAGGCGGCCCGACGGGTCGGCGTACAGGTAGGGGCGGCCCTCGTGGTCCTTGCCGAGCCATTCGGCGACGCGGGCCAGGGTGGCGTCCCGGACCATCGGCTGCACGCCGCGCGGCCACAGCACCCCGCCCAGCACGACCGGGTGGACGCCGCCCGGATGGGTCGCCAGGTAGACGACCAGCTCGTTGGCGAGCGCCGCGCGGCCCTCCTCCAGGGCGTTGACCGGGGAGATCTCGATCGGGCCGAGGATCCGGACCTCGATGGCCGGAGGCTCGTCGTGGCGGCGGATGTCCGGCAGCGGCAGCGGTTCGCCCTGCTTCTCCTCGGCGGTGCGGAACAGGTCGACGATGGCCTTGTAGTGGCGGCGCGGCAGCAGCTGCGCCTTCACGTCGAAGCCCAGCGCGTCGATGACCGAGCGGCCGTCTTCGGTGACCTCCCACGTCCAGGTGGCGTGCTGGAGCGGCGCGGCGATCACGTATCCGGCCGCCGACCTGGTGTTCTTCGCCAGCACCGCGAGCCTGCGCGCCTCGTCGGCGGTGGGCTGGACGGCGCTGAGCAGGTAGTGGGGCGGGTGGACGGGGTCGTGCGCCCGGCCGTGGATGCGCCCGGTGAGCACGTCGGGCGGCGTGGCGGCGTTCTCGAACTCCGGCAGGACCTCGGCGAGCGACGCCGCGACGCGCACCCGTTCCGGGGCGATGGCGCGCAGTTCCTGGCCGAAGCCGACGAGGGTGACCTTCATCGTGTCCGACCAGCGGTTGGTGACCAGCTCGACGGCCAGCGCCGACAGGGCGGCGACGGCCTGCGGGCCGACGACGCTGATGACGCCGTGGGCGGCTTCGAGGTCGACGAGCACCCGGCCGGTCTCGGCGGTGCCGAGGGAGAACAGGCCCGGGTAGGGGGCCGGGACGTCGGCGAGGGCCTGGTCGTCGAGCCGCCGCGCCTCGTGGGCGGCCAGCCGCCAGATCTGCCCGCCGTCGGCGGCCTCGAACGGCGCCGGGGCCTCCTGGCTCGGCGGGTGCACCCACAGGTCCATGCCCCGCGCCGACAGGTGCAGGGCGTAGATGGCGGGCGGCCGCCGGTCGGCCTCGGCCAGCAGCCGGCCGAGCAGCCGGAGCCCGGTGTCGAGGATGCGGCTGCCCGGGGCGTCCGCGCCGAGCCGCATCGCGACCTCCGCCGAGGCGGCCTCTCCCCTGGGGCGCTGGATCCGGTGCCCGAAGGCCCGCGTCCAGAGCTGCTGCCTGCGCCTCCGGCCCAGCAGCAGGAGCAGGCCCGCCGAGAGCAGCGAGGCGCCCGCCAGGAAGTCGACCAGATCGACCTGCTCGGTCCAGCCCTGGCCGGCGGCCGGGGTGGTGAGGATGGTGCCGCCTTCGGGCGCGGCGACCACGCCTGATCTGGGGATCGTGGTGTCCCCGATGCCCGCCTCCTCGGCTGGGGTGGTCGCGGTGACGGTCGGGATGGGTTTCTTCGGCTGGGTACGCTCCGGGCCGGCGGTGGCCTCGGGCCTGCCGGTCTCGGCCTGGCCGGGGCGGGTCGCATCGCCGGGGCGGGTCGAATCCTCCTCGACAGGCGGGCGGGTCGGATCGGCCGTGACCGGTGGCCGGGTTGGGTCTGCCGTCACCGGCGGGCGAGCGGCGTTGTCCTCCCCCGCGGCGGGCGGCGGAGTGGGGTTGGCGGTCGGCTGGCGGTTCTCCGCGGGTGGCCGCGTCGGGTTGCGCGTGGGGTCGGCCCCGGGCCGCTCCGCCGGGGGCTGAGCGTTGGTGTTGTCGCGGTTCTCGAAGCGGGTGTCGTCGCCCGGCAGGGTGGTGTCCCGGTCGGGTTGGCCGGCCCGGTCGGGCTGGGTGGTCCGGTCTGACTGCGTGGGCCGGTCGGGTTGGGGGTTCCGGTCCGGCTGGGTGTCGCGGTCCGGCTGGGGGGCGGTGCGCTCTGATTTGTCCGCGCCGGGCGGGCCCGGGTGGTCTTTGAGGATCTCGGTGCGGCTGTCGTCGGCGGGGACCACGTGAGTGTTGCGGGAGTCGCCCGGCATGTCGAGGACCCAGCCCGGGCGGATCAGGTCGGCCATGTGGAGGCGGGCTCCGTCGGGCTGTTCCTTGTGCTTGTTGAGCTCGTAGATCTCGCCGTAGCGACGGCCGTCGCCGAGGCACTTCTCGGCGATCTCCCACAGGCTCTCGTGGTGCCGGCCGTGAGGCGGCTGGACGACGTACACCTTCTTGACCTCGCCGCGCGGTACCAGGGCGGCGCGCTCGGGGATCGTCGACTCGGCGCTCACCAGCGTCGCCTGGACGGGCGCCACGGGCGTGGACGCGAACCTCGTCAGCGGGACGGCGACCGCCGAAACCGTGAACAGAACCAGCACGGCCGAGACCAGCCGGTTGGCCAGCACCTGGGTGCCGCCCGACAGCGGGACGCGCGCGGGCATGCCGATGCGGCGGATGCCGGCGTACACCTCGACCAGGACGCAGACCACGAGCTGGGCCCAGGCGACCCACACGAGCAGCACCAGCACGGCGATGATCGTCTCGGTGCCGACCTGGCTCATCAGCGCGTCGAGGTCGAGCAGTTCCTCGGGGATCGGCGGCCCGGCGAACCGGATCAGGGCATAAGGGACGCCCCCCAGCAACGCGGCCAGCGCCACCAGGGCCGCCAGACCGGCGAAGACGTCGCCGGCGGTCCGTTTCACGCGCCGTCTCCCTGGTCGGGCACGGCCGTCGCCGACGCGGTCATCTCCGAGCCCGGAAACCCGATCGCGGCCAGGAAGAACGCTTCCCATGTGACGCTCACCTCCACGGTCACCTCGGTCTGGCCAGCCCCGACCGTGCACCGGCCCATCGCGACCCCGTCGGCGTCGTGCGCGGACACGATCTCGCCGGCTCTCCCGCACACCTCCGCGTCGCCGAGCAGCCGCAGCTGACCGGTCGCCCGGAGCGTCTCGACGTCGATCTGGTCGGCCGCCGCCCGCGCGCCCTGTTCGGCGATGTCGGCCGCGCGCAACCGGGCGTTGATCGCCGCGCCCCCGTCGACGAGCAGGCCCGCGAGCAGGAAGACGGCGACCGAGAAGAGCACCACGAAGGTGGACATGGAACCCCGGTCGGCCCTTCTCACTCCACTCTCCGGAACTGTTCGAGGGGGACGACGGAGTCCCCGGTGATCGTCACGCTGGCGCCGAAGCCGAGGAAGTCGAGGTCGAGGGTGCAGGTCACGGTCACCTGGACCGCGCCGCCCTCCTGCCAGTCGGTGCCCGCCATCGAGACCTCCGGCGGGCAGTCGGCGAGGGCGTCGGTGGCCGCCGACGTGGCGGCCTCCTCGGCGGCGCTCCTGTCGCGCTGTACCGAGGCGGCGCGGGCGGCGTCGCGGGCGGCGCCGTTCACCTCGCCCTGGGCTTCGACGACGCGTCCGGCGCCGACCAGGAACAGCAGGAAGAGCAGCAGGACGGGCGCCAGCATGACGGTCTCGACCGACATGGACCCTCGCTCACTCATCCGGCGCACACCCCCCGCTGCCGTCGTCGGGCCGGAAACACTCCACCGGCCCGCCGAAGCGGGCCGTGATCGTGAAGGAGATCTCGGGCAGCAGCGGCACGACCTGCACCGCGCTGCCCGTCACCTCCACTCCGCGCGAGTCGCCCTCCTCCCACGCGGTCGCCGTGGCGGACTGCAGGATCTCCGGCCCGATGGCCTGGATGATCTGCTGCGCCTTGGCCTCGGCGGCGCCCTGCCAGTCGTCGTCGCCGGCCCGCGCGATCCTGGCGCCCTCGCGCGCGGCCGCGTCGGCGACCTGCCGCCCGTGGAACCAGAGGGCCATCTGGACGATCAGCAGCACCACGACCAGGACGACCGGCATGAGCAGCGCGAGCTCGATGACGGTCGCGCCGCGGTCGTCGTCCCGTCGGTCAGGACGTCTCACTCACCACCGCCGCCGCCACCGGAGTCGCCGCCGCCGAAGTTCGTGGTGATCTCGGCCGAGCGGGACTCGACGAGGCCTTGGATGAGCGCGGCCAGGCCCAGCGCCACCCCGGCGATGATCGCCGTGATGATCGCCCACTCGACCGCCGACGCCCCGCGTGAGGGGGCCGTTCTGGCCTTGTGGATTCGGACGCTGATCATCGCCACCAGGTAATCGATCATGTTCAAGATCCCAACATTTTCATCGCGGCCGGGTAACTGAGAAAGATCACGAAGCCCGCGCACAGCAGCAGCTGCGCCACGAGCATCGACTGCGAACGTTCGCCCGCCTTGCCCTCGATCTCGGCCAGCTCGCGCCTGCGGAGCGTGGCCGCGCGGGCCGTCAGCGACGACCGCACCTTGGCGCCGTCGTCGGCGACGAGCCCGAGCGCGGCCGACAGGTCCCGCAGTTCGTCGACGTTGATCTCGTCGCCGAGCTGCCCGAGGGCCTGCCAGGGGGTGATGCCGACGATCCGGGCGTTGGCGAGCGCCTCGCGGATGCGCTCCATCGCCCAGTTGGAGCCGGGGGCGTTCACCTCGGAGCCGGTGCCGACGGAGACGGCCATCATGAGCGCCTCCGGCACCCCCCGCCCGCCGGCCAGGTTCATGGCGACCAGGTCGAGGAACGCCCCGACGGCGTGCCGGAAGTCGCGGCGGCGGACCGCCGCGTCCTTGCCGATCTGGACGTCGGGCAGGAAGAAGAAGATCACGCTGACCAGCAGCGCCGCCCAGAGCGGAATCTGGAACGACACCCCCCACCCCATGACCGCCAGCCACCCGACCAGCAGCGGGAAGGCGAGCAGCCCGGAGACGGCGAGCAGGACCTTCGTGGCGAGGAACCCCTCGAACGACTTGCCGAGCAGCGTGAGATCGGCCCGGATCGACCGTGCCTCCCACCCGCGCGCGGCGTAGAACTTGGCGAGCCGCTGCCCGAGGGCCTGCCGGAACGCGCTGACCTCCTCGTCGGGCGCGACGAGCGGGGTCTTGGGCGCGTCCTCCCCGGTCCGGGCGACGTCGAGCGCGGCGAGCCTGGTCGCCAGCCCCGGCCTCGGGGGGAACAGAGCCCTGAGGAGCAGCAGAATGCCCAGCCCGAGCACGCCTCCGGCGAAAGCGGTCGCGATCACGAGGTCACCTCCAGGGGGACGGCGCGGCCCTGATGCCGCAGAGCCACGCCAGGCCCCTGCTCGAAGGACGCTCCCGGTCTGACACGGGAGGACCGCCGGGCCGGGTCATGCCGGATCGGTCTGGCGGGAGCCGGATGGCCCCAGCAGGTGACCGGGCGCTTCCGCGCCCGATATCTCGGCATATCGAGCCAGCTTTCGACTCCCCAACTGGTAAGTGAGCGTGAGCCGATCGGCCCTGCGGATGCCCGGCTGTTCATGGGCTCACCGCCTCCGCCGGTTCCGGGCGTCGGTAAGGGGCCAGGATGCGGCCCGGCTTGTCGAAGCGGGCCAGGCGGCGCATCCACGCGAACCCCGCGCCGAACAGCGCCGCCACCACCACGAGCACGGCCTGGCCGAGCAGGGAGTCGTATTCGGCCACGTAGTCCCGGTTGGCGATGACCAGGAAGGCCGCGAAGGCCAGGGCCGTGCCGACCACGATCTGGACGCTGCGCCGGGTCGACCGGCGTTCGGCCTCCACGCGGCGGCGCATGTCGAGTTCCTCACGGGCCGAGACGGCCAGGGCCGAGAGCACGTCGCGCAGGCCGGGCCCCCGGAGGCGGGAGTTGAGGATCAGCGCCGCGACCACCAGGTCGGCCGACGGGTCGTCGAGTTCGTCGGCGAACATCCGGAGGGCATCGCCGAGGGGCATCCTGGCCCGCAGGCGGTCGACCAGGGCGCGCAGGTGGGGCTGGAGCATGGGGGCGGCGGCCCTGATCGAGGCGGGGATGGCCTGTTCGAGGCCGGCCGCGCCCGCGATGGTGTCGCGCAGCGACTCGGCCCAGGCGGCGAGGCCTTCGAGGCGCTTCATCGCGGCGCGTTCCTCGGCCGCGCCGCCGGTGAAGCCCTTCCAGGCGATCACCAGGAGCACCGCGCCGACGGCCACGACCGGCCAGCCGGTCACCACCAGCGTCAGCCCGCCCGCGATGGCCGCGATCGCTCCCCGGGTGGTCAGGGACTGGAACCATCGCAGCCGCTCGGCGCCGGTGTCGGGTGAGGCGGGGCGCGGGCGCAGACCGTACAGGGAGAGGAAGAGCAGGAACAGGCCGCCGCCGGCGGCCGCGCCGGCCAGGATCACGAGCGGATCGAACGGGATCATGCCCAGCCACCCCCGGCCGACGGCACGTAGCCGTGGTGGACGAGTTCGTCGATGCAGGCGATGGGGGCGTGCGCCACGGCCACGCCGGCCTCGGAGGCGGTGAAGATCTCCGACGACAGGACCCGGCCGTCGCAGCCCGCGACCTCGCGGACGGAGGAGACGAAACGCTTCAGCGCGCCGCCCCGGTGGTAGTCGTTGCGCTTCTCGATGAAGACCACGAAGTCGATCGCCCCGGCGATGAGCATGTGGGACGCCTCGATCGGCAGCCGCTCCTCGGCCTGCAGGGCGTAGGTCGCGATGCGGTTGAAGACCTCCATCGACGAGTTGGCGTGGATCGTCGACAGCGAGCCGTCGTTGCCCTGGGTCATCGCGTTGAGCATGGTCACGATCTCGTCGCCCAGGACCTCGCCGACGATGACCCGCGACGGGTTCATGCGCAGCGAGCGGCGCACCAGCTCGGCCATGGTGATCTCGCCCTGGCCCTCGGAGTTGGGCAGCCGCTGCTCGAAGGCGACCACGTTCGGGTGGAGCTCCGGGAACTGGTCGAGGCCCAGTTCGAGGGCGCGTTCGACGGTGATGAGGCGTTCGTGGACGGGGATCTCGTTGGCGATCGCGCGCAGCAGGGTGGTCTTCCCGGCGTTGGTCGATCCGGCGATCATGATGTTCTTGCGCGCCTGCACCGCCGCCGCGAGGAACCGGGCCAGGTCGGGCGTCAGGGTGCCGTTGCCGACCAGGTCGGTCAGGAACACCTTGCCCAGCCGGGCCCGCCTGATCGAGATCGCGGGCCGCACGGCGACGTCCATGACCGCCGACAACCGCGACCCGTCGGGAAGGCGCAGGTCGAGCTGGGGGTTGGCGGTGTCGAAGGGGCGGGACGACAGGCCCGAGTAGGCCGCGAGGATCTGGATGAGCTCGATCAGCTCGTCGTCGGACTCGGCGACCGGCTCGTGGCTGAGCTCCTGGCCGTCGGCGTAGCTGACGAAGACCCGGTCGCAGCCGTTGATGTCGATGTTCTCGACCTCGGGGTCGTCGAGGAGCGGCTGCAGGCGGCCGACGCCGAACAGGGCGGCGTGGATGCCGGCCGCGAGGGCCTCCTCCTCGTCGACCGTCGGCGGGGTGCGGCCGACGCCGATCTCGCCGCGCGCGAACTCTTCGAGGACCTGGGCGATCAGGGCGCGGGCGAACTGGCGTTCGTCCTCGCCGCTCATCGGCGGGATGCCGCCGGCCTGGTCGAGGCGCCGCTGGTGGGCCAGCCGGTCGCCGACCTCCTGGCGGAAGCGTTTGACGAGCGTGTGGTCGATCACTGGGCCACCTTCTTCTGGAGGTGGCCGGCCAGCCGTCCGGCGAGTTCGCGGGCGGTCCGGATGAGCGGGCTGCGCTCCAGCCGGCCGCCCCATTCGCCGCGCAGCAGCTCGGCGCCCTTGGGGTCGTAGGCGATGCCGCCGACGAAGGAGACGTCCCAGCCCGACACGATGCGCCGCACCTCGTCGAGGGAGGGCCGGTAGTTGCGCGGATCGGCGACCACGACCACGCCCACCCGCCGCTTCAGCAGGGTGAGCCGCTCGCGTAAGTGGGCGACGTGGTCGAGGCTGGCCCGGGTGAACAGGATGATCTGGTCGGCCTCGTCGACCAGCTCGTTGATGGCGGGCTGTACGCCCAGTCGCCCGCAGTCGGCGAGCACGTCGGCGTGGTCGAGCGCGGCGAACGAGCGACCCAGAGGGCCCCAGAGCCAGGTCAGCCCGGCCGCCTGCTCGCCGTTGGTCAGCCCGGCCAGCACGTCGAGGCCGCCGACGAGCCGCTGGGTGTGTTCGTACACCTGGTCGGGGTGGAGCCCCCGCCGGGCCACCGCGCCGAGGCTGAGCAGCCCCCGGGCCGGGTTGAGCACCCCGCCGTCGGCCGCCGGCAGCCGATAGGCGAGGTCTCCCCCGGACGGGTCGCACTCGGCCAGCAGCACCGGACGCGGCCACACGGCCCCCAGAGCGGTCGCCGCGGTGGTGACCCCGGGCGCGCCCTTGTCGGCGGCGAGCACGATCAGCGCCATCGGCTACCTGGCCCCCGGGAGCACCGCCAGGGCGATCTCCCCGGTCGAGGCGAACGCCGCGACCTGCGGCGACAGCGAGGCGTCGACGATCACGGTGACCAGCCCGGAGGCGCCCCGCTCCGACGACCCGACGCTGTGCACCCGCGCGGAGGGCACCAGCACCTTCTGCGGCACGGCTCCCGCCCGCGCGTTGCCCGGCACGTAGATGACCTGCACGACGTCGCCGGCGGTCAGCCCCGACGGATACTGCCCCGCCTTGAGCGAGAGCCCGACGCGGGCCCGGTTGGGCCCGACCTCCTCGCTGTCGCTCGTGACCATCGTCTCGGTCAGCAGCGTGCCGGGCAGCAGGGTGACGGCGGCGAAGGTCTTGCCGACCTGGTCGCGGTGGCGCCAGGGGACGTACGCGATCCCGGTGTCGGCGATCTGCACCTCGCGCAGCGCGGCGACCGGGATCTGCTGCCCGGCGCCGATCTGCTCGGCGACGCCGACGGCCGAGACGCGGTCGCCGCTGCGCATGACGAGGAGGGTGCTGGTGAGGGCGCCGCCGATGATGAGAAGCACGGCGACGGCCGCGAGCGCGGGTTTGCGCTCCCGTGGTGGCACCGGCAGCTTGCGCGAGGCCGGTCCGGAGAGGGTGGGCCGATCGACGGGGGAGCCGTTGACGGGGCGGGGGGCGTCCCGGACGGTCTTCTCGCTGGTCCTCATGGGCAGGGAACTCCCAGATCAAAAGCAATTTAGGATTCGCGACGAAATATCACGCCATTATGGACATCGCCGAACCCGGGAGTTCCGAAAAATGGCGAGCCATGCTTATCGGTTATAGGTCACGCCGTCAAAGAGAACAGCACCTTCACCCGTTTTCCCAGGTAGACGGGGCGAGAAGTCCCACGGGTCACAAAAGCCACAATTACCCCAGCCTCTTTCGTATAACACTGGAGGCGGGCGTAACCGCAACAGATATGGAATTTCGGTATAAGTCGCCCGAGCATCCCGGGCGCCTGTGGACAACCCACCGGTTTTCCACAGGAACGCCAGGTGAACAGGGTGGATCCGGCGCGGAAGAACCCGGCAAAGGCCCCACTTGGCAGCAGGGTGCCCCGGCAGCCGCTCCGTGAATGCGGCCCCGTTATCCACAGGGTTACCCACAGGGATGCGGCCTTGTCCACACACCAACCGATTCGGTCATACACCGCCGTGGTGACGCGCCGTCTCTGTACGGTGACCCCGCCACCGATCCCCTTGGAGTACCGCCGATGCGGATCACCCTCACCGTCGTCGGCGGCGCCGGTCACCGCGACGTGATCGTCGACGGCGACGAGTCGACCACGGCCACCGGCCTGGCGGCCGCGCTCGACACCCGCAACCTGGGCAACGTCGTCCGGCTCCCGCGTGCGCGGGCGCCGTACGGCATCGACCGGGAGGCGGTCCACGAGGCGGCCCACGACGGGGTGCTCTGGCTCGACGGCCGGCCGCTGCCCGCCGACGCGCGCGTGTTCGGCCTGCTGCGCGACGGCGACCGGGTGGCGCTCGACCCCGCCGGGGCGGCCGCCACCGTGGTCGAGGAGCCCGGCGGCACGGCCGAGTTGCGGGTCTCCGGTGGCCCGGGAGCCGGGTCGGTCCACCGCCTGGGGCTTGGCGCACACGTGATCGGCGGCGATCCGGCGTGCGCCGTGGCGGTGGCCGACCCTCTTCTCCCGCCCGAGGCGGCGGTGGTCCGGCTGAGCCCGACCGCGATCACGGTCGAGCCGGTCGGCACGGTGCCGCTGCGGCTGGCCGGTGAACCGGTGACCGAGCCGGTCGACTGGCCCGAAGACGGCGTGCTGGCGATCGGCCACTCGGTCTTCACGGTCGGCCGCGTCGAGCCGCCCGACGCCCATCTCGACGCGCTGCCCGACGGCGGGCTGGCGTACAACCGGCCGCCCCGGCTGGTGCCGCCCGAGCGGGTGGCCAAGATCGAGGTGCCGCAGGAGCCCCGCCGGGCCGAGGGGGCCCGGCTGCAACTGCTGGCGGCCTTCCTGCCGGCGGCGTTCGGGCTGGTCATGGCGTGGGCGTTCCAGAACTGGTACTTCCTGCTCATCGCCTTCATGACCCCGATGATCATGATCGGCCAGTGGGCGAGCGACCGGCGGCACGGCCGCAAGCAGCACCGCCAGGCGGTGAAAGACCACAAGGCGGCCATGGAGGCCTTCCGCCGCGCGGTCGAGAAGGCCCGCGCGGCCGACGAGGCGGCCCGGCGCGCGGCGGCCCCCGACCCGGCCGAGATGCTGCTGACCGCGACCGGCCCCCGGCGGCGGCTGTGGGAGCGGCGCACCCACGACCCCGACGCGCTGCGGCTGCGGGTGGGCCTGGCCGACCTGCCCGCCGAGATCGTCTTCGAGCCGCCCGCCCCCGAACTCGTGCCGCCGGCCCGCGACGTCCCGGTGGCGCTGGCGATGCGGCGGCTGGGCGTGGCCGGGGTGACCGGCCCCCGGCGGGACGCTCTCGCGGTCGCCCGCTGGCTGGTGGCCCAGGCGGCCACCCTGCACAGCCCCCGCGACCTGGCGATCGTCGTACTGTCGGCGAGCCCCGACGGCGCGTCGCAGTGGGGCTGGGTGCGCTGGCTGCCCCACTGCGTCACCCACGCGACCGGCAGCCTGGCCTCGGTCGGCGGCGACCTCGAGTCGGCCGCCCGGCGGGTGGCCGAGCTGGCCGCCCTGATCACCGAACGCCAGGGCGACGAGGGCGGCCCGCTGCTGAAGCCGGGCCGGTTGACGGGCGGCCCGTCGAGCTGGAACGACCTGGGCCGGGGCGCCCCCAAACAGGCCGAACCGGCCTTCGGCACCTACGACGAGCGCCCCTACGACGTGCTGGTCGTACTCGACGGCGCCCAGGCGATGCGGGCGCTGCCCGGCATGCCCCAGGTGCTGCGCCAGGGCCCGCCCGCCGGGGTCTACACGATCGCGATCGACGACGCCCAGTCGCTCCTGCCGGAGGAGTGCGCGACGGTCGTGGCCTGCGAGGACGACGGCACGATCCGGCTGCGCGGCGGCGGTCTCGACGCGCTCGGCGCGATCCGCCCCGACCAGGTCTCCCCCGCGTGGGCCGACCGGCTGGCGCGCTCGCTGGCGCCCCTTCGCGACGTGAGCCGCGACGACCCGTCGGCCGCGCTGCCCGACTCCGCGCGGCTGCTCGACCTGATCGACGTACCGGACAATCCCGGCCGGTCGACCCGGGCGATCCTGGGCGTGGGTCCCGACGGCCCGTTCGCGGTCGACCTGCGGCGCGACGGCCCGCACGCGCTGATCGCCGGAACGACGGGCGCGGGCAAGTCGGAGCTGCTGCAGACGCTGATCAGCTCGCTGGCGGCGGTGAACCGGCCCGACGAGATGACGTTCGTGCTGGTCGACTACAAGGGCGGCGCGGCGTTCAAGGAGTGCGTCCGGCTGCCCCACACGGTCGGCATGGTCAGCGACCTCGACGCCCACCTCACCCAGCGCGCCCTGGCGTCGCTGGCCGCCGAGATCCGCCGCCGCGAACGGCTGCTGCTCGACGCCGGGGCCAAGGACATCGACGACTACCTCGAAGAACGCGGCACGACCTGGATCATGGGCGCGACCGGCGTCCGGCAGGCCACCGCGCCCGGCATCTTCGGCCGGGCCGCCGTCCGGACGACCGGCGTCCGGGAACCCATGCCCCGCCTGGTGCTGATCATCGACGAATTCGCCGCCCTGGTCGCGGAGCTGCCCGAGTTCGTCGAGGGCCTGGTCGACATCGCCCGCCGGGGCCGGTCGCTGGGCATCCACCTCATCCTCGCCACCCAGCGCCCCGCCGGTGTGGTGACCGCCGACATCCAGGCCAACACGTCGCTCCGCATCGCGCTTCGGGTCACCGACGCCCGCGAGTCGGCCGACGTCATCGACGGGCCGGAGGCCGCCCACATCCCCAAGTCCACCCCCGGGCGTTGTTACGTCCGGTCGGGCGCGGGGCCGGCGGTGGCCGTCCAGGCCGCTCGCATCGGGGGGCGGGCGCCCGGCGGGGGCGGGCCGCCCGGACAGGTACGGGTGACCGACCTGCCCTGGGAGGCCCTTGGGCGTCCGCCGGCGAGCACCCTGGTCTCCGAGCTGACCGGCACGACCGACCTGGCCCGCCTGGTCGACCGGGTGATCGAGGTGTCGCGCGGGGTGCCGAAGCAGCCGAGCCCCTGGCTGCCCCCGCTGACCGATCAGGTCGCGCTGCCCGAGGTCGACGGCGAGACGATCGCGTTCGGCGTGACCGACCTGCCGTGGGCGCAGCGCCGCCGCCCCCTGACGCTGGGCCCCGGTCACCTGCTGATCGCCGGCACCGCCCGCAGCGGCCGCTCGACCGCCCTGCGCACCATCGCCGGATCGCTGGCCACCCAGGTCACCGCCGACGACCTCCACCTGCACGCGATCGACTGCGGCTCCGGCGCGCTGCTGCCGCTGGTCGCCCTGCCCCACTGCGGCGCGGTCGTCACCCGCGACCAGCTCGACCGCGTCGAACGGCTGCTGGCCCGGCTCCGCGCCGAGATCGCCCGGCGGCAGCAACTGCTGGCCGAGGCCGGTTTCGCGTCCCTGGCCGAGGCCCGAGCGGCGGGCCTGAAGGAGCCGTGGCTGCTGCTGATGATCGACCGGTGGGAGGGCTTCGTCGCGGCCTTCGAGAACTATGACTACGGACGGCTGGTCGACGGGGTGATGCAGCTGCTCCGCGAGGGCCCCGCCGTGGGCCTGCGGGCAGTGGTGACCTCCGACCGGTCGGGCCTGATCGGCCAGATCTCGACGGTGTTCGACGACCGGCTCGTGCTGCGGCTGGCCGACCCGGCCGACTACGGCCTGGCCGGGCTCCCGGCGAAGAACGTCCCGTCGGCGATGCCCAACGGCCGGGCCCTGTCGATGAGCGAACACGGCATCGTGGAGAGCCAGATCGCCCTGCTGGCCGAAGACCCCTCGGGCCCGGCGCAGGTGGCGGCCCTCCAGTCCCTCGCCCGCTCGGCCGCCCCCGCGACGGTCAACCGCCCGCTGCGGGTCGACGCGCTGCCCGCCCGCATCACCGCCGACCAGGCGCTCGGTCTCGTACGCGGCTTCCAGCCCCCCTCGCGCCTGTGGGCCCTCCTGGGGGCGGGCGGCGACGCGCTGGCCCCGATGGGCGTCGACCTGCTGGGCCAGGGCCCGGCCGCGGTGATCGCCGGCCCGTCGCGTTCGGGCCGCTCCTCGACGCTGCTGACGGCGGCCCAGTCGTTGCTCGACCGCGACGTGCCGGTGCTGGTGATCGCTCCGCGCCGGAGCCCGCTGCGGGAGCTGCGGGGCGTGCTGGCGGTCCTCGACGGCAACGCGCGCAGCGTACGGGAGGACGACCAGGCGGCGGCCGGCGGTGGCTTCGGCGGCCTGCCCGGGGCGCACGACCCGATGAAGCTCCTGGAGGGCCAGGAGAACTACGTGGTGATCGTGGACGACGCCGAGCTCATCTCCCCCGACTCGGCACTAGGCACCGCTCTCGACGAGATCCTCCGGAAGGCGCGAGACGGCGACCACGGCCTGCTGATCGCGGGGACCACGGGCGACCTGGCGACGGCGTATCGGGGCTTCGTGGCGGAGGCCCGCAAGGCCCGTACGGGCCTGCTCCTGTCGGTCCAGAGCCCGGCGGACGGCGACCTGTTCAACGTGCGCCTCCCCCGTGGGGCCACGGGCGGCGGCCCGGTCGGCCGGGGCCTATTGATCGTGTCGGGCAACGCCACGCCGATCCAGACAGCCGTTCCCTGACACGCGGAAGGCGTGGTTCCCGGCGCGAAGGAACCACGCCCACTGGTCAGCGGGTGGCGGACTCGATGTTGCCTCGATAGGTGTTGATCGTCCGGGACGCCTCGTTGAGCTCCTCCGACATGCGCTGGAAGGCGGCCCGGTAGTTCTGCCACGCGTCACGGAACCGCTCCGCACCCGGGCCGGTCCAGACCGAGCCGACCTTGGCGGCCTCACGGTCGAGGGTGGCCATCGTCGCGCGGACCTGGTCGGCCTGCTGGGTGAACTGGGCGGCCATGGTCTGCATCTCCGCCGGGTCACCGCCGAGCAAGCTCTGACTCATCTTTTTTCCCTTCACGGACACCGATATGGCGCCCTCACCGTAGACGCCGCATCAGCCCTGAGCACCGGTTATGCGCAGCCGCTATGACTCGGGGCCGGTTCGGCAGGTCAACGGCCGGGTCGCCGCAGGGTAGTGACGTGGGAATCCATACACTCCAGTGTCAAGGTCGAGGGATAGGAGCTCCCGGTGGAGAAGGTCCTGATCGCCAATCGGGGCGAGATCGCCGTTCGGATCGCCCGTGCGTGCGCGGACGCGGGTCTGGCGAGCGTCGCCGTGTACGCGGACCAGGATCTGGACGCCCTGCACGTCAGAGTGGCCGACGAGGCCCACGCGCTGGGCGGGCAGAGCCCCGCGGAGACCTACCTCGACATCGAGAAGCTGCTGGCCGTGGCCCGCCGGACGGGCGCCGACGCGGTCCACCCCGGTTACGGCTTCCTCGCCGAGAACGCGGGCTTCGCCCAGGCGGTCATCGACGCGGGGCTGACCTGGATCGGCCCGCCCCCGTCGGCGATCATGTCGCTGGGCGACAAGGTGCAGGCCCGGCACATCGCCCAGCGCGTCGGCGCCCCCCTCGTGGCCGGCACCCCCGACCCCGTATCGGGCGTCGAGGAAGTCGTGGCGTTCGCCGCCGACAACGGTCTGCCCATCGCGATCAAGGCGGCCTTCGGCGGCGGCGGGCGCGGGCTCAAGGTGGCCCGCACGATGGAGGAGATCCCCGATCTGTACGAGTCCGCGGTGCGCGAGGCCGTCACCGCGTTCGGCCGGGGCGAGTGCTTCGTCGAGCGCTACCTCGACCGTCCCCGCCACGTCGAGACCCAGTGCCTGGCCGACGCCCACGGCAACGTGGTCGTCGTCTCGACCCGCGACTGCTCGCTCCAGCGCCGCCACCAGAAGCTCGTCGAGGAGGCCCCCGCGCCGTTCCTGACCGAAGAGCAGATGGTCATCCTGTACGACAGCTCGAAGGCCATCCTCCGCGAAGCCGGCTACGTGGGGGCCGGCACCTGCGAGTTCCTCGTCGGCCAGGACGGCACGATCTCCTTCCTGGAGGTCAACACCCGTCTCCAGGTGGAGCACCCGGTCACCGAGGAGGTGTCGGGCATCGACCTGGTGCGGGAGATGTTCCGGATCGCCGACGGGGAGACCCTCGGCTACGGCGACCCGAAGCTGCGCGGCCACTCCTTCGAGTTCCGCATCAACGCCGAGGACGCCGGGCGCGGCTTCCTGCCCGCCCCCGGCACGCTGACCGCGCTGCGCACGCCGTCGGGGCCGGGCGTCCGGCTCGACTCGGGTTACGAGGCCGGGATGACGGTCCCCCAGTCGTTCGACTCGCTGGTCGCGAAGCTGATCGTGACGGGGGCCACGCGCACCCAGGCGCTGGAGCGGGCCCGGCGGGCCCTGGCGGAGTTCGAGATCGACGGGATGCCCACGGTCGTCCCGTTCCACCGGAAGATCGTGTCCGACCCGGCGTTCGTCTCCGAGCCGTTCTCGGTGCACACGCGCTGGATCGAGACCGAGTTCGTGAACGACGTCCCGCCCTACGACGGGGCCCAGGAGACGGCCGAGCCGGCCGCCCGTGAGCGGATCACGGTGGAGGTCGGGGGCAAGCGGCTGGAGGTGGTCCTGCCGTCGGGGTTCTCCGGCGGGGGGCCGGCGAGGTCCGTACAGAAGGCTCCCAAGCGCTCCGGCGGCGCCGCCAAGAAGGCGGCGGCGTCCGGTGACTCGCTGGTCAGCCCCATGCAGGGGACGATCGTCAAGGTCGTCGCCGGAGACGGCGAGTCGGTGTCACCCGGCGACACGATCGTGGTCCTGGAGGCCATGAAGATGGAGCAGCCGCTCACCGCCCACAAGGTGGGCGTGATCACCGGGCTGGCCGCGGGGGTGGGTCAGACGGTCACCGCCGGGTCAGTGATCTGCGAGATCAAGGACGCGTAGCGGATCCCCTTGTCCGGCGGGCTCATCCGCGCGCGTGGCGCGGTCCACGGGCGGATACGGTGGAGTGCAGAGGAACCATCGCGCAACGCCGTTCGTCCTCATGGACGAAGGAGGGCCGAATCGTGACAAAATCCCACCCACTAGGCCGCCTTGGGGGCGCCGTCGCGGCCCTGTTCATCGGCTTGTCCGCCCTTTTCCTGGTGAGCTCCCCCGCGGGGGCCGCCGCGGCGCCTCCCGACGCGGCGACGGTGGTAGGTGCGTGGAAGCAGAGCCAGCTGTTCACGGTGAGCGGATCCCCCCTGACGAGCGCGCAGCAGTCGGAGATCACGCAGGCGCTGCAGGACTCGAAATACCCGATCTACGCGGTCGCGCTGCCCGAGGGCACCGTGACCCGCGCCAACGCCCCGCAGTTCATCCCGGGCCTGCTCACCGAGCTCGACAAGAACGGCCGTTCCGCGGCGACCGTCGCGGTCATCGACGGCACGAGCCTGTTCGCCGGGACCAGCGCGTTCCCCCAGAACGCGGCCGCCAAGATCGCCAATGAGTCGGCCTACGCCCACGTCGGCGACCCGGTGGCCGTGATGCAGGAGTTCACCAACCGGGTCGACATGCAGCTCTCGGGCAACCCCAGGGGAGCCCAGGGCCCCGGTGACACGATCAGCGGCAACGCGGGCGTCTGGATCGGCCTCGGCGTCATCGCCGTGGTCGGCGGCGGCGGCATCTGGCTGATCTCCCGCCGGAACAAGCGCCGGCGCGAGGAGAAGGAGGCCGCCGACCTCAAGGCGGTCAAGCAGACGGTCGAGGAAGACGTCACCAAGTTCGGCGAGGAGATCACCTCGCTCGACCTCGACGCGAAGATGCTCCCGGCCGCGGGCACCGACCACGACTGGCAGCACGCCCTCGACTCGTACGAGAAGGCGAAGGTCCAGCTCCAGCAGGTCCGGCGGGCCGACGAACTGCGCGACGTCACCGCCACCCTCGAAGACGGCCGCTACGCCCTGGCCGTCGTGAAGGCCAAGGTCAACCAGCTCCCGCTGCCCGAGCGGCTTCCCCCGTGCTTCTTCAACCCCCAGCACGGCCCCTCGGTGCGCAACGTCCGCTGGGCCCCGCCCGGCGGCGCGCTCCGCGACGTCCCGGCCTGCGCCATGGACGCCAACGCGATCGAGCGCGGCTTCGACCCCCAGATGCGCGAAGTGGTCCTGCCCAACGGCCAGCGGGCGCCCTACTGGGCGGCCGGCCCGGCCTACCAGCCCTACGCCAACGGCTACTACGGCGGCTTCGACGGCCTGCTGACCGGCATGCTGGTCGGCACGATGCTCGGCAGCGCCTTCGGCGGCTTCGGCTACGGCGGATACGGCTACGACGCGGGCTACGCCGACGGCGTGGCGGCCGACGGCGGAGGTGACCTCGGCGGCGGCGACTTCGGTGGCGGCGGCGACTGGGGCGGCTCCGATTTCGGCGGCGGCGACTTCGGCGGCGGCGACTGGTAGACACACCCGGCACGGGCCCCGCGGACCTCGAAAGGTCCGCGGGGCCTTCCCGTGTCGAGGGGGTGTTCAAGGTGACTGCAAGCGGGGCGAAAGGGCGCGTGAGAAACTCGGATCATCCCCTCAGGAGGCTGTTTCCCGTGCGTGCCCTCGTCGCCTTATCTTTCGCCCTCTCGCTGGTCCTCGTCCCCGCCACCGCCGCGAACGCCGCGGCGGCGCCCTGCCAGAAGGGCTCCGGCCCCAAGCTCCGCGGCGCCGACTTCACCAACGGACGCCAGCTCCCCAGCGACCTGCGCTGCGCCGATCTCACCGGCGCGAAGCTCGACGAGGTCGACTTCACCCAGAAAGACCTGACGGGCGCGATCCTCCGCGACGCCTCCATGAAGGAGGCCGACTTCACCCAGGCCCACCTCGAATACGCCGACCTGCGCGGCGCCGACCTGACCTCCGCCGACCTGGGTCAGCTCCGGGCCAAGCAGGCCAACCTGCGCGGCGCCACCCTGGTCGACGTCGAGGCCGGCCAGGCCGAGTTCCCCCACGCCGACCTGACCGACGCGGTCATGACCAGGGCCAACCTGACCCAGGTCACGCTGACCAACGCCAAGCTCGTCGGCGCCGACCTGAACGAGGCCGAACTCGGCCAGGTCAAGGGCCGGACGGCCGACTTCTCCCGGGCGAAGATGAAGGAGGCGGAGTTCGGCCAGGCCCAGCTCCAGCACGCCGTCTTCAAGCAGACCGACCTGACCGAGGCCCAGTTCACCCAGGCCGAACTCCAGGGCGCCGACTTCACCGGCGCGGTGGTCGAGAAGACGAGCTTCGTCCAGGCCGACGACCTGAACCTCGCCGGGGCGCAGGGCACCCCGGCCGACCTGCCGACCGGCGTCTCGTTCACGCCGCCGGAGGAGTCGCCCGAGACCGGCGACGACCCGACGCCCGCCCCGGCCAGCCGCCAGCTGCCGTCGCGGATCCTGGGCATGTCGCCCGCCCTGCTGATCATCCTGGCCGGAGCGCTGGGCCTGAGCCTGACGTTGATCGTCTGGGGTCTGAGCCACCAGCGCACCCGCCGCAGCGACGCCAACTTCACCATGGCCCGCCGCGTGGCGGAGGAGGACGTGACCCGCTTCGGTGAGGAGATCGACACCCTCGACTTCGACATGAAGGTCAACGCGGTGAGCGGCCCCAGCCACGACTGGCGAGCCGCCCTCGACGCCTACGAGGCGGCCAAGCAGGCCCTCTACCTGGCCCGGACCCCGGAGGAACTCCACGCGGCCGCGGCAGCGGTGCACCACGGGAGGCAGGCGCTGCAGCGGGTCCGCTCAGTCCTCCCCCGCTGAACCGCCCCGGACCGCGGCGTCAGGCTCCGGCCCAGGCCGATATGCCGAACTGTCGGGCGGCGGCGGCCGCCCGACCAAGCGCCGGGGAACTCTCCCGCAGTGACTAGATTCCCGCCGTCAGCGGCGACATCAGTCGCCGTGCCGCCTCGGTGATGGACCCCGACAGCGACGGATAGACCGCGAACGTGTGAGCCAGCTGGTCGACCGTCAGCCGGTGCTGCACCGCCACCGACAGCGCCAGGATCAGCTCCGACGCGCGGGGAGCGACGACGACCGCGCCCAGGATGATCCCGGTGTTGGGCCGGCAGAACATCTTGATGAAGCCGTCGTGGAAGCCCTGCATCTTGGCCCGCGCGTTGGTCGCCAGCGGCAGCTTCACGACCTTCGCGTCGACTTCCTTGTTCTCGACCTGCTTCTGGGTCACCCCCACCGCCGCGATCTCGGGATCGGTGAAGATGTTGGAGGCCACCGTCGCGAGCCGGATCGGCTGGACGGCCTCGCCCAGGGCGTGCCACACCGCGATGCGGCCCTGCATGGCGGCCACCGACGCGAGCATGAGCACGCCGGTGCAGTCGCCGGCGGCGTAGACGCCGGGCGCGGAGGTCCGGGAGACCTTGTCGACCTCGATGAAGCCGTTGCGGTCGAGCCGGACGCCGTTCTCCTCCAGGCCGATGCCCGAGGTGTTGGGGACCATGCCGACCGTCATCAGGCAGTGGGTGCCCTCGGCGGTGCGGCCGTCTTCGAGCGTCACCACGACGCCGTCGGCGGTGCGCTTGACGGAGGAGGCGCGCGAGCGGCCCATCACGTTCATGCCGCGCCGCCGGTAGACCTCTTCGAGGACCTCGGCCGCGTCGGCGTCTTCGTTGGGCATCATGCGGTCGCGCGAGGAGACCAGGGTCACCTCGGAGCCCAGGGACATGTAGGCGCCGGCGAACTCGGCGCCGGTCACCCCCGACCCGACGACGATCAGCTTCTCGGGCAGCTCGTCGATGTCGTACATCTGCCGCCACGTGAGGATGCGCTCCCCGTCGGGCTCGGCTCCGGGCAGGACCCGGGGGGTGGCGCCGGTGGCGACGATGACCACATCGGCGCGGATGGTGCGGTCGCCGGCCCGGACGGTGCCGGGTTCGATCAGGCGGCCGCGGCCCCGGACGACCTCGACGTTCTCGGCGGCCAGGCGGGCCGCGATGTCGGCCGACTGGGCGCGGGCCAGCTCTTTGACACGCCGGTTCACGACCGGCATGTCGGCCACCGCGCCGCCGACGTCTCCGTCGGAGCCGCCGGTGAAGTGGACGCCCAGCGAGGCGCCGTCGAGGAGGGCCTGTTTGCGGACCGAGGTCGCGATCATGGTCTTGGACGGGACGCAGTCGGTCAGCACGCACGCGCCGCCCGGCCCCTCTTCCTCGACCACGGTGACCCGGGCACCGAGTTGAGCGGCGACCAGGGCCGCCTCGTATCCGCCGGGGCCGCCGCCGATGATCACGATCCTTGTCACATGTCCCATTCTCCCGCACCCGAAGAGGTGTAACGGCACGACTACGTGGAACCGCCACGGCCGGTCCAGCGGGCGATCTTGGTTTAGGCTGATGCGGTGCCTGTATACGCCGCCTATGGCAGCAACATGGACCCGAAGCAGATGGCCGAGCGGGCGCCACACTCGCCGATGAGGGGAACAGGCTGGCTGACCGGCTGGCGGCTGACCTTCGGCGGGGAGGACGTCGGCTGGGAGGGCCCGCTGGCGACCGTGGTCGAAGACGAGGGCTCGCAGGTGTTCGTCGTCCTCTACGACGTGCCCGAGTGGGACGAACCGTCGCTCGACCGCTGGACGGGCCTCGACCTCGGGCTCTACACGAAGATCCGGCTGCGGGTGGCCACGCTCGACGGCGACGTGCTGGCCTGGTTCTACGTGGTCGACTCCTATGAGGGCGGGCTTCCCGCGGCGCGTTATCTCGGCATCATCGCCGACGCGGCCGAGAAGGCGGGGGCCCCTGATGACTACGTCCACGAACTGCGTGCCCGTCCCTGTAAGTCCCTCGGTGACTGACTTGTACGCTCAGGAGCGTGAGTAACGCATTTTCCCTGGCCGCCGACGCGGCGTCCGCGCTGCGCGCGAAAACGGGAGTCGACGCGTTCGACGTGGCTCTCGTCATGGGCTCCGGCTGGGTGCCGGCGGCCGACGCCATCGGTGCGCCACTCGCCGAGTTCCCCTCGACCGATCTGCCCGGTTTCGCTCCCCCGGCCGTCGAGGGCCACGCGGGGCGGATCCGGGCCGTCAAGGCACCCAACGGCCGGCACGTCCTGATCTTCCTCGGCCGCACTCACCTCTACGAAGGGCTCGGCGTCGAGCCGGTCGTCCACGGGATCCGGACCGCCTGCGCGGCCGGGGCTCGGGTGGTCGTGCTGACCAACGCCGCCGGCGGGCTGCGGCCCGAGACCCAGAACGTGGGCGACCCGGTCCTGATCAGCGACCACATCAACCTGACCGGCGCCAACCCGCTGACCGGCGCGACCTTCCTCGACCTCACCGAGGTCTACTCCAAGCGGCTGCGCGCGCTCGCGCGGGAGGCCGACCCGTCGCTGGCCGAGGGGGTGTACGTCGCCTTCCGCGGCCCGACTTATGAGACTCCGGCCGAGATCCGCATGCTCCGCACCCTTGGCGGGGATCTGATCGGCATGTCGACTGTGCTGGAGGCCATCGCGGCCCGGCAGTGCGGGGCCGAGGTGCTGGCGCTGTCGCTGGTCACCAACCCGGGCGCCGGCCTCGTCGGGGAGCCGCTGAACCACGAAGAGGTCCTCGAGGTCGGCCGGGCCACCGCGCAGCGGATGGGCGGCCTGCTGAGCCAGGTCGTCGGCAAGCTCTGAATTCGGGGACGGCGATGAACGATCTGACCACACGCGCGCGGGAGTGGCTCGGCCAGGACCCCGACCCGGCGACCCGGGCGGAACTGAAGTCGCTGCTCGACTCGGGCGACCACGACGGCCTGGCCGACCGGTTCGGCGCGAAGCTGGAGTTCGGCACGGCCGGCCTGCGCGGCGAACTGGGCGCGGGCCCGAACCGGATGAACCGGGTGACCGTGATGCGCGCGGCGGCCGGGCTGGCGGCGGTGCTGGGCCCGGGGCGTCACGTGGTCGTCGGGTACGACGCGCGGCACAACTCCGACGTGTTCGCGCGCGACACCGCCGCCGTCCTCACCGGCGCGGGCCTCACCGTGAGCCTGATGGGCGGGCTGTTCCCCACTCCGGTGCTGGCCTTCGCGGTCCGCCATCTGAAGGCCGACGCCGGGGTCATGGTGACGGCCTCGCACAATCCGCCGCGCGACAACGGCTACAAGGTCTACTGGAGCGACGGCGCGCAGATCATCCCGCCGGTCGACTCGGAGATCTCCGCCGCGATCGACGCCGCCGGGCGGGTCGACGAACTCCCGCTCGGCGAGCGGTGGACGACCCTGTCGGCCCGCGACATCCTGACGCCCTATCTCGAGGCGGTGACCGCTCTGCCGCTGGGGGCGGCGCGCGACCTGAGGGTGGCGTACACGCCCCTGCACGGCGTCGGCGGAACCACGCTGGGGCAGGCGTTCATGCTGGCCGGGTTCACCTCGCCGATGAGCGTGGGGGCCCAGTCGCGGCCCGACCCCGACTTCCCGACGGTGGCGTTCCCGAATCCGGAGGAGCCGGGGGCCATGGACCTGGCCCTCGAACTGGCCTCCGCCTCGGCCGTCAGCGCCGACCTGGTGATCGCCAACGACCCCGACGCCGACCGCTGCGCCGTGGGCGCGCGCCAGGCCGACGGCGTGTTCCGGATGCTGACGGGCGACGAGGTCGGCGGCCTGCTGGCCGAGCACGTGCTGCGGTCGACGAGCGCCCCCGACCGACTGGTCGCCACCACGATCGTCTCGTCGTCGCTGCTGGGGAGGATCGCCGAGGCCCATGGCGTACGGCACCGCGAGACGCTGACCGGCTTCAAGTGGATCATGAAGGCGGGCAGCGGGCTGGTGTTCGGCTACGAGGAGGCGCTGGGGTACAGCGTCGGCTCCGACGAGGGCCTGCCGGTCCACGACAAAGACGGCATCGGGGCGGCGCTGACCGTCGCGGCCATCGCCGCCGAGGCCAAGCAGCGCGGGCTGAGCCTGATCGACCTGCTCGACGACCAGGCCGTCCGCTACGGCCTGCACGCCACGAGCCAGCTCTCCTTCCGCGTCGACGACCTGGCGCAGATCACCGACGCGATGGCGCGGCTGCGGGCGAAGCCGCCGGCCCGCCTGGGCGGCCGGACCGTCGAGTCGATCGACGACCTGGCGGCCGGCTCTCCCGACCTGCCCCCAACCGACGGCCTGCGCTACCGGCTGTCGGGCGGCGGCCGGGTGGTGGTCCGGCCGAGCGGCACCGAGCCGAAGCTGAAGTGCTACCTGGAACTGGTGCTCCCGGTGACCGAGATCGCCGAGACCCGGTCGGCCGCGGCCGACCAGATCGAGGCGCTGAAGGCCGACCTGCGCGAGGTCCTCGCCCTCTAGAGGACGATGATCGTCGCCACGACCAGCGCCAGGAACGCCGCCGTCGCCGCGAACGCGTCGATCGCCCACGTCACGGTCGGCTCGCCGGTGGACTCGCGCTTCCTGACGGTGGCGAGCTCCTTGATCTCGTCGGCCACCCAGTCGGCGTGGGTGCGGCCGGCCATGGCCTCGCGGGCGGCCCGCTCGCCCTTGGTCAGGGTCGGCTCGGACGTCGGGTAGCGCCCCCGCTTGACCTGCCGGTTCTGCTGCCGGAGGCTCTTGGCCCGTTCGCGGGCGGTCGGCATCGGCGTCCAGCACCGGACGGTCAGGTCGCCGGACGTGATCGTGATCGCGCTGGTCACGGTGACGTCGTCGATGGCCGACCACGGCAGGTAGGCGGTGCGGAAGGGGTTGCGGACCCGTACCCCGCCCTGTTCGGTGATCGTCGCCGGCCGCAGCGCCAGCAGGTAGGTCATCCACGTGACGAAGCCGAGGACGGCCCCCACGACCAGCGCCGACGGCAGGCGGCCCCGCACGATCAGCTCGACGGTGTTGGCCACGACGAACACGAGCCAGGCCCAGCCGAAGAACCAGGCCGTCTTCGAACGGAACGTCATGCGCGCCACTTCAACTGTGCGAACCCCGGCTTGATCACGCCGTTGATCAGCGCCAGCCGGTCGTCGAAGGGGATGAACGCCGACTTCATCGCGTTGACGGTGAACCACTGGAGGTCGTCCCAGTCGTAGCCGAAGGCGTCGACGAGCTGCGCGAACTCCTTGGTGACGGTGGTGCCGCTCATCAGCCGGTTGTCGGTGTTGACGGTGACCCGGAACTGGAGGCGGCGCAGCAGCCCGATCGGGTGGTCGGCGATCGACTCGGCCGCCCCGGTCTGGATGTTGGACGTCGGGCACATCTCCAGCGGGATCCGCTTGTCGCGGACGTAGGCGGCCAGCCTGCCCAGCTTGGCGTCCTCGCCCGAGACGGCGATGTCGTCGATGATCCTGACGCCGTGGCCGAGCCGGTCGGCCCCGCACCACTGGATGGCCTGCCAGATCGACGGCAGCCCGAAGCCCTCACCGGCGTGGATGGTGAAGTGGGCGTTCTCGCGCTGGAGGTATTCGAAGGCGTCGATGTGCCGCGTGGGCGGATAGCCGGCCTCGGCCCCGGCGATGTCGAAGCCGACGACCCCGACGTCGCGGTAGCGCACCGCCAGTTCGGCGATCTCCATCGACCGGGCCTGGTGCCGCATCGCCGTGAGCAGCGCGCCGACCCGGATCCCCCGCCCCTCGGATCCGAGCCGGAACCCCTCGTTGACCGCCTGGACGATCTCGTCGAGGGACAGCCCGCGCTCGGTGTGCTGCTCGGGGGCGTAGCGGACCTCGGCGTAGACCACTCCGTCGTTCGCGAGATCCTCCGCGCACTCCGCGGCCACCCTGACGAGCGCCTCACGGGTCTGCATGACGCCCACGGTGTGGGCGAAGGTCTCCAGATAGCGCTCCAGCGACCCGGAGTCGGCCGACGCGCGGAACCACGCGTCGAGCTCGGCCGGGTCGGTGGAGGGCAGTTTGTCGTAGCCGGTCTCGCGGGCCAGCTCGATGATCGTTTCCGTGCGCAGGCCCCCGTCGAGGTGATCGTGAAGGAGCACCTTGGGGGCCTGGCGGATCTGCTCAAAAGTGGGCAGGCTCATTGCGGCATACTACCTTCACCTGCGCAAATATGATCTGCTACACAACCTCCAGAACCTGTTCCGCAGCGGGTGTACGCCGCCTCCTCCCGGCCACCACTCCGGTGATCGAGATCCCCAGTCCGATCAGCGCGAACACGGCCGAGATGACGATCGCGGCGCGCGTCGACCCCAGCGGGTCGCCGCCCCCGGCGCCCGAGGTCAAGGTGGCCGTCACGATGGCCAGCACGACCGCCCCGCCGACCTGGCCGGAGGTGTTGATGAGCCCCGACGCGAGCCCCTGTTCCGCGTCGGCGACCCCGTTGGTGCCCTGGATGTTGAGGGAGGGGAAGGCCAGCGCGAAGGCGCCGCCGAGCAGCAGCATCCCCGGGATGACCAGCCACAGTGACGGGTCCATGTCGATGTTCAGGAAGACCAGGTAGGCCAGCACCAGCGACACCGACCCGGCCAGCACGATCTTCTGGGTGCCGAACCGGTCGGCCAGCGACCCGACCCGGGTGGAGAACAGCGCGACGAGCAGCCCGGCCGGCAGGAACGCGAGCGAGGTGGCCAGCGCCGACCATCCGAGCATGTTCTGGAAGTACTGCATGGCCACGAACTGGAAGCCGACGTAGGAGCCGAAGAGGATGACGAGCCCGAGGTTGGCCCGGCGCAGCGGCGCCGACCGCAGGATGCCCAGCCGCACCAGCGGGTGCTTGGTCCGCAGCTCCCACCAGACGAACAGGGCCAGCAGCACGGCGGCGACGAGCCCGGTCGCGACGGTCCGCCCCAGGGCCACCTCGGGGGCCTCGACGACGGTGTAGACCAGCAGCAGCATGCCCGAGGTGATGGTGAGCGCCCCGAAGAGGTCGTAGCCGCCCTCCCCGCGCTCCTCCGAGCGGGGCAGCAGGCGGGCCCCCGCGACCAGGGCCGCGATGGCGACCGGCACGGGCATCAGGAAGGTCCACCGCCAGCCGAGTTCGGTCAGCAGCCCCGACAGGATCAGGCCGAGGGAGAAACCGCTGGCCGCGCAGGCGGTGAAGATGCTCAGGGCCCGGTTGCGCTCGGGCCCTTCGGCGAAGGTCGTGGTGATGATCGACAGTGCGGCCGGCGCGGTGAAGGCGGCCGACATGCCCTTCACGAACCGGGCCGCGATGAGCAGGGCGCCGTTGTCGACGATCCCGCCGAGCAGCGAGGCGAAGGCGAACACGGCCAGCGCGACGAGCAGGACCCGACGTCGTCCCAGCAGATCGGCGGTCCGTCCGCCGAGGAGCAGCAGGCCGCCGTAACCGAGGACGTACCCGCTCACCACCCACTGGAGCGCCGAGGTCGACATGCCGAGTTCGGCCTGGATGGACGGCAGCGCGACGCCGACCATCGAAACGTCGAGACCGTCGAGGAAGACGACGGTGCAGAGCACGATGAGGACGCCCCAAAGGGAGGCCCCCCAGCGGCCCTCACGAGTAGACATCATGGACGGCGACATTACATGCACATGCATTCAATGCACAAGCATTTAATGCGTTTGCATATGCTTGTACGGGGTGCTATGGTGCCGCGCAGGGAGAGCAGGAGTGGACACGATGACCGACAACGAGGTGGTCACGACTTGGCGTGAACTGTCCGCCAGGCACGCCGCGATCGTCTCCGACCTGGAACGGGAGCTCCAAGACCGGCACGAGCTCGGCGTCAGCGAGTTCGAGGTCCTCGACCGTCTGGTCGAGGGGGTATGCCTGAGCGCCGACGGGAAGTTCCGGGTGCAGGAGCTCGCGGCCGGGGTCAGTCTGAGCCAGAGCGCGCTGTCCCGGCTGATCGCCCGCCTTGAGAAGGCGGGGTTCGTGCTCCGCTCGATGTGCGCCGACGACCGCCGCGGCGTCTTCGTGACGCTGACCGACGCCGGCCGCATCCGCCACTCCGAGGCGCTGCCGACGCAGCGGCGGGTGCTGCGCGAGCACCTGGCGTCCACCCCCCAAGGGTGAATACGGCCCGCACATAAGGGAAAGTAACTTTCAAACGCACGCGAAGATGCACGTGCAGCGCAAAATGCCCACCTTGGGTAATTCGGTGCATTGCGCGACCGATCGTTGATCGGGCAAAATTCTTTTCGGTTTCGGCGCGCTTCTGAAGGTGCCGGTGGGGAGCCTGACAATCCCTATGGCGGAAAGGAGGCCCGGCCCCGTGCGCGGCTGGACGCCCCTAATTGATGATCGAACACCGGTGAGCCCCGCAGGACGGGTCCAACCCGGGCCCTTCCAGGACGACTTCGGCAACCCATTACACGGCCTTTACGCCGGACAACGGGCGGAAAGCGAGTTCGGCGCCTGGACCCGGATACTGGCTGTCTGGCACGGATACCGGATCTGGGATTTCACCGGACCCGCCATGAATGGATTCAGAAGTTCTCTAGTGAGCCCGTGGAACGAGATCCTTTCACAGGGGTTACTAAGAGATCTCGCCGATCCCTCTCCTTACGACGGAACCGCATGGAGTGAACGCTGGATCGCCGGCGCCCTGCTGTCGGGGCGCAAGCCGTTCGGCCGGTTCACCCTCCCCCTCGACGAGGCCCAGGCCTGGTGCATCCGGGCCCGCAGAGTGGGGCTGGAGTACCACCGCGAACGCGTCGACGGCAACGCCCTGCACATCACCGCAGGCCGCGAGGAGACGTACGGGGAGCTGTTCGAACTCGACGCGCTCGTGGCCTACTACCGCGACGTGCTGCCCCCGGAGGCGGCCGAGACGGCCGCCTGGGGCCTGCTGTCGCACCGCAAGGAATCACCCGCCAACCACACCTTCGCCGGCATGGACGCCTTCACCGAGCTCCCCAGGGCCGTGCGCGGGCTGACCCTCGGCTATCCGCCGCTGGCCACGGCCCGCCGGATCCTCCTGGAGAGCGGGGGCGAGAACGAGATCGAGTTCCCCGACGTGCCGCTCGACACCGGACGGCCGGAGGTGGTGCCGATCGACGAGGTGCCCGTCTGCGACCACGACCACCCGGTGCCCCGCTTCGAGAACCACGACGACCTGGTCAAGGCATGTGAGCCGCTCACCGACCTGGTGTCCTACTACTGGCAGCTCGACCGCGAGCTGTCGATGTTCGCGCCGCGCATCTCCGGCGTCTACCTGGCCGACTACCCCGAAGCCCTGATCGCCGCCTTCGAGGCGCACGCGCGTGCCGCCTCGACCGACCGCTATCCGCGCGCCGAGGCCGTCTTCTCGCACATGTGCTGCGTGCTGCGGCATCTGGGGCGCGAGCCCGCCGACCTGCTGCGCGGGCTCAGACCGCCATCACTGCGAGCGCCCGGTCCAGGGCCGCTCGACCACCGTCGGGGTCGTCGCTCCGGATCCTGAGGTCGGCGACCCGCATCCACATCGCCGAGGCCCGCTCGCGGGAGGTCATCGTCTCCCAGCGCTCGGCGGCGGCCACGAGGGCCTGTTCGGCCTCCCAGGTCTCGCCGAGCCGCAGGTGCGCCTCGGCGATGACCTCCGAGGCGTGGACGTGCAACAGCGCGGCGGTCTCTCCCACGGCCTTGACGACCTCGTTGGCGCGGTCGATCGCCTGGTGCGGATCGCCCCTGACGACGTCGGCACGGGCCAGCGCGAGGGCGCAGGACCCCCTGTCGACGATCCCGGCCGCCGCGTCGGCCAGCTCGGTCTGGGCCCGCTGAAGCAGCGGGAAGAGCTCCTCCACCGTCGCCGGATCGGCCCTGATGAGCTCGCCGGCCATGGTCGCCCGCAGGCGGGCCAGGCCGAGCGGGTCGTGGTAGCCCGCGCCGTAGAGGGATAGGGCCTGCTCGAAAAGGCCCCGTGCGGTCGGCGCTAATCCCGACCTCGCCGCCGCGATTCCGTTCTGCCAAGCGACCGAAATACGTCCGCGGGGCTCGCCGAGCTCTATCGCGGCACTCGTCAGCTCGCTCAGCAGCAGATGCAATCGCAGATGCGAACCATGCCCGGCTTCTTCCGGGTGGGAATGCAGGTCGACCTGCTCTCCGTACGTGGCGATGAGGGCGCATCCGAGCTCGATCACGCTGGAGGTCCAGCCGGCCGCGCCGATCTCGCGGTCGAGCGCGCTCTCGCCCACGGCCACGCTGGCCGAAATGTCACCCGCTTCGAGGTGGCAGCGGCACAGCACGGTCGCCAGCCGGACGCGGTAGTCGACGAACTGCGTCCAGTGGCCACTCGACCGGGCCAGCGTCTCGGAGGGCTCGTCGAGGTGGGAGTCGAGCAGTCGCGTCACGCGGGTGATCACCTGGGGGAGGTCGCCCTCGCGTTCGGCCGCCTGGGCCTGGCCGAGTTCGGCCTGCCGCCAGAGGTCGGGGACCATGCCCAGCGACGGCTGCCGGAGCAGCGCCGCGTAGCGGTCTCTCGCCTCGGGGAAGCGGCCTTCGGCCAGCGCGCCGCCCGCCTTGGCCGCTTCGGCCCGCAGGCCCGCGATGGTGTGCGGGTCAAGTCCGTCGGTCAGCCACAGGGGGGAGCATTGGAGTCCTCGCGCGATGATCCTGATCATGGCCGCGGTCGGTTCGAGGTCTCCGCTTTCAATCCGTTCGATCGAGTCGGCATCCAGTTCGGACGTCACTTGGAATGGCAACAACCCTCTCTGCAGGCGAGCGGCTCGAACGCGTTGAGCGATCTTCTCGGGCACTGTGCTCCTCGCCTAACACGGTGCGTAAACCGACGCCTCGATCAAGTGCGTCAAACGGAGCATAGACGTGACAGAGCAACTTGACCACCAGCAAACGTGTTCACGGGACTAATCAGTGCAGGTTTCTCAGGTCATGCCCATCTCGCCTGGACCGAAAGCCCGGTTCCGGACGGTGATTACCCACCCACTGCGGCACTGATCTGGGCGCCTCCCCGGGACGGCCCCTATTTGTGTCAGGTTTCCTGACTCAATTACTGAGACGAATGTTTGCATACTGGCTGAATTCGTGTTATTTGGTCGCACGTGGATCATTACACGGTCATTGACAAAGATTTGACAAGCCGTCCGCATCGAATGCGGGATGTGGACGGACGGGCGTTCCTCGCCTCCCTGCGCACCACCGCCGTGACCCGGGTCGAGGCGGGCGAGCGGGTCGCGCAGGTGAGCCGGAACATGGGTGTGTCCCGATCCTCGGTCTACGAATGGCTCCGCCAGGCCCGCTCGGGCCCGGAGAAACTGCAGGCCAGCCCCCTGCAGGGGCGGCCGTCGGCGCTGTCGCCCGACGGGCTGCACGACCTGGCGACCGCGCTGCTGGCCGGCCCGGAGTCAGCGGGCTTGACAGGACGGTTGTGGACGCGGGAACTCGTAAACGAGCTCGTCACCCGTGACCACGGCGTCTCGCTGACGCTCACCAGCATCGGCCGTCTACTGCGTTCACTCGGTTTATGGCCGCGTCACTCTCTCGTCACGTGGCCGGACGGTTCGGCCCGATTGTGGAAACAGCGTTACGCGTACATAAAAGAGAAAGCACGGGAACAGGACGCGCTTCTGATGCGCGGGGGACTGGTGGATGTCAGTGCCCTTCTCCCCCGTTCGTCCTTCCCGGCCGCGCCTTTCGGATTCCATCTCGCCTACGCGCTGATCCCCGGCGGGCCGCTGCTGTTCCGCGCCTACTCCGGGCCCGCTAACGCGGCCACCTTCCTCGACTTCGCCGCCGGGCTGGTGGCCGAGACCGGCCGTCCCACCTGCCTCATCACGGCCCACCATCCCGTCTTCGACCTCGACGAGTGCGCGCGCGGCCTGGCCGGGCTGCCGCTGACCGTCTGGGTGCGCACCGACGGCGACGCCCGTTCGCTGCGGCCGGCGCCCGCGCCCGCCACCGCCTCGGCCCCCGACCTGCGGCCGGCCGTGCTCGGCGGG
>NZ_SZQA01000109.1 GCF_005233835.1 Herbidospora galbida | reverse complement strand
CGGCCCTGAGCGTGCTCCGTGGACGGCCAGCCGCCGCGACCGGCGCGCGTGGGTGCGGCACTGGTCGCCCATGACGGCGCGGTTGGCGCACCCGGTCGGCCAGACGCACAGGTAGGGCACCCCGGCCGCGACGACCAGGACGGGCCGCCGGGCCAGCGCGGCGGCCAGCTCCTTGGACTTCCACCCGGCCTCGTCGGCGGCGACCAGGCACAGCGGCCCGTTCGTCTCGTCGAGCAGCAGCTCGGCGAAGGACACGAGCGTGGTCGCGCGCATCCGCCCCCGATAGCGGGCCTGCGGATACCAGGCGAACCGGGTCTCCCCGGCGCGGTCGAGCGCGACCAGGAGGCTGAGGTCGCCCCCGAGCCGCGCCTCGGCGACGAACCGGACGGCCGCGCCGGCGCCCGCGTGCGCCAGGTAGAGCGGCAGCGTCTCGCGCTCCCAGGGGCCGGGCTCGACCGCCGGGAAGCTCTCGGGCCACAGTCCCTCGTCGCGCAGCACGGCGACGGCCCGGTCGGCGTCCACGGGCCGGCCGTAGGCGCGGCTCAGCAGGGCGGTGAGGGTCCGCATGGTCAGCAGGGCGGGCGGGCCCGACAGGACGAGCTCGCGCAACCGGCCTCCCGCCGACAGGGGCTGTATGCGGGCGCGTTCCCGGGCGGCGGCGATCCGCACCTGGCGGTCGGCCGTCCCAATGGGACCGCGCGGCGGGTGTTCCATCTCCAGCGAGGCGGTCGCGGCGGGGGCGGGTCCGCGCCCCTGGTGGTAGTGGCGGCGGCAGAGCGCCTGGACGGGGTCGCGTTCGGGGATCCGCCAGACGCGTTCGCCGCAGCCGTCGGCCCACGTGCAGTAGAAGGCGTCGCCCACGGTCGTGGCGGTGGCGTCGAGGTCGCGGGAGCGCCAGCCGGAGTCGTCGGTGACGACCAGGCACAGTGTGTCGGCGACGTCCTGGCGCAGCCGCCGGGTGAAGTCGGCCAGCGTCGTGGCACGCATGCGGCCCTGGTAGCGTGCCTCCTCGTACCAGGCGAAGCGGCGTTCCTGATCGGGGGAGACGGCCAGCAGGAGCGTGCGCCCGCCCGGCAGCGGGACCTCCTGGACGAACCGCACGGACGCGCCGGGCCCCGCGTCGGCCTGGAACAGCGGCAGCACGTCGTGGCACCAGCGGCCCACGGCGGGTGACCCCGGCGGCAGCACGGGCGGCAGCGGACCCTCGGGCCACAGGTTCTGCGCGGACAGCAGGACCTCGGCCTCGCCGGTACTGACCGGATGACCGAAAAGCGCGCCCAGCCGCTCGGCGAGCCGCTCCATCGTCCACAGGCCGGTGGACGGCCCGCCGAGCACGGCCGGCCGCAGGTCGGGGGCCGAGGCGGTGGCGGGCGCGGGCGCCGGCCGCAGCGAACGGGCGTCG
>NZ_SZQA01000108.1 GCF_005233835.1 Herbidospora galbida | reverse complement strand
CCAGCCCGAACAGCGGCGCGCTCTGCCCCTTGCCCGCCGGGACCAGGCCGGGACGCCCGGAACCCGCGTCCTCCTCCCTCGGCCCCCAGGCGACCGCGACGCCCGGCAGGCCGAGCGTGGCGCGGTGGTGCGCGAGCGCGTCGAGGTAGGCGCCGGTCGCGGCCCGCGCGCCCTGGCCGGTCCCGCCCAGGACGCCGGAGACGTGCGGGGTGAGCAGGGCGAACAGGTCGAGGTCCAGGCCCAGGGTCAGTTCGTGCAGGTTCCAGGCCGCGTCGCCGGCGCGGCGCAGCCCGGTGGTGAACTGCTCGGGCGTGTACGACGTGAGCACCGACTCCACGTCGGAGTCGGCGACGTGCACGACCCCCGTCAGCGGGTGCTCCGCCGGGAGCAGCGCCAGCGCCTCGGCCAGCGACTCCCGGTCGGCCGCCCCGTCGGCGGCGACCAGGACGTCGGCGCCCAGCCCCCGCAGCCGCTCGGCCAGCTCGGCGTCGGCCCCCACCAGGAGCAGCCGGTCGCGCCCGAGAACGGTGACCAGATGCTCGGCCGCCGCCCCGGCGAGGTCGCCGGAGCCCGAGACCAGGACGGTCCCGGCGCTCCTCCCCGGCTCCGACGGGAAGTCGGCCGGGGTCGCGGTGACCAGGCGCGGGACGTGCGCGACCCCCTGCCGCAGCGCGACCTGCGGCTCGTCCAGCGCCAGGGCGGCGGGCAGGGCGATCAGAGACGACTCGTGGCCGTCGAGGTCGACCAGGGTGATCCGGCCGGGATGCTCCGACTGCGCCGCCCGGACCAGCCCCCAGACGGGCGCGGGCGCGAGGTCCTGGACGTCGCCGGCGGCGACGGTGACGGCGTGCCGGGTGACGATCACGAGCCGGGCGGGCGAGTCGCCGGCCAGCCAGGCGAGCAGCTCGGGCAGCAGGGTGCTGGCCGACGTGACGGGGAGCAGGACGAACTCGGCGTCGTCAGGCCGGTCGGGCGCGCCGGGTTCGGCGAGGCCGGGGATGCCGGGGGCGGCCACCGTCCACGAGACGGCGGGGTCGGCGGGCAGCGGCGTCTCGGGCCAGGTGAGGGTGAGGAACCGGTCGGGGCGGGCGTCGGCGGGCCGCAGCCCGTCGAGCCGCCGCAGCCGGACCGACTCGACCGTCGCGACCGGAACGCCGTCGGGGCCGGTGACGGCGAGGGCGAAGGCGTCCTCCCCGGTCCGCGTCGCGTGGAGGCGGAGTGCGGCGGTCCCCGGGGTGTGCAGGACCGCGCCGCGCCACTCCGCCGGCACGGCCGCCGGCCCCGCCTCGGCGAGCAAGGGCTGGAGCGCGGCGGTCAGGAGGGCGGGGTGCAGGGCGTGCCGGGGCGCGTCGAGCGCGGTGGGGCCGGTCACCTCGGCGAAGACCTCGTCGTCGCGCCGCCACAGCCGGGTCAGGCCGAGGAACGCGGGGCCGTGGTCGTGTCCGGCGGCGGCCAGGG
>NZ_SZQA01000106.1 GCF_005233835.1 Herbidospora galbida | reverse complement strand
CGAGCTGGCCAGGCAGGTGCTCGGCGGCCGGGTCGGGGCGCGCTCCGTCGCCTTCCTGTCGTCGGTGACGGCCGCGCTCGGCGACGCGGGCGAGGCGCAGGCGCTCGTCCTGGCCGAACTGACCGCGCGCGGCGACGCCGACCCGGCCGCCCGCGCGCTGCTGCACGTGCAGGCGCAGTTCGCCAAGGTGCTGGCCGGGCAGATCCCGGCCCGCGCGGACGTCGAGGCGCTGGCCAGGAACGCCGCGCACGAAGACCGCGTCACCGGGGCGGGCCGGCTGGCCCTGCTCGGCATGTGCATGGTCATCGGCGGCCACACCACCCGGGCCGCCGAGCCGCTCCGGGCCGCCGCCCGGCTCCTCGACGGGGAGGAGACGACGGCCGGTTCCCGGGAGGGCGGTCACCTGCTCGTGCTGGCGTGGGCCGAGGCCCTCATGGGGTGGTACGACCAGGCCCGCGCGCACGCCGAACGCGCCCTGTCGGGGGCCCGCGAACGGGGCGAGGCGCACCTGATGGCCCCGCTGCTCGGCACGCTGGGCTACATCCTCTACCACATGGGCCGGCCCGCCGACGCGCACGCCGTCTCGCTGGAGGCGCGGTCGGTCGCCCACCGGATCGGCCGCGACGACCACGTCGGCCTGGCCGACGCGCTGATCGCCGCCTCCTGGGCCCGGCTCGGCCGCCCGACCCTGCCGAACGGCCGCGACGGGGACCTCGTGGCGGCCAGGACCCCGATCAACGCGCTGCTGTTCGCCGAGGCCGCGCTGACGGGCGGCGAACCCGGCCGCGCGCTGGCCGTGCTGCTGCCCTACGAGCCGGAGCCGGGAGACCTGCCCGAGGTGCCCGAGCCGGTCCAGGTCTACGCGGCGTGGTGCTACGAACTGCTGGCCGCGGCGACCCTGCGCGCCGACGACGGCCCGCACACCCGCGTCGCCCGCTGGGCCGAGGCCGCCGCCGACGCCGCGGTCGCCGTCGGGCTGCCGGAGGCCGCCGGATACGCCCAGCTCGCCAAGGGTCACGTGCTCGCGCACGCGCGCCGGTGGGAGCCGGCCGCCCGCTGCTACGAGGAGGCGCTGGCCCTGCTCGGAGACGGCCCTCCGGGGGGCGCGCGGGCCCGGGACCTCGCCCGCGCGGCCGCCCACCACGCGGCCCTCGGCCCGCAGGCCGGCCTGGGCGAGCTGACCTCACGCGAACGCGAGGTCGCCGACCTCGCCGGTGAGGGCCTGAAGACCAAGGACATCGCCGAGCGGCTGCGCATCAGCCCCCGCACGGTGGACGTCCACCTCAACCGCATCTACGCCAAGCTCGGCGTGCCTTCCCGGGCCGCGCTGGTGCGCCTGCTCAGCGTGTCGGAACCGCCCGGACCAGGTCCGCGATGAGGCGGGCCTTGCCCGGCGCGTCGTCGGCGACGAAGAAGTGCCCGCCGGGGAACACCCGCAGGTCGAACCCGCCGGTCGTGTGGTGCCGCCAGGCCGCCACGTCGGCGACCGGCGCCTCCTCGTCGCGTTCGCCGGCGAAGGCCGTCACCGGGCAGGAGACCGGCGCGCCCGGCGTGTCCCGGTAGCCCGCCAGGGCCCGGTGGTCGGCGCGCAGCGCGGGCAGCACCAGCTCCAGCACGTCGGGGTCGGTGAGGCGGTCGGCGTCCGTGCCGCCCAGCGCCCGCACCCGCGCCACGAGCGCGGCGTCGCCGGGCGGCTC
>NZ_SZQA01000105.1 GCF_005233835.1 Herbidospora galbida | reverse complement strand
CGGGCGTGCCCACCCGGCCCGCGCTGCTCGGCTCGGTGGTCGGGGTGCTGGGGGTACTGGCGGCGTTCACCTTCCACGCCGGGGTCACCGACGCCGGGTCGCACCCCGAGCGGTTCGGACAGACCCACCAGGCGGAGATCTTCCTCGGCGGCGGCGACGGCACGGCCGCCGACCCGTCGGCGGCGCTCGCCGCGCTCGCGGCCCTGCGCGCCGACCCGAGGGTCACCGGGGTGACCGACGACCGGACGGCCGTCGCGGAGACCGGCGAGACCCGGGTGGCCCTGCACACGAAGGGCGACCTGCCGCTGGTCCTGCTGTCCGGACGCCCGCCCGCCACGCCCGGCGAGATCGCGCTCGCCCTGAGCACCGCCCGGGACCTCGGAGTCGGCGTCGGAGACGAGATCCCGCTGGCCGGTGAGCCCGGCACGGCCACGTTCACGGTGACCGGTGTCGGCTTCACCACGATCGGCCGGCACAACCCCTACGACCGGGGCGGCACGGTCACCTCCGAGGGGTTCACCCGCCTGTTCGGCACGGGCTACAAGTTCCGCTCGATCCTCGTCGGGCTGCGCCCCGGCGTCGACCCGGCCACGCTCGGCACCGGGGACCTGCCGGCCTGGCCCGCCGGGCCCCCGGTCGAGGTCGCCGAGCTCAACGAGCTGGCCGTCCTGCCGGTCGCGCTGGCCGCCTTCCTGGCCCTGCTGGCGGTCGGCGCCGTCGGGCACGTGCTGGCCACCGCCGTCCGCCGCCGGACCCACGAGGTGGCGGTGCTGCGGGCCCTCGGGCTGACCCCCCGCCAGGCGCGCCGGATCGTGGTCACCCAGGCCGGGGTGCTGGCCCTGGTCGGGCTGGCCTTCGGGGTGCCGCTCGGGATCGCGCTCGGCCGGACGCTGTGGCGGCTGGTGACCGACCTGTGGCCGATCCACCACCACCCGCCGGTGGCGGTCTGGGCGCTGGCGCTGGCCGCGCCGGTCGCGCTGCTGATCGCGGCCCTGCTGGCCGTGTGGCCGGGCCGGGCCCTGTCCCGGCTGCGGGTCGCCCACGTCCTGAGGGCCGAGTGATGACGGGGCTCTGGGTGCGGCTGGAGCTGCGCAACCGGGCGCGGTCGCTGACGACGCTGGCGGTGCTGGTGGCGCTGGCCGTGACGACCGTGCTGACCGCCCTGGCCGGGGCCCGGCGGGCCGATTCGGCCGTCGACCGGCTGAGGGCGGCGTCGGTCCCGGCGACGCACAACGTGCTGGCGAACATCCCCGGGCTCGACTGGGCGAAGGTCCGGGCGCTGCCACAGGTCGAGGCGCTGGGGGCCTACCTGATCACCTCCATCGAGGTCCGGGGGCGCGGGCTCGGCTGGTTCCCGGCGGCCGACGACCAGTTCGGCCTGACGGTCGAACGGCCCGTCGTGCTGGCGGGCCGCATGTGGGATCCGGCCGCCGCCGACGAGGTGGTCGTCACGGCCGCGACCGGCCACCGGCCGGGTGACGCCCTCGACGTGCGGCTCTTCGACCCCCGGCAGTTCGCCTCGGGCGACTGGTGGGCGGCGAAGGGGCCGGTGGTGACCGTCCGGGTGGTGGGGGTGGTCCGGTCGACGTGGTTCCGCGACGAGGTCGACCACCCGGGCTACGTGTTCCCTGGGCCCGGTTTCCTGGCGGCCCATCGGGCCAACCTGGAGCAGCCCGGCGTCTCCTACGCCAACGCGCTGGTCCGGCTGAAGGGCGACCTGGCCGGGTTCCAGGAGGGGCTGGCCCGGATCACCGGGCGGCACGACCTCGACCTGTGGGAGATGTCCTCGCGGATCTCCGACCGCGACCGCGAGGTGGCCCGGTTCGGCGCGGTGGTGCTGCTGGCGTTCGGGCTGGCCGCGCTGGCGGCGGCGCTGGTGCTGGTGGGCCAGTCGGTGAGCCGCTACGTCGCGGCCGGGGCGGCGGCGCTGCGCCCGCTGCGCGCGGCCGGGCTGTCGTCCCGCCAGGCGGCGGTGACCGCCTCG
>NZ_SZQA01000104.1 GCF_005233835.1 Herbidospora galbida | reverse complement strand
CGGCCGTGGCCGCCGCCACGCCCTGGCGGCGGGTCAGCCCGAGCGGGCGCAGCAGCGCCAGCGCGGCGGCCGAGGCGGCGGCGTGCCGCGAGATCGTCTGACCGAGCAGCACCGCCGAGGCGGCGAAGACCGCCACCCCGAAGGCCAGCAGCGACATCGCCTCGAACCGGGTCAGCTCGCGCTGGTGGTCGACGAACTGGCGCATGTCCCAGACGTCGATGTTGGTCCGCCCGGTCGCCTCAGCCAGCTGCCGGGTGAACTCGGGCAGCGGCGCCCGCAGGCGGACCATCGCGTTGTAGAAGGCGACGTCCCGCCCACCGGCGACGCTGTGCTCGTGGGCGCGGAAGAACGCGGCGGAGGGGAAGACGTCGCCGGTCGGCCGCTCCAGCGAGTCGGAGAACCAGCCCGACCGGATCACTCCGGTGATCGTGGTCACCAGCCTGGGGCCGGTCGGGGTGATCTTGTCCCACAGGGAGGGGTCGCCGATGCCGCGGTCGACCTCCTCGGGCGTGAACAGCCGGATGGTGACGGTGTCCCCGACACCCTTGCCCCAGCTCTCGGTGAACCCGGTGGTGACGGCGACCTCGTCGGCGGCCACCGGCAACCGGCCCGCCAGCACCACCGGCTTCTCGATCGTGTGCCAGATGTCGTCGTCGGCGGGTGGCGGCAGGTTGGCCATCATGCCGGGCGGGTCTTCGAAGAACCACGTGCCGGTCGCCGGGAAGGCCGCCAGCGCCTCCACCGACGGCAGCGCGCGGATCGCGTCCCAGTCGAAGCCCGGCTGATTGGGCAGCACCATGGCGTCGGCCGGCAAGGTGATCTCCAGCAGCCGGTCGACCACACCGGCGCCGCGCCGTGCCCCCGCCGCGGCGGCCAGGGTGGCGGCCAGCGCGACCGCGACGAGCAGGGCCAGCGCGACCAGCGCCCGCCACCGTGACCGGGTCTCCAGCCGGAGCCACTGCGCGGTCATCATTCGGTCCGCAGCACGTGGCCCACCCGCGTACGGGTGGACAGGCGGGCCGGCCACACGGCCAGCAGGTTCACGGCCAGCAGCGTGAGCGGGCCGATCAGCAGCAGGGCCAGCAGGGCCAGCGGCGGGTGGTAGAAGAACGGCATCGTGTCCGCGACGATCCGCCACAGCGCACGGCCGAGCACGAAGCCCAGCGGCAGCCCGAACAGCAGCCCCGTGAGCGCCAGGATCGTCGCCTGGGTGAGCACCACGCCCCGCGCCTGCCACCGGGTCATGCCGTGCGCGCGCAGCACCGCCATCTCCTGCCCGCGCCGCCGTACGGCGGTCACCAGGGCGTGCCCGGCCGCGCCCAGCGCGAGCAGGCCGAGGAAGGCGCCCAGCATGATCGGCAGCGACTCCACCCCGCGCATCTGGCCGAGCTGCTCCGGCGGGTCGGGCACGAGGAGGGCGAACCTCTCGGGCACGCTGCCGCGCAGCCTCTCGTTGAGCCGGGCCGCCACCGCGCCGGCGTCGGCGCCGGGCTTCAGCGTGACCAGGCCGAACAGGAACTTGAACTGGCCGGGCGGGAACAGCCGGTCGTAGCCCGCGCCCGTGGTGACCCCGCCCTCGTCGTAGCCGTTGTGCGGCCCGGCCGGGACGAAGCCCAGGCCCGTCACCCGGAAGACCTGGTGGCCCAGCGGCCCGGTCAGGGTCACGTCGTCGCCGACCCCGACACCGATCCTGCGGGCGCTGCTGACCGCCAGCACGACCTCGTGCTCGTCCGCCGCGGGGCGGCCTTCGGTGAGGAGGGGCTGCCAGGGCGTCGCCGGGGAGGTCGCGCCGAACAGGGTGACGGAGGTGGGGCCCGCCTGGGTGACGCCGAGCCGGGTCTGCGCGGTGGCGGCCACGGCGGGGTCGGCGGCGACCTCGGCCAGCGCAGGGTCGGGTTCGGCCAGGTACCGGCCGTTGAAGCCGAAGAAGCCGATGAGCTGGTAGTTCTGGCCGTACCGCTCGGGATTGTCGTCGGTGTCGGCCACGCCGCTGGAGAACATGAACGCCGCCAGCACGCCGAGCACCCCGACGACCGCGCTGAGCAGAGCGGGCCGCACGGGCAGCGAGTCGGTGCCGCGCCCGCGCTCCAGCGCGAACCGGGCCCCCACCAGCACCGGCACCGGCAGCCCCAGCCGGGCCGCCGTGGCGACGATCTTCGATCGGCCGGAGTTCACTCCGGCCCCTCCGTCTCGCAGCGCGAGCCACGCCGCGACCGAGGAACCGGCCGCGACCAGGACGGCCGTCGCGGCCACGCCACCGGCGAGCACCGGCCAGTCGGCGTCGATCCCCGGCGTGGGCTCGGCCGTCGCCGCGGCCCCCATCGGCATCCAGCGGGACGCGACGATCGCCGCCGCCGCGCCGGCCAGG
>NZ_SZQA01000103.1 GCF_005233835.1 Herbidospora galbida | reverse complement strand
GTCGCCGGCGCGGGCGGCGGCGCGGATTCGAGCACCAGGTGGGCGTTGGTGCCGGACAGGCCGAACGAACTGACTCCGACCAGGCGCGGCGTGCCCTCGCCGGGCAGCGGCACCGCGTCGGCGGCCGGCTGGATCGAGCCGTCCGCCGGGACGGCCGGGGACGGCCGGGTCAGGTTGAGGGTCTGGGGAATGAGCCGGTTCTCCAGGATCAGCACCGACTTGATCAGCCCGGCGACGCCGGCGGCGGCCTGGGTGTGGCCGATGTTGGTCTTGACCGCGCCGACCCGCAGGGGGCGTTCGGCGGACCGGCCGCCGAAGACGTCGTGCAGGGCGCCGAGCTCGATCGCGTCGCCGAGGTGGGTGCCGGAGCCGTGCGCCTCGACGTGGTCGACGTCGTCGGGCGACACCCCGGCGGCGGCCAGCGCGCTGTTGATCACCGCGACCTGGGCGCTGCGGCTGGGGGCGGTGAGGCCGTTGCTGCGTCCGTCCTGGTTGACGGCCGAGCCGCGCAGCACGGCCCGGATGCGGCGGCCGTTCGCGATCGCCTTGGAGAGCGGTTCGAGCACGACCAGGCCGGCGCCCTCCCCCATCACGTAGCCGTCGGCGCCCTCGTCGAACGTCTTGCACCTGCCGTCCGGGCAGAGCATCCCGCCGGCGCAGGCCTGGATGAAGTTGGTGGGGTGGATGGTCAGCGACGCCCCGGCCGCGATGGCCAGGTCGCAGTCGCCGCGCCGCAGGCTCTCGGCGGCCAGGTGCACCGCGATCAGCGACGACGAGCAGGCGGTGTCGACCGTGAGCGTGGGGCCCGACAGGTTGAACTGGTAGGCGATCCGCCCGGCGGCGACGCTGGCGGACACTCCCGAGGCCAGGTACGGGTCGGCCAGCGCGTCCCGGCCCTGGCGTTCGAGCTGGAGACGGCCGTACTGGAGGGTGTCCATCAGCCCGATGATCACGGCGGTGCGGCTGCCCGCCACCCGGGCCGGGGAGGCGCCGGCGTCCTCCAGGCCCTCCCAGGTCAGCTCCAGCAGCAGTCGATGGTGCGGGTCGATGCGGACCGCCTCGCGCGGGGACAGGCCGAAGAACTCGGCGTCCCAGGTGGTGATCTCCGGCAGGAACGCGCCGTGCCTGGTGTACATGGCGGCCGGGGTGCGCGGGTCGGGGTCGTAGTAGTCGTCGATGTTCCAGCGCGAGGGCGGCACCTCGGAGACCCCGCTGCGGCCCTGCGACAGCATGTCCCAGTACCCCTCGACCGTTTCGCCTCCGCCGGGGTAGCGGCACGCCATGCCGATGATCGCGATCGGTTCGTGGGTCCGGTCCTCGGCTGCGGCGAGCAGGCGGCGCGTCTGGGTCAGTTCGACGGTCACACGCTTGAGGTAGGCGCGGAGTTTTTCCTCGTTCCCCATCTGTCGAGCCTTTCCAGTAGCGGGAGGGGTGGTCGGGACGGTGGTCAGAGCTCGTTGTCGATCAGCGCGAAGATCTCTTCGTCGGACGCCGAGCCGATCTTCGCCACCACTTCCGTCGCGGTGGCCGGGCCGGGCGCGAGCCTGGTCAGGCCGGTCTGGAGGATGGCGACGAGCTTGTTCCTGACCGCGTCCGCCTCACCGTTGAGGGAGCCGAGCTCGGCCTCGACCCGCTCCAGCGCGCCTCGCAGCGTCTCCTCGGGCGAGGGCGGGGCGGGGGCGAGGTGCCTGAACAGGTAGCCGGTCAGCGCGGTGACGGTCGGGTGGTCGAAGACGAGCGTCGCGGGCAGCCGCAGGCCGGTCTCCGCGTTGAGCCGGTTGCGGAGCTCGACGGCGGTCAGGGAGTCGAAGCCGAGCTCGTTGAACGCCCGGTCCACGTCGATCCCGGCGGCGCTGCCGTGCGCGAGCACGGCGGCGACGTGGCCGCGGACGAGGTCGGTGAGCAGCCGCCTGGCCTCGGTCTCGGGCACTCCGGCCAGCCGTCCCCGCAGGTCGCCGCCGACGGGCGCGGACGAGGCGCCGCCCGACGCGGCCTGCCGGCGCGGGGCCCGGACCAGGCCGAGCAGCATGGGTGGCAGGTCGCCCAGTTCGGCGCGGGCGTGCAGCCCGCCGGTGTCCCAGCCGGTGGCGACGACCAGCGGTTCGGCGCTGCCGAGGGCGGCGTCGAACAGGTCCAGGCCGGCTTCGGCGGTGAGCGGGGCGACGCCCGAGCGGGCCATCCTGGCCACGTCGCCGTGGGTGAGCCCGCCGGTCATCCCGCTGCCGGCGTCCCACAGGCCCCAGGCGATCGACACGCCCGGCAGGCCGGCCTCGCGGCGGTGCGCGGCGAGGGCGTCCAGGAACGTGTTCGCGGCGGCGTAGTTGCCCTGCCCGGCGTTGCCGAGCGTCCCGGCCAGCGAGGAGAACAGCACGAAGGCCGACAGCGGCAGGTCGCGGGTGAGTTCGTGCAGGTGCCAGGCGGCGTCGGCCTTGGGCGCGAACACGGTGTCGAGGCGGTCACCGTCCATCTGCTCGACGGTCGCGTCGTCCAGGACGCCGGCGGTGTGCACGACGCCGGTCAGCGGCCGGTCGGGCGGGACGAGCGCGAGCGCGGCGGCCAGCGCGTCCCGGTCGGCGACGTCGCACGCGACGACAGCGACCCGCGCGCCGAGCGCGCCCAGGTCATCGGCCAGCCCGCCCGCGCCGGGCGCGTCCGGGCCGCGCCTGGAGACGAGCAGCAGATCCCGTACGCCATGACGCTCCACCAGCCGCCGCGCGA
>NZ_SZQA01000102.1 GCF_005233835.1 Herbidospora galbida | reverse complement strand
GCTGTTTGTTGTTTGTGAATTGCATAGTGGACGCGAGCATCTTGTGGCCAAGTTTTTTAGGGCACACGGTGGATGCCTTGGCATCAGGAGCCGATGAAGGACGTGGGAGGCTGCGTTAAGCCTCGGGGAGTCGCCAACCAGACGTTGATCCGGGGATGTCCGAATGGGGAAACCCAGCACCAGTCATGTGGTGTTGCCTCCGCCTGAATGTATAGGGCGGTTGGTGGTAACGCGGGGAAGTGAAACATCTCAGTACCCGTAGGAAGAGAAAACAAGAGTGATTCCGTGAGTAGTGGTGAGCGAAAGCGGATGAGGCCAAACCGTATGCGTGTGATAGCCGGCGGGCGTTGCGTATGCGGGGTTGTGGGACCCTCTGGGGAGATCTGCCGGTCTCCCAGACAGTAAGAAATCAGCGTGGTAGTCGAAGCTTTTGGGAAATTGCGCCGTAGACCGTGAGAGCCGGGTAGGCGAAACTTCGCTGACTGTTTGAGGGGATCCCAAGTAGCACGGGGCCCGAGAAATCCTGTGTGAATCTGCCAGGACCACCTGGTAAGCCTAAATACTCCCTGATGACCGATAGTGAACTAGTACCGTGAGGGAAAGGTGAAAAGCGCCCCGGTGAGGGGTCGTGAAATAGTACCTGAAACCGTGTGCCTACAAGCCGTAGGAGCGTAAACACCTTCGGGTGTTTGTGATGTGACTGCGTGCCTTTTGAAGAATGAGCCTGCGAGTTATGGTGTGTGGCGAGGTTAACCCGTGTGGGGGAGCCGTAGCGAAAGCGAGTCTGAATAGGGCGTTGAGTCGCATGCTGTAGACCCGAAGCGGGGTGATCTACGCATGGGCAGGTTGAAGCGCGGGTAAGACCGCGTGGAGGACCGAACCCACCAGGGTTGAAAACCTGGGGGATGATCTGTGTGTAGGGGTGAAAGGCCAATCAAACTCCGTGATAGCTGGTTCTCCCCGAAATGCATTTAGGTGCAGCGTCGCGTGTTTCTTGCCGGAGGTAGAGCACTGGATGGCCGATGGGCCCGACAAGGTTACTGACGTCAGCCAAACTCCGAATGCCGGTAAGTGAGAGCGTGGCAGTGAGACTGCGGGCGATAAGGTTCGTAGTCGAGAGGGAAACAGCCCAGATCACCGACTAAGGCCCCTAAGCGTGTGCTAAGTGGGAAAGGATGTGGAGTCGCAGAGACAACCAGGAGGTTGGCTTAGAAGCAGCCACCCTTGAAAGAGTGCGTAATAGCTCACTGGTCAAGTGATTCCGCGCCGACAATGTAGCGGGGCTCAAGTACACCGCCGAAGTCGTGGCATTCGCGCCTAGCGCGGATGGGTAGGGGAGCGTCGTGTCGCCGGCGAAGCAGCAGAGTGATCTAGTTGTGGAGGCGACGCGAGTGAGAATGCAGGCATGAGTAGCGAATCAGAAGTGAGAAACTTCTGCGCCGGATGACCAAGGGTTCCTGGGGCAGGCTAATCCGCCCAGGGTAAGTCGGGGCCTAAGGCGAGGCCGACAGGCGTAGTCGATGGATAACGGGTTGATATTCCCGTACCCGCTGTGATGCGCCCATATCGAGGCCAGTGATACTAACAGTCCTTACCCACCTGTGATCCTTCGGGAGAGCGGGCCGGGGAACGCTGGACCTGATCTGGTAGTAGGTAAACGATGGGGTGACGCAGGAAGGTAGCCCAGCCCGGGCGATGGTAGTCCCGGGGTAAGCATGTAGGGAGCGAGATAGGTAAATCCGTCTCGTATTAATCCTGAGGTGTGATGCCGAGCCGATTGTGGCGAAGTGGGTGATCCTATGCTGCCGAGAAAAGCCTCTAGTGAGTGTCATGGCGGCCCGTACCCTAAACCGACTCAGGTGGTCAGGTAGAGAATACTAAGGCGTTCGGGTGAACTGTGGTTAAGGAACTCGGCAAATTGCCCCCGTAACTTCGGGAGAAGGGGGGCCTCTGCTGGTGACGATTCTTGCAATCTGAGCTGGTGGGGGTCGCAGTGGCCAGGGGGAAGCGACTGTTTACTAAAAACACAGGTCCGTGCTAAGTCGTAAGACGATGTATACGGACTGACGCCTGCCCGGTGCCGGAACGTTAAGGGGACCGCTTAGCCCAGTAATGGGCGAAGGTGAGAACTTAAGCGCCGGTAAACGGCGGTGGTAACTATAACCATCCTAAGGTAGCGAAATTCCTTGTCGGGTAAGTTCCGACCTGCACGAATGGCGTAACGACTTCCCCGCTGTCTCAACCACAGACCCGGTGAAATTGCACTACGAGTAAAGATGCTCGTTTCGCGCAGCAGGACGGAAAGACCCCGGGACCTTCACTACAGCTTGACATTGGTGTTTGGAACGGTTTGTGTAGGATAGGTGGGAGACTGGGAAGCTTGGACGCTAGTTCAGGTGGAGTCATTGGTGAAATACCACTCTGATCGTTTTGGATGTCTAACCCGCGCCCGTGGATCCGGGTGGGGGACAGTGTCTGGTGGGTAGTTTAACTGGGGCGGTTGCCTCCCAAAGAGTAACGGAGGCGCCCAAAGGTTCCCTCAGCCTGGTTGGCAATCAGGTGTCGAGTGTAAGTGCACAAGGGAGCTTGACTGTGAGACCGACGGGTCGAGCAGGAGCGAAAGCTGGGACTAGTGATCCGGCACCGACGTGTGGAAGTGGTGTCGCTCAACGGCTAAAAGGTACCCCGGGGATAACAGGCTGATCTTCCCCAAGAGTCCATATCGACGGGATGGTTTGGCACCTCGATGTCGGCTCGTCGCATCCTGGGGCTGGAGTAGGTCCCAAGGGTTGGGCTGTTCGCCCATTAAAGCGGTACGCGAGCTGGGTTTAGAACGTCGCGAGACAGTTCGGTCCCTATCCGCTGCGCGCGCAGGAGACTTGAGAGAGGCTGTCCCTAGTACGAGAGGACCGGGACGGACGAACCTCTGGTGTGCCAGTTGTTCTGCCAAGGGCACGGCTGGTTGGCTACGTTCGGAAGGGATAACCGCTGAAAGCATCTAAGCGGGAAGCTCGTCTTGAGATGAGGTCTCCCACCTGTGAAGGGTAAGGCCCCCGGTAGACGACCGGGTTGATAGGCCGGGAGTGGAAGCGCGGTAACGTGTGGAGCTGACCGGTACTAATAGGCCGAGGACTTGACCATA
>NZ_SZQA01000101.1 GCF_005233835.1 Herbidospora galbida | reverse complement strand
GGGGGCAGTTCGCCGGCCGCCGCCCTCGCGCGGAGCGCGGCGCGGTCCCAGGTCGCCGCCACCAGGAGGGGGTCCCGCGCGGTCAGGGCCGCGTCGAAGACCTCCAGGCCCTGTTCGGCGCTCATCGGAGCGATGCCGGCGCGGCCCAGGCGGGCCGTGTCGGCCTCCGACAGCGTGCCGGACATGCCCGATTCGGTGTCCCAGAGCCCCCAGGCGACGGAGACCGCCGGGAGGTTCCTGGCGTGGCGGTGCGCGGAGAGCGCGTCCAGGAAGGCGTTCGCGGCGGCGTAGTTGCCCTGGCCGGGGTTGCCGAGCACGCCCGCCACCGAGGAGAACATCAGGAAGGCGGTCGCGTCGGGGAGGAGTTCGTGCAGGTACCAGGCGGCGTCGGCCTTCGGCGCGAACACGCTGTCCAGGCGGCCGGCCGACATGCCCTCGACGGTGACGTCGTCCAGGACGGCGGCGGCGTGGACGACGGCGGTGACCCGGTGGCCGGCGAGGAGCGCCGCCAGCCGGGTCCGGTCGGACACGTCGCAGGCGGCGACGGTGACGCGCGCGCCCTGGGCCTCCAGCTCGGCGCGCAGCTCGGCCGCGCCGGGCGCGTCGGGGCCCCGCCGGGAGACCAGCAGCAGGTCCGCCACGCCGTGCCGCTCGACCAGCCGCCGGGCGACCAGCGCGCCCAGCCCACCGGTGCCGCCGGTGACGAGCACGGCGCCCGTGCCCAGCCCGGCACCGGATCCGCCTTGGCCCTCGATGCTCCGCCGGGCCAGGCGGGGAACCAGGACCGCGCCGTCGGCCGTCACGAGCTGGGTCTCGCCCGCCGCCACCGCGGCCGCGGCCGAACCCCAGCCGGTGAACCCCTCTTCCACATCGAACAGGACGAATCGCCCCGGATGCTCGGACTGCGCGGAGCGCACCAGCCCCCAGAGCGCGCCGCCCGCCGGCGAACTGCGCGCCCCCCGGGTGACGAACACCAGCCGCGACCCGGAGAACCGGTCGTCGCCCACCCAGGCCTGGATGAGGTTGAGCACCTGGTTCATGCCGTCGTGCGCGCCGTAGGGAAGGTCGTCGTCGTCGGCCTGGATCGGCGCCAGCACGGTGGCGGGGACGCCGCTGACCGACATCTCCGCGACGGACGCCAGGTCATAGCTCCGGGGCGCGATCACCCCGGCCTCGTCGAGCGCCGCGCCGATCTCGTCGGCGAACTCGTCGGGCCCGACGAGAGCCCAGCGCTGGTCGCTCAGGTCGGCGGCCGGCGTCTCCACCTCGACCCAGTCGAGGCCGTACGTCTCCGCGGCGGCCCGCGTCGCGCCCCGGGCCACCCTGCGCAGGTGGAGCGCGTCCACCTCGGCGATCGTGGCCCCGGTCCCGTCGTAGATCGTCAGGGAGTCGCCCGACAGGCGCGCCCTGAGCGAGTCCGCGCCCTGGGCGGACACCCGTACCCCGGCCCAGGAGAAGGGCAGCAGCAGCGTGCCGGGGTCGCGCGCCTCATCGGCGGCCTCCAGCACCAGGAGATGGAGGGCCGCGTCCAGCAACGCCGGATGGAGGGTGAACCCCTCCCCGCGCAGCGGCTCGGGCAGCGCGACCTCCACATAGGTGTCCTCGCCGGACCGCCAGGCGGCGCGCAGGCCCTGGAAGGCGGGGCCGTACCGGTAGCCGTGGTCGGCCAGCCGCTGGTAGGCGTCGGTGACGTCCACGGGCGTGCCGGGCGACCAGGCCGACACCCCGGCCGGTACGGGGGCCGACACCGCGAGCGTGCCCGACGCGTGCCGGGTCCACGGGTTCTCGGAGTCGCCGGCCTGACGGGCGTGGATCGTGAACCCGCGCCGCCCCCGCTCGTCGGCGCGCGCGACCGCGACCTGGACCTCGACCGACCACGCGCCCCGCAGCGGCAGGGGCGCCTCCAGCGTCAGCTCCTCGACCTCCTCGCAGTCCGCGGCGGCCGCGGCGGCCAGCGCGAACTCCAGGAACGCCGTGCCGGGCAGGATCGCCTCGCCGTCGACGACGTGGTCGCCCAGCCAGGACACGCCTCCGCGCGACAGCCGTCCGCTGAGCAGCAATCCGTCGTCGCCGGCCAGCGCGACCACCGCGCCGAGCAGGGGATGTCCCGAGGCGCCCGTCCCCGCCGGAGCGTCGCCGTCGAGCCAGTGGCGGCTGCGCTCGAACGGATACGTGGGCAGGTCGACGTGGTGGCCCGGCCCGTCGCCGAGCGCGGCGGCCCAGTCGATCTCGGCGCCCAGCGTGTACGCGTGGGCGACCGCCGTCAGGAACCGGGCGAGACCGCCCTGGTCACGCCGGAGGGTGCCGGTGGCCCCGCCCGGCCGGTCCGCCGCCGCCAGGGTGTCCTGGACGTGCCCGGTCAGCGTCGGATGCGGGCTGGCCTCGATGAAGATCGAGCCGCCCTCGAACGCCTCGACGGCCTGCTGGAACCGGACCGGGGTGCGGAGGCTGGTGAACCAGTAGTCGGCGGTGAGTTCGGCGGGATCGAGGAACGCGCCGTCGCGGGCCGAGCAGAACGCGACCTCGGTCGGGCGCGGTGTGACGTCGCCGAGCGTGGCCAGCAGTTCCTCGCGCAGCGCCGCGATGTGCGGGGTGTGCGCGGCGTAGTCGATCGCGACCGGCCGGGTCCGCACGGCCTCGCCGCACTCCGCCGCGTACTCCGCCAGCGCGTCGAGGTCGCCGGCGACGACCGTGCTGGCCGGGCCGCTGTACACGGCGGGCCACAACCGGCCGTCCCAGCGCGTCAGATCGATCCGGTCGGCCGGCAGCGACACGGCGAGCATCCCGCCGGTGCCGCCCAGCTTCATCAGCGCCTTGCTGCGCAGCGCCACGACCTTCGCCGCGTCCTCCAGCGACAGCGCCCCCGCGACGTACGCCGCGGTGATCTCCCCCTGCGAATGCCCGACCACGGCCGTGGGGTCCACCCCCACCGACCGCCACAACCCGGCCAGCGAGGCCATCACCGCGAACAGCACCGGCTGGATGACGTCGGAGCCCTCCAGTTTCGGGGCGCTCTCGGCCTCCCGCAGGACGTCCGCCACCGACCAGCCGACATACGGCCTGAGCGCGTCGTCACACCGGGCCAGGTGCTCCCGGAACACGTCGCTGGACGCCAGCAGCTCGACGGCCATCCCGGCCCACTGCGACCCCTGCCCGGGGAACACGAACACCGGCCGCGCCGCGCCCGGGGCGACGCCCGCCACCACGGCCGCGTGCGGCGTGCCGGCGGCGAGGGCCGCCAGTCCTTCGAGGAGGTCCGCCCGGTCCCGCGCCACCACGACGGCGCGGTGCGCGAAGGCCGCC
>NZ_SZQA01000100.1 GCF_005233835.1 Herbidospora galbida | reverse complement strand
CCGGCAGCCGTGGGCGGAGACCAGCGGGACCTCGGCCGCGACCAGCGGCAGCGTCGCCGTGGCGGCGAGCCGGCGGGCCCGCTCCCAGGGCAGGTCGGCGGGCCCGGCCGCGTGTTCGGGCCGGGTATGCGACAGCACGGTCATCGGTCGACCTCCTTGACGACACCGTTGCCATACCGTATACCGAATGCACTGTCGACGCGAGAACGGAGCTAGTGTGAAGGTCGCTGTTCTTGGCGCCGGCGCCATCGGCGCGTATGTGGGGGCCGCCCTGCATCGCGCCGGCGTCGAGGTGCATCTGATAGCCCGCGGGGAGCATCTCGCGGCCATGCGGAAGTCAGGCGTGCGCGTGCTCAGCCCGCGCGGCGACTTCACCGCCCACCCGCACACCACCGACGATCCCCACGAGGTCGGCCCCGTCGACCACGTCTTCCTCGGCCTGAAGGCCAACTCCTACGCCGCGGCCGGTCAGATGGTCGCGCCCATGCTCCACGAGTCCACCAGCCTCATCGCCGCCCAGAACGGCATCCCGTGGTGGTATTTCCACCGGCTCGGCGGCCCCTACGACGGCTACCGCATCGAGAGCGTCGACCCCGGCGGCTCGGTGACCGAGGCGCTCCCGCTGGAGCGCGCCATCGGCTGCGTCGTCTACGCCGCCACCGAGATCGAGGCCCCCGGCGTGATCCGCCACCTCGAAGGAACCCGCTTCTCCATCGGCGAACCCAGCGGGCAGTTGTCGCCCAGGTGCGTCGAGTTCAGCAACGCCATGGTCGCCGGCGACCTCAAATGCCCGGTCGAGGCCGATCTACGCAAAGACATCTGGGTCAAGCTGATGGGCAACGTCGCGTTCAACCCGATCAGCGCGCTCGCCCGCGCGACGATGGCGGGCATCTGCCGCCACACCGGCGCCCGCGAGCTGGTCAGAACCATGATGGAAGAGACGGTCGCGGTCGCCCAGGCGGTCGGCTGCAACCCCCACATCTCGATCGAGCGGCGGCTCGCCGGGGCCGAGAAGGCCGGCGAGCACAAGACCTCCACGCTCCAAGACCTGGAGAAGGGCAAGCCGCTCGAACTCGACGTGCTGCTCTCGGCGGTGGTCGAACTGGCCGACCTGACCGAGACCTCGGTGCCCACGCTCCGGGCGATCCACGCCGTCACCGATCTCCTCGACACCCAGACCCGGCTTGTCGGCGCCGCGTGACCGGCATATCGTATGCTGTATACATCGGCCGGGCGAGCGGCATCGAGGCCATCCACTACTGCGCGGGGGCGCTGGAGAACGGCCAGAACACCTACAACGCGCTCGACGTGCGGCTCACGACGGGCGTGACGTGGCGGCCACCTTCCTGGAGCGCAACTTCTACACGACCTCGTCGTGCGGCGTCTGCGGCAAGGCCTCGCTCGACGCGGCCCGGACCGTCGCGCGCTGGGACGTCACCCCCGACGACGTCACGTTCTCCGAATCGGTCATCGCCGGGTTGCCCGAGAGGCTGCGTACCGCCCAGAAGGTGTTCGACCGGACCGGCGGCCTGCACGCCGCCGGGCTGTTCACGCCGACCGGCCGGGCGCTGGCCGTCAGAGAAGACGTGGGGCGTCACAACGCGGTCGACAAGCTCGTCTGATGGGCGCTGCGCGACGGCCGGCTGCCGCTTCGGCAAACAGCTCTCATGGTGTCGGGCAGGGCCTCGTTCGAACTCGTCCAGAAGGCCGTCATGGCGGGCGTTCCGGTGCCGGCCGCGGTGTCGGCGCCGTCAAGCTTGGCGGTGGGACTGGCCGCCGAATCCGGGTTGACCCTGCTCGGGTTCGTGCGTGGCCGGTCCATGAACGTCTACTCCGGAGAGGAGCGGATCAGCGCGTCATCATGAAGGCGCCGCCCGAGGTCAGGGGCATGGCCGGTGGCGTCTTCACGATGGCGGACGGGATGCCGGTCGGTGACACTTCGCCCCCTCACCACCGGCATCCCGAATGCCACATTTCGCCCTGTACGTGAACTTTAAAATCTCTTAGCCGTCTTCGTCCTCACCTAAGGGGATCACTCTCCGTGTCAATGACATGACTTATCGGAGGGGCACCAGAGATGAGAGCCGCGGCGACTGTCGGATTGATCGTGCTGGCCGGGTGTGTGGCATGTGGCGCCGACCAAGGCCAGAAGCCCGCTACGGCGGTCGAGGTCAAACCGGCGGCCATCAAGCCGGTGAGCGCGGCCAACGCGAAGGCGGTCAAGGCCAACGAACTGGGGCAGATCCCGGTCCTGATGTACCACCGCATCATCGAGAACCCGACCACCCAGGACGACCGCACGCCCAAGCAGTTCCGCACCGAACTCGAACGGCTGGCCAAGGAAGGCTACGTGCCGATCACCGCCGCCGAATACGTGACCGGGAAGATCGACATTCCGGCCGGGAAGCACCCGGTCGTGCTGACCTTCGACGACTCGTCGCCGTCGCAGGTCACCCTCGACGGGACCGGCACCCCGGCCAAGGACACCGCGGTGGCGATCCTGCTGGAGGCGGGCGCGAAATATCCGGGCTTCCGCCCGGTGGCCACCTTCTACGTGACGCGTGACATGTTCGGCAAGAGCAGCACGACCGAGCAGGCGCAGATCGTCGCCTGGCTGAAGCAGCACGGCATGGAACTCGGCAACCACACGAAAGACCACACCAACCTGATGGGCAAGCCCAAGCAGGTCGTGCTCGACGAGGTCACCGCCGGGCACAAGCTGATCACCGACCTCAACGGCGGCGAGGTCGTCACCTTCGCCCTTCCCTACGGCAACCAGCCGAAGACCAAGGAGTGGGCGCTCAAGGGCTCCGACAAGGGGGTGAAGTACAACTACTCCGGCGTGTTCCTGGCGGGCTACATGCCGGCCCAGTCGCCGTTCAGCGGGGCGTTCGACCCGCTGGGCATCCCGCGCATCCGGTCGATGGACAAGAAGGGCGACTGCGCGAAGTTCTGCTCGACGGGGTGGCTCGACTGGCTGAAGGAGAACCCGGGCGAGCGCTACACCAGTGACGGCGACGCGCGCACGGTCGCGTTCCCGAAGTTCCAGGAGACCATGCTGGCGCCGAGCGCCAAGACAAAGGCACTCGCCTATTAAAAGATCATCTTTCCATCAAGATCGCCTAAGTCCGGTCTGTCCGGGGATCACCGTGGGAATTTCGCCCCCATGCGGACATATATGGTCGTCGGCCTCGGATTCGGGCTGGCGCTGATCACCGGGTCGGCGGCCTTCGCCGACTCGGCGGATAGAAAGCACGGCAACCAAGCCGTGAAGGACCGGCACCACAAGCACGTACAGGAGAACAAGCAGCACGGGCGCCCGACCGTGCACCGTGACCACACACGGGACCGGCGCCCGGTTGCGACCCGCGCTCTCGGCACGGCCGCCCGGCGCACGGTCATCGGCACGGCCAGCCAGCACGCCGCCCTGGCTGCGGTCCACCGATACGCGGCACCGGGCACGCACAACCAGCGCGCGACCTCCGCCGTCGTGCAGCGGCGCACGGCCCTGGCCACGGCCCAGCAGCGCGCGGCCTACGCCGCCCTCCAGCGGCACGCGGCCCGGTACACCACCACCGGGCGCGCAGCCGCCCACACGGCCGACCAGCACGCCGCTCACGCGGCGGC
>NZ_SZQA01000010.1 GCF_005233835.1 Herbidospora galbida | reverse complement strand
GCTAAGGTGGCCACGAGGTCTCCGGTGATCAGGTTTTTCTTGGTCGATCAACCCACTTACCGGAGACCTCTTCGCGTACCCGGCCACGACACGCCGCAGCGCATACCTACTTCGAAACAGGCCCTAGTGCTGCAGGTCCTCTTCCCTGACGTGCTTGGGGAGCAGGAACGACACCACGAAGGTGAGCAGCAGCATCCCGGCGACCACCCAGAGCGTGGTCTCCATCGCGGTCTCGAACGTGGCGGGGCTGGGCCGGTCGCCGAGCAGGTCGAAGAAGACCGTGCCGAGCAGCGCCACCCCGAACGCCCCGCCGAGCTGCTGCACCGCCGTGAGGGTGCCCGACGCCGAGCCGGTCTCGCGGGGCTCCACCCCGGCGAGCACCAGGTTGAAGAAGGGCGCCATCAGGAAGCCCATGCCGACGCCGGTGATGATCAGGGCCGGGGTGAGCTGCCAGGGGGTGACGCCGAGCCCGGCGATCTGGAGGGTCACCCAGACGAGCACGACGCCGAGGGTCATCAGCAGCGCGCCGCCCTGGAGGCAGGCCCGGCCGTGCTTCATGAGCGGCTGGACCAGCCCGAAGCCGATGATCATGCCGACTGACCACGGGACGCCCGCCAGGCCCGCCTTCAGCGGCGAGTAGTGCAGCCCGATCTGGGTGTAGAGGTTGAAGACGAGCATGAAGCCCGACATGCCGGAGAAGAAGACCAGCCCGGTGACCAGGCCGCCGTTGAAGGCGCGCTTGCGGAACAGGCTGCCCTCGATCAGCGGGTCGCGTCCGGTGCGGGTGCGCCGGCCCTGGTACCACCCGAACAGCCCGAACACCGCGACCGAGGCGGCCAGCATCACGAAGGCCCATGCGGGCCAGTCGTGCTCACGGCCCTGGACCAGCGGGAACACGACGAGCAGCCCGGCGATCGAGGCCAGCACGACGCCGACCAGGTCGAGCGAGGGCGGGGTGGGCGACTTCGACTCGGGCAGGTAGCGCAGGCCGCCCGCGACGGCCAGCAGGCCGACGGGCAGGTTGATCAGGAAGATCATGCGCCAGCCGGTGCCGAAGAAGTCGGCGTCGACCAGCCACCCGGCCAGAATCGGCCCCCCGACCGACGCCAGGCCCATGACCGGCCCGAACATGCCGAACGCCTTGCCCATCTCGGCGGGCGGGAACATCTCGCGCAGCATGCCGAGCCCCTGCGGCAGCATGACGGCGGCGAACAGGCCCTGGAGGGCTCGGGAGGCGACGAGCATCTCGGGCGACATCGCCAGGCCGCAGAGCAGCGAGCTGACGGTGAAGCCGACGGCGCCGATGATGAACATCCGGCGCCGGCCGAAGACGTCGCCGAGCCGGCCGCCGGTGAGCAGGCCGGTGGCCATGGCCAGGGTGTAGGCGGCGCCGAGCCACTGGAGCAGCGTCTCGGATCCGCCCAGCTCGGCCTGGATGTGCGGGCCGGCGATGTTGGTGACCATGGCGTCGATCAGGTCCATGATCTCGGCGCCGAGGATGACGAAGAGGGCCGGCCAGCGCCATCGGTAGCCCTCCGTCACCTCCGTGACCGTGGTGTGGGACATGCGATTACCCCCGGGAGGAGAACAGTGTTCATAATGAAGTGAACACTGTTCTAGCATGAACAGTGTTCAGTAAGCAAGAACACTGTTCATCTGAAAGGGTTGGCGCCATGACCGTGCCGACGCCCCCGTGGGAGAAGAACGAGCAGGAGCCCAAGCGTCCGGCGAAGGTCCCGCTCAGCCGCGACCGCATCGTCGACGCCGCCTACGTCGTGCTCGACCGCGAGGGCTACCACCGCATGAGCATGCGCCAGGTCGCCGCCGAGCTCGGCGTCGCGGTCTCGGCCCTCTACGCCCACGTGCAGAACAAGGAAGAGCTGTTCAAGCTCATGTACGAGCGCCTGTTCGTCGGCGCCGGCCTGCCCGAGCCCGACCCGGTCAACTGGATGGAACAGGTCAAGGACTTCGCGAGGGCCGGCCGGGAGCGCCTGCGCGCCCACCGCGACCTGGCCTGGATCTCGATGCAGCACGTGCCGTTCACGCCCGAGCTGATGCCCAACGTCGAGCGGCTGATGGCGATCCTGCGCTCCGGCGGCCTGCCCGACCGGGTCGCGGCGATCGCGGGCGACCTGCTGTCGACCTTCCTCGAAGGGTTCACCCTGGAGGAGAGCACCTGGGAGCAGCGCTTCAAGGCCTCCACCCCCGAGGAGTGGGCCGAGGTCATGGAGCAGATGGAGAGCTACTTCCGCGACCTGCCGGCCGACGACTACCCGAACCTGACGGCGATGGCGCCCTACATGACCGGCGAGACCAACGACTACCGGTTCGAGCTCGGCCTCGACGTCATCCTCAGGGGCCTGGCGTCCTACATCGACTACCCTGACGGCGTGCAGGCGACGGTGAAGACCTTCGACGACGAGACCCGGTCAGGGTCGGTCTACCTCGACGACGGCACCGAGGTGCCGTTCCCGGCCGCGGCCTTCGACGCGGGCCCGCTGCGGCTGCTCCGGCCGGGCCAGCGGGTCAACATCGTGCTGACCGACGGCGTGATCTCGTTCATTACGCTGGGCACATTTCCGGTGCCGTGAATAGGAACGGCGCCCCCGAAACGATCGTTTGCATCGGGTGCGCCGTTTTCCGCGTATACGGCCAGCTTCGGCCGTCCGCGTTACTTCTTCTTGTGGGCCTTCTTTCCGCCCGCGTTGACCAGTTCCTTGAAATCGGCCCCCGGACGGAACTTCGGCGCCCAGCTCTCGGCGACCTTGATCGGCTCACCCGTGGAAGGGTTACGCGCGGTGCGGGCCGGCTTGTGCGCCATTTCGAAAGCGCCGAACCCGGTGATCGAGACCTTGTCGCCGCTGGCCACGGCGTGCTGAATGGCGTCGATGACGGCGTTGATCGCTTCGGTCGCCGTCTTCTTGTCACCGACGCGGTCGGCGATGGCGTCGACGAGTTCCTTCTTGTTCATGTGGTTCCTCCCCCTTACGCGCTTTGAAAGTAGGGGAGGAACGCGCGCGACTCAATCACCTTACGTGAATTCACCGCCACTCGGCGTGTCGAATTCGCCGTCCAGGAAGGCGATGAAGCCCTCCAAACGGGTGGTTGCGTGGGGAATGTCGCGCTTTGCCGCATCACAGATCGCGAGCAGCCTCCGAGCGACACGTTCCCGCTCCTCCCCTGTCAAGGGTAGGTCCCGGACGCGGCGCTGCGCGTCGCGCAGCCGCCGCGCCAGTTCTTCGGCCCGGTCGTCGTCCGGACCGCTCAGGCCGTCTTCGGCAGCCACGGCTGCCGCTCGCTCTCGTACGCCGCGATGGCGTCGGCGTGCCGGAGGGTCAGGCCGATGTCGTCGAGGCCCTCCATGAGGCGCCAGCGGGTGTAGTCGTCGATCTCGAACGACCACGTCTCGCCCGCCGCCCGCACCTGGCGCTCGGCCAGGTCGACGGTGATCTCGGTGGCCGGGTCGGCCTCGACGGCCTTCTGGAGCGTCTCGACCGCCTCCGGTGAAAGGATCACCGGGAGCAGGCCCATCTTGGTGGAGTTGTTGCGGAAGATGTCGCCGAAGCGGGCGGCGATGACGACGCGGAAGCCGTACTGCTGCAGGGCCCAGACGGCGTGCTCGCGGGAGGAGCCGGTGCCGAAGTCGGGACCGGACACCAGGATCGAGGCGCCGGTGTAGGCCGGGTCGTTCAGCACGAACGAGGGGTCTTCGCGCCAGGCGGCGAACAGGCCCCTCTCGAAGCCGGTGCGGCTGACCTGCTTGAGCCAGACCGCCGGGATGATCTGGTCGGTGTCGACGTTGCTGCGCCGCAGCGGGACGGCGGTGCCGGTGTGGGTGACGAAGGCGTCCATCAGAGGTCTCCGGGTCAGACGAGGTCGGCGGGGGCGGTCAGCTTGCCGGTGACGGCGGTCGCGGCGGCGACCTGCGGCGACACCAGGTGGGTGCGGCCACCCTTGCCCTGCCGGCCCTCGAAGTTGCGGTTGGACGTGGAGGCGCTGCGCTCCCCCGGCGCGAGGGTGTCGGGGTTCATGCCCAGGCACATCGAGCACCCGGCCTCCCGCCACTCGGCCCCGGCGGCCTTGAACACCTCGTGCAGCCCCTCGGCCTCGGCCTGGAGCTTGACCATCATCGAGCCCGGCACGATCAGCGTGCGCGTCTTGACCTGACGGCCCTGGAGGATCTCGGCGGCGGCCCGGAGGTCTTCGAGCCGGCCGTTGGTGCACGAGCCGACGAACACCGTGTCGACCTCGACGTCGGTGAGCCGGGTGCCGGCGGTCAGCCCCATGTACTCCAGCGCCCGCTCGGCGGCCGACCGCTCGATCGGGTCGCCGAACTGCTCCGGCGCCGGGACGACCGAGCTCAGCGGCGCGCCCTGGCCTGGGTTGGTCCCCCACGTGACGAACGGGGCGAGCGTCGCGGCGTCGATCTCCACGACCTTGTCGAAGACGGCGTCGTCGTCGGTGGACAGCGTCTTCCAGTATTCGACCGCCGCGTCCCAGGCCTCGCCCTCGGGAGCGTGGGGACGGCCCTTCAGGTAGTTGAAGGTCGTCTCGTCGGGGGCGATCAGGCCCGCGCGGGCGCCCGCCTCGATGGACATGTTGCAGACCGTCATCCGGCCCTCCATCGAGAGGTTCCGGATCGCCTCGCCCCGGTATTCGACGATGTAGCCCTGGCCGCCGCCGGTGCCGATCTCGGCGATGATCGCCAGGATCAGGTCTTTGGCGGTGACGCCGAACGGCAGCGCGCCCTTGACCTCGATCGCCATCGTCTTCGGCCGGTAGGCCGGCAGCGTCTGCGTGGCCAGCACGTGCTCGACCTCGGAGGTGCCGATGCCGAACGCGATGCCGCCGAAGGCGCCGTGGGTCGAGGTGTGGCTGTCGCCGCAGACGATCGTCATGCCCGGCTGGGTGAGCCCGAACTGCGGGCCGATGATGTGCACCACGCCCTGGCCGGCGTCGCCCATCGGGTGGAGCCGGATGCCGAACTCGGCGGCGTTCTTGCGCAGCGTCTCGACCTGGGTGCGGGACACCGGGTCGGCGATCGGGCCGCGGACCGTCGGCACGTTGTGGTCTTCGGTGGCGATGGTCAGGTCGGGCCGGCGTACCGGCCGCCCGGCCATGCGGAGCCCGTCGAACGCCTGCGGGCTGGTCACCTCGTGAATGAGGTGGAGGTCGATGAAGAGCAGGTCGGGCTCACCGTCGGCGCGCCTGACGACGTGCTGCTCCCAGACTTTCTCGGCCAGTGTGCGTCCCATGGTCTCCAACGCCTCCTCGCGTTATCGTCCCGTCTCTTATGATGAGACTGATATATCGGGATATGGACACTGTATCTTCTAACCGCCACTACTGCGGTTGCATCTCAATAAGCGAGACGGCAGTATCGGGGTATGGACAACTCTAGCGGAGTCGGCGTACTCGACAAGGCCGTCCTCGTGCTCAACGCCCTGGAGGCCGGACCGGCGTCGCTGGCGCAGTTGGTCCAGGCCACCGGGCTGGCCCGACCCACTGCTCACCGCCTCGCGGTGGCCCTGGAGCATCACCGGATCGTCTCCCGCGACACACAGGGCCGATTCATATTGGGCCCCCGTTTGTCCGAGTTGTCCACTGCGGCCGGCGAAGACCGCCTGCTCGCGGTCGCGGGTCCCGTCCTGACCCAGCTGCGCGACCTCACCGGCGAGAGCGCCCAGCTCTACCGCCGCCAGGGCGACGAGCGGGTGTGCGTCGCGGCGGCGGAACGCGCCAGCGGCCTGCGTGACACCGTTCCCGTCGGGTCGGCGCTGCCGATGAGCGCAGGGTCGGCCGCCCAGATCCTGCTGGCCTGGGAGGAGCCCGACCGGCTCCACCGCGGCCTGCGCGGCGCCAAGTTCACCGCCGCGACCCTGGCCAGCGTCCGGCGGCGCGGCTGGGCCCACAGCGTCGGCGAGCGCGAGCAGGGGGTCGCCTCGGTGTCGGCGCCCATCCGGGGCGTGGGCGGCAAGGTGATCGCCGCCGTGTCGGTCTCGGGCCCCATAGAGCGCCTCACCCGCACCCCCGGCCGCCTCCACGCCGCCCCCGTCGTGAGCGCCGCCGACCGCATCACCGAGGCGATGCGCCGGGCCGGTGCGAACGGCTCCTGAACGGCGCGCGGAACAAGGGCTCGCGCGGTGAACCCGCCCCGAGAAGCTGTTAGATGGCCTCGCCCGTTGGCCCTAGGCTGGCGGGGTGACAGATCGCATTGAGGCAGCCGCGGCTGAACTGCGTCCACTGCTCCAGGAATTCCTTCTCTGGGTGCCCGCCAACGCACCCGAAAGCGACCCCGACCTGGTCGGCTCGGCCGCCCTGTGGCACCGCCTGAGCCAGCGTTCCGACGTGGGCCACTGGCGCCGCGACGATCTGCGCCCCCTCATGCTCGACCGTCTGCCACAGGTGGTCGAAGACCCCGACGCCGCCGCCGACGCGATGGTGCCCTCGCTGCGGTCCTACCTGACCTTCCTCCACGAGACCGGCCGCCTGACGGCCGCCTCCGACCGCCTCGAACTGCTGCTCAACGAGCTCGACGCGCTCGAAGACGACTTCGTCGACCGCATGGAAGACGCCATCGGCGAGACCGAGTGGGACGACGAGGAGGACGGCGAGGAGGACGAGGGCCTCGGCGACTTCGAGCCGTTCGCCGACGAGCTCGCCGAGCTGCCGACCCTGCGGCTGCGCCCCGACGCCGAGCTGGCCGCCGACGCCCGCCGGGTGCCGCTGATCACCGCGGCCCGCGACCTGTCGGTCTGGATCGGCACCGACCGCAAGGTCGGCCAGTCGACGCTGCTGACCGACGCCGAGGTCGAAGAGGCCGTGACGGCCCTCGGCCTCACCGGCCCGCAGAAGCTGTGGAACCTGTGGAACCTGGCGATCGACCTCGAGTTCGTCACCCCCTCGGGTGAAGACACCGTGAGCATCGACTCCGACACCGCCGCCTGGCCGTTCGACGACGACGAAGACGTCCTCGACGCCTGGATGCTCGGCCTCGGCTCGATCGACTACGGCGACCCCGAGCTCGACGACGACGATCTGACCGTGGCCCTGTCGGGCCTGACCCGCGAGACCCTGATCCGCGTCCTGCTGAGCGGCGGCCAGAAGGCGCTCGACGACCTGCGCGAGGAGCTGGCCGAGGCGGTCCGCGACTACGACGACCTGGGCGACGCCGCCTGGGAGGCGGCCGGCGACCCGCTGGTCCCGGTCCTCGACTGGCTGACCGGCTACGGCATGGCCGAGGTCGAGGGCGACACGGTCCAGCTCACCTCGCTGGGCACCGAGGGCGTCGTCCACCTCGTTGACGAGGCCGACCTCGACATCGACGCCCGCCCGGCCATCGACGCCATGACGGCCCACGACCTGCTGTCATTCAGCGCCGACATGTCCGAAGAGGAGGCCGACGCCGAGTTCGCCGCCTGGATGCGCCTGCGCGAGCCCGCCCAGGCCGCCGAGGAACTGCTCGGCGCCGCCGTGGAAGACGAGTCCGACGCTCTCGTACGCGTCCAGGCCGCCTCCCTGGTCGGTCAGCTCGGCGAGGTGGCGATCCCGGCCTGGAAGAAGGCCCTCAACGAGGAGTCGCTGCGCTCCTACGCCGCGACCCACCTCACCCAGCTCGAGGTCGACGACGCGCCCGAGCCGACCCAGGCCGACACCCACTGGCTGATCCTCGACATGTGGACCATCTCGGCGGGCCTCGGCCGCGCCGAGTTCGTCAGCAGCCTCGAAGACATCGGCCCGGCGACCGACCTGATCAGCCTGCTCGAGGTGATCTGGAAGGTCCGCCACCCCCACCTCGACGAACTGCTTGAGGCGATCGCCGAGGCCCACCCCGACCGCAACGTCGGCAAGGCCGCCAAGCGGGCCCTGTTCAAGGCTCGCTCCGGCGACTGACCCGTCTACTTCAACGGAAAGACCGCGCAGGTCGTGGTGCCGTGGGCGTAGAGCTTGCCGTCGTTCACGCCCACGAGCGACCCTTCGGCGGTGGCGGTGGTCCGGCCGACGTGCAGGGTCTTCGCCTCACAGCGCAGCGGCCCGGTGTGCGCGAACGCGGGCCTGATCATGTTGATGTTGAGCTGCACCGTCGTGTACGCCCGCCCGGCCGGCAGGGCCGTCATGATCGCGCACCCGAGAGCCGAGTCGAGCAGGGTGGCGAAGTAGCCGCCGTGGACGGTGCCCATCGGGTTGTACTGATGCTCTCCCGTCTCCCCCTCGAACAGAGCCAGCCCCTTCTCGACCTTGAGCATGGTGAAGCCCAGGGTTCCCGCGATGGGCGGCGCCGGGATCTTCCCGTCGAGCATGGCCTGGAGGAACTCCAGCCCGGACATCTCGGCGACGTCGGCGGGGATCGTCGGGGGCGCCCAGGAGTGGGTCCGGCTCTGCATCGTGGTCGTCATGAGTCTAATTTTGGAACCCAGGGCTGGCCGGTGGCAAATCGTCACGACCAGTCGGGCAACGGGCGGTAGATCGCGATGCCCGCGTCCTCCAGTTCGACCTTGAGGTCGAAGTAGGCGTCGCCGAACGGGTCGATTCCGTCGAGCGACATCAGCCCGCGCCTGATCGCGACGTCGTGCGGGGCCAGGTCGGCGGCGGCCGCCAGGTGGTGGCGGGCCTGGTCGGGACGGCCCTCGCGGAAGGCCCAGGCGGCGATCCGGGCGTGCAGGCGGGCGGCGCGCTCCTCGTCGGTGGCCCGGCGCAGGCTCCGGCCCGAGGCGCCCGACTCGCCGGTCAGCGCCCAGTGGCGCAGCGCCGCGACGGCGGCCTCCGACGACAGGCCGTTCATGGAGCGGAAGGTGTCGGTCGCGGTCATCGTGTCCTGGGGGCGGGCGACGCGGCCGTCCTCGTCGATCCAGACCACGGTCGGCACGTTGACGACGTTGTAGAGCTCGGCCACCACCCCCTCGACGTCGACGGGGCCGTCGTGCCAGGCGGCGGCGTCGGCACGGGCCCGGTCGAGGGAGATCGGGACGATCTCCACGGGCAGCTCCTCGCCGAGGGCCAGCCAGGCCGGCAGGTCGTAGCGGCACCCGCACCACGACGCCCAGAAGACCAGAAACACCTTCCGGCCCCGCAGCGACGACAGGGTGAACCCGTCGAGGGTGAAGTCGGGCGCGGTGCCGAGATCGGCCGCGACGGGCTCGCCGACCGCGATGATCCCCTCGCCCGCCACCACGGGCCGCCCGAGGAGTTCGGCGAACGCGACGACGTCGACCCCCTCGGCGGTCTCGGCCGCGGCGGAGCGGAACGCCGGGACGCAGGCGTCTCCCCGGCACCACCCGTGGGCCTTGCGCTCCCAGCCCATCAGGGTCACACCGTGGGGCACCACGGCTCCGGCGATGACCTCTTCACGTCCGTCGGCAAGCAGGCTGACTGGATAGCTCATGTATCGATAGTAGCACTATCCAATCTGAGGACAACAAAAAAACGGACTTCCGTGAGGAAGCCCGTTTCGATGTAGCCCCGAGCGGATTCGAACCGCCGCTACCGCCTTGAGAGGGCGGCGTCCTAGGCCGCTAGACGACGGAGCCCTAGAACTGCTGGTGAGAGGGAAATCTCGTACTCCCGAGCGGATTCGAACCGCCGTTACCGCCTTGAGAGGGCGGCGTCCTAGGCCACTAGACGACGGGAGCAAGGCTGCACTACGTGCGCTGGGGTACCAGGACTCGAACCTAGAATAACTGAACCAGAATCAGTCGTGTTGCCAATTACACCATACCCCATCAGCGAACTCGTTCCCCGGGGGGCTTATCGCTCGCGACTCCGAAAGAATAGCCCAGCTCCGGGCCCACTGCCAAAACGAAAGCCGATCGCCTCGCCGATGACCGGTGTGACAAGCTGAAAGTCCCGTTTCGCGAAGGAGTCCGGCCGATGACCAACCCGTTCCTCACGCCCAGCACCCTGCCCTACCGGCTGCCGCCGTTCGCGGAGATCAGGGAGGAACATTACGTTCCGGCGTTCGAACGGGCCATGGCCGACCACCTCGCCGAGGTCGAGGCCATCGCGACGCAGCCGGAGCCCGCGACCTTCGCCAACACGCTAGAGGCCCTCGAACGGGCCGGCGAGATGCTCCAGCGGGTCTCCATCGTCTTCTTCAACCAGGCGAGCAGCGACACCACCCCGCGCATCCAGGAGATCCAGCAGGAGATCACCCCGAAGCTGGCGGCCCACAACGACTCCGTCGCCCTCAATCCGGCGCTCTACGCGCGGCTCAAGGCCGTGGAGACCGACGTACCGGAAGAGCAGTGGCTCCTGCAGCGCTACCTGACCGACTTCGTACGCGCCGGCGCCGAGCTCGACGACGACCAGCAGGCCAGGCTCCGCGCGATCAACGAGGAACTGTCCAGCCTGGCGGCGACCTTCCAGTTCAACCTGCTCAACGACACCAACGCGCGCGCGGTCGCGGTCGACGACGAGTCGGCCCTCGACGGCCTGTCGGCCGACGAGATCGCCGGCCTGCGCGAGACCGCGAGCGCGCGGGACCTCGACGGGAAGTACCTGATCACGCTGGTCCTCCCGACGGGCCAGCCCGCGCTGTCGTCGCTGACCGACCGGTCGCTGCGCGAGCGCGTCCACCGCGCCTCCACCGGCCGGGGGGCGGCCAACGCCGAGCTCATCACCCGCATCGCCCGGCTCCGCCGCGAACGGGCCAACCTGCTCGGCTACCGCAACCACGCCGAATACGCCCTGGCCGACCAGACCGCCGGCTCCACCGGCGCGGTCACCGAGATGCTCGACAAGCTCGTCACCCCCGCCGTCGCCAACGCCCGCCGCGAGCAGCAGGCGCTGGAGGAGCAGGCCGGCTTCCCGATCGAGGCCTGGGACTGGTCGTTCTACGCCGAGAAGGTGCGCCAGGCCCGCTACGACATCGACAGCGCCGCGATGCGCCCCTACTTCGAGCTGAACCGCGTCCTGGTCGACGGCGTCTTCCACGCCGCCCACCGCCTCTACGGCCTCTCGTTCACCGAGCGCCCCGACCTCATCGGCTACCACCCCGACGTGCGGGTCTGGGAGGTCGCCAACGAAGACGGCTCGCCGCTGGGCCTGTTCCTGGGCGACTTCCACGCGCGGGCGTCCAAGCGCGGCGGGGCGTGGATGAACAGCCTGGTCCACCAGTCGGGCCTGAAGGGTTACCGGCCGGTGGTGGTCAACAACCTCAACATCGTCAAGGGCGAGCCGACCCTGATGACCTTCGACGAGGTCAACACGATGTTCCACGAGTTCGGCCACGCCCTGCACGGCCTGTTCTCCGACGTGCGCTTCCCCCGCTTCTCCGGCACGTCGGTGCCGCGCGACTTCGTGGAGTACCCGTCCCAGGTCAACGAGATGTGGGCGACCCATCCCGAGATCCTGGCCAACTACGCCAGGCACCACGAGACCGGCGAGCCGATGCCCCAGGAACTGGTCGACCGGATGCTGGAGGCCCAGAAGTTCAACCAGGGCTTCGCGACGGTCGAATACCTGGCCGCCACCCTGCTCGACTGGGCCTGGCACACCGACTACGAGGGCGGCGACGCCGAGACCTTCGAGGTCGCCGCCCTGCGGAGCGCCGGGGTCGACCTGCCCGCCGTCCCGCCGCGCTACCGCAGCACCTACTTCGCGCACATCTGGGCCAGCGGCTACGCGGCGGGCTACTACTCCTACATCTGGAGCGAGGTCCTCGACGCCGACACGGTCGACTGGTTCACCGAGAACGGCGGCCTGACCAGGGAGAACGGCGACATCTTCCGGTCGCGGCTGCTGTCGAAGGGCGGCAGCACCGACCCGCTGGGCGCCTTCCGCGCCTTCCGGGGCCGCGACCCGCGCATCGAGCCGCTGCTGGAGAGGCGCGGGCTCCTCTGACGATCAGTAGGTGCACTGCACCACGACGTCGTCCAGTTCGATCTCGGCTTCGTAGGGCCCGTTGTCCGTGGCCCCCATCGCGAACCGCAGCACGACGTCGGCGCGCTGCGCGGTCCAGCTGACCGTGTGGAGGGTGTATCCGGGCGTCCAGCCCGGATACGGCACCGACTTCAGTGCGATGTACGTCCACGTGTCGGGGTCGATCACTTCGACGTTCAAGTGGGGGCCCTGACCACGCAGCCTGGCCCAGACGCCCGCGCTGCACCTGATGGGCCCCGGGCGGCTCACCACCGGAGAGAGATGGATGGTGCGCCCGATCGCGCACCAGTCGGGCCGGTAGAGCACCCGCCAGTGGGCGAACCCCGTTCCGGTGCGCGGGGGTCCGAGCCCGCCCGTGTAGTAGGGCCCCCAGCAGGTCCCCACGACGGTGGGCGACCACCGGGACGCTGGATTGGTGCCGGGCTCGAACCCGTCGGTGAGCTGCCAGATCCCGGCGGAGGCCGGTCCGGCCGGGGCGAGGACGACCGTGGCGGCGACCGTGACCGCGACGAACGCGCGGGACAACCTCGAACGTAAGCGCATGCGCCCAGTGTGGGAGCCACGCGACGCCCTGTGGACCCTGGTCTTTCCGGCCCCGGACCCTGGGGTCGACGCCTGCTCCGGCGTCGCGGCGGGAGGCGGGAGCAGGTGAGGAGCGCCGGTCGCGGGGCGGTGCGGAGGCGGCGGGCGGGGCCGGGGTGGGCGGAGCCGTAACGGAAAAATGAAAACGGCCGCCTGCCCTGATCGGGCGGGCGGCCGGTGGGTCAGAGCTTGGCCAGCGCCGCGTTGAGGCGTTCGATCGACTTCTCGCGGCCGAGGACCTCGATGGACTCGAACAGCGGGAGGCCGACCGTGCGGCCGGTGATCGCCACGCGGACCGGGGCCTGGGCCTTGCCGAGCTTGAGGCCGTGTTCGGCGCCGACCTCTTCGAGGGCGGTCTTGAGCGCCTCGGGGTTCCAGTCGGCGGTCGCGAGGCGGGCGGCGTAGCCGGTCAGGATCTCCTGGGCGCTCGTCTTCATGGCCTTGTCCCACGACTGCTGGTCGTGGACGGGCTCGTCGAGGAACAGGAAGTCGACGTTGGGTGCGATCTCGGACAGGACCGCCACGCGGGTCTGGGCCAGTTCGGCGACCTTCTGGAAGGTCGCGCGGTCCCACGCCGGGTCGAGGAACGGGTCGCAGCGCTCGACGAACTCGTCGAGGGTCAGCTTGCGGATGTATTCGCCGTTGAAGGCGCGCAGTTTCTTCTCGTCGAAGAAGGCCGACGACAGGTTCACGTTGCGGAGGTCGAACAGGGGGGCCATCTCGGACCACGGCATGATCTCGCGGTCGTCGCCGGGGCCCCAGCCGAGCAGCATCAGGTAGTTGACCATGGCCTCGGCCAGGTAACCCTCGTCGCGGTAGGACTCCAGGGCGACCTTGTCGCGCCGCTTCGACAGCTTCTGGCGCTTCTCGTTGACGATCACCGGGACGTGCGCCCAGACGGGCGGGGTGTGGCCGAGGGCCTCCCACAGCAACTGCTGCTTCGGCGTGTTCGACAGGTGTTCCTCGGCGCGGACGACCTCGGTGATGCGCATCTCGACGTCGTCGACCACGTTGGCCAGCACGAACAACGGCGAGCCGTCGGCGCGGGAGATCACGAAGTCTTCCATCGCGTCGTTGGGGAACTCGACCGTGCCCCTCACCAGGTCTTCGACCACGGTGACGCCGGTGTCGGGGGTGCGGAAGCGCAGCGCGCCCTCGGTCAGGCCGCGGTCGCGGCAGTGGCCGTCGTAGCCCTTGTGCTCCGAACCCGTGCGGGCCTTCACGTCGTCGCGGGTGCACGTGCAGTGGTAGGCGCGGCCCTCCTTGTGGAGGCGGGCGGCCGTCTCGCGGTGCTGGTCGGCGTAGGAGGACTGGAAGTAGGGGCCCTCGAACAGCGGCGACGAGCTGTCGATGCCGATCCACGACAGGGCCGAGATGATGCCCTCGGTCCATTCGGGGCGGTTGCGGGCGGCGTCGGTGTCCTCGATCCGGAGCACGAACCTGCCGCCGGTCTGCTCGGCGACGGCCCAGTTGAACAGGGCCGACCGGGCGCCGCCCACGTGGAACATGCCGGTGGGGGACGGCGCGAAGCGAACACGTACCTCAGTCACGAGAGACAACCCTGTTGGTGAGAGTTCCAATGCCTTCGATGCCCACGGAGACCTCGTCACCGGGCTTGACCGGCCCGACGCCGGCGGGAGTGCCGGTGAGGATGACGTCACCCGGCAGGAGGGTCATGACGGCGGTCACGTGGGCGATGAGCGCCGGGATGTCGAAGATCAGCTGCGAGGTGCGCCCGCTCTGCCGCAGCTCGCCGTTGACCGTGGTGGTCAGCGCGAGGTCGGACGCGTCGAGGTCGGTCTCGATCCACGGCCCGAGCGGGCAGAACGTGTCGAACCCCTTGGCCCGGGTGAACTGCACGTCTTTCTTCTGCAGGTCACGGGCGGTCACGTCGTTGGCGCAGGTGTAGCCGAGGATGACGTCTTTCGCCCGCTCGGCCGGCACGTCGCGGCAGAGCCGCCCGATGACGACGGCGAGCTCGCCCTCGTAGTCGACGTGCTGGGTGAGATTCTCGGGATAGGCGATGGGCTCGTTGTGCCCGATCACCGACGTCGACGGCTTCAGGAAGATCATCGGCTCGGCCGGTACGTCGTTGCCCATCTCCTTGGCGTGGTCGGCGTAGTTGCGCCCGATCGCCACGACCTTGGACGGCAGCATGGGCGCCACCATGCGGACCTCGGCGACGGGGAACCGCTCCCCCGTCAGCGACACCCCGCCGAAGGGATGACCGTCGATCCTCGCGAGCACCTGCTCGCCCTCTTCGACCACACCGAAGGCGACCCCGCCACCAGTGGAGAACCTCGCGATACGCACCGTCCCAGGCTAGTGCCTCATAAGGTGGCGCCATGGCATCGGTAGTGAAGATCAACGTCCTGACCATCCCGGCCGACATGCGGGACGACCTCGAAAAGCGGTTCGCCGGGCGGGCCGGAATGGTGGAGTCGGCCGACGGCTTCGAGTGGTTCGAACTGCTGCGCCCGGTCGAGGGAACGGACAAGTACCTGGTCTACACGCGCTGGCGCAGCGAAGAGGACTTCCAGAAGTGGGCGGGCCAGGGGCACGGGCAGGGGCAGGCCGAGGTGTGGACGTTCGACGTGGTCCAGAGCGCCGGCCCCTCGGCCTAGCTGGCACGTTCCGGGTTCCCCGGTGTTTCTCAGGGTCCGCCGACCGACTTGACCGCCCGTGCGACGTTCGGCCAGCATGAGCCGCGCCCCCCGTATGGAAGGAACTGGCGTGACGCGCCGTATCCAATTCGGCGTGTTCGCCGTTCTTGTCGTGTTAGGCAGCCTGATTCAGGCCGGGCCCGCCCATGCCGTGGCGAAGACGCCCGAGTGTCAGGGGGAGTGGCTGCCCTCGACGCCGACCTCCCCCGAGGTCATGGACGGTGAGCTGGGGTTCCTCGATCTCGACCCCGTCAAGATCGGTGACAGGGTCAACTGGCGGCTCGATCCGTACAAGAACCGGTCGTGGGTCATGGTGTTCCAGTCGTTGCGCTGGGCCGGGCGGCTGGTGGCCGACTACGAGACCACCGGCAAGGCCTCCTATCTGGCCCGCGGCACCGCCGTGATCAAGGACTGGATCGAGAAGAACCCCCGCCACGGGCGCAGCACACCGAAGCTGGCGTGGGCCGAGCACACCGTCTCGCTGCGGACGCCGGTGCTGGTGTGCCTGTCGAAGCACGTCTCGGCCAAGTGGCTGACCGACAGCCTGAACGCCCACGCGCGGTTCCTCACCGACAACTCGAACTACAAGTGGGGCCACAACCACGGGCTCGACGCCGACATCGCCCTGCTGGGCGTCGGCTGCCGCATGGGGAACGCCGCCTGGAAGTCCAAGGCGCTGAGCCGGATGACCACGACCACCAAGATGGACGTCGACTCCCAGGGCGCCCTGCTGGAGCAGTCGCCGCGCTACGCGATCTACTTCCACGACCGGCTCAAGGTCGCCATGGACCGGATCCGCGAGTGCGGCCTGAAGGTCCCCGCCGACCTGGCCGATCGCTTCGACCGGATGCCCGAGCACATTTCGGCGGCCACGATGCCCAACGGCTTCCTGGTGCCGATCGGCGACGGCGCGGCCGACGTGCAGCCGGCCGCCTACGCCCGGCCCGACTCGAAGGTCCAGATCTACAAGGCCGGGTACGTCTTCGGGCGGTCCGCCTGGGATTCCAAAGAGGCCTCCTACTACTCGATCCGGTACGGCCCCGGCATGAAGTTCCACGGCCACGAAGACCACCTCGGCGTCACCTACTACGCCCAGGGCCGGCCGATCCTGACCGAGGCCGGGTTCCACTCCTACGAGCCGAGCCCCTACCGGAACTGGACCCTCAGCCCCGAGGCCCACAACGTCCCGATCCCGCAGGGCCGCAAGCTGCGGCCGCACACCCCGTCGTCGCTGACCAAGAAGACGCTCGCGGGCGACCGCCAGTCGTACACGCTGACCGACAAGGCGTACGGCGTCAGCCGGACCCGGGCCGTGCTGGTCAACCACGACAAGAAGGACGTCATGGCGGTCCTCGACACGGTCGCGTCCGGGAAGGTGGGCAACCTCTGGCACCTCGACCCGCGCATGTCGGTCGTCGGCAACAGCGGCGGCCGGGTCGTGGTCAAGGACAACGACTGGCGGGCCTCCGTCGTGCAGTTCGCGCTGCCGGGCTGCAAGCCGGTCAAGGGCCAGAAGATCGTGGCGGGCCGGCCGAAGCCCTTCCAGGGCTGGATCTCCCAGACTTACATGCAGAAGACCGCTGCCCCGGTGATCGTCTCGCCGTCGGCCAAGAGCCTGCTCACCGTGGTCGTGCCGGGCACGGCCGACGGCCAGGTGACCTGTTCGGGGAGCACGGTCATCGCGCACACCCCGAACGGTCCCGTCTCCTTCAAGATCTCGGGCAAGAACCTCGTTTAGATTGCGAGGGAGCGTCTGTGGCTGGTCAAACGCACCTTCTTAGAGAGACCTAGTGAAAGCCCTTCTGACCTGGGCATTTAGGCCGCTTGGAGCGTGACCCAACCGTGACCTCACGCCTCGTCCAATAGAAGAGGCCGGCCGTGCTCCGGCGGGGGATTCAGCTGGCGTCTGGGAGTGGCTTCGGCGGGTGTGCCACTCCTGCGCTGCTCCCGCTGGCTGCCCCCTCCGGGTCTATCGGGCGGAGGTCAGTCAAGGATGGCCTTGCGTGTACATCGCCCGGTGACCTTCCACGGTGACTGGTTGCCCTACGTACAGGGCCGTCCTTGACGGAGCCCGGCTCGGTTGCACGGCGGTGCAGATTGAGAGCGCTGAGGGTGGGCTGAGACGGCGCTGGGCCGGTGGCCCTTCATCCCGGGTACTCGGCAGCGGACCCGAAGAGATGGGCTGTCGCGTGTGTCTCCCGCGCATGCGACCGGTTCGGCGGTACGGGGGGCGGGATGGGTCGTAGCGTGTCCGGTCCGCTCCCCACCCCACCTTTATTCACATAGTTCGGCAGATCGAATCATGGGGTAGGTGCTGTATTTCCGAGCTGTGGCGGTACGGGTCTTCATCCGTGCGGCAGTGGCTGGGCCGGCGGAATGACCGTAGGTCACCCCATAGGGGGGATCGTCGAGCGAGTTCGGCCGGCACTGGCACGGGCCGCACTGAAGGGTGGCGTCGCGAGTCGATCGTGTCCATTGTCTCGGATGTCGGCTGACGCTCTGCAATGAAGTCGTGGGTGGTTAGAGGGCGCCGCAGAGCAAGTCCCAGGGGTTTCGATAGGTATCGATGAACTCGACGATGAACTGGCTCTCGCCGGATTCGGGGTCCTTGAAGTAGACGGAGACCATCACGTCGTGTTGGAACCCTGGGATTTTGGCCTTGCTGTAGTGGTCGCGGATTCTCTGCGGGGGCAGGGTGGTCAGCAGCGTGATCCTCACCCGGTATTCGCAGTAGTCTCCGCTGCCTCCTGTCAGATTGGGGCCGGATGTCGCGTCATCCCTGTGGTGGAACTCGCGCGTGTGCGGTGGGCGCGGGTAGCTGATCGCCTTTTGGTGGAAGGCGTCGAGACGTGCGTCGTCGCGCCAGACGGGGGTCATGATCAAGAAGAATAGGCCGACCAGCGGCACCAGGGCGGCTGCCAGACACCCCCACCGTCGTTTCATGATGTTGAACCGTAGTGCTACTGATCAAGATTGGCGATGGCTACCGGCATGTGACCGGCGGGGATCGATTCCGCGCGTTCGGGACTCTTGCGTCTCCGGTGACACCGGGGTGGTGGTTGCCGGTGGTGCCTGCTGCCGCTTTCGCCAGCGGGTTGCCCCTCGGGAGCGCTTGGCACATGAGGCTTGGCGCATGATTGTTGGCAGTGCCGCCTCGGTGTCTGAGCTTTGATGTTTTGGGTGACATTACGCGCTTTCGGGCGGCTTGCCGCTCCTCGCCGGGCCCGGCCGGAGGCCGCATGCCCGGCGAGCGGAGGGCGGCGTTCTGCCGCCCGCGCGGCCGTCAGGCCGCGCCTTGACATCTATAAGAACAATTCGGCAATGCAGGCCGGTCATGTTTTCTAGCCCACCCGTCAAGCATGTGCTGGGACAGAAACGTCAAGCATCATGTGGGACTAGACGCGCCAACAAGGTCAACCGGGGTCGATCCTGCCCCTCGGGTAATTCGATCTTGTTGGCCAAGTCCGGATAATGAACTCCTGCTGCCTGGAATTCAGTCCAGCCGAAACCTGGAGACTGGCACATGAGGGCTCACCGGCCCTTCCAGTCAGATGGCGCGTCGACCTTGAACCGACTCGTCCGATCCACTGATACTTGGAAAGAATGACCCGAAGATAGGGACTAAAGCCCATCGGCTGTAAACGAGTAGGGATGCTCGCCATCGACAGTGACGGCTACTCTGCAAGCATGGCAGCGAAGATAATCGACGATGCCGTGAAAGGATGTTAGATGGAAAGCCCTCCGAAGCAGTGGCCGATTCCAGTTCTGATCGCAATCATACTAGCCGGGGTGAGTGCGCTGGCCGCCGTTATCGTCGTTCCGGAAGTCAGAAATGCACTTGGATTACCTGGCGAGTCGACCAGTGCGAAAGTATCACCTATTGCCAGTCCAGCACTCGGGTCCGACACCCCCGAAGCAAGCCCTCCTTCCAATCCCGAATCTTCCGCGCCCGCAACCCCCGCTTCGGCCGAACCGGCAGTGAACTATACCGATCCCACCTACCCGGGTGGGCCGATCATCGTGACGGTCACAGGCTTCAAAAGTTCGGATTCGCTGAGCGTATACGTCATCGCAAATGAAGACGATAAAGGAAGTGATCGAGAGAGGTCCTTTGCAGAGGGAGAGCGCGACGAGAATGGTGATTATAAAATAGAACTTGTCGGCGCACTTGTGAAGAGCATTGGAGACGAGCTACCGGGAAGGGAAGGTTATATTGCCGCCAAGCTGAGAGATAGAGATGGAGATGTTCTCCAATACGCAGTTTCTGAGCTAATCTACTTCCCGGCGTAGACCGCGAGAGACAGAAGAGGAGGAGAGATGATCGCCAACGTCATATGCAGTGTTCAGTCGCCTCCGTGCGCGGTTTGCCTGCGGCACCGTTTCGGCGCGGGCAGGATTATAAAAGTGGATTCCTGATTTGGTAATGCCTGATCGATGCCTTCCGGTATAGCGGGATCTACTGGCCTTCTCGTGTCGTTTACTGGCTATAAGCCTGCCGAGTCAGGTCATTTGTCGGAGTGCAAGTGTGCCGGCTTGGGCGGGGATCAGCTGTCGAGGAGGCTGATGCCGCTTTGATCAGGGGACCGATCCCTGTGCACCACCAGTTCGTGTTTCCTCATGGGGGCCTTCCTGAGTGGGGAGGTCACCCCGGTACTCGACTTCGACGCGAGCACGAGAGACCGTCCCGTCGAGCAGCGTGACAAGACGACCGGTGAGCCGGTGTGGTCGGTTGCAGTGACCAACGCGAGTCCCGATGTCCGCGCGGCGGACAAGACGGTCTCGGTGAAGATCGTGGCTGCGGTCGCTCCGGAGATGCCTCCGGTGCCGCCCGCCATGGCAAGCCTGGGCTTGCCGTTTGTGGCGGTGGATGTGGGTGTACCGGCGTAGGTGGCAGTCGGTCATGGTCATGGCCGGCCTGGCGGGCAACTTCGGTGGTCGGCTGTGTCTGCCGGATCTGGTTGCGGGTGCGTTGTGATGCCCCTGCGATGTGGTGTGGGTGCGGATGCTGGCCGGTCAGGTGGTGGAGCAGTTCACCGACCGTGCGCCGAACCTGTCGAACGGCTTTGGGGCTCCCCGGGTGCGGATCACTTCGCCCCAGCCGGGCTGGGTGACGCTGGTCTTCCCGCGCGTCGATGCGCTGGTGTCGGTGGTTCCGGCAATGCCGCTCCCGGTCCGGGCGTGGGTCGGGCCGGTAGAGATCGGGCTCACTGAGGACGGGGCGTCGTTTCGTCTCCAGGTCCATGGGACTCATGTGCTGATCGCGGGCGCGACCGGTTCGGGCAAGGCCTCGTGGTTGTGAGGCATCGTGCGGGGACTGCTTCCGGCGTGCGCGGCGGGCCTTGGGCAGGTGTGGGGTGGGCGCCGGCGGCGGCTGGTCTGGATCCGGAGCAGGAGGCGAGCGAGCCGGGCCGGTATGTGTGGCAGCGGTTGAGCGCTTCTGATCCGGGGCGGCATCCGATCGCGGTCCGGCTGTTGCGGCTGGTGGCGGCTCGTCAGGCGGCGCGGGAGGGGCCTGGGGAGGGTGTTCCGGATAGGGGCGGGCCACCGGTGCGGGGGCTGGCTGCGGGTGCGGCGCCGGGGTTGGCCGGGGCTGGTGCTTGATGAGTGCCAGGGTTGGGCGCGCGTCGGCGCGGTCGGGTGCGGGTAAGCGTCGCCGTTCGGCAAAGCGTCCCGACGGGGCCGACATGCCTGTGTTGCCGGGCCTGGAGGAGTGGGTGTCGGCGGCGGCCGGCCACGACTCAGCGGAGGGTGGGCGGGATGCGGCTAGGCCGACCAGAGAACCCCGACAGATGCGGATCTTGCTGGAGGGCATGAGGCCGCGTCAGCGGGCCGTGGGCAGGGGGCGCACGTCGGCGAGATGACCTCAGACGATCCCGTGATCGCTGCCTACGCCCGGTCGATCGTGGCTGCGGCGGGGCCTCTCAGCGATCACGCAGTGGACCGGCTGGCGGCCTTGCTCGGCTACCGGTAACAGCGCTCACCTCCTTATCCCTTGTGCGGGCAAGCACTTGCCGGTGGTTGTCGGCGTGGGATTGCCCGTCATGGCGGAGCTACGCGGCATCGCGTACCCACGTGTGACGCTCATGGGCGGGCAGGCGCTTGCCCGGGGTCTTGGTATTGATCCGGACCTGGCCCAAGTACTACGGGCTCAGCAGGATTTTCGCGATACTCCTGCTTCCCGGCAGATCATCACCGGGAAGCGGAGAGGCTAATAACCCTTTCGACCTGGGATGCAATGACTTGGTCATACATCGAAGGTAACTCTAAGAAGGCCCGAGCACTGTGCCGAGGGAAGCCCCAGACTCCTAGCGACCGAGCAGCCGTGCCGGAGGCGCGGCGATCAGATTTCGTAGCCGGCGCGGAGCAGGCCGAACGTCACGGCCTGCTCCAGGGCGTGCCAGGACGCCTCGATGATGTTCTCGTCCACCCCGACCGTGCTCCAGTCGCCCTTCGGGTCGCTCGACGTCACCAGGACGCGGGTGACCGCGTCGGTGCCGTGGGTGCCCTCCAGGATCCGGACCTTGAAGTCGATCAGCTCGACGGTCGCCAGCTCGGGGTAGAGCTTCTCCAGCGCCAGCCGGACCGCCCGGTCGAGGGCGTTCACGGGGCCGTTGCCCTCGCCGGTCGCGACGATGCGCTCGCCCTTGGCGTGGACCTTCACGGTCGCCTCGCTGACGACCTCGCCTGTCGGGCGGCGTTCGACGATCACGCGCCACGACTCCACCGTGAAGTGGCGGCGGCGCTCGCCGTGGAGGGTGTCGCGGAGCAGCAGTTCGAAGGAGGCGTCGGCGGCCTCGAAGGTGTGGCCGCGCGACTCCAGGTCCTTGACCCGGTCGACCAGTTCGCGCGACTGCTCGCCGGTGAGGTCGTAGCCGAGCTCGCGGCCCTTCAGCTCGACCGAGGCGCGGCCGGCCATGTCGGAGACCAGCATGCGCATGTCGTTGCCGACCTCGGCCGGGTCGATGTGCTGGTAGAGGTTCGGGTCGACCTTGATCGCCGAGGCGTGCAGGCCGGCCTTGTGGGCGAAGGCCGAGGCGCCCACGTAGGGGGCGTGGGAGTTGGGGGTCACGTTGGTGACCTCGGTGATGGCGTGGGCGATCCGGGTCATGTCCCGCAGCGCCTCCGGCGGCACGAGGTCGAAGCCCCGCTTGAGCTGGAGGTTGGCGACCACGGTGAACAGGTTCGCGTTGCCCGAGCGCTCGCCGTAGCCGTTGGCGCAGCCCTGCACGTGGGTCGCCCCGGCCTTCACCGCCGCGAGGGTGTTGGCGACCGCGCAGCCGGTGTCGTCGTGGCAGTGGATGCCGATCCGGGCGCTGGTCGCAACCGCGTTGTGTACGACGTCCGCCAGCTCGTCGGGCAGCATCCCGCCGTTGGTGTCACACAGGGCGATCACCGACGCCCCGGCCTCGGCCGCCGTCCGGAGCACCTCCAGGGCGTAGGCCGGGTTGGACTTGTAGCCGTCGAAGAAGTGTTCCGCGTCGAGGAACACCCGCTGACCCTCCGCACGCAGGTGGGAGACCGTGTCGCGGATCATCGCGAGGTTCTCCTCCAGAGTCGTGCGGAGGGCCAGTTCCACGTGCCGGTCGTGACTCTTGGCGACAAGGGTCACGACGGGCGCGCCGGAGTCGCGCAGGGCGGCCACCAGTGGGTCGTCGGCGGCCTTCACTCCGGCCCGGCGGGTCGCGCCGAACGCCGCGAGTTGCGCGTGCTTCAGGTCGAGCTCTGTTTGAGCGCGCCGGAAGAACTCCGTGTCCTTGGGGTTGGCGCCCGGCCAACCGCCCTCGATGAAGCCGACCCCCAGTGCGTCCAGGTGACGGGCGACGGCGATCTTGTCGGCAACGGAGAGGTTGAGGCCCTCCTGCTGGGCGCCGTCGCGGAGCGTGGTGTCGTACACGTGGAAGCGGTCGTCGGCCATCTCGGTTCCTTGGGGTGATTGCGAGACAAACAAAAAGACCCCTCACGGGCGTGAGAGGTCTGCGCGCCTGGCTGGAATGATCCGTCAGCCGGCGCGCCTGCCAATAATGAGCAGACCGTTGAACATGGTGCTTGCGAGTTAACCATACGATTCACGATCTGGCACATCGATCTCACCAAGTAAGATAGTGATCATGAAGGGTTCCTACTTGGGCGAAGCGCTGCCCGCCTACCTCTCCGCCCATGCCACCCAGCCCGACCAGGTCCTTCGTGATCTCGCGGTCGAGACGACGGCCCTCCACTCCGACTACGCCGGCATGCAGATCGCGCCCGAGCAGGGCACGTTCATGACCATGCTGGTGCAGCTCACGGGCGCGAAGCTCGCGGTCGAGGTCGGCACGTTCACCGGCTACTCCTCGATCTGCATCGCCCGGGGCCTGACCCCCGGCGGGCGGCTGATCGCCTGCGACGTCAGCGAGGAGTGGACGTCGATGGCCCGCAAGTACTGGGAGCGCGCCGGGCTCACCGACCGCATCGAACTGCGGCTCGGCGACGCCGTCGAGACCCTCGGCGCGCTGCCCGCCGACGAGGAGATCGACTTCGCGTTCATCGACGCCGACAAGGGCGGCTATCCGGCCTACTACGAGGCGCTGCTCCCCCGCATGCGTCCGGGCGGCCTGATCGTCTGCGACAACACGATCCAGGGCGGCCGGATCACCGACCCGGACGCGGGCGGCAACGTGCCGGTGCTGCGCGAGTTCAACGACATGGTGACCGCCGACCCCCGGGTCGATTCCGTGCTCCTCCCGGTGGCCGACGGTCTGACGCTGGCACGCAAGCGTTAGGCGATCTTGTGCACCCAGTTGTGGGTGTCGGGACGGCTGCCGTACTGGATGCCCATGAGCTCTTCCCTGATCTTCAGGGTGACCGGGCCGGGGGTGCCGTCGCCGATGGTCCAGGCGCGGTCGGCGCCCTTCACCGAGCCGACCGGGGTGACCACGGCGGCGGTGCCGCAGGCGAAGACCTCGGTGAGCTCGCCCGACTCACACCCGGCCTGCCACTCCTCGATCGAGAGGCGGCCCTCCTCGGCGGTGAGGCCGAGGTCGGCGGCGAAGGTGAGGATCGAGTCGCGGGTGATGCCAGGCAGGAGGGTGCCGGTGAGCGCCGGGGTGAGCAGGCGGTCGCCGAAGACGAAGAACAGGTTCATCCCGCCCATCTCCTCGACGTAGCGGTGCTCCACGGCGTCGAGCCAGACGACCTGGTCGCAGCCCTCGGCGACGGCCTGGCGCTGGGCCACGAAGGCCGCCGCGTAGTTGCCGCCGCACTTGGCGAAGCCGGTCCCGCCGGGGGCGGCGCGGGTGTACTCGGTCGACAGCCACACCGAGACCGGCTTCACGCCGCCCGCGAAGTAGGAGGCCGCCGGTGAGGCGATCACCATGTAGCGGTAGGTCTTCGAGGGGTAGTTGACGCCCAGCCCGGCCTGCGTGGCGATCATGAAGGGGCGCAGGTAGAGGCTGTGGCCCTCGGTCGTGGGCACCCACTCGCGGTCGGTCTGCACGAGCAGTTCGAGCGACTCGACGAACGTGTCCTCGGGCAGCTCGGGCATCGCCATGCGGGCGGCCGAGGCGTTGAACCGGGCCGCGTTCGCGTAAGGGCGGAACGCGACGATCGAGCCGTTGGCCTGACGGTAGGCCTTGAGGCCCTCGAACAGCTCCTGGGCGTAGTGGAACACCGAGGTGGCGGGGTCGAGGACGAGCGGACCGTAGGGTTCGAGCCGGGCGTCGTGCCAGCCCTCGCCCTCGGTGAAGTCGATCGACACCATGTGGTCGGTGAACGTCTGCCCGAAGCCGGGCGCCTCCAGCACCCGCTCTCTTTCCGCGGTGCTGCGCGCCTGGGGGTTCGGGCGCACCTCAAAGCTGAGCTGGCTGGTCATGCGGGTTCCTCTCTACGCTACTGATGAAAACCTAGGGCATGTCGCGGGGCACAAAAAAGCGCACAGTGACCCAACCCGGGCCACTGTGCGCTGTGGAACGAACGACGAAGGTGGCCGGCGATCAGCCGGCTACTCGGGCGGCGATGTCGTCGCCGATCTCCCGGGTGGTGCGGGCCGCCCATGCGCCGGCGCGCTCGACGAGGTCGTCGGCGACCGCCTGCTCGACGCGGGCGGCGGCCTCGGCCTGGCCGATGTGGTCGAGCAGCATGGCGACCGACAGGATGGTCGCGCTCGGGTCGGCCTTGCCCTGCCCGGCGATGTCGGGGGCCGAGCCGTGGACCGGCTCGAACATGCTCGGCGCGGTGCGGTCGGGGTTGACGTTGCCGCTGGCCGACAGGCCGATGCCACCGGCGATGGCGGCGCCGATGTCGGTGATGATGTCGCCGAACAGGTTGTCGGTGACGATCACGTCGAACCGCTGCGGCTGCGAGACGAAGAACATCGACGCCGCGTCGACGTGGCAGTAGTCGGTGGTGACCTGCGGGTATTCCTCGGCGACCCGCTTGACCGTACGCGACCACAGGTCGCCGGCGAAGGTCAGCACGTTGGTCTTGTGGACCAGCGTGAGGTGACGGCGCTCGCGGCCGGCGGCCTTCTCGAAGGCGTAGCGGACGACGCGCTCGACGCCGTAGGCGGTGTTGACCGAGTCCTGCGTGGCGATCTCGTGGGGGGTGCCCTTGCGGAGCACGCCGCCCGCGCCGGCGTAGGGGCCCTCGGTGCCCTCGCGGACGACGACCATGTCGACGTCTTCGGGGCGGGCCTTGCCGAGCGGGGTCTCCACGCCCGGGAAGAGCTTCACCGGGCGCAGGTTGACGTAGTGGTCGAGCTCGAAGCGTAGGCGCAGCAGCAGGTCGCGCTCCAGCACCCCCGGCGGCACGCTCGGGTCGCCGACCGCGCCGAGCAGGATCGCGTCGAACCCGCGCAGCTCGGCGAGGACCGAGTCGGGCAGGGTCTCACCCGTGGCGTGGTAGCGGGCCGCACCCAGGTCGTAGTGGGTGGACTCCACCTTGACGCCGACCGCGTCGAGAACTTTGAGGCCCTCCGCGACGACCTCGGTGCCGATCCCGTCGCCGGGGATCACTGCCAGGCGGATGTTGCTCGAATCCATGGAGGTACCTTAGCGGGCTGTCTCGGAGATCGAACAACGATCTCACCATACGGAATGTCGCGTCAGCGCTCGGGCGAGCCGCCGTTGTCGCGCCGGTCGAGGGCCGTCTGCAGGGCCTCGGCGACCTCGTCGTCGGTGTCTTCGGGACGGTTCCACGGATACATGTCGTACATGAGGGTCTCCAGCTCTGGGAGGAGAAAGGGAGGTCGGCACGCCACGACTCCGCGGCGGGTCGCCGGCCTGCTGGATCAGACCCCGCCGCGGCAGGTAATTACGAGAACCCGACGCATCCCTGTCACAGTACCCCAGCCGTCTCGTAGGACGACCTACCATCTCATCTCATGAGACGGCAAAGGCCGCACCCGTTCAGCGAACGGGCACGGCCTCCGTGTGGCGGGGATCAGCCCTCCAGGTCGACGACCCGGCCGCTGTCGGCGCCGATCTCGGCGGCGATCTGGTCGACCACGTCGGCCGGGGCCGCCGTGTCGAGGGTCAGCGCGATCAGGGCCTTGCCGCCCTTGGCGCCACGGGCGACCTGCATCGAGGCGATGTTGACGCTCTGCTCACCGAGCAGGCGGCCGACGATGCCGACGATGCCGGGACGGTCGGTGTAGGTGAAGAACGCCAGGTGGTCGGTCGGCTCGATCTCCATCGTGAAGCCGTTGACCTCGACGATCTTGGTGATCTGACGCGGGCCGGACAGCGTGCCCGACACCGAGACCGTACGGCCGTCGGCCAGCACGCCGCGAACGGTGATCACGTTGCGCCAGTCGGGGCTTTCGGGGCTGGTGACCAGCTCGACGACGGTGCCCCGGTCGTGGGCCAGCAGCGGCGCGTTCACATAGGTGACGCCGCCCTCGACCACGTCGGTGAAGACGCCCTTGAGCGCGGCCAGCTCCAGCACCCGCACGTCCTGCGAGGCGATCTCGCCCCGGACCTCGACGACCAGGCGGGTGGCGACCTCGCCCGCGAGGGCGGTGAAGACCCGGCCGAGCCGCTCGGTCAGCGGCAGGCCCGGCTTGACCTCTTCGGCCACCGCGCCGCCCTGGACGTTCACCGCGTCGGGCACGAACTCGCCGCCGAGGGCGAGCTTCACGCTGCGGGCGACCTGGGTGCCGGCCTTCTCCTGGGCCTCGTGGGTGGAGGCGCCGAGGTGCGGCGTGACGACGACCTGGTCGAGCTCGAACAGCGGGCTGTCGGTGACGGGCTCCTTGGGGAACACGTCGATGCCGGCGCCGGCGACGCGGCCCTCCTTGATGGCGGAGTAGAGGGCGTTCTCGTCGATGATGCCGCCGCGCGCGACGTTGATCAGGCGCACGTTGGGCTTCACCTGGTGCAGCTCGCGCTCGCCGATGAGACCGATGGTCTCCTTGGACTTCGGCAGGTGGACGGTGATGAAGTCGGCCTTGGCCAGCACCTCTTCCAGCGACAGGAGCTGGACGCCCATGGCCGCCGCGCGGGCCGCCGGGAGGTAGGGGTCGTACGCGATCAGTTCCACCCCGAACGGCGCGAGGCGCTGCGCGACGAGCTGACCGATCTTGCCGAGGCCGAGGATGCCGACGACCTTCTCGTCGAGCTCGACACCGGTGTACTTGGACCGCTTCCACTCGCCGCCCTTGAGGGCGGTGTGGGCCTGGGCGACGTTGCGGGCCGAGGCGAGGATGAGCGCGACGGTGTGCTCCGCGGCGCTGGTGATGTTCGAGGTGGGCGCGTTGACGACCATGATCCCGGCCTTGGTGGCCGCCTCGACGTCGACGTTGTCGAGGCCGACGCCCGCGCGGGCCACCACGCGCAGCTTGGGCGCGTGGGCCACGGCCTCGGCGTCGACCTGGGTGGCGCTGCGCACGATCAGAGCGTCGACGTCGGAGAGGGCCGGAAGGAACGCGGACCTGTCGGCTCCGTCGACCTGACGGACCTCGAAGTCCGCTCCGAGGACGGCGAGACCGGCCTGGGAGAGCTCCTCTGCGACCAGTACGACGGGCTTGTTCACTGGTGATTTCCTTCGAACGTGACGACTCTAAGGGCAGATTCACGAGCGCGAGTCACGGTCGGCCTCCGGCCTCCCGCGTCTCACTTCATCGGTCGCCGACGAGTCTATCCACGCTCTTCGGAGAGGCTTCGGAGGATCCGCCATACGAGACGGCTGTTACTCGGGGGAGTCGTGAGAATCCTTCACGTAAACAGCAGATTTGGGGTGATACCCGGCTTGGACCGAGCCAATCCCCACAGCCGCCAACTTGGTATTGATCGCACCTAATCTTGGCGATTAGCCTGCTAAATCGTGGTTCGGTACCTATGGTTCAGCATATGAGCATCGGGAATCCCGCTCTCGGCGAAGTGCTCGCCCAGCACGGCAGTCCGCACCAACTTCTCGCCGCTTTGGCGGATTGGGGCATCCTGGTCGCCGTCCGGCCCGATCGTTCCGTGGTGCTCGGCACCACGCAGAGTGGCGAACGGGTGCTGCTCGGCTACACCGGACCGGCGACCTACGCGCGCCATCGGGGCAGCCACTCGCTGTCGGTCTGCGACGCGGACACGATCCTGGACATCCAGCGGGTGACCGGGGTCCGCGAGATCGTCATCGACGCCGCCGGGCCGGCCGCCGCGGCCGTGCCGATCGACGACCTCCAGCGGTACCTCCGCCAGACCCGCAGCGGGCCCCATCCCGTCCTGTCGGGCGCCACGCCGAACGCCTACGCGACCGGCAGCATGGAGCGGATCCCCAAGCCGCCGGTCCGCACCGCGGCGCCGGTGCCGCTGGGGGCGCCGGTCCCGCCGGTGCAGCAGCACGCCCCCGCCGCGCCGGCTCCGTGGATCCCCCAGCCGCGCCAGCACCTGTCGGGCGCGATGCAGGTCGTCGACCCCGGATACCAGCGCACGAACCACCCGATACTGCCCGCCCTGCGGGTGGCCATCGCCGAGTTACTGCGCGACCTCCCGGTCGTCCACCACGTGTGGATCTCGGCCGCCCGGACCGTCTCGGGGTCGCAGGGGATCATGCTGCATGTGAAGGTGCACACCGCCAACGCCGAGGACATCGTCCGCGACCTGCATCGCGGGGTGCGCGCCAGGCTGCCGCAGCTGGCCGCCAGCGAGGCTCCGGTGCTGATGGCGAGGGTGGCCGACGCGTTCACCGAGCGGCGCATGATCGAGCTGGGCGCGCACGTCGTCTGTGCCGACGTAACGGACTGATCGATTCCCTATCCGATTTGCCGTGATTGGGCTTGAATTGCGGCCATGGTCACGGTCCCCACCCGAGTGCGCCTCGGCTACGCCGTCGGCTCCTTCTGCACGGCGAACTTCACCACGATCCCCGGCCTCCTGCTGCTCATCTACATGACCAACGTGCTGGCCGTCGATCCGCTGCTGGCCGGTGTCGTGGTGTTCCTGCCGAAGGCGTGGGACCTGGTAGCCAACACGCTCGTCGGCCAGTGGTCCGACCGGACGGTGTCGCGGTGGGGCCCCCGTCGGCCGTGGCTGCTCGGCGGGGCGGCGATCCTGCCGATCGCCTTCGTCGTGATGTTCATCGGCCCGCCGCTCACCGGGGTCCCGGCCGCGCTCTTCGTCGGGGCCGCCTTCCTGGTCGCGGCCAGCGGGTACGCCCTCTACGAGGTCCCGTACAAGGCGATGCCCGCCGAGATGACCCACGACTACCACGAGCGCACGTCGCTGCTGCAGTGGCGCATGATCTTCATCGCCATCGGCATCGGCATGAGCGGCATCCTGGCGCCGATCCTCGCGGGTGACACGGTCGAGGGCTACCGACTCATGGGCCTGGTCTTCGGCGTGATCCTGCTGCTGGCGATGCTGGCCTCGTTCTTCGGCACCGCCAACGCGCCCTACACCGGCCAGGCGGAGCCCGAGGCCAGCCTGAAGGCCCAGCTCAGGGCGGCCCGCACCTCCAAGCCGTTCATGTGGCTGCTGGGCCTGAGCAGTGCCCAGACCCTCGGCGCGTACGTCATGCTCGCCGGCGCACCCTACTTCGCGGCGTACACGGTCGGCAGCACCGGCGCGACGACGACCCTGTTCGCGGCGCTGGTCGGGCCGATGCTCGTGACGATGCCGCTGTGGGTGTGGCTGGCCAAGAAGCTCGACAAGCGCGGCGCCATGATCCTCTCCGGGGTCCTGTTCATGACCGGCGCGGTCGCGGCCGTCGCCACCCCCCTGTTCGGACCGCTCTACGCCCACCTGGTGATCGTCGTGGTCGGCGTCGGGTACGCCGGCCTCCAGCTGCTCCAGTTCTCGATGCTGGCGGACGTGATCGCGTACGACGGCATGGTGAGCGGCAAGCGGCGCGGCGGGGTGTTCACCGGACTGTGGACGGCGGTGGAGAGCGCGGTGGCCGCCTTCGGCGCGACGATCTACGGCGCGACCCTGGCCATCGGCGGCTTCCGCGAGTCGGACCCCGCCAACCCGGTCACCCAGCCGCAGAGTGCCGAGTTCGCGGTGCTCATCGGCATCACGGTGGTGCCCGCGGCCATCATCCTCCTGGGGGTCCTGATGACCTTCAAATACGACCTCACGAGTGCCAAGATGTCTCAGGTTTCACACGATGTGACGTAAATCACATGAACCTCGTCTGGAACGTGGCCATCAGGGATTCCGTAACGGGAAGATCTCGACCAGGTCACCGAATATGACGGTTTTCCTCGCATGACAGCTCCGACCAGGCCATACTTCGGTTCCATTCCAGAGCTTCGGAACCCCACCCCTGGAAGGAAGTTCATGAAGACTTCACTCCGCGCGCTCTTCTGCGCCGGTGTGCTGCTGGCCGCCACTCTCCCGGCGGTCGGCTCTGCCTCGGCGGCCTCCGCGCAGGCCCAGGCCGCGCAGGCACAGGCCGCGCGTTGCCGCATCGTCGCCTCGAAGCCCGCCGTCAACCAGCTCGGCCAGCTCACCGCAGTCGGCTCCCGCACCGGCCGCTGCTTCGGCAAGACCAGGGTCCGGGTGCGGATCAAGCAGTCGGTCGCCGGTCCGGACACCACGCTCAAGAGCGGCTCCAAGGTCGTCCGCACCGCCAAGCTGCGCCTCCGCGCGACCTGCGCCCCCGGCGTCTACTACACCCAGGTGACCGGCCGCTTCGGCCAGGTCGTCAACTCGCGCCGGGTGAACATCACCACGTGCACCCCGACCCCCGCGCCGTCCCCCTCGCCCTCGGCCTCGCCCAGCGCGTCGCCGAGCCCCTCGCCGAGCGCCACCCCGTCGACCCCGCCCACCGGCGGAACCGTCGGCACGGCCGTCGAGAACGAGGTCGTGCGGCTGACCAACGCCGAGCGCGCCAAGGGCGGCTGCGGCCCCCTGACGCACGACGCCAAGCTCCGCACCGCCGCCTTCAACCACTCGGCGGACATGTCGGCGAAGAACTACTTCAGCCACGACTCGGCCGACGGACGCTCCTTCGGCGACCGTCTCAAGCAGGCCGGATTCAGCTTCCGCGCCGCCGGCGAGAACATCGCCAAGGGCTACCAGACGGCCGCCCAGGTCGTTCAGGGCTGGATGAACAGCCCCGGCCACAAGGCGAACATCATGAATTGCACCTACACGCACATCGGCGTGGGTCACGTGGTCGCGGGTGGGCCATACTGGACCCAAGACTTCGCGAAGCCCTGACGTTTAGGGGCTATCTGGACACCGGCCTGACGGAAAGCGGATACTCCAGACATGAGCTCCGAGCCACATGTGCGCGCCTCTGACGAGGACCGCGAGCGTGCGCTCAACGAGCTACGTGAACGGGCGGCCGAAGGCCACCTCTCGATGGAGACGTTCGTCGGCAGGGTCGACCAGGCCCTGCGCGCCCGCAGCGCCGCAGAGCTCGAACAACTCGTCGCCGACCTGCCCCAGCGGGGCAGGTTCCGGCGGCGGGCCACCGACCTCGTCGGCTCGGTGTCCGACTTCAGCACCCGGCTACGGGCGGCCTGGCGCCGCCCCAAGCTCCCCCGCCTCGCACTGCCGGCAGACACGCGGATCCGGTACGTCGTGGGGCGAGGATCGGCCTGCGACCTGGTGCTGGCCGACCTGACCGTCTCGCGGATCCACGCGGAACTGCGACGAGAAGAAGACCACTGGCTGCTGGTCGACCTGGGCTCACTGAACGGCACCCGCCTGAACGGGTGGCGGCTGGTGGGCCCGGCCCGAGTCCGCAGCGGTGACGAGATCAGCTTCGGCGACTGCGCCTTCCTGGTGTCCGTCCCCCTTTGATCGCACGAAGGCCCGGCTCCCCCTGATCAAGGGAGCCGGGCCTTCGTGATTTCCACCGTCGCGAGAGGAGTCCCCGTGTTCCGGCGCGGAGTGCTGCGAGGGCCGGTCGAGCGGTTCCTCACCACCAATGCCGAACGAGTGCTCGTACTGGCCGATCAGGAGGCGGTCGCCGCGCACGCTCCTCAGGTGGCACCCGAGCACGTCATGGCCGCCCTGCTGAAGAACGGAAACGGGGTCGCGGTCCTGTGCCTGCGCAGGCTCGGCGCCGGCCCCCGCGAGCTCGCCGACGCACCCCAGGCCGACGACCCGCCGACGACACACGGGATCACCGCGGTTCTGGAGCAGGCACGGCACCAGGCCCACCTCCTCGGCCACCGGTACATCGGCACCGAACACCTCTTGCTTGCACTGGCGGAGGAGGCCCCAGATCTTCTCGCCCGCCACGGGGCTGATCCGGCCACGCTCCGGCGGCAGGTCGTCAGCGTGCTGCGGGAGCCGGTTCCGGCCGGGTGGGTGTGGCCCTGACATCGGCAGGTCACGCACCAAAACGGCCCCGTTCCTCCGAAGCTTCCTCGGAGGAACGGGGCCGTGATCGGTGCCTACGCCTGGTTCTGGAGCCAGGACATCATCGGGCGGAGCTTGGCGCCGGTCTTCTCGATCGGGTGCTCGGCCAGTTCGTCGCGGTACTGCTGGAAGCGCTTCTGGCCGCCGTCGAACTCGGCCACGAGCTCACGCGCGAACTCACCCGACTGAACCTCGTCGAGGATGCGGCGCATCTCCTTCTTGGTCTCGTCGTTGATGAGGCGCGGGCCGCGCGAGTAGCCGCCGTACTCGGCGGTGTCGGAGACCGACCAGTACATCTTGTGGATGCCGCCCTCGTACATGAGGTCGACGATCAGCTTCATCTCGTGGAGGCACTCGAAGTAGGCGACCTCGGGCTGGTAGCCGGCCTCGATCAGGGTCTCGAAGCCCGCCTTGATGAGCTCGGACACGCCGCCGCAGAGCACGGCCTGCTCGCCGAACAGGTCGGTCTCGGTCTCCTCGGTGAAGGTGGTCTTCAGCGCGCCCGCGCGGGTGCCGCCGATGCCCTTGGCGTAGGACAGCGCGAGCGGCCAGGCGTTGCCGGTGGCGTCCTTCTCGACGGCCACGAGACACGGCACGCCGCGGCCGGCCGCGTACTGGCGGCGGACCAGGTGGCCGGGGCCCTTCGGGGCGACCATGGCGACGTCGACGCCCGCGGGGGCCTCGATCAGGCCGTAGCGGATGTTGAGGCCGTGGCCGAAGAAGAGGGCGTCGCCCTCGACCAGGTTCGGGGCCACGTGCTCGGCGTAGAGGTGCCGCTGGATGTGGTCGGGCGCGAGGATCATGGTCAGGTCGGCCTCTTCGACCGCCTCGGACGGGTTGAGCACCCGCAGGCCGTCGGCTTCGACCTTCTCCCGGCTCTTGGAGCCCTCGGGGAGTCCGACGCGGACGTCGACGCCGGAGTCGCGCAGGCTCAGGGCGTGCGCGTGGCCCTGGCTGCCGTAGCCCAGGACGGCGACGTGGCGGCCCTGGATGATCGACAGGTCGGCGTCGTTGTCGTAGTAGATCTCAGTCACTTCGAATAACCTTTCGGGTTCTTATCTCAGGCGGTCCGGTCCAGGGCCCGGAGCGAGCGGTCGGTGATCGACCGGGCACCGCGGCCGATGGCCACCATGCCCGACTGCACGAGTTCCTTGATGCCGAACGGCTCAAGGACGCGCACGAACGCCTCCAGCTTGTCGACCGTACCGGTGACCTCGATGGTGACCGCGTCGGGGGCGACGTCGACGCAGCGCGCCCGGAACAGGTTGACCAGTTCCAGGACGTGGCTGCGCGAGTCGGCGTCGGCCCGCACCTTGATCAGCATGAGTTCGCGCTGCACCGACTGGGCGGTGTCGAGCTCGACGATCTTGAGGACGTTCACCAGCTTGTTGAGCTGCTTGGTGACCTGCTCCAGCGGCAGGTCCTCGACGTTGACGACGATCGTCATGCGGGAGACGTCGGCGTGTTCGGTCGGGCCGACCGCGAGCGAGTCGATGTTGAATCCGCGGCGGCTGAACAGGGCCGAGACCCGGGCGAGGACGCCGGGCTTGTTCTCGACCAGAACGGACAGGGTGTGCCTGCTCATCAGTCCTCGTGCTCCCACTTCGGCGCCATGTCACGGGCGTACTTGATGTCGTCGTTGCTGGTGCCGGCGGCGACCATCGGCCAGACCATGGCGTCCTGGTGCACCACGAAGTCGATCACGACGGGCATGTCGGTGATCTCCATCGCCTTGCGGATGGTGTCGTCGACGTCTTCCGGCCGCTCGCAGCGCAGGCCGACGCAGCCGTAGGCCTCGGCCAGCTTGACGAAGTCGGGGATGCGGCGGGCCGACTGCAGGTCGGTGTTGCTGTAGCGCTGCTCATAGAAGAGCGTCTGCCACTGGCGCACCATGCCGAGATTGCCGTTGTTGATGACCGCGACCTTGATCGGGACGCCTTCGAGCGCGCAGGTCGCGAGCTCCTGGTTGGTCATCTGGAAGCAGCCGTCGCCGTCGATGGCCCACACGTCCTTGTCGGGACGGCCCATCTTGGCGCCCATCGCGGCCGGGACGGCGAAGCCCATCGTGCCCGCGCCGCCGGAGTTGATGAAGGAGCCCGGGTTCTCGTAGCCGATGAACTGCGAGGCCCACATCTGGTGCTGGCCGACGCCCGCGGCGTAGATCGCGTCGGGACCGACCAGGGCGCCGATGCGCTCCATGACGTACTGCGGCGCGAGCGAGCCGTCTTCGTAGGTCTCGTAGCCGAGGGCGTAGGTCTCGCGGTAGGCGTCGAGGTGGCGCCACCATTCGGTGTAGTCGCCGCGCGCGGAACCGGCCTTGATCGCCGCGACCAGGTCGGCGATGACCTCTTTACAGTCACCGACGATCGGCACGTCGGCGTGGCGGTTCTTGGAGATCTCGGCCGGGTCGATGTCGGCGTGGACGACCTTCGCGTACGGGGCGAAGGTGTCGAGCCGGCCGGTGACGCGGTCGTCGAAGCGGGCGCCCAGCGCGATGATGAGATCAGTGCGCTGGAGCGCGCCGACCGCCGCGACCGTGCCGTGCATGCCGGGCATTCCGAGGTGCTGCCGGTGGCTGTCGGGGAAGGTGCCCCGGGCCATCAGGGTCGTGATGACCGGGATCCCGGTCAGCTCGGCCAGTTCGAACAGCTCAGCCGACGCCTGCGCCTTGTGGACGCCGCCGCCGACGTACAGGACAGGGCGCTTGGCCTCGGCGATGAGCCGGGCCGCCTCCCTGATCTGCTTGGAATGCGGGCGGGTGACCGGGCGGTAGCCCGGAAGCTGCATCTGGACGGGCCAGGTGAACGTGGTCGTCGCCTGGAGCGCGTCCTTGGAGATGTCGACGAGGACGGGGCCGGGTCGCCCGCTCGCCGCGATGTGGAAGGCCTCGACGATCGTGCGGGGGATGTCGGCCGCGTCGGTGACGAGGAAGTTGTGCTTGGTGATCGGCATCGTGATGCCGGAGATGTCGGCCTCCTGGAAGGCGTCGGTGCCGATGGCGGCCGACGCGACCTGGCCGGTGATCGCCACGATCGGCACCGAGTCCATGTAGGCGTCGGCGATGGGGGTCACCAGGTTGGTGGCGCCGGGACCCGAGGTCGCCATGCAGACTCCGACCCGGCCGGTGGCCTGGGCGTAGCCCTCGGCGGCGTGCCCGGCGCCCTGCTCGTGACGCACGAGCACGTGCCGGACCTTCTTGGAGTCGTAGAGGGGATCGTAGGCGGGGAGGATCGCACCGCCGGGGATCCCGAACACGGTGTCGACCCCGACCTGCTCCAGGGCCCGCACGAGGGCCTGAGCACCTGTCATCTGTTCGGTCATCGGCTCGTTCCTTGTGACTGAGCTGGGCGTGTTCCGGCATAAAAAATGCCCCATCCGCAAAGGCGGAGCTGGGGCGGCGCGCGCAGGACTCTGGACTTCGTCAGGCGCGCCTGCGAAGTACTACGAGGAGGATCCCACCGCGATGCATGGACCCACCTTGTCCGATGAGACGGCCACCAGTCAAATTAGTGATACGCACATCTCACTGTGTGAGATGGCGTGCCCGGCTATGCGGACGCGGTGAGGCTGGTCCGGATGAGGGAGCTGACCCCCTGGGCGGCCATAGGGCGCCCCACGAGGTAGCCCTGACCTCGGCTGCAACCCATCTCACGCAGCAGATCGAGCTGTTCGGGGCGTTCGATTCCCTCTGCGACCACTATGAGCCCGAGATCATGCCCCAGCCGCACGATCGTGCGCGTCAGCAGGCTGAGCGTCTCATCGCGGCCGAGGCCGCTCACGAACGACGGGTCGATCTTGATGATGTCGACCGGGAGCTGCCGGAGCAGCGCCAGGGACGCGTAGCCCGTGCCGAAGTCGTCGATCGCGAGGCGGACGCCCAGGGCACGGAGGTCGGACAGCTTGCCGATGGTGTCTTCGGCGTCTTCGACGAGCATCTCCTCGATCACCTCGAGGGTGAGGGCGCTCGGGGGCAGGCCGCTGTCGGACAGCGCCTCCGAGACCGTCTCGACGAAGCCGGCCGCCATGATCTGGCGCTTCGAGAGGTTGACCGACAGGCCGATGTCCCAGTTGGCCGCGCGCCATTCGGCGACCTCGCGGCAGGCCTCGCGCAGTATCCACTCGCTCAGCGGCACGATCAGGCCGGTGTCCTCGGCCGTGCCGAGGAACTGCTCGGGCGGGGTGAACACGCCGCTCCCCCGGCACCAGCGCACCAGCGCCTCGACGGCGGTGACGCGCGAGGTGGCCAGGTCGACCACGGGCTGGTATTCGATCGCGAACTGCTGGTCGAGCAGGGCCCGCTGCAGGTCGGCGGCGGTTTCGAGGCGGCGTACGGCCTCGGCGTGCATGTGGGCCGCGAAGACCTCGACCCGGCGTCCGCCCAGGCCCTTGGCCCGCGCCATGGCCACGTCGGCGTTGCGCAGCAGGTCGGCGGCCGAGGTGTCGTCTTCGGTGAAGGCCACCCCGACCGACGCGGTCAGCGCGATGTCGCGGTCGGCGACCCGGAAGGGCTCCTGCGAGACCGCCCGGACCAGCCGTTCGGCCAGATCGACGACCATCTGCGCGTCGGCCCCGGCCTCCAGCAGCACGGCGAACTCGTCGCCGCCCCAGCGAGCGAGCGTGTCGTCGGCCCGCAGGGCCTGGCGCAGCCGCCGGGCGGCCTGGCCGAGCAGGTAGTCGCCGCTCGCGTGGCCGACGGAGTCGTTGACGCCGGTGAAGCCGTCGAGGTCGAGGAAGATCACGGCGGTGCCGGCCGAGCGGGCGAGCACCTCGCGGGTGCGCTCCTCGAAGTAGGCCCGGTTGGGCAGCCCGGTCACGCCGTCGTGGAAGGTCAGGTGGGTGACCTGGTTGCGCAGCGCCACCTGGTCGGAGACGTCGCGGGTGGTCACCAGGATCAGGTCTTCGCGGCGGACGTCGCGGGTCGCCACCGACTCGGTGGGCCGCCAGGTGCCGTCGGCGGCGCGGACCCGGCAGGCCAGCCGGCACGTGCCGTAGCGCTCGATGTTGCCGTCGTCTTCGGCGATCTGGCGCAGCAGCGCCTGGATCACGGGCGCGTCCTCGGGGTGGACGTAGTCGGCGATCGGCTGGCCGAGCAGGCTCGCGGGCGCGTAGCCGTAGGTGGTCTCGACGCCCTCGCTGATCTCCTGTACGACCCCCTCGAGGTCGACCATGAGCACGACGTCGCCGGTGTTCTCGGCGAGCTGCCGCAGCTGCCGTTCGCTCACGACCATCTGCCGCCGCATGCCGTCGGCCGACAGCATCACGATCAGCAGCCGGGCCAGCAGCACGGCCACGGCCGACACGGCGACGACCGGCATCAGCACGTCGCCCGTGGCGCCGACGGCCTTCACGGCCACCACGACCACGGCCGCGAGCACGAGCGCGTAGGGGGCGACGGTGACCACCACGGGGGGCGTCGCGGCGTTGCGCTCATCCGAGGGCACCCGGCGGCGTCCGGTCTCCTCGATCCACGGAGCGATCGCCAGCGCGACGAATCCCAGGGGGGCGACCAGCCCGGCCGGAACCGCCGGGTCGACGCCGTTGAGGCGGGAGACGGCGGTGGCCAGTTCGGCCACCGTGACCGCGAACAGCACCCCGAGCCCGGCCAGCCCGACCGACCGGTTGGCCGCCCGCGAGACCGCGACGAACGGGGCCGCCGCGCACGTCGCCAGCAGGCACAGCAGCGGCAGCGCGAGGGTCGTGTAGAAGGCGCCCGGCTCCTCGGCCTTGGCGAACATCGGCGCGAGCAGCAGCGCCCAGGTGATCGCGAACAGGGAGGCGGCCGACAGGTAACCGTCGCCGATCTGGCGGAACAGGCCCCGGCTCTGCGGCGGCGGCAGCGAGGTCAGCCAGCAGCCGATCGTCATCAGCAGCGCCCCGACCAGCAGCATCAGGTCGGCGAAGGTGAGCACGAAGGCGGTGCCCTCGGCCACCGGCCGCACCCCGATCCCGGCCAGCCAGGTGAGCGCGCCGCCGGCCAGCCAGCGCCAGCCCACGGCCTCTCGCCGGTCGCTCGCGCTGTCGCTGGTGTCGCGCTCGCCCGAGATGATCCGGCCCGAGGCCACCACCAGGGAGACAGCCGCGAGCAGACCCGTCACCAGGCCCGCCACCGCCGTCACCGCGGAGGCCGATCCCCCCGCTATCAGGGCAGCGGCGATGACCGCCGCGCCGAGCCCGGCAGCGGCGATGAGCGAGACCCTGGGGTCACGCGTGCCGTTCACGCTCGTCGCCCTTTACTTCCGGTCACATCGTCAGTTTGCGCGCCGGTGCCGCCCCTGATGGAGACATCGGCCCAGTCGTCACCGATCTGATAAACAGGAATTCACGGTACGGACCCGAGGTCACGGCCTCGCTACGGTCCGGAACCAGATTCAGTAGCCCCCGCTGATGATATTGGTCAGCGGACGGCCGTCGTGCAGCCTTCGCAGCTGTGCCTCGACGTAGACGAGCGCGCGCCTGGTCGAGGCGGGAGTGCTGCCCGCGACGTGAGGGGTGATGAGCAGGTGGGGTGCCTTCCAGAGCGGATGCCCTTCGGGCAGCGGCTCGGGGTCGGTGACGTCGAGCGCCGCCCGGAGCCGGCCCGATTCGAGCTCGGCCAGCAGCGCTCCGGTGTCGACGACCGGCCCGCGGGCGGCGTTGACGAGCAGGGCGCCGTCTTTCATCAGGGCCAGGAACGCGGCGTCGACCATGCCCTTGGTGGCGGCCGTGGCCGGGACCAGCAGCACCACGACGTCGGCCCGGGGCAGCAGGTCGGGCAGTTCCGCTTCGGCGTGGACGCCGTCGCGGGCGCTCCTGGCCACCCTGATCACCTCGACCTCGAACCCGGCCAGCCGTCGTTCGAGCGCGGCGCCGATGGAGCCGTACCCGAGGATGAGGACCGTGGAGTCGGCCAGGACGCCCGTGTGCCGGTAGGCCCACCGGCCCTGCTCCTGGGCGCGTACGAAGGCGGGGAACTCGCGCAGCGAGGCGATCATCGCGCCGACCGCCCACTCGGCGGTTCCCGCGTCGTGGACGCCCCTGGCGTTGCACAGCATCACACCATCGGGGACGTGGGGCAGGTAGGGTTCGACCCCGGCGGTAACCGTCTGGATGAGGCGCAAACGTGGCATCCGCGACAGCAACTCCGGGATGTCCGGCACCGGGATGAGCGGGGGAACCCACACCTCGACGTCCTCGGCCCCGGGCGGCTCGGGATGGTCGCGTCCGTCGAAGAGCGTGTATTCGACGTCGGCCAGGTCGGTCGGGACGGCGGACTCGGCCTGCGGGGCCACCCAGATCTTCACAGGGGATAACCCTAATGACCGGTACAGAAGGGTGTAACTGATGGGCGTTGGCCGGACCGGGCTGCACACGCTGGCGGCGGCACTGACGGTGAGCTGCACGGTGGCCTGCACTGCGGAGACCGGAGTGGGCACGGGCGTGACGCCGACCCCGCTGGCCGCGACGGCGACGGCGACCTCCGCTCCCGCGGACGGTCCGCGCACACTGGTCGAGGGCCTGGAGGTGCCCTGGGCGATCGCGTTCCTGCCCAGCGGCGAGGCCCTGGTGACCGAGCGGAACTCGGGCCAGATCGTCCAGGTGGCCGCCTCGGGCCGCAAGACCGAGATCGGCACCGTCGCCGGGGTGGCCGCGTCGGGAGAGGGCGGCCTCATGGGCATCGCGGTCTCCCCCGAGTACGAGCGGGACAAGCAGATCTTCGTCTACTTCACCTCGGCCGAGGACAACCGCATCGTCCGCTACCGCTTCGACGGCGCCCTGTCCGACCCCGAGCCGATCGTGACCGGCATCCCCAAGGGCGGCAACCACAACGGCGGACGGCTGGCCTTCGGCCCCGACGGCTTCCTGTACGCCTCCACCGGTGAGATCGGCGACCGGGGCCTGTCCCAAGACCGCGACTCCCTCGCCGGGAAGATCCTCCGCATGACGGTCGACGGCGAACCGGCCCCCGAGAACCCGTTCGGCACCCTGGTCTGGAGCATGGGCCACCGCAACGTCCAGGGCCTGGCCTGGGACGAGAGCGGCAACATGTACGCCACCGAGTTCGGCCAGAACACCTTCGACGAGCTCAACCTGATCAGGGCGGGCGGCAACTACGGCTGGCCCGAGGTCGAGGGCGTGGCCGCCGACGACCGGTTCGTCAACCCGCTGGTGACGTGGTCGACCGACGAGGCGTCTCCTTCGGGCCTGGCCTACGCCGACCACGCGGTGTGGGCGGCGGCGCTACGTGGCGAGCGGCTGTGGAAGGTCCCGGTGACCCAAGACGGGGCGGCGGGCCGCCCGGAGGCGCTCTACGAGGGCGAATTCGGCCGCCTGCGGTCGGTCGCAACGGCGCCCGACGGCTCGCTGTGGGTCGGCACGAGCAACCGCGACGGCCGCGGCGACCCGAAGAACGGCGACGACCGCATCCTGGTCATCCCCGGACGCTGAGCGAGACGCGGGCGGCCGAAGGCCGACCGTGGCTCGCGCGGGTGAACCTACCCCGGAGTACCCGCCTCTGGACAGACGGTCTCGGCGCGCGGCTTGTAGACCGTCTTCCAGCTCTCCGGCGTCTCGACGGTGCCGTCGAGCCGCACGCGCTCGCGGGTGGTCACGATCGTGAACCCGGCGGCGCCCGCCGACGGCACGCAGCCGACCTCGGGGCCCTGGACCGGCAGGTTCGAGGTGAACCGGGTGCGGTCGCTCTGACTGATCGTGACCTCGTAGGTCTTGGTCCCCCACAGCGACACCGTCATGACCGTGTCGGTGGCGGTGGCCTGGATGAGCACCCCGTAGTCGGTGTCGTTGCGCCAGACCAGGTCTGGCCCCGGATAGGAGACGGCCACCTCGACCCCGGCCGGGTAGGGCGGCAGGAACGACTCGTGCGGCACCGCCTCGACGATCTCGAGGCCGCTGCGGAGGGCGGCGTTGTAGAGGACGGTCCCGGCGACCGACACCCCCGGGACGTCCCTGCCCTGTTCTCCCCGGATCGAGACCGGCTCGGCGGGGCCGGCGTAGCCGGGACGGCCCTCGCGGAGTCCGGTCGCCTGGTTCAGGGAGAACGTCTCGCCGGGCCGGACGATCGTGCCGTTGACCCGCCGGGCGGTCTCCTTGATGTTGGTCACGCGGGGCTGGCAGCAGCTGTAGCTCATGTCGACCCGGACCAGTTCGTCTTTGATGCCGATCGCCGCGGCCTCTTTGTCGTCCATGTCGGGCTGGAGCAGGGTCATCGGCACGGTCACCGCGCGGCCGCTCTGGCGGCTGAGGATGGCGATGATCTGCGCGCCCAGCTTGGAGGTGTCGATCCCGATGCCGGGCCGGCCCGGCACCAGCTTGGGCCGCCCGTCGGCGATGACGAAGGTCGCGTCGCGGGGCGCCTCGCCCTCGGGCACGAACCGCATGCCCCGCGTCGCCACGGCCGCGTCGAACCGGGCCTCCAGCCCGCCGGTCTCGCCGGGTTCGAAGCTCAGCGCCGCCGCGATGTCGACCGGGGCGAGCTCCAGGGAGACGCCCCCGTACGTCAGCGTGACCGGCGCCGCGACCGCCCTGCGCGCCCAGGCCACCGCCCGGTTCACGCCGTCGCGGGTGGCGCGGGGACCGGCCTCGACGGGCTTCACGTCGACGATGATGTCGGGGTTCAGGTAGGCGGCGCGCACCGCCTCGACGACCCGGGGCACGTCGAGCGCGGTCCCCTCCTTGGGGTAGACCGGCTCGGGCCGCAGGCCGTCGAAGGTGACGTCGCCCTCGACCATCGGCCGCTCCATGGCCCTGGCGACCTGCGTCGAGACCACCTCGCCCAGCCGCGCGCTGTCGACCCGGACGACCGGGGTGACCTCACGCCCGCCGGTCATCGCCCGCCAGATGTCGGCCGGGCTCGGGAACCCCATGGGTAACGCCCGCACGGTGGCCGGGATGTCGATCGACAGGCCGCTCCGCTCGGGGCTGATCCGCTCGCTCTTGGCCCCGTCGCGCACGACGATGGCGTTGGTGGCCGCGCTGACCAGCCCCGTGGTCAGCCGGTCGGTGGCCTGCCGGGCGTTCATCCCGCCCACGTCGACGCCGAGCACGGTCGTGCCCGGGTAGACGTTGCCGGCCATCACGAAGGCGGGGACGGCGTACAGCAGAACCAAGAGCCCCGCCACGACGAACAGGGCCGGCCGCACCCAGCGGAACCCCGGCCCCTCGTCGGGCAGATCCTCGACCTCGACGGGCAGCGGCGCGATGGTGACCTTGCGCGGCGCGGCGACCGGCCAGACCTCGACCTTGGCCGGCGGCGGTAACGAGGTCTCCGGGGGCGGCGACTTGACGAGGGGGGCGCTGCCGAAGATGTCGGACGTCACGCCCGGGGGAAGCGAACCGCCCGCGCGAACCGGGTGTTTACGTGCGGAGACCGCCTCGGAGTCCGTCCCGAACGGATCCGTCGGCGGGTCGATGGACGCTTCGGCGTTCCGCACGCCTTGCTCTCCTCCGGCTCAGGGGAAACTCCCTTCAGTTAACCCTAAAGCACCCTCTTCTGGATATGTCGCGAAAACATGAGGTTCGCCCTGTCAGGGGTCATGTCAAGCGACTGTGGAACGTGGTTTTGGCGCGAGACGTCGGACTTCTTATAACAGAGCCAGGCGCCGCCCAGGCGCGACTGTCAGGGATCTGTCATGACACATTCGCCGCACAGGGCGGTGCGGATGAAACAGATCAGGGATTTGTGGCGGTGAATTTTGGCGCTATGTCACATGGTGTTGGTTCGAGGGCGTGTCAAACGGCGGGTGGAGTGCCGTCGCGCTGTCCGTGGCGGCGCGGGCCGGGAGCGGGGGTCGGCGCCGGACTCGGCGGGGGGGCGGAGTCGGCGGGCGGGGCCGTGGTGGGCGGAGCCGTAACGGAACATGAAGATGCCCGGGCCCTGGACGGACCCGGGCATGATCGTCTATTCGGTGACGCCGAGCTTCTCCAGGATGAGGGCGCGGGCGCGGCCGGCGTCGGCCTTGCCCCGGCTGGCCTTCATGACCCCGCCCACGAGAGCGCCGACGGCGGCGATCTTGCCGCCTCGGATCTTGTCGGCGGCGTCGGCGTTGTCGGCGATGACCTGGTCGATGATGGCCGACAGCTCGCCCTCGTCGTTGACGATCTTCAGGCCGCGGGCCTCGACGACCTCGTCGGGCGAGCCCTCCCCGGCGAGCACGCCTTCGAGGACCTGGCGGGCCAGCTTGTCGTTGAGAGCGCCCGACTTCACCAGCTCGGTCACCCTCGCGATCTGCGCCGGGGTGATCGGCAGCTCGGCCAGCGCGACGCCGTTCTCGTTGGCGCGGCGGGCCAGCTCGCCCATCCACCACTTGCGCGCGTCGGCCGCCGGGGCGCCCGCCTCGACGGTCGCCTCGACCAGGCCGAACGCGTCGGCGTTGTGCATGGCGGCCATGTCGAGGTCGCTGACCCCCCACTCGGCCTGCAGCCGGGCGCGGCGCACCGAGGGCAGCTCGGGCAGCTCGGCCTTGAGCTGGGCGACCCACGCCGGGTCGGGCGCGATCGGGACCAGGTCGGGCTCGGGGAAGTAGCGGTAGTCCTGGGCCTCTTCCTTCGACCGGCCCGACGTGGTCAGCCCGGTGTCTTCGTGGAAGTGGCGGGTCTCCTGGATGATCCGGCCGCCCTCGGCCAGGATCGCGGCCTGCCGCTCGATCTCACCGCGGACCGACCGCTCGACGCTGCGGAAGGAGTTGACGTTCTTGGTCTCGGTGCGGGTGCCCCACTCGGTCGAGCCGCGCGGCATCAGCGAGACGTTGACGTCACAGCGCATCGAGCCCTGGTCCATGCGGACGTCGGAAACGCCCAGGGAGCGCATGACCTCGCGCAGCTCGGTGGCGTAGGCGCGGGCGACCTCGGGCGCGAGCCGGTCGGTGCCCTCGATGGGCTTGGTGACGATCTCGACCAGGGGGATGCCCGCCCGGTTGTAGTCGACGATCGAGTGGTCGGCGCCCTGGATGCGGCCGGTCGCCCCACCGACGTGGGTCGACTTGCCGGTGTCCTCTTCGAGGTGGACGCGCTCGATCTCGATCCGGACCGTCTTGCCCTCGACGGTGATGTCGAGGTAGCCGTCGAAGCAGAGCGGCTCGTCGTACTGGCTGATCTGGTAGTTCTTCGGCATGTCCGGATAGAAGTAGTTCTTCCGGGCGAACCTGCACCACTCGGCGATCGAGCAGTTGAGGGCCAGACCGATGCGGATCGTCGACTCGATCGCCACCGCGTTCGCGACCGGGAGCGCGCCGGGGAAGGCCAGGCAGGTCGGGCAGACGTGGGTGTTCGGCGGGGCGCCGAAGGTGGTCGGGCAGCCGCAGAACATCTTCGAGTTGGTGCCGAGTTCGACGTGGGTCTCCAGGCCGAGCACCGGCTCGAACCTCTCCAACGCCTCGTCGTAGGGCATGAGTGTCGGCGTGTCAGCCATGCTGATAACCCAGTCCTTCCAGAGCTTTGATCATGTCGGCCGATGAGGACCGGAAGAGCGGCACGATACGCGTGATCATGCCGCTCTTCCTCCTGTTTCTACAGAGCCGGAGCCTTGGACAGCAGCGGCCCGCCCCACCGGGACTCGAAGGCCCGCTCCACGGCGGCGCCCACCCGGTAGCACCGGTCGTCGCCGAGCACCGGGGCCATGATCTGCAGACCGACGGGAAGCCCGTCTTCGTCGGCGAGACCGCACGGCACCGACAGGGCCGCGTTTCCGGCCAGGTTCGACGGGATGGTGCACAGGTCGGCCAGGTACATGGCCATCGGGTCGTCGGCCCGCTCGCCGATCGGGAACGCCGTGGTCGGCGTCGTCGGCGAGATCAGGACGTCGACGTGCTGGAAGGCGGCGTCGAAGTCGCGCGAGATCAGCGTGCGCACCTTCTGGGCCGAGCCGTAGTAGGCGTCGTAGTAGCCGGAGGAGAGCGCGTAGGTGCCGAGCATGATGCGGCGCTTGACCTCGGGGCCGAAGCCGGCCGCCCGGGTCAGGGCCATGACCTCTTCGGCCGAGCGGGTGCCGTCGTCGCCGACGCGCAGGCCGTAGCGCATGGCGTCGAACCGGGCCAGGTTCGACGAGCACTCCGACGGCGCGATCAGGTAGTAGGCCGGCAGCGCGTAGGTGAACGAGGGGCAGGACACCTCGACGACCTTGGCCCCGAGCGATTCGAGCAGCTCGACGGCCTCCTGGAACCGGGCCAGGACGCCCGGCTGGTAGCCGTCGCCGCCGAACTCCTTGACCACGCCGACGGTCAGCCCGGCGACGTCGGCCTGCCGGGCGGCCTCGACCACGGAGGGCACGGGCTGGTCGATCGAGGTCGAGTCCATCGGGTCGTGGCCGGAGAACGCCTCGTGGAGAAGAGCGGCGTCCATGACGTTGCGGGCGAACGGGCCCGGCGTGTCGAGCGAGGACGCGAAGGCGATCAGGCCGTAGCGGGAGGATCCGCCGTAGGTCGGCTTCATGCCGACGATGCCGGTCACGGCGGCGGGCTGGCGGATCGAGCCGCCCGTGTCGGTGCCGGTGGACAGGGGGGCCTCGTAGGCCGCCACCGAGGCCGACGCGCCACCCGACGAGCCGCCCGGGATGCGGGTCAGGTCCCACGGGTTGTGGGTCGGGCCGTAGGCCGAGTTCTCGGTCGAGGAGCCCATCGCGAACTCGTCGAGGTTGGTCTTGCCCAGGATGACCAGCCCGGCCTCGCGCAGACGGCGCGTCACCGTCGCGTCGTAGGGCGGGCGCCAGCCTTCGAGGATCTTCGAGCCGGCCGTGGTGGGCATGTCGGTCGTCGTGAAGACGTCCTTGTGCGCGATCGGCACGCCGGCCAGCGGGCCCAGTTCGTCGCCGGCGGCACGCCGGGCGTCGACGGCGGCGGCCTGCGCGAGCGCCGACTCGGCGCCCACGTGCAGGAACGCGTGGACCCGGTCTTCGACCGCGGCGATCCGGTCGAGGTGGGCCTGGGTCACCTCGACGGCCGAGACCTCACCGGAGGCGATCAGCGACCCCAACTCGGCGGCCGTCTTCTTGATCAGCTCGCTCACGCCTCCTCCCCGAGGATGCGGGGCACGCGGAAGCGGTCGTCCTCGACGGCGGGCGCGCCGGAGAGGGCCTGCTCGGGGGTGAGGCTGGGCGCGACGACATCGGGCCGGAACACGTTCGTCAACGGCAGCGCGTGCGAGGACGGCGGGATGTCGGCGGTCGCGACCTCGGCGACGCGGGCGACCGCGCCGACGATCTGGTCGAGCTGGGCGGCGAAGTGGTCGAGTTCCTCGTCGGCCAGCGCCAGCCGGGACAGCCGGGCGAGGTGAGCGACCTCTTCGCGGGTTATGGCAGACATAAGTCGTTTAACCCGATTCCTGGGTGGAGTGTGGACACCTCATCCTAGGGCGAGCCGCAGCCCCTCCTCGACGCGGTCAATCGACCCTGGACGTGGCCATCGGCAGCCGCAGCCGCGACCGCAGCCACACGACGGCCTCCTCGGCCGGCATGGGCTCGGCGAGCCACCAGCCTTGCCCGGCGTGGCAGCCCATGCCCCGCAATTGCGCAGCGATGTCGGCCGATTCCACCCCTTCGGCGACGGCGCGCAATCCGAGCGACCGGACCAGGTCGATGATCGAGCGCACGATCCGCTCGTCATCGGCCGACTCCCCCAGTTTCCGGACGAACGAGGCGTCGATCTTGACCTCGTCGACCTGGAGCCGCTGCAGCCGTACGAGCGTCGAGTAGCCCGTGCCGAAGTCGTCGAGCGCGAGGGGGACGCCCAGGGCGGCCAGCGTGCGGATGGTGTCGGCCGAGTAGGCCTGGTCGGTCATCAGGATGCGCTCGGTGACCTCTAGGTGGATGGCATTGGCGGGCAGCGAGTAGCGGGCCAGGCCGGCCGAGAGCTGGTCGGGCAGGCCCGAGTCGAGCAGGTCGCGGGCCGACACGTTGACCGAGATCGGGATCTCCAGACCGGAGTGCCACCAGCGGGCGGCCTGGTCGAGGGCCTTGGCGATGACGTACTGGGTGAGCTCGCGCATCAGGTAGGACTGCTCGGCCAGCGGGATGAACTCGCCGGGCGAGACGGGTCCGCGTACCGGGTGCCACCAGCGCAGCAGCGCCTCGACGCCCTCGACGCGGCCGTCCTGGAGAGCCACCTTGGGCTGGTAGTGGAGGTCGAGTTCGGCGCCGTCGATGGCCCTTCTGAGGTCGCCGAGCAGGCTGAGGCGCTCAGGGGAGTTGCGGTCGCGTTCGGCCACGTAGAACTCGACGCCCGAGCGGGCCTCCTTGGCCATGTACATCGCCACGTCGGAGCGCTGGAGCAGCAGCTCGAAGTCGGGCGCGTGGTCGGGGTAGAGGGCGATGCCGATGGACGCGTCCAGATCGAAGGTCATCCCTTCGAGCCTGACCGGTTCGGTCAGCGCGACCCGCAGGCGGGAGGCCACTTCCTTGGCGGCCTGGGCGTCGCGGATCTGCGGCAGCAGCACCGCGAACTCGTCGCCCCCGAGCCGGGCGACGACGTCGCCGGGCCGGACGGAGTGGGTCAGCCGGTGGGCCACGATCTTGAGCAGCAGGTCGCCGACCGGGTGCCCCAGGGTGTCGTTGACCTCTTTGAACCGGTCGAGGTCGAGCAGCAGCAGCCCCACCCGCTCGTCATGGCGGGCTTCGGCGAGCGCCTCCTCCGTGCGGAGGATGAGCAGTTTGCGGTTGGGCAGCCCGGTCAGGCCGTCGTGCATCGCCTGGTGGTCGCGGCGCATCGACAGCGTCGCGGTGAAGTAGACGGCCGCGAGCGGCGCCACGAACAGCGGCACCAGCCCGGCGGAGTGCTCCATCACCACGACGACCAGCGGCGCGAGGCCGAGCAGCGCCCCGTAGACGAGGCCCTGCGGCACGAGCGAGGTCTTCAGCACGCGCAGCACGGTCTTGCGCTCGTGCAGCGCCACCGCGCCGCACACCAGCAGGCCCCTGACCAGGAAGTAGGCCAGCCCCGCGAGCACGATGGCCGGGATGTCGGCGCCGGTGGGCGTCCAGGTGTTCATGGGCCGCGAGTGGACGCCGAACATGCCGAACACGACGGCGGCGGCCAGGCACGCGAGGGTGACCTGGGCGATGTTGAACGCGATGCGGTGCCAGGCCCGTTTGTGCACCAGCCCGCTGACCAGCATCGCGACGGCCTGCATGATCGCGGCGGCGGACAGCCCGTAGTGCATCAGCACCGCGAAGGTGAACATCGTCGAGGTGGGGGTGCCCCCGACGAGCGCGGACGAACTCACCATCACCGGCCGGAGCTCGCCCAGGAAGACCAGCACGACCAGCACCCAGAAGAGCGGGTCGGCGCCGAGCAGCGCCAGCTCGGGGCCGCCGAGCCGGACGGTCGCGACGACGAGGGCGGTGAACCCGATCGTGATGATCGCCGCGAAGTAGGTCCACAGGGGCGAGCCGAGCCGCGGCCCGGCGTCCCGAGTGTCGGGCGGCGCGGGGGCACGGCCAGTTGATCCGGTCGAGTCGCCGATCTCAGGACATGGCATGAGATGGCGCGCAATTGCAGTCATCGTTGAGAAACCCCCCAAGAGGTCACTATGGGAGGGTACGGCCTACGGGCCACTTCGCGAAACCGCTTGGGCACGTTGCGTTACGGGATATTTCGTGCGATGGATTGATCTAGCACGTTCGCACTGAAAGTTTCAGATGCCCAGATAGCCGTTTCCACCGTGTTGCCTGGGTGTTTCACCCTGAGGGCCTCGCCTAATTCGGGATGGGCCTTCAGGTGCCCGCCAACTGGTGATTAGATCGCCGCAACCTGGTGGGAGCGCTCCCACATTCTGGGACGGAGTATCTCATGTTTCGAAGAAGGACTCTGACGGCCGCATTCGCCGCCGCCGTCACCGCCCTGGGGGTGGGCGCCGCCGTTCTCAGCACGTCGGCCGCCAACGCCGCCGACTCGGTGTTCTGGGTCGACCCCGACACCAGCGCGGCCCGCTGGGTGGCGGCCAACCCGAACGACTCGAAGACCGCCGTGATCCGCGACCGCATCGCGGCCGTGCCGCAGGGCCGCTGGTTCACCACGACCAACACCTCGACGGTCCGCTCGCAGGTCAGCTCGTACGTGGGGGCGGCCGCCTCCCAGGGCAAGATCCCGATCATGGTCGTGTACAACATCCCCAACCGCGACTGTTCCGGCGCCTCGACCGGCGGCGCGCCCAGCCACTCGGCCTACCGGGCCTGGATCGACGAGGTCGCGGCGGGTCTCCAGGGCCGCGCGGCGTACATCATCCTCGAACCCGACGTGCTGCCGATCATGACGAACTGCATGAGCACGTCGCTGCAGAACGACGTGAAGGCCTCGATGGCCTACGCCGGCAAGAAGCTGAAGGCGGGCTCGTCCCAGGCCAAGGTCTACTTCGACATCGGCCACGGGGGCTGGCTCAGCGCCCAGGAGGCGGCCAACCGGCTCGTCCAGTCGGACATCGCCAACTCGGCCGACGGCATCGCGCTCAACGTCTCGAACTACCGCTACTCCTCGACCGAGATCTCGTACGCGAAGAGCGTCATCGCCGCGACCGGCATCTCCCGCCTGAAGGCCGTCATCGACACCAGCCGCAACGGCAACGGCCCGCAGGGCAGCGAGTGGTGCGACCCGGGCGGCCGCGCGACCGGCACGTGGAGCACCACCAACACCGGCGACTCGGCGATCGACGCCTTCCTGTGGATCAAGCTGCCCGGTGAGGCCGACGGCTGCATCGCGGCCGCCGGTCAGTTCGTGCCCCAGCGCGCCTACGACCTGGCGATCGCGGCTCCGTACACCCCGCAGCCGACGCCCACGCCGACGCCCACGCCTACCCCGACCCCCACTCCCACCCCGACCCCCACTCCCACGCCGACCCCCACCCCGACGCCCACGCCCACGCCGGGCGGGAAGTCCTGCGCGGCGACCTACCGGATCATCAACCCGTGGGGCGGCGGCTTCCAGGCTGAGGTCTCGGTCCGCAACAGCGGCGGCGCCGGGCTCACCGGCTGGCGCGTCAACTGGACGTTCGCCAACGGCCAGACCATCACCCAGCTGTGGAGCGGCAGCCACACCCAGTCGGGCGGCAACGTCCAGGTGACCAACCTCAACTGGAACGGCAACCTCGCCCCGAACGCCAGCACCAACTTCGGCTTCACGGCCAACTCCGGCAGCACCAACAACGTCCCGTCGGTGACCTGCACGGCCCTGTAAGCCCCTGAACTCTGCGGGCTGCGCCGAACCACACCCGAGCACCCCCCGCAGACCGAGGCCACTCGTTCCGGCCCAGAAGCCCGGAACGGGTGGCCTCTTCCATTTCGGCGGCGGCGCTACTCCCCGCCCACGACCGCGACCCCCTCGGCCGCCTTCGCCCCCTGGGTGAGCAGCACCCGGAACCCCTCCTCGTCGAGGATCGGCACCTTGAGCGTCACCGCCTTGTCGTACTTCGACCCCGCGTTCTCCCCCACCACGACGAAGCTCGTCTTCTTCGACACCGAGGACGTCACCTTGCCGCCCCGTGCGGTGATCTGCAGCGACGCCTCGTCGCGGCTGAACCCCGCCAGCGTCCCCGTCACCACGAACGTCAGACCGTCAAGCGTCTGCGGCAGCCGCTCGACGGGCTCGGGGTCCTCCATCACGACCCCGGCCGCCCGCCACCGGTCGATGATCTCCCGGTGCCAGTCGACCTCGAACCACTCCTTGATCGTCTCGGCCACGCGCGCGCCGATGCCCTCGACCTCGGCCAGTTCCTCGGCCGAGGCGTCGGCGATGGCCCGGATCGAGCGGAACCGCGCGGCCAGCTCGGTCGCGGTGGGCAGGCCGACGTGCCGGATCGACAGGGCGACGAGCACCCGGGCGACCGGGGCCGACTTGGCCTTCTCCAGGTTCTCCAGCATGGTCAGGGCGTTCTTGCTGGGCGCCCCCGACTTGTTGGCGAAGAAGGAGACCACCTTCTCCTCGCCCGTCTCGGGGTCGAGTTTCGGCAGGCCGGAGTCGGGGTCGCGGACCGACGACCTGATCGGCAGCAGCCGGTCGATCGTCAGGTCGAACAGGTCGGCCTCGGTACGGACGACGGGTTCCTGCGGCGGCAGCGGCTGGGTGAGGGCGGTCGCGGCGACGTAGCCGAGGCCCTCGATGTCGAAGGCGTTACGGCCGGCGGCGAAGAAGATCCGTTCCCGTAGCTGGGCGGGGCAGGCCCGGGTGTTGGGGCAGCGCAGGTCGGCGTCGCCCTCGCGTTCGTAGGCGAGCTCGGTGCCGCACTCGGGGCAGTGGGTGGGCATCACGAACGCCCGCTCGGTGCCGTCGCGGAGGTCGGCCACCGGCGCGACGATCTCGGGGATCACGTCGCCGGCCTTGCGCAGGACGATCGTGTCGCCGATCAGCACGCCCTTGCGCGCCACCTCGGACGCGTTGTGCAGCGTCGCCCGCTCGACCGTCGACCCGGCCACGACCACCGGGGTCATCATGCCGAAGGGCGTCACCCGGCCGGTCCGGCCGATGCCGACGCGGATGTCGAGGAGCTTGGTCGTGACCTCTTCCGGCGGATATTTGTAGGCGATCGCCCACCGGGGCGCCTTGCTCGTCGAGCCCAGTTGCCGCTGCACGTCGACGTGGTCGAGCTTGACCACCACGCCGTCGATCTCGTATTCGGTGTCGTGGCGGTGTTCGGCGTAGTGGTCGACGAACTCCTGGACCTCGGCCATCGTCGCGACGACCCTGTAGCGGTCGCTGACCGGCAGCCCGAACGACTTGAGCCGGTCGTACATCTCCGACTGGGCCTTCGGCGGCGCCGCGCCCTCCCACTTTCCGACCCCGTGGACGATCATGCGCAGCGCCCGGTGCGCGGTGATGCGCGGGTCTTTCTGCCGCAGCGACCCCGCCGCGGAGTTGCGCGGGTTGGCGAAGGGGGGCTTGCCGGCGTCCATGAGCTCCTGGTTGAGCTTCTCGAACCCCCAGACCGGCAGGAACACCTCGCCCCGGACCTCCATGAGGTCGGGCACGTCGTCGCCGGTCAGCCGTTCGGGCACGTCGGCGATGGTGCGGACGTTGGGCGTCACGTCTTCGCCCACGCGCCCGTCGCCGCGCGTGGCCGCCCTGACCAGGCGGCCCTTCTCGTAGACCAGCGCGACCGCCAGCCCGTCGATCTTCAGTTCGCACAGGTAGGGCGCGGGGTCGCGCTCGGCGAGCCGCTCGGCCCGCCCCTGCCACCCCGCCAGATCGGCGGCGTTGAAGGCGTTGTCGAGGCTTTCGAGCCGCTGCAGGTGCTCGACGGCGGTGAACTCGGTGGAGATCGGCGCGCCGACCTTCTGCGTCGGCGAATCGGGCGTCCGCAGTTCGGGCCGCCGCTCCTCGATGGCCGTGATCTCCCGCATCCAGGAGTCGTATTCGGCGTCGCTGACCGTCGGCGAATCGCGGACGTAGTAGCGGAAACTGGCCTGCTCGATCAGCTCGGTGAGCTCCGAGTGCCGCCTGCTGAGCTCGGCCTCCTCCGGACTCGGCTCCGGCGCGATCCCCTCGGTCATGCCCCGCTCCCCTCATCGCGACTCAGGGAAAACCTATCGCCGCCGACCGACTTTCCCGTGCTCAGCCGCCCTGCGCCCAGACCCCCTCATAAGCGGAGCAACGCCCGGTAACCGCCGTGGCCGTGCCCCGGCAGACACGCGCTTCGACGCTGAGGACATGGTCCGTTTTGAGGGTGACCGCGCTCCATCCGGCCTTACAGGTCTTGTACGACTTGTACACCGTTTTGCCGCGATCGGTCAGGTACCGGAACCGCACCCATGAACACGAACCACCCGCCGTGGCGTCGTGCAGCCGCCCGGTGATCTTGAGCCCGGCGGCCGTGCCGACGATCTTCCCGTTCGTGACCCTGCCCTTGCCGTCCGCCGACTTCACCGGCCCCCAGTGCCAGGTGTCGGCGAGGGCCGGAGAGGCCGCGACGAGGAGCCCGGCCAGCACTGCGCCCGTGACCAGAAATATCCGCATAGGTGTAGGGATATCTGGCCACGCTTGCAATCGGATGTACTTCCGCGGGCTCTTACTCCTCCTCTGGGTCCTCCCGCAGCACCCGGGCCGATTCGCGGCATTTCGCCAGCGCCGCCTTCGCGTAGGCGGGCGAGGCGCCGGCGAGTCCGCACGCCGGTGTCAGCACGACCTGGTGCGCCAGCCCTTCTGGCCGGAACCCCAGCCGCCGCCACAGCTCCAGCGCCGGCTTGGCGACCACGCCGACGTCGGGCAGCCGGCTGTCCGTGCCCGGCACCACGCCGAGGAAGAAGGCGATCCCGGCCTCGATGGCCGCGCCGAGGACGTCCTCGTCACGCCGCCGCATGAGGGAAGCGTCCAGGGAGATCCCCTTGGCCCCCGCGGTGCGGAGCACCTCGAAGGGCACCGAAGGCGCGCAACAGTGGACGATCGGGAATTCGGCCGCCGACAGCACCTGCCCGAGCCGCGCGGCGGCGAGCGGGCCCTCGACCGGGGCGAGACGGGAGAACCCCGACGCCGTCGGCACCGTCCCGGCCAGCACCCCCGGCAGCCCCGGCTCGTCGACCTGCACCACGAGCGAGGCCCCCGGAACGCGTTTCCGCACGTCGGCGATGTGCGCGGCGAGCCCCTCGGCCAGCGAGTCGGTGACGTCGCGGACCGCCCCGGCGTCGGCGAGGACCTTGTCGCCGTAGCGCAGCTCGATCGCCCCGACGAGGGTCCACGGCCCGCAGATCTGGATCTTCAGCGGCCCGGTGTACCCCTGCGCGACCTCCTCCAGCGCGTCGAGGTCACGCAGCAGGTGATCACGCGCCCGCTTGTGGTCGCGCCCCGGCCGGTCGGCCATGCGCCAGCCCGAGGGCTGCACCTCGACGGCCAGTTCGACGAGCAGCGAGGCGGTACGCCCGATCATGTCCGCCCCCACCCCCCGTGCCGGCAACTCGGGCAGATAGGGCATCGGCAGCTCTCCGAACACGGTCCGGAGCGCCTCGACATGGTCTTCGCCGGGGTGGGAACCGACCCCGGTAGCGGTGGCCTGGTCCCATGGGTACGAATGCACGAGGACTAGCTTAGGAATTATGAAGCTCACCAAACTCGGCCATGCCTGCTGGCGCTTCGAGAAGGACGGCCGCGCGTTCGTCCTCGACCCGGGCAGCTTCAGCGGGACCGGCCTGCTCGACGGCGCGGAAGCCGTCCTGATCACCCACGAGCACGTCGACCACCTCGACGCCAACCTGATCAAGTCGGCCAGCCCTGACCTGGAGGTTTGGACCTGCAACGGGGTCACGAACGCCCTCGGCGAGGTCCCGGTGAAGATCCAGACGGTCCGCGAGGGCGACGTCTTCGAGGTGGCCGGCTTCTCCGTACGCGTCATCGGCGAATGGCACGCCCCGACCATCCCCGACGCCCCGATCATCCAGAACATCGGCTTCCTGATCGACGACCGCGTCTTCTACCCGGGCGACGCCCTGACCGACCCGGGCGTGGCCGTCGAGACCCTGCTGGCCCCGTCGAACGCGCCGTGGCTGCGGGTGTGGGACTTCATCGAATACCTCAGGGCCGTCCGCCCCGACCACGCCTTCTCGACCCACGACGGGCTGGTCAACGAGATCGGCCAGGGCATGATCGACAACTTCATGGCGGTCGAGGGGAAGAAGCAGAAGGCCGACATGCGCCGCCTCAAGCCGGGCGAGTCCATGGAATTCGCCTGATTCAGGCACATCGGCCTCACACGAATGACAGTGCGCTGAAGCTTTGCCGGTGGATGACGGCCTCAGGCGGCCGAGGCGATGGTCGCCGAGCCGATCACGGTGTCGCCGTCGTAGAGGACGGCCCCCTGACCGGGCGCGACCCCGGTGGCGGGCGCCTCGAGCGTGATGTGGACCTCGCCCTCGCCCACGCGCACCCGCGCCGGATAGACCTCGCCGTGCGCCCGCAACTGCACCGAACACCCGATCTCGCCCGTAGAGGTGTCGACGGGCCCGTTCCACACCGGCTTGGTCGCGACGATGGACGTCACCTCGAGCGCCGCCCGTGGCCCGACCGTCACCGTGTTGGACACCGGCTCGATCGACAGCACGTAGCGCGGCCGGCCGTCGGCGGCGGGCCGGTCGATGTTGAGGCCCTTGCGCTGCCCGACCGTGTAGCCGAACGCGCCGCCGTGGGTGCCGACGACCTTGCCCGACAGCGCGTCGACGATGGGCCCCTCGGCCTCGCCGAGGCGGTCGGCCAGGAACGCCCGGGTGTCGCCGTCGGCGATGAAGCAGATGTCGTGGGAGTCGGGCTTGTCGGCGACGGTCAGCCCCCGGCGGGCGGCCTCTTCGCGGACCTGGGCCTTGGTCGAGTCGCCCAGCGGGAAGATCGCGTGCGAGAGCTGCTCGCGGGTCAGCACGCCGAGCACATAGGACTGGTCTTTGCCCTCGTCGGGCGAGCGCCGCAGCACCCCGTCTTCGAGGCGCGCGTGGTGGCCGGTCGCGACGGCGTCGAAGCCGAGCGCGAGGGCCCGGTCGAGCACCGCCTCGAACTTGATCTTCTCGTTGCAGCGCAGGCAGGGGTTGGGGGTCCGCCCGGCGGCGTATTCGGCCACGAAGTCTTCGACCACGTCGCGGTGGAAGCGTTCGGCCATGTCCCAGATGTAGAAGGGGATGCCGATGACGTCGGCGGCGCGGCGGGCGTCGCGCGAGTCTTCGACGGTGCAGCAGCCCCGCGCGCCGGTGCGGTAGGACTGCGGGTTGGACGACAGCGCGAGGTGCACACCCGTCACATCGTGGCCGGCCTCCGCGATGCGGGCGGCGGCCACGGCCGAGTCGACGCCGCCGGACATGGCGGCGAGCACGCGCAGAGGCTTGAATCCCATAACCCTTCGAGCCTACCCGCGTTGGCGTCCTGCCCGTCCTGCTGGTTGGATTGCACGCCATGCGGTTGTTCGGGCGCAAGAGCGAGCCGGTTGACCCGGCGGTGGCGATCTCCGAGTTCTGGACGTGGTGGGCCGAGGCCCGCCCCCGGGTGGAGGCCGCCGACGACAAGGCTGAACTGATGGCCCCCGCCGTGGCGGCGATCGACCCGGGCCTGGTCTGGGAGGTCGGCAACGGCCGAGGCAGCCTCTTCTCCCTGGTCGTCAGCTCGGCCGCCAACCCGGAGCTGCGCTCCCTGGCCCACCGCTGGGCGCAGGCGGCCCCCGAGCCCGACGCGATGTGGGAGTTCCATCCGTCCCGGCAGGCGGCCTCGATCCCGGCCGACGTCCGGTTCCCGGCCGGTCCCCACGAGTTCGACATGGCCCGTTTCGTGGTGGCCCTGCGGGTCCCGCCGGGCAGCCCGAGGGTCGACATCTCCGCCTATCACCCGATCTTCGAGGACATCGACGACGACACCCGCATGGAGACCGCCATGCTGGCCCTCGACCGCCTCCTCGGCGAAGACGAGGTGGCCCGCTGGGTCGGCGACGTGACCGCCGCCCAGATCGAGCCGATCGACGCCCTCCCCGCGATCCACCTTCCGGCCGTGGTGGCCGACGTCGCCGAGGGCTTCCAAGACGAACAGTGGGCCCTGCTCGAAGGCACCACGGCCCGCGGCAAGAAGCTCACCGCGACCGCCAGGTTCCCGCTCCGCCCGGTCGACTACCCCCTCTACGACCAGCACATCGCCGTCACCCTGCCCTACCGCAAGTCCGACGGCGACGGCCTCCCGGCAGGCGACTCGCTCGACGCCCTCAACGCCTTCCACCAGACCCTGACCGCGGCGCTGGGCCCGGCTGTGGTGGCCGCCCACGTGAGCTCCGAGGGCGTACGGACCTTCCACGTCTACGCCGACCCGACGGGCGCCACCGAACGCGCGGTCCGCGACCTGGTCTGGCGCGAGGGCCGCCCGGCGATCGTCGTCACGATGGACCCGGAGTGGTCAGCCGTGGCCCATTTTTTGACTTAGCACGTGCTCCGCACGCGCAGGCCTGAGCGCTTTTGATCCGGTGTCTTCCCTCGTCGCTCCGGTTCGCTTCGCTCTCCTGCGCTCCTCAGTCCAGACACCGGCGCGCTCAGGCACAGCATGAGTTGACCTGGCCAGAAAAGCATGAGCAGACCTGGTTTTTCGAACGTCAGGAAAGACCCGCTCGGCGGGCCCGTTCCACGACGCCGCCGATGACCTCGCCGACCCATTCGACGTCTTCCACCGTCGAGGTGTGCCCGAGCGAGAAGCGCAGCGACCCGCGCGCCTGCGCGCCGTCCTGGCCCATCGCGAGCAGCACGTGGGAGGGCTGGGCCACGCCGGCCGAGCACGCCGAGCCGGTCGAGCACTCGACGCCCTTGGCGTCGAGCAGCATCAGCAGGGCGTCGCCCTCGCACCCGGGGAAGGTGAAGTGGGCGTTGCCCGGCAGCCGCCGGTCGGGGTCGCCGTTGACCACCACGTCGGGCACGGCGGCCCGGACCTTCGCGATCAGCAGGTCACGCAGGTCGGTCAGCCGGGCGGCCAGCGCGGCCCGGCGCTCGACGGCGAGCTTCACGGCCGTGGCGAACCCGGCGATGGCGGGCGCGTCGAGGGTCCCCGACCGCACGTCGCGCTCCTGGCCGCCGCCGTGCAGCACCGGCACCGGATCGACCCCCCGCGCCAGCAGCAGGGCCCCGACCCCCATCGGCCCGCCCACCTTGTGGCCGGAGATCGTCATCGCGTCGACCCCGGAGGCGGCGAAGTCGACGTCGAGCTGGGCGACCGCCTGCACGGCGTCGGTGTGGAAGGGCACCCCGGCCTCGTGGGCGATGGCCGCCAGCTCGTGGATCGGCTGAACGGTCCCGACCTCGTTGTTGGCCCACATCACGCTGACCAGCGCGACGTCGTCGCCGATCGCCGCCTTCAGCGTCTCGGGCCGCACCCGCCCCTGGGCGTCGACGGGCAGCAGTTCGACCCGCGCAGACTGGTGGGTGGCCAGCCAGTGGGCCGGATCGAGCGCGGCGTGGTGCTCGATCGAACTGAGCAGCACCCGAGGACGCCGCCGGGCCCAGAACAGCCCCTTGATCGCCAGATTGTCGGCCTCGGTGCCCCCGGCGGTGAACACGACCTCGCTGGGCCGCGCGCCGAGCGCACAGGCGATGGTCTCGCGCGACTCCTCCACGATGCGCCGGGTGCGGCGCCCCGCGGCATGCAGCGAGGAGGCGTTTCCGACCCGGGAGAGCTCCGCCACCATCGCGGCGACCGCCTCGGGAACCATCGGCGTGGTCGCGGCATGATCCAGGTAGGCAGTTCGCACCAAACAAGCGTATCCGCAGTGAACTCCGACTCCACCGCGGGGAATTGGTGGTCGCCCACTACGGCCCGGGCCGTAAGGGCGACCTGAATCGGTCTGCCCGCCGGACAGCCGCCGGAAACCCCCGTTCACGTGGCGGAAAGCCCGAAAGACTCCGCTCCGTTACGGCTCCGCCGGGCCGGCGCCCCCCGCCGCCGACCCCTCCCGCCGCACCCCGCGCCACCCGGCCGCGCCACACCCCGCCGCGACGACCGAAGGGCGCCGAGGCCGAAGCCCCGGCGCCCTTCGTGCGGCCGGACTACTTCCGCTTGGTGATCTCGTCGATCAGCTGCGGCAGCACCTTGTGCAGGTCGCCCACCACGCCGAAGTCGGCGATCTCCCAGATGGGCGCCTGCCCGTCCTTGTTGATCACCACGATCGTCTTGGCGGTCTGCATCCCGGCCCGGTGCTGGATGGCCCCGGAGATGCCCGCCGCAATGTAGAGCTGCGGCGCCACGGTCTTCCCGGTCTGCCCGACCTGGAACTCGTGCGGGTACCACCCCGAGTCGGTCACGGCCCGGGAGGCGCCCACGGCCGCGCCGAGCGAGTCGGCCAGCTGCTCGATGATCGAGAAGTCGGCGCCGACGCCACGACCGCCGGAGACCACGATCGCGGCCTCGGTCAGTTCCGGACGGGAGCTCGACTTCTCCTTCACCCGCTCGACCACGCGCGCCCCGCGGGCGGCGTCGGAGAGCGCGACGTCGACCTTCTCCTCGGTGCCGGCCCCGGCGGCGGCCACCGGCTGGGTCGAGTTGGGACGCAGGGCGATGATCGGCGTGCCCTTGGCGACCTTGCTGTGCACGATCACGCCGCCGCCGAAGACGGGCTGCTCGGCGACGAAGCCCTCGGCCACGCCGACCGCGTCGGTGATGACGCCGCTGTCGGTCTTGATGGCCAGGCGGCCCGCCACCTCTTTGCCCTCGGTGGTGGAGGCGATCAGGACCGCCGCCGGCGACCGGCTGCCGACCAGCGAGGCGAGCAGTTCGGCCTTGGGAGCCACCAGGTAGTCGGCGATGTCGGCCGAGTCGGCGACGTAGATCTTCTCCGCGCCGTACTCCGACAGGCGGGCCTTGGCGACGTCGGTGTAGCCGGGACCGGCCCACACGGCCGACGGCTCGCCGAGCGAGCGGGCCAGGGTGAGCAGTTCGAGGGTGACCTTCTTGATCTCGCCGTCGACCTGTTCGACGAGCACCAGGATCTCTGCCATTGCCAACCCTCCCTAGATGAACTTCTTCGACACGAGGAACTCGGCCGCCTTGGTGCCGCCGTCGCCCTCGTCGTTGACCACGACGCCCTTGCCGCGCGGGGGCGCGGCGGTGAAGTCGGAGACCACGCTCCAGGCGGCGGCGAGGCCGATCTGGGCGGGGTCGATCTCGGCGTCGGCGACGCCGATCTTCTCGATGGGCTTCTTCTTGGCCGCCATGATGCCCTTGAAGGACGGGTAACGCGGCTTGAAGGGGTCGGGCTTCTCGACGACCGACACGACGGCGGGCAGCGTGGCCTCGACCTTGTCGTAGCCGTAGTCGGTCTGCCGGTGGATGCTGATGGCCGAGCCGTCGACCTCGATCTTGCTGGCGAGGGTCAGCTGCGGCACGCCGAGGCGCTCGGCGAGCATCGCGGCGAGCATGCCGGTGCGGGCGTCGGTCGACTCGGAGCCGAGGATGACGACGTCGAACCCGATCTTCTTGAGCGCCTGGGACAGCGCGTAGGAGGTCGAGAGGGCGTCGGAGCCGTGCAGCGCCTCGTCGGACAGGTGGACGGCCTTGTCGGCGCCCATCGCGAGGGCCTTGCGGATGGCGTCGGTGGCCTGGTCGGGCCCCATGGTGAGGACCGTCACCTCGCCGCCGTGGGCCTCTTTCAGCTTGAGAGCGTCTTCGACCGCGTATTCGCAGAGCTCGTTGATGACCCCATTGGCGCTGCGGTCGATCGTGCTGTCATCGGACCGCAGCTTGCGCTCGGTCGCGGTGTCGGGAACCTGCTTCACGCAGACGACGATGTTCATGGCCGGTGGCCGACCTCCCGTACTCAGACGGCTGACGCCGCAGCGGACGACTGGCTATTTGTTACCCACGGGTAGCTTACTCACAAACCCCGCGTACGGGGCACTTGCCCTCACCATACCGAACTATGTTCTGGACAGGTACGGCGGGGGTCAGCTCGCGAGGACGAGCACGCCCAGCGCGAAGAGCACCGCGCCGACGGCCAGCAGCAGGATAAACGTGCTGAAGAAGGTGCTCAGCGCCCACCAGAGCACGATCGAGCCCGCGATGGCCGACAGGTCGAGGACGACGCGCCCTCTCTCCTTGGCGGCCAGGCCGAACATGGCGTCGATGAGGAGCGCCAGACCGTACACGACGAGCAGGAGGAGAGAGGCCTCGGGCAGGTGCTCGCGGCCGGTCGCGGCGAGCAGGCCGACGACCGCGCAGGTGCCGACCACCCAGCGGCGGCGCACCACGTCGCGGCGGCGGGCGAAGGCGATCTCGGCCGGCGAGCGGGTGTCGGGCGGCGGCACGGTCGCCGCCTTCAGCTCGACGGTCTCCTCCTCGCGGTGGGCGCCGGCCGGCGCCGGAGTGACCGGGGTGGCCGGGGCGACCGGGCGCTGGGCGCCCAGGCGGGCAAGCAGCTGACCGGCCGTCGGACGGGCCGCCGGGTCGGTGGCCAGAGCGTCGCGCAGGATAGGGACCAGCCACGAGGGCACCCCGGTCAGGTCGGGCTCGTGGTGGACGATCCGGTAGGCGACCGCCGGGGCGGGCCCCTGGCCGTAGATCGGACGGCCGGTGGCGGCGAAGGCGAGCGTCGTGGCGAACGCGAACACGTCGGCGGGCGGCCCGGCCTCGCGGCCTTCGAGGACCTCGGGGGCCAGGTAGCCGGGGGTGCCGACGACCGCGCCGGTGTCGGTCACCGAGACCAGGTCGAGTGCGGAGGCGATGCCGAAGTCGATGAGGTAGGGCTCGCCGTCGGCCAGCATCACGTTGGCCGGCTTCAGGTCTCGGTGGACGACCCCCGCGTCGTGGATCGCCGCCAGCGCCTCGGCCAGGCCCCGCGCCAGCCGCAGCAGGTCGGCGTCGTCTTTGACCGGGCCCTCGGCGACGATCGTCGACAGGGCCCGGCCCGGCACGTAACGGGTGACGATGTAGGGCCGGTCACCCTCGAGCGACACGTCGAGGACCTCGGCGATGTGCGGCCCGCGCACCCGCAGCATCGTCTCGACCTCGCGCGACAGCCGGGTGATGGCGGAGGCGTCGGCCGCTATGTGCGGGTGGAGGACCTTCACCGCGACGGTGCGGCCCTCGGCGTCGAGCGCCAGATGGACCGCACCGAACCCACCCTTGCCGAGGGGCGACAGCAGCCGATAGGGCCCGGCGTTAGAGACGCTCGACTCCACCGGCTGCTCCCTTCAGGATTCACGTGTCATCGTGCCCCGTCGCGGGCTCTGGCTCACTTTCCGACGAGGAATCCCAATCCGATCTGGCTCATCAGGTCTTCGAACAGGCCGGTGATCAGGTTGACCGCGGTGTCCTGTCCCTTGCCGAGACTGGCGACCAGGTCGTCGATCACGGCCGACGGCGGACGCCAGGGCGTCCAGACGGCTTCGGCCGACAGCGCGGTCATCACGATGAAGAACGCCAGCGTGCCGAAGACCAGGGTGACCACCATGCCGGCGCCGGGGCTGCGGATGACGCCCGCCAGCGCCCGCTGCACCGCCTGGCGCGGCTTGCGCCCGCCCGGCAGCAGGAACAGCCCGCCGACGAACGCCGCCGCCGCGTAGGCCGCCGCGCCGTCGGTCGTCAGCCCGCCCAGGTAGCGGCACGCGCCCCAGACGCAGATGCCGAACAGGATGCCCAGCGGGACGTGGATCACGGTGGCCAGCACCGCCTTGACCAGCGCCCACGGAGTGCCGAGCACGGCCCGCATCGGGTCGGAGTTGCTGGTGCCCCGGACCGACCGGCGCTCGCTCATGTCGCCGATCAGCGAGTTGCCGACCCGCAGGCACAGCACCAGCACGACCGCGAACAGGCTCACCATCACCGGCAGCAGGCACGCCGCGCCGACCAGCGTCGCCAGCATCAGCCCCGCCATCACGGGGTGGCTGGTCTTGTAGCGCGGCCGGTCCTGCTGCGGCTGCGGCGGGGTGTAGGGCCGCGCCTGCGGCGGGGCCGGGGGCGCCGACCGCTGCTGCTGGGGCGACGGGAAACCGGCCACCCGCTGGTCGGCGTAGGGCGGCGGCGCGAACTGCGGCGGCGGCTGATAGGGCGGCACGTTGGCCGGGACGTAGGGCGGCGGCTGCGACGAGCCGCCCGGACGGCGCCGCGACTCCTTCTGCGGCCGGGGCTCACGCTCGGGCGCGACGTAGTTGACCGGCGGCAGCAGGTCGGAGAACGTCTCGTCGCGCCGGGCCGAGGGCACGGCGTCGTCGAGCACGCGGGTGCCGTCGCTCAGCACGCGGGTGCCGTCGGACAGCACGCGGGTGCCGTCGGTGAGCACCCGGGTCCCGTCGTTGAGGACCCTGGTGCCGTCGGCCAGCACGCGGGTCCCGTCGGACAGGACGCGGGTGCCGTCGACGGCCTGGTTCTTCTGGACGGCGGTGCCGCCCTCCTTGAACACCGTCACCGTCGGGTCGAGGGCGCGCGAGAGTTTCAGCAGCGACCCGGCCGTCGGGCGGGCGGTGGAGTCGGTGGCCAGGGCGAGCCGCAGCCAGCCGCGCAGGAACGCGGGCGCCGCGTCGACCTGGGCCTTGCCCTCCAGGATGTTGTAACAGACCGCCTCGAAGGTGCCCGAGCCGAACGGCGGCTTGCCGGTCGCGGCGAAGAACACGGTCGCGGCCAGCGCGTGGACGTCGGCGGCCTGGGTGATCTCGCTGTCACGGATGATCTCCGGTGCGAGGTATCCGGGGGTGCCGACGAACATGCCCGTCTGGGTCAGCCGGGTGGCGTTGACGAGGTGGGCGATGCCGAAGTCGATGACCAGCGGTTCGAACGTGCCAGACCCGTCGTCGACGAGCATCACGTTGGCCGGCTTGAGGTCGCGATGGATGACGTCGGCGTGGTGGATGGCCACCAGCGCCTCGCACAGCCCCCGGGCCAGCTTGGTCAGTTCGTCGCCCTTGAGCGGGCCGTCTTCGAGCACCCGCTGCTCAAGAGTGCGGCCCGGCGCGAAGCGGGTGACGATGTAGGGCGTGGCGCCGGTCAGGTCGGCGTCGAGGACCGCGGCGACGCGGCCGCTGCGCACCCGGCGCATCGTCTCGACCTCGCGGGTGAGACGGTCGCGCGCCTTCAGGTCGGATGCGACGTGTGGGTGCAGGACCTTGACGGCGACTTGGCGGTCGTCGGAGTCGAGCCCCAGATGGACGACGCCCATCCCGCCCTCGCCAAGTCGCCGGAGCAATCGGTAGGGACCGATCCTCTCCGGTGCTTCCGTTGCGGCCAACTATGAACCCCCTAGTCCTGATTTCCGCAGTTGTTCCAGCCGTTGTGTCAGTTCCGGCAGGTCGAAACCCCAGATCAAACCTGCCGTGTGGATCTCGGAACTGAGCGACAACAGCGCGACTCCCGCGAGGACCACCGCCACCACCCCCACGATGGCCGCGACCCCGATCGCCATACCCCTGGTGGGGAACAGCGATGCCAGCGTACGGCGTACCTGGCGGGTGGGGGCCTCGACGGCGGGGCCGGCGCAGATCGTCCAGAGGGCGACCGCGACGCCCCAGCCGAGAGTGGCGGGGATGTCCATGTTCGTGAGCACCGTCAGCAGCAACGTGACGGGAATGCCGAGGATGAGCCCGTAGAAGATGAGCCCCAGCGTCGCCCCGGCCGACTTGGCCAGCGCGGCGGGCTCGTTGAGCACCCGGAACACGTCGCCCGCCGCCGCGCTCACCTGCCGCTGGCCGTTGAGCTGCGGCTGGGCGATGTCGGCGGCCCGGAAGAGGATGACGCTCGGGATGATCAGCAGTGCGGCCAGCGTCGGCGCGATCGCCGCGCCGCCCAGCAGCGCGACCTGCATGAGCACGCTCGCCACGCCGTAGGCGCGGGAGCGCTGCAGCATGGCGCCCGGACGCGCGCCCGGGTTGTGCAGCGGCGGGGGCGGCGGGACGCGCAGCGTCTCGAGGAACGGCGCCGGCTTGGGCTGGTGGACCTGCGGGGTCCGCTCGTAGAGCTCGGCGGGCTGCTCGAAGAACGCCTGCTGCGGGTTCTGCGACTGGCGCAGCTCCTCGGGCCGGACCCGGCGCGTGGGCAGATCGCCGTCGCGCGGCTGCTCCCAGCCGCCCTGACCGGCCCGGCGGGTCGGCATGTCGCCGTCGTCCCAGCCGCTCTGCCGGCCCGGCATCCGGGTCGGAACGTCGCCCTCGCCCGAGAGCCCGGCCCGGCGCAGGTCTTCGCCGGTCACCCGGACCGTCGGGAACGGGTCGCCGCCGCCCCGGCCGGGAACGTGCCCGGGGCCGGAGGGGTTGACGGCCTGCCGCGGCGCGGTCGGCTCGGCGGGGCCGGGGCTCTGCCCGGTGTTCGGATGTCCGGTGAACCCGGAGGGACCGGTGCCGTGCTGCTGCCCCGGATAGCCGGGCCCCTGCCGGCCGCCCTGAGCGGGATTGGCGCCGGTGCCCGGATAGCCCTGGTTCGGCCGGTTCGGGTGGCCCTGGGTCGGCCGGACGTCGCTCGTCGGGATCGGCTCGGCCGGCGGCTGGTGGCCCGCGTAGGGGGTGTCGTTCAGGAGGGAGACATACTCCTCCTGCGACGGCTGGCGGCGGACGACCGGGGTGATCAGCGGATTGGCCTTCGGACCGGCCACCGGCTGGTTGACCTGGTCGGTCGACGGGGGCCGCGGCGTGGGCGGCGGGCCGTCGACGCCGAAGACGGCGATCGGCTGGCCGGTCTGGTCGTCGATGTTGGGGACCGTGGTGACCTCGTCGGGCACCCGGGGACGCCGCGCCTGCGGCATCAGCCGGGCCACCTGCTCGCGCAGCTCGACCGCCCGGGGACGCCGCGAGGGGTCGCGCTGGAACGCCGCGCGCAGCACCGCCTGGATCACCGGCGGGGCGGCGTCGACGTTCGCCTTGCCCGAGGTGATGTTGAAGAAGATCATCTCCAGCGTGCCCTTGCCGAACGGCGGCAGGCCGGTCGCGGCGTAGAGCAGGGTGCCGGCCCAGGCGTGCACGTCGACCTCGGGGCCGGCCTCGTGACCCTCGATGATCTCGGGGGCCAGGTAGCCGGGGGTGCCGATGAACATGCCGGTCTGGGTCAGCCGGGTCGCGTCGACCGCCTGGGCGATGCCGAAGTCGATCAGCACCGGGTCGCCGTCGAGCATGAGCACGTTGCCCGGCTTCAGGTCGCGGTGGATGACCCCGGCCGCGTGGACGGCCGACAGCGCGTCGGCCACCCCGTAGGCGATCTTGAGCAGACCTTCGACCGACATCGGGCCGTCGTGCTTGATCAGGTCGTCGAGGGGTTTGCCGGGGACGTAGCGCGTCACGATGTAGGGCCGCTGGCCCGTCACGTCGGCGTCGACGACCTCGGCGATGTAGGGGTTGCGGACCCGCCGCATCGTCTCGACCTCGCGGGAGAGCCGGCGGCGCGCCGTGTCGTCGCCGGCGACCTCCGGGCGCAGCACCTTGACGGCCACCTGCCTGCCGTGAGGATCAAGGGCCAGGTGGACCACGCCCATGCCGCCTTCACCGAGCCGCCTGAGCAGCCGGTAGGGGCCAAGTCGGTCGTCCTGATTCATGCCTTTAGCACCATACCGACTAAAACACCGCCCATGAGTGAACCATCAGGCCACATTCCTGCCCTGTACAACGGCAGGATTGGTCCAACGGTTTCCCACCCTACGGTCACAAAGTGAGCAACAGCACCTCGCCCCGGGTGGCGGTGACGAGATCACTACCGGAAAGCGCCAGCTTGGACCGGCGAAGCCCGCTGCCGATGACGACGAAGTCGCGGCGGGTCACGTTTTCGTCAACGAGCACCGGCCAGCCCTCCGGCAGCCCGATCGGCGTGATTCCGCCGTATTCCATCCCGGTCAGCGAGACGGCGTCGTCCATCGGCGCGAACGAGATCTTGCGGGCGTCGAGGTGCCGCCGGACGATCCCGTTGATGTCGGCCCGGTGGGTGGCCAGCACCATGACGGCCGCGTAGCGGATCTCGCCGCCACGCTTGGCCGCCACGACGACGCAGTTGGCCGAGTCCTCCGGGGCGACGCCGTAGGTCTCGCAGAAGGCGGCGGTGTCGGCCAGGCCGGGGTCGATGGCGGTCGCCCGCAGGTCGATCTTCAGGTCCGGTACGGCCTTCGCCACCGGTTCGGCCAGCAGATCGAGGTGGTCGGCGGCGGGGACCCAATCCAGCATCAGTTCTCCTTCAGCGCCCTCTCATGGATCGAGAGCACTGCCTTGCGTGCGGACTCGAAGGCCCCAGCCTGCCAGGCCACCAGGCCGGTCATCCAGTCACCCGCCAGGTAGACGCGCCCGTGGGCCTGCGGCACGCCCTGGAGGCCGACGTTCATCATGCCCTCGACGTGGGGCCGCTTCGCCCACGACATCGAGACGGCCGACAGCAGGTCCTTGCGGTAGCGCGGCCCGTGGACCTGCTCGCCGGCGCGCAGCGCGCGGTCGAGGCGGGCGGCCGGCGACAGGGCGTCGTAGACGGCGGCCGGGTCGGCCACGGTGTAGTAGCCGACGAGCAGGCCCCGGCGCTCGTGGAAGCCGTGCGAGGGATACCAGATGCGGCCGATGTCGAGGTCGGTCTCGCTGGTGCCGCCGTAGATGTTCTCGTCCAGCTCCCACCAGCGGCGGCCGTACTCCAGGCCGAGTTTGCCGCCGGCGAGGACGAAGCCCTGGCCGAGGCGCGAGACGATCCCGGGCGGCAGCGTGCTGGGGACGCGGGCGAGGACGTGCGGGGGCAGGGTGGCGACGCAGTAGTCGGCCCTTGCCGCGCCGTTCTGGTACTCGACGACGACCTCGCGGCCGGTGTCGGTGATCTTCGTGGCCGGGGTGCCGGTCCTGATGCGGTGGCGGCCGACGTTGGCGACCAGGGCGTCGACGATGCGGTCCATGCCGCCGACCGGCTGGAACATGGGCATGGCCTGGTCGTGGGCGAGGTCCCAGGTGAGCGCGTAGGGGATCCGGTAGCCCAGCACCTCACTCACCGACGGGATCGGGCCGGTGTCGGCGCGGCGCTCGCCGCCGTCGTAGGTGAGCTGCTCGCCGAGCTGGCCGAACTCGCGTAACAGGTCGAGCAGGTCGGTCTTGTCGGCCGCGGTCAGGTCGGCGTCGAGGGCGCCCTGGTTCGTGGCCTTGGCCAGCAGTTCCGACAGGTATCCCTGGGTGTCGGCGCGGGCGGTGCGCAGCCTGATCGACTTCCCGGAGGTGTGGACGTAGGCGTCGGCGTTGGAGTTGACGAAGATCTCCAGGGGCACGCCGAGCTCGCGGCAGTAGTCCATGGTGATCATCCACTGCGCGATGCGGGCCGGGCCGGCGTTGAAATAGGTGCCGTCGCGGAAGGCGGCCCGCTGGGTGACGCCGCCGATCTCGGTGATCTCGTCGCCGCCGCGGATCGTCAGGTTCCGGCCGCCGACCTTCTTGGCGGCCTCCAGGATCGTGACGTCGTACCCGGCCTTGAGCAGTTCGTAGGCGACGGCGAGCCCGGCGATCCCGGCGCCGAGGATCACGACGCGCTTCGGCGATCGGCCGGTCAGGGTGAAGTCGCCCGGCTGGGGCGCGGTGAAGGTGCGGGCCTGGCTGGACGGGACGAGGCCGAGGGCGCCCATGGCGGCCAGCATGGCGCCGGCTCCCCCGGCGACGCCGAGTCCGTGGAGGAGAGCCCTGCGGCTTAAGTCACCCGTCACCCATACACACCGCTTCCGCACGCGACCTGGCCGGCGATCATGGCGTACAGCCCGAAGAGTGCCATGATCTCCCGGTAGTCGGGCGTTGTGAACTCGGTGTTCCTTGCCGATTTGCGCCGGGTTCCCGGGATGATCGCGCAGGCCGAGGCGATGGCGGTGCTGTTCCACTCCACTTCGAGCGTGTACGGCGGCTCGATCGCATAGGGCCGGAAGTCGGCCAGCCGGGTCAGGGCGGTGAGGGTCGACTCCTCGATCTTCTGCTGCGCCACCGCGATCGGCAGCAGCTCGGCGGCGAACATGTCGATGCCCTGCTTGACGGCGACCGTCTCGACGTCGCCGAGCACCTCGCGGGCCTCATCGCAGACCGCCACGTCACCGGTGACCAGCACGACCGGCACCCCGACGAACCCGGCGAACGCGGCCACCAGCCGGGTCTCGCCGCAGATCTCGCCGTTCAGCCAGACGTTCTGGATCTCCTTGCCCATCCACGTGTGGTTGAGCACCCCCTGGGAGACCCCGGCCCGCGCGTGGTAGCCCGCGAAGATCGCGGCGTCGAAGCCCTCGGTGAGGCCCTGGCCCATGCGGTGGGGCTTGCCGGGGCCGCGGATCAGGGTGGCGCGCGGGTCGAGCTGGTCGATGCGCAGGTTCCTGGTCGAGCCGTGGGCGTCGTTGACCAGCACCTGCGTCGCCCCGGCCGCGAACGCGCCCCGGATGACGGCGTTGGCGTCGCCGGTCATGAACTCACAGCCGCGCTCGTAGCCCCGGCCGCCGTGGTGCATCTCCTCGGGGTCGGTGAGCCCGGTGACGCCCTCCATGTCGACGGACAGGTAAACCCGCATCAGTAGCTCCGCAATCGATCGACCTCACGGCGCAGCGCCACCACTTCCCGGCGGAGCATCTGGATCTCCCACAGCGCCTCCTTCATGTCCTGCGCGTGGTCGGCCCGGGTGACGTACCGGGCGTCGACCCGGACGCGGACGGCCCGGCGGAGCCGGGGCGGGGCGAGCACACGAAGGACGAGGCGGAGGACGGGCCGCATGACCCGAAACCCTAGCCGGGATGCACGGAACGTTCCGCACCCAATGGTCACAATAACCGCACGGGACGGGTCCTCCCGCCAGGGAGGACCCGTCCCGTGCGACAACTCTTCAGAGACAGGGACGGGTCCTCCCGCCAGGGAGAACCCGTCCCGTAGGTAGATCGTTAACGGAGGGTGCCGTTGGTCATGCCGGCCGGTTCCTCGGGGACCGCGATCAGGCCGAGTTCGGCGGGCGAGGCCATCAGCGGGTGGAAGGGCACCACCCTGACCGAGTAGCCGAACGCGCCGGTCCGGTCGAGCGGGATCACCCCGGTGAAGATGGCGTGGCCGTCGTCGTCGAGCGAGCCGACGGTCAGCTTCACGTGGTTGGGCTCGATCAGCTCGTCGTGCTGGCCGACCCGGCCGTAGGCGGCCTGCACCTCGACGTCGTCGGGCGACAGTTCGCCCAGCGCGATCGTGGCGTTGACCTCCATGGCGGCCCCCAGTTCCGGGGTGTCGCCGATGCCGGCCGTCTCGACGTGCTCGACCCGGACGGCGGGCCAGGCCTGCGAGACCCGCAGCTTCCAGGCCGCGAACGCCTTGGCCTGGGCGTAGCCGTCGCCCGACAGGGCCTTGGCGGCGCCGGCGGCCGGGCTGTAGAGCTCCACGACGTAGTCGCGCAGCATCCGGCCGGCCAGCACCTTCGGCCCGAGCGAGCTCAGGGTGTGCTTGACCATCTCCAGCCAGCGGCGCGGCAGGCCGTCGGCGGCCCGGTCGTAGAACCGGTCGGCGACCTCGCGCTCGATCAGGTCGTAGAGGGCCGAGGCCTCCAGTTCGTCACGCCGGTCGGGGTCGGAGACGCCGTCGGCGGTCGGGATGGCCCAGCCGTTGTTGCCGTCGAACCACTCGTCCCACCAGCCGTCGCGGATCGACAGGTTCAGGCCGCCGTTGAGCGCGGCCTTCATGCCGGAGGTGCCGCACGCCTCCAGCGGGCGCAGCGGGTTGTTCATCCAGACGTCGCAGCCCTGGACCAGCAGCTGGCCGACGGTCATGTCGTAGTCGGGCAGGAAGACGATGCGGTGGCGCACGTCCTCCATGTCGGCGAACTTGATGATCTGCTGGATGAGCTTCTTGCCGCCCTCGTCGGCCGGGTGGGCCTTGCCGGCGATCACGATCTGGACCGGCTTGACCGGGTCGAGCAGCAGCGCGCGCAGCCGCTCGGGGTCGCGCAGCATCAGCGTGAGCCGCTTGTAGGAGGGCACCCGGCGGGCGAAGCCGATGGTCAGCACGTCGGGCGACAGGGCCTCGTCGGTCCAGGTCAGCTCGGCGTCGGAGGCGCCGCGCTGCCGCCACGACCGGCGCAGCCGCTTGCGGGCGTCGTTGACGAGGTTGGCGCGCAGCTGCCCCCGGATGGTCCAGAGGTCGGCGTCCGACAGCTTCTGGACGCCCTCCCAGCCCTGGGCGCGCTCGACGATCGTCGGCAGCTCCTTGCCGGCCAGCTCCATGACCTCGCGGCCGACCCACGTGGGGGCGTGGACGCCGTTGGTGATCGAGCCGATCGGGATCTCCGACAGGTCGAAGCCCGGCCACAGGCCCTGGAACATGCCGCGGCTGACCTCGCCGTGCAGGACCGACACGCCGTTGACCCGCTGGGCCAGGCGCATGCCCATGACGGCCATGTTGAAGACGGCCTTCTCGCCGTCGCCCGTGTCGGGCTCGGCGCCGAGGGCCAGGACGCGGTCGACCGGCACGGTCGGCCAGGCGTTGTCGCCGCCGAACTGGCGGGCGATCACGTCGGCGGGGAAGCGGTCGATGCCGGCCGGGACGGGGGTGTGGGTGGTGAAGACGGTGCCGGCGCGGACCGCCTCCAGGGCCTCGTCGAACGACAGGCGGGCCTCGGTGAGCTCGCGGATGCGCTCCAGGCCGAGGAATCCGGCGTGGCCCTCGTTGGTGTGGAAGACCTGCGGCTCGGGGTGGCCGGTGACGCGGCAGTAGGCGCGGATGGCGCGCACGCCGCCGATGCCCAGGAGGAGCTCCTGGAGCAGGCGGTGGTCGCCGCCGCCGCCGTAGAGGCGGTCGGTGACGTCGCGGGCGGTGGTGTCGTTGTCGGCCACGTCGGAGTCGAGCAGCAGCAGCGGGATCCGGCCGACCTGGGCGACCCAGATCTGGGCGTGCAGGCCGGTGCCGCCCGGGAGGCTGATGCGGATGCGGGCGGGGCTGCCGTCGTCCTCCTTCAGGAGGGTCAGGGGGAGGCCGCCGGGGTCGAGGGAGGGGTAGTGCTCCTGCTGCCAGCCCTCGGGCGACAGCGACTGGGTGAAGTAGCCGTGCCGGTAGAGCAGGCCGACGCCGAGGATCGGCACGCCGAGGTCGGAGGCCGCCTTCAGGTGGTCGCCGGCCAGGATGCCGAGGCCGCCCGAATACTGGGGAAGGGCGGCGGCGATGCCGTATTCGGGAGAGAAGTAACCGACGGCGGCGGGCGCGTCCTCCAGCGTCTGGTACCAGCGCGGCGCCGTCATGTACTCGCGGAGGTCGTCGGCGGCGTCGGCCAGGCGGCGCAGGAAGCGCCGGTCCTGCGCCAGGGCGCGGAGCCTCTCGGCCGAGACGGCGCCGAGGAGGGCCACGGGGTCGTGCTCGACCCGCTCCCAGACCTCGGGGTCGACCTCGGCGAACAGGTCCATCGTCTCCGGGTGCCATGACCAGCGGAGATTCTGGACCAGCTCGCCAAGCGGCGCGAGCTCGGCCGGAAGGACGGTACGGACGGTGAACCTGCGTATAGCTCTCACGTGGCCAGACCCTAGGCGATCGGAGGGGGTGGATGTGGCCGGAACTTCTCGCCACACAGTGCGAACTCACCATTGGCATACCTGCTCAAACCTCACCGATCGGCCGGGGTGACAGTGAGTACGTGTACGCCGCACGAACCTCCGGAGACCCGTGGATGACACGCGGGTTTGACCCGTCGGACTGACTTTCATTCTGGCGGGTAAAGGGGGAGCATTAGGGCAACTCCAGTACGAGCGAGTGGTCCGGTCAGCGGGCTGTGCTTCGTGCTGCCTCAAGACAGAGCAAAGATCGACAATTGCCCCGTGGACTCCGGCGGTACCGGGCGTGCCGTCGCTACGTTGAGAAACGATGATCGGAAGAATCCCAATCCAGGACATCCATCCCGTCGTCGACTGCGGGAAGCGACCCGCGAAGGCCGCCGCCGGGGAATCCTTCGAGATCACCGCCATCGTGTTCCGCGAGGGACACGACGCGGTGGCCGCCGGGGTCGTGCTCTTCGATCCCGACGGCGTGCCCGGCCGCCTGAGACCCATGCGGGAGCTCGCGCCCGGCACCGACCGGTGGGGCGTCGACGTCACGCTGCCCGCGGAGGGATTGTGGTCCTACCGCGTCGAGGCCTGGAGCGACCCGATCGCGACCTGGCTGCACGACGCCGGGATCAAGATCCCGCGAGGGCTCGACTCCGATCTGATGTGCGAGGAGGGCGCGCGGCTGTTCGACCGCGCCGCCAGGGCGGTCCGCGCCGCCGACTGCCCGGACGTCCCGCTCAGGCCGCGCAAGACCACCACGTCCAAGGCGAAGCCCAAAGACCCCGTCTGCGGCCACCGCGCCGCGCTCCAGGCGATGGCCGCCCGGCTCCGCGACGACGACGTCGACCCGCGGGCCCGCTTCGCCGCCGCGCAGCTGCCCGAGACGCAGGCCCTGATCGCCGCCCATCCGCTGCGCGAGCTGGTCACCCGGACGGTCCGCTACAAGGTCATGGTCGACCGCAGGCGGGCGCTGTTCGGGTCCTGGTACGAGTTCTTCCCGCGCTCCGAGGGCGCGATCGTCGAAGAGGGCGTGGCCCCCAAGTCCGGCACGTTCAAGACGGCCGAGAAGCGTCTCCCGGCGGTCGCCCAGATGGGCTTCGACGTGGTCTACCTGCCGCCGATCCACCCGATCGGGACGGCGTACCGGAAGGGCCCGAACAACACCCTCACGCCCGAGCCCTACGACCCCGGCAGCCCGTGGGCGATCGGCGCGGAAGAGGGCGGGCACGACGCGGTCCACCCCGATCTGGGCACGATCGACGACTTCGACTCCTTCGTGGCGCGCACGCGCGAGCTCGGCATGGAGATCGCGCTCGACCTGGCGCTGCAGTGCTCGCCCGACCACCCGTGGGTCAAGGAGCACCCCGAGTGGTTCAACATCCGGGCCGACGGGAGCATCGCGTACGCGGAGAACCCGCCGAAGAAGTACCAGGACATCTATCCCCTGAACTTCGACAAGGACCCCGAGGGCATCTACCGCGAGGTCCTGCGGGTGGTCCGCCACTGGATGGACCACGGGGTGCGGATCTTCCGGGTCGACAACCCCCACACCAAGCCGGTGGCGTTCTGGGAGCGACTGCTGCGCGACGTCCGCAACACCGACCCCGACGTGCTGTTCCTGGCCGAGGCCTTCACCCGGCCGGCCATGATGCGGACGCTGGGCCGGGTGGGCTTCCACCAGTCGTACACCTACTACACGTGGCGCAACAGCAAGCCGGAGCTCGAGGAGTACCTGACCGAGCTCTCGCACGAGACGGCCCACTTCATGCGGCCGAACCTGTTCGTCAACACGCCCGACATCCTCCACGAGTACCTGCAGCAGGGCGGGCTGCCCGCGTTCAAGATCCGGGCGGTGCTGGCGGCCATGATGTCGCCGACGTGGGGTGTCTACGCCGGCTACGAACTGGGCGAGAACGTCCCGGTACGCCCTGGCAGCGAGGAATACCTCGACAGCGAGAAGTACCAATACCGGCCCCGTGACTGGCAGGCGGCCGAACGTGAGGGCCGCAGCCTGGCGCCGTTCATCACGCAGCTGAATTTGTTCAGAAGAGCACACCCGGCCCTGCAGGAATTGCGTAATCTACGGTTTCACAGCGTCGACCAGCCGGCCGTGATCTGCTTCTCCAAGCGGCTGCCGGGCGCCTACGACACGGCCACACGAAGGCACGCCATAGGCGACGTCGTGCTGACGGTCGTCAATCTTGATCCACACAACACCCACGAGGGCACCGTCTTCTTGGACATGCCGGCCCTGGGTCTCGACTGGCATGCCGAGTTCGTCGTCGACGACGAGCTGTCTGGCGAGTCGTACCGCTGGCGGCAGGCCAACTACGTGCGCCTCGACCCGCATGTCAATCCTGCACACATCTTCACGCTGCGTCACGGGTCAGCGCACCGCCCATAGAAACCGCAGCCTGCACAACCGGGGAGTCCACAGGTGAGCGTTACGACACCTCAGCCGAATCCGCAGAATCAGCCGAATCAGCCGATTCCGAACACCTTCACGCACGAGAAGCCGCGCGACGCGTTCTGGTACAAGCGCGCCGTCTTCTACGAGGTGCTCATCCGCGGGTTCGCCGACTCCAACGGCGACGGCACGGGCGACATCCGGGGGCTCATCGACAAGCTCGACTACCTCGAGTGGCTCGGGGTCGACTGCCTCTGGCTGCTGCCGCTCTACGAGTCGCCGCTGCGTGACGGCGGCTACGACATCGCCGACTTCATGAAGATCCTTCCCGACTTCGGCGACCTGGGCGACTTCATCAAGCTGGTCGACGAGGCGCACAAGCGCGGCATCCGGGTCATCGCCGACCTGGTCATGAACCACACGAGCGACCAGCACCCGTGGTTCCAGGCCAGCCGGCACGACCCGACGGGCCCGTTCGGCGACTTCTACGTCTGGAACGACGACGACGAGCTCTACAAGGACGCCCGGATCATCTTCATCGACACCGAGACGTCCAACTGGACCTACGACCCGGTCCGCCAGCAGTACTACTGGCACCGGTTCTTCCACCACCAGCCCGACCTCAACTACGAGAACCCGGCCGTGCAGGAGGCGATGCTGGAGGTCCTGCGCTTCTGGCTCGACCTGGGCATCGACGGCTTCCGCATGGACGCCATCCCCTACCTGTTCGAGGTCGACGGCACCAACTGCGAGAACCTGCCGGCCACCCACGCCTACCTGAAGCGGGTCCGGGCCGAGATCGACCGGCTCTACCCCGACCGGGTGCTGCTCGCCGAGGCCAACCAGTGGCCGAGCGACGTGGTCGAGTACTTCGGCGACCCCGTCACCGGCGGCGACGAGTGCCACATGGCGTTCCACTTCCCGCTGATGCCGCGCATCTTCATGGCGGTCCGGCGCGAGTCGCGCTACCCGATCTCCGAGATCCTGGCCCAGACGCCGAAGATCCCGGAGAACTGCCAGTGGGGCATCTTCCTGCGCAACCACGACGAGCTCACGCTCGAGATGGTCACCGACGAAGAGCGCGACTACATGTACTCCGAGTACGCCAAAGACCCGCGCATGCGGGCCAACGTCGGCATCCGGAGGCGGCTCGCGCCGCTGCTCGACAACGACCGCAACCAGATCGAGCTGTTCACCGCGCTGCTCATGTCGCTCCCGGGTTCCCCGGTGCTCTACTACGGCGACGAGATCGGCATGGGCGACAACATCTGGCTGGGCGACCGCGACGGCGTGCGCACCCCGATGCAGTGGACGCCCGACCGGAACGCCGGGTTCTCCGACTGCGACCCGGGCCGCCTCTACCTGCCGGTGATCATGGACCCGATCTACGGCTACCAGGCGATCAACGTCGAGGCGCAGCAGAAGCACTCCGGTTCGCTGCTCCACTTCACCAAGCGGATGATCGAGATCCGCAAGCGCCACCCCGTCTTCGGGCTGGGCGACTTCACCGAGCTCAACTCCTCCAACCCGAGCGTGCTGGCGTTCGTCCGGGAGCTGGGCGACGACCGGGTGCTCTGCGTCAACAACCTGTCGCGGTTCCCCCAGCCGGTGGAGCTGGATTTGCGCCGGTTCGAGGGGGTTTCACCCATCGAGGCGACGGGTAACGTCCCGTTCCCCCCGATTGGCGAACTTCCGTATCTTTTGACGCTCCCGGGGCATGGGTTCTATTGGTTCACCATCCCGCCGTCGTCCCGGGAGGAATAGAAAGTGCTTGCCGAGCTCCTTACCGGATGGATCGCCGATCAACGATGGTTCGCCGGTAAGGGGCGGCCGATCGACGATCTGTCGATCGAGTCCAACGTCCCGCTCGTGGACGGCGACCCCGCCCTGGCCCACCTGATCGTCAAGGTGGTCCAGGGTGAGCGCACGACCCGATACCAGCTCCTGCTGGGGCTGCGCGACGCGCTGAGCAGCAGGCTGCGGCACGTCTACATCGGCCGCTGCGAGTGGGGCGGCCGCGAGCGCGACGTGTACGACGCCGCCCACGACGCCGAACTCATGGGCCGGCTGCTCCACGGCGTCGCGGGCGACGCGACCGTCGGCCCGCTGAGCTTCCACCGGGTGCCCGGGGTGGAGATCGACACCTCCCAGCGCAGCCTGGTGATGACCGCCGAACAGTCGAACACCTCGATCGTCTTCGGCGACCAGTACATTCTCAAGATGTTCCGCGTGGTCATCCCGGGGATGAACCCCGAGCTGGAGATCGTCCGCGCGCTGGCCGACGAGGGCTCCCACCACGTGGCCCGGCCCTTCGGCTGGGTCGAGGGGACGATCGACGGCGAGGCGACCACCCTGGCGATCATGCAGGCGTTCCTCGGGGGCGCCAGCGAGGGCTGGGCGATGGCGCTGACCAGCGTCCGCGATCTCTATGCCACCTCCCGCGAGGTGTCCGCCGGCGACGCCGGGGGCGACTTCGCCGCCGAGGCCGAACGGCTCGGCGTCGCCACCGCCGAGGTCCACCGCGAGCTGCGGGAGGCCTTCGGGTACGACGCCCTCGACCCCGACGAGATCCACGCGATGGCCGAGCTCTACCTGGCCCAGCTGGAGCGGGCGGTCGAGGAGGTCCCGGCGCTGTCCGACCACGCCGACGTGGCCCGGGAGGCCTACGACCTGCTGGCCTCGATCGACGAGCCGGTCCTGGTGCAGCGGGTGCACGGCGACTATCACCTCGGCCAGGTCATGCGGACCTACGACGACTGGATCGTGCTCGACTTCGAGGGTGAGCCGGGGCAGCCGCTGGCCGAGCGCCGCGCGCTCCACTCGCCGCTGCGCGACGTCGCGGGCATGCTGCGCTCCTTCGAGTACGCCGCCCGCCACCTGCTGGCCGACCACCCCGACGCGGAGACGCTGGAAGACCGGGCCGAGGAGTGGGCGGTGCGTAACCGGGCCGCCTTCCTGTCCGGATACACGAGGTCGGGCGGCGACCTGCGCCCCGCCGACGTCGTGATGATGCGCGCGCTGGAACTCTCCAAGGCCGTCTACGAGGTGGTCTACGAGGCGCGCAACCGGCCGTCCTGGCTGCCGATCCCCTTGGCGGCGTTCACCACGAAACACTGAGAGTTGGCATTGATGAGGAACGACTTGGACCGCCTCGCCGGCGGCGCCCACCACGACCCCCATGCGATCCTGGGCGCCCATATGACGGGCGAGGGCGTGGTCATCCGGGTGCTGCGGCCGTTCGCCGAGACGGTCGAGGCGCTGGTCGACGGGGAGGCCCACGCCCTGTCGCACGTCGAGTTCGGCGTGTTCGAGGTCCTCCTGCCGGGTCTGGACAAGATCCCCGCCTACCGGCTGCGGGTGAAGTACGAGGGCGGCGAGGCGATCGAGGCCGGCGACCCCTACCGCCACTGGCCGACGCTCGGCGAGGTCGACCTGCACCTGATCGGCGAGGGCCGCCACGAGCGCCTGTGGGAGGTGCTCGGCGCGCGGGTGCTGACCCACGAGGACGAACCGGGCACCGCGTTCGCGGTGTGGGCGCCCAACGCGCTGGGCGTACGGGTGATCGGCGACTTCAACCACTGGAACGGCGGCGGCCACCCGATGCGGTCGCTGGGGTCGGCCGGGGTGTGGGAGCTGTTCATCCCGGGCGTGGGGGCCGGGACCCGCTACAAGTTCGAGATCCTCGGCGTCGACGGGGTGTGGCGGGGCAAGGCCGACCCGATGGCGCGGCGCACCGAGGTGCCGCCGCTGACCGCCTCGGTGGTCGACGAGTCGTCCTACACCTGGAACGACGAGGAGTGGATGGCCGCCCGCGCCACCCGCGACGCGCTCAAGGAGCCGATGTCGACCTATGAGGTGCACCTGGGCTCCTGGCGCCCGGGGCTGTCCTACCTCGAACTGGCCGAGCAGCTGACCGCGTACGTGACGGAGATGGGGTTCACCCACGTCGAGTTCATGCCGGTCGCCGAGCACCCGTTCGGCGGGTCGTGGGGTTACCAGGTCACCTCCTACTACGCGCCGACCTCCCGGTTCGGCTCGCCCGACGAGTTCCGCGCCCTGGTCGACGCGCTCCACCGGGCCGGGATCGGGGTCATCGTCGACTGGGTGCCCGCCCACTTCCCGATGGACGAGTGGGCCCTGGCGCGCTTCGACGGCACCCCCCTGTACGAGCACGCCGACCCCCACCGGGGCGAGCACCCAGACTGGGGCACCTACGTGTTCGACTTCGGCCGCCGCGAGGTGAGGAACTTCCTGGTGGCCAACGCGGTCTACTGGCTGCGCGAGTTCCACATCGACGGCCTGCGCGTCGACGCCGTGGCCTCGATGCTCTACCTCGACTACTCCCGCCGCGACGGCGAGTGGACCCCCAACCAGTTCGGCGGGCGCGAGAACCTCGACGCGATCGAGTTCCTCAAGGAGATGAACGCCGTCGCCTACCGCGAGGCCCCCGGCATCGTCACGATCGCCGAGGAGTCGACGGCCTGGCCCGGGGTCTCACGGCCGGTCCACCTGGGCGGCCTGGGCTTCGGCTTCAAGTGGAACATGGGCTGGATGCACGACACCCTGGCCTACCTGGCCCACGAGCCGGTCTTCCGCCAGTACCACCACCACCAGCTCACGTTCTCGCTCATGTACGCCTACTCCGAGAACTTCGTGCTGCCGCTGTCGCACGACGAGGTCGTCCACCTGAAGGGCTCGCTGCTGGGCAAGATGCCCGGCGACGAGTGGCAGCGCTTCGCCAACCTGCGCGCCCTCTACGCCTTCATGTGGGCCCACCCGGGCAAGCAGCTGCTGTTCATGGGCGGGGAGTTCGGCCAGGGCGGCGAGTGGTCGGAGTCCAAGGGGCTCGACTGGTGGGTGCTCGACTTCGACTTCCATCAGGGCGTGCGGAAGCTCGTACGCGACCTGAACGGCGTCTACAAGGAGACCCCGGCGCTCTACACCCAGGACGACACCCCCGACGGGTTCCGCTGGATCGACGCCGACGACTTCTCGGGGAACGTGTTCTCGTTCGTCCGCTACGGCTCCGACGGCTCGGCGCTGGCCTGCGTGACCAACTTCTCCGGCGGCCCCCACGAGGACTACCGGCTGGGCCTGCCCGAGGGCGGCACCTGGACCGAGGTCCTCAACACCGACGCCTACGACTACGCGGGCAGCGGCGTCGGCAACCTGGGCGGCGTGGTGGCGACCGAGGCCGAGCACCACGGGCTGCCCTACTCGGTCAGGCTGCGGGTGCCCCCGCTCGGGACCATCTGGCTCCGTAAGGAAGCTTGACAGGGGCCCCTTCGGGGGCCCTTTCTTATGGGAACCTTAAGCGCAGATTAACCCCCTTACCGATGAGTTGACCGGGGTCAGATCATGGTCCTAATCTCGGGCCATTAATAGGAAACTTTCCTAAGAGTTACCCCCCCGGGAGCGTTCCTTGCGACGTATCACCATCGGCTCGCTGATCGCCGCGGCGGCGCTGCTCGTGCCGTTCGGCTTCAGCCAGGCCTCCGCCGCCACTCCGGCCACCGCCACGTACGCCGTCGACCAGGACTGGGGCACCGGCTTCCAGGGCAAGGTCACCGTGAAGGCGGGCGACACGGCCCTGTCCACGTGGACGGTCGAGTTCGACGTGCCGGGCACCACCACCATCAGCTCGGCCTGGGACGCCGACATGGTGAAGTCGGGCAACCACTACACCTTCACCAAGAAGAGCTGGGCCGGCCCGCTCGCCGCCGGGACCTCCTTCAGCTTCGGCTTCATCGGCGCCCCGGGCGGCCTGTCGGCGGTCCAGAACTGCAAGCTCAACGGCGCCCCCTGCACGGGCGGCCCGGTGAACCCCTCGCCGTCGCCCACCCCCACGGTCACCCCGACCGTCACGCCCACGCCGACCCCCACCCCGACGGTGACGCCCACGGTCACTCCCCCGCCGGGCGGTAAGAAGGTCATCGGCTACTTCACCAACTGGGGCGTCTACGGCCGCCAGTTCTACGTGAAGAACCTGCACACCAGCGGCTCGGCCGCCAAGCTGACCCACATCCTGTACGCCTTCGGCAACGTCCAGAACGGCCAGTGCACGATCTCCGACAGCTACGCCGACTACGAGATGGCCTACACCACGGCCAACTCCGTCGACGGCGTCGCCGACACGTGGGACCAGCCGCTGCGCGGCAACTTCAACCAGCTGCGCAAGCTCAAGGCGATGTACCCGGGCCTGAAGGTGATCTTCAGCATCGGCGGCTGGACCTACTCCGGCGGCTTCACCCAGGCCGCCGCGAACCCGACCGCGTTCGCCAACTCCTGCTACAACATGGTCGAGGACCCGCGCTGGGCCGACGTCTTCGACGGCATCGACATCGACTGGGAGTACCCGAACGCCTGCGGTCTCACCTGTGACGCCACCGGCTTCTCCTCCTTCAAGAACGTGATGCAGGCCCTCCGCGCCAAGTTCGGCCCCAACGCCCTGGTCACTGCCGCGATCACCGCCGACGGCACCAACGGCGGCAAGATCGACGCCGCCGACTACGGAGGCGCGGCCCAGTACGTCGACTTCTACATGCCGATGACCTACGACTACTTCGGCGCGTTCGCCGCGCAGGGCCCGACCGCCCCGCACTCGCCGCTGACCAGCTACACCGGCATCCCGACCGCCGGCTTCTACAGCGACCTGGCGATCCAGAAGCTCAAATCGAAGGGCATCCCGGCCTCCAAGCTGCTGCTCGGCATCGGCTTCTACGGCCGTGGCTGGACCGGCGTCAGCCAGTCGGCCCCCGGCGGCTCGGCCACCGGCGCGGCCCCGGGCACCTACGAGGCCGGCATCGAGGACTACAAGGTCCTCAAGACCCGCTGCCCGGCCACCGGCACGGTCGGCGGCACCGCCTACGCCCACTGCGGCAACCAGTGGTGGAGCTACGACACCCCCGCCACCATCGCCGGGAAGATGACCTACGCCAAGAACCATGGCCTGGCCGGCGCCTTCTTCTGGGAGACCAGTGGAGACACCGCCAACGGCGAGCTGATCACCGCGATGAGCAACGGTCTCAAGTAGGCGTCCTCTGACGGCAGAACGGCTCCGCGCCCTGCGCGCGGGGCCGTTTCGCTTAGTGTGGCTGCATGGACGCGACCAAGACGATCATCGAGGCCGTCGGCAAGATGCGGCAGCGCCGGACCTCTCCGCTGATGCTGGAGCTCGACCTGACCGAAGGTCTGACCGACGCTCCGCCCGCCGACCCCGTGTCGGCCTTGCTGTCGATGCGCCGGGCCCGGCTGAGCGACGTCATCGGCGGCCTGCGGCGGGCCCGCCGCGACCCCCGGGTGAAGGGCCTGATCGTCAAGATCGGCGGCCACCCGCTCGGGCTGGCCATGGTCCAGGAGATCCGCAACGCGGTCGTCCACTTCCGGGCCGCCGGCAAGCTCACCGTCGCCTGGGCCGACAGCTACGGCGAGGTGGCCAACGGCACCGTCCCCTACTACCTGGCCAGCGCCTTCGAGAAGGTCTACCTCCAGCCGTCGGGCGACGTCGGGCTGACCGGCGTGGCGATCGAGCAGCGGTTCCTCAAGGGCGCGCTCGGCAAGCTCGACATCGACTACCAGGTCGGCCAGCGGCACCAGTACAAGACCGCCGCGAACATGTTCACCCAAGACCACATGACCGAGGCCCACAAGGAGATGACCGGCCGGCTGGCCGAGTCGCTGACCGAGCAGCTCGTGGCCGGCATCGCCGAGGGCCGCGGCCTCGAACCCAAGCGGGTGCGCGAACTCATCGACCAGGGCCCCTTCTACGGCCAGGAGGCCGTCGCGGCCGGTCTGGTCGACGGGCTGAAATACCGCGACGAGGTCTACGCCGACCACGTACCGGAAGAGGCCCTTCTCCTGTACGTCGCCCGCTACGCGAAGACCGCCCTGCCCAAGATGCCCCACCCGGGCGAGCAGGTCGTCGCGCTGGTCCACGGCCACGGCGCGATCAGGCTGGGCCGCAGCGGCCGCTCCCCCCTGGGCGGCGGCAGCGCAATGGGCTCCGACACCATCAGCGCGGCGATCCGCGCGGCCCGCCGCGACGACAAGGTGCGGGCGATCGTGTTCCGGGTCGACAGCCCCGGCGGCTCCTACACCGCCTCCGACTCGATCTGGCGCGAGGTGATCCTGGCCAAGCGGGCGGGCAAGCCGGTCATCGTGTCGATGGGCGACGTCGCCGCCTCGGGCGGCTACTTCGTCTCGATGGCCGCCGACGTCATCTACGCCCAGCCCGGCACCCTCACCGGCTCGATCGGCGTGTTCGGCGGCAAGGCGGTGCTCGGCGGGCTGCTCGACCGGCTCGGCATCGCCACCGAGATCGTCGCCGAGGGCGCCAACGCGGGCATGTTCTCCTCCACCCGCCCGTTCTCCGACTCGCAGTGGGCGCGCATCAACACCTGGCTCGACCGGGTCTACGACGACTTCGTCGGCAAGGTCGCCGAGGGCCGGGGCATGGATCGCGAGAAGGCCGAGTCGCTGGCCAGGGGCCGGGTCTGGACCGGCGCCGACGCGCGTGACAACGGGCTGGTCGACGAGCTCGGCGGGGTCGAAGACGCCCTGGCCGAGGCGCGCAAGCGGGCCGGGCTGGCGGCCGACGCGCCGGTGCGCTCCTACCCGAAGATCAACCCGCTGGAGCGGCTGATCCCGGCGGAGTCGTCCGAAGACAAGACGGCCGCGATGGCGCGGGTCCGCCTGGAGGCGTGGGGGCCGCTGGCGGCGTTCGCCGCCGAGCTGGGCCTGCCGGCCGCCGGGCCGCTGGTGCTGCCCGGCCAGTGGGTGATCCGCTAGCTCCCGACCGGCCGATAACGGCCGCGGAGCCGGGTGAGCGGCGGCTTGGCCGCGTCGACGTAGTCGACCGCCGTCACCTGGGCGATGAACAGCATGTGGTCGCCGGCCGGGACCACCGTCGTGGTCTCGGCCTCGATGGCGGCCACCCCGCCCTCGACGATCAGCGCCTCCGAGTGGGCGCCGCGGTGGTGGGCCACCGAGGCGAGCAGCAGCCGGGCGCCGGGCCGGCCCGGGGTGGCGAAGCGCGAGGCGATGGCCTGCTGGCCGTCGGCGAGCAGCGTCGCCCCCCACCGGTCGCGCCGCAGCAGCAGTTCGGTCAGGTAGGCGCCGTTGGCGAGGCTGATCAGCACGGTCGGCGGCGCGGCCGAGACCGACAGCAGGCTGGTGACGGTGTTGCCGACGTCGTCACGGTCGTCTTTCACCGTGACGACGGCGACCCCGGCGGCGAGCTGGGCCATCGCCTCGACGAACAGCGCGCCCGCCGCCGGGGTCGTCATCAGAGCAGGCCGTTCTTGGTCAGCCAGTCTTTGGCGACCACCGGCGGGTCGGCCTTGTCGACCGCGACCTGCTTCATCAGTTCGAGCAGGCCCTCGGTGGTGAGCTTGGCCGAGACGGCGTCGAGCGTGGTCTTGACCGTGTCGTCCACCCCGGACTTGAACACCAGCGGCGCGATGTTGTCGGCGGCGAAGGCGTTCTTGTTGTCCTGGAGCGAGACCAGGTCGTTGAGCAGGATCTTCGGGTCGGTGGTGAACACGTTGCCGACCTGGATGGTGCCGCTCTTGATGGCGTCGGCCGTGGTCTCGGCCGTGGGCTCCCACGACTTGAACTCCAGGCCGTAGGTGTTCTTGAAGTTCTCCTCCTGGCGCTCCTTGAACTCCGGCGGGCCGCCGACCACGAGGTCTTTGGAGATCTTCGCCAGGTCTTCGATCGTCGTCAGGCTCTTCTCGGCCGCGAACGCCTTGGTGACCGTGAGGGAGTTGCCGTCCTGCGCGGCGGCCGGGGTGAGGACCTCGACCTCCGGCGGCAGCTTGGTCTTCAGCGCGGCGACCACGTCGTCGGTCGACTTGGCCGTGGCGGCCGGGTCGACGAAGGCCAGCAGGGAGCCGACGTATTCGGGGAGGACCGTCAGGCCGCCGCTCTTGACCTGGTCGAAGACGACCTCACGGGAGCCGATGTTGGGCTTCTCCTCGACGGTGACGCCCTTGGCCTGCAGGGCCTGCGCGTAGATCGAGCCGAGCAGCACGCTCTCGGGGAAGTTGAAGGAACCGACGACGACGGTCGAGGCCGCGGCGGAGCCCCCCGAGGTGGCGGGAGCGGACGGGGTGGCCTGCGCCAACGGGTCGCTGCCACCTCCTCCGCAGGCGGATAGGGCGAACACCGCGGCGAGCGCGGTGACGAGTGCTCGTTTCAACGTACATTCCCTTCAAAATCGGGGGGATAGGTAGAGATTAGCGGACCTGTCGCACCCCCGGCGAGACGATTACCCGGTTGAGCAGCGTGAACCCGGTCTGCACCGCGAGCGCCAGGAGGACGACCAGGACCGCTCCCCCGAACACCTCGGCGTAGTTCTTCGTCGCCAGCCCGTCGATGATGTATCTCCCCAGCCCTCCAAGCCCGACATACGCCGCCACCGTCGCCGTCGCCACCACGGTGATGGCCGACAGGCGCAGACCCAGCAGGATCAACGGCAGCGCAACAGGCAGCAACGCCCGGAACAGCACCTGACTTCCCCGCAGGCCCATCCCGTATGCGGCGTCGCGCAGATCGGGGTCGGCGCCCCGGATGCCCTCATAGGTGTTCACCAGGATCGGCGGGATCGCCAGGGCGATCAGCGGGATCAGCACCGGCCAGAGCGTGCCGACGCCGATGAGCAGCACGACCAGCACGAGCAGGCCCAGGGTCGGCAGCGCGCGGGCGGCGTTGGCCGACACCACGACGATGACCGCGCCCCGGCCGGTGTGCCCGATGAGCAGGCCGAGCGGGATCGCGATGAGCGCGGCGATGGCGAAGGCCAGGAACGAGTATTCGAGGTGCTGGAGCAGCCGGATCGGGATGGCGTCGTCGCCCGACCAGTATTCGGCGCTGCCGAAGAACTCGATGAGCCAGTTCACGCCCGCCTCCTCGCCCACGGCGTCAGCAGGCGCTGGGCCACGATGATGACCAGGTCGGCGATCAGTGCCAGCGCGACCACGAGCACGATCCCGACGACGATCGGGGTGTAGAACTGCCGCTGCCAGCCGTCGATGAACAGGTAGCCGAGCCCGCCCTGCCCGATGAGCGCGCCCACGCTGACCAGCGAGATGCTCGACACGGCCGCGACCCGCAGCCCGGCCAGGACGACCGGCACCGCGATGGGCAGCTCGACCCTGGTGAGCCGGCGCATCGGCTGGAAGCCCATGGCGACCGCCGACTGGCGTACGTGGTCGGGCACCGACTGCATGCCGTCGACCACGGCCGGGATGAGCACGGCCAGCGAGAACAGGGTCAGCGGGATGATGACGGTCGTCTGGGTCAGGCCGGTGACCGACAGCAGGATCGAGAACAGCGCCAGCGACGGCAGCGAGTAGACGACGTTCATGATGCCGACGGTCGGCTGGTAGAGCCACCGGTAGCGGGCGCAGGCGAGGCCGAGCGGGATCGCGATGAGCAGCCCGACGACGACGGGCACGAACGCCATCACGATGTGGTTCTCCAGCAGGACCTTCACCGAGGTCGGCCCGCCGTTGTCCCAGTTGCGGGCGATCCAGTCCCAGCGGACGAGAGGCTCATCCACGGGCCGCCCCCACGAGCGCGGCCTGGCCGACCACCCCGAGCACCCGCCCGTCGTCGTCGACGGCCACCGCCAGCCCGTCGGGCGACAGCAGCGAGGCGTCGAGCGCGGCCCGCAGGGAGTCGCGCGCCGGGTTGAAGGTCCCGTGGCCCTCGGGCGTCACGCCCTCGGGGGCCGGGTCGAGCGCCAGGTTCTTCGCCGGGACGAACCCGAGCCGCCGGATGCCCCGGTCGCGGCCGAGGAACTCGCGCACGAAGTCGTCGGCCGGGTCGCTCAGCAGGTCGGCGGGCGCGGCGACCTGGGCCAGCTTCCCGCCCACCCGCAGCACCGCGACGGTGTCGCCGAGCTTGACCGCCTCGTCGATGTCGTGGGTGACGAACACGATCGTCTTGTGCAGCTCGGACTGCAGCCGGAGCAGCTCCTCCTGGAGCGAGGTGCGCACGATCGGGTCGACCGCGCTGAAGGGCTCGTCCATCAGCAGCACCGGCGGGTCGGCGGCCAGCGCGCGGGCCACGCCGACGCGCTGCTGCTGGCCGCCGGACAGCTGGAAGGGGTAGCGGCGGGCCATCTTGGGGTCGAGGCCCACGCGTTCGAGCAGCTCCATCGCGCGGTCGCGGGCCTTCTTCTTGTCCCAGCCGAGCAGGAACGGCACCGTCGCGATGTTGTCGACGATGCGGCGGTGGGGGAACAGGCCGGCCTGCTGGATGACGTAGCCGATGCCGCGGCGCAGGGTCGCCGGGTCGACGGTGGTGACGTCCTTCCCGTCGAGGAGGATGCGGCCCTCGGTGGGGTCGATCATCCGGTTGATCATCCGCAGCGACGTGGTCTTCCCGCAGCCCGAAGGGCCGACGAAGACCGTGATGGCGCCGTTGGGCACCTCCAGGGAGAGGTCGTCCACCGCGACCGTCCCGTCGGCGTAGCGTTTCGTGACGCCGTCAAAAGTGATCACTGGCGACCTCTGTCCACAGGGTGTCGATCTCCGCGGGCCAGCCTACGAGGGCTTTGTTACATTCCGAAATGATCAATGGTCACTGCCCAGAAGAATATGAATCAAAAGCCCACTAATTAGTGCGCTCCAGCCTTGGTGGCGGCATGATTGACGTACGATCCCTCCACTTCAACACCAGGGGTACCGGCCGTGACAACACCGCTCACGGGTCAGCGTTCCAGGAGCGACCTGATCGCCGAGCTCTACGAGCGTCACGCCGCCGGGCTGTTCGCCTACTGCCACGACCAGCTGGGTGAGACGGCCTCGGCCGCCGACGCCCTGGTAGCCGTGCTCACGGGCGTCCCGCCGACGGATCCGCCACGCGCGGCGCTCTTCTCCCTCGCCCGGCGCGAGATCTACCGCCGCGACGTCAGCTACGCGATGCCCGCCGTCGACTCGATCGCCGACCCGGCGACCGCCCTCATCGAACGCGTCTTCCGTGACATCCGGCCCCACCAGCGCGAGGTCCTGCTGCTGTCGGCCCACTGCGGGCTCAGCACCGCCGAGCTCGCCTTAGTCCTCGACGTCGCCGCCGACACCGCCGAAGATCTGGCCACCAGCGCCCGCCACCGGTTCGGCCAGACCCTCTCGACCGCCGTCGCCGCCGCCCGCACCGCACCGTTCATCGCGCGCGACGTCGAAGAGGTGTACGACGCCATCGGGGTCGCCCCCCTCGAAGACGTGCTGGCCCGGCTCCCCTGGCGCGAGCCGCCCCACGACGTGCTGCGCCGGCTCCACCAGTCGGCCCTCCCTTTTGACCAGGCGCCACCGGTCCGCCGGAAGTCCTCGCTGCCGGTCCGCAAGCTCTGGCCCACCGCGCCCTCGTGGCCGCTGCCGCTGGCGACCGACACCGACCCGGCGACCAACACGACGGTCGTCCCGCTCGACGACCTGAACAACCCGACGAAGATCGCCGAACGCCGCCGCCGCCACGAGGCGCTGACCGAGCCGATGCCCCGCCTGCGCGGCTCGATCCTGAAGAACATCGGCAACGGCCCGCCGAAGCGCCGTATGAGCCTGCCGGCCCAGCCCGCGCCGGAGCCCGCCCCCGCCCCGCCCGAGACGGTGGAAGCGGTCGAGGCGGTCGTCGAAGACCAGCTGGCGGCGTTCTCCAAGATGGCGTCGTTCGACGGCTTCACGAGCGAGACCGAGTCGCCCGCCCTGGCGGAGCCGGTGGAGACCGAACCTCCTGCCGCCGAGCCTTTGATGGATTTCTCCCGGACCGAGCAGGAGACCCCGGGCGAGACCACGATGCCCGACCTGCTGCCGTCCGACCGGCTGGTGTTCGCCCGGCCGGTCGCCGACGACGATCTGCCGCAGGGCTCGACCACGATCGACGCCCCCGAGAGCGCGCTGGTCAGGGCCGTGCAGACGGGTTCCCTGCCCGAGGCCCCGCTCGACCCGCCCCCGCTGCTGCCGGCCCGCTCCCACTCGGGGCGGCGGGCGCCCAAGGCCAAGCCGGAGCGTCACCACGACTGGGCATGGGAGCTGATCGGCTTCCTGATCTGCCTGGCTATCGCGCTGGCGGTCTTCTTCTCGATGCCGCTGCTGGTCTGACCCTCGCCCTTACCTCACCACGACACGCGGACCGTGCCGGTCGCGTGGACGCCCTCGGCTAATCGGGCGCAGACCTCGACCGTCACGATCTCGGTGGTGACACCCACCACGACGCCGGTGAAGGTGATGGTGTCGCCCGCGTGGGCCGGGCGGCCGAGCTTGACGTTCATGCCGCGGATGAAGGCGTCCGGGCCGGCCCAGTCGGTCACGTAGCTCTCGACCAGGTCCATCGTCGTGAGCATGGTGAGCTGGACGTCGGCGGCCACCGCGGAGCCCTGGCGGGCCGTCAGGGCGGCCGACAGGATCAGGCGGGGAAGCTGGGTGCCGGTCGGGACTTCCGGGGTTCGCATCGGGCCGCTCCACGGGGCGGGGCGGCAGGAGGCCGCGAACGGTGTGCCGCGCCTGGACATGTTCAGGGTTCGCATCTCACGGCTCCCGGTTGCTGGTCGACAGGACACAAAACGGGTCTATCGCGCAGATTCACAGGGCGAGCCACGGCCGGCCTTCGGCCGTCCGCATCTCGCCCTACGCCGGTCGCCGGCGCGGTTCCGTCGGAGGAGGACGGCACGCCGGGCGGACCGGGTCTGGGCGGAATGTCGCAGGCTTCCGGGCTCGCCGCACCGCTGGGCCCGGAAGCTCTCCGCAGAGTGAACCCTTCCAGACGCGCAGGGTGTCCGTGTTAGCCGGTTGATCCGCCGGTTGGGGTCGAGATTCACCGGGTTGAGGTTTTTCCACTCGCGGGCGGAACTCCGGCATCCTCCCAGGCAGAGGGAGGTGCGGTATGTCTTTTTTGCGGCTGGAGACGCTCCATCGGCGCATCAGCGGGGCGGCCTCGGCAGCTGGAGACCCAGCATGGCGATGAGTTCGCGCTGGACCTCGTTGACGCCGCCGCCGAAGGTCAGCACCAGGCCGCCCTTCACGCCCCGGTCGACCCGCTCCATCAGGTCGCGGGTCTCCTCGTCGGCCGGGTCGCCGAACCGGGCCAGGGTCTCGCCGACGATGCGGCCGACGTCCTGCATGCGCTCGGAGCCGTAGATCTTGGTGGCCGAGGCGTCGGGGGCGCCGAGCCAGCCGAGGTCCATGTTGGCGGCCACCTGCCAGTTGAGCAGTTCGTTGGTCCGGAAGGCGGCGTACACGGAACCCAGCGCCCTTCTGACCGCCGGCTCCTCGATGGCGCCCGAGCGCCGCGCCCAGGCCTTGAAGCGGTCGTAGGTGTGGGCGATGTTGCCGGCCGGGCCGAGGGTCACGCGTTCGTGGTTGAGCTGGTTGACGATCAGGTCCCAGCCCTTGCCGACCTCGCCGACGACCATGTCGGCCGGGACGCGGACGTCGCTGTAGTAGGTGCTGTTGGTGTGGTGGCGGCCGTCCATGGTGATGATCGGGGTCCAGGAGTAACCCGGGTCGTCCGTCGAGACGATCATCATGGTGATGCCGCGGTGCTTCTTGGCGCTCTGGTCGGTGCGGGCGGCGAGCCAGATGTAGTCGGCGAAGTGGGCGCCCGAGGTGAAGATCTTCTGGCCGTTGACGACGTAGTGGTCGCCGTCGCGGACGGCGGTGGTGGTCAGCGAGGCCAGGTCGGTGCCCGCGCCCGGTTCGCTGTAGCCGATGGCGAAGTGGCACTCGCCCGCCAGGATGCGCGGGAGGAAGAACGCCTTCTGCTCGGGGGTGCCGTACTGCATCAGGGTGGGGCCGACCGTCTGCAGCGTGATGATCGGGTAGGGCACCTCGGCGCGGGCGATCTCGTTGGCGAAGATCTGCTGCTCCAGGGGGCCGTAGCCGCGTCCGCCGAACTCCCGCGGCCAGCCCATGCCGAGCATGCCGTCGCGGCCCAGCCTGCGGCAGTGCTCCATGTACGCCGCGCCGAACGGGTCGGCCGCGATGTCGGCGCGCTGCCCGGCGGTCAGGCAGGTGGCGAAGTAGCCGCGCAGCTCGTCGCGCAGCGCGCGTTGCGCGTCGGTCAGTTCGACGAACATTCGAGGTCCCCGATCAGGTCGAGCTGCGCCTCGGCGCCGCCCAGGACGTGCGCGATGTGCTTGCCCCAGGCGAAGTAGCGGTGCAGCGGATAGGTGACGTCGAGGCCGAGGCCGCCGTGCAGGTGCTGGCAGGTGTAGAGGGCGCGCAGCGCGGAGTCGGCGGTGTGCAGCGCCGCGACGGCCAGGTCGCGGTCGGCGTCGAGCCCCGCCGCCAGGCGGAACACCCCTGACCAGACGGCGACGTCGAGCGCCCTGGCGGCGATGTAGACGTCTGCGATCTGCATGGTGACGGCCTGGAACTCGGCCAGCGCGCGGTCGAACTGACGGCGGGTCCTGACGTGGTCGGTGGTGATCTTGAGCGCCTGGGCCAGCACCCCCGAGGCGGTGGCGGTGAGCCCGGCGCGCACCAGCAGACCGAGCTCGTGGGCCGCGCCGGGGATCAGCTCTCCCGGGGCGTCGTCGAGGGTGACCACTCCGGCCGGTTCCCCGGTCGCGGTCGGGGTCCGCCGTACGGTCAGCGCCTCCGGATGGACCACGTACACGTCGTCGTCGACCGCCACCAGGACGCCCGCGGCCTGCGCGGCGTAGGGGACGCCGGTCACCCGCCCGGTGAGACGCCCGTTCGCGACGGCGACCCGCCCGCCGACGCCGTAGGTGTAGGGGACCCCGCCCTCCGCGACGGGAGCCAGCCGGCCCTGCTGGGCCGCCGTGCCGTGACGGCCGACGACCAGCCCGGTGACCAGCGCGGGCAGCAGCGGCACGGGCGCGACGTGCGCGCCGACCTCGCGCAGCAGCACCGCCATCTCGACCGGCCCGAGCCCCGCGCCGCCCGACTCCTCGGGCAGGCAGGCCCCGGTCAGTCCCGCGCGGGCCATGGTGGCCCACAGGCGCGCGTCGTAGGGTTCGCCGGTCTTCTCGTGGGCCTCCGGGTCGGCCTCCTTGTCGAGGAGCCCGGCCGCGAGGGTGCGCAACTCCCGTTGCGGCTCGTCGAGATCGAAATCCACCCACCGAAGTTAGAACGGATTCTAGTAAGTGTCCACAACCCCGTGACTGGTGAGTAACCATCCGGCACGGGACCTGGTCAGATAACGTGTTCTGCTATGGAAGCGGTCCAGGACCTCCCGCCCGGCACGGCTCCGGGCCTGCGCACCAAGAGCCAGCTCCAGCGGCGCAGGCGCATCCTCCAGGCCGCCGCGGCCCTGGCCTCACGCGGCGGGGTCGAGGCCATGCAGATGCGCACCGTCGCCGAACGCGCGGGCGTGGCCCTGGGCACCCTCTACCGCTACTTCCCCTCGAAGATGGACCTCGTGGTCGCCGTGGTCGGCGAGGAACTCGACATGCTGGAGTCGAGCATCGCCCGCCGTCCGCCGTCGGCCACCACCCCCGACGGGCGGGCCGTCGACGTGCTGATGCGCGCCACGCGCGGCCTGATGCGCGAGCCCGAACTCGCCGACGCGCTGATCAGGGCGCTGATCCTGGCCGACGTCGAGCTGCCCTTCGGCGACCGGATGGCCGGGCTGCTGGTCCGGGTCGCGGGCCTGTCCGACGGCCGGGCCACCGAGGAGCAGGGCGTCCTGGCGGCCTCGCTCGGCGCGGTGTGGGTGCAGGAACTCCTGGAGATGCTGCGCGGCCGGCGGACGTATGAAGACATCCAGCGCCGCATCGAGATCGCCGCCTCCCGCCTCCTGGCCGAGTTCCCGACTTCACGGGTGGAGTAGAACGCGTTACAGTTTCGGCATGGGGACGCCGGTGATCGTCGAGGCCGTCCGGTCGCCGATCGGCAAACGCGGCGGCTGGCTGGCCGGAGTCAAGCCACAGGCGCTGCTCGCCGCGACCCTGACCGGCCTGGTGCGGAAAGCGGGCATCGACCCTCTGGCCGTCGAACAGGTCTTCGCCGGATGCGTCACCCAGGCCGGTGAGCAGGGCGGACACGTCGGACGCCACGCGTGGCTCTACGCCGGGCTCCCCTACCAAACCGGTGTCACCACCGTCGACGCGCAGTGCGGGTCGTCACAGCAGGCCGTGCACCTGGTGGCGGCGCTGATCCAGGCCGGCGTGATCGAGGTCGGCATCGCCTGCGGCGTCGAGTCGATGAGCCGCCAGCCGCTCGGCTCGAACGTGCTGCCCGCCAGCCCCCGCCCCGACGACTGGACGATCGACCTGCCCGACCAGTTCACCGCCGCAGAGCGCATCGCCGCCCGGCGCGGCCTCTCCCGCGCCGACCTCGACGCGTTCGGCGCCCGGTCCCAGCAGCGCGCGGCCGAAGCGTGGGCCGAGGGACGCTTCGACCGCGAGATCGTCCCGGTCGCCGAGGTGACCCGCGACCAGGGCCTGCGGGAGACGACGACCGAGGGCCTGGCCCGCCTGAAGCCCGTCATGGGCGAAGGCGGCCTGCACACCGCCGGGACGTCCTCGCAGATCTCCGACGGCGCCGCCGCGGTGCTGCTGATGAGCGAGACCGCCGCGGCCCGGCACGGCCTGCGCCCGCGCGCGCGGATCCTGGCCCAGGCGCTGGTCGGGGCGGAGCCCTATTTCCATCTGGACGGCCCCGTGGAGGCCACCACGCGGGTGCTGGACCGGGCCGGGATGTCGATGTCAGATCTGGACCTGTATGAGGTCAACGAGGCTTTCGCGGCCATCGTCCTGTCGTGGGCGACAGTACACAAACCCGACTTCACCCGCCTGAACGTCAACGGCGGCGCCATCGCCCTCGGCCACCCGGTCGGCGCGACCGGAAGCCGCCTCCTCACCACGGCCCTGCACGAACTCGAACGCACCGACGGCTCGACGGCTTTGGTGACGATGTGCGCAGGCGGCGCCCTCGCAACGGCAACCATCCTCGAACGCGCGTGACCCAACGGCCCGGACCCTGCGGTCACCCGTTCCGAACACGCGAAGCGGAATGCGTCCCCTCCACCATGGCCGGCGCTCAGATGAAGCAGCCGTCGTTCGCGAGGATCAGCCCCTCGCCGGCCTTCATCCGCGCACTGCCGCCGATGACGTCCCGTTTGACGGGCCGGGTGCGGGCTGAGTCGCGTGACCACTGTCGTGGTGGGGCGACGGAGGACCGCGTCGGCTGGCGGCTGGCCTCGGATCCCCTCTGCGACGTGGGGCGATGGCGGCGAAGGGGAGGGCGGAATGCGGTGGTCGCGGGGGTTTGGGACCATGGTCGCGGTAACAAGCGCTTGATGGGGGCCGGATGAGTGAGCGGGATGTGCGGACGCGGCGTGCCTACTCGGCCCAGAAGGTCACCGACCTCGGTGACGGGGTGTGGAGTGTGCCGGTGCCGATACCGGGCAACCCGCTCGGGTACACGCTCGTCTACGCCGTCGAGTCGCCCACCGGGCCGGTCCTGATCGACGCCGGGTGGAACCATCCCGAGGCGTTCCAGGCGCTCGAAAGCGGGCTCGGGCAGGCGGGCATCTCGCTCGCCGACGTGCGCGGCGTCGTGGTCACGCACTACCACCCCGACCACGCCGGGCTCGCCGGGCAGGTCAGGGAGGCCTCCGGCGGGTGGATCGCGATGCACGAGGCCGACGCCGAGATGGTCCGCATGTTCCACGACATGGCCGCCTCCGACGACCGGCCACGGATGCAGACCGACATGCTCCGCCGGGCGGGCGCCTCACCCGAGGAACTCCCGGCCGCGATCATGGACGCCCCGACGCCCCCCGCGATCCCGGACGTCCACCTGGCCGACGGCGCGCTCGTCGACGTGCCGGGGCGGCGGCTGCGGACCGTCTGGACCCCCGGGCACTCCCCCGGGCACATCTGCCTCCACCTCGAAGACGGTGATCGGGTCTTCACCGGCGACCACGTGCTGCCGGGCATCACTCCCCATATCGGGATGTATCCCTACGATCGAACCGATATCGACCCACTCAGCGAGTTCCTGACCTCACTCGACAAGATCGCCACGTTCGGCCCGCTGGAGGCCCTTCCCGCCCACGAGTGGACGTTCTCCGACGTCGCCGCCCGCGCCGGCGAGATCGCCGAACACCACGAGGAGAAGCTGACCAAGCTGCTGGCCTCGATGACCGAGGCCGACCGGCCGCTGACGATCTGGACCGCCGCGTCGCTGATGACCTGGAACCGCCGGTGGGAGGACCTGGCCCCGATGCTCCGTGGGATGGCCGCCGGGGAGGCCGCGGCGCACCTGCGGACACTGGAGGTGCGCGGATTGGTCAGGCGCACGGGAGGTGATCCGGTCACGTTCGTCGTACACTCCTAGACATCGGATGTCTGAGGGTGGGTGCGAGGCGTGGCGGTAACCGATACGGCGATAGACCGGATCAAGGACATGATCCTCAACGGAGAGCTGGCGCCGGGAGCCCGGCTCCCCAAAGAGGCCGACCTCGCCGAACGGCTCGGGCTCTCCCGGAACTCCCTGCGTGAGGCGGTGCGCGCGCTCGCGCTGATCAACGTCCTGGACGTGCGCCAGGGCGACGGCACCTACGTCACCAGCCTCGAACCCCGCCTCCTCCTCGACGCCCTCTCGTTCGTGGTCGACTTCCACCGCGACGACACCGTCCTGCAGTTCTTCGAGGTCCGCCGCATCCTCGAACCCGCCGCCACCTCCAAGGCCGCCGTCAACATGACCGACGCCGGCATCGAGGAACTCCGCAAGATCCTCGACTCCCTCCCCGAGAACCCCACGGTCGAACAGCTGGTCGCCAACGACCTGGAGTTCCACCAGCGCATCGCCGAAGGCTCGGGCAACGCCGTCCTCTGCTCCCTGATCGAGAGCCTGTCGGGCCCCACGACCCGGGCCCGCATCTGGCGCGGCCTGACCCAGTCGAACGCCCCGAGCAAGACCCTCGACCAGCACTACGCCATCTACGGCGCGATAGCGGCCCGCCAGCCCGAGGTGGCGCATTCGTGGGCGACGGTCCACATCGCCGACGTGGAGTCGTGGCTCAGACAGGCGCTCTAACGACGTTTCATCAAGCGCGCCGGTCCGACTCGACGGGCGCGTTTGTGTGTAGCAGCAAGAGCGCCCACGTGCCCGAGCACGACGCTCATGTCTTCGACGATCGTTGGGGGCGGACCGCACCCTGGAAGCGTTTCATCCAGACCGGCGCGGCCAGGACCTCGACGCGTTTGACGACGTCTCCCGTCTTGGGGGCGTGGATCATGTCGCCGTCTCCCGCGTAGAGACCGACGTGGGACGGGTCGGTCTTCGTCGCGCCGAAGAACAGCAGGTCGCCGGGGAGCAGGTCTTTGGTCTGCACGGGTTTGCCCTGTTTGATCTGGGTGCCGGTGTAGTGCCCGAGGGTCACCCCGGCCTTGGCCCAGGCCGCGAGGGTCAGACCCGAGCAGTCGAAGCCGACCCGGTTCGCGCCCTTGCCGACCCCCCGGCTCGGCCCGTGGGCGTTGCCGCCGCCCCACACATAGGGAATGCCGAGCCACTTGGTCGCGGCCCGCAACGCGATCGCCCCGGGGGTGGTGGTGTTCTCCTCTTCGTCTTTGCGCGGCTCGCGGTCATCGCGCTTCTTCCTGGGCTCGGCGTCGACGCCGGGCGGCTCCTCCGACTTGCCCCGGGGCCTGCTCGGTTTCCGGTCGGTACCGACGCTCTCGGGCTGCGAGCCGCCTTCGGAATCGGCACCTTCCTGCGGAGGACGTGCCCCGCCGTCGAGAGTGACCTCACCGTCTTGGGGCGAACGCGCTTCCCCAGTTGAGATGTTGCCGCCGTCCACAAGCGGGCGCGAGCGGCCGTCCAAAGCGATGCCGCCGTCCAGAAGCGGACGCGCACCAGCCGAGGTGACACCCCCGTTCAAGAGCGGGCGGGAAGCTTCGTCCGGGATCGGAGGCGTGCCCTCGCCCGAAGGGGCGCCGCTCTCCGGGAGCGGGCGGGCGCCTCCCCAGGGCCAAGGCCCCGAGCCCGGGCGCAGGTCGCGGTCGGACGGGCCGAAGATGCCGCCCGTGATCTCCTCCGGACCCTCGAGGTCGTCCCAGGCCTCGGCCCACGGCCCGTCGGCCGCCCATGGGTCGAAGCCGTCCCACTCCGGCGGGGGCCACGTGTGGCCCCAGCGTTCGGCGAGTTCGGCCAGGTCGATCAGCTCGTCGAGCTCATCCGGCTCGTCGGCGAGGGCGGTCGGCTGGAAGACGTACCGGAAGGAAGCCGGTGACGGGCACGGCAGCGGCTCCGCACCCGGGTGGGGGGTGCAGAGGATGGCGGTGAGGAGCGTTGTGAGCATCCGGAACTCCTGGGTCGGGAAAGACAGGGCGACCCAAGAGTCCGGGGGGTTACGCTGAGCGCGCGTCCTTGAACGCCGTTCTGTGGAAAACCGCTTATGGCTTCAGGCGATATACCTTCTGTGCCGTCGATTCGTAGATGTACGACTGTTCGTCTCCACTCAGCCCACTGGTGAAATCCTTAGTTGTCTCCACTACCTCGCCATACGTCGCGGCAAGGAGGCAGACGGGCCAGTCTGAGCCGAACATGACCCTTTCCGCGCCGAAATATTCAAGGACGTGCTCCACGTAGGGCTGGAGCTGACCAGGGGTCCAGTCGGTCCAGCTCGCCTCCGTCACCAGGCCGGAGATCTTGCACGTCACGTTGTCGAGTTCGGCCAGGCCCTCGATCTCGGTCGCCCACGGCTCCATCAGTCCGCTGGCGACGGGCGGCTTGGCGGCGTGGTCGAGGACGAACCTCGCGTCGGGCAGGTCGGCCACGACCTGGCGGGCCGTCTTCAGCTGGTGGACGAGCACCAGCAGGTCGTAGGCCAGCCCGGCCGAGGCGACGGCGCGCAGGCCGCGCACGACGTCGGGGCGGGCCAGCCACTCGTCGTCGGGCTCGTCCTGGACCTGGTGGCGGATGCCGACCAGCAGGTGGCCTCCCGGGCCTTCGCGCAGTTCGGCCAGGACGTCGGCGACGTCGGGGGCGGTCAGGTCGACCCAGCCGACGACGCCCTTGATGAGGCCGTCGGACTCCGACGCGGTCCGCAGGAACTCGCGGGTCTCCTCGACCGAGGAGACGGTCTGCACGAGGACGGTGCCGGTGGCACTGGTGGCGGCCCGCAGTTCCGGCAGGCCGTAGGGGCGCCTGATCGGCGCGAGCGCCGCGCCGGACATCCAGGGGTAGTCGCGGCGGGACGGGTCCCAGAGGTGGTGATGGGCGTCGATCATGGTCAGAACCCCAGCTCCTCCCACAGAGCCTCGGGAACGGGCCGGGCGGCCAGTTCCATGTTCCCCCGAACCTCCTGCACGGATCTCATGCCCATGACGACCGTCGTCACCGCCGGGTGACGCAGCGGGAACGCCATGGCGGCCTGCGGCAGGGTCACGCCGTGCTTCTCGCACAGGGTGGCGATCTCCCGGGCGCGGGCGAGGACGTCGTCGGGGGCGGGCCCGTAGTTGAACGTGCCGCCGACGAGGTCGTGGCGGGCCAGCAGGCCGCTGTTGAAGACGCCGCCGGCGACCACCGAGACGCCGCGCCGGACGCACAGCGGGAGCAGTTCGGCCGCGGCCGACTGGTCGAGCAGCGTGTAGCGGCCGGCCAGCAGGATGGTGTCGACGTCGGTCTCGCGGACGAAGTCGGCCAGCATCGGCCACTGGTTCATGCCGACGCCGACGGCCTTCACGACGCCCTGGTCGCGGAGTTCGGCCAGGGCGGGGAACGCCTCGCCGACGGCCTGCGCCCAGTGGTGGTCGGGGTCGTGGATGAGGGCGACGTCGATGGAGTCGAGGCCGAGCCGTTCGAGCGACTCCTCCAGCGAGCGCAGCACGCCGTCACGGGAGAAGTCCCAGGCCCGCGTGTGGGTCTTCGGCACGTCGAAGCCGTCGTCGTCCTTGCCGACGCCGTCGGCCGGGACGAGCAGCCGGCCCACTTTCGTGGAGAGCACGAACTCGCCGCGCGGCTTGCCGGCCAGCACCTTGCCGAGCCGGCGCTCCGACAGGCCGAGCCCGTAGTGGGGCGCGGTGTCGAAGTAGCGGATCCCCGCGTCCCACGCGGCCTCGACCGCCGCCGACGCTTCGTCGTCGGTCAGAGCGGTGAAGAGGTTGCCAATCGGGGCGGCACCGAAGCCGTAGGTCGTCGTCACGCCGAAAACCGTAGAGAACGGAGCCCTCGGACGTACAGCCCCCGGCATCTCCCACACTTTGCGGAGAGGCCCGGCGGAGGGGTCGAAGTCGCCGTCCAGGTGGCGGTTCATCTGTTTCTGCCAAGCTTGGTTGATCGGATCACCGGCCAGCCGCGCCTGGAAGTCGGCGTAGTCGACCACCTCGACGTAGTGGAACAGGTCGAGGCCGTCGCGCCAGATCCGCCACACCCGGGCGCCGGCCTCGCGCATCGCCCGTTCCAGGCCCGGCAGCAGGCGGGCGTGCTCGGTGTCGTAGGCGGCCTCGCTGCCGGGCTTGAGCCGGGTGCGCAGGGCGATGCGCTGCACGCCTCAGCTCCTCGGCCGCAGGCGCAGGCCCTGCATTCCGCCGTCGACCGCCAGCGAGGTGCCGGTGGTGGCCGAGGCGAACGGGCTGGCCAGGTAGGCCACCGCGTGGGCGACCTCCTCGGCGGAGACCAGGCGGCCCATCGGCTGGCGGGCGTTCAGGGCGGCCCGCTCGGCGGCCGGGTCGGCGGCGGCGTCGAGCAACCGGCCGACCCACGGGGTGTCGGCGGTGCCCGGGTTGACGCAGTTGACCCGAATTCCATCCTGTACGTGGTCAGCGGCCATCGCCAGCGTCAGCGAGTAGACCGCGCCCTTCGTCGCGCTGTAGAGCGCCCGCTGGGGCAGCCCGGCCGTGGCCGCGATCGAGCACGTGTTGACGATCGCGGCGTGGGACGACTCGCGCAGGTGCGGCAGGGCGGCCCGGGTGACCCGGACCATGCCGACGACGTTGACGTCGTACACCCGCAGCCATTCGGCGTCGTCGTTGTCGGCGACCGTGCCGGCCGCGCCGATCCCGGCGTTGTTGACGACGATGTCGAGGCCGCCGAGCTGCTCGGCGGCGGACGCGACGGCCGCGCGGACCGACGCGTCGTCGGACACGTCGGCCTTGACCCCGACGAAGGGGTCGCCGGGCGGGTTGAGGTCGAGGCAGGCGACGCGGGCGCCGCGCTCGGTCAGCAGCGTGGCGATGGCCAGGCCGATGCCCTGGCCGCCGCCGGTGACCAGGGCCTTGAGGCCCTCGAACTCGGTCATGAATCCCTCCAGACCGGCCCGTCGGGGAACACGTGGGCCGCGATCGACTCGGGTCGCATCTCGGCGCTGAACCCGGGTGCGAGCGGGGCCCGGTAGACGCCGTTCTCCACGACGACCGGGTCGGTGAAGTGCTCGTGCAGGTGGTCGACGTACTCGATGACGCGGTTCTCCATCGTTCCGGTCACCGACACATAGTCGAACATCGACAGGTGCTGCACCAGCTCGCACAGGCCGACGCCGCCGGCGTGCGGGCAGACCGGCACGCCGAACTTGGCGGCCAGCAGCAGGATCGCGATGTTCTCGTTCACACCCGCGACCCGCGCGGCGTCGAGCTGCAGGTAGGAGAGCGCGCGCTTCTGCAGCAGCTGCTTGAAGATCACCCGGTTCTGGACGTGCTCGCCGGTGGCCACCGGGATCGGCGCGATGGCCCGCGCGATGGTGGCGTGGCCGAGCACGTCGTCGGGGCTGGTCGGCTCCTCGACCCAGTGGGGCGAGTAGGGGCTGAGCGCCTTGATCCAGTGGATCGCGGCGCCGACGTCCCAGCGCTGGTTGGCGTCGATGGCGATCGGGAAGCCCTCGCCGCAGACCTCGCGGGCGATGCGCATGCGGCGCACGTCGTCTTCGAGGTCGGCGCCGACCTTCAGCTTGATCTGCTTGAAGCCGTCGTCGAGGGCCTCCTTGCAGAGGCGGCGCAGCTTCTCGTCGTCGTAGCCGAGCCAGCCGGGCGAGGTCGTGTACGCCGGGTAGCCGGTCTCCAGCAGCTTCTCGATGCGCTCGGCGCGGCCGGGCTCGGCGCGGCGCAGGATCTCCAGCGCCTCGTCGGGGGTGAGCTCGTCGCCGATGTAGCGGAAGTCGACCAGGCCGACGATCTCCTCGGGCGACATCTCGGCGAGCAGCCGCCACAGGGGCTTGCCCGCGCGCTTGGCCTTGAGGTCCCACAGGGCGTTGACGACCGCGCTGATCGCCATGTGCATGACGCCCTTCTCGGGGCCCAGCCAGCGGAGCTGGCTGTCGTACACCATCTCCTTGTAGAGGGCGCCGAGGTCGCTGACGTCGCGGCCGAGCACGTACGGCTCCAGCGCGCGGATGGCGGCGGTCTGGATGTCGTTGCCGCGCCCGATCGTGAACGCGAAGCCGTGGCCCTCGCACTCGCCGTCGGACAGCACGACGTAGGCGGCCGAGTAGTCGGGGTCGGGGTTCATCGCGTCGGAGCCGTCGAGCTCCAGTGACGTCGGGAACCGGATGTCGAAGGTCTGGAACGACTGGATGGGCGGGTGGATCGACGCTCCGATGGTCACGCCTGACCCACCGTCTGCCGCTGCCGGCCGAGACCGTCGATCTCGAGCTCCATGACGTCGCCTTCCTTCAGGTAGGGATGCAGGCCGCTCAGGGCGACCCCGGCGGGTGTGCCGGTGTTGATCACGTCCCCGGGTTCGAGGACCATGAACTGGCTGAGGTAGCGCACGATCTCGGCCACGCCGAAGATCATGTTCTTGGTGTCGCCGTTCTGCTTCAGGTCGCCGTTGACCCAGAGGCGCAGCCCGAGCGCCTGGGGGTCGGCGACCTCGTCGGCGGTGACGAGCCACGGGCCGAGCGGCTGGAAGGTCTCGCAGGACTTGCCCTTGTCCCACTGGCCGCCGCGCTCGAGCTGGAACTCGCGCTCCGAGACGTCGTTGGAGACGGTGAAGCCGGCGACGGCCGCGAGCGCCTCCTCGTGCGAGGCGAGGTAGCGGCAGGTCGAGCCGATCACGATGGCGAGTTCGACTTCCCAGTCGGTCTTCTCGCTGGCGCGCGGCACGAGGACCTCGTCAAAAGGTCCGACGACTGTGTTGGGGGCCTTCATGAAGACCACGGGCTCGGCCGGAACGGCGGCGCCGGACTCCTCCGCGTGGTCGCGGTAGTTCAGTCCAATGCATACGATCTTTCCGGGCCGCGCGATGGGCGGACCGATGCGCAGACCGTCCTGGTCGAGCTCCGGAAGGGGGTCTCCGGCCAGTGCCGACCGGACCCGGTCGAGGCCGCCCGAGGCGAAGAAGTCCGGGGTGAAATCGGCTCCGTTGAGGAATTCGCCCAGGTCGAGCAGCCGCTCGTCGTCTGTGAGCACGGCCGGGCGTTCCGCGCCTTTTCCACCTACTCGAAGCAGCCTCACGACTCCCCCTATACATCCGATGTTTGCATGAGGAAGCCTGATGGCATGCCTGCCTCCCTGTCAAGCTCAGACATCGGATGACCTGTGGGGCCCAGAAACATGCTTGGCTGGAACACGTTCCACGTCTCTTGTTGAGGCGGATCGACAGCGCGAGACGCGGCCGGCCGCGTCTCGCTTTCGGCCAACGATGATCGGGTGATCAGATGCACATCGACCTCGTCGACATGGATCGGTACGCGGCCTCCGGCGCCCCCCACGACCAGTTCGCCTGGCTGCGGGCCAACGCCCCGGTGTTCCACCACCCTGGCGGCCAGATGGAGGGCTGGCCGCCCTTCTGGGCGCTGACCAAGCACGCCGACGTGGTGCACGTGTCACGGCGCAGCGACCTGTTCTCGTCGCACCGGCGGCTGTCGCTCTTCCCCGAGCCGGGCGAGGCGGAGCTCGAACTCCAGCGGCTGATGATGCTGAACCAGGACCCGCCGGAGCACACCCGCCGCCGCTCGCTGGTCAACCGGGGCTTCACCCCGCGCGCCATCTCCAAGCTTGAAGACCACATCCGCGACATCTGCCACGAGCTCATCGACGAGGCCCAGGCGAAGCCGAGCGTCGACTTCGTCCGCGACATCGCCGCGCCCCTGCCGCTGTACGTCATCTGCGAGCTCCTCGGCGCGCCGGTGGAAGACCGGGCCAAGCTCTTCGAGTGGTCCAACCGCATGATCGGCATGGACGACCCCGACTACTCGGCCAGCCCCGAAGAGGGCCAGATGGCGCCGATGGAGGTCTACGCGTACGCCAACCAGCTCGCCGAGGCGCGCCGCGAGGACCCCCGCGACGACCTGGTGACCAAGCTGCTCCAGCCCGGCGACGACGGCGAGGAGCTGAGCGTGGAGGAGTTCGACCTGTTCGTCCTGCTCCTCGTGGTGGCCGGGAACGAGACCACCCGCAACGCGGCCTCGGGCGGCATGCTGGCCCTCTTCGAGAACCCCGACGAGTGGGCCAAGCTCGTCGCCGACCCGTCGGTGGCGAAGACGGCGGCCGACGAGATCGTCCGGTGGGTCGCGCCGGTGAACCTCTTCAGGCGCACGGCCACCCAGGACATGGAGCTACGGGGTCAGCAGATCAAGGAGGGCGACAAGGTCGTCATCTTCTACGCGGGCGCCAACCGCGACGAGGAGGTCTTCGCCCGCCCGGAGGTCTTCGACGTCACCCGCGACCCCAACCCCCAGCTCGGCTTCGGCGGCGGCGGCGCCCACTTCTGCCTCGGCAACCACCTCGCCAAGATGGAACTCCGGGTCCTGTTCGAAGTCCTGTCGGAGCGCGTCCCCAAGATCCAGCAGGCCGGCGAGGCCCGCCGCCTCCGCTCCTACTTCATCAACGGCATCAAGGACCTGCCCGTCTCCCTCTGAGCCCGCGAACGGTGCGGGGCCGGTCGACGGCCCCGCACCGTCCGTTCGTCAGCAGGCCGTCCGCGCGACGAAGGTGCCGGGGAGGGGCACGGCGGCGAGGGTCGGGAAGATGTACGTGGCCTCGGTGACGGCGAAGGTGTAGTCGCCCCGCCCGTCGCAGCGGAAGGTGAAGATCTGGTCGAGGGTGGCGCGGCCGTCCAGATCACTGGTCGCGTTGAAGGGCCCAGAGGCGACGAGGGCGTCGTCCTTGCGGATCTCGAACCGTCCCCTGACCGAACAGGGAGCCAGTGTCCAGAAGGACATGGCGGTCCGGCAGTGCGACGTGAGGACGGTCACCAGTCGTCCCGGCGACTAGGGCCAGGAGGAGTCCTGCGGGTCACCGCCCTCGCTGAGGAGGCGGAGGTCCGATTCGACCATCATCGCGACCAGTTCCTCGAACGGGACGGTCGGCTCCCAGCCGAGCTGGGTGCGGGCCTTCTTCGGGTCGGCGCACAGCAGGTCGACCTCGGCCGGGCGGTGCAGCGACTGGTCGGCGATGACGTGACGCTCCCAGTCGAGGTCGGCGGCGGTGAAGGCGGCCTCGACGAGTTCGCGCACCGACTGGGTGCGGCCGGTCCCGATGACGTAGTCCTCCGGCTTGCCGACCTGGAGCATCAGGTGCATGGCCCGCACGTAGTCGCCCGCGAATCCCCAGTCGCGCCGGGCCTCCAGGTTCCCCAGGCGCAGCTCGGTGGCCAGGCCCAGCTTGATGCGGGCCACGCCGAGCGACACCTTGCGGGTCACGAACTCGGCTCCCCGGCGGGGCGACTCGTGGTTGAACAGGATGCCGGAGACGGCGTACATGCCGTAGGACTCGCGGTAGTTCTGGGTCAGGAAGTGCCCGTACGCCTTGGCCACGCCGTAGGGCGAGCGCGGGTGGAAGGGCGTGACCTCGGTCTGCGGGGTCTCGCGGACCTGGCCGAACATCTCCGACGACGAGGCCTGGTAGAAGCGGATCTCCCCACCGCGCGAGGAGCAGACGCGGATCGCCTCCAGCATGCGCAGCACGCCCATGCCGGTCACCTCGGCGGTCAGTTCGGCCTGCTCCCACGACATGGGCACGAACGAGATGGCGCCCAGGTTGTAGACCTCGTCGGGCCGGACCCTCTCGACGGCCGAGATGAGCGACCCCTGGTCGAGCAGGTCGCCCCGGACCAGGTGGATGTCCTTCGGCAGCCGGGCGACGCGCGGGTTGGACTGGCCGCGGACCAGGCCCCACACCTCGTAGCCCTCGGCGAGCAGGTGTTCGGCGAGATAGGAGCCGTCCTGACCGGTGATGCCCGTGATCAACGCGCGTCTGGCCAACACGCCCTCCTCCGTCTGCGAACTTTGTAGGCGAATGTACCCCGAAGGCCCTGACCGGGCCGCATTCGTAGAACACGTTCCACCGAACGGCATTCCACCCGCCTAGGCTAAGGTCATCTCAGGTGCCCCCACAGGGGCGGAAAGGGGTGCTTCGGGGTGGAGAGGCTGCGCGTCGCACTGCTGTCCTATCGCAGCAAACCCACCTGCGGCGGTCAGGGGGTGTATCTCCGCCACATCACCCGCGAGCTCGTGGCGATGGGTCACCACGTCGAGGTGTTCTCGGGTCAGCCCTATCCGGAGCTCGACGAGGGCGTGATCCTCAACAAGGTGCCGAGCCTCGACCTCTACCGGGACGAAGACCCCTTCCGGACGCCCGGTCTGCGCGAATACCGCGACTGGATCGACCTCCTCGAAGTCGGCACGATGTGGACGGCCGGCTTCCCCGAGCCGCTGACCTTCAGCCTCCGGGCCTACCGGGAGCTCAAGGCCCGGATCGGCGACTTCGACGTCGTACAGGACAACCAGACGCTCGGATACGGCGTGCTGGGCATCCAGAAGCACTTCCCGGTGGTCGGCACGATCCACCACCCCATCAGCGTCGACCGGCGGATCGAGCTCGAGGCCGCCGAGGGCTGGGCGAAGCTCTCCAAACGGCGCTGGTACGGCTTCGTCCGCATGCAGGCCTACGTCGCCGCGCGGCTCAAGCCGATCCTGACGGTCAGCGAGTCGTCGGTGGCCGACATCCACCGCGACTTCCGCGTCCCGCAGTCGAACCTGCGCCTGATCCCGCTCGGCGTGGACACCAGGTTCTTCCACCCGCGCCCCGAGCTGCCCAAGCGCAAGGGCTCGATCGTGGCCGTGGCCAGCGCCGACTCCCCGATGAAGGGGGTCGCGACGCTCCTGCGCGCGGTCGCCAAGCTCTCCACCGAACGCGACGTGAACCTGACCGTCGTCAGCAAGCCGACCCCCGGCGGCCCGACCGAGCAGCTCGTGGCCGAGCTCTCGCTGCACGACCGGGTCAATTTCGTCCACGGCATCTCCGACGACGAGCTCGGCACGCTGATCGCCACCTCGGAGATCTCGGTCGTCCCCTCTCTGTACGAGGGCTTCTCGCTCCCCGCCGTGGAGCACATGGCGTGCGGGACCCCGCTGGTGGCGTCCCGGACCGGCGCCCTGCCCGAAGTGGTGGGCGACGCCGCGGTCCAGGTCGCCCCGGGCGACCCCGAGGAGCTCGCGGCGACGCTGCGCCGCCTGATCGACTCCCCCGACCTGCGGGAGGAGTACGGCAAGCGCGGCTTCGACCGAGTCATGGAGCGTTACGCGTGGCCCGTCGTGGCCCGCAAGACCGTTGAGGCCTACCGCGAGGCCATCGCCGCGCGCTGACCCGAAGGGTTCCCCAGGAGATGCTGACCGTCGATTTCGCCCGGCTGCCCGTCGGGCCCGGAGACCGTGTGCTCGACCTGGGCGCCGGTGGCGGCAGGCATGCCTTCGAGGTGCTGCGCCGGGGCGCCGACGTGGTCGCCTTCGACCTCGATCCGGCCGAGATGGAGTCGGTGGCGGCGATGTTCGCGGCCATGGACAAGGAGGGCGAGGTCCCCTACGGCGCCACCGGCGAGACCGTCGTCGGGACCGCGCTCGACATGCCCTTCCCCGACGGGTCGTTCGACCGGGTGATCGCGTCGGAGGTCCTGGAGCACATCCCCGAGGACATGGCGGCGATGAAGGAGATCGTCCGGGTGCTGAAGCCCGGCGGGCTGCTGGCCGTGACGGTGCCGGCCTTCCTGCCCGAGCGGGTCTGCTGGGCGCTCTCGGAGGCCTACCACACGGCTCCCGGCGGGCACATCCGGATCTACACCCTCGCCGAGCTGTCGGCGAAGCTGAAGTCGTCGGGCCTGGAGATCGGCGACCACCACCACGCCCACGGGCTCCACACGCCCTACTGGTGGATCAAGTGCGCGGTGGGGGTCGACAACAACGACCACCCGATCGCCAAGGCCTACCACGAGCTGCTGGTGTGGGACATCATGAAGCGCCCCGCCGTCACCCGGATCGCCGAGCAGATCCTCAACCCGGTGATCGGCAAGAGCGTGGTCCTCTACGCCCGGAAGCCCGCATGATCCCGGCGGTGCCCGGGGTCGTGACCGGCGACGAGATCGCCGCCACCGCCGCCAGCATCGCCGCCGTCCAGCTCCCCGACGGGGGCGTGCCGTGGCCCGAGGGGCACGTCGACGCGTGGAACCACGTCGAGTGCCTGATGGCCATGACGGCGGCCGGGCTGCGCGAGGCGTCCGCGCGCGGCTGGGAGTGGCTGCGGCGCCACCAGCGGGCCGACGGCTCGTGGCCGATGAAGGTCCTGAACGGCGAGCCGCTCGAAGACCGGGGCGAGTCCAACCACGCGGCCTACGTGGCCGTCGGGGTCTGGCACGACCTGCTGGTCACCGGCGACGAGGCGTTCGCCCGGGAGATGTGGCCGACCGTCGGCCGCGCCCTCGACTTCGTGACCGGGCTGCAGACCCGGCGCGGCGAGATCGTCTGGGAGGCTTCCCCGGGCTCCTACGCGCTGCTGACCGGCTGCTCGTCGGTCTACCAGGGCCTGCGCTGCGGGGTGCGGCTGGCCGAGCGCCTGGGTGACCCCCGGCCCGACTGGGAGCTGGCGGCCGACCGGCTCGGCCACGTGCTGCGCGAGCATCCCGAGGCGTTCGCCGACAAGAGCCGCTTCTCGATGGACTGGTACTACCCCGTGCTCGGCGGCGCCCTGCGGGGCGACCGGGCGCTGCGCCGCCTCGACGACGACTGGGACCGCTTCGCGGTGGCCGGCCTCGGCATCCGCTGCGTCTCCGACCAGCCGTGGGTGACCGGCGCCGAGTCGTGCGAGCTGGTGCTGACCCTCGACGCGGTGGGCGACGACGACCGCGCTCTGAAGGTCTTCACCGAGATGCAGCACCTGCGGCACCCCGGCGGCGGCTACTGGACGGGCTGGCAGTTCGTGAACGAGCGCCACTTCCCGAACGAGCGGTCGGCGTACACGGCGGCCGCGGTGATCCTCGCCGCCGACGCGCTGTCGCGCACCACCCCGGCCAACGGCGTCTTCCGCGACGCGGGCGGCTTCGCCGAAGACCGGGCCTCCGACGACTGCGGCTGCCAGCGGGCGGCCTCGCCCGCTTAGACCTTCTCCAAGGCCCGCAGGGAGCCGGTCACCCGGACCTCCTTGAAGCCCTCTTCGAGGGCCCTGCGGTAGATCCGGTACGGCGCCTGCCCGCCCTCGGCCGGATCGGGGTAGATGTCATGGAAGATCAGCACACCCCCCGGCACCACGTGGGGCGCCCAGCCCTCGTAGTCGCGGGTCACCGGGTCTTCGGAGTGGCCCCCGTCGACGAACAGCAGGCCGAGGGGGGTGTGCCAGTGCCCCGCCACGGTCGCCGACGCGCCGACGACCGCGACGACGACGTCTTCGAGGTCGGCCGTGGCGATGGTGGTGCGGAAGAAGGGCAGCGAGTCCATCCGGCCGAAGCGGGGGTCGACCAGGGTGGGGTCGTGGTGGGCCCAGCCGGGCTGGATCTCCTCCGAGCCCCGGTGGTGGTCGACCGTGAACAGCACCGTGCCGGCCTCCCGGGCGGCGGCGCCCAGGTAGACGGCCGACTTGCCGCAGTAGGAGCCGATCTCGGCCATGGGGCCGCGGGAGCCGTACAGGCAACCGAGCTCGTAGAGAGCCTGGCCCTCGTCTGGGGGCATGAAACCTTTGGCCCGCTCGGCGGTGTGCCGCAAAAGTGCCGGCATCGGAGGGTGTGTCACCCGCCCGAGACTACCCTTGTCCACGTAGATGCAACGTGTTCTACTTCTGGTCGTGAACCAGCGCGCGCGGATCGTGATGACCGGCGAAGAGGTGGCCACCCTGCTGAAAGAGGGCCGCAAACTCCAGCTCGCCACGATCAACCAGGACGGCACGCCCCATCTGGTGACCATGTTCTACGGGCTGTCCGACGACGGCCGGCTGATCTTCTGGACCTACGCCAAGGCGCAGAAGTCCCGCAACATCGACCGCGACCCCCGGGTGACCTGCCTGGTCGAAGTGGGCGACGACTACGGCGACCTGCGCGGCGCGACGATCTACGGCACCGCGCTCCCCTACGACGACGTGATGGACGCCGGCATGCGCATCACGGCCAGGATGACCGGCCAGGACCCCGAACCGATGCGCCCGATGGTGGAGCTCACCGGACGCAAGCGCGTCGCCTACATCGTCGAGCCGGGGCGCGTAGTCTCCTGGGATCACCGCAAACTGCACGGGAGCTCCTGATGCCGAAGGTCATTGTCGACTACCTCGTCTGTGAGGCCAACGGGGTCTGCGTGGGCCTGGCCCCCGACGTGTTCGACCTCGACGACGACGACAACCTGCACGTTCTGCTGGAAGAACCCCCCGCCGACATGCTCGACCGGGTCAGGCACGCGGTCCGGTCATGCCCGAAGGCGGCACTTTCGCTCGAAGAAGAGTAAAAACCACCGGAGGTTCCCATGCGCGGCGCTCTGCTGCACACCATCGGCGCGGACAAGCTCGACATCCGCGACGACCTGACCCTCATCCCGGTCGGCCCTTCGGACGTCCGGGTCCGGATCAGGGCGACCGGCGTCTGCCACTCGGACCTGTCGGCCATCTCGGGGGTGCTCCCTCAGCCCGCGCCCCTGGTGCCGGGCCACGAGGGGGCCGGTGAGGTCGTCGAGGTCGGCGACCACGTGACGAGCGTCGCGCCCGGGGACCACGTGATCATCAACTGGACCCCGGCGTGCGGGTCGTGCCCGAGCTGCTCCCACGGCCAGCCGCACCTGTGCATGACCTCGGTCGTCCGCGGCTTCACCGAGCCCGGCTTCAAGTTCGACGGCGACAAGCCCGCCTTCGGCATGGCCGGCTGCGGCACCTGGGCTGAGGAGATCGTGGTCCCGGCCGGCGGCGCGATCAAGGTCGACGCCGACGTCCCGTTCGAGATGGCGGCCCTGATCGGCTGCGGCATCACCACGGGCGTGGGCGCCGCGCTGAACACCGCCAAGGTCCGCCCCGGCACGTCGGTGGCCGTGGTCGGCTGCGGCGGCGTGGGCCTGTCGGTGATCCAGGGCGCCCGCATCTCCGGCGCGACCACGATCCTGGCGATCGACCCCCTGGAGTCCAAGCACGAACTGGCCAAGAAGGTCGGCGCCACCCACGCCTGCACCCCCGACCAGCTCATGGACGCCATCGGCACGCTGACCGGCGGCCAGGGCTTCGACTACGGCTTCGAGGTCGTCGGCAAGTCCCAGGCCATCATGACCGCCTGGCAGGCGACCCGGCGCGGCGGCGACGTGATCGTGGTGGGCGCCGGCGCGATGGACGACATGGTCCCCCTCAACGCCTTCAGCCTCCTGTTCGACGGCAAGAACCTCCTCAGCTCCCTGTACGGGGGCAGCGACGTCCGCCGCGACTTCCCGTTCTTCGCGGGGCTGTACAAGGCCGGCAAGCTCGACCTGGAGAGCATGATCAGCTCCCGCATCCAGCTGACCGACCTGAACGACGCGGTGACGGCCCTGCGCGGCGGCGAGGTACTGCGCCAGATCGTCCTGCTGTAACCGCCCACCACGGCCGGTCAGAGCCCCCGCAGCACGTCCGCCAGGTCGTCGCCGTAGGAGGCCCAGCAGGAGATGACGCCCGAGTCGTCCATGCCTCCCACGAGGTAGCCGTCTTCACGCACCACGCACAGTCCGCCGACCTGGATGATCAACGACGGCTGGACGGGGGTGCCGTCCAGGAGGACCGGCGTGTGGAGCGGCATCAGTGCGGCGTCCTCGGCCATGGCGACCTGGGCGACACGTGCCAGGGTCCATCCGTCGGGGAGCCTGCCGAAGCGGGAAGCCATCGCGCTGGACCACCGTCCCTCGTCGCTTGATCGTCGGTCCGGCCATCATCCCGCCGTACGGGCGTGAAAAGGGCCGCGGCGGTCTAGACGTCGAACGAGATCCAGACGTCGGGCGGAAGGTCGGGGCGGCCGGGCACCGGCCGTCGCTCCTCGGTCCAGGCCTGCCCGGCCACCTCGGTGGCCGCGCGGCGCCAGAAGCGGACGGCGGGAAGGTTGACGTCCTGGAAGGCGACGTCCCAGGGGCCCGGGTGCCGGGTGACGACGTCGGCCACGGCGCGCAGGCCGACGCCGGAGCGCCGCGCGGCGCGTACGACGAAGAAGCTGTTGAGCACCCGGACGGGACCGCCGAGCGCGCGGACGAAGGCGAACCCGAGCGGGCTGCCCTCGCCCGTCACGAGGTAGGCGGCCCAGTCGGGGTCGGTGAAGGCGGCGTGCAGGCGTTCGCTGCGGTAGGTGCCGTCGGGGTTGGGCAGGCCGCCGGTGAACTCCGACAGGTCATGCCGGAACAGCAGCCAGAGCCGCTCGACCGCGGGCCGGTCGTCGGCGGTGGCGGGGCGGACTCTGACGTCGTGCATGGCTCTCCTCCGGGCATGAAAAAAGCCTCCCCGGCGGACCGGGGAGGCAAATGATGATCGAAGTATATCGTTTCGGCGCATACGCCTCAGGACGGTCGGCTCCGTATCGTCCCCCTCAGTGCTGTCGATCGCGTGAGGGAGATCGGTATGTCCGACGATGCGGCACGACGCGTCTTCGACGTGGTCGACACCTTCGACCCCGACGAGTTCGTCAAGCTCCTGGCCGAGGACGCCACCCTGCGGTTCGGCAACGCCGCCCCCAACAAGGGCCGCGAGGCGATCGCGGCGGGGCTGCGGGGCTTCTTCTCCACCATCGGCGGCCTCCGCCACCGCATCGTCCGCACCTGGGAGACGGGCGCCGACGTGGTCGCGGAGACCGAGGTGACGTACACGAGACTCGACGGCGGGGAGACCGGCGTCGTGGCGGTGTCGATCTGGACCGTGGGCGACGACGGCCTGATCACCGACTACCGCGTCTTCGTCGACTTGGCCCCCCTCTACGCGCCCCAGGGGTCGGTCGTGACGACCTAGAACTCCTCGTGGGTGTCGGGGTCGAGCCTGACCGGCTTCCCCGTGTCGAGCGCGGTGATCGCCGCGACGTCGGCGGCGTCGAGGCGGAAGTCGAACACGTCGATGTTCTCCCGCTGCCGTCCCGGGTCCCCCGACTTCGGCACCACGCCGATCCCCCGGTCGAGCAGCCACCGCAACACCACCTGCGAGGGGGCCTTCCCCACCCGCCGGGCGATCTCGACGATCACCGGGTGCTCCAGAACGCCCGTGTTCCGCTCCAGCGGACTCCAGGCCTGCAGCACCGTCGGATCGCCCTGCGGGGCGTCGACGAGCGCTGCCTGGGCGTGGGTCGGCGACACCTGCCGTTGATTGACGGCGGGATGGACCCCGGTCTCCTTGACCACGGCGTCGAGATGCTCAGGCGTGAAGTTGGACACCCCCACCGATCGGATGAGCCCCTCCCGCGCCAGTTCCAGCAACGCGGCATAGGTCTCGACGTAGAGCCCGAGCCGGGGCAGCGGCCAGTGGATGAGATAGAGATCGACATAGTCGAGCCCGAGCCGCTCCAACGACCCTTCGATCGCGGCCCGCGCCTTGGCGGCCCCATGATCCTCTCCGCGAAGCTTGGTCGTGACGAAGAAGTCCTTCCGCGGCAACCCCGACTCGCGCACCCCGGCCCCGACAGCGGCCTCGTTCCCATAACTGGCGGCCGTGTCGAGCAGCCGATATCCGGCATCGACCGCGGTGAGCACGGCGTCGATGGCCGTCCGGCCCTGGAGGGGGTAAGTGCCAAGTCCGACGAGGGGCATGGAGTGCCCGGTGTTGAGAGTCACGTGAGTAGACATGACTCCATAGTGGTCCGGGGGATTTGCGAGGCCGCGTCCGGGCCTGGACGAACACGCCTTGGGAGTGGAGCTCGCCTTCGCGGGTGGGATGCTCGTTGACACGCCGGCGCCGCCCGCGCGTCAGCGGGAGGGGTGCTCACGATCTCCTCGTGGACGGGGCGGCGCAGCACACCTTCGGCGCATCCAGAAGTGATCGGGGGCGTCGGCCCCGCCTTGATCCGTGGCCGAGGCGTCATCTGGCCGTGCAGGTGATGGGCGACGGACTCGCGACATTGCCGCCGGACCAGCCGACCGGGAATGGCACCGTCACCGAATTGCCCGGCAGCAGTACGCCGTTCTGGGTGACGGTCACCGTGGCGCCTGGCAGGTGGTAGCCGTTCAACTGCAGGTAGCTCAGCCCGTTGGGAACCTTGAAGGTGACCGTCCACGAGGTGATGGGCAACGTTCCGGTGTTGCGCACCGTCAGTTCGCCCCACGAGGCCGTCGTCCACTGCAGAAAGAACCGGATCGTCGCTTCGCAGGAGCGCGTACCGCTGGGCGACGGCGACGGACTGGGCGACGGTGACGCGCTGGGCGACGGTGATGGGCTAGGCGACGGTGATGGGCTGGGCGAGGGCGAAGGGCTGGGCGACGGCGAGGGGCATGGTGATGGGCTGGGTGATGGGCTCGGCGACGGCGAAGGGCTGGGCGACGGCGAAGGGCTGGGCGACGGCGAAGGGCTGGGCGATGGTGATGCGCTGGGCGAGGGAGAGGCGCTGGGGGACGCCGACGGGCTGGGCGACGCCGACGGTGAAGGGCTGGGCGCGGGAGAGGCGCTGGGGGACGCCGACGGGCTGGGCGACGCCGACGGTGAAGGGCTGGGCGCGGGAGAGGGGCACGGGGAGGGGCCGCCCGGCGAGGGTGACGGGCCGGCCGACGGGGAGACCCCCGGGCCGGATGGTGACGGGCCGGACGGGCCGGCGGGCGGGATGCGGATGATCAAGTCGTCGCCGGGGCGAACCGTGCCCCTGCCGTCGCGGTTGCTCGTCGCCACCCAGAGCCAGCCGTCCGGGCCGAGCGCCACGGTGCGCAGCCGTCCCGGCTGTTCCCGCAGTTCGGCCACCGGAGTGCCCACCATGGTGCCGCCGCTGACCGGCACCGTCCACAGGCGCTTACCGGCCAGGGCCGCGGCGAAGAGCGTGTTGTTGGCGTACGCCAGGCCGCTGGGGGACGCCTCGGTGGCGCTCCAGGTCACCAGGGGGTTCGTGAAGCTCGGGCTGCTGCACGGGCCCTCGCAGGCGGGCCAGCCGTAGTTGTGGCCCGGGCGAATGAAGTTGATCTCGTCTGTGGAGTTCTGACCGAATTCCGTGGCGTACAGCCGGCCGGCCTCGTCCCAGGCGAGCCCCTGCACGTTGCTGTGGCCGTAGCTGTAGACCGGTGAGCCGGCGAACGGGTTGTCCGTGGGGACCGCGCCGTCGCGGGTGATGCGCAGGATCTTGCCGCCGAGGTTCGTGCTCTGGGCGTGCGCGGGGTAGCCCGCGTCGCCCGTGGCCACGTACAGCATGCCGTCGGGGCCGAACGCGATGCGCCCGCCGTTGCGGGTCTGGCCCCGGGGGATGCCGGCGAGGATCACCTGCTGGACGTGCGGAGCGCTGAGCCGGAACCGGACCACCCTGTTGTCTGAGGCGGAGCTGATGTACGCGTAGACGTACTGGTCCTGCGCGAACGTGGGAGAGAGCGCGATGCCGAGCAGGCCCCCCTCGCCTCCGTGGTGCACGTTCGGGACCGTGGCCACCGGTACGGGCGAGGTGCCGGGACGCACCCGCGCCAGGATCGCGGTGTCGCGTTCGGAGACGAGGGCGCTGCCGTCGGGGAGGAAGGCCATGCCCCACGGCACCCGCAGCCCCACGGCGGCGACCTGTGCCCGGGTGAAGTCGAATCCGCCCGTCTCCGCGGCGGCAGGCCGGGTCACGACGAGCGCCGTGGCGGCGAGCACGGCACAGAGGACGACGGAGAGTGCCGAGGACAGGTGCTTGGGCATCGCACGCTCCCGGGTGGGACGGGACTACCGGCTCGTCCCCATCGAAAGCGCCGGCCGCCCCGGGGGCAATCACCGGGCGGGCGCCCGCTCGCCGATCTGCGTGTACGCCGCCGGCCGCGCCCCGGGCCGGGAAACTTTCACGACCGGCGTGGGTTGCAGGCTTGAGAAAGGCAGGTCTGCGCTCCTGACCTCGGAAACGCAGACCTGCCTCGTTCAGGAGATCACTCGGAGCTGAAAGCGGCGTCGAACGCCGCCGCGGGCGGGGTGATCGCGTTGAGCTTGGAGATGTACGCCAGGGCCTCGGGCGCGCCCATGAGGCGGTCCATGCCGGCGTCCTCCCACTCGATGGAGATGGGGCCGTCGTAACCGATGTGGTTGAGGGCGCGGAAGCAGTCCTCCCACGGCACGTCGCCACGGCCGGTCGAGACGAAGTCCCAGCCGCGCTTGGGGTCGGCCCACGCCAGGTGCGAGGACAGGATGCCGCGGCGGCCGTCGCCGATGCGGACCTTGGCGTCCTTGCAGTCGACGTGGTAGATCCGGTCGGCGAAGTCGAGGATGAAGCCGGCCGGGTCGAGCTGCTGCCACACCATGTGCGACGGGTCCCAGTTCAGGCCGAACGACGCCCGGTGGCCGATGGCCTCCAGGGTCTTGACCGTCGTGTGGTAGTCGTAGGCGATCTCGCTCGGGTGGACCTCGTGGGCGAAGCGCACACCCTCCTGCTCGAACACGTCGAGGATGGGGTTGAAGCGCTCGGCGAAGTCCTCGTAGCCACGGTCGATCATGGCCTGGCTGGCCGGCGGGAACATGGCCACGGTGTGCCAGATCGAGGAGCCGGTGAAGCCGACCACGGTGTTCGCGCCCAGGAGGGCCGCGACGCGGGCGGTGTTCTTGGTCTCCTCGGCGGCGTTCTGCCGGACCTGCTCGGCGTCGTCCGACCACAGGCGCGAGGGCAGGATGCCCTTGTGCCGCTCGTCGATCGGGTGGTCGCAGATGGCCTGGCTGATCAGGTGGTTGGAGATCGTCCAGACCTTGAGGTTGTACTTCTCCAGGGTCTCCAGCTTGCGCTTGACGTACCCGGGGTCGCTCAGCGCCTTGTCGATCTCCAGGTGGTCGCCCCACGTGGCGATCTCGAGGCCTTCGTAGCCCCATTCGGAGGCGAGGCGGCAGACCTCCTCGAAGGGCAGGTCGGCCCACTGGCCGGTGAAGAGGGTGATCGGTCGCGTCATCGTCGTCAGTCTCCGTCAGTCTCCTGGGATGGGGTCTGCCCCTTCCGCCCGGAACGCGAAACGGCTCGGGTGGCACTCACGTGTACGTCGCCTCGGCGCGACGGCGTACACGCGACCGTGCCGGTCGCGTTCCGGGCGGCCGGGAACCCCGGTCCCCCCGAAAAGGTGTGCGTGGTCTTAGACAGTCGTCCAGCGGCTGTCGTCGCCGGCGCTGCGCTCGACCGCGTCGAGCACCTTCTGCACTTGGAGTCCGTCGTCGAACGTGGGCGTGGGGTCCGCCCCGGCCGAGATGGCCTCCAGGAAGTCCTTCACCTCGTGGGTGAACGTGTTCTCGTAGCCGAGTCCGTGGCCCGGGGGCCACCACGCGCCCGCGTAGGGGTGACCGGCCTCGGTGACGAGCACCCGCCGGAATCCACCTTCCTCCGCGGCCAGCGTGTGGTCGTGGAACCACAGCTCGTTGAGCGACTCGAAGTCGAACGAGATGCTGCCGAGCGACCCGTTGACCTCGATGCGCAGCGCGTTCTTGCGGCCGGTGGCGAAGCGCGTGGCCTCGAAGGAGGCGATCGCCCCGCCGCCGAAGCGGCCGGTGAAGATCGCGGCGTCGTCCACGGTGACCTGGCCCATCTCGGCGCCGCCCTGGGCGGAGAGCCCGGCGGAGGCGTCGGCGAGGGGCCGCTCCTTGATGAACGTCTCGGTGATGGCCGAGACGCCCGTCAGGTGTTCACCGAGGATGAACTGCGCGGTGTCGATGATGTGCGCGCCGATGTCACCGAGCGCACCCGATCCGGCCTTGTCCTTCTGCAGACGCCAGACGAGCGGGAAATCGGGGTCGACGATCCAGTCCTGGAGGTACTGGGCGCGTACGTGACGGATGGTCCCGAGACGGCCCTCGGCGACGAGCTGGCGAGCCAGCGCGACGGCGGGGACGCGTCGGTAGTTGAAGGCGACCATGCTGCGCACACCCCGGGCCGACGCCGCGCGGGCGGCGGCGGCCATGGCCTCCGCCTCCTCCACGGTGTTGGCCAGCGGCTTCTCGCACAGCACGTGCTTTCCCGCCTCAAGAGCGGCGATGGCGATCTCGGCGTGCGAGTCACCGGGCGTGCAGATGTCGACCAAGTGCACGTCGTCGCGCTTGACGAGTTCCTTCCAGTCCGTCTCGACGGACGCCCAGCCCATGGACTCGGCGGCCGCCTCGGTGTTCGCCCGCGACCGGCCGGACAGCACCGCCATGGACGGCTTGACCGGCAGGTCGAAGAACGCACCGACACTGCGCCAGGCCTGGGAGTGCACGCGTCCCATGAACGCGTACCCCACCATGCCAACCCCGATGACCGGCTTCACGACTCGAAGCCCAGCGGCAGGTACTCGGCGGCGTTCTCCTTCGTGATGGTCTCGGAGGCCAAGGTGATGGACTGCGGGACCTGGTGCTCCAGAAGGTCGCTCATGCCCTTGCCCTGCGCGATCAGGCGAGCGAGCTTGATCGCGGAGGCGGCCATGGTGGGCGAGTAGGTGACGGTCGCCTTGAGGACGCCCGAGTCGGCCTGGATCTCACGCATGGCGTTGGCCGAACCGGCGCCGCCGACCATGAAGAACTCGGAGCGGTTGGCCTCCTTGATGGCGGCCAGGACGCCGATGCCCTGGTCGTCGTCGTGGTTCCAGATGGCGTCGATCTTCGGGTGCGCCTGGAGCAGGTTGGCGGCGACCTCGGTGCCCGACTCGACGGTGAACTGCGCGTCCTGCTTGGCGGTCACCGAGAAGCCGTAGCTCTTGAGCGCGTCCTCGAAGCCCTTGCTGCGGTCCTGGGTCAGGGGCAGCGTGGCGATGCCCTGGATCTCGAGGATGACCGGGTTGGAGGTACCGGCGTCCTTGAGCTTCTTGCCGATGAAGTGGCCGGCGGCCACGCCCATGCCGTAGTTGTCGCCGCCGATCCAGGTCCGGTACGACAGCTTGTCCGGGAACACGCGGTCGAGGTTGACGACCGGGATGCCGGCGTCGGTGGCGGTGCGGGCGATCTGGTTCAGCTGCGCGCCGTCGTTCGGCAGCATGACGATCACGTTGACCTTGGCCGCGATGAGCGACTCGACGGCCGAGATCTGCACGCTGATGTCGTTGGTCGGCTCGACGGCCTTGAACTCGACATCGGAGTACTGCTTGGCGGCGTCGGCGGCGTTCTTGGCGATCGCCGCGATCCAGCCGTGGTCGGCGGCGGGCGCGGAGAAGCCGATGACGACCTTGTCGCCAGGCGCGTCGTTGCCGCCGGCCGGAGCCGGCGCGGGGGCGGCGGCGGCCGAGGTGGCCGCCGGAGCCGCGGCGGGCTCGTTGCTGGTGCAGGCCGACACGAGCGCACCGGCGCCGATGACGGCACCGCCGAGGAGGAATCCGCGGCGACCCGGGGTCTGGGTCATGTTCTTCTCCTTGAGGAGTTGTTTCCGGCAGTGGGGAACCCGGACCGCGGCGGAACGGATGCCGCGGTCCAGCAGGGGGTGAGAACTTGCTATGTACTTGCTTGGAGGCTGCGCCGCTGAAGGAGAACGGCGGCCACGATGATCAGACCCTTGGCGATGAGCTGGTCACTGGTGTTCAGCCCATTCAGGATGAAGAGGTTGGTGATCACGGTGAAGATGAGCAGACCGAGGATGGCGCCCACGATCGTGCCCCGGCCACCGGTCAGAAGCGTGCCGCCGATGATGACCGCGGCGATCGCGTCCAGTTCGTACAGGTCGCCGTGGGTGGACGACCCGGTCGTGGTGCGCGCCATGATGAGAATCGCTGCGATGCCGCAGCAGAACCCGGACAGCGCGTAGAGCATCATCGTGTGGCGCTTCACGTTGATGCCGGCCAGCCGGGCGGCCTCGGGGTTGCCGCCGACGGCGTAGGTGCGGCGGCCGAAGGTGGTGCGGTTGAGGATCAGCCAGCCGACGATGACGACCACGGCGAAGACGTAGACGAGCAGCGGCAGGCCGAGCACCCGGGTCGTCGAGAGGTCGACGATCACCTGGTTGTCGGGGCCGACCAGCTGGGTCTTCCGGTCGGACATGCGCTGGGCCAGACCACGGGCGGCCACCAGCATCGCCAGCGTGGCGATGAAGGGCACCATCCGCCCGTACGAGATCAGGAAGCCGTTGAGAAGTCCGGCTCCGGTTCCCACCAGGACGGCGCAGATCATCATCACCCAGGGCCCGTAGGCCTGGGTCGCCAGCGTGGTGGCCCAGACGGAGGCCAGGGCCATCACCGCGCCGACCGACAGGTCGATGCCGCCGCCGATGATGACGAAGGTCGCGCCGACGGTGATGACGCCGATGGTCGCGGCCAGGGCCAGGATCGACACCATGTTCGACGTGGTGGCGAACGCGTCGGGCACGGTGACCAGGCCGACCGCGGCCAGGATGACCAGGGCCAGTACCAGGCCGATGTGCGGGATCTCTCCGATCCCGCCGAGTCGTAGTCCGCCGCCGGAGGGCTTGGCGGCGGCCGCCGCGGCGGCCTCCACCCGGGCGGTTTCGTCCGCCTTGGGTGCGGACACCTGTTGCGGATTCACCTCTGTCATGGAACGGGCTCCTGCAGATCAGTCGTGGGAGGGGGCGGACGTCACGGGGTGAGCGTCCATGACGAGGTCCAGCACGGTGTGCTCATCGAGCTCTCCGGCGCCGGCCTCTCGGACGATGCGGCCTTCGCGGATCACCAGCACACGGTCGGCCAGCCCGAGAACCTCGGGGACCTCGCTGGAGACCAGCAACACACCGACACCTTCGTCGGCCAGCTTGCGGATGAGGGCGTAGATCTCGGCGCGGGCGCCGACGTCGACACCGCGGGTCGGCTCATCGAGCAGCAGTAGCTTTCGGCCTTCTCCGACCAGCCAGCGGCCGATGACCGCCTTCTGCTGGTTGCCGCCGGAGAGGGTCTTGATGATGCGGTTGGGGTCCGGCGGGCGGATGTCGAGCGCCTTGACCAGGCTCTCGGCCTCCTCCGCCTCCTTCTTGCGGTTGATCCACCCGAAGGTGGAGTAACGCTCCAAGCTCGCCAGGGTGATGTTGCGGGCGACGCTCTGGCCGAGGAGAAGACCCTGGGCCTTGCGCTCCTCGGGGGCCAGGCCCATGCCGAGCCCGACGGTGCGGGTGGTGTTGCCCGGCTTCACGACCTGGCCGTTCAGCGTGATCTTGCCGGAGAACTTCCGGGCGCCGTACACGGCCTCGATGATCTCCGAGCGGCCGGAGCCGACCAGTCCCGCGAGACCGACGATCTCACCGGCGCGGACCGAGAACGTCACGTCACGGACCATGCCGGCCACGGAGACGTTCTCGATCGTGAGGATTTCGTCCCCGAAGCCGCCGTCAGAGCGGGGCGGGAAGACGTATTCGACGTTGCGGCCGGTCATCAGCGACACGACCTTGTTGGTCGGGGTGTCCTTCGCGGGCAGGCCGACCGCGACGGTGCGGCCGTCCTTGAGCACGGTCACCCGGTCGCCGATCTCACGGATCTCCTCCAGGCGGTGGGAGATGTAGATGACGGCGACACCCTGGGCGGTGACCTCCCGGATGATCCGGAAGAGGTTGTTCACCTCATCGTGCGCCAGCGCGGCCGAGGGCTCGTCCATGACGATGATCCGCGCGTCGTGCGACAGCGCCCGCGCCATGGAGACGACCTGCTTGCCGGCCGGGGAGAGGCGGCCCACTTCGGTCGTCGGGCGGATCTCGCCGTGCCCGAGTCGTTCCAGGATCTTCCTGGTGGCGGCGTTGGTCGCGCCCCGGTGGGTGAATCCCATCGTGGCGTGCTCGTGCCCGAGGAACACGTTCTCGGCGACGCTGAGGCCGTCGACGAGGTCGAGTTCCTGATAGATGGTCGCGACGCCCAGCTTCATAGCGGCCGTCGGGGTCGTCAGTTTCACCGGTTCGCCGTTCATCAGCACCTCGCCGGAGTCCGGCTGGTGGGCGCCCGCGAGCACCTTGATGAGGGTCGACTTACCGGCCCCGTTCTGTCCCAATAGACAGTGGACCTCTCCGGCGCGGACGTCGAGGTCCACCCCGTCGAGTGCACGCACGCCGGGGAACTGCTTGACGATGTCCCGCATTGCAAGCAACGACGGGGTTTCCGACTGCTCCCGGCTTATGTCCTCCATGTTTCCGGATGCTAAGGACGACTTATGCTGACGGTCAAGCAAAAGTGGATGTCCTGATGTCATAATGAGATCTGGAATCATCGGATGCGGTGAAGGGAGGCGATGTTGACTCAGGGGATGCTGAGCGAGTCCAGCGGCTCGGTCACCGGAGCGGGAGCACTGCTCTCGATCCTTCGTGACGGCCAGGCCCGCACTCGGGCCGAGCTCGTGCAGCTCACGGGTCTCGCCAGGTCCACAGTTTCGCAGCGGCTCGACGCGCTGCTCTCGCATCAATGGATCGTGCCCGCCGACGACGCGATCTCCTCAGGAGGGCGGCCCGCGACCGCCTTCACCTTCAACCGGGGCGCCCGGGTCGTCGCGGCGGCCGATCTCGGGGCGACCCACGCACGTGTGGCGGTGACCGACCTCGCCTCGACCGTCCTGGCCGAGCGCAGGGTCGACCTGCCCATCGATCGAGGGCCCGAAGAGGTTCTCGGCTGGCTGGTGGTGACGCTGAAAGAGCTGCTCGTCGAGACCGGCGGCTCGCTCTGCGGCGTGGGTGTCGGCCTCCCCGGACCGGTCTCCCACTCCAGCGGCCGGCCGGTCAACCCGCCGATAATGCCCGGATGGGATGGGTTCCCAGTGCCTGACTGGCTGGGATCTCGTCTAGGGGCACCGGTTCTGGTCGACAACGACGTGAACATCATGGCGCTGGGCGAACACTGGGCGGCCAGGCGTGACGTCGAGCATCTGGTGTTCGTCAAGATCGGCACCGGCATCGGGTGCGGCATCATCTCCGAGCGGCGGCTCCATCGCGGCGCTCAGGGTGCGGCCGGGGACATCGGGCACATCAGGGTCACCACGAGCGACGAGGTTGTGTGCCGGTGTGGCAACAGCGGATGTCTCGAAGCGGTGGCCAGCGGCGCTGCCATCGCGACCCAGCTCAGTGCGGCCGGGGTCGACGCCCACGGCAGCCGCGACGTGGTCAACCTGGTTCGGCAGGGCAACACGATGGCCGTGCAGTTCGCACGGCAGGCCGGGCGCGAGATCGGCGACGTCCTGGCGTCGATCGTGAACTTCTTCAATCCGTCGGTGATAGTGATCGGTGGAGACATGGCCGAGGCCGGGGAGCACATCCTGGCCGGGGTGCGAGAGGTCATATACAGCCGATCGCTCCCGCTGGCGACGCAACACCTGAGCATAAGAGCCACTGAGCTCGGTGATCGGGCGGGCATCATCGGCGCGGCCGTCATGGTCATAGAGCACGTCCTGTCCCCGGAAGCGGTGGATCTGGTCGTCTCATCCTGAGAGCGCTCTCTTGACTGACTCGTGACAAAGCAGCAACATTACGGGCGGGTCCCACTCGATCCGGTCAGCGGTGGCACGCTGACCTACCGGTGAGAGCGCTTCCCCTCTGACGCGTTCGGCGCACGCGTTCCGGCACCCCCTCCGAAAGGAACGCCCCTGTGCGCCCCTTCATCCGTGTCGTCTTAAGCGCCTTATTGGTGCTGGCGGGCGTGGTCGTCACCACCCCTCCGGCCCACGCGGCGGACTTCAGCGTCCTGGTCTTCTCCAAGACCGCCGGCTTCCGGCACGGCTCCATCGGCCCCGGCATCACCGCCATCCAGCAACTCGGCGCCGCCAACAACTTCACGGTCGAGGCGACCGAGGACGCGGCCCAGTTCACCGACGCCAACCTGGCCCGCTTCCAGGCGGTCATCTGGCTCTCCACCACCGGTGACGTGCTCAACGCCACCCAGCAGGCCGCCTTCGAGCGCTACATCGCGGCGGGCGGCGGCTACGCCGGCGTCCACGCCGCCGCCGACACCGAGTACGACTGGGCCTGGTACGGCAACCTCGTCGGCGCCTACTTCCAGCAGCACCCCGCCGAGCAGACCGCGACCGTACGGGTCTCCGACCGGGTCCACCCCTCCACCGCGCACCTGCCGCACCGCTGGAGCCGGTTCGACGAGTGGTACAGCTACCGCGCCAACCCGCGCGGGAAGGTCCATGTGCTGGCCACCCTCGACGAGACCACCTACTCCGGTGGCGGCATGGGCATCGACCACCCGATCTCGTGGTGCCAGGACTACGCGGGCGGCCGCTCCTGGTACACCGGCATGGGGCACACCGACGCCTCCTACAGTGACGCCAACTTCCGCAACCACCTGCTCGGCGGCATCCGCACCGCGGCCGGCTTCGCGGCGGCCGACTGCGGCGCCACGGTGACGGGCAACTTCCAGCAGATCGAGCTGGCCAAGGGCGTCGCCGAGGTCGGCGAGCCGATGAGCCTGTCGGTCACCCCCGACGGCGGCGTCTTCCACACCGCCCGCACCGGCGCGGTCCGCTACACCGACGCGGCCGGCAACACCAAGATCGCCGCCACCATCCCCGTCTACACCCACGACGAGGAGGGCCTCCAGGGCGTCGCGGTCGACCCCGGGTACGCCACCAACCGGTGGATCTACCTGTTCTACGCGCCGCCGCTGTCGACCCCCGCGGGCGACGCCCCGGCCAGCGGCACCGCCGCCCAACTCGCCCCGTTCAACGGGGTGAACCGCCTGTCCCGGTTCACTGTGAACGCCGACAACACGCTCAACCTCGCCTCCGAGCGGACCGTCCTGGACGTGCCGACCAGCCGTGGCATGTGCTGCCACGTCGGTGGCGACATGGACTTCGACGCGCAGGGCAACCTCTACCTGTCGACGGGTGACGACACCAACCCGTTCGACTCGGCCGGGTTCTCCCCGATCGACGAGCGGGCGGGCCGCAACCCGGCGTTCGACGCCCAGCGCACCAGCGCCAACAGCAACGACCTGCGCGGCAAGGTGCTGCGCATCAAGCCGACCGCCTCGGGCAGCCCGGCGTACACGATCCCGTCGGGCAACATGTTCGCCCCGGGCACCGCGAACACCAAGCCCGAGATCTACGCCATGGGCTTCCGCAACCCGTTCCGGATGAGCGTCGACAAGGCGACCGGCATCGTCTACCTGGGCGACTACGGTCCCGACGCCGGCACCGCCGACCCGAACCGCGGCCCGGCCGGCCAGGTCTCCTTCGACCGGATCACCGCGCCCGGCTTCTACGGCTGGCCCTACTGCTCGTCGTTCAACGACGCGTACAACGAGTACACCTTCCCGTCGGGTCCGTCTGGCGCGAAGTACAACTGCGCGGGCGGCCCGACCAACAACTCGCCGAACAACACCGGCATCCAGACGCTGCCGCCGTCGCAGCGCGGCTGGATCCCCTACACCGGCTCGACCCCGGCGGAGTTCACCGGCGGCGGCCTGTCGCCGATGGGCGGCCCGGTCTACCGCTACGACGCGGCCTCGACCTCCACGGTCAAGTTCCCCCGCTACTACGACGGGACCTTCTTCGCCGGTGAGTTCGGCCGCCGGTGGATCAAGAACATCGTGCCCGACTCCACCGGGCAGTGGCTGACGATCAACCCGTTCCCGTGGTCGGGCACCCAGGTCATGGACATGGAGTTCGGCAAGAATGGCGCGCTCTACGTCCTCGACTACGGCACCGGCTGGTTCAACGGCGACGGCAACTCGGCCCTCTACCGGATCGAGTACGCCGCCGACGGCCACGCGCCCAAGGCCGTCATCACACCGAGCCGGACGAGCGGCCCCGCGCCGCTGACGGTCGCCTTCTCCTCGGCCGGCACCGTCGACCCCGACGGCGACCCGATCACGCTGGCGTGGGACTTCGACGGCAACGGCAGCAGCGACTCGACGGCGGCCAACCCGTCGTACACGTACACGGCCAACGGCACCTACAACCCGACGCTGACCGTGCGCGACTCGACCGGGAAGTCGTCGTCGGCCTCGACGGTGATCACGGTCGGCAACACCGCGCCGACGGTGGTGGTGAACACCCCGGTGAACGGCGGCCTGTTCTCCTTCGGCGACGCGATCCCGTTCACGGTGACCGTCACCGACCCGGAGGACGGCACGATCGCCTGCTCGCGGGTCAAGGTCAGCTTCATCCTCGGCCACGACTCGCACGGCCACCCGATGACCAGCGCGAACGGCTGCTCGGGCGTCCTGCAGACGACGACCGACGGTGAGCACGACTCCGCCGCGAACATCTACGGCGTCATCGACGCCGAGTACACCGACAACGGCGGCCTGACCACGCACACCCAGGCCCAGCTGCAGCCGAGGCTGCGCCAGGCCGAGCACTTCTCGTCGCAGAGCGGCGTGCAGGCGGTCGCCGGCGCGGCTCCGCACGGCGGCGCGGCGGTCGGCTACATCGACAACAACGACTGGATCGCGTTCACCCCGTACAACCTGAGCGGGGCGACCTCGTTCACGGCGCGGGTCGGCGCGGTCGCCGGCGGCAACACGCTGGAGGTGCGGACCGGCTCGCCGACGGGCACGCTCGTGGCCACGGTCACCGTCCCGGCCACCGGCGGGTACGCCACCTTCCAGGACGTCACCGTCCCGATAACCAACCCGCCGACGAGCACCGGCCAGCTCTATCTGGTGTTCAAGGGCGCCACGGGCGGCGGCCTGTTCGACGTCGACGACTTCACCTTCGGCACCGGCAGCGGCCCGCAGCAGCCCACGGGCAACCTGGCGCTGAACAAGCCGGTCGTGGTGACCAGCGCCGAGTCGGCGGCCTACCCGGGCACGGCCGCGGTCGACGGCAGCGGCACCACCCGGTGGGCCAGCGCCTTCGCCGACCCGCAGTCGATCACTGTCGACCTCGGGGCCTCCTACGACATCAACCGGGTCAGGCTGAGCTGGGAGGCGGCCTACGGGTCGGCGTACACGATCGCGACCTCGGCCAACAACTCCACGTGGACCACGGTCAAGACCGTGACCGGCGAGAACGGCGGCGTCGACGACCACACGGGCCTGAGCGCCACCGGTCGTTACGTCCGCATCACCGGAACGACCCGCGCCACCGCGTGGGGCTACTCGCTCTGGGAGTTCGAGGTCTACGGCAGCAGCGGCCCGACCAACCCGACGCCGACCAACGTCGCGCAGGGCAAGACGGCCACCGCCTCCAGCCAGGAGGCGGCCTACACCCCGGCGATGGCCGTCGACGGCTCCGGCACCACCCGCTGGTCGAGCGCGTTCTCCGACCCGCAGTGGATCCAGGTCGACCTCGGCCAGACCTACGCCATCAGCAGGGTGCGACTGAGCTGGGAGGCCGCCTACGGCAGCGGCTACCAGATCCAGACCTCGCCCAACGGCACGACCTGGACGACGATCAAGACGGTGACCGGTGAGAACGGCGGCGTCGACGATCACACGGGCCTGAGCAACAGCGCCCGCTACGTCCGCATCAACGGCACGGCACGCGGCACTGCCTGGGGCTACTCGCTCTGGGAGTTCGAGGTGTACGGCAGCTAGAACCACCCCTCAGAAACACCGCAGGGCCCGGCGTGTTCCCCCCCACGCCGGGCCCTTCCGGGTCTTCTAGGGCTTCAGCATCGCCTGCAGCGAGGCGGTGGCCTGCTTGCCGATCTCGGTCGGCTGCAGGTAGGGCTGCTCGGCCACGATGGCCTCCCAGTTCGCCGCGATCCCCTCGACGGTGAGCCCGCCGTCGGCGTGCCAGCCCGGCCCTTCGGCCACGAACACGCGGGCCACCCGCCCGGCGCCCACCGAGAACACCTCGCCGCTCGTGGCGCAGCTCTCGTGGACCAGGTAGGCCACCAGCGGGCTGATGGTCTCGGGCCCGAACTTGGCCTCGAACTCGGCCGGCAGGAGCGACTCGGTCATCCGCGTCCAGGCGATGGGGGCGATGGCGTTGGCGGTGATCCCCGACCGGGCACCCTCGATCGCGGTCGACTTGGTCAGCCCGACCAGCCCCATCTTGGCCGTGGAGTAGTTGGCCTGCCCGAAGTTGCCGAACAGCCCGGCGGGCGAGGAGGTGTTGACGATCCGGCCGTACCCGCGCTCCTTCATGTGCGGATAGGCGGCCCGGGTCACCAGGAAGGACCCGCGCACGTGCACCGCGAGCACCGCGTCGAAGTCCTCGACGGTGATCTTCCCGAGGGACCGGTCGCGCAGGATCCCGGCGTTGTTGACCACGATGTCGAGCTGCCCGAAGGTCTCGACGGCCTGCCGGACGATCGCCTCGGCCCCCTCGGGCGTGGCCACGTTGTCGCCGTTGGCGACGGCCTCGCCGCCGTTCTTGACGATCAGCTCCGCCACCTCGGCGGCCGGTCCGGCGGAGGCCCCCGTGCCGTCGAGCGCCCCGCCCAGGTCGTTGACGACGACCTTGGCCCCGCGCTCGGCGAGCAGCAGCGCGTGCGACCGGCCGAGACCGTGCCCGGCGCCGGTGACGACGGCCACCTGGCCGTCGTACCTGAGGAGATCATCCGGCATTCTCGCCCACACCCTTCCAAGGAGAACAAAATTCTGGACTAGCGCACCATACCAAACGGGACGTAGCGGACAGTGATCGGACGAGTGAGTTTCTGATATGGTTTCGCCGCCGTCGCACCCTGGCTGGAGGCCGTGTCAATGCGCACTCTCCGCGTGGTTCAGTGGGCCACCGGCGCCGTGGGGGGATACGCGCTTCGCGGTGTTGTCGAGCGTCCCGAGTTCGAGCTCGCCGGAGTCCTGGTCTACGACCCCGACAAGATCGGCATCGACGCCGGTCCGCTCGTCGGCCTCCCCGAAACGGGGGTCATCTGCACCGACGACGTCGACGCCATCATGGCGCTCGACGCCGACTGCGTGCTGCACATGCCGCTGCCGGCGACCTTCTTCGGCGGCGACCACAGCCACGACGTCGACACGATCTGCAGGCTGCTCGCGTCGGGCAAGAACGTCATCACCACGACCGGCTTCGTCTACCCGATGGCCTACGGCACGAGCGTCGTCGACCGCATCGAGAAGGCCTGCCAGGAGGGCGGCACCACGCTCCACGGCACCGGCATCAACCCCGGGTTCGTGAGCGACGTGCTCCCCCTCACGCTGACGGGCCTGTCGTCGCGGCTCGACCACATCTACGTGCGCGAGACCTCCGACTACCGCGGCCACCCGTCTCACCACATCGTCACCGACCTGATCGGCTTCGCCCGGACCGCCAAAGACTACGTCACGGCGGTGCGCCCGTTCCGGGCTTTCCAGCGGGCCCTGTTCACCGAGAGCGTGCAGCTCGTGTCCGCGGCGCTCGGCGTCGAACTCGACGAGATCGAGGAGATGGACGAGTTCGAGCTGGCCGCCGAAGACTTCGAGATCGCCTCGGGCATGGTGCGCCAGGGCACGGTGGCGGCCTCGCGCTGGGTCTTCTCCGGCCTCGTACGCGGGCGGCCCTTCATGACCGTCGAGTGCGTCTACAAGGCCGACGCCGACAAGGTGCCGCGCTGGGCCGACCCCGGCTTCTCGATCCACATCGAGGGGCGGCCGACCATCGTGGTGAACCTCAACGAGGTCAACCACGGGCTGGCGGGGGCCGCCGCCCACGCGGTCAACACGATCCGCGCGGTGGTGCTGGCCGACCCCGGCATCCGCACCATCCTCGACCTGCCGATGGTGACGGGCCGGGGCACGGCCCGGCTGGCCTAGGCCCCGGCGGGAAGCTGCCCCTCCAGCTGCGCGGCCCACGGCTTGAGCACCGCGTCGAGATCGGCGATCTGGCTCTCCAGCACCGCCAGCCCCGGCGTGGGTACGATCGCGCCCAGCTCCACCAGCAGCGGCCGGAAGTGGACCTCCACCGCCAGGGCGTGCTGCGCGCCGCCCATCACCAGGATCGGCAGCGCGTGCTTCCCGGCCAGCGCCCGGGGCGGCAGGCGGTCGAGGAAGGCCTTGAGGAGCCCCGTGTAGGTCCCTTTGTACGTCGGGCTCGCCACCACCAGCACATCGGCGTCCTTGACGAGGTCGAGCGCCACCTCCACGGCCGAGACCGGCTGGGGCGCGAACAGGTGGGGGGCCAGACCGGCGAGGTCGACCACGTCACCGGCCGAGCCGAGGGCCGCCTCGGCGGCGCGGACGGCGACGGTCAACGTGCGCGATCCGCTGCGGGGGTTGCCGACCAGGGTCACGATGCTGCCCATCAGACGTCCTCCTCGTATTCTTCGGCCTCGTCGTCGGGGAGGTCGTACCAGAAGACGTCGCCGGGATACTCCAGGCTCATGGCCTCGAATGTAGCACTTATTTCCTACTTGTAATATAGGTTTCTTTCCTCGCGTAGCCGGCCTTTCGCCTCCAGATAGATCAGGTGGGCGAGCGTCTCGTTGTTGGCCGCCCGCAGCTGGAACCCCTGGATCGACTCCCAGGGCCGCGACCAGGTCAGCCGGGTCGCGATCTGCCAGCACGTCAGGCCCGGCTCCCCGGACACCACCCGCTCGATCTCGGCCAGCCGGTCGTGGTGGTGGGAGATCACATACTCGACGCGGCCGAGCAGGTCGGGGAAGCGGTACTCGTGGGCGGGCAGGACCTCCTCGACGTCCAGGCGGCCCACCGCGCGCAGGGCGTCGAGGTAGTCGGCGAGCGGATCGGGCGCCGACTGCGGATGGAAGGCCACCATCGGGGTGATCTTGGCGAGCACGTGGTCGCCCGAGAAGAGCAGCCCCTCGCCGGCGAAGCACAGATGGCCCGGCGAGTGGCCGGGCGTCCAGATCGCGGTCAGGTCCCAGCCGGGCAGGTCGAGCCGCGTGCCGTCCTCGATGAGCCGGTCGGGGGCGCCGGCCGAGACCAGCCGGCGGATCGCCATCGACGAGCCCGCCAGCTCGCGGGCCTTCTCCTCCGGGATGCCGCTGCGGAGCAGCAGCCGGAGTTCGCGCTCCGACAGGTCCTCGGGGTCGTCGTAGCGGCCGCGCAGCAGCCGGGCGTCGGCGGGGTGCAGGCCGATCCAGGCGCCCGAGTCCTCCCTGACCCGGCCGGCCAGGCCGTAGTGGTCGGGGTGCATGTGGGTGACCAGGACCGCCCGGACGTCGGTGACGTCGTAGCCGGCCGTCTTCAGCCCGGCCGTGAGGGCCGCGTACGCCTCCTCGGTGTCCCACCCCGCGTCGATCAGCGCCACGCCGCCGGGCAGTTCGAGGGCGTAGACGAGCACGTAGCGCAGCGGCGTATTGGGCAGCGGCACGGGGATCGACCAGAGGCCGGGGCGGACGCGTTCGACCTCGGGGAGGCGACCGGCCAGCCAGGCGGCGTGCTGGGCGGGACTGGCCGGTTCGGTTGGTCTTCTCACGGGGTCGATTGTGTCCGACGTACCGAACAAAATTCTAGTGGCTGAAAGTTTCATCGGACAATCCGGACGCGCGGCAGGTCGCCCACCTGCGCCGACCTGCGATTCTTGACCCTCGGTGAAACCCATTGGAAACATCAGGTGCACCTGAGCCATGGGAGCGCTCCCATACCTGACGAGGTGCATTTTGACGCGACCCTCCCGCCTCACCGCCGTGTTCGCCGCGGCGGCCCTGCTCCTGTTACCGGTCACCGCCGCGTACGCCGACGAGGGCCCCGAGCAGATCCCCAACGGGACGTTCGAGACCTCCACCGCGCCCTGGTGGAACACCGGCAACGTCACCGTCGAACTGGAGGACGGCCGCCTGTGCGCCGACATCCCCGGCTCGACGACCAACCCGTGGGACGCGATCATCGGCCTCGACGGCATCCCGCTGGTCGCCGGTGAGACCTACGCCTACCGCTTCTACGCCTCGGCCACGCCCTCGCGGGTGGGCCGGGCGCTGATCCAGCTCCCGGTCGACCCCTGGACGACGTTCTTCGCGGCCAACCCCGAGCTGAGCGTGTCGGGCAACTCCTACGAGTTCACCTTCACCCCGCCCACCAGCCTGCCGAACGCCCAGATCGCCTTCCAGCTCGGCGGCAGCGCGACCCCGTGGCGCTTCTGCCTCGACGACGTGTCGCTGCGCGGCGGCGCCGAGCCCGAGGTCTACGAGCCCGACACCGGCCCCCGGGTGCGCGTCAACCAGGTGGCCTACCTGCCCAACGGCCCCAAGAACGCGACCGTCGTCACCGACGCGACCGAGGCCGTGGCCTGGCAGCTCAAGAACGACGGCGGCACGGTCGTGGCGGACGGCTCGACGACCCCGCGCGGCGTCGACTCCAGCTCCGGCCAGAACGTCCACAGCATCGACTTCGGCGCGTACACGACCGCCGGCGAGGGCTACACCCTCACCGCCGACGGCGAGACCAGCCGGCCGTTCGACATCTCGGCGAGCGCCTACGCCCAGCTCAAGCTGGACGCGCTGAAGTTCTACTACACCCAGCGCAGCGGCATCGCGATCGACGACGCGCTGCGCCCCGGCTACGGCCGCCCGGCGGGGCACGTCGGCGTCGCGCCCAACCAGGGCGACACGAACGTCCCGTGTCAGCCCGGCGTGTGCGACTACTCCCTCGACGTCTCGGGCGGCTGGTACGACGCCGGCGACCACGGCAAGTACGTCGTCAACGGCGGCATCTCCGCCTGGCAGCTGATGAGCGAGTTCGAGCGCACCAAGAACGCCGCCACCGCCAAGACCATCGGCTCGCTGGCGATCCCGGAGAGCGGCGACGCCGTTCCCGACATCCTGGACGAGGCCCGCTGGGAGCAGGAGTTCCTGCTCAAGATGCAGCGCCCCGACGGCATGGCCCACCACAAGATCCACGACGCCGCGTGGACCGGCCTGCCGCTGATGCCGCACCTCGACCCGCAGCCCCGTGAGCTCCACCCGGTCTCCACGGCCGCCACGCTGAACCTGGCCGCCACGGCCGCCCAGGCCGCCCGCCTGTTCGCGCCCTACGACGCGGCGTTCGCGGCCGAGAACCTGGCCGCCGCCCGCAAGGCCTGGACGGCCGCCAAGGCCAACCCGGCGATCTACGCCTCCGCCGGCGACGGCGTGGGCGGCGGCGCCTACAACGACGACAACGTGACCGACGAGTTCTACTGGGCCGCCGCCGAGCTCTACATCACCACCGGCGAGGCGGTCTTCCGGGACGCCGTGCTGAACTCGCCGCTGCACACCTCGGACGTGTGGCGCGAGCGCGGCTTCGACTGGGCCTCCACGGCGCAGCTCGGCCGGCTCGACCTGGCCACGGTGCCCAACAACCTGCCCGGCCGGGCGGCGGTCCGCGCCTCGGTGCTGGAAGGCGCCGACAAGTACCTCGCCACGCTCGACGCGCATCCGTACGGCCTGCCGTACAACCCGCCCGACTTCGACTGGGGCTCCAACAACCTCGTCCTGAACAACATGGTCGTGATGGCGGCGGCGTACGACATCTCCGGCCAGAAGAAGTACCTCGACGGAGTCCTGGAGGGCATCGACTACATCCTCGGCCGCAACGCCCTGAACATCTCCTACGTGACGGGCTACGGCGAGGTCAACTCCGAGAACCAGCACTCCCGCTGGTACGCCAACCAGCTCAACCCCGACCTGCCCAACCCGCCCCGGGGCACCCTGGCGGGCGGCCCGAACTCGGCCATCCAGGACCCGATCGCGCAGACCAACCTGCAGGGCTGCAAGCCCCAGTTCTGCTACATCGACCACATCGAGTCGTGGGCGACCAACGAGCTGACGATCAACTGGAACGCCCCGCTGTCGTGGATCTCGGCCTTCATCGCCGACCAGGGCGACGGCTCGGTGACGGCCCCCGGCTCGTGTGACGTGACCTACCAGATCCACGGGACGTGGCAGACCGGGTTCTCGACCCAGGTGACGATCAAGAACACCGGGACCGCCGCGATCGACGGCTGGAACCTGAAGTGGTCGTTCCTGGGCGGGCAGAAGCTCGACCACGGCTGGAACGCCGACTACTCGCAGTCGGGCGCGACCCTGACCGCGAAGAACCTGTCCCACAACAAGAAGATCCACCCCGGCTCGTCGATCACCTTCGGCTTCAACGGCGTCGGCGCCCCGGGCGCCAACCCGGTGCCGGACCTGTTCCTCCTGAACGGCAAGGCCTGCGCCTAAGCCGACCCCGGGCCCGTGGCTCATCCGGGGGAGCCACGGGCCCCTACTCTTCTCCTGTGCTGAACGACATCCACGTCGACGAGGCGGTCCGCGCGCTGCGGCCCGACTTCGCCGTGCTCCTGGTCGAGGCCGTCGGCTTCGTCAACGGCCCCTCCGACGACCGGTCGCGCAAGTGGCTGGCCGAGGCGTCGGCGCAGGCCGCGCCGCTCGACCACGAGAAGATCGAGGCCTGGCGCGAGGCCTACCGCGCCTTCGGCGCCAAGCCCCAGCGCACCCGCCCGTCGGTCGACGCGCTGATCCGCCGCATGCCGCTGCCCGAGATCAACCTGGTCGTCGACGCCTACAACTCCATCTCCGTACGCCACACGCTCCCCATCGGCGGCGAAGACCTGCGCCGCTACGAGGGCCCCGCGCGGCTGGTCCGGGCCACCGGCGACGAGAAGGCCGACGAGGTGCTGGGCGACCCCGCCCCGGGCGAGGTCGTGTGGCGCGACGACGCGGGAGTGACGTGCCGCCGCTGGAACTGGCGTCAGGGCGTCCGCACCCGGATCACCGAAGACACGGTCGACGCGATTTTCATTTTGGAGCGCCTGGCCCCGATGACCATGGAGGAACTGGCCACCGCCGGCGCCGAACTGGTCACATTGCTGCAGGTGATCAGCCCCGAGGTCCGAACTTCAACACGCACAATCGGCTAGAATTACGACCAATATGACGAAAAGGGGACCTCGCCCTGACCAGCCGGTGAGGGTGCCTCTACCATCCTGGGGGGCTACCCGTGCGTGACCAGTTCGGACAGTCCTGGGAGCATAAGCGGGAGCCACGCGCCGGACGGCTCTCGTCACCTGGCTGGACGAGTAGCCTTGGACAGGTTCCTTTACATCAACGCCGATCTGCGGAAGAGGGCGATTTCCGCCGTGTCGTCTGAGTCGTCGCGGACAAACCCGCTGGCAAGCTTCGGACAGAACGAATGGCTTGTCGACGAGCTGTACCAAAAGTACCTTCAGGACCCCGAGTCGGTTGACAAGGCCTGGTGGCACTTCTTCGCGGATTACAACGGGCAGGGCAAGGTCGCCCCGCCGGGCGACGCGACGCAGGCCGCCGCTCCCGCTCCCGCCGCACCCACCGCTCCCCCGCAGCCGAAGGCGGAGCCGAAGAAGGCCGCTCCTGCCAAGGCTCCCGAGAAGCCGGCCGCCGCCAAGACCGAGGCGCCGAAACCGCCCGTCGGCGCGGTCGAGGAGAAGCTGCGCGGCGCCGCCGCCCGCACCGCCCTCAACATGGAGGCGTCGCTGGCGATCCCGACCGCGACGAGCGTGCGGGCCGTGCCGGCCAAGCTGCTGATCGACAACCGGATCGTGATCAACAACCACCTGTCCCGTGGGCGCGGTGGCAAGATCTCCTTCACCCACCTCATCGGCTACGCCATCGTGCGGGCTCTCGAGGCCATGCCGGAGATGAACTACGCCTACGGCGAGATCGACGGCAAGCCGGCGATCGTCCGGCCCGAGCACGTCGGGCTGGGGCTGGCGATCGACGTCCAGAAGAGCGACGGAACGCGCCAATTGCTGGTGCCGTCGATCAAGGCCGCCGAGACGCTCGACTTCCAGCACTTCTGGATGGCCTACGAAGACATCGTCCGCAAGGCCCGCTCGGGCAAGCTCGGCGTCGACGACTTCCAGGGCACCTCGATCTCGCTGACCAACCCCGGCACCATCGGCACGGTCCACTCGGTGCCGCGCCTGATGCCCGGCCAGGGCACGATCATCGGCGTCGGCGCGATGGAATACCCGGCCGAATACCAGGGCGCCTCGGGCGAGACGCTCTCGCGGCTGGCCATCAGCAAGGTCATGACGCTCACCAGCACCTACGACCACCGCATCATCCAGGGTGCGCAGTCGGGTGACTTCCTGCGGCGCATCCACCAGCTGCTGCTGGGCGCCGACGACTTCTACGACGACATCTTCGAGTCGCTGCGGATCCCGTACGAGCCGGTCCGCTGGACCGCCGACGTGTCGGCCTCCCACGACGACGACGTCGCCAAGTCGGCCCGCGTCATCGAGCTGATCCACGCCTACCGCGTGCGCGGTCACCTGATGGCCGACACCGACCCGCTGGAATACCGCCAGCGCAAGCACCCCGACCTCGACATCACCAAGCACGGCCTCACCCTGTGGGACCTGGAGCGCGAGTTCCCGACCGGTGGTTTCGGCGGCCGGGCGCTGATGACGCTGCGCGAGGTCCTGGGCGTGCTGCGCGACTCCTACTGCCGCACCGTCGGCATCGAGTACATGCACATCCAGAACCCCGAGGAGCGGGCCTGGATCCAGGCGCGGGTCGAGAAGCCCCACGCCAAGCCCGACCGCGACGAGCAGCTCCACGTGCTGGCGCGGCTCAACACCGCCGAGGCGTTCGAGACCTTCCTGCAGACGAAGTACGTCGGCCAGAAGCGGTTCTCGCTCGAAGGCGGCGAATCGCTGATCCCGCTGCTCGACTCGGTGATCGCGTCGGCGGCCGACGAGTCGCTCGACGAGGTCGTCATCGGCATGGCCCACCGCGGCCGTCTCAACGTGCTGGCCAACATCGTCGGCAAGTCCTACGCCCAGGTGTTCGGCGAGTTCGAGGGCAACCTCGACCCGCGCAGCGCCCACGGCTCGGGCGACGTGAAATACCACCTGGGCGCCAACGGCGACTTCGTGTCGCCGTCGGGCAAGCGGATCAAGGCGTCGGTCGTCGCCAACCCGTCCCACCTCGAGGCGGTCGACCCCGTCCTCGAAGGCGTCGTGCGCGCCAAGCAGGACCTGCTGGAGATGGGCCCCGAGGGCTTCACCGTCCTGCCGGTGCTGATCCACGGCGACGCGGCCTTCGCGGGCCAGGGCGTGGTGGCCGAGACGCTGCACCTGTCGCAGCTGCGCGGCTACCGCACCGGCGGCACCGTCCACATCGTGGTCAACAACCAGGTCGGCTTCACCACCAGCCCGGAGGCCTCGCGTTCGTCGGTGTACGCCACCGACGTCGCGCGCATGATCCAGGCGCCGATCTTCCACGTGAACGGCGACGACCCCGAGGCGGTCGTCCGGGTCGGCAAGCTGGCCTACGAATACCGCCAGGCGTTCCGCAAGGACGTCGTGATCGACATGATCTGCTACCGGCGCCGCGGCCACAACGAGGCCGACAACCCGAGCTTCACCCAGCCGCTCATGTACGACCTGATCGACGCCAAGCGCTCCACCCGCAAGCTCTACACCGAGGCCCTGATCGGCCGCGGCGACATCACGGTCGAAGAGGCCGAGCAGGCGCTGCGCGACTACCAGGAGCAGCTGGAGCGGGCCTTCACCGAGACCCGCGAGGCCGCCAAGAAGCCGCTCGAAGAGGGCGCGGTCGTCAAGCCGCCCACCGACGAGCTCATCGAGTGGAGCCACGACGACACCAAGACGGCCATCTCCGAGGAGACCGTCAAGCGGGTCATCGACACGCAGCTCACGCTGCCCGAGGGCTTCACCGTCCACCCGAGGCTCAACCCGGTGCTCCAGCGGCGCGGCGCGATGATCGAGGAGGACGCGATCGACTGGGCGACCGGCGAGACGCTGGCGTTCGGTTCGCTCCTGCTCGACGGCCACCCCGTCCGCCTGGCGGGGCAGGACTCGCGGCGCGGCACCTTCGGTCAGCGCCACGCGGTGCTGGTCGACCGGGTCACCGGCGAAGACCACACCCCGCTGAAGACGTTCAACGAGGGCGTCACGAAGTTCTACGTCTACGACTCGCTGCTGAGCGAGTTCGCGGCGCTGGGCTTCGAATACGGCTACAGCGTGGTCCGGCCCGAGGCTCTGGTCATGTGGGAGGCGCAGTTCGGCGACTTCGTCAACGGCGCCCAGTCGATCATCGACGAGTTCATCTCGTCCGGTGAGCAGAAGTGGGGCCAGCGGTCGTCGGTCGTGCTGCTGCTGCCGCACGGCTACGAGGGTCAGGGTCCCGACCACTCCTCGGCCCGCATCGAGCGCTTCCTGCAGGTCTGCGCGCTCGACAACATGACCGTGGCCCAGCCGACGACCCCGGCGAACTACTTCCACCTGCTGCGCTGGCAGGCGCTGGCCGACCGGCGCAAGCCGCTGGTCGTGTTCACGCCCAAGTCGCTGCTGCGCCACAAGGCGGCGGCGTCGGCGGCGTCGGAGTTCACCTCCGGCACCTTCCAGCCGATCCTGGGTGACACCACGGTCGACCCGGCGGGCGTCCGGAAGGTCGTCCTGTGCTCCGGCAAGATCTACTACGATCTGGCCTCCGCACGCGACAAGGGCGGGCACACCGACACGGCGGTCGTCCGGATGGAGCGGCTCTTCCCGTTCCCCGAGCAGCCGCTGAAGGCCGAACTGGCCCGTTACGCCGACGACGTCGAGCTCATCTGGGCGCAGGACGAACCGGTCAACATGGGCCCGTGGCCCTACCTGGCGCTGAAGCTGACCGAGCGGCCCGAGGTCATCGACGGCCGTCGGCTGCGGCGGGTCTCGCGGGCGGCGAACTCCTCGCCGGCCGCCGGTTCCCACAGCACCCACGACAACGAACTCCACGCCATCGTCACCGAGATCTTCGGCTAGACACGTCACACCCAGCGGGAGGCCCTCCACTGCGGGGGGCCTCTCGCCGTTTCCGGGAGCGGATATCCATGTACTTCACCGACAGGGGCATCGAGGAACTCGTCGAACGCCGGGGCGAGGAGGAGGTGCAGATGGTCTGGCTGGCCGAGCGGCTCCGCGAGTTCGTCGACCTCAACCCCGAGTTCGAGACCCCGGTCGAACGCCTGGCGACCTGGCTGGCCCGGCTCGACGACGACGAGGACTGAACGCGATACATCTTGACTTTCCACGAACGCGACATATCGTGTTTGTAGGCATTCGTGGAAGGGGCGGCGTCATGCCGAGATGGACCATCGACCAACCCGACCAGCTCACGTTCGATCCGGTCGACCGGCTGAGCGTGCGCATCGTGGCGGGCCACCTCGCGGTGCTGGCCAGCGACGGCCCGCCCAGCCTGGAGATCAGCGAGATCGGCAGCGACCCCCTGGTCGTCGACCACGAAGACGGCCACCTCACGGTCAGCTACGGCGACCTGAGCTGGGAGGGCGTTCTCGGCTGGCTGCGGCCCGGCGGCGGGCGCCGCTGCGTGGCCACGCTGACCGTGCCGAAGACCTGCCGGGTCGAGGCGGGGGTGATCTCCGCCGGAGCGGTCGTCGCCGGCTTCGAGGGCCGCACCCGGGTGCGCAGCGTCTCGGGCGGCATCGTGCTCGACGGCGTCAGCGGCGACGTCCACGCCGAGACCGTCTCGGGGTCGGTGGAGAGCCGCGCCCTGGCCGGCGACCTGTCGTTCACCAGCGTCTCGGGTGAGCTGACCGTCGCCGACGGCACGCCCCGCCGCCTGCGCGGCAACACCGTGAACGGCGACATCACCGCCGACCTGACGCTCGGCCCGACCGGCCACGTGACCCTCAACACGGTCTCGGGCTCGATCTGGGTACGGCTCCCGCGCGCCACCGACAGCGACGTGACCTTCCGCTCGATGTCGGGCAGCCTGGAGTCCGCCTTCCCGGGTCTCACCTACAACGGCCACCCCGGCACCAAGACCCTCACGGGGCGCCTCGGCGGCGGCATGGCCACCCTCAGCGCGACCACCGTCTCGGGCGGCGTGACCCTGCTCAGTAAGGAAACAGAATGAGTCCCGTCTTCGGCCACGGCAGGCTCCGGCTCTACCTGCTCAAGCTGCTGGAGGAGAGCCCGCGCCACGGCTACGAGGTCATCCGCCTGCTGCAGGACCGCTTCCTCGGCGTCTATTCCCCCTCCCCCGGCACGATCTACCCGCGCCTGGCGCGGCTGGAGGAGGAGGGCCTGGTCACCCACGAGGTCGTCGACGGCAAGAAGGTCTTCACCCTCACCGACAAGGGCCGCGCCGAACTGAACGCCCGCCTCGACGAGCTCGCCGACCTGGAACGCGAGATCACCGCCTCGGTCCAGGACATCGCCCGCGAGGTCAAGGAGGACGTCCGCCAGACGGTGCGTTCCCTGCGCCACGAGCTGACCACGATGGCCCGCAACATCAACCACGAGACGACCGGCTCGGCGCGCGACACGCGCGAGGAGTGGAAGCGCCAGCGCGACCGGCAGAAGGCCGAATGGTCCCGCCAGAAGCAGCAGTGGAAGGCGGAGTCGGAACGCTGGAAGGTCGAGTGGCAGCGCATCTGGACCGACACCTGGGCCATGACGGGCTTCCCGACGCCCCCCAACGGCACCACCGACGACGAGCGGGCCACGGCCAACGACGCCGAGCTGGGCCAGTATCTGGCCGACTTCGTCGCCGACGTCCGCTCGGAGGCGGCCGACACCCGGCTCGGCGACGATGACCTGGCGGCCTGCAAGGCGGTCCTCGACGAGGCCGCGGCCCGCCTGAAGGCGATCCTCGACCCGGGCGACTGAGTCAGATGGGTGGAGCTCGCGTGTGCGTCGTGTGCGGTCTCTCGAGCCGTTCCTGGTCTCTTCTCTGCTTCCGTTACGGCTCCGCCCGGCCGGCCCCGCCCGCCGACGCCCGGCCTCCCCGTAACCGGCGCCGACCGGCCGCGCCCGGATCGCCCGGTCACGGGGACGCGGGGGCGTGCCCCAGTCGTCCTAGAGAGTGAAGACGATCTTTCCGAAGACGTCGCCCCCGGCCATGGCCGCCACGCCCTCGCGGGCCTCGGTCAGCGGGAGCACCCGGTCGACCAGCGGGCGCACGCCCGTCTGGGCCAGGAAGGTGGCGAGGCGGCCGAGCTGGTCGCGGGTGCCCATCGTCGAGCCGATGATCTGCTTCTGCAGGAAGAAGACCTGGGCCAGCTTGGTGGGGGCGACCATTCCGCTGGTCGCGCCGCAGATCACCACCTTCCCGCCGGGGCGCAGCGACGCGATCGAGTGGTCCCACGTCGCCTCCCCCACGCTCTCCATGACCGCGTCGACCCGCTCGGGCAGCCGCGCGCCCGTCTCGAAGGCCTGGTCGGCGCCCAGGTCGAGGGCCTTCTCGCGCTTGTCGCCGGAGCGGCTCGTCACCCACATCCGGTAGCCGGCCGCCCGACCCAGGGCGATCAGCGCGGTCGAGACGCCGCCGCCGGCGCCCTGCACGAGCACGGTCGAGCCGGGCTCCAGGCCCGCCTTCTCGAAGAGCATCCGGTAGGCCGTCAGCCACGCCGTCGGCAGGCACGCCGCGTGCTCGAAGCTCAACGCCGCCGGTTTGGGCACCAGGTTCCGCCGGGGCACCACGACCTTCTCGGCGAAGGTGCCCTGGTGGAGCTCCGACAGCAGGGTCCGCCGGGGGTCGAGGGTCTCGTCGCCGTTGACCGGCTCGCCGATGACGGCGTGCACGATGACCTCGTTGCCCGCCTCGTCGACGCCGGCCGCGTCGCAGCCGAGCGTCATCGGCAGCCGGTCGGGGCTGATGCCGATCCCGCGGAGGGTGAACAGGTCGTGGTGATTGAGCGCGGTGGCGCGGACGGTCACCGTCGTCCAGCCGTCGGGGACGGCGGGCTCGGGCCGCTCGCCCACGGTCAGACCCTTCAGCGGGTCGTTCGGATCGGTCTGCGAGGCCGTGACTGCGATCATGGCAGAACATTACTCTATCTCTGTTACCAGAGTGACAAAAGGGACCGAGACCGGCCGCGAATAATGCGTAAACCGAATCGGCAAACCAGGGATCACCTGCGGAAACGCAATTCATAACAGCAGTGCATGAATAACGTTAAGGCCAATTGACCCCGCCCTCTCGTTATATCTGCGGCGTTACCCGTGATCGCGTCATTAACGTTCGGAGCTGTTTCCACGTATTTGGGACGCACCCTCAATTCGTCCCAAGGGAAAGGACTTCGATGATCTCCCGAGCACGACGTCTCTCCATCCCCCTCGCCGGCGCGCTGGTCGCGTTCGGCGCGGTGGGCACCGCCTCGTCGGCCACGGCCACGGCCCCCAGTGACGTGACCCAGAAGGCGGCCCCCACCACGGCCGCCGCGGCGGCGCAGTTCTGGACCCCCGACCGGCTCCGCGCCGCGAAGGACCGTACCGAGGAACTGGGCAACGCGGTCAAGGGCTCGGGCCGTCCGAGCACCCCCCAGCCCGACGGCAAGGCCGGTGTGGTCCCGCCGATCGGCGGCGAGAAGGCGGGCACCCCCGCCAGCAAGCAGGTCAACCTGCCCAACACGGTCGGCCGGGTGTTCTTCACCCTGCCCGGCAAGAACCCGCTCGACCCGAGGAGCTGGAAGTACTGCTCCGGCACCTCGATCCAGGGCAAGTTCCGCAACGTCGTGGCCACCGCCGGGCACTGTGTGTACGACCCGGCGAGCAACCGCTTCTACGACAACTGGGTGTTCATCCCGTCGTACTGGGACGGCACGCAGGCGTGGAACGGCAAGGCGCCCTACGGCATCTACCCGGCCACCTGGTACCAGGCGCACGACGACTTCGTGGTCAAGGAGGACTACGACTACGACTACGCGTTCGTCAACGTCGCCTCCGGTTACAAGGCCAGCTGGGAGAAGGTCGACGGCAAGTACAAGCTCGTGAAGACCGCCGTCGGCCGCCTCGGCGACAACGTCGGCGGCCAGGGCTTCACCTGGAACCGCAGCACCAAGACCAACGTCTTCTCGTTCGGCTACCCCGCCGGCCCGCACCCGGACGGCGACCGTCCGTTCAGCGGCAAGACGATGAAGTGGTGCTACGGCCAGACCTCGGCCATGCCGGCCGCGCCGAAGTACAACGTCCAGGAGCACGTCGGCATCAAGTGCGGCATGACCGCCGGCGCCAGCGGCGGCCCGCTGCTCTGGAACTACAAGAGCAAGACCCGCTCCGGTTACCTCTACGGCGTCAACAGCATCGCCTGGGACAGCGACGGCAACGACCGGTACGACCGGCTCTCGTCGCCGTACTTCAACGGCGAGACCTACGACGTCTACAAGGTCGCGGCGAACCGCTGGACCGCGTAAGCGAGACGCGGACGGCCGAAGGGCGGCCGTGGCTCGCGCCCTGAATCCGCCCGAAAGACACGGCCATGGAACCACGCGCCCGGGAGACGTTCCTCGTCTCCCGGGCGCTTCCTTTTACGCGGGCCGTAGCTTCGGCGCGATCTACTCGGACGGACCAGAGGGCCGTTCGGTTCCCTCGAATTCATAACGAGACGGCCAAGAACCTGTGCCTGATCACTGGTGATCTGGAAAAATCACCCCTTACGATCGATACCTCCGTCACGAGAACCCCGAGAGGCCCCCATGACCAGGCGGATCACCCTTGCAGCGAGCGGCGCCGCCGCCGCGCTGGGTGCCGCCGCGCTCCTCTCGATCTGGGCGCCGACCTCCATGCCCGCCATCGCGGCCCCGCCCACGGCGCCCCTGATGGAGGTCTCCGCCAAGATGGCCGCCCCGCCGGCGGAGAAGCATCTCGGCAAGGGCGTGATGGCCTACCCCCTCGCGGCGGCCGGCGGCGACATGCAGAAGGTCTCCTCCTACTGGACGCCCGCGCGGCTCAAGGAGGCCAGCACCTATGTCCCGGCCTCCAAGCCGTCCACCGCGGCGCGGCAGGCCCCCTCGATGGCGGAACTCTCCGGCGAGAGCGCGACGACGGCGACCGGCGCCGCCGCGCCCTCGCAGCAGCCGATGGTCGGCAAGGTCTTCTTCAAGCTGGGCGACAAGGAGTACTGGTGCTCCGGTTCGGTCGTCCACTCCAAGAACCGCAACCTGGTCGCCACGGCCGGCCACTGCGGCTGGTCGCTGGGCCAGAACAAGCCCGTGGAGAACTGGGTCTTCATCCCGTCCTACGCGGGCGGCTCCACCGACGCCGGCATCTACGTCGGCCACACGCTCTACCTTCACGAGGACTTCTCGGGCGCGGGCGACTACGACCGTGACTACGCGTTCGTGACCGTCTACCAGGGCTTCACCTGGAAGGGCGACCAGCGGGTGCAGGGCGGCCGACTCGAAGACAAGGTCGGCGCCTTCCAGTTCTCCTCGACCAAGGGCCGCGCGCGCCCGGTGTCGGTGTTCGGCTACCCGGCCGGCGCCCATCCCGACGGCACCCGCCCCTTCGACGGCCAGAGCGTCCGGTCCTGTTCCGGCACGACCAGGGCCACCGCCGCGACGGCCCCCACCTACCTGCTGGAGAACGGCGTCCTGCTCAACCCGTGCCCCTTCACAGCGGGCGCGAGCGGCGGCCCGTGGGTGCTCGGCTGGGATCCGGTGAAGAAGACCGGGTTCCTCAACGGCGTGACCAGCCTGACGTGGAACATCAACGCCGACGGCAAGCTCGACGCTGCGTCCTCCCCCTATTTCAACGCGGTGACCGCCCGGGTCTACCAGCAGGCCGCCAAGCAGGCGACCAGCTAGTAAGCGCTCTGCAACCGGCGATAAAGCGGAGATAAAGCGCAGGAACCTACCTTCATCACAGCACACCCTCTGTAATGAAGGAGCACCACCATGCGATCCCGAGCGAAGCACCTCGCGCTCCTCGGCGCCACCGCCGGCCTTCTCGGCGCGGCCCTGGCCGTCCCGTCCGCGGCCAGCGCCGCGCCCGACGAGGCGTCCGACCCGCTGGCCGGCAGCGGCATCGCCGCCTGGAACGTCGTCGCCTTCTGGTACGGCCAGGCGAAGGCCAACCTGAACGCCGCCACCCCCTACGACGTCGAGACCAAGGTCGTCGCCAAGCACCTGTCGAAGGGCGGCCCCTCGGCCGACGGCAAGCCCGGCCTGGTCGCGCCGATCGGCGGCGCGGGCTCCACCACGTCCAAGAACGTCAACCTGCCCCGCACCACCGGCAAGGTCTTCTTCCTGGACGCCGACAAGAACCCCCGCTGGTGCACCGCCACCTCGCTCCAGTCGAAGTACAAGAACCTGGTCGCCACCGCCGGGCACTGCGTCTACGACACCGAGTCGAACGCCGCCACGATGAAGTATTGGGTGTTCGTCCCGGCCTACTACCAGGGCAAGACCCCCTACGGCATCTACGTCGGCAAGCAGGCCTTCACCCACTACGACTTCGACGTCTACGAGGACTTCGACCGGAACTACGCCTTCGTCACCGTCTACAACGGCCTGAAGGCCCCGCACGACGGCGGCCCGCTCGACGGCGACTGGAAGAAGGTCTCCAAGAGCGAGTGGGACAAGTACCGCTCCTACGGCAGCTACCCGTGGATCGTCTCCAAGTACACGAAGAAGATCGGCTCGAAGTACTACATCTGGAAGTTCGTCGACGCCGGCCGGCTGGGTGACAACGTGGGCGGCCAGGGCTTCGCGTACAACCAGAAGAAGAACGTGAAGGACTACGTCTTCGGCTACCCGAGCGGGTCACACCCCGACGGCAACCACGCCTACACGGGCCAGACCCAGAAGTGGTGCTACGGGACCACGTTCCCGGCCTCGGCGTCGGCCATCAAGGCGGAGGAGCTGCTCGGCGTCAAGTGCAGCTTCACCGGCGAAGGCTCGTCGGGCTCGGCCTGGATGTACAAGTACAGCAACACCAGCCGCAAGGGTTACCTGAACGGCGTCACCGCCGCGGTCTCCGACACCGACGGCAACGACCGCATCGACGTCAGCCTCTCGCCCTACTTCGACGGCGAGACCTACGGCATCTACAAGCACGCGGCGAACCTGTGGTCGGGTTCGATCGCCTAACACGAAGGCCCGGCCGTCCTCGGCCGGGCCTTTTTCATGCCAAGAGGAATTAGACGTACATAGCCGGATTTCGGTGCCATGGAAAAATGTGATTCGGGTCACATCTGAACCAAGATCCGACTGCCGCCAGTCAAGTTCCCACCTGCGGCAATAGGTGCACAACGGCCCCAAAGGCGCGGTGAAGTCGCTTTGGACACGCGGAACATCCCGCATATCGTCCTGACGGTCCCTTTACCAACGCATGGAGAAGCCTTGAAGCGCACCCTCGCCCTCTCCGGTGTGGCAGCCGGCCTGCTGGCCTCCGCCCTCGTCACCCAGCCCGCCTCGGCGGCCGGCGACGTGGCGAGCGACTCCCTGGCCAAGACGTCGCTCGCGGCCAAGAACGTGGTCGCCTACTGGTTCGCCAACAAGTACGCGAACCTGGTCGGCTCGACCCCCTACAACGCCGAGACGACCATCAAGGTCAACAAGCACGTCTCCACCGGCGGCCCTGCGGCCGACGGGAAGGCTGGAACGGTCCCCGCCATCGGCGACGAGGCCAAGTCCGGCGGCTCCTCGAAGAACGTCAACCTCCCCCGCACCACCGGCAAGGTGTTCTTCCGCGGCGGCGACGGCAAGCCCCACTGGTGCACCGCCACCTCGCTGCAGTCGAAGTACAAGAACCTGGTCGCCACCGCCGGCAGCTGCGTCTACGACACGGTGACCAATAAGGCCACCCTCGACTACTGGGTCTTCGTGCCGGGCTACTACCAGGGCAAGACCCCCTGGGGCATCTACGTCGGCAAGACCGCCTACACCCACTACGACTTCGACGTCTACGAGGACGGCGACCGCAACTACGCGTTCGTGACCGTCTACAACGGCCTCAAGGCGCCGGCGTCGGGCCTGCCCGCCAAGGGCAGCGAGTTCGCCAAGTGGATGCGGACCGAGAACACCAAGGAAGTCTCCAAGGCCGAGTGGGAGACCTACAGCAAGGCCATCCGCTCGCCCGGCCCGATCAAGGGCAAGTACTACGTGATCCGGTTCACCGACGCCGGTCGCCTCGGTGACAACGTCGGCGGCCAGGGCCTGGCCTACAACCAGAAGGTCGGCCAGAACGTCTACGTGTTCGGCTACCCGAGCGGCTCGCACCCGGACGGCAACCACGCCTACACCGGCCACACGCTCAAGTGGAGCTACGGCAAGACGTTCAAGGCCAAGGCGTCGGCCGTGAAGGCCGAAGAGCTGATCGGCGTGAAGTCGTCGTTCACCGGCCAGGGCTCGCTGGGCTCGGCGTGGCTCTCGCAGTACAAGAGCTCCCGCCGCCTCGGCTACCTGAACGGTCTCACGAGCGGCGTCTCCGACACCGACGGCAACAAGCGCATCGACACGAGCGTCTCGGCCTACTTCGACGGCGAGACCTACGGCGTCTACAAGGCGGCCGCCAACCTCTGGAGCGGCTCGATCGCCTAGTCAAGGTCGATCAGTCAAGTAAGAACCTGTGCAGGCCCGGCCGATAAGGCCGGGCCTTTGCCGTTCGCGACGGGTTCCATTGATCTCGTGTGATTTGCATCACATTCCCATGATCTTCTCAGGAAGGTGTGGTTCCCTTCGCCACCCGCCCGTCACACGCATCGGGCAGCAGAGCTGCGCTTCCGCTCCTCGGTTCTCATTGACATGTCTGTCAACAGAAAGTGACTTGGATCACGGAGAAGCATCCGTCACTCAGGGCTACAACCGAACCTCGGAATGCTCTTCAGCCACAGAAGATCGCCGCTGTAAGGTCCAGCCATCCCTTTCCTGACGCATGGGACGCAGCTGCGGCCCACGTACAGACCAAGGAGTTCCCCCATGAAGCGCACTCTCGCCCTCGGTGGCGTGGCGGCGGGCCTGCTGGCCACCGCTCTCGTCACCCAGCCGGCCGCCGCCGCCGGCGACGTCGTCAGCTCCCCGCTGGCCAACACGGGCATCGCGGCGAAGAACATCGCGGGCTTCTGGTGGGCCGAGAACATGGCCCAGCTGAAGGGCGCGACCCCCTACGACGTGGAGACCCAGGTCGTCGGGAAGCACGTCTCGACCGGTGGCCCGACCGCCGACACCAAGCCGGGGATCGTTCCCGCCATCGGTGACGAGAAGAAGGTCACCAGCGTCTCGAAGAACGTCAACCTGCCCAAGACCACGGGCAAGGTGTTCTTCCGCGGCGCTGACGGCAAGTCGCACTGGTGCACCGCCACCTCCGTCCAGGCCGCGTACAAGAACCTCGTCGCGACCGCCGGTCACTGCGTCTACGACGTCGTGGGCAACAAGGCGACCCTGGACAAGTGGGTCTTCATCCCGGGTTACTACCAGGGCAAGACCCCGTGGGGCATCTACGTCGGCAAGCAGGCCTTCACCCACTACGACTTCGACGTGTACGAGGACGGCGACCGCAACTACGCGTTCGTCACCGTGTACAACGGCCTGAAGCTGCCCCACGGCGGCCTCAAGGACGTCACGCCGGAGAACATCGGCAGCTGGGTCCAGGTGTCGCCGGAGCTCGCCCACCAGTACGAGAACTGGCTGAAGAAGTTCAAGGACGGCAAGTGGTACGTCTGGAAGTTCTTCGACGCCGGTCGCCTCGGCGACAACGTCGGTGGCCAGGGCCTCGCGTACAACCAGAAGATCGGCCAGAGCGTCTACGTCTTCGGCTACCCGAGCGGCAAGCACCCGGACGGCAACCACGCCTACACCGGCCACACCCTCAAGTGGAGCTACGGCAAGACGTTCGCGGCCAAGGCTTCGGACATCAAGGCCGAGGAGATCATCGGCGTCAAGTCCTCCTTCACCGGTGAGGGCTCGCTGGGCTCCGCGTGGCTGTCGCAGTACAAGAGCGCCCGTCGTCTGGGCTACCTGAACGGTGTGACGATCGGCGTCTCCGACACCGACAAGAACAACCGTTACGACACCTCGGTTTCCCCGTACTTCGACGGTGAGACCTTCGGCGTCTACAAGGCTGCTGCGAACCTGTGGAGCGGCTCGATCGCCTAAGCGGTCCAGCTCGACGAAAGACCCGATCGTTACGATCGGGTCTTTTGTCGTTTTTGCACGTTCCAGCAAAGGTTGGGTTAACTCGCCGATCGGTTCCATTGATCACGAGTGATTTACATCACATTCCCAGGAACTTCACAGAACCTTGTGGTTTTCTTCCGCCCCCACAGAGGGCGGATCAAGGGCATCCGAACTGCGCTTCTACACCAGAGGCAATCCTTACAAGCCTGTCAACTTCCAGTCAGTCGGATAACGGAAATATCTCGACGCCTCAAGCGCGTCAACGAGCCCCAGGTATCGCTACGGACACACCCAAGATCGGCTGTAAGGTCCACTCATCCCTTTCCTGACGCATGGGACGCAAGACGCGGCCCACGTACAGACCAAGGAGTTCCCCCATGAAGCGCACTCTCGCCCTCGGTGGCATTGCGGCGGGCCTGCTGGCCTCCGCTCTCGTCACCCAGCCGGCTGCCGCCGCCGGTGACGTCGTCAGCACCCCGCTGGCCAACACTGGCATCGCGGCCAAGAACATCGCCGCCTTCTGGTGGGCCGAGAACATGGCCCAGCTGAAGGGCGCGACCCCCTACGACGTGGAGACCCAGGTCGTCGGGAAGCACGTCTCGACCGGTGGCCCGACCGCCGACACCAAGCCGGGGATCGTTCCCGCCATCGGTGACGAGAAGAAGACCACCAGCACCTCGAAGAACGTCAACCTGCCCAAGACCACGGGCAAGGTGTTCTTCATCGGCGCTGACAAGAAGTCGCACTGGTGCACCGCCACCTCGGTCCAGGCCGCGTACAAGAACCTTGTCGCGACCGCCGGTCACTGCGTCTACGACGTCGTGAACAACAAGGCGACCCTGGACAAGTGGGTCTTCGTCCCCGGTTACTACCAGGGCAAGACCCCGTGGGGCATCTACGTCGGCAAGCAGGCGTTCACGCACTACGACTTCGACGTGTACGAGGACGGCGACCGCAACTACGCGTTCGTCACCGTGTACAACGGCCTGAAGCTGCCCCACGGCGGCCTCAAGGACGTCAAGACCCTGAAGGACCTCGGCGGTCTCGTCGAAGTCTCGAAGGAACTGTGGCTGCAGTACGACATCCGCTTCATCGACGGCGGCAAGTACTACATCTGGAAGTGGAACGACGCTGGTCGCCTGGGCGACAACGTCGGGGGCCAGGGCCTCGCCTACAACCAGAAGGTCGGCCAGAACGTCTACGTGTTCGGCTACCCGAGCGGCTCGCACCCGGACGGGAACCACGCTTACTCCGGTCACACCCTCAAGTGGACCTACGGCAAGACGTTCGCCGCCAAGGCGTCGGACATCAAGGCCGAGGAGATCATCGGCGTGAAGTCCTCCTTCACCGGTGAGGGCTCGCTGGGCTCCGCCTGGATCTCGCAGTACAAGAGCGCTCGTCGCCTTGGCTACCTGAACGGTGTGACGATCGGCGTCTCCGACACCGACAAGAACAACCGTTACGACACCTCGGTTTCCCCGTACTTCGACGGTGAGACCTTCGGCGTCTACAAGGCTGCTGCGAACCTGTGGAGCGGCTCGATCGCCTAAAGCGGTCACCAGCTGACGGAAGGCCCGGTCGTTAACGACCGGGCCTTTTGTCGTTCTCTGAGTGGTTTCTTGATCGCTGCAGTCCCACAAGGTCCCGTCAGTAACCTCCGGAACATCCCTTTCCTGACGCATGGACGCAAGCGCGCCCACGTACAGACCAAGGAGTTCCCCCATGAAGCGCACCCTCGCCCTCGGCGGTGTGGCGGCCGGCCTGCTCGCCTCCGCCCTCGTCACCCAGCCGGCCTCCGCGGCCGGCGACGTCGCCAGCACCCCGCTCGCCGCCACCGGCATCCAGGCCAAGAACATCGCGGCCTTCTGGCTGACCGAGAACGCCGCCAACCTGGTCAACGCCACGCCTTACGACGTGGAGACCCAGGTCGCCAGCAAGCACGTCTCGACCGGCGGCCCCACCGCCGACACCAAGCCGGGCGTCGTCCCCGCCATCGGTGACGAGAAGAAGACCACCAGCACCTCGAAGAACGTCAACCTGCCCAAGACCACGGGCAAGGTCTTCTTCGCCGACGGCTTCGAGATCCAGGGCACCATGGACGACTTCAAGGTCGTCGCGAAGAACCCGCACTGGTGCTCGGCCACCTCGGTGCAGTCGAACTACCGCAACCTGGTCGCCACCGCCGGCAGCTGTGTCTACGACACCGAGTCCAACAAGGCGACCATGAACCACTGGGTGTTCGTCCCGGGCTACTACCAGGGCAAGACCCCGTGGGGCGTGTACGTCGGCAAGCAGGCCTTCACCCACTACGACTACGACGTCTACGAGGACGGCGACCGCAACTACGCGTTCGTCACCGTGTACAACGGCCTCACGCTGAACGGCCCGGAGCAGTCGGCCGACGTCAGCAAGACCGAGGTCACCCAGGCCGAGTACAAGGCCTACTGGGCGGGCAGCCGCCGTCTCCTGCTCGCGGGCACGGAGTGGAAGGACGGCAAGAAGCACTACTACGTCTGGAAGTTCAAGGACGCGGGCCGTCTCGGCGACAACGTCGGCGGCCAGGGCATCGCCTACAACCAGAAGGTCGGCCAGAGCGTCTATGTCTTCGGCTACCCGAGCGGGAAGCACCTCGACGGCAACCAGGCCTACACCGGCAAGACCCTCAAGTGGAGCTACGGCAAGACCTTCGCCGCCGGCGCCTCGGCCATCAAGGCCGAGGAGCTGATCGGAGTCAAGTCGTCGTTCACGGGTGAGGGCTCGCTGGGCTCCGCCTGGATCTCCCAGTACAAGAGCGCCCGTCGTCTGGGCTACCTGAACGGCGTGACCATCGGCGTCTCCGACACCGACAAGAACAAGCGCTTCGACACCTCGGTGTCGCCGTACTTCGACGGCGAGACCTACGGCGTCTACAAGGCCGCCGCGAACCTGTGGACCGGCTCGATCGCCTAAGTGCCCGACCTGAGGCCCGGCCGGTGACGGCCGGGCCTCACGCGTTTCGGTTCCATTGATCGCGTGTGATTTGTGTCACATTTGTGGATCTATGTCCGACTTCTTAACCATCGGTTAACCATCACGGTCAAGCCCGGCACCCCTGTGAGCGTGGACTTTCCGCGTCCGGGAGTCGCTGACTCGTGACCCGACTGTGAGTCACTCAGATCACGGCCACATCACGGGCCTCTGAAGTGCGCAAACGCCACTTCAGGCGCAAAAGATCGCGGGGGTAACCTCCGGAACATCCCTTTCCTGACGTATGGGACGCAGGACGCGGCCCACGTACAGACCAAGGAGTTCCCTCATGAAGCGCACCCTCGCCCTCGGTGGCGTGGCGGCCGGCCTGCTGGCCTCCGCTCTCGTCACCCAGCCGGCCAACGCCGCCGGCGACGTCGCCAGCACCCCGCTGGCCTCGACCGGCATCGCGGCCAAGAACATCGCGGCCCTGTGGCTGGCGGAGAACGCCGCCAACCTGGTCAACGCGACCCCCTACGACGTGGAGACCCAGGTCGTCTCCAAGCACGTCTCGACCGGCGGCCCCACCGCTGACACCAAGCCGGGTGTCGTCCCCGCCATCGGTGACGAGAAGAAGACCACCAGCACCTCGAAGAACGTCAACCTGCCCAAGACCACGGGCAAGGTGTTCTTCTCCGACGGCTTCGACTGGGACCACAAGTCGCGCCGCTGGGTCGCCGTGAACCCGCACTGGTGCTCGGCCACCTCGGTGCAGTCGAACTACCGCAACCTGGTCGCCACCGCCGGCAGCTGTGTCTACAACACGGAGACCAACAAGGCCACCCTCGAGAACTGGGTGTTCGTCCCGGGTTACTACCAGGGCAAGACCCCGTGGGGCATCTACGTCGGCAAGCAGGCCTTCACCCACTACGACTACGACGTGTACGAGGACGGCGACCGCAACTACGCGTTCGTCACCGTGTACAACGGCCTGAAGCTGCCCTCGGGCGGCTTCGCCGACATCAAGTCCGACGCCGACCTGGGCGCCTGGACCGAGGTGACCGAGGCGGTCGCCAAGACCTACAAGTTCCACTTCAAGTACAAGGGCAAGTTCTACGTCTGGAAGTTCATCGACGCCGGTCGCCTCGGCGACAACGTCGGTGGCCAGGGCTTCGCCTACAACCAGAAGGTCGGCCAGAGCGTCTACGTGTTCGGCTACCCGAGTGGCCAGCACCCCGACGGGAACCAGGCCTTCACCGGCAAGACCCTCAAGTGGAGCTACGGCAAGACCTTCGCCGCCAAGGCTTCCGCCATCAAGGCCGAGGAGCTGCTGGGCGTCAAGTCCTCCTTCACCGGCGAGGGCGCCCTGGGCTCCTCGTGGATCGCGCAGTACAAGAGCGCCCGTCGTCTGGGCTACCTGAACGGCGTGACCATCGGTGTTTCGGACACCGACGGCAACAAGCGCTATGACACCTCGGTGTCGCCGTACTTCGACGGCGAGGCCTACGGCGTCTACAAGGCCGCCGCGAACCTGTGGAGCGGTTCGATCGCGTAGTGGTTCTCCAACGGAAGGCCCGGCTCCGGCCGGGCCTTTTCGTTTGCCCGTTCCAACGAAGTTCCCTTTGACGCACGGGCCCCCGAATCGGTGCCATCGACCTTATGTGATTTACATCACATCATCACCTGTTGATAACAACCCGACTCCACCTCTGACCTCGGGTCTGACAGATCACGGAAATGTCACGGGAACCTGGGTGGTTTCGGGCGCCCCAGATTCGCTACCGCGTGTGACGAACAGGCATGTAAGTTCCGGACTGCCCCTTTACTGACGCATGGGACGCAAGAGGCGGCCCACGTACAGACCAAGAGGAGTTCCCCCATGAAGCGCACTCTCGCCCTCGGTGGTGTGGCGGCCGGTCTGCTGGCCTCCGCTCTCGTCACCCAGCCGGCCTCCGCCGCCGGTGACGTCGCCTCCGACCCCCTGGCGACGACGGGCATCGCGGCCAAGAACATCGCCGCCCTCTGGCTGACGGAAGGCGCCGCGAACCTGATCAACGCGCAGCCGTACAACGTCGAGACCACGGTCCCGGCGAAGCACGTCTCGACCGGCGGCCCCACCGCCGACACCAAGCCGGGCATCGTCCCCGCCATCGGTGACGAGAAGAAGACCACCAGCACGTCCAAGAACATCAACCTGCCCAAGACCACGGGCAAGGTGTTCTTCGCCGACGGCGTCAAGAAGGACCCGGCCACCGGGCGCGTCGTGGCCGTCAACCCCCGCTGGTGCACCGCCACCTCGGTCCAGTCGGCCTACCGCAACCTGGTCGCCACGGCCGGCAGCTGCGTCTACGACACCGAGACCAACTCGGCGACCATGAACTACTGGGTGTTCGTCCCGGGTTACTACCAGGGCAAGACCCCGTGGGGCGTGTACGTCGGCAAGCAGGCCTTCACCCACTACGACTTCGACGTGTACGAGGACGGCGACCGCAACTACGCGTTCGTCAACGTCTACAACGGCATCTCGCTCGGCCAGGGTGCGCCCGCCGAGATCACCGAGGCCGAGTACAACACGTACCAGAAGAACGGTGGCGGCTTCCTCACCCGGAAGAAGACCGAGAAGGTCGACGGCAAGGACGTCACGAAGTACTTCGTGTGGAAGTTCAAGGACGCCGGTCGCCTCGGTGACAACGTCGGCGGCCAGGGCTTCGCGTACAACCAGAAGGTCGGCTCGAGCGTCTTCGTCTTCGGCTACCCGAGCGGCTCGCACCCGGACGGCAACGCCGCCTACAGCGGCAAGACCCTCAAGTGGAGCTACGGCAAGACCTTCGCCGCCAAGGCCTCGGCCATCAAGGGCGAGGAGCTGCTGGGCGTCAAGTCGTCCTTCACCGGCCAGGGCTCGCTGGGCTCGGCGTGGCTGGCGCAGTACAAGAACACCCGCCGTCTCGGCTACCTGAACGGCGTGACCATCGGCGTCTCCGACTCCGACGGCAACAAGCGCATCGACACCTCGCTCTCGTCCTACTTCGACGGTGAGACCTACGGTGTCTACAAGGCCGCCGCGAACCTGTGGACCGGCTCGATCGCCTAGTCGATCCGCTTGACGGCAGTGGAAAAGCCCGGCATCCAGCCGGGCTTTTCCTTTTTTATGTGTTCTTTAGCTGAGTTGCCAGAGTCATGTAAGTTTCTGGTTATCCCTTTCTGGCGCATGGGACGCAAGAGGCGTCTCACGCCCATCGCAAGGAGCGAACCCCCTGTGAAGCGCATCCTCCTTCCCGTCGGCGTGGCCGGCCTCGTGGCCGCCTCCTTAGCGGTCCCGGCGAACGCGGCCCCCAAGCTGGGCACCTCGGCGAAGCTGGCGACGCCCGCCGCGGCCGCCGACACCCTGGAGTTCTGGACCGCCGACGGCGGCAAGAACCTCAAGGCCGCCGCCCCCTACGGCCTGGAGCACGCCCGCGTCCCCAAGCACGTCTCCACCGGCGGCCCCGCCGCCGACGGCAAGCCGGGCGTGGTGCCCGCCATCGGCGACGAGGCCAAGCCCACGACGACGACCAAGAACGTCAACCTGCCGAAGAGCGCCGGCCGCGTGTTCTTCACGCTCGGCGACTCCCTCTACTCGTGTTCGGCGTCGTCGATCCAGTCGGCGTACAAGAACCTCGTGGCGACCGCCGGGCACTGCGCCTACGACCTGGAGAGCAACGCCTCGGTCGTCGGCCACTGGGTGTTCATCCCGGGCTACTACCAGGGCAAGACTCCGTGGGGCGTGTACGTCGGCAAGACCGCCTACACCCACTACGACTTCAGCGTCTACGAGGACATCGACCGCGACTTCGCCTTCGTGACCGTCTACAACGGCATCACGTGGTCGGAGGGCAAGTGGAAGGACGTCGGCCGCCTGGGCGACAACGTCGGCGGGCTGGGCTTCGCGTACAACCAGAAGGTCGGCCAGAACGTCTTCGTATTCGGCTACCCGACCGCCGCCCACCCCGACGGCGACTACACCTACACCGGCTCGACCATGAAGTGGTGCTACGGCAAGCCGGTCTACCCCGTGGCTGAGAAGAGCGTGAAGGCCGAGGAGCACCTGGCTCTGCGGTGCTCGCTGACCGGCGGCGCCTCCGGCGGCCCGTGGATCATCAAGTACAGCAGCACCGCCCGCAAGGGCTACCTGAACGGCGTGAGCAGCCTCGGCGGCGACACCGACGGCAACAACCGCAGCGACCTGATCACCTCGCCCTACTTCGACGGCGAGACCTACGCGGTCTACAAGACCGCGGCCCCGCTCTGGTCGGGCTCGATCGTCAAGAAGGACGGCACGCTCGGTCTCACCGAAGTTAAGTAGCGCTCCTGAATCTGCCGTAAGTCACTATGTGACTTAGGTCACATTCCTTCTCCTCCCGTTTGTTTTCGGTCTCACGGTTAGTCACCTGCTAGATCAAATCCGCAACGGGAGGAAAAGGAGGGCTCACGTGGACACGCGCGCACGCCTGGGTCTCGTGACCGCCGGCATAGCTGGATCCGCCGTTCTAGTGGCGTTACCGGCGAACGCCTCGCCCGCCGACGGACCCACGGTCTCCGTGGCAGACGCCGACAACATCGCGGGCTTCTGGTTCCGCAGCAACAGCAAGGCGCTCAAGGCCGCCACCCAGTGGGGCCCCGACGCCGAGACGGTCGCCAAGGTGGCCAAGCTGTCCTCCAAGGGCGGCCCGTCGGCCGACGGCAAGGCGGGCACCGTCTCCCCGACCGGTCCGGGCGGCCAGGCCGGCACCTCGAAGAACATCAACATCCCCAAGACGCTGGGCAAGGTCTTCTTCCGCAAGAACGGAAAAACCCACTGGTGCTCGGCCACCTCGATCCAGGCCAAGTACAAGAACCTGGTCGCCACCGCGGGGCACTGCGTCTTCGACACCGACGACAACGACCACATGCTCGACCAGTGGATCTTCGTCCCCGGCTACTACCAGGGCAAGGCCCCCTGGGGCGTGTACGTCGCCAAGCAGGGCTTCACCCACTACGACTTCGACGTCTACGAGGACTACGACCGCGACTACGCCTTCGTCACGGTCTACAACGGCGTCAAGTTCGAGGCCACCAGGGCCGTCTCCGAGAAGCAGTACAAGGCCCACGGCGGCCTCAAGTGGCGTGACAAGGGCAAGTGGTGGATCCTCACCGTCAAGGACGCCGGCCGCCTCGGCGACAACGTCGGCGGCCAGGGCCTGGCCTACAACCAGAAGGTCGGCGCCGGCGCGGTCTACGCCTTCGGCTACCCCGCGGCCCGGCACCCCGACGGCAACAAGGCGTTCACCGGGGTCACCCCGAAGTGGTGCTACGGCAAGCCGAACCGTGAGGTCACCGACGCGGGGCTCAAGATCGAGGAGCAGATCGCGATCACCTGCTCGATGACGCCGGGCGCCGACGGCGGCCCGTGGCTGCTGAAGTACAGCAACGCCCGCCGCCTCGGCTACGTCAACGGCGTGACGAGCGCCTTCGCCGACTCCAACGGCAACGACCGCATCGACAAGATCACCTCGCCCTACTTCGACGGCGAGACGTACGACGTCTACAAGGCCGCGGCCAATAACTGGTCGGGCAGCATCGTCAAGAAGTAGTCGCGCCGCAGACGGCCCGGCCCTTTTCGGGGACCGGGCCGTCTCCGATGTCAGCGCCTGGCCACGCCGTCCTTGCGGGCCTGGTCGGCCACCGCTCGGGTGACGGCCGGGGCGACCCGGTCGTCGAACGGCGAGGGGATGATGTAGTCGGCCCGCACCTCGTCGCCCACGACCCCCGCGAGCGCCGCCGCGGCGGCGATCTTCATGTTCTCGGTGATCGTGGTCGCCCGCACGTCGAGCGCCCCCCGGAACACCCCGGGGAAGGCGAGCACGTTGTTGATCTGGTTGGGGAAGTCGGACCGCCCGGTCGCGACCACGGCGGCGTGCCTGGCGGCGACCTGCGGGTGGACCTCGGGCGTCGGGTTCGACAGGGCGAACACGATGGCGTCCTGCGTCATCGACGCGATGGCCTGCTCGGAGATGGTCGCGCCCGACAGGCCGATGAAGACGTCGGCGCCGGCGAGGGCCGCCTCGGTCGAGCCGGTCAGCCCGGCCTTGTTGGTCTCCCTGGCCAGGGCGTCCTTGTAGGGGTTCATTCCGGCCCGGCCTTCGAAGATCAGGCCCTTGCTGTCGGAGACCGCGATGTCGCCGATGCCGGCGTTGAGCAGCATGCGGGTCACCGCGACCCCGGACGCCCCGGCCCCGGCCACCACGGCCCGGAGCTCGCCGAGCGGACGGCCGATGAGCCGGGCGGCGTTGGTCAGCGCGGCGGTGGCGACGATCGCCGTGCCGTGCTGGTCGTCGTGGAAGACCGGGATCGACAGCAGCTCCCGCAGCCGGTCTTCGATCTCGAAGCACCGGGGGGCGCTGATGTCCTCCAGGTTGATGCCTCCGAAGGAGGGCGCGAGCCGGACGACGGTCTCGACGATCTCGTCGACCCCGGTGCAGTCGAGGCAGATGGGCACCGAGTCGACCCCGCCGAACTCCTTGAACAGCAGCGACTTGCCCTCCATGACGGGCATCGCGCCGGCGGGGCCGATGTCGCCGAGCCCCAGCACGGCGGTGCCGTCGGTGACGACGGCCACCACGTTGGAGACCCAGGTGTATTCGTTGGCGAGCTCGGGCGAATCGGCGATGGCCGAGCAGACCCGGGCCACGCCGGGCGTGTAGGCGAGCGACAGATCGTCGGCGTTTCGGACCGGGATGGTGGCTCTGACCTCTAGCTTTCCGCCGCGGTGCAGCGCGAAGGCCGGATCGAGGTCGAGGGCTTCGAGGGAAGCAGTCATTACGCTGACCCCTGATGTCTGGTGACGGACACAACACAGACCGTTACGAGACGAGGGCCCGCGGCATGGATAGACACCGGAACCGTCGTCGTTGACGGCCGTCTCGGGCACGGGGGTCACCCGTTGCCCTAGTGTGCCACATGCTGAGACGGCCGCTCGCGGTCGCGTACACCGCAAGCGTTTGGCCTTTAATGCCCTGACAATCTCTTTGGAACTTTCCGTCCCTGTGTAATACTCAATGTCCAGAGTCACCTATTACAGGGTTCCCCGTGGACTTGACCTCTTATGCCGAGCTGGCCGTCCTCCTCGTCAACCGCCGGGACGATCTGAAGACCCTCGACGGGCTGCGTGACCTGCTGTCGGAGACCGGCCGGACCGAGGCCGCCGGGCGGGCGACCCGGCGCGACCTCGACCACGTCATCGAGCTGCGCGACGAACTGACCGAGGTGTTCGAGTCGGCCGCGGAGGGCAACGAGGAGGACGTCGTCCAGCGGCTGAACGGGCTGCTGGTACGCCATCCCGTCCACCCCCAGATCGCAGGGCACGACGGCCAGCCCTGGCACATGCACCTGACCGAGGGCGGCCGGGTCGGCGACACCGTCGCGGTCGGGTCGGTGATGGGCCTGGCCAGCGTGGTCACCGGCCTGGGCGCCGACCGGCTGGGCATCTGCCAGGCCGCGCCCTGCCGCAACGCCTACCTCGACACCTCGTCGAACAGGTCGCGGCGCTACTGCTCCGAGCGGTGCGCCAGCCGGGCCAACGTGGCCGCCTACCGGGCCAGGAAGCGCGGCCCCAAGGCGAGTGACGGCCAGTAACGGCCGACCACCTTCCCGACGATCCGGTCCTGGGGAATCGCGCCGAAGTCCCACGAGTCCTTGCGGCCGGGCGCGCGCTGGTTGTCGCTCTCCAGCCACCACCCCTCATCGGTCCACCGGAACACCCTTTTGACGATGAGGTTTCCGGGTATGCGAGCGATCACGACATCGCCCGGACGGATCTTCGCGGTGCGGCGGACCACCAGGCAGTCGCCGGGCCGCAGGGCCGGAAGCATGGAATCCCCGGAGACCCGGACGCTGGTGAACATGATCCACCTCGGAGCAGTAATGTCGGAACCGCAGCCACTCTGACGAAAGGAAACCCGATGCTTGCCAAGCACGTGGCATCGGCCCATTGTGACCTGCCCTGCGGCGTCTACGACCCCGCACAGGCGCGTATCGAGGCCGAATCGGTCAAGGCGATCATGCAGAAGTACGCCGACAACGACGACCCGGTGTTCCGCTCGCGGGCCCTCACGATCAAGGAGGAGCGGGCCGAGCTGGTCAAGCACCACCTGTGGGTGCTGTGGACCGACTACTTCAAGCCCCCGCACCTGGAGGCGCACCCGCAGCTCCACCAGCTCTTCTGGGACGCCACCAAGCTGGCCGGCGCCGCCGGCGCCAAGGGCACCGTCGACGTCGCCAAGGCCGACGACCTCCTGGGCAAGATCGACGAGATCGCGAAGATCTTCTGGGAGACGAAGGCCGCCTAGGCCTCACCGCCCCGGACCCCGCACGATCACTCGGAGCTTTCCGTGCGGGGTCCGCGCATTTCCGGCATCGGCGCGTCCAAGCCGAGCAATCGCGGTCGAGTGGCGGTAGGTTGCAAACATGCGGCCCCGCGAGATGTGGCCGGCAGGGCAAGGAGGATCGTGACCGACGCAACTGATGTCACAGGGGATCTGGCCGGGATCCGCGACGCCGTGAGCGTACGGCTTCCGGCGGCCAGCGCCTATCTGTCCGTGTTGCGGACCGCGACAGCAGGTCTGGCGGCACGGCTCGACTTCACCATCGACGAGATGGAAGATCTGCGGATCGCCGTCGACGAGGCGTGCGCCATGCTGCTGCGCCACGCCGTCCCCGGCACCGACCTGATCGCGGAGTTCGAGCTGACCGGACAGGAGATGTCGATCCGGGTCGAGGTCACCACCGTCGGGATCGCCGAGCCCAAACGCGATGACTTCGCCTGGATGGTGCTCACCGCGCTCGCCGACGACGTCGATGCCGTGTCCTCCCCCGATCACATGGCGATCGTGCTGCGCAAGCGGCGAGGCGCGGCGAGGCCGGCGTGACGGAAAGGACCCGTGCCATGGCCACCAGCGACTCCGGAGTCCCGGATCGGGTGCGCGCCCGCACCCTCTTCGGGGAGCTCGCTGAGCTGCCGGCCGACGACCCGCGCCGCCAGCGCATCCGCGACGAGCTCGTCGAGCTGCACCTTCCGCTGGTGGAATACCTCGCCCGCCGGTTCCGCAACCGCGGCGAGTGGCTCGACGACCTGACCCAGGTGGCGACGATCGGCCTGATCAAATCGATCGACCGGTTCGACCTGGCCCGGGGCGTCGAGTTCTCGACCTATGCCACCCCGACCATCGTCGGTGAGATCAAGCGACACTTCCGCGACAAGGGCTGGGCGGTCCGCGTGCCGCGCCGCCTGCAGGAGCTGAAGCTGTCGCTGACCAAGGCGATCAGCGAGCTGTCGCAGCGCGAGGGCCGGGCGCCCACGGTGGCCGAACTGGCCGCCCATCTCCAGATGACCGAGGAAGAGGTGCTCGAGGGCCTCGAGTCGGCCAACGCCTACTCGACGGTCTCGCTCGACGCGCCCGACTCGGGCGACGACGACGCGCCGGCGGTCTCCGACTCGCTCGGCATCGTCGACGAGTCGCTGGAGGGCGTCGAATACCGCGAGTCGCTGAAGCCGCTGCTGGAGCGCCTGCCTCCTCGGGAGAAGCGCATCCTGCTCCTGCGGTTCTTCGGCAACATGACCCAGTCGCAGATCGCCACCGAGCTGGGCATCTCGCAGATGCACGTGTCCCGCCTGCTGGCCCGGACCCTCGCGCAGCTGCGCGAAGGCCTGACCGCGGAAGACTGACCTCGGCCGGCGCGCAAGCGCCGGCCGAGTCCTTTTCCGGCCCTAGACGTCGCCCATGAGGGCGTGGGTCGAGGGCGGCGCGAGAAGAGTGACGAGAATCACCACGGCCGCCACGATCAGCGGCACGCCCCAGGCGAGCTGCCCCGCCTGGATCAGGGTGATCGCGAGAAGCCCGGCGAAGATCTGGGTGACCACGGCGGGCCCCCGGCTCCAGCGCATCAGCTGGAGGATCCCCCATGCGACCCAGACCAGGCCGGCGCCCACGGCCAGGGCGAACGCGGCCAGCACGAGCGAGCTCATGACGTCGCCGGCCCCGCCGAGCAGGGTCTCGTAGGCGACCCAGCCGCCGATCGCGACGGCGGCCAGTCCTTCGATCGCGACGGCGACCGCCGCGACGAGGAGGGTGAACGGACGGTTCTGCACAGTTGGTGAGACTACCCGTCGCATAACCTTCAGGCATGCGGGCACTTCTGCTGGTCAACCCCAAGGCGACCTCGACCAACCGACGCACGCTCGACGTCCTGCTGCGGGCGCTCGGGGCGGCGGTCGACCTGGAGGTCGCCGAGACCGGATATCGGGGTCACGCGTCGGTGCTGGCCGCCCACGCGAAGGAGAAGGGCTTCGACGCGGTGGCCGTCCTCGGCGGCGACGGAACGGTCAACGAGGTGGCCAACGGGCTGATGGCGGTCGACGACCGGGCCAAGATGATCATCATTCCGGGGGGCAGCGCCAATGTGCTGGCGCGGGCGCTGGGGCTGCCGAACAATCCGGTCGAGGCCACCGGCGCGCTCCTCGAGGCGCTGCGTGAGGGCCGGTCGCGGACGATCAGCCTCGGGCTGGCCGAATGGGATGTTAGGGATTCCGGCACCGGGGCAGGGGTGGAGTCTCGCTACTTCACATTCTGTGCCGACCTGGGCTGGGACGCCGAGGTCATCAGAGCCGTCGAAGGCCTGCGCAGCGCCGGTTACCGGGCTTCGCCGACGCTGTACATGCAGACGGCCCTGCGGCACTACCTCATGACCGACCGGCGGCATCCGGCGATGACCCTGACCCGGCCGGGGCAGACCGACGTACCGGGGATCTTCCTGGCGATCGTCTCGAACACCGCGCCCTGGACGTTCGTCGGGAGCCGGCCGGTCAACCCGACTCCGTGGGCCGGATTCGACACCGGTCTCGACCTGCTGGCGATGACGAAACTGCGGCTCCCGGCCGTGGCGAACCTGCTCCGGCAGATCGTCGGCGAGCCTCAGGGATTGCCGACAGGTAAACACCTCGTTCAAGCACATGACGAGAGTGTTTTCACGATCGAGGCGGTTCGGCCCATCGCGCTGCAGCTTGACGGCGACTACCTGGGAGAACGGGAAAGGGTGACATTTCGCTCTATCCCGGACGCGTTACAAGTTCTGGTCTAGACAGTTACAAGCGGTCATAGTGTGACGCATCCGACAGCTAGGACCCGCAAAACCTTCCCCCAAACCTCTTGTGTGCTGTAGGAGTGGCTGAAAAGCTGAACGCGACGTCGGAACGTAGGACCTTTACGAGAGCCACAGCTCACGCCAAGGTTCCCGGCGATCGTCATCGCGAATCTCGTCCCTCAAAGTTTCGGGCGGCCGTTCGCGTCAGTTAGTGAAACTGTTCACAAAGGTGCAGGAGCCGCCCAGGCTCCACTTACGAAGGAGTGGAACGCATGGACTGGCGCCACCGCGCTGCCTGCCGTGACGTGGACCCCGAGCTGTTCTTCCCGATCGGCAACACCGGGCCCGCGTTGATGCAGATTGAAGAGGCCAAGCAGGTCTGCCGTCAGTGCACGGTCAGCGAACTGTGCCTGAAGTGGGCTCTGGAGTCGGCGCAGGACGCCGGCGTCTGGGGCGGCCTCAGTGAGGACGAGCGTCGCGCTCTCAAGCGCCGCACCGCCCGGGCCCGCGCCCGTGCCAACGTCTGAATTCATACAACCGAATTAGAGCCTGCCCGCATTGCGCGTTTGTTGCGCACGGGTCAAATCCGGTGAATGTCGTTGGTGGGAACGTTCACCGGAATGCTGAGGACGACTTCCGTGCCGCCGCCTTCTCGCGGGGCTATGTTGAGGCGTCCGGAAAGCTCTCCCACGACGAGGGTCCGCACGATCTGCAGGCCCAGATTGCTGTTGGTCTCGATGTCGAATCCGGACGGCAGCCCCTGACCCTCGTCGGCGATCACCATTTCGAGCGTGTCCTGAAGGCGCTCCACCCGGACCTCGACGTTGCCCGGCCGCCCGTCGAGCCCGTGCTCCACGGCGTTCTGCAGCAGCTCGGTCAGCACCATCGCGATCGGCGTCGCCACGGCCGCCGGCAGGATGCCGAACGTGCCCGCCCGCCGAAGCGCCACCTGGGCCACCGACACCTCGGCCGTCATGTGGATGACCCGGTCGGCGATCTCGTCGAAGGCGACCAGTTCCTCGGGCATCTGCGCCAGGGTCTCGTGCACGATCGCGATCGACCCGACCCTTCTGACCGCCTCGTCGAGCGCGGCCCGCCCCTCGGGCACCCGCAGGCGGCGCGACTGCAGCCGCAGCAGCGCGGCCACCGTCTGCAGGTTGTTCTTGACCCGGTGGTGGATCTCCCGGATCGTGGCGTCCTTCGTCAGCAGCTCGCGCTCCCGGCGCCGCAGCTCGGTCACGTCGCGCACCAGTACCAGGGCGCCGATCCGCCCGCCGGAGATGATCAGCGGGATGGCCCGGAGCTGGACGACCGTCCCGCCACGCTCCACCTCGGTCTCCTTCGGCACCTTGCCGCTGGCGACCAGCATCAGGTCTTCGTTGATGGGCTCGTCGCGGTAGCAGAGGTCGGCCGTGGTCTTGCCGAGCTCCGAGCCGACCAGGTCGGCGTGCAGCCCGAGCCGGCGGTAGGCGCTCAGCGCGTTGGGCGAGGCGTAGGTGACCCGCCCGGCCCTATCGAGCCGCAGCAGCCCGTCGCCCACCCTGGGCGACCGGACCAGCATGGGCTCGTCGCCGTGGAAGGGGAACCGGCCCTCGGCGACCATCTGGGCCAGGTCGGAGGCGCTCTGGAGATAGGTGAGCTCCAGCCGCGAGGGCGTACGCGCCGACGACAGGTTGGTCGAACGCTGGATGACCCCGATGAGCGGCCCGTCGAGGGCGCGGCGGACCGGGATCGTCTCCTCCCGGACCGGCACGCCGGTCGACCAGTCGGGATCGCCCTCTCGGCAGATCCGCCGCTCCTGCCAGGCCGTCTCGATCAGCGGCCGCTCGTTGCGGCCGATGAAGGAGCCGACGACGTCGTCGTGGTAGACCGTCGGCCCGGTCGTCGGCCGCATCTGGGCGACCGCGATCCAGCCCTCTTCGGCGGGGATCCACAGGATGAGGTCGGCGAAGGACAGGTCGGCGAGCAACTGCCAGTCGGAGACCAGCGAATGCACCCATTCGAGGTCGGCGGCGGACAGATCGGTGTGCTTGGCCACCAGGTCGCTGAGAGTTGGCACCTAGGCATGATGCGTCGTGAGACAGGCCGAACGCCAATCGGGACACGGCACCTGGCATCATCTCTCCATGCATGGGCCGATCGATCGACTTCGCCAGGCCGCCGAGCGCCGCGCCGCCGCCGGGCTGACCCGGGTGCTGCGGCCGCGCTCGCCCGACTTCGACGGGCTGCTCGACCTGGCCTCCAACGACTATCTGGGGCTCTGCCGCGATCCCCGGCTGACCGAGGCGGCCGTGGCCGCGACCCGCGAGTGGGGCACCGGCGCGACCGGGTCCCGGCTGGTCACCGGCAGCACCCGGCTCCACCACGAACTCGAGGAGGCCCTCGCGGCCTTCAGCCACTCCCCCAGGTCGCTGGTGTTCTCCTCCGGCTACCTAGCCAACCTCGCCGCCGTGGCCACGCTCGGCCGGGGCGGGCTGGTCGTCTCCGACGCGGGCAACCACGCCTCGATCGTCGACGCGTGCCGGCTCGCCCGCGCCCGCGTGGTGGTGACCCCCCACGGCGACGTCGGCGCGGTCGAGAAGGCGCTGGCCGGCCGCGAGGAGGAGAACGCCGTGGTGGTCACCGACGCGGTGTTCTCCGTCGACGGCGACCTCGCGCCGCTGGGGGCGCTGTCGGAGGTGGCCGTACGGAATGGAGCGCTCCTCGTCGTCGATGAGGCGCACGCCCTCGGCGTCGTCGGGGAATCCGGCCGCGGGGCGGTTCACAATGCCGGACTTGCGGGGAATGCTCACATTGTGAGAACCGTCACGTTGTCGAAGTCGCTCGGCTCCCAGGGCGGCGCCGTGCTCGGCGCGCCGGAGGTGATCGACACCCTCGTCGACACCGGCCGGTCGTTCATCTTCGACACCGGTCTCGCCCCCGCGAGCGCCGGGGCGGCCCTCGCCGCGCTGCACATCCTCGAAGAGGAGCCTGACCTGCCGAAACGAGCCCGGGAAATCGCCCTCGCACTGGCCTCGACCGCCCGCGAACTCGGGTTCGAGACCACCGAGCCGGCCGCCGCCGTGGTGCCGGTGGTGCTGGGCGATCCCCACCGGGCCCTGGCCGCCGCCGCGACCTGCGCGGACCACGGTGTGAAGGTCGGCTGCTTCAGACCCCCTTCGGTTCCAGACGGGCGGTCTTGTCTAAGGTTGACCGCTCGGGCCAATCTGGGGTCCGAAGATCTCGCGGTGACCGGGCGCGCGCTCGCCGCCGTGGCCGGAACGAAGGTGACCGCGTGACCGAAGACACTCCCCGGGTGCCGAAGTACTACGACGTCAAACGTAGCCTGCTCGAGCTCACCAAGAGCCTGCCCGCCGGGAGTGCCCTGCCCCCCGAGCGCACCCTCGCGGTGCGCTTCGAGACCTCACGCACGACGGTACGCCAGGCGCTGACCGAACTCGTCGTCGAGGGCCGCCTGATCCGCATCCAGGGCAAGGGCACCTTCGTCGCCCAGCCCAAGGTCGCCCAGGTCCTCCAGCTCACCTCCTATGTCCAGGACCTGCGGACCGTCGGCCTCGAACCCGACACCAAGATCCTCGACATCTCCTACATCACCGCCGACGAGGCCCTCGGCCGGCGGCTGGCCATCAACCCCGGCGGCCGGGTGCTGCGCATCCACCGCCTGCGCCTGGCCAACGGCGAACCGATGTCGATCGACACCACCCACCTGTCGGCGCGGCGATTCCCACGGCTGCGGCGGGAGCTGGAGGGCCACCCCTCGCTGTACGAGACGCTCCACAACGCCTACAGCGTCCGGCTCTCCGACGCCGAGGAGATCATCGAGACGGTCCTGGCCACGCCCTACGACTCGCAGGTCCTCGGCGTCGACATAGGGCTGCCGATGCTGATGCTGACCCGGCACGCCTTCGACGCCGACGGCAACCCGGTCGAGTGGGCGCAGTCCCTCTATCGGGGCGACCGCTACAAGTTCGTCACGCGGCTGCGGCGTCCGACTCCGTAATCTTGGCCGGATGAGCGTTCTTGTGGTGACCGGCACCGACACCGGTGTCGGGAAGACCGTGGTCACGGCCGCCGTCACGGCCCTGGCGATCGAGCGGGGCGGTCCCGTGGCGGTGGTCAAACCGGCCCAGACCGGCGTCGGGAAAGACGAGCCGGGTGACCTCGACGAGGTGATCCGGCTCTCGGGCGCGACGAACACCTTCGAGTTCGCCCGCTACCCCGACCCGCTGAGCCCGGCCGCCGCCGCGCGGGTCTCGGGGCAGCCCGCGCTCGACCTGACCGAGACGGCCACGCGGATCGCCGAACTCGCCGAGTCCCACCGGCTCGTCGTGGTCGAGGGCGCGGGCGGTCTTCTCGTACGGTTCGACGAAGAGGGCGCCACCCTCGCCGACCTGGCCCACACGCTGAAGGCGCAGGTGCTGGTCGTGGCGCGGGCCGGGCTGGGCACCCTGAACCACACGGCGCTGACGCTGGAGGCGATGGCCAACCACGGGCTCGACCTGGCCGGGGTGGTCATCGGGTCGTGGCCGGCGGAGCCGGGGCTGGCCGAACGGTGCAACGTCGCCGACCTCGAGATGCTGGCGGCCAGGCCGCTGGCGGGGGCCGTACCGGAGAATGCCGGGCTGCTGCGCAGGCAGGCGTTCGGCAAGGTCGCGCGGGCCTCGCTGGGGGCGCCGCTGGGCGGCGCGTTCGACCCGTCGGCCTTCCGGACCGCCCTTAGGATTTCCCATTGACATCCTCCCCTCCCCGGAGGGAGGGGGTTCTCACGGTCGCCCGTGAGTGTTCCTGCTTCATCGCCGACCGCCCGGCCAGAGAGGAGTCTCCTTGGGGTCTCACACCGGCTCCACAGGCGTTTCACCTCTCGACCAGCCCGGCCGCGAGGATGTTCCTGGCCGCGTTGACATCACGGTCATGGGACGCGCCACAGACGCACGACCACTGTCGAAGTCGCAGCGGCATCGACTCGGCCACGGCCCCGCACTCGGAGCATCGCTTGCTGGAGGGGCACCAGCGGTCGACGATCAGCAATTCCCGGCCGTACCACGCGGACTTATACGACAGCATGGTCCGCAGTTCCCGCCAGCCCGCGTCGCTGACGGCCCTGGCAAGAGAACGATTTCTGACCAGGTTGCGAACGGACAGGTCTTCCACGGCGATCACTTGGTTCTCGCGAACAAGCCGTGTCGTGACCTTGTGAAGATGGTCGCGCCTGCGATCCCCGATCCGGGCATGGATCCGGGCGACGGCCGTTCTGGCCTTGGCGCGGTTGTTGCTGCCCTTTCCCTTGCGTGCCAGGGCCCGTTGGGCCTTCGCGAGTTTTCTGCGATCGGCCCGTTCGCATCTCGGATTGTCGATCTTCTCTCCGGTCGACAGGGTCGCCAGTTCGGCGATACCGACATCGACGCCGACCGCGGCCTCGACCGAGGGCAAGGGGACGATCTCGTGCTCCACCAGAATCGAGACGAACCAGCGGCCCGCCGCATCCTTCGACACCGTGACCGTGGACGGCTTCGCCCTGTTGGGCAGCGGCCGCGACCACACGATGTCGAGTGGGGTGTCCATCTTGGCCAGGGTAAGCGTGCCGCCAGACCAGCGGAATGCCGAACGTGTGTATTCGGCCGAGGCCCGAGACCTTTTGCGCGACTTGAAGACCGGATATCGCGCCCGCTTCGCGAAGAAGTTCGCGAAAGCCGCCTGCAGATGCCGCAACGCCTGTTGCAGCGGCACACACGACACCTCGTTGAGGAAACCCAGCTCTTCAGTTCGCTTCCACGCCGTCAGCGCGGCGGAACTCTGCAGGTAGGAGACCTTGCGGCCGTCCGTTCTGAAGGCACGTGTCCGCTCCTCCAACGCCTTGTTGTAGACCAGGCGCACGCAGCCGAACGTTCGGGACAGCTGTTCTGCCTGCTCCGGAGTCGGATAGAAGCGGTACTTGAAGGCCCGTTTCACGGTCTGAAATCTATCGCAGGGGCGTCAAGAATCGTACACATGTTCGATCCTGTGACGCCAAGATACGTTTCCTCTCCCGCCCAGATGCGGGATCAGCCACGCTCAGGGAGATTTGATGACCATCCTGGAGATCGCCAGAACGCAGGTGCTCGACGAGGGCAGGGGCTTGACGCGGGAGCAGGCGCTCGAATGCCTGAACCTGCCCGATGAGAGCCTGCCCGACCTCCTCGCCCTCGCCCACGAGGTGCGGATGAAGTGGTGCGGCCCGGAGGTCGAGGTCGAGGGGATCATCTCCCTGAAGACCGGCGGCTGCCCGGAAGACTGCCACTTCTGCTCGCAGTCGGGCCAGTTCACCTCCCCCGTGCGCTCCGTGTGGCTGGACATCGACGAGCTGGTGAAGGCCGCCGTCGAGACCGCCCAGACCGGCGCCACCGAGTTCTGCATCGTCGCGGCCGTGCGCGGGCCCGACAAGCGCCTGATGGACCAGGTCCGCGAGGGCGTCAAGGCCATCAAGGAGGCCGTCGACATCAACGTGGCCTGCTCGCTCGGCATGCTGACGCAGGCCCAGGTCGACGAGCTCGCCGAGATGGGCGTCCACCGCTACAACCACAACCTGGAGACCTGTAAGTCCCACTTCGGGAACGTGGTCACCACGCACACGTGGGAGGAGCGCTGGGACACCTGCCTGATGGTGCGCGAGGCCGGCATGGAACTGTGCTGCGGCGGCCTCATCGGCATGGGCGAGTCGGTCGAGCAGCGCGCCGAGTTCGCCGCCCAGCTCGGCGAGCTCCAGCCCGACGAGGTCCCGCTCAACTTCCTCAACCCCCGCCCCGGCACCCCCTTCGCCGACTACCCGGTCGTCGAGGGCAGCGAGGCGCTGAAGACAATCGCGACCTTCCGCCTCGCACTACCGCGAACCATCCTCCGGTACGCCGGCGGACGTGAGCTGACCCTTGGCGACCTGGGCACTCGTGCGGGCATGATGGGTGGCATCAACGCGATCATCGTGGGCAACTACCTGACCACCCTCGGCCGCCCCCCAGCCGAAGATCTGGCTCTGCTGACCGACCTGAAGATGCCGATCAAGGCCCTGTCCCAGACGCTTTAGACCAGGAGGGTTCGTTCGCCCGCGGCCAGGGCAGCTCGTAGGTCCCACTAGTTAACCGACTGGTAGGTTTCACGAATGAGCAAGCACGCGGGCGACGTCGCTGTCGGCGTCTCCAAGGCCTACGGCGTCGAGACGATGTTCACCCTCTCGGGTGGCCACGTCTTCCCCCTCTACGACGGCGCCGTCCACGAAGACATGCGCATCCTCGACGTACGCCATGAGCAGAGCGCCGTTTTCGCCGCCGAGGCGACGGCGCGGCTCACCCGCAAACCGGGCCTGGCGGTGCTCACGGCCGGGCCCGGCATCACCAACGGGGTGTCGGGCGTGGCGACCGCCCACTTCAACGGCAGCCCGGTCGTGATCCTCGGCGGCCGGGCCCCGCAGTCGCGCTGGGGTTCCGGCGCGCTCCAGGAGATGGACCACCCGCCGCTGCTCGACCCGATCACCAAGCTGGCCTTCACCGGTTCCGGCGCCGACTCGATCGGCCAGGACGTCGAGATGGCCTTCCGCACCGCGCTCGCCCCCCATCGCGGCCCGGTGTTCCTCGACTTCTACATGGACCACCTGTTCGCGCCCTCCCCCTCGGTCGAGACCGAGACGCTGGCGCCCTCGCCGCTGGAGCCCGACACCGACCACCTGGCCGCCATCGCCGCGCTGATCGCCGAGGCGGAGCGGCCGATGCTGGTGGTCGGCTCCGACGTGTGGATGGACCGCGCCGAAGAGGCCGCGCGCGACTTCGCCGAGGAGTTCCGGCTGCCGGTGGTGCCCAACGGCCAGGGCCGCGGCATCCTGCCCTCGGGCCACGAGCTGCTGGTCACCCGCGCCCGCGGCCTCGCGTTCTCGCAGGCCGACCTGGTCATCGTGGCGGGCACCCCGCTCGACTTCCGGCTCAACTACGGCTGGTTCGGCGGCAAGGAGGGGGCGCCGCTGGCCCGGGTCGTCCACCTCGCCGACGCGCCCTCCCAGCTGGCCACCCACACCGGTCTGTCCGGTTCGGCGGCGGGCGACCTGTCGCTGGTGTTCTGGGGGCTGGCGGCGGCGTGCCGTACCGCGAATGTGAAACCCCGCGACGAGTGGACGACCAAGCTGGCCGAGGCGGCCAAGGCGGCCATCGCCGACGACGCCGAACTGCTGGCCGCCGACAGCGACCCGATCCACCCGATGCGCATCTACGGCGAGCTCAACCGGCAGCTGGCCGACGACGCCGTGGTCATCGGCGACGGCGGCGACTTCGTCTCCTACGCCGGCAAGTACGTCGAGCCGAAGCGCCCCGGCCACTGGCTCGACCCCGGCCCCTACGGCTGTCTCGGCACCGGCCTCGGCTACTCCATCGCGGCCCGCCTGGCCCGCCCGTCGTCGCAGGTCGTGCTCCTGCTCGGCGACGGCGCCGCCGGCTTCTCGCTGATGGACGTCGACACGCTGGTCCGCCACAAGCTGCCGGTCGTCATGATCTGCGGCAACAACGGCATGTGGGGCCTGGAGAAACACCCCATGCAGATGCTCTACGGCTACGACGTCGCCGCCGACCTGCAGCCCCAGTGCCGCTACGACCAGGTCGTGACCGCGCTCGGCGGGGGCGGCGAACTCGTCACCAAGCCCAGCGAGATCGGGCCGGCGCTGAAGCGCGCGTTCGAGTCGGGCGTGCCCTACATGGTGAACATCGCGACCGACCCCGAGATCGCCTACCCGCGCAGCACGACGGGCGTCTGACGACGTGGCGGTGACGGTTCACCGTCACCGCCACGTTGCTACGGAGCGGTGCCCGTGCCCGTCGACGCGGCCGAGGGAGACGGCGACGGCGACGGCGGGGCCGCCGGGCAGGCGATGCGCCGCACGTAGACCGTCACCGTCGAGCCGACCGGCGCCTGCGTCGAGCCCTTCGGGTTCTGCGAGTAGACCTCGGTGCAGCCCAGGCCGGTGTCGCCCTTGGTCTGGAAGGAGCCCTGGAACCCGTTTTTGAGCAGCACCGACTCGGCCGCGTCGGCCGACAGCTTCCAGAGCAGCGGGACGGTCCGCATCTCCTTGGTCGGAGTCGGCGACGGCTTCACGGTCGGCTTCGACGGCTTGGGCGAGGGACTCGGCGAAGGGCTCGGCGACGGTTCCTCGGAGGGCTCCTCCGAGGGCTCCTCGCTCACCGATGGCTTGGCGGTGACCGGCGTCCGCGACGGCTTGGGGCGCGTCCTGCTCGGGCTCGGGCTCGGGGAGGCGCTGTCGGTCGCGGCGACGTGCTGCGACTCCGGTGGCTTCTCGGTCGCTTCGCCCGGGTTGCCGATGATGTTCACGCCCGCCCAGCCGATGCCGACCGACGCGAACACCGCCGCCACGATGGCGACGATCGTCAGGCCGCGCTTCTTGTTGTTCCGCTTGCGTCGCCCGCCCCCGCCCGCAGGCGTCGTCTCGGGCGTGACGGCGGTGGTGCGGAAGCTGCCGGTCGCCGGGTAGTTGCCCGTCGCGGCGGCGGCGTAGGTTCCGGTCGCCGGGGGCTCGTACCAGTCGCCCGTCTTCGGGAACACGCCGGAAGGCGCCTGGGCGGCGTTGGGCTGGGTCAGCGACGCGCCCGGGTTGGCGGCCTGCCGGGCCGCCTGGCTCATCGCCATGGCCGTCGGCCACCGCTCGGCCGGCGACTTCAGCAGGGCGCGCTCCACCACGTGGCGGATGTGCGGCGGGATGTCGGGCGGCAGCGGCGGCGGCTGTTCGCGGATGTGCTTGAGCGCGATCGTGACCGGCGTGTCGCCGTCGAAGGGACGCCGCCCGGCCAGGCACTCGTAGGCGACCACGCCGAGCGCGTAGATGTCGACCGCCGGCGTCACCGGCTCGCCCTCGGCCTGCTCGGGCGCGCAGTAGGCGGCGGTGCCGAGCACCATGCCGGCGTCGGTCAACCGGCTCGCCGCGTCGGAGCGGGCGATGCCGAAGTCGGTGAGGACGAGGGTGCCGTCGGCCTGCACGAGCAGGTTGCCCGGCTTCACGTCGCGGTGCACGATGCCCCGGTCGTGGACGGCCTGGATCGCCGCCGCGGCCTGCCCGATGAGCTCCATCACCGCGTCGGGGCGGATGCGCCCGACCCGGAGCAGCAGCCGGTCGAGCGGCTCGCCGTCGACGAACTTCATCACCAGGTAGGCGGTCGGACCGTCACCCGGGACGTCGGTCACCCCGTAGTCGTAGACGTCGACCACGCCGGGGTGGTTGATGAGCGCCATGGCGCGCGCCTCACCCTGGAAGCGCGCTCCGAAGCCGGGGTCGTCGAGCCGACCCGGGAGCAGCACCTTGACGGCGACCGTACGCGCGAGGACGGTGTCTTCCCCGCGCCAGACCTCGCCCATTCCGCCAGCGCCGATGCGCTGGTCCAATCGGTAGCGCCCGGCCAGCGTCGTCCCTTGGGCAACCATGCCCCCGGATACCCCCTATGTCACTGACCACCTGTCGTGCCGGAAGTCTAGCGGGCACCGGCAAAATCGGCCGGTAAGCCCAGATCTCCCAGGAATCCCTCACCATAACGGTCAGAACACAGGTTTGGTTCAGGTTGCGTTCAGGCTGCCGTGAGCCCGTGTTGCGAACAGCGCGCCGACCAGCCCGTAGGCGTCACCTGGACGGTCATCCGGCGCCGGCACTTGGCGCAGTAGCGAGGCGGCTCCATCTCACGGGCGCTCTGACAGGCCCCGTGGTCGCCGTCATCCGAAAGGCCCCCGCAGTGGTCGCAGTAAAGGTCCACGTCACACCTTTCGATCAGTTGGAGGGTCGAACTACTAGCATCCCACCATGGCGCTCACACCCGGACTGCGGGCCGAACGGTTGATCATGGTGGAGAAGAGTGACACCGCGGAGAGGCTCGGCAGCGGCGACGTGCCCGTGCTGGGCACGCCGAGACTGCTGGCGCTCGCCGAAGGCCTGACCTGCGAGGCGATCGGCGGGCAGCTCACGTCCGAGCAGACCTCGGTCGGCGTGCGGGTCGAGCTCCAGCACCTCGCGGCGAGCGGGCTGGGCGCCCACGTCGAGATCTCGGCCGAGCTGGTCGAGGTCGAGGGGCGCCGCCTGGTCTTCGCCTTCACCGCGGCCCACCTCGACGGCTCGGTCGTCGCCACCGGCGCGATCGAGCGGGTCGTGGTCGACCGCGAGAAGTTCCTCTCGCGCGCTACTCGATGACGGCGATCAGGTCGCCTTCCTGCACCACGTCGCCCTCGGCGACCTTGATGGCGACCACGCCGTCGTCTTCGGCGATGACCGGGATCTCCATCTTCATGGACTCCAGGATGACCAGGGTGTCTCCGTCGGACACCGTCTCACCTTCGGCGACGACGACCTTCCAGACGTTCGCCACCATCTCCGCGCGTACCTCAGCCACCGCTGTCTCCCATCAAACCTCTGTCGTTCCGGATCACGATCTCATGCGGGACACCAGACCGGTGTCATAGTCGCCGCTGACGAACTCGGGGTGGTCGAGGAGTTCGGCGCAGAACGGCAGGTTGTGCTTCGGCCCGGAGATCGTGAAACCCGCGACGGCCGCCCTGCCGCGCTCGATCGCCTCGGCGCGGGTGGCGCCGTAGACGCAGAGCTTGGCCATCAGCGGGTCGTAGAAGGGCGTGACCGTGTTGCCGGCCTCGTAGCCGGAGTCGACGCGGACGCCCTCGCCCGACGGCTCGACCCATGCGGTGACGTGACCGGGGCCGGGCAGGAAGCGCTTGGGGTCTTCGGCGTACACGCGGAACTCGATGGCGTGGCCGCGGGGGGTGGCGTCGATGTCGACGTCCTCACCGGCGGCGATGCGGAGCTGCGCGGCGACCAGGTCGACGCCGGTGACGAGCTCGGTCACCGGGTGCTCGACCTGCAGGCGGGTGTTCATCTCGAGGAACACGAAGTCCTGCGCGTCGGCGTCGACGAGGCACTCGACGGTGCCGGCGCCGCGGTAGTTGACCGCCGCGCCCGCGCGGGCCGCTGCCGCGAGCATGCGCTCGCGCAGCTCGGGTGTGATGCCCGGAGACGGCGACTCCTCGACGACCTTCTGGTGGCGGCGCTGCACCGAGCAGTCGCGTTCGCCCAGGGCCAGCACGCGGCCGTCGTTGAGGCCGAGGATCTGCACCTCGACATGGCGGGCGCGCTCGATGTAGCGCTCGAGCAGGATCGCGGCGGTGCCGCCGAAGCGGGCGGCCGCGCGCGAGGCCTGGTCGAAGGCCTTGGCGAGGGTGCCCTCGTCGTGGGCGACTCCCATGCCGATGCCGCCGCCGCCACCGGCGGTCTTCACCATTACCGGGTAGCCGATCTTCGCGGCGGCCTTGGTGGCCTCCTCGATCGTGGTGACCGGTTCCCGGGTGCCCGCGGCGACCGGCACACCGGCGGTCTCCATGAGGTTGCGGGCGTTGATCTTGTCGCCCATCTGGACGATGGCCTCGGGCGAGGGGCCGATCCACGTCAGCCCGGCGGCCATGACGGCGCGGGCGAACTCGGCGTTCTCGGAGAAGAAGCCGTAGCCGGGGTGGATCGCCTGTGCGCCGGTGGCGCGGGCGGCGGCCAGGACCTGGGCCTGGTCGAGGTAACTCTGCGCCGGATTGGCCGGGCCGATGTTCACCGACTCGACGGCCTCACGAACGAAGGGCAGGTCGGCGTCGGCCTCGGAGTGGACGGCGATCGATCTGATCCCCATCTCGTTGAGGGTCCGGATGATCCTGCGAGCGATTTCGCCGCGATTGGCGACCAAGACTGACTCGAACACGCAGCCAACCTTACGGCCCGGATCATCCCGCGCCGTGCACTCTTGAGCACTGATCGTTACGCCTCAAACTGTAGGAAGCCCACAATTGTCACAGTCTGTTGACCGGGACGAGCCGGTCGATGACGGTCGCCATCGCCTCGACCACTTCGGGGTCGTACTGGTTTCCGCCGTCGAGCCGCATGCGTTCGAGTGCGGCGGCCGCGCGGTCGCGGTTGGTGGATCCGCTCACCAGGTCGTCGTAGGCGTTGGCGGCCCTGATGATGCGGCTGGCCAGCGGCGGGCCTTCTTCGAGGGGGTCGCACTGGCGGCGCACGATGTCGGCGACCTGGTTGAGCACGCCGGTCTTGCGGATGACCTCGGCGCCGAGTTCGGCGATGCGGCGGGCCTGCTCGGGGTCGGTCAGCACGGTCGCGCCGCCGGGGATGGGGTCGGTCAGGCTGAGTTGTCCGATGTCGTGCATGAGGGCGGCGTACTCGAGTTCGAGGAGTTCGGGTTCGGCCATGCCGAGGTCGCGGCCGATGGCCACGGCCAGGCGGCTGACCCGGCGCGAGTGACCCGGTTCGACGTAGCCGCCGACCTCGGTGACCCGTGCGAGCGCCCTGATGGTCTGCAGGTACGTCGCCCGGATGCCGGCGTACTTGCGGAAGGCGACCTGGGTGACGAGCAGCGGCGCGGCGAAGGCCAGCAGGGCGGTCAGCTCCATGCTGTGCAGCGCGAGCGCGAGCAGGATGCCGCTGGCCGCCACGGCGGCGCCGAGCGGCGCGGCCATGCGCGCCTCGTCGCGTACGGCGACCGAGAACGCCGTGCGGACCTGTTCGGCCCGCAGCAGGCCGGCCACCACCACGTCGACGGCGAGGGCCACCCCGATGAGCAGCGCCATCACCAGCAGCGCCACCCACCACGCCCCGCCGGGCGGTGGGCGCAGCACGTCGGCGAACGGCCGGAACGCGAAGGCCAGCAGCGAGCCGCAGATGAGCCGCCGGGCCAGCGCGTCGAGCCGGGGCGCCCGGCCGACGGCCAGGTGCGGCAGCCCACCGGCGATCATGCCGACGGCCATGACGGCGACGACCTGCAGCGCCGAGTGGGCGGCCTGCTCGCCGCCGACGTAGAGCAGCAGCGCGTAGCCGAACGCGGCGGCCGTGCTGATCGGCGCCACCTCGCGGTTGCCCGGCATGGTCAGCCGGGCCAGCTCGCCGCACGTGATCAGCGCGCCGAACCCGATCGCCACCTGCGAGTCGACCAGCCCGACGGCGGCCGTGTGGGAGATCCCGGCCACCGCGAGCATCCCCCCGGCGCAGATCAGCAGGAGTTGCCCCGAGTCGAGGCCCTGGATGCCCCGGGTCTCGCTCGTCATCGGTCGGACACCACCTGGATCGGCGTGGTCGGGTCGTCGTGGTCTTTGGCGGCGGTCACCACCGGCATGCCGCTGGGCGCGGGCACGCTCGCGGGCGGGTTCCAGCCGTCGCGGTCGAGCGCCCGGATGAACGCCCCGACCATGATCGGGTCGAACTGGGTGCCCGACCACTTGCGCAGCTCGGCCACCGCCTCCTCCTGCGGTTTGGCCTTGCGGTAGGAGCGGTCGGAGGTCATCGAGTCGAACGCGTCGGCGACGCAGATGATGCGCGCGAACTCGGGGATCTCCGACCCTGCCAGGCCCATCGGATAGCCCCGGCCGTCGTATCGCTCGTGGTGGTGCATGATCCCGGCGAACGCCTCGTCGAGGAAGCCGATGCCGCGCACGATCTCCAGGCCCCGCATGGGGTGGAGCTGGATGGCGGCGAACTCCTCTTCGGTGAGGACGCCCTCCTTCTGCAGGACCTTGGTCGGCACGCCGAGCTTGCCGACGTCGTGGAGCATGCCGGCGTAGCGGATGGCGTGGAGGCGCTCGGTGCCCATGCCGATCTCCTCGGCGATCATCGACGCGGCGGCCGACACGCGGGTGCAGTGGCCCCGGGTGTACCAGTCCTTGGTCTCCACCGCCTGGCAGAGGGCCGCGATGGTGGCCTCGTAGGAGCGGTGCTGCGCGTGGTACTGGCCGAACGCCCAGCGCGCGACGAACAGCGGCAGAAGGACCAGCACGGCCGAGATCGACTGGACGGTGGCCCACAACCCGGCGATGAGGAGACCGAAGGTGGCGTACCCGAGGTAGGAGAGCAGGAACTGCGCCACGTCGGGCACCGGCACCTGGCGTTTGCCCACGCCCTCGGCGAGCGCCAGGATCAGCGCGGTCAGCACGAAGTTGAGCGCCACGAACACGAAGGTCGCGGCGCCGTAGGGCAGGATGATCTCGGGGAAGTCGGTGCGCCTGGGCAGGCCCGGCACCCCGCCGGCCAGGGTGTAGACCCACCCGGCGACGTAGCCCGAGATGAGGAACTGCGCCCCGTTGAAGAGGCGCTTGTGGGTGGCGAGCCCCGGACGTACGGAGAAGACCGCCGTGGCGGCGACGAGGGCCGCGCCCTCGGGGCCGACCAGCACCACCGCGGCGAGGGCGGCCGAGAAGCTGACCGAGATCGCCGCCTGGCGCACACTCAGCTGGGTCGGCACCGACTCGCAGACGAGGAAGAGCAGCGCGAGGACCAGCGTCGACGACCAGTCGAGCTGGTCATAGGCCTGCGAGCTCCGGAGGAGCAGAATTCCGGCCGCCCCGATGCACAGGACGAAGTAGATCTTCGCCGGCCACGGCATTTCGCGCAAAGCGGCCATCCCTCAAAGAAGGCGCGTCTGTCAACCTGCGCCGCCTCCACATTGATGTGCAGGGTCAGGCTACCCAGCGGACAGGCACTTCACTGGGTTGTCGCCAAACCGTAATCAACTCATCACTGAGCGTTGCGAACCCAATCCACGGTGAGTTTGAGCGCGGAGGCGAGGTCGTGTTCGGGCCGCCAGCCCAGCCCGTCGAACGCGGGCCGGGGGTCGACCGCCATCGCGGGCAGGTCGCCCAGCCGGGCGGGCGCGAGGTCGGGCTCGTCGGGCACCCCGGCGGCGGCGGCGATGAGGGTGTGCAGCGCGCGGTCGGAGGTCTGCGCGCCGGTGCCGATGTTGAAGACCTCGCCGTCGCCCCGGGGGCCGCAGGCGCGGGTGAAGGCGTCGACCACGTCGTCGACGTAGACGTAGTCGCGGGTCTGGGAGCCGTCGCCGAACAGGACGGTCGGCCGGCCGCCGAGGAGGGCGTCGGTGAAGATGGCCACCACGCCCGCTTCGCCGCCGGGCGACTGACGCGGCCCGAAGACGTTCGAGAGCACCAGCGTGGTGTATTCGATGCCGTAGAGCGCGCGGTAGGCCGACAGATAGGCCTCGGCGCTCACCTTCGAGGCGGCGTAGGGGGACATCGGCCGCGCCGGGGTGTTCCCGGGGACCGGAATGGTCTCGGGGCGGCCGTAACGGGCCACCGACGACGCGAAGACGACCTTGCGGACCTTCTTCGCGCGGGCCGCCTCGAGGACGTTGAGGGTGCCCTCGACGTTGACGCGCGCGTCGGTGAGCGGGTCGGCGACGCTGGCGCGGACCGAGATCTGCGCGGCCAGGTGGCAGATCACCTCGGCGCCGTCGGCGGCCTCGGCCAGTGCCGGGTCGCGGACGTCGATCTGGTGGAACTCCGCCCGGGGAGCCCGGTTGGACCCCGATGAGAGGTCGTCGGCCACGACGACCTCGTGGCCGTCGGCGAGCAGCCGATCGACGAGGTTGGAACCGATGAAACCCGCACCGCCCGTGACCAGAATCCGCATGGCCTGCAGGCTATTCCACCAGTTCGGTTCGTACCTGTTCGATCCGCAGCCTTATCTTGGCCCGAAGGTCGTCGGGCACCGGGTCACAACCGCAGTGTTTGGCCACGAGCTGCTTCACGACTTTGTCGAGCCCGTATTCCCGCAGGCAGGGGTCGCACTCGTCAAGGTGCTGCCGGATGTCTCCACACTTGTCCTCGTCGAGTTCACCGTCGAGAAAGCTGTAGACCCGGTCGAGCACCTCACTACAGTCGGTGTCGTGGTGGTCACCACAGCTCATGCGCCCTCCTCCGATCGCACAAGCCCGCGCTCGCGCGCGTAGTCCTCAAGCTGCGAGCGCAGTTGCCTGCGGCCGCGGTGGAGGCGCGACATCACGGTTCCGATGGGGGTCCCCATGATGTCGGCGATCTCCTTGTAGGGGAACCCCTCGACGTCGGCCAGGTAGACCGCGATCCGGAATTCCTCGGGGAGCGCCGCGAGAGCGTCTTTCACGTCGCTGTCGGGGAGGTGTTCGAGCGCCTCGAGCTCGGCCGACTTGAGCCCACTCGACGTGTGGGACTCGGCGCGGGCGAGCTGCCAGTCTTCGATCTCCTCGGTGCCGGCCTGCTTCGGTTCGCGCTGCTTCTTGCGGTAGCTGTTGATGAAGGTGTTGGTCAGGATGCGGTAGAGCCAGGCCTTCAGGTTGGTGCCCACCTGGAACTGGTGGAACGACGCGAAGGCCTTCGCGAAGGTCTCCTGGAGGAGGTCTTCGGCGTCGGCGGGATTGCGGGTCATCCGGAGCGCGGCGGAGTAGAGCTGGTCGAGATAGGGCATGACATCCCGTTCGAACCGCTCACTGCGCTGCTCCAGAGTCTCCTCGGCTGTCTTGGAGACCGGACCCACCCCCTCATAGATGCTTATCGCATCAGAGGATACCGGGACGGCATAGGCCGGGGTTTCCGGCCTCACCAGCAACGCGTTCATGCCCATCGTCAACCGCGGCGGCGTAGAGTCTGTTCCCGGACAAGGTACGCAATGCCTTATCCGGGGAAAAAGCTACGTACCGGCCGGTAGCGACACCGTCGCCACCATGCCCTTCTGAGATCGTCAACGTCCAGGAGCCGCTCGTGCTGCCCATTCCGGCCAATGAACTCAACGGCACAGGAAACCTCGGGCCTTACTGGACCTTCTACCACGCCGTCGTCGCCGAGCAGCTGCGCCGCTGGCTGCCCGAAAAGCCCTCTTTGCTGCTGGACCTGTCCGGTGGCCGGGGGCGCTGGCCCGCCCAGGCCGCGCGGGCCGGGCACCGCGTGGTGGAGGTGCTCGACTTCCGCCGTCCCGCCGCCGAGCCGTGGCTCCGGGAGGCGTCCGACCACATTCACAAGGTGCGCAGCGACGACCTGGCGTTCCTCGCCGACGAGAGCGTCGACGCCGTGGTCGCCGAGGAGCGCGCCCTGTCGGTCGAGATCATGGCCGAGTCGGCGCTGGCCGACGTGACCCGGGTGCTCAAGCCGGGCGGCCGGGTGCTGGTCTGCGTCGACTCGCTCGTGCTCGGCATGGCGATCCTGGCCGAGCAGAACTACTGGGCCCACCTGTGCCAGACGGGCGAGGTCATGCTGGTGCCCTGGCCCGACGGGAGCATCACCCGCTGCTTCTCGGCCGCCCAGCTGCGCGACCTGCTCACGGGCGCGGGCCTGGAGGTCGAGTGGGTCCGCCCGCGCACCGTCCTGTCGCCCTCGACGGTCGACCACGTGCTTGGCAGCGACCAGCGGTCGCTGTCGTGGCTGGTGCGGACCGAGCTTGACGCCCACCCCGACGACGACGACACGGTCGGCATCCATCTGGTGGCGAGCGGGCGCAAGCCCCTCTGACTAGCGGCGTCTTTCACGTCTCGACTGGCACCCGATGCAACGGGCCGCCTCGGGACGGGCCTCCAGCCTGCCCTCGGGCACCGCGACGCCGCAGTCGACGCAGCGGCCGTAGGTCCCGGCGTCGAGCCGCGACAGTGCGGCCACCACCGCCTGGCGCTGCCGGCTCGCCGCCTCGATCATGGCCCGATTCCGGTCGGCGTCGCCGAGGGTGATCTCGGCCGAGGGGGCGGTTGTCAGGACTCCGATGGACCGGTCCAGGTCGTCGAGCATCATCTCCAGGCGCATACGCGCGGCCGCAGATTCCACGAATCCGCACCTCCGGGAATGGGGGGACGCCGCCGGGAGGTCGACGGCTCAGTTGTGGCACTTCTGCAATCGGAGCAGGGTGATCACCGAGAGTCGGCCGTTCCTCCCGGTCTCACCTGCCATTAGAGGTATTCCGCTCTTGCGAGCTGCGGACACCTGGTCAGAGCACACGAAGCAGGCGTTTGCTTCGGGCCTGAAGCAGGACGCCCGACACAGGGTGCGCCCGTCCGCTATGTCGTGGGCACGACGACGAGCCGCTAGATCTCGATGCAGGTGTCGGCGATCACATTGCCGACCCCGGGGAGCGCATGGCGGTAAGCACCGCCGTCGGTGATCGGGCAGTCCGCCGGGTCGAGCCCCAAGCGGCGGATGGCCGTGTCCTCATCGAGGCCGGCGACGAGCGCGTAGCTCTCGCCTTGTTCCCGATATTCAGACCAGGTCGGCGCTCCTTACACCCGGGGACACTCAGAACAGCTGATCGGTGTCACCGCTGTCCTGAAGTGGGGCGATGAGCCGCTCTCCGTTGTTGCGGACGTTGCCCACCGCCGGGTCGACCGGATAAGCGACCAGGCCCGCCGAAGTGGCCGGAACGAGGAGTTCGGAGGCGTCCGAAACCGCGGGGTCGAGCCATTCCGCCCACTTGTCGCGGGCGATCAGCATGGGCATGCGGTCGTGGATGTGGCCGAGGCGGTCTTCGGCGTCCTGGGTGATCACCGTGCAGGTGCAGATCCACTCGCCTTCCGGGTCCTTCCAGAACTCGTACAGGCCCGCCATGGCCAGCACGCCGCCGTCTTCGGGGTGGATGAAGAAGGGCTGCTTGCGCTTGTCGTCGGTCGGCATCCACTCGTAGTAGCCGTCGGCGGGCAGCAGGCAGCGGCGGGTGGCGAAGGCCTTGCGGAAGGCGGGCTTCTCGGCGACCGTCTCGATCCTGGCGTTGATCATGCGGGAGCCGATCGACGGGTCTTTGGCCCAGCTCGGGACCAGGCCCCAGCGGACCACCCGCAGCTGCCGGACCGGCCGGGTGGCGCCCTCGACGTGGGGGACGCGGCTCATGACCGCGTACACGTTCTTGGTGGGGGCGACGTTGTAGTCGGGGGCGAGCTCCTCTTCCGAGTCGAGCTCGACCTCGAACTCCTCAAGCAGCTCGTGGCGTTTGCGCGCCGACGCGTATCTACCGCACATCACTCCAGACTGCCACCCGCCGATAGGCTTGGACGCATGTCCGCTCCGTTGTGGCCCGCGCCCGTCGCGTCCGGCCCGGTGGTCGCCACCGTGGCGCTGCCCGGCTCCAAGTCCGTGACCAACCGCGCCCTGCCGCTGGCGGCGCTGGCCGACGGTCCGGGGCGGGTGCGGCTGGCGCTGCGCAGCCGCGACGCCGACCTGATGGCCGCGGGCCTGCGGACCCTCGGCGCCGGCATGACCAACGTCGGCACGAGCGCCTCCTCCGCCGACTGGGAGATGACGCCCGGCCCGATCATCGGCGGCGGCCACATCGACTGCGGCTTGGCCGGGACCGTCATGCGGTTCCTGCCGCCGATCGCGGCGCTGGCCGACGGCGAGGTCTCCTTCGACGGCGACCCCCACGCCCGCAAGCGCCCGATGGGCACCATCCTCGACGCGCTCCGCGCCCTGGGCGCCCACGTCGAGGGCGACCGGCTGCCGTTCACGATCCGCGGCCCGCTCACCGGCGGCGAGGTGACCGTCGACGCGTCCGGTTCCTCGCAGTTCGTCTCCGGGCTGATGCTCGCGGCGGCCCGGTTCCCGAAGGGCGTCACGGTCCGCCACGTCGGCCCGCCGGTCCCGTCGATGCCGCACATCGCGATGACCGTCCAGATGCTCCGGGCCAGGGGCGTCGAGGTCGACGACTCCGAGCAGTACGTGTGGCGGGTGCTGCCCGGCCCCGTCGCGGCCACCGACTTCACCGTCGAGCCCGACCTGTCGAACGCGGCCCCGTTCTTCGCCGCCGCGATGGTCACCGGCGGTTCGGTGACCATCCCCCACTGGCCGGCCGAGACCACCCAGCCGGGCGACCGGCTGCGCGAGCTGCTGACCGGCATGGGCGCGCGGGTCGAGCTGACGGCCGAGGGCCTGACCGTCCACGGCGGGGGCCTCCACGGCGTCGACGTCGACCTGCGCGACGAGGCCGAGCTGACCCCGACGATCGTGGCGCTGGCCGCGCTGGCCGACTCACCGACCCGCATCCGGGGCGTGGCCCACATCCGGGGCCACGAGACCGACCGCATCACCGCGCTGGCCACCGAGGTCAACCGCCTGGGCGGCGACGCCCGCGAGACCGACGACGGCCTGGAGATCTTCCCGAAGAAGCTGCGCGAGGGCGTCTTCCACTCCTACGACGACCACCGCATGGCCACCGCCGGGGCCGTCATCGGCCTGGCCGTGCCCGGCGTCGAGGTGGAGAACATCGCCACGACCGCCAAGACGCTGCCCGAGTTCGCCACGATGTGGGCGGCGATGCTGGGGGGAGACGCGTCCTGAGACGGCGCGAATACGACGAAGACGACGTCAGGGTCCGGCCGGGCAAGGGTTCCCGGCCGCGCACCCGCCTCCGGCCTGCCCACGAAGCGGCGGTGCCGGGCTTCGTCGTCGCGGTCGACCGGGGCCGCTACACGGTGCTGACCGGGCGCGGCATCCACGAGACCGGCCCGTCGACGGTGATCACCGCGATGAAGGCCAGGGAACTCGGCCGCAAGGGCATCGTGGTCGGCGACGAGGTCGCGCTCGTCGGCGACACGTCGGGCAAGCCCGACTCGCTGGCCCGGATCGTCCGCCGCGAGGAGCGCCGCTCGATGCTGCGGCGCAGCGCCGAAGACTACGACGAGGTCGAGCGGCCGGTCGTGGCCAACGCCGACCAGTTGGTCATCGTGACCGCGCTGGCCGACCCGCCGCCCAGGCCGCGCATGATCGACCGCCTGCTGGTGGCGGCCTTCGACGCCGACATCGACCCGCTGCTCTGCCTGACCAAGGCCGACCTGGCCGACCCCGACGAGCTGATCTCGCTCTACGAGCCGCTCGGCGTCCGGCACATCACGGTCCGGCGCGGCGGCGACCTGTCTGAGCTGCGCGACCAGCTGACCGGCCGGGTGAGCGTGCTGGTCGGCCACTCGGGCGTGGGCAAGTCGACGCTGGTCAACGCGCTGGTGCCGACGGCGGGTCGGGCGGTGTCCCACGTCAACGCCGTCACCGGCCGGGGCCGGCACACCTCCACCTCCGCCGTCGCGCTGGAGCTGCCCGACGGCGGCTGGATCATCGACACGCCGGGCGTGCGCAGCTTCGGGCTCGGGCATGTCGAGATCGACAACGTGCTGGTCGCCTTCCCCGACTTCAACGAGGCCGCGGTCGACTGCCCGAAGGGCTGCAACCACCTGGGCGACGGCTGCGCCCTCGACCGGTTCGTGGCCGAGGGCCATGGCGACCCCGCCCGCCTGGTGTCACTGCGCCGCCTGCTGAGCAGCCGCGAGGGCTCCCCCGACGACGACTAGCGGTTGGGCCGCAGCGTCCACTCGACGGTGACCTCGGCGACGGTCGCGCCCTCCGCGTTGCGTACCGTCACCTCGACGGTGAACTCGGGCCTCTGCCGGGCGGCGAGTTCGGCGAGCACCGCCTCGCGCTCGGCACGCACGACCGCTTCGGCGGTCAGGTCCCCGAGAGCCAGTTTCTTGTACGCCACCCGCCCCACCGTGGCCAGCGGCGTCGCCCGGTCGAGGGTGTCGCCGAACAGCGAGAGCATGGCCGCCCCGGAGGCCGACTCGGCCAGGGAGAACACCACTCCGGCATGGGGGCCGCCGACGTGGTTGTGCAGGTCGGGACGGTCTGCGAGACGGGCGACAGCCGTACCGGACTCGACGGAGTCGAAAGACACGCCGAGGGTGCGCGCGAAGGGGACGCTCTGCAGGAACAGAGCCCCCGTGTCGAAAGTGGTCATGGACGGCATGTTACTCATTGGTAGGATCTGGAGCGGTCCCGGGTCTGATGGAAATGCGGCCGAAACCGCTAGCGTGTGATCTGTGACGGCTTACAGCGATGATCTGCGACTCGCGCACGTGATGGCCGACGCGGCCGACGACATCACGATGCGCCGTTTCAAGGCCGTGGATCTGAAGGTCGAGACCAAGCCCGACCTGACGCCGGTCAGCGACGCCGACCGGGCGGTCGAGGAAGCGATCAGGGGCACCCTTCGCCGGGCTCGCCCCCGCGATGCCGTCATTGGCGAGGAGTTCGGCAAGACGGGCTACGGCATGCGTTCCTGGGTCGTCGACCCCATCGACGGGACCAAGAACTTCGTGCGTGGCGTGCCTGTCTGGGCGACCCTGATCGCGCTCATGGAAGAGGGCAAGGTCGTCGTCGGATGCGTCTCGGCCCCGGCGCTCCAGCGGCGCTGGTGGGCGGCCCGCGACGGCGGCGCGTTCACCGGCCGCAGTCTGACCAAGGCCACCCGGTGCCGGGTGTCGTCGGTCGCCAAACTGGAGGACGCGTCCTTCTCCTACTCCAGCCTGAGCGGCTGGGAGAAGGAGGGGAAGCTCGACAACATCCTCGATCTGACGCGCAGTGTGTGGCGGACGCGGGCCTACGGCGACTTCTGGTCCCACATGATGGTGGCCGAGGGTGCGGTGGACGTCTCGGCCGAACCGGAACTGTCGCCATGGGACATGGCCGCGCTCACCGTGATCGTCGAAGAGGCCGGCGGTGCGTGTACCGGCGTGGGCGGCAATCCGCCGCTCGACAGCGGGAGCATGGTGTGCTCGAACGGGCTGCTGCACACCGAAGTACTCAAAAAGCTCGCTTAATAGACTTTTCCGGAGAAAAGGTCGGCCCACATCTGTTCGGCCCGTGAGGACACCATTCGTTCGGTCTCCTCGGTGAGTTGCGACTGCAGTGTCGTACGGCGAATGAAGTACTGACCCGCCGCCCCGACGAATTCGTAGACCACTCCCCGGCACGAGCACGAATGAGCCCTGACCCGCTCGCGGTCGGTCCACCGCGCGCCAGGACGCCAGGTCAGCCGCTTGGCGTCCGGATCGGGATGGCTCGGCACGTGCGGGCCGTGATAGGTGGTCATGACCTTTCCACGTGAGACTGTCTTGATGGGGGCATCCATGCCGTGATACTCACTACCTGGGCCGATCCCGGGGAATACGCCATGCGGATCAGAAATCGCGATATTCGTCCGGCGAATTCCTGCGTGACGTCTCGAATGGGCGTAACTTACCGTCATGGGTCATGACGGAAACGGTCTGCCGCCGGACTTCTGGGCCCGGCCGCCGGTCGCCGGCGCGCTCGCCGAGTGTGACATGGCGACGATTCTCGATCAGGTCCGATCCGCTCGCGGATGGACGCAGGGCCAGCTCGCCGACTTCCTCGGCTACTCCCAGAGCTGGGTCTCCAAGGTGCTCCGGGGGCGCCAGTCGCTCACCGTCGATCAGATCCGCGACCTCGCGCGGCAGGTCGGCATCCCGCACTACCTGCTGCGAATCGGCGACGTCGGGGGTGAGGACCCCACGAAACGCCGCGACTTCAGCAAGATAGCCTTCCTCGCCGCGATGCCCGTGGCGCCGTCCATCTCCTACCGGTCGGCCGACGAGACGACCGCGTCGTCCCTCGCCGCGATCACCGGCGCGCAGCGCCGGCTGGAGGCCGAGACCCCCGCCCGGGAGCTCGCCCGCGGCGCCGTCGCCCACGTCGAGCTCACCAAACGGGCCCTGGCCCGCTCGGCCGAGACGCCGTTCGCGGTGGAGGTCTGCCCGACCGTCAGCGAGGCCGCCGGGTTCGCCGCCTGGTTACACGCCGACATGCAGGACATCGGAACCGCCCGCATGTTCTACCGGTTCGCGGTCGACTCGGCCCGGCGGGCCGAGCATCCGCTGCTGGAGGCGTACATGCTGGGCAGCCTGGCCGCCTTCGAGATCGACCACGACGACCCGCTGCTCGGGCTGACGATGGTCGCCCAGGCCAGAGCGCAGATGGGCGGCAATCCGCCGGCCACCGCGCGGGCGTGGCTGGCCTGCATCGAGGCGCTGGGCCATGCGGGCAAACGCGACGTGATGGCCGCGCTCAACTGCCTCCGTGAGGCGGAGATCGCCGTCGCCCAGAGCGAACGGACGTCGTCGCCGCCCTGGCCGTGGGTCTTCCCCTTCGACCCCGGCAAGCTGGCCGGATACCGCGCACTGGTGATGGTCCGCCTGGGCCGCCCCCACGACGCGGTCTCGGCCTTCGCCGAATCCCTCATCTCCGTACGCCCCGCCGCCAAGCAGCAGGCGCTGCTCATGCTGGAGATCGCCACGGCCCGCCGGATGGCCGGGGAGGTCGACGAGGCCTTCACCCTGGCGGGTGAGGCGCTCAAGGCGGGGGTCGTCTATTCGTCCGAGAGAGTCCTCCACCGGGTGCGGCGGTTCCGCCGCGACTACGAGGGCCCGCCGTCTCTGCTGGTCCGCGATTTCGACGACAGACTGCGTGCGACCAGCAGCTTCTGAACCGGCCAGGCCGGCTTTCGTGAACGCCGCGATACGCCTGTGACCTGGCCGTTATCTACTGAGACCTACACGAAGGGGACCTGACCCGTTCATTCTTCGTTCACCTTCGTCCGGCCATCAGGTCACCTTCGATCCCTAGCCTCCCGGTTGTTGAAGAAACAATCTGGAGGATTCAGCCGTGAAGTATGCAGGCCGGCTCGCCGTAGCCGCCATCGCCGGCGTGCTGTCGCTCGCCGCGTGTGGTACTGACGACAACACCACCCCTTCCACCGCGACCGACACCGGTGCCGCCGCCGCTCCCGCGGCCTCGGGCGACGCCGCGCTCAGCGGCACCATCAACGCCGCGGGCTCCTCGGCTCAGGCCAACGCGGTCGACGAGTGGAAGAAGGCGTTCCAGGGCGCCAACCCCGGTGTGAGCATCAACTACCAGCCGAGCGGCTCGGGCGCCGGTGTCCAGGCGTTCATCGCCGGCACCGTCGCGTTCGCCGGTTCCGACTCGGCTCTGAAGGAAGACGAGCCGGCTCAGGCCGACGCCCGTTGCGCCACCGGCAAGGCCATCAACCTGCCGATGGTCGTGGGCCCGGTCGCCGTGGTCTACAACCTCCCCGGTGTCGACGGCCTGCAGCTTTCGCCGAAGACCATCGGCGGCATCTTCAACAGCCAGATCACCAAGTGGGACGACCCCGCGATCAAGGCTGACAACCCCGACGCCCAGCTGCCCTCGACCGACATCCAGGCGTTCCACCGCTCGGACGAGTCGGGCACCAGCGACAACTTCACCAAGTTCCTGGCCGCCACCGCCGAGTGGCCGTACGAACCGGGCAAGGCGTGGCCGGCCGAGGCCAAGGGCCAGGGCGCCAAGGGCTCCGACCAGATCGCCGCGTCGGTCAAGTCGACCGAGGGCGCCATCTCCTACGTCGAGCTCTCGTACGCCGAGAACTCGGGCCTGCAGAAGTCCAAGGTCGCCAACGGCTCCGGCGAGTTCGTCGAGCTGACCCCCGAGAGCGCCGGCAAGACCGTCGAGGCCGCCACCGTCGAGGGCACCGGCAACGACCTCAAGCTGAAGATCGACTACGCCACCTCGGCCGCGGGCGCCTACCCGATCGTCCTGGTGACCTACGAGATCACCTGTGAGAAGGGCCTCTCGGCCACGGACCTGCCGCTCGTCAAGGGCTTCCTCACCTACACCGCCTCGGACGAGGGCCAGCAGGTGCTGACCAACCTCGGCTACGCGCCGCTCCCCGCGTCGCTGCTGACCAAGGTCCGCGCCGCGGTTGAGGCCATCGCCTAACCAATGGCGACCTCGACGCAAATGCGTGAAGGCGGGTCGGCTCCCCTGAGCCGGTCCGCCTTCCGGCGCAGCCGTGGCGACGGCCCCTTCCGTTACGCATCGACCGGTGCGGGCATCCTGCTGCTCGTGATCATGGCGGCCATCGCCGTGTTCCTGATCGCGCGAGCCATCCCCGCACTCCAGGCGAACACCGCGTCGTTCCTCACCGAACTGACGTGGAACGCCAACGCCTCAGAGCCGAAGTTCGGCATCGGCGCGCTCGCGTTCGGCACCGTCCTCAGCTCCTTCCTCGCGCTGATCATCGCCACGCCGATCGCGATCGGGGTCGCGCTCTTCATCTCCCACTACGCCCCCCGCCGGCTGGCCTCGTTCCTGGGCTACATCATCGACCTGCTCGCGGCCGTCCCCTCGGTCGTGTACGGCCTGTGGGGCATCATCTTCCTGGTCCCGTTCATGCGCGGGCCCTCGCAGTTCCTGAACGACTACTTCGGCTGGATCCCGATCTTCGGCGGCGACCAGGTCGTCGGCCGGTCGATGCTCGTCGGGTCGCTGGTGCTGGCCATCATGATCCTGCCGATCATCGCCGCCATCTCCCGTGAGGTCTTCCTGCAGGCCCCCAAGATGCAGGAGGAGGCGGCCCTCGCCCTCGGCGCCACCCGCTGGGAGATGATCCGGATGGCCGTGCTGCCGTTCGGTCGTCCCGGCGTCATCAGCGCCGCGATGCTCGGCCTCGGCCGCGCCATGGGCGAGACCATCGCGGTGGCCCTGATCTTCCCGGCCACGTTCACGATCAGCTACGAAATCCTCAGCGCCAACGGCAACAGCATCGCGGCCAACATCGCCAACGGCTTCGGCGAGGCCAACGACATCGGCCGGGGCGCCCTCATCGCCTCCGGTCTGGTGCTGTTCGTCATCACCCTGCTGGTGAACATGGCCGCCCGCTGGGTCATCTCCCGCCGCAAGGAATACGCGAGGGTCGCCGCGTGAGTGCCGTCACTCCAGAAATCCAGCGAATCTCCGGCATGCGCCGGTTCAAGGACAAGGGCGTTCAGGCCCTTGTCTATCTGGCGTTCGCCATCGCGGTCGTCCCGCTGATCTCCGTCCTGTGGATGGTGATCTCCAACGGCATGGCCCGCTTCGACATGGAGTTCCTGACCCACTCGATGCGCAACATCGGGGCCAGGGACGCCGGCGGCGGCGCCTACCACGCCATCATCGGCACCCTGGAGCAGGTCGCGCTGGCCTCGCTCATCTCCGTGCCGATCGGTCTGCTCACCGCCGTCTACCTCGTCGAGTACGGCACCAACGGCCGCCTCAAGCGGGCGATCAGCTTCTTCGTCGACATCATGACCGGTGTCCCCTCGGTCGTCGCCGGCTTGTTCGTCCTGGCCTTCTGGATCCTGATCCTGGGCATGCCGTTCTCCGGCTGGGCCGGCGCGATGGCGCTGTCGATCCTGATGCTGCCCACGGTCGTCCGGGCCGCCGAAGAGATGCTGATGCTGGTCCCCAACGACCTGCGCGAGGCCTCCTACGCCCTGGGCGTCTCCAAGTGGCGCACCATCGTCAAGGTCGTGCTGCCCACCGCCTTCACCGGCATCGTGACCGGCATCATGCTGGCCGTCGCACGGGTCGCCGGCGAGACGGCGCCGCTGCTGCTGACGGTCTTCTTCACCGACTCCATCAACAACGACCCGTTCAACGGGGCGCAGATGGGTCTGCCGCTGTACGTGTTCGACCAGGCCGCCCGGCCCAACGACACCGCGATCGACCGCGCCTGGGCCGCCGCCCTCACGCTGATCATCATCATCATGCTGCTCAACCTGGCCGCGCGCCTCATCACGTACTGGCGCTCGCCCGCGAGGAAGAGGTAATCGCCATGGCCAAACAGATCGAGGTCACGGACGTCGACGCCTACTACAGTGGCCACAAGGCCATCGAAGGCATCTCGATGACCATCGACGCCCGCGCCGTCACCGCCTTCATCGGCCCGTCGGGCTGCGGCAAGTCGACCTTCCTCCGCACCCTGAACCGCATGCACGAGGTCATCCCGGGCGCCACCGTCACGGGCAAGATCCGCATGGAGGAGCAGGACCTCTACGGCGCCGACGTCGACCCGGTGTCGGTCCGCCGCACCATCGGCATGGTGTTCCAGCGCCCCAACCCGTTCCCCACGATGTCGATCTACGACAACGTGGCCGCGGGCCTGCGCCTGAACCACCGCTACTCCAAGAGCGAGCTCGACGGCATCGTCGAGGAGTCCCTCAAGGGCGCCAACCTCTGGAACGAGGTCAAGGACCGGCTGCCCAAGCCCGGTTCCGGCCTGTCGGGCGGACAGCAGCAGCGTCTGTGCATCGCCCGCGCCATCGCGGTCCGGCCGCAGGTCCTGCTGATGGACGAGCCCTGCTCGGCGCTCGACCCCATCTCGACGCTGGCGATCGAAGACCTGATCGCCAAGCTCAAGCAGGAGTTCACGATCGTCATCGTCACCCACAACATGCAGCAGGCCGCTCGCGTGAGTGACAAGACGGCGTTCTTCAACCTGGCGGCCCAGGGCCAGCCGGGCAAGCTGATCGAGATGGACGACACCACCAAGATCTTCACGAGCCCGTCCCAGAAAGCGACCGAAGACTACATCACCGGGCGTTTCGGCTGATCCGACACATTGGGGAGGACCGGGTGGACGGGGAAACTCGATCCGCGCCGACGCTGTTGGTCGCCGACCCCGACAGCGCCCTGGTCGAGGACCTGACACACGAACTCGAATCCGAGGGAATCGACGTCACCGGCGTGTTCGACGGCGCCCAGGCGCTGCTCCAGGCGGGAGCACTGCGCCCGGACGCCGTCCTCATCAGCGCGTCGCTGCCCATCATCGGACCGGTCGACTTCGTCCGGGCGGTACGCCTGGCACGAGCCGTACCGGTCCTGCTGGGCGTCGGCGAGGGATTCGCGGAACAGGCCATGGAGGCGCTGGCGGCCGGGGCGACGGCGTGCGTCGCCCGGCCGTACCGCGTACCCGAGCTGCTTCCGCTCGTCCACGCGGCGTTCCGCCGGCAGGGCATCCAGCGGACCGTCCTGACCATCGGCGACGTCGCCCTCGACGTCACGGCCTACCAGGTGAAGGTGGGCGGCCGCGTCGTCCACCTACCCCTGCGCGAGTTCGAGCTGCTGCACTACCTCATGCGCAACGCCGACCGCACCGTGACCCGCGAGCAGATCATGCGGCACGTCTGGCACTCCGCGGACGCGATGTCCACCAACACCATCGCCGTCCACGTGAAACGCCTGCGCGCCCGGCTGGGCGACGAGGACGACAAACTCATCCAGACCGTGAGGGGGGTCGGCTACCGCCTGGTCACCCCTTAGGACATGCGCGGAACCCGTCGAGCACCGTCTCGACGAGCTGCTCGACCTTGGCGATCCCGGCCTCGCTGGTGACGTTGTCCTCAGTGAGCACGGCCACCGCGTACCGATCAGCGATGAGCCCCACGCTCGTGATCGCCCACAGGTCGTTGGCCACATGCTTCAACCAGCCGTTCTTGAGCGCGACCCGCTCCCCGGCACAGGCCCCCGCACTCACCCCCCACTTCTGCTCCGGTACGACCCGGCGCATCAGCCGCCGAACGACGGCCCCGTCGTCGAGCCTCGGCAGATACTTGAGCAACCGCACCTGGTCGTTCGTGGTGGTCCGGGTGATCCCCCAGCAGTAGAGGTCGACGCACCTCCCGGGCACCGCGGTCGTCGCCTTCAGCCCGAACGCCCTGTTGGCCCGGGCCAGCCCCGCCTCGCGGCCGATCCGCTCCCAGAGCCGATCGGCCGCTTTGTTGTCGGAGTACCGGATCATGATCTCGGCATCCCTCTTCACGGCCTGGGGCAGCCGATCCCAGCGCTCCTTCCGCAGCAGCGCCATGAGAATGTCGACCTTCGCGACACTGGCCGTCGGGAGAACCGCCTTCCCCCCGAACCGGAAGACCCGCTTGCCGCGCAGATCCTCGACGGTGATCGAGGTCCGCCCCGGCCGGCTCTTGAGCAGCCGCTTCACCGCTTTGGTCAGCTTCCGCGTGTCGACGGGAGGGTCAGCGGGTTCCGGCTCCGGTACGACCTGGGGCCGCGCCCGCACCGGCTCCGACGTCACCGCGACGGCTCTGACCGGAACCGGGGCCGGCTCGGCCGGGCGAGGAAGGTCATGCGAGGCGGCACTGGCGGCCAGGGCCAGCGCTGCGAGGAGGGGGAGAACCACACGACGGGGGGACATCGTGGGCATCAATGTAGCCCTCGACGCTCACCTGTTGAAGATGGCGTCGGCGGAAACGCAGAAAGCCCGGCCATAAGGCCGGGCAATACCCCCACGAAACGTCGAAGGCCCCGATCAACGATCGGGGCCTTCGATATAAAGATTGTCCGGCGGTGTCCTACTCTCCCACACCGTCCCCGGTGCAGTACCATCGGCGCTGGAGGGCTTAACTTCCGGGTTCGGAATGTAACCGGGTGTTTCCCCTCCGCCATAACCGCCGTAACTCTAGCGAACCTGCTTGTGGTTCGAGAGTTGCATAGTCGACGCGAGCAAATATGGTCAAGTCCTCGGCCTATTAGTACCGGTCAGCTCCACACGTTACCGCGCTTCCACTCCCGGCCTATCAACCCGGTCGTCTACCGGGGGCCTTACCCTTCACAGGTGGGAGACCTCATCTCAAG
>NZ_SZQA01000001.1 GCF_005233835.1 Herbidospora galbida | reverse complement strand
GGTGAGCGCGGCGGCCAGCCGCGCGGGGGTCAGGCGGCGGGCCGGGATCGCGGCCGGAGCCACGCCGAGCGCCGTCAGCCGGGACGCCCAGAACGGCTGGTCGTGCATGACCGGCAGGGCCACCGCGGGAACCCCCGACCGCACCCCGATCCCGGTCGTGCCGGCGCCGCAGTGGTGGGCGACGGCGGCCAGCCGGGGGAACAGCCAGTCGTGCGGCACGTCCCCGACCGCGAGCACGTCGTCGGAGAGCCGCCCGCGCGCGCCGGTCTGCAGCACGCCGCGCAGCCCGGCCCGCCGCAGCGCGGCGACGGCCAGTTCCGTGTACCGCTCGACCCGCGTGTCCGCCAGGCTGCCGAAGCCGACGAAGACCGGAGCGGGCCCGGACGCCAGGAAGTCGCGCAGCATCGGATCGGGCTGCCAGTTCTCCGGCCGGGGCGGCCACCAGTAGCCCGTGACCTCCAGTCCGGGCCGCCAGTCGGCGGGGCGCGGCACCACGAGGGGGCTGAACCCGTGGAAGACCGGCCACTGGGTCGTCTCCCGGCGCCGGTGCAGGTCGCGGGGGGTCATCGGGGGCAGGCCCATCCGGCGCCGCATCTTGGCGCTCAACCCGGCGACGAGCGGACCGGCGGCGGGCACCTCGAACGCCAGCCGGGCCGCCCGCCGGTTCCCCCAGCGTCCGAGAGACCGGTGGAACACGCTCATGACCGGCGGGAAGTCTCCCGTGGGGTCGATCGGCTGCAGGTGCACGCCCATGCTCGGCACGCCCATCGCCTCGGCGACGTGACAGCCCGCCGCGCCCGCGACGCCGGTCAGCAGGAGGTCGGCCTCCTGCTCGGCGATCGAGGCCAGGCCCTCGACGAGCTGCTCGCCGTAGTGCTTGAAGGCGCTGATGGACAGCAGGGACATCGGGTCGCCGGGCAGCGGCAGACACGCCAGGCCCGCTGAGGTGACCAGTTCCCGATAGGGCTCGTGGGCGGCGATCGTCACCTCGTGCCCGGCCTCGTGCAAGCGTGCGCCCAGTCCGGCGTAGGGCGCCACGTCCCCCCGGGTGCCGATACCGATGATCAGAACGCGCATGCGACCCTCCTCTTTTGTCATACAGTCGCATGACAAAAGAGTTTTCACCATGCACTCGCATGAGAAAAATGGCGGGGTATGCCGAAGATCGTCGACCACGACGCCCGGCGGCGGCACATCGCCGACGCCGTGCACCGCATCGTCCACGACAAGGGAATGGAGAGCGTCAGCCTGAGGGAGGTCGCCGCCGAGGCCGGGATGTCCATGGGGGCGGTGCAGTACTACGTCACCACGAAGGAGCAGATGCTCCTGCTGGCACTGGAGCGCATCGGCGGCTGGATCGGCGAGCGGATCGCCGCCGTGGCCGCGCGCCACTCCGCGCCGCTCGACCTGCTGCGCGCCACCGTGCTGGAACTGCTGCCCCTGGACGAGGAGCGCCGCTACCTCAACCGCGTCGGCCTGGCCTTCCAGGCGAGCTCCGTGGTCAACGAGAACCAGGCCCTCGCCATGCGGATGGGATACGCGCACCTGCTGGCCTTCCTCGCCGACCAGATCAGGGCGGCCCAGACCGCCGGGCAACTGGCCGCCGACCTGGACGCGAACCGCCAGGCGAGCATCCTCTACGCCTTCGCCCAGGGCGTCGTGAACGCCACCCTGGTCGGCCACTACACGCCGGCGGAGGTCGCGGCACTGCTCGACGAGCACCTCGCGCGCCTCGGCGCGGTTCCCGGGTGAGGGCCGGGGCGGGTCACATGTGCGCGTCGTCCCGGAACCGGTACCAGGGCCCGTCCAAGTGGCGGGTGTCGGCCGGACGGTGGCCGGGACTCCAGATGTAGCCCCAGCCGTCGTGGTCCCAGCCCCGGCCCCGGTAGAAGACGACGTGGCCCTCCTCCTGGCGGACGAACACGAATGAGAGCAGCCCCAGGCTCACGTCGCGGACCTCGTCGTTCTGTCCCAGCGTGCGCGCGAACTCCGCCATCTCCCCGGACGAGTGCTCGAAGCGCAGGCCCTCGGCCCAGGGCACGTCCACGACGATGAGGACCGCCAGGAGCACGTACAGGATCCGCTTGGCCATGGGGGACATTGTGGCTTACCTAAAGATCGCCACCATCTGAACATTCCGGGCGCCGGGGGCGGGCACGGCTGAACTCGTGAGAGTGGTCGTCGATCTGACCCGGTGCCAGGGCTACGGCCAGTGTGTCTTCCTCGCGCCCGAGGTCTTCAGCATGGGCGAGGAGGTGCTCCGGTACGACCTCGACCCGCCCGACGACCAGCGCGACCACATCCTCCGGGCGGCGGCCGCCTGCCCCGTCCAGGCCATCCACCTCGACTGGACGGCCATGCGCGCCCTGCCCGCCTCGCGGGAGTGCGGGATCCGGTTCGAGGGCCGGATCGTCATCGTCGGCGGGTCGCTGGCCGGGGCGCGGGCGGCCGAGGCGCTGCGTCGCGACGGGTTCACCGGGCCGCTGACCGTGATCGGGGATGAGGAGGGCGAGCCCTACGACCGGCCGCCCCTGTCGAAGCAGGTCCTCACCGGGCAGGTCGCGCCCGAGCACACCAAGCTGCCGAGGGTCCGCCGGGTCGAGGCCGAGTGGCTGTCCGGCACCCCCGCCACCGGCCTCGACGTGGCCGCGAAGAAGGTGCTGCTGGCCGACGGGCGCGAGATCCCGTTCGACCGGGTCCTGCTGGCCACCGGCACCCGCGCCCGTCCCTGGCACGACGAGCGGGAGGCCGCCCTGACGGGCGTGTTCACCCTGCGGACGGCGGGGGACGCGGCCGGGCTGCGCGCGGCGCTGGCGGCGGGGCCCAAGCGGGTGCTGATCCTGGGCGCGGGGTTCACCGGCAGCGAGATCGCCTCGGTCTGCCGCGAGCTCGACCTGCCGGTGACCGTCGTGGAACGCGGGCCCGCCCCGCTGGTGAGCGCGCTGGGCGGGGTGATCGGCGACGTCGCGGCCGAACTGCAGCGCGCGCACGGCGTCGACCTGCGCTGCGACACCACCGTCACCTCGCTGGAGGGTGACGCCGACGGCCGGTTCCGGCGGGCGCTCCTGTCCGACGGCTCGACGGTCGAGGCCGACGTCGCCGTGGTGGCGCTCGGCTCGATCCGCAACGTCGAGTGGCTGCGGGGGTCGGGGCTGGCCGCCGGGGTGTGGGGCGTGACCTGCGACGCGGGCTGCCGCGCCGTCGACCTCAACGGGCTGGTTCTCGACGACGTCTTCGTGGCCGGCGACATCGCGCGGTTCCCGCACCCGCTCTACCAGTACCAGTTCATGACGCTGGAGCACTGGGGGAACGCGGTCGCGCAGGCCGAGATCGCCGCCCACAACATGATCAGCGACCAGGCCCACCGCTGGCCGCACCTGGCGGTGCCGGTGTTCTGGTCGAGCCAGTTCGGGATCAACATCAAGTCGGTCGGCGTGCCGACCTTCGCCGACCAGATCGTCGTCACCCAGGGCTCGACGGCCGACCGCCGGTTCGTCGCCGCCTACGGCTATCAGGGGCGGCTGACCGCGGCCGTCACCTTCGACCAGGGCATGTGGCTGGAGTTCTACCAGGGCCGGATCGAGCAGGCCGCGCCGTTCCCGCAGGGCGACGCGCAGCCCGCACGCGTGCCCGAACGGCTGTCGGCCTCCGCCGAGACGACCGTCGTGGTGACCGGCCACGACCCGGCCGAACGGCGGGTCTCGCTGCTGCACACGCCCGGAGGCGTCACGTCATGAGCTGTCCGTTCCAGCGCCTCCTCGACCCGTCGGGCCGCCCCGACCCCTACCCGCTGTTCGCCGAGCTGCGGGCCACGCCCGTGGCGCGGCAGGACGACGGCACCTACGTGGTCAGCACCTACCGCGAGATCGTCGCCCTGCTGCACGACCCGCGGATCAGCTCGCGCCGCCGCGACCTCGACCGCACCCCGGCCTTCATCGCACTCGACCCGCCCGAGCACGACCGGCTGCGCCGCCTGGCCATGCGCCACTTCGGCCCGCCCGGCTCACCCGGCCGCATCGACGCGCTGCGCCCCGACATGCTGGAGATCACGACCGGCCTGATCGACGCCCTCGCCGGGAAGCGGCGCGCCGACCTGGTCGAGGAGGTCGCCTACCCGCTGCCGGTCGCGATGATCTGCCGCCTGCTCGGCGTGCCCCGCGAGGACGAGGGGCGCTTCCACGCCTGGGCCGACGAGCTCATCGAGACGCTCGCGCCGGGCGAGGAGCGCCGCGCCGAACGCGAGCGCGCCCGCCGGGAGGTGACCGGCAAGCTGAACGACTACCTGGACGGACTGGTCGACGCCCGGCGCCGCGAACCCGGCGACGACATGCTGTCGGGCTTCATCGCCGACGGCGAGATGACCCAGGTGGAGATCGTCAGGACCGGCGTGCTGCTCCTGATCGCCGGGCACGAGACCACGATCAACCTGATCGCCAACGGCATGCTGACCTTCCTGCGCAACCCGGAGATCCTGGCCCGCGTCCAGGCCGACCCCGGCCTGATCGTCCCGGCGGTGGAGGAGCTCCTGCGGTTCGAGCCGCCGGTGCAGATGCTCTCCTCGCGAGTGGCGCTGGAGGACCTCACCGTCGCCGGGGTCGACATCCCGGCCGGGTCGCCCATCGTGCTGGCCCTGGCGGCGGGCAGCCGCGACCCCGCCCACGTGCCCGACCCCGACCGGTTCTCCCTCGACCGGCCGCGCAACGAGCACCTGGGGTTCGGCGGCGGCGTCCACTACTGCTTCGGGGCGCCGCTGGCCCGGCTGGAGGCGCAGATCGTGCTCACCGAGCTGGTCGGCCGCCTGCGCGAACCGAGGCTGGTCACCGACCCGCCGCCCTACCGGCCAAGTCCGGTTCTGCGCGGGCCGCGCCACCTGTGGGTGGAGTACGCCGAGGTCGCGCGGCCGTGACCAGCGTGCCGGCCAGCGCCGCGACCGCGACGACGATCCCGAAGCCGGTCGCCGCCGGCGCCGCGCCGACGACCCCGACGAGCCGGCCCGCGACGATCGCGGGCACCCCCGTCGAGAGGTGGCCCACCAGGTAGATGGCCGCGAACAGCTCGTGCTCACCTTCCGGCCCGAGGGACTGCCCTCCTACCGGGCGCTGATCCGGGCGGCAAGGGCCGGCGAGGTCGCCTTCTCGGGCCGTCCCGAACAGCTCGACGCGTTCCTGCGCGTCTTCACCCTCCGCGAACCGGCCCGGCGTCCGGCGGGCTGACCGTTACCTGCGGCGTAATCGCGGCTCCGCGCGGCGGCTGACATCTTTCTGGTGTCAGCACGAACCCCCGCGCCGAAGGAGCCCGAGATGACCACCGTCACCGACAGCACGAAGTTCCTGCGCCTCACGCTCGTCAGCGACGCCGTGGTCACCGGCGGCAACGGCCTGACCTACCTCCTCTTCGCCGCCCCCGTGAGCTCCCTGCTCGGCCCGGAGGCCGGCCTGCTCCGGGGGATCGGCGCCTTCCTGGTCGTGTACGCCCTCGCGGTCGGCCTGCTGTCCACCCGCCACCCGATCAGCCGGGCCGCGACCACGGCCGTCATCGCCCTGAACCTCCTCTGGACGCTGGGCAGCGTGGCCGCCGTGCTCGCCGGGGCGCTGACTCTCACCACGATCGGCGCGGTCTGGGCGCTCGCCCAGGCCGTGGTGGTCGCGGCCTTCGCCGCGCTCCAGATCATCGGCCTGCGAAGGACGTAGCGAGCCACTGCTCGAACGTGAGCGGTCGGCGTCCCAGCAGCTCCCTGACGACAGGGGTGGCCGGGTGGGGAGTGCCGTGCCACGCGGTGAAGATCTCGACCAGTTCCTCCCCGTGCCCGGCCGCGCGCCAGCTCTCCCGCGCCCGCTCCTCGCCCAGCTCGGCGAACTCCAGCCGCCGTCCCAGCACCTTCCCGATCGCCGCGAGCCGGTCGCGGACCGTCAGCGCGACCGGCCCGGTGATCGTGTACGACCGCCCCGCGTGCCCCCCGTCCATCAGGACCCGGGCCGCGACCGCTCCCACGTCGGCCTCGTGGACGACCGCCACGGGCACGTCACCGCGCATCTCCTCCACCCGGCCCCGCTCGATCTGGGGGAGCCACTGCAGGGTGTTGGACATGAAGTCGGTCGCCTCCAGCCGGGTCCACTCGACCGACCCGGCCGCGAACGCCTCCTCGACCGGCCCCACCCGCCCGTTCCACAGCAGCGTGACCCGCCGGACGCCCGCCTCCGCGAACAGGGCGGCCAGCTCGGGGCCGGTGGTGAGGGTGGCGTAGTCGTCGCCGCCGGTGGTCAGCAGATGGACGCCCACTACGCCGCGTAACGCCCCGCGCAGCGACTCCGGATCGGTGAGGTCGCCCCCGGCCACCTCGACCTGCGGCGGGAAGGCGGCCCTGCCGGGATGCCGGGTCAGGGCCCGCACCCGATGCCCCTCGGCGAGCAGCGCGTCGACGACGTGGCGGCCGGCCCGGCCCGTCGCCCCGGTCACGAGAAAGGTCATGCGCCCGAGGCTACGAACGTCACGTCCGGGCCGCCTCGGTCAACGGTCCGAGCCGAGCCTCGGACTTTCGGCCGGTTCGAGAAGAGGGGCGAACGGGTCGTCGTAGCGGGCCCACGCCGACGAGCCCGCCACCGCCTCCTCCGGGGTCAGCAGGCACGCGTCGAGCACGGCGTGGATGCGGTCGCGGTCGAGGTCGGGGCCGATGAAGACCAGGTGCTGGACGCGGTCGCCCAGAGGGTCGGTCCAGTCGAGGGAGGCGGCCGCGCGGCGGGCGGGGGAGACCAGCTCCCAGGCGGCCTCGGGTAGCGCGGCCAGCCACGGGCCCGCGTCCTCGACGGCCATGCCGCCCGCGACGGCGTCCCAGCCGAGCAGCCGGTCGGGCCGGGTGGCCAGCCAGAACCGGCCGCGCGAGCGGACCGACTCGGAGACCAGGTCGTCGAGGGCCTCGAACAGGCGGCCGGGGTGCAGCGGGCGCAGGCGGTGCCAGACGACGGTGGTGACCTCGCCGTCCCGCGCGTCGCAGGGCAGCACGGCGGTGGCGGGGTCGACGCGCTCGGCCAGCGTCCGGGTGTGCAGGGCGGGGCCGGTCACCTCGGGCAGGCCGGGGGCGAACACGGGGGTGGCGGGCGCGAGGTGGGCCAGCAGGGCGCGCGAGAGGTCGTGGTCCTCCTCGTCTCCGCCGTACAGGACCAGGGCGGTCGCGTACTCCGTCTGCCGGGCCAGCACCTCGGCCAGGTGACGCCGGTCGCCGCCGGCGCCGTGGCCCGTCTGCGACAGCCGTTCGCCCCGGGCGATGTCGACCGGCAGGTGCTCCGCGTGCAGCGCGGTCGCCACGCAGGTCAGGCGCAGCGACCCGGCCGCCTCCTCGGCGTCGAGCGCCTCGGCGACCGCACGCGGTTCGACCGCGTCCCACAGATCCACGACCAGCAGCGGCGCGGTGGGCGCGCGCCGGATCAACTCGGGCAGCAGATCCTCCCTGACCGTGCAGGTGACGCACCCGTGCGCCAGCCGCACCTCGGCCCGCTCCAGCACGCCGGAGACGTCGCGGACGGTGCGCTCGACCCGCCCGGAGGCGACCTCGCGCAGGTCGTGGTGGACGGCCACCGCGCCGGGATGGGCGGCCAGCAGGCGGTGGACGGTGGCGGTGCGGGCCCGGCGGTGCAGGCCGGCGACCAGGACGACGGGGGTGGTCATGGCGGACCTCTCAAGTGGCGAATGAAAACAATTATCATTATCATCGCACGGACACGCCTCATGGAAGGACCTCGGCCTTGGCCAGGAACGAACTACGCCCGGTGATCAAACTCCGCTCGACGGCGGGGACCGGCTACACGTACGTGACCCGCAAGAACCGCCGCAACGACCCCGACCGGCTCACCCTCAGCAAGTACGACCCGATCGTGCGCAGGCACGTCGAGTTCCGGGAGGAACGGTGAGCGCCCGCTGCCGGCTCACCGGCGTGCAGCCGGTCTTCGGCAACAACGTCTCCCACTCCCACCGGCGCACCCGCCGCCGCTGGAATCCCAACGTCCAGAGCCGCCGCTACTGGCTGCCGAGCGAGAACCGGCACGTCCGGCTCACCCTCAGCACCCGCGCGATCAAGACCGTGGACAAGATCGGCATCGAGGCGGCCGTGGCCCGCATCCGCGCCAGAGGAGAGAGGGTCTGATGGCCAAGAAGAGCAAGATCGTCGCCAACGACCGGCGGCGGGCCGTCGTCGCCCGCTACGCCGACCGCCGCGCCGAACTCAAGGAGCTCATCCGCGTGGGGACGCCGGAGGAGCAGGCGGCGGCGGCCCGCGAACTGGCCCGCCAGCCCCGCGACGCCAGCCCCACCCGCGTGCGCAACCGCGACTCCGTCGACGGCCGCCCGCGCGGCCACCTCACCAGGTTCGGCCTGTCCCGGATCCGCTTCCGCGAGATGGCCCACTGGGGCGAACTCCCTGGCGTCACGAAGGCGAGCTGGTGACGATGGCCGTCCCGAAGAGGAAGACCTCCCGCAGCAACACCCGCCACCGCCGCGCCCAGTGGAAGGCGGCGGCCCCCGACCTGGTCCCCATCGTGGTCGACGGCGAACGCCTGCTGGTGCCCCGCCGCCTGGTGGCCGCCTACCAGCGCGGCCTCATACCCCTCCGCTAGGGCGCCTGCGCGAGGAACTCCCGCAGGGAGCGCGGCGGGCGGCCCAGGACGTCGGCGACGGTCGTCGTCGTGCCCGCCCAGCGGCCGTCGCCGATCTGGGCCATCAACCGGGCTAGGTCACGCGCCGCCTGGGCGGGCATGCCGCGCTTCTCGAAGTGGGCCGCGCCCTCCTCGGCCGACAGGTCCACATAGCGCACCGGCCGGCCGAGCGACCGGGTGAGCTCGGCGGCGATTTCGTCGTGCGTCGGCGCGTCGGGGCCGGTGAGCTCGTAGGTCGCGCTGTCGCCCACGGGACGGGTGAGCAGCGCGGCCGCGACCGCCGCGATGTCGCGGGCGTCGATGTAGCCGACCCGGCCGCGCCCGTACGCGCCGAAGATCCGGCCCTCCTCGTCGACGTCGCCCGCGAGGTTCTGCATGAAGCCGACCGGAGCCAGGATCGACCACGGCACGCCCGACGCCTTGAGGTGGTCGTCGACCTGCCCGTGCATGCCGAAGCCGAGCAGGCCGGCCGACGTCACCCCGCGCACCGACACCGTCACCACCTGCGCCGCGCCCCGCGCCGCCGCGCGGTCGATCACCGCCTGGTGCGCCCGGACGAACCCGGGCCAGATAGAGCTGTTGAGGAAGAGCCGGTCGCCGGGCTCGATCGGGATGCTCTCCGGCCGCTCCAGGTCGCCGACCACGTGCTCGCAGCCGAGGTCGGCGCCCTGTTCCGCGCGGCGCACCACCGCCAGCGCCGCGCCGCCGAGTTCCCTGATCAGCGCGCGCCCGATCGTGCCCGTCGCGCCCGTCACCACGATCGCCATGAATGCCTCCTATAGTAAGCGGAAGCTGATCGTCCACTTAGGAGAGAATCTCACATGCGCGCCGATGCCCGCCGCAATCGGGACAAGATCCTTGAAGCGGCCCGCGACGTGGTCGCCGAACGCGGCACCGACGCGCCGATGGAGCTGATCGCCCGCCGGGCCGGCGTCGGGGTCGGCACGCTCTACCGCCGCTTCCCCGACCGGAATGTGCTGCTGGCGGCGCTGGCGGAGCAGTACGTCCACGAGCTCGTCGACGCCCTCGACCACGCCGCCTCGGCCGGGCCCGACGCCTGGTCGGCCGTGCGCGCCTTCGTCGTGCACGCCGTCGACGAGAGCCGGGGCGCCGTCGCGGCCGCGCTGGCCGGGACCTCCGCGCCGGAGGCGCGGCAGGCGCTGGTGGAACGGCTCGACGTGCTGGTCGGTCAGGCGCAGGCCGACGGCGCGATGCGCCCGGACGTCGGCACCGCCGACGTCATGGACCTGCTCAACGTCTTCGCCTGCAACCCGGGCGTCATCCCGGAGCGCTTCCTGCCGCTCATGCTCGACGGTCTGGATCGGCGCCCTCCTGGAAGGTGACGATCGCGTCGCCGTGCGCCCGCGCCCAGTCGGTCAGCACGGCGATGGGCTCGACGAGGGTCAGGCCCAGGTCGGTCAGGGAGTACTCGACGCGCGGGGGAGCCTCCGCGTAGGCGCGGCGTTCGACCAGGCCGTAGCCCTGCAGGCGGCGCAGCGTCTGGGTGAGCACCTTGCGCGAGATGCCGCCGACGAGCTCGACGAGCTCACCGTGCCGGCACGGCCCCCGGCTGAGCGCGAACAGCACGACGACCGCCCACTTGTTGGTGATGATCTCGATGGCCAGCCGGGCCGGGCAGTCGGCGAGAAAGACGCTCCCCGCGGAATCGCGCACGAGCCGAAGGGTACCAATCGGTACCTATCGGATCTCTAGCGTCCTTTCCATGAAGACCTTCCTGCTCATTCACGGCGCCTGGCACAGCGGCCGCGTCTGGGACCGCGTCGTCCCTCGCCTGACCCAGGCCGGACATCGGGCGCTCGCCCCCTCACTGACCGGCCACGGCGACAAGGAGCACCTGCTCGGCCCCGACGTGGGCCTCGACACCCACATCGCCGACGTCGCCGACATCCTCACCGGCGAGGACCTCACCGACGTGATCCTGGTCGGGCACAGCTACGCCGGGATGATCGTCTCCGCGGTGGCCGGCCGATTCCCGGAACGGATCTCAGGGCTCGTGTACGTCGACGCGATGGTCCCCGCCGACGGCGAGAGCGTGCTCGACGTCATGCCGTTCACCCGGGAGCTGATCGACGCGGCCCCGAGCTGGCGCATCCCGCCCATGGGCACGTTCGGGGTGACCGACCCGGCCGACGTGGAATGGCTGCGCCCGATGCTCTCGGACGAGTCGGCCCGCTGCTTCCGGCAGCCCGCCCGGTTCGACGAGGCGGCCCTGGCCGACATCCCGCAGACCCACGTCCACTGCGTCGGCGACACCCCCGAGGGCGTCGCCCGCCGTCCCGTCCCGCCCTCGGCGCGGGTCTGGGAGCTGCGCAGCGGTCACGACTGCATGGTCACCGTGCCCGGGGAGCTCACCGAGCTGCTCCTGAAGGCCGGTTGAACATGAGGTCGCGGAGGCCCGCCGGAGCGGTTCCTAGGAGTCGGCGACCTGGAGGAGGCGCAGGCTGTTGGCCCAGAGCTGGTCGAGCTGGCCCGGGTCGTTGAAGAGCTTGGCGAACAGGACCGTCCCCTCGATCTGGGCGACGATCGACTTGGCGGCCCCCGGCGCGTCGATCGTCGTCAGCTCGCCGAGCGCCTGGGCCGCCTCGATCGACCGGCGGATCAGCTCGACCTGCTCGTCGAAGATCGCCCGCAGCTTCTGGCGCATGGGGTCGTCGCCCGTGCTCAGCTCCAGGCTGAGGTTGCCGAACAGGCAGCCGGAGACCACGCCGGCGTCGTTCAGCGACGCGGTCTGCATCTCGACCGTGAACGCGAACAGGTCTTTGAGCCGGTGGACGAGCGGGCCGTCGCCGTCGAGGATCCGCTGCCAGCGACCGCGCTGGGAGTTCCACTGCAGGTCGATGATCTCGAGCGCGAGCGCCTGCTTCGACTCGAAGAAGTGGTAGAAACTGCCCTTCGGCGTGCCCGCCTGCGCACAGATCTCCGCGACGCCGATGGAGCCGTAGGAGCGGCGGGAGAACAGATCGGTGGCGGCGGCGAGGATCCGCTCCCGAGCGTCTGACGTTCGGCCCATCTTGCAATTATACGACCGGTCGGCTAAAACGGAAATGTCAGTAGTAGACCGACCGTCTAGGAGTAAGTCATGGCAGATCAGCGCGTCGCCGTCATCACCGGGGCATCGCAGGGCATCGGAGAGGCCCTGGTGGCCGCGTACCGGGAGATCGGCTACGCCGTGGTGGCCACCTCCCGGTCCATCGAGGCCGGCGACGACCCCAACGTGGTCGCGGTGCCCGGCGACATCGCCGAGCCCGCCACGGCGGAGCAGGTCGTGAAGACGGCCCTGAGCCGTTTCGGCCGGGTCGACACCCTGGTCAACAACGCGGGCGTCTTCGTCGCCAAGCCGTTCACCGACTACACGCACGAGGACTACAAGAAGGTCATCGACATCAACGTCGGCGGCTTCTTCTACCTGACGCAGCAGGTCATCGACCCGATGCTGCGGCAGGGCGGCGGCCACATCGTCAGCATCACCACCACGCTCGTCGAGCAGGCCAACTCCGCCGTCCCCTCGGTGCTGGCCTCGCTGAGCAAGGGCGGGGTCGCGGCGGCCACCAAGTCCCTGGCCATCGAGTACGCCGACCGGGGCATCCGGGTCAACGCCGTCTCACCGGGCCTGATCGACACGCCGCTGCACAGCGGCGGCGACACCGAACAGCTCGCCCAGCTCCACCCGATGAAGAAGATCGGGCACATCAGCGACGTCACCCACGGCGTGCTCTACCTGGAGCGGGCGCCGCTCGTCACCGGGGAGTTCCTGCACATCGACGGCGGCCAGAGCGCGGGCCGATGAGCGAGCGCATCTTCGCCGACGTCCTCGCCGTCTGGAAGCACGGCATCGACGTCCACGACCCCGCCGAGGTCGGGACCGTGTTCGCCGAGGACGCGCTCTTCCAGGGCGCCCACCCGGAGCCGACGCGGGGCCGCGCCTCGGTCGTCGAGTACTACGACGGCCAGCCCGCCGGCCTGCGGGTCGACTACGAGATCATCGACGCCCGCCGGTCGGCGGACGACGTCATCGCGGGCTACGCCGCCGCCGACTTCACCTACGCCGACGGCGAGGTCGCCCGCCGTCACGTGACGATGGTCCTCGAACGCCGAGACGGCCGCTGGCTCGTCGGCCACTACCACGTCTCGCTGAAGCCGACGGAGTGACGTAACCGTCATCGGAGCCTGTCACGATCGCGGACATGATGGTCATCCTCCGACGAACGGCGGCCGGGGCGGCTGCCGGAGTGCTGGCTTATGGCCTGGTCGTCGTGGCGATCGCGATGATCGCGCAATTCGGCGACCTGAACCTCTACTGGGTCATCTTCCTGGTCTACGCCGTGGTGCCCGTGGGAGCGATCCTGACCTGGCCCGCGCTCTGGGCGCTGCGGGTGCGGCCCGCGTGGCGCCCGGCCGCGGTGGGGCTCCTCCCCGTCATGACGGGGGGCTTCCTGCTCAGCGAGTTCGGGGAACCGGAGCCGCTCTCACTGGCTTTGATCGTCGGGGGGTCCTACGCCGTGGCGGTCCTGGCCACCACCCCGGCACCGGGTGCGCGGCTGACCTGGTGGCGTACCGGCGCCGCCGCGGCGCGGGTGCCGTTGCTCGCCCCCGACCTGGCCGGCCACCGGATCGAGGTGGTCGACGTCTCGCCGGGCCTCCTGCACTACAGGGTGGTCCCCGCCGCCGGCCCGGCGGTCGAGGTGACGATCTGGCCTCCGGGCTTCGGCGGCCTGGAGGGCCGGATCGTCGAACGCCACGACGCGACCGTGGCGATCACCGCCGGTCCGGACGTCCCCGAGACGGTGGTGGAGACGATCGCCGCGACCCTCGCCCCCCGGCCCCACCTCTTTCAGGGCGATTCTGTCGGAAAGGGCCGATAGGGTCCCGGCGTGAACGCATGGGAGCAGGTCCGGAAGTGGCTCGAATCCGGTGACGAGGCCGGGCTGGCCGCACACGTCGGGTCCCTGACCGACGCCGACCGCAAGGCCGTCGCCCGGGAGTTGTCCCCCCACCTGGCCGGCCGGTCGCGCGCCGAGGTCGCCGACCAGGCGTCCGCGTTCCGGCTCGCCGGGGCGGCCTGCTTCTCCGGGGCCGCCCAGGTCGCCACGTGGCTCGACCGCCGCGAGCTCCGGCTCCCCCGAAGGCCGCGAGACGACGCCGGGCGCATCGCCGAGGTGCTCCGGACCAGAGACGGGAAATGGCGGCGCGACCTGGCCCACCGGCTCGTCGCCGGTCTGCGGCCGGGCGACCGCAGAGGATGGCAGAACGTGGACGGGCAGCCCGGCTACGACCTGGCCGCCGCGCTCGCCGTCGAGACGGGCATCGAGGTGCCCGACAACGACGCCTTCGTCGTGGGCTGGCTGTGGGACGTGTGCCACCGGTTCTGGCGGGGCGGGCGGCTCGACCTGCTTCGCGACGATCCGTTCCTCGACGTCCTGACGCCCCGGCTGTTCACCGCCGAGGGCGCCGCCGCGCCGCTGATCCACGACTGGAAGTGGAACAGCGCCTACAACGAGAACACCGTCATCGGCGCGCTGGCCGCCCTCGCGGCCGAGGGACGGCTCGACCGGAAGGCGCTCCTCGACGGCTGCGTGACGCGGTTCCTGACCCACGGCCACGACCGCGACATCGAGCTGTTCACCATCCTGTGGGAGCGGCTGCGCCCGGAACCCGCCGAGATCCCCGTGGTCGACCTGGTCAGGGTGCTGCCGGTCGCCGCACCGCCGCTCGTGCTGCTGGCCACCGGCGAACTGGGCCGCGTCCCGCTCGACGCCGGCCTGTTCGGCGAGGCCGTGGGTGCGCTGGCGTTCCGGCCGGAGAAGAAGCACGTCACGACCGCGCTCCAGTGGATCGCCCTCGCGCGGCCCGAGGAGGCCGACGGCGCGCTCGCCGCGCTGGCGACCGTCTTCGGCCAGGAGACCCCGGCCCTCCGCGACCGGGCCGTGCGCCTCGCGCTCAAGCTCGCCCCCCACGCCTCGCCCGAGACGGCCGGCGCGATCCGCGAAGCCGCGTCGCGGCTGCCCGCCGAACTCCGCGAGCAGATCGGCGGCGCGTTCGGCGGCGCGGTCGAGGCCGAGCCCGCCGAGGTGCTGACGCCCGGCGAGCTGCGGGTGACGGTCGGGCTGCCCGCCCTGCCGCCCGAGATCGGCTCCCCGGCCGAGCTCGCGGGCCGGGTGGGGGAGGGCTGGCGAACCCACGACCCCGTCGAGGTCGAGCAGATCATGGCCGCGCTGGTGACGTTCACCCATCACGACCCCGACGCGACGATCGAGGTCGTCCGGCCGTGGGCCGAACGGGTCTGGGGGCGGCACCGCTACGTCGACCACTACTACCTGGCCAACCACGTCGGCGTGCTGCTGACGCAGTGCGCGCTGGCGCTGGTGAACCCGGCGGAGAGCATCGAGCTGTCCGGCCGGATCACCGAGCACCTGGCCCACGACCCGCTCCACAGCCCGCTGTTCGACCACTTCACCCGCGACCGGGTGCGCGAGGTCATCGCCCTGCTGGAGTCGGGCCGCACCCTCCCGGTCCTGCTGGCCACCCCGACCGAGCCCACCGGGCACGTCGCTGCTGCGACGCTGGTCGACCGTGTGGCGCGGCTGGGCGACGCCGAGCCGTTGCCGCTCGACTTCTGCCAGGCGCTGCTCCGGCTCCCCAGAACCGCCGACCCCGAAGTCGTGGCCCGCGCCGAGCGCCTGACCTCGCCGGCCGGCCGGCGGCTGGCCGCCTGGCTGCGCGACGGCGGCCTGGCCGACCCCGAGGTGACCTGCACCGTCGAGACCACGCTCGACCCCGACTCCTTCGAAGACCGGGAGATGTCGGCCGTCCACGCCCTCATCCGGCCGCCCGCGCCCGACCTGCCCGAACCGATCGCCGCGCTCTGCACGCTGGAGCCGGGCGACTGGAGCGCGCACTCCGACGAGATCCAGTGGTGGCCGGCGGTCCTGCCGTCGCACCGCGAGGTGGTCGCCGCCCGCGTGCTCGAATGCTTCGTCGTGGGCGTCCGGGCCAACCGCGCCAGGGTGTCGACGCTGCGCGCGCTCGTCCAGGGAAGCGGCCCCGTGGGACGCGCCACGGCGAGCGCGATCACGATGGCGCTCGGCCACAAGAACGCCGCCGATCGCGACGTCGCCGTCGAGGCGATGAAGATCCTGGCCGTCCGCGGCGAGTTCGCCGCCGCCGACTTCGGCTGGGCCTTCGGCCGGCTGGCCGGGTCGGGCGCGGTGACCCTGAAGCGGGCGACGCCCGCCCTGGAGGAACTCGCGCTGTCGGGAGCCCATCGGGAGACGTGGGCGCTCCTGGCCGAGGCGCTGCCCCTGCTGCTGCGCCGCCCCGGGCGTCCCGTCCACGGGCTGGCCGACCTGCTCGACGTGGCGGTCAAGGCGGCCGGGCTCGCGGGCGCGCGGGGCGAGGTGCCGGGCCTGGCCGAGGCGGCGGCCCGGAAGGGAACCAGCCGGGTCACCGATGTGGCCCGCCTGCTCCTCGACACGATCGGCCGCCCGGAATAGGCGAGGAGATTGAGAGTTTCAGGGGCGACCTGCGCTTCTTCGGCCGGCGGTGCGGTTCGCTGGTCTGTCGCCCAGTGGGGGCGGAGCATCCTGACATGAGACTGCGCATGGCCCTGATCGCCGGAGCTCTCCTCGCGATCATCACCCCGCTCCCGGCCCTCGCGGCCGATACGACGCCGCCGTCCCGTCCCGGCGGTCTGATGTCCTGCCCGCCGCCGAGTTCGCAGGGAGGCATGGTCGGCATCTGCTGGACGCCGTCGACCGACGACAGCGGCTCGGTGGCCGGCTACGACGTGTACCGGCTCACCTCGACGGGGTTCGTGAAGACCTCGTCGCCCACGAGCAGCCCCACCATCGTCGGCGGCCTGGTGCTCGGACGCTCCTACTCCTTCTACCTCGTCGCCCGCGACCTGTCGGGCAACGTGAGCGCGCCCTCGTCGTTCATCACGCTGACGGCCACCACCGGCATGCAACAGCCCTCGCCGTCGCCCGAGCCCGGCGACACCCAGCCGCCGACCCAGCCGCAGAACGTGCGGGACGGCTGCCTGTGGGACTTCCCCGGCACGGCGTTCTGCTGGGACGCCTCCACCGACAACGTGGGCGTGGTCGGCTACGACATCTACCGGGAGACGGTCGGCGGCTGGATCAAGGTCGGGAGCGTCGGCACGCAGTACCGGATGTTCAACGAGGGCGGCCTGGTCACCGGCCAGTACTACACCTACGCCGTGGTGGCCAGAGACGCCGCGGGCAACGTCAGCCCGCCGTCGACCCCGACCCCCGTCCTGGCCCGGCAGGGTCTCCCCACTCCGAGCCCGAGCCCCAGCCCGACGACCGGCTCGTGTGAGGTCGGGTACGACAGCGTGATGTGGTCGACCGGCATGGCCGTGTGGATGACGCTGAAGAACACGGGCACCTCACCCGTCAGCGTCTGGAGCCTGGAGTTCGACTTCCCCGACGCCGGTCAGCGGTGGGTCTCCGGGCACAACGCGTCGTGGTCGCAGTCGGGGCGGCACGTGACCGCGCGCAACGTCGCCTGGAACAGCCAGATCGCGCCCGGCGCGACGGTCAACCTCGGCTTCAACGGCGCCCACACGGGCCTGAACCCGGAGCCGACGGCCTTCACGCTCAACGGCACGAACTGCAGCGTCAGGGCGTGACCGGCCGGGCGCCGGTGTCCGTCGCCACCCACGGACATCGGCGCCCCCGCCCTCACGCGGTGTGACGCCGGCGGAGCCGCCGGACCACGACGACCAGGTCGGCGACCGCGATCAGCGCCAAGACGGCCATGATGACGGCCAGGACCGCGAGGCCGATCAGGAAGGCCACCACCGCCAGGGCGCCGCAGACGACCAGGCCGAAGATCGCCAGCACCATCCGCAGGCCGAGTGCGCTGCGCGGGCGCTCGGACGTCGGCGAGAAGGTCTCCCAGAACCTGTCGCCGACCTTCCTCGGACGTTCCCGGTCGATGCGGCCCCTCCCTCCGGCGCTCCTCGTGACCACGTTAACGAGGCGCGTGGGGGCCGTCGCCAAGGTGGGGTAACACCTTGCCCTCACCTGCGCAAATGCGACTTCGGCGCATAAAGTGGCTGGTGAGAGGCCACGATCACGACGGGGGGCGGTCGCCCATGGCCAGGTTGCTCTTCATGATGCCCGCGGCGTCGTACTGGACGCTCAAGGACGGGACCCGGCACGCCACGGGGTACTGGGCCGAGGAGTTCGCGGCCCCCTACCGGGCGCTCACGGAGGCGGGGCACACGATCGTGGTCGCTACGCCGCGCGGGGTGATCCCGACCGTCGACATGATGAGCCTGCGGCCCGAGATGGCGGGCGGCGCGCAGGCGGCCCTCGACCTGGAGGCGACGATCCGCTTCGCGGAGGAGCTGCGGCGGCCGATCCAGCTGTCGGCCGCGAGGCTGGAGGACTACGACGCCGTCTACGCTCCGGGCGGGCACGGCCCGATGGAGGACCTGTGCGCCGACCCCGACGCGGGGCGGCTGCTGACGGCGGCGCTGGCCTCCGGCAAGCCGCTCGCCATCGTCTGCCACGGGCCCGCCGCGATGCTGGCGACCCGGTTCCGGGGCGAGTCGCCGTTCGCCGGATACCAGGTCACCGCGTTCTCCAACGAGGAGGAGGACGGCGTCGGGCTGGCCTCCCGGGCCCGGTGGCTGCTGGAGGACGAGCTCGTCAAGCTCGGCGTCGACTACAGCAAGGGCGAGCCGTGGAAGCCGTACACGGTCGTCGACCACAACCTGCTGACGGGGCAGAACCCCGCGTCGGCGCAGGTGCTGGGCGAGCAGCTGCTCAAGGTGCTCAACTAGCCGGCGCGTCGTCGTGCGCGATGTGCATGAGCTGCCGCCACAGCACGACCAGGAACACCGCCGAACCGGCGAACGCGAACCAGAACGGGGCCGCGACCCCGAAGTGGGTGGCCAGCACGCCGCCGATCAGTGAGCCGACGACGAGGCCGGCGTACACGCAGACGGTGTTGACGCTGCCCACGCGGCCCTGCAGTTCGGCCGGGACCGCGCGCTGGCGGACGGTGACCGAGGTGGTGCCCCAGATGAACGCGTGCGCGCCGAACACCAGGAAGATGCCGCCGGCGACCCACGGCGAGTAGGTCAGCGCCAGGCCGAGATGCGTGAGGGTCTCGATGACGAGCCCGATCCGCATCAGCGCGCCGAGGCTCACCCTGCGGGTGATGGCCCCGTAGAGGCCGGTGCCGATCAGGCCGCCGATGCCGCCGATGGTGGTCATCAGGCCGAAGCCCAGGGCGCCGAGGCCGAGCTGCTCCTGGGTGTAGAGGACCAGCACCGACCAAGCCGCGCCGAACGTGAAGTTGAAGATCAGGATCGTGAGGGCCAGCGTGCGGACGGCCGCGTGGCGCGCGGTCCAGCCGAAGCCTTCGACCAGCTCGCGCACGGCGTTCGGCTTGGCGCCGTCGGCCTGGCGGGAGTGCGGGGGCAGGCTGATCCGCGAGACCAGCACGATCGCCGCCACGACCAGGAGCAGCTGACCGGCGAACGGCCAGGCCAGGCCGAGGCCGAACAGCGCCGCGCCGACCGGCGGACCGGCGAGCTGGTTGAGCGTGATGAACCCGGTGCCCAGGCGGGCGTTGGCGACGACGAGGTCGTCACGGCCGACCATCATCGGCGTGAGCGTGGCGGTCGCGTTGTCGGCGAAGACCTCCGCGACGGCCCGCAGCGCGAGCAGCGCCAGCGCCGCCTCCACCGTCACCCGGCCGGTCGCCATCAGCACGACGAGCAGGACCAGCACCAGCGCCCGCGCCGCGTTCGCGGCCAGCACGATGCGGCGCCGGTCGTGGCGGTCGGACAGCACGCCCGCGTACAGGCCGAACAGCAGCGGCGGCGCCCAGCTCACCAGGGCCGACAGCGAGATCATCAGCGGGTCGCTCGTCAGCGACGCGACCAGCAGCGGTCCGGCCGCGGCGGCGATCCCGTCACCCAGATTCGTCAGCCAGCTCGACGCCAGCAACCACCGGAATCCCCGCCCCAGGCGCGCGGGCAGCACACGCTCCACAACTGTGACCACGGGCGCAAGACCATACGTTCGTGCACTGACCGGCGGCAACGGGTTTTTCCGGACGACACGAAGATCAAAAATGGCCACTCCGAGCGATTCCATGATCACGAGGAGTAGTGTCCGGGCCGAGTTGATCTATCAGAACGGAGCTTCGTGTTGTTGTCACACGCCCTTTCGGCCGCTCTACTCACTTTGATGACCGCGTCGGCGCTGCCCGGGACCGCCGAGGCGGCCCCCGACACGCGGAAGAACGTGACTCCCTGTGTACGACCCGGCCAGGCGAACTATCCCGTGAACTACTACTGGAAGAACGTCATCGGCATGCAGCTCGGCAGCGGCAACGTGGCCGTGGACACCACGCCCTCGTTGTGGGGCGGCCAGATCGCGCCCGGCTCGACCTTCACCCTCCGCCTGGCCCACCGCACCGCCCAGTGGCCGTTCCTGGTCCGCAGCTACACCACCTCGTGGGACATCTCCTCGCTGCTCGCCAACGCCGACGTCGTCGGCCAGTCGGGGACGGGCGCCATCTCCGGCACCACCCTGACGATCCCGTCGCCCGGCACCAAGACCGACCCCGCGCCCAAGGCCATCACCTTCCGCGTCAAGCAGGGCACGGTCGGGCGGAGCATGACCATCCGCCCGAGCGGCATCAGCAGCGTCATCGCCTTCCCGGGCCAGCTCGGCAACAACACCCCGGCGCCGCCGATCCAGATCGTGGACGGCCAGAGCATCTCGCCGACCAGGGCCGTCAACGACACGGTCACCACCCGCCAGGACACGGCGGTCACCATCCCGGTGCTGGCCAACGACGTCGGCTCCGGCTCGACCATCACCTCCGTCGGCCGGCCCGCGAACGGCACGGCGACGATCTCGGGCGGCAACGTCGTCTACACGCCGCCGAAGGGCCTCAGCGGCACCGACACCTTCACCTACACGATCAGCACGCCCTGCGGCACCAGCACCGCGACCGTCACCGTGGTGGTCACCTGCGTCACCAACCCGATCGGCCTGGCGAACAGCAGTTTCGAGGCCCCGTACGTCGCCTCGGCCCGGTGGGACATCCCCGACGCCTCCACCGACCCCTCCGTCGGATGGCGCACCACCGCCTCCGACCGGATGCTGGAGATCTGGCGGTCGGGCTCCGGCGGGGTCCCCTCCGCCGACGGTCAGCAGTTCGCCGAGCTCAACGCCTCCGAGCCCTCGGCGCTCTACCAGGACGTGCCGACCGTGCCCGGCACCGTGATGTCGTGGTCGTTGTGGCATCGCGGCCGTCTCGGCACCGACGTCATGCGGGTGATGATCGGCGCTCCCGGCGCGACCGTGGCGCAGATCCCGGCCGGGGCGACCTCGGCCGACATCGCGACCGGCAACACCGCCTGGCGGCAGTACACGGGCACCTACGTGGTCCCGGCCGGCCAGACCGTGACGAGGTTCTCCTTCGAGTCGGTGTCGGCCGCCGGGGGAGCCGCGTTCGGCAACTTCCTCGACGGGGTGGTGTTCCAGACCCCGCCCTGCCAGCCGATGAAGTAAGGCGTCGCGGCGCGGGCTCAGGCCGGCGGTCGGGGCCGGGTGGGCGGAGCCGTAACGGAGCCGTAGCGGGTGGCGAGCGCGGCGGCGCGATCGCGCAGGGCGGTGCGCAACCACTGCGGCGCGAGGGCCTCCGCGCCCGCGCCCAGCCGCCACAGCGCCCACACGGCGTGGCGGGAATCCTGGAAGGCGACCTCCAGCCGCAGCCGGCCGTCTGATTCGGTCTCCTCGCTGACGACGGCCAGCGCGGTGCCGGCCAGCTCCTCCCGCCGCGCCGCGTCGAGCAGGACCAGTACGGTGACCTGGTCGCCGCCCGCCCGGAAGCGGGTGCTGCGCTCCTGCCAGGCCCGGTCGAGGTCGACGCGATCGGGCCGCTCCGCCGGTTCGGCGAGCTCCTCGACGGCCGCGATCCTCGACAGCCGGTAGGTGCGGTCGGCGCCCGACCGCGTGGCCAGCAGATACCCCCGGTCGCGCACGGTCACCAGGCCGATCGGGTCGACCGTGCGCCATTCCGGCCCCTGGTCGGCGGCGGCGTAGTGGATCCGCAGCTTGCGCCCCGCGAGCACCGCGCGCAGCACCCCCGCCACGACGGCGTCGGGCGCCTCCTCGTAGACCAGCCGCCGCGAGAGCAGGTCGCTTTCTGGGTCGATGAGCAGCCGCTCGGCCGCCCCGGCGGCGGTGTCGCGATAGCTGTCGGGCAGCGCGTCGACCACCTTGAGCATCGCCGACGCGAGCGCCGACCCGAGCCCGAACGCCTGCGCGCCCCGCCGCGATCCCGCGATCAGCAGCGCGAGGGCCTCGTCTGGGGTCAGCCCGGTGAGCTCGGTACGGAACCCCGGCAGCAGCGCGAACCCGCCGTGCCTGCCCCGCTCGGCGTAGACCGGCACCCCCGCCGCCGACAGCGCCTCGATGTCGCGCAGGACGGTACGGGTCGACACCTCCAGCTCCCGCGCCAGCGCCGACGCCGACAGCCGCCCGTGCCGCCGGAGCAGCAGCACCAGGGAGACCAGCCGGTCGGCACGCATACGGAAACCTTAGGAGGAATACACGACAGAGGATGTCGTGATTCGGCGGGAGGCTCGGTTCGGTACAGGCGAAGCGAACGGAGCTCTCTCATGACGATGCGGCGAACGGCCGTCAACCCGGTGACGTGGTCGGTGGAACTGGGCTTCAACCAGGGCGAACTGGTTTCGGGGGAGACCCGGACCCTCTACCTCTCGGGGCAGACCGCGATGAGCGCCGACGGCAGGCCGGAGCATGCCGACGACATGGCCGGGCAGCTGGCGCTGAGCCTCGACAACGTGGAGGCGGTGCTGGCGGAGGCGGGCATGTCACTGGGGAACCTGGTGCGGCTCAACGTGTACACGACCGACGTCGACCTGCTGTTCCGGCACTACGGCGTGCTGGCGTCACGGCTGGGCGCCGCCGGGGTCGCGCCGGCCACGACGATGCTGGGGGTGACGCGGCTGGCGATCCCCGGGCAGCTGGTCGAACTCGAGGGAACCGCCGTGGCGTGAGGCAGAGCGATACGACGTCACGATCGAGCACCTCCTGCCACGACCTGAAGGAGGCGGCGCACAACCGGCATGACCGCGTTGTGAGATCGGGGAATCATCCCGATGAGGTGGCCGTTGACCCCGATGCGGCCCGCCAAGGGGATCCGCCCGGACGAGACGCGCCGTACCCGGACTGCCAAGACGACGCTCCGAAAGGAGCCGTCATGGCCTGGATCCTTCTCATCGCCGCCGGTCTGTTCGAGATCGCGATGGCCTACTCGCTCAAGCTGAGCGACGGGTTCTCCGTCCCGGTCCCCGCCGCCGCCTTCGTCGGCTTCGCGGTTCTCAGTTTCGGTCTGCTGGCCGTGGCGCTGAAGAGTCTCGACGTCGGCACCGCCTACGCCGTCTGGACCGGCATCGGCGCGGTCGGCACCGCCACCCTCGGCATGGTCCTGCTGGGCGACGACGTGAGCCCCCTCAAGATCGCCTCGATCGTCCTCATCCTCGTGGGGGTGGTGGGCCTCAACCTGGCGGGCGCCGCTCACTGAGCGCGCGAACGGTCTCCGCGAAGCGCCGCGCCTCGTGCGCGTCCACGGCGTGGTCGAGGCGTCTGCCCCTGCGCCACGTCGTGAGCGGCTCGGCCGGTGGGCGGTCGACGAGGGCGGCGATCGGCGGGATCGCCCTGGCCACCGGCTGGGCGAACAGCGCCGACGCCGCCCGCACGAGGCCGCGCAGCGGCTGCCTGAACGGTTCGTGCAGGCCCGTCGCCACGAACACCGGGTTGTACAGGACGTATCTCACGTGCTCGGAGGCGTAGGCCGCCCCGAGCAGTTCGGCGGCCCTGGCTCCCTGCAGGGTCGCCGTCAACGGCCGGTACCCGTTCTTCAGCTGCAGGTCGTCCCAGTGGATCCGGCCGCCCCGGCCGGCGCCGCACAGGTTGACGATCACCGGGGCCGCCGCCCGTTGCAGCGGGCCGCGCAGCCCTTCGGCCATGAGATGGCGGTTGAGCACGTAGAGGGCGAAGGTGTGCTCGAAGCCCTCCTCGGTCTCCACCCGGACCGGGTTGAACCGGAACGCCCCGAGGATCAGGGCGTCGATCACGGGGTGCTCGGCGGCGAGCCGGGCCACCAGGTCGTGGGTCTGGCGCAGGGAGCTGAGATCGGACCTGACGAACCGGATGTTCGGCGCGTCCTCGTGCGGGCGGCTGCCGCTGCCCACGGCCACGACCTGGTCGCCGCGTTCGGCGTGGTGGCGGGCCAGCGCCCGGCCGATGCCGTGCGTGCCGCCGGTGATCACGATCGTCCGGGTCATAACTTGAGATCTCCCTCAACTTGAGACAGCCCTCAAGTTAGCTAGGGTGGCGGCCATGCGCAAGGACGCCGTACAGAACCGCGAGCGCCTGCTCCGCGCGGCGCGGCGGCTGTTCGCCGACCGGGGGCTCGACGTGCCGCTCGACGAGATCGCGCGGGTGGCGGGGGTGAGCATCGGGACGCTCTACAACCGGTTCCCCACCCGCGACGCTCTGGTGGAGGCGGTCTTCGCCGACCGGAGAGCGACCGTGGCCGACCTGGCCGAGCAGGCCCTGGCCACGGACGACGCCTGGGAGGGGTTCGCCGCCTTCCTGACCGCTGTGTGCGAGCTCCAGGCGGCCGACCTCGGCTACAACGACCTGGCCGCGCGGACCGCGCCGGTGGACGGCGACCGTGGATACGGGCTGATGCTCGAGATCGTCGAACGCGCCCAGAGCGCCGGGGACCTGCGGGCCGACGTCACGCTCGCCGACCTGGCCTTCGTGATCTGGGGAGTGTCGGCGACCGTCGCCGCCACCCGCCAGACGTCCCCGGCAGCCTGGCGTCGCCACCTCGCGCTGATGCTCGACGGCCTGCGCGCCGCCGGGGCCCGGCCGCTGCCGGGGCCGCCTCTGCCGGCCGCGCGCGACTGCTGAGAGCGGCGGGGGCGGATCGCCCCCGCCGCCGCTTTCTTACTGCGTGGAGGTGTACGACACGAACGACGCGCGGTCGACGCGCGTCACCCCCGTCCAGCACTGCACGTTGCGCACCGTGGCGACCGCGCCGCTGGTGTTCCACAACGTCTGCAGGTTGCAGTGGTCAGGGTTGTTCCCGTACGCCGTCACCTGCACGTGGTCGATCGCGTAGCCCACTCTGGGGAACGTGACCATGCGCAGGCCCGTGCCGGACGTCCGTACGGTGTTGGTGCTGCTCTGCGAGTTGTAGTTGATCCCGGCGGGGGCCGGCGCGTAGGGCCCCGGGTTGGCGGGCGTGTGATCGAAGGTGTACGCGAACGCCTTCGGCGGCACCCAGCGCCCGTTGATGTTGCGCTCCCGCTGGTAGGTCAGGCTCCAGCCGGAGTGCATCGGGGTGTTCACCGCGTTGAAGCACCGTACTTCGATCTGTTGGACCGCCGCGCCCGGGATCCAGTTGACGACCTTGCATCTGGCCTGGGTCAGGTCGTTCTGCGCCGTCACCTGGATGTTGCCGGCCGGGGCCGCGGAGCCGAGACCGTTCAGGTCGACCTTGTACCAGCCCACGCCCAGCACACTGACGAGGTTGGCGCCGAACGCGGAGTTGTAGGAGGCGATGGTCCCGCCGTTGTAGTGCACGTACCCGAAGCCCTGCCCGGCAGGGCCGACCATGGGGGGCGTGCTCTCCGACCAGGTGACCGTGAACGGCGTGGTGACGGGCGCGCCGCCGAACTGGTGACACCTGACCACGACGATCTGGTCGGTGCCGACCGGCACCCACTTGGCGACCTGGCAGATGTAGGGCGCGTTGGCCACCGCCGTGGCGTGGGCGACGCCGCCGGGGCCCGCGATCTGCGGGAACCGGACGATCGTCTCGCCGGGCACGCCCGGGGTCACGCTGACGTTGAAGCCGCCCGGCCAGCTTCCAGCCTGGTGGGCAAGGCTGGGGATTCCGGCGGGGACGTCGACGTAGGCGTAGCCCCAGCGGTTGGGGACGGTGGCCTGCGCGGGGCTCGTGGCGACCTGCACGAGCCCGAGGGCGATCGCAACCGCCATCAAGAGCCTTGATAATCGCGTCACGGGTTTCCTTCCGGTGTGAGAAGTTGTCACGCCGTTCATAATCCGGAAACGCGTTTGTGAGAAGCGGGGGACCGCTAAGTGAGACGGTTCACCTATTCGTGGTTTCGGCCGACAAGAATGGCATTTGGGCCGATGACGGAAAGCAGCCGGAGTTTCTCGTGGCTTTCGCTGCCCGGGACGGCCGTGTAAACCAGGAGCGAGTGCCCTTGTTCGGGGTCGAGAAGCGCCTGACAGGCCAGTTCGAGGACGCCGAGCTCGGGGTGGACGAGCCGTTTGACGTCGGCGTACCGGACGCCGACCTCGTGTTCCCGCCACACGGCGCGGAATTCCTCGCTGCGGTCGAGCAGGAGACGCTGGAGATGCGCGGCCCTCGACTCGGGGCCGCGAAGAGTCACCACCCGGCGAAGACCGGCGGCGAAGACGCGGGAATGCAGCGCGTGCTCGTCGGGATGGTAAAGCGCGCGGGTCGCCGGGTCGGTGAACCACCGATAACCGATGCTGCGGGCCGGGCCCGTGTAATTGGTCAGGTCGCCGGTGAGCGCGACCGCGAGAGGCGTCTGCCGCAGCGTTTCGCCGAGTTCGGTGACGATTTCGGCGGGGGTGTCGGTGAGCCGGTCGAAGATGCGCAGCATGCCGGGCCCGATGTGCGCGCTCGTGGCGCCCCGCGCGGGCGGGTTGTGCCCGGCGAGGCGGAACAGGTGGTCGCGTTCGTCGAGGGACAGGTGCAGCCCCTGCGCGATCGAGGCGACCATCTGCTCCGACGGGTGCGGCCCGCGTTCGCGCTCCAACCGGCTGTAGTAGTCGGCGGAGATGTGGCAGAGCGCCGCGACCTCCTCGCGGCGGAGACCGGCGGTCCGGCGCCGGTGCCCGCGAGGGAGGCCGACGTCCTCCGGCTGGAGCGACTCGCGCCGCCGGCGCAGGAACTCGGCGAGCCCGGTTCGATCGATCACACCGTTCGTTCTACCACCGGCCGGGAGCGCTCAGCCTGGGATCGGCAGGCCGTGGATAGGGCCGCCGATCAGGTGAAACCTGGGATCGGCCCGATTTCCCCGTACCGAGGAGCAGCACCATGGCACGCACGCAGCCGGACATCACGGTCCCCAGGCTCGCCGGGAGGCTCGCCGTCGTGACGGGCGCCAGCGACGGCGTCGGACTGGTCGTGGCGGCCCGGCTCGCCGCCGCCGGGGCAGAGGTCGTCATGCCCGTCCGCGACCGGCGGAAGGGCGAGGCGGCGGTCGCGAAGATCAGGGGGCGGCACCCGGACGCCGCCGTGTCCCTGCGGGACCTCGACCTGTCGTCGCTGGACTCGGTCGCCGCGCTGGGCGCCACGCTGCGCGGCGAGAACCGGCCGATCCACCTCCTCGTCAACAACGCCGGCGTCATGACCCCGCCTGACCGGCGCACCACCGCCGACGGGTTCGAGCTGCAGTTCGGCTGTAACCACCTGGGCCACTTCGCCCTCGTCGCCGAGCTGCTGCCGCTGCTGGGCGCCGGCCGCGCCCGCGTGACCTCGCAGATCAGCGTCGCCGCGAACGAGAACACCATCAACTGGGACGACCTGAACTGGGAGCGGCGCTACCACGCCCGCCGCGCGTACAGCCAGTCGAAGATCGCGTTCGGCCTGTTCGGGCTCGAACTCGACCGGCGCAGCCGGGCGGGCGGCTGGGGGATCACCAGCAACCTCGCCCACCCGGGCGTCGCGCCCACCAGCCTGCTGGCCGCGCGGCCCGAGATGGGCCGGGCCAAGGACACCATGGGCGTGCGCGTCATCCGCGCCCTCTCCCGGCACGGCATCCTGCTCGGCACGGTCGAGTCGGCGGCGCTGCCCGCCCTGATGGCCGCCACCTCCCCGGACGCGCGTGGCGGCCGCCTCTACGGCCCCGGCGGCCTGGGGACCCTGTCCGGCGCACCCGCCGAGCAGGCGCTCTACTCCCGGCTCCGCGGCGAGGACGAGGCGAAGCGCGTCTGGCAGGTCTCGGAGGAGCTCACCGGCCGACAAATGCACATGATTGGCAAATTTGCGCAAGATGTGTAAATGGACGACATCGCCGACCGGCCGGGACCGGCATGATCCACCTCGCCGCCTTCCTGCCCCGCCTTCACGAGCGGTTCCGCGACACGCCCTGAGGCGTCAGAGCCACAGGCGGCGGGTCAGCCCGGTCAGGATCCGGGTCGCGGGCTCGGCGGCGGCGTTGTGGTAGCCGGTGCCCGCCCAGAGGTTGATCCGTTCGGGGTCGCCCGCGGCGGCGGCCGCCTTGCGGATCGGGCTGGTCAGGTGGTGGAGGGCGGGGTAGCCCGCCGGGGCCTCGGCGGTGTAGCGGTCGGTGAACTCGTTGCGCAGGCCGCGGGCCGGTCGGCCGGTGAACGCGCGGGTGATCACCGTGCAGCGGCGGCGGGTGTCGGCGAGGGCGTCCCGGTGCGGGGCCGACGCGCCGCTCTCGTCGGAGCGCAGCAGCACCGTTCCCACGCTCACCGCGTCGGCGCCGGCGGCCAGGGCCGCACCCACGGCGGTCGGGGTCGCGATGCCGCCCGCCGCGATCAGCGGCAGCCGTACGGCCGCCCCGACCTCGCCGAGCAGCTGGGGGAGGGGGATCTCCGGCGGGATCCGGTCGGGGGTGAGCGTCCCCGAGTGGCCGCCGGCGGCGGACGCCTGGACCGCGAGGAGGTCCACGCCCCGATCGGCGGCGGCCCGCGCCTCCTCGGCCGAGGTGACGGTCTGCACGACGAGGGTGCCGGCCGCCCGCAGCGCCGCGACGGTGGCCTCCTCCGGCAGGCCGAAGGTGAAGCTCACCACCGGGACCGGCTCGGCCAGCAGCAGGTCGATCTTGTCCTGCCAGTGGTCGTCGTCCTCGGTCGCCTCGACGTCGCTGACGTCGACGCCATAGCGGTCGGCCTCGGCGCGCAGCAGGTCGGCGTACTCGCGGTAGGCCTGCCGGTCGACCGGCACGGGGTTGGGGGCGAAGAGGTTCACCCCGAAGAGCACGCCCGCCGCCCGGACCTGGCCGATCTGCTCGGCGAGCGCGGCCGGGGTCTTGTAGCCCGCCGCGACGAAGCCGAAGCCGCCCGCCTTCGCCGCCGCGATCACCAGCGCGGGCGTGCTGCCCCCTCCGGCCATCGGAGCCGCCAGAACGGGCGAGGTCAGTCCCAGGCCGCTGAGCGCACTGTGCACAATCGGTCCTTTCGGTACGTCGTCACTCCGACGCTAAGTCGCCTTGAGGGCGTCCGGAAATGCCTATTGTCGTGCATCTATGCTTGACGGTTATGGATGTGGAGCTCCGGCACCTGAGGGCGTTCGTCACGGTGGCCCGGCTGGGGTCCTTCACCCGCGCCGCTGAGGAGATGGCGATCACCCAGCCCGCGCTGAGCCGGACCGTCAGCCAGCTGGAGAACGCCCTCCGGGTGCGGCTGCTCGACCGCACCTCCCGGCACGTCGAGCTCACGGGTGAGGGCCGGGTGTTCCTGGGCGACGCCGAACGCGTCCTGGCCGACGTCGACCGCGCCGTCGCGGCGGCCCGGCGGCAGAGCCGTCTCCGGCTGGGTTTCAGCTGGCTGCTGCCCGATCCGTGGGCTCAGGACATGGTCACCAGGTTCGAGGCGGCGACCGGCAGCACGGTCGTCATGGTCCGCGCCGACGACGCGGTCGCGGCCGTGGAGCGCGGCACCGTCGACGTCGCGCTCCTGCGGGGCGACCCGAGGTGGGGAGCGGGGGAGCTGCGGATCGTCCACCTCTTCGACGAGGCGCGGGTGGCGGTCTGCGCCGTGAAACACCTCCTGGCCACGCGCGACCACGTCGACTGGGAGGAGATCCCCGACTGGCCCCTGGTCGTCAACATCCTCAGCGGGACGACCGGGCCGTGGTCGTGGCCAGACCGGCAGCCCCGCACCGTCGTCGAGACCGAGAACTTCGACGAGTGGATCGAGTCGGTCGCGGCCGGGCGCGGCATCGGGGTCGTGCCGGAGGTCGCCCGGCGGCGCTCCGTCCATCCGGCCGTCACGTTCGTGCCGCTGCGGAACGCCCCGCCGATCCCCGTGTCGCTCGCCTTCGTGCCCGGCAGGCAGGAGCGGCTGGTGCGCAAGTTCGTCGAGGCCGCCCTCCGGGCGTGAGGTTCACGGCGTCGCGCCCGTGAGCTGGGCGTGCAGCCGCCTGCACTCGCGGACGAAGCGGAGCGTGCGCGGGCTCCGCGCGTTCTCGGCGACGATCGGGATCTCCCCGCGCGCGCCGGCCCGGCAGGCCACGTCGGCGGCGAAGGCGACGAGTTCGGTGAGCGTCACGGTCATGAGGTGACGCTCACTCGGCAGCAGGGCAGGCAGCACGGCGCTGACGATCCGCCACGCCTCGTGGTGGCCGCCGGCCTCGGCGAGCTCGCTCAGCACCGCGACGGCGGGCCGGGTCTCCCGGCCGGAGCGGCGCAGCACCAGCACGAGCTGCCGGGAGATCTGCTCGACGGGCAGGTCGCCCTTGGCCGCCATGCTCCGGACCAGCGGGACCACGCCGGGCGCCCCGCAGGCCACGAGGAACGCGATGATCACCGCCGTCGGCTCGCCGATCGGACCCTCCGCGAGCTCCAGGCCGGCGAGCTCCTCAGACGTCACCTGCTCGCGCAGCAGGTAGGGCAGGAAGTTGACCGCCACGACCTCGCGGTGGGAGGGGAGCATGGCGGGCCAGTCGCGCAGGAGGCCGGCGGACTCGTCGACCGTCCACCCGTCAGGCCGGCGCAGCAGCACCTCGTCGATCAGCCGGAGGCCGGTCGGGGCCGTGACCTGCAGCACCGGCCGCAGCCTGAGCTCGAGGAACTCGTTGAGCTCGTCGTCGCCGAAGTCGACCACGGAGGCGCCCACCAGGTGCTGCCAGGTGAACCCGCACTCCGGATCGGCCATGCCGCCACCGGCGAGCCGGCGGGCGGCCTCGGCCGCCGCGGCCGAGTCGATCTTCGCGGCCCGCTCGGCCGCCGCGTGATGGCCGCCCCGGGGGAGGCGCAGCAGCGCCTGCGCCAGGTCGGCCGGGAGCGGCTCCACCCCGGCCGCCGCGCAGGTCTCCAGCCGGTCGACCAGCACGTCGGGGTCGAGGTGGCCGCTCGCCCGGGTCGGCGTGGCCAGCAGCACCGGTGGCAGCGCGTCGTCGCGGAGGGCCTCGGCGACCTCCGCGTAGCGGTGCAGCTGGAAGTCGTGGAGCGGGGCGACGGCGCCCGGACGCGGCAGCCGGTTGCGCCGCCGCCACTCGTCGGGCCCGGACAGCTCGTCGGGCAGGACCGAACGCAGCCGGGGCGGGATGAAGGCGACGCTCACCTCCACGAGGGGCTCGTCGGGACCGGGCGGGGGCACGTCGCCGTCGGCCCGCATCGCCTCGATCCGGACGGGGTCGACACCGAGCTCGGCCATGCGCTCGAAGACGTCGTCGAGGAGGTATTCGGGCATGACCTCCGCGGAGTCGTCGTAGACGACGCCCGTCGCGGCCGGACCGATCTGCCCCGGCTCGTCGTCGTCGAAGTCGTGCCAGGCGGTGACGGGGCGCGGCGGGCGTTCGACGTCGGTGGGGGAGCCGTTCAGGTGGATCCGGCCGCGCGCGTAGGGGATCTCCCGCTCGCCCTCGCGGGCCACGGCCCAGCTCGGCCCCCCGTCGCTGGTCCAGGTGACGAGGAAGACCCTCATCGGGGGGTCGTCGGCGGCGGGGCGGCCGGGCCGCCCGCCGACGAAGACGAACCGCCGGGACGAGGGCTCGGGCTCGGGCTCCTCGCCCCGGGTCACGACCCGGACCTTCGTGGAGTGGCTCGCCGACTCCCAGTATCTCTGCGGCTGGATCTGCGGCCGGGTCAGCGCGCTGCCCGGGGTGACGAGCTCGGCGGCCAGGGCCGCCTGCCAGTGGAGGGGCGTGACGTATGACTCCCTGGACCGCCAGTGGCCGTCGTCCGCGTCGACCTGGGGCCGCAGTTCGTCGCGCAGCGCCGCCCGATCGGCGGCGGCCCCCGCGACGAAGGCCGCCAGCCAGCGTTCGCCGTCGGGAATCTCGGTCCTGTGAGTCATGGCCGGGACACTAGAGGCCGCCACCGACAAACTCGATCAGCCGATGGGCTCGCCGAACCAGCGGGACAGGCAGGCGTCGAGATCCCGCTGGTCGTCGCCGATCCAGGCGACGTGGCCGTCGGGGCGGAGCAGGACGGCCGGGGCGTCCAGCGCCGCCGTGGGATCGGCCAGACGGTCGACCCGGTCCGACCAGCCGCCGGCGGTCAGGCGTTCGGTGCGGTCGAGCAGCAGGCCCCGGCCGTGCCGCAGCAGACCGTAGAGGGTGCCCTGTTTCACCTCGATGTCGGGCAGGCGGCGGCCGAGCAGGTCGGGGCCCGCGCCGAAGTCGTACCGGACGTCGATCGCGGTGATCTTCTCGATCAGCCGCCGGTTCACCTCGTTGATGTCCATCAGTTCCGTGAGCAGCCTGCGCACGGCCCGGGGGCCCGGTTCGGGGGACGACAGCTCCATCTGGGCGCGGGTGTTGTCGAGCACGGCGGCGGCGACCGGATGACGTTCGGCGTGGTAGGTGTCGAGCAGGGCGTCCGGGACCCGGCCGAGGATCCGCGCGGCCAGTTTCCAGCCGAGGTTGACCGCGTCCTGGACGCCGAGGTTGAGGCCCTGTCCGCCGGTGGGCGGATGGATGTGGGCCGCGTCGCCGGCCAGCAGCACCCGCCCGACCCGGTAACGGTCGGCCAGCCGGGTGGCGTCGCCGAAGCGGGACAGCCAGCGCGGGGAGTGGACGCCGAAGTCAGTCCCGGCGAGGGCGCGCAGCCGCTCCTTGAAGTCGTCCAGCGTGGGCGGTTCGGCGCGGTCGCTGACCCCGACGGCAGGCACCACGACGCTGTAGACCCCGCCGCCGAAGGGCCGGAGCCAGAACGGCTGGTGGAGGTCGCGGAGCCCGGCCGTCGTGGCGGCGATCTCCTCCGGCGGGGCGCTTGCCTCCATCTCGCCCATGAGCGTGTCGTTCCGCGAGGGCTCGCCGGGGAAGCCGACGCCGAGGAGTTTGCGCACCGTGCTGCGCGCGCCGTCACAGCCGACGAGGTAGCGCGAGCGCAGCCGTTCCCCGTCGGCCAGTTCGACGGTGACGCCCTCGTCGTCCTGCCGGAGGCCGGTGACCGCGCGCCCGCGCCGGACCTGGGCGCCCCGTTCGATCGCGTGTTCGGCGAGCAGGCGCTCGACGACCGGCTGCGGGATGCCCACTATGTAGGCGTACGCGGAGTCCAGGCCCTCGGGCACCGGTTTGGCGATGGCGGCGAAGAAGCCGGCGGCCGGACGCCGTCTGCCGTGCTCCAGGACGCGGTCGAGGAGCCCGCGCATCGCCATCAGTTCGAGACTGCGGATGTGCAGACCGACGATGCGGACGGACGAGGCGGGCTCGGTCTCCTTCTCCAGGACGAGGACCCGCACACCGTGCAGCCGCAGCTCGGCGGCCAGCATCGCGCCGGTCGGCCCGCATCCGGCGATGATCACATCGGCGTCGACTTGCGGAGAGTTCATCAGGTGTTGCCTTTCGGGAGTGCCTTGATGACGGCGCTCCCGGCGACACCTACCGCAGTCGCCCGGCCGTGACGGATCGGGGGAGCACCCACGTCGATACAGCGTTCATGGGTCTCACCTCCCCGGGCGGAGTCACGGTCGACCGCAAGCTACAAGCCCCCACCTGACCACGTCCACTCCTTTTCACGACATGTGCGGATCGCCGAGGTACGGGAACCGGTCGAGCGTGTCGGTGTGCGGCGTCAGACCGGTGGGCGGCGCCTCGTTCTTGGTGAGGAACGCGACCCGGATGTCGATGACGTCCTCGGCGAACGTCCGGCCGTTGGGGTAGAACGCCGGCTTGGCCGGGTCGAAGTGCAGCACGTCGGGCAGGATGCCGTGGTCGTCGAGCGCGGCGGCCGCCTCCTCGGGCGTGTAGCCGCCGGTGTGGCCGAGCAGGTGGACGAACTGGTCGGTCCACCGCTCCCGGTCGTTGACCGGCTCACTGGCGTTGTACTCCTCCTTCGTGTCGTCGGTGTTGAAGAAGCTGCTCATCGACGGGTGTCCCGCGCGGTCGGCGTGGACGAGTTCACCGTCGCGCCGGACGCTGCAGCGGCCCCAGACGCGCAGCGTGGGATCGGGGCGCAACGCCGCGGTCGGCAGCTCGATCGCCATGGAGAAGACGTTGGCGGTGGTGTTGGAGTCGACGCCGGTCCACGGGGACTTCCCGCCCAGGTGCGGGGCGGTGAAGTTCCGGTTGCCGCTGGTGTCGAACAGATTCTTGATCCCGTCGAAGTCGAAGAAGAACGCGTCGCTGCGGCTGCCGGCGGCCACCGTGTACGCGCCGCTCTCGACCACGTTGGCCTGCGGACCGAACGAGACGGCGGCGCCGGTGACGATCTCGGTGCCGACCGCCTCCGGGCTGCGGGCCTCCTCGCCGGTCGCCATGTAGACGCTGTAGGTCTGCGAGCCGTCGGCCGCCGGCGGGCTGAAGACCCAGCTGAAGGCGACGTCGGTCAGCAGGTCGCCGTCGTTGTCGACGTTCAGCCGGTAGATCGCGTCCGGGTGCAGGGCGTCGGCGTTGGGGTTGGCGTTGAGTATGAGCACGGTCCGGCTCGGGTCGCCGGGCGCGGTGAAGGCGTAGAGGTCGCACAGATCGAGACGCTGGTCGCCGAGAGGCGGCCCGAGGCTGAGCCCGGTGAAGTGGTTGGACATATTTCCGCAGGTTAAGCGGCAAGCAGCCGCGCGAGGAGTTGCCTCGCGGCGTGTCGGCTAAGGCAGGGCCACGGCGTCGGCGAACTCCGGGGTCCGCATGAGGGCCAGGCTGTCCTCCTCGTCGAGGACGACGTTCCGCGCGTTCGGGGCCACGGGCGACCAGTCGGCGGCCTCGCCGGTCGCGGTCCGCGCCGTCTGGAAGACCAGGGCCGGTCCCCGGTACGGCCGGGGGTCGTAGTTCTCCTGCGCGAACGCGCCCACGGCGGCCACCACGGCGTGCCAGAAGAAGTCCTCCGGCTTGACGCCGTCGAGCCGGAAGGTCTCCTCGAAGACGTCGAGCACCTCCGCGCGGTTCGCGGCCAGGTCGTGGTCGCCGAACATGAGCTGCACGTAGGCGAGCCGTTCGAGGTAGAGGTCTCCCGGCCCGACCCCGGCCGGCCGCTGCCGTACGCCCGGCCTGATCGAGTTCACCCCGCCCGCGTCCAGCGAGAACGCCGAAGGCATCAGGGCCAGGACGGGCACCTCCTCGCCCGCCGCCGTGAGCCGGTGGGCCATCTCGAACGCCACGTGGCTGCCCAGGCAGAACCCGCCGATCGAGTAGGGGCCGTGGGGCTGGACGCGGCGGATCTGGGCGACGTACTGGTCGGCGATCTCCACCATCGACGACGGGGGCCGCGTCCGGCCGCGCAGCCCGATCGCCTCGATCCCGTAGACCGGCCGGCCGCGCCGGAAGTCGTCCACGACCCCCTGGACGAACCGCACCTGCCCGAGGCCGGTGTGGACGAAGAACAGCGGGAGGCCGGCGCCGTCGGCGAGTGGCACCAGCGTGTCGACCTCGGTCGACCACACCGACCTGCTCCCCTCCCACAGGTCGGCGAACGCCGGATACTCGCCGGGCGCACCGGCCTCCCGGTCCCGCAGGGCCTCCGCCAGCAGCGGCACGGTCGGCGACCGGAGCAGGTCGCGCATGCTGACCGGGAGACCCGACTGCTGCAGGCCCACCACGAAGGCGACCATCGCCGCCACGCCGCCGGGGCCGGTCAGGAAGCCGTCGCCCGACCCGGGCGCGACCCGCCGCCACCGCGACCGCAGGTAGTCCTCCATGGTCGATTCCTCTCTTCACGACGACGCCCGCCGCACGGCCAGGATCGGCCGGGCCAGCGGGAGCGACAGGTGGATGACGGCGTGCACGACGGTGACCGCGACGACCGTCGCCGACGTGCCGGCGGTCGCGGCCACCGCCCCGACCGCCAGGTAACCGAGCGGGGCGAAGAACACCGACCCCATCCAGTCGTAGGAGCTGATCCGCGAGATGTAGGCGGGGTCGACGTTCTCCTGCAGCGCCGACTCCCACAGCGTGTCCGCCGCGACCAGCCCCACGCTCGCCACGAGCGAGGCGAGCACCAGCGCCACCACGCCGAGCCCGGCGGTCAGGCCCAGCAGGAACGGCAGGTCGAGCAGCAGCAGCGCGCAGGCCAGGGCGACCGGCCGGCGCGGACGCCAGCGCAGGAGCAGCAGGCCTCCGGCGATGGCGCCGACGCTGCGCGCCGTGAGCACCGCCGCCCATCCGCCCGCGTCCCCGGTGATCAGGGGCCCGATGACGAACACCACCGGCAGCACGGTGGCCTGGTAGATCGCGAACGATCCGACCATCAGCCACACCCAGGTCGTGCGGCGGAACACCGTCCACCCGGCGGCCAGTTCCCGCGCGAACGACGCGCGTTCGGCCGGGGCGGACAGTTTCGGCAGCCCGGCCACCGCCACGGCCGACACCAGGAACGTCACCGCGTTCGCCAGCAGCGCCCACTCCGGTCTCAGCACGGCGGCGAATCCGGCGGCGGCCGGGGGGCCGAGCACCGCCGCCGTGTTCATGGCCGTGCGCAGCACGGCGTTGGCCCGCTGCAGGCCGGTCACCGGCACCAGTTGCGGGAGAACGCCGATGAGGGCGGGGACGGCCAGGGCGTTCGCGCAGCCGTACAGGATCTGGACCAGGACCAGCAGGTGCAGCTGGCGAGTGCCGCCGTGCCACAGCAGCAGGGCGGTCGCGACCTGCGTGGACGCCATCAGCAGGTCCCCGGCGACCAGCACGGCCCGGCGGTCGAGGCGGTCGCCGATCACGCCCCCGGCCAGCAGGAACACCGTCTTGGGCAGGATCGCCGCGCCGAGCACCACCCCGAGGACGGCCGCGCTCGCGCCGTGCCAGATCAGCGCCACCGGCAGCGCGACGGCCGCCATCTGATTTCCGAACGCCGACACCGACGAACCGGCGACGTAGCGGCGCACGGGCGAGGTCATCACGTCAGGCATGCGGGCCAGTCCTCATCGGCCACGGGTTCGCCCCGTTCGTCGGCGAAGGCGAACGCCGAGTGGAGGTGCCCGGCCAGGTCGCGGAACCGGTCCCAGAGCTCGTGATGGCCGTCGCCCGCGAGCCAGACCGTGGCGACCGCGTCGTGGGTGCCGCGCCGCCAGTCGCACGGCTCTCCGGCGCCGCGCACCTCGTCGACGGCCAGCACCCCGGGGCGGCGGCTCAGGCTCCGGCGGTCGGGGGCCCGGCTGATCCGCCGCGCGGCCTGCGGCGCGGGGAACAGCAGGACGGCCACGCACCGCCGCCAGGCGATCGAGCGTGTTCCCAGGTCTGGTGAACCGGCCGCGACGTCGAGGGCGAGCCGGGCCACGTCGACGTCGGCGCCGTACCGGGCCGCGCGGGCGACGAAACCGCCCAGCCGCCCGTTGACCTCGATGATCTCGTCCCGGTCCGATCCGGGCTTGATCTCGACGTGGTAGCTCCCCGGACCCGCCCCGAGCGCCGCGAGCGCGTCGCCGGCGGTGGCCACCAGCCGGGTCACCGTGTTCTGCGGCAGCGACGTCGGCCACATCAGGCCGGTCTCGCGGCACGGCGCGGCCGGCGGGGCGCGGTCGGTGACGAACGCCAGCGGCCCGACCATCTCGACCGAGACGTAGTCGGCCGGCAGGGGCGTCGCGCGGGGGAGCCCGGCGATGAACTCCTCGGCGAACAGCCGGGGCGCGCCGACGGCGTCGACGAACGCGTCGACGAACGCGTCGACGAACGCGTCGACGAACGCGTCGACGTCGTGCGGGGTGCGCAGCAGCCAGGTGTGGGCGCTGGCGACGCCGTCGACCGGTTTGACCACCACGCCTGTGCCCCATCGGGCCATGAGCGTCCGGGCCTGTTCCGGATGGTCGAGCACGGCCGACCTGACGCGGGAGACCCCCGCGGCGACCAGGCGGCGGCGCTGCTCCTCCTTGTCGCTCCAGAGCCGGTGGCCGTCGGCGGGCCGCAGCAGGCGGCGGATCCGCGCGGCCAGGGGGCAGAGCCGGTCGGTGAACGTGGTCACGGTGCCGGCCCCGGCGTTCGTGATGACGGCCGCGCAGCCGTCGGCGTCGGTGAAGTCGGCGTACACCGTGGGTGCCAGGGCCTCGGCGACCAGCCGGAGGCGGTCGTCCGCCTTCGCGTCGAGGACGAACAGGACCGGCAGGGTGTCCGCGGCGGCCGTGACGATCTCCACCGGGGTCAGGGACGCCCGGTCGGCGACCAGGATCGCCAGGGGGCCGGTCACCGTAACGCCCGGCGGTCGATCTTGCCCGCGGCGGTCCGGGGGAGCGCCACCACCGGTTCGATGCGCGCGGGACGCATGGCGGCCGGCAGCCGTTCGGCCAGCCAGCGGCGCAGGCCCCGGACGTCCACGCCCGAGTGGGCGACGACGAACGCGGTGAGATGCGTCCGGGCCGGGTCGTCGCGGGCGCTGACCACGACGACCGCCTCCGACACGCTCTCGTGCGTCTCCAGCGTCCGCTCGATCTCGCCGAGCTCGATGCGGTGCCCGCGCAGCTTGACCTGGTCGTCGTCGCGGCCCAGGAACTCGATGCGGCCGTCGCCGCGCCGCCGCCCTCGATCACCCGTGTGGTAGCAGAGCCGGACGCCGTCGCCGGTCTGGCGGAGGCGGAAGCGGTCGGCCGTCAGGTCGGGCCGGTCGAGGTAGCCGAGGGCGAGGCCGTGGCCGTACAGGAGGATCTCGCCCTCCGGAGACACGCACATGCCGCTGCCCGGCAGCGCGGCGCCGAGGGTCACCTCGTCGGGAGTGGAGACCAGATCGGCCGAGGCCCAGATGGTCGCCTCGGTCGGGCCGTAGACGTTCCAGAGACGGCGGCCTCGGGGGAGCAGCCGCCCGGCCAGCGCGGCGGTCAGCTCCTCGCCGCCGCACCACAGGTCGCTCTCCGGCGCGCCGCGCCAGCCGGCGGCCACGGCCAGCCGCCAGAAACTCGGGGTCGCCTGCAGCACGTCGGGGGAGTGCCGGCGCACCGCCGCCGCGAAGATCTCCGGGTCGAGGCGGGCCTCCTCCGGGGCCGCGACCACGGTGCCGCCGACGGTCAGCGGCAGCAGCATCTCCGCGATCGAGATGTCGAACGACAGCGCGGTCATCGCCAGCATGCGCCGCCCCGCCCCCAGCCCCGGCACGGCGGCCAGGCCGGTCAGCCGGTCGGCCAGCGCCCGGTGGGAGACCAGCACGCCCTTCGGCCGGCCGGTCGAGCCGCTCGTGTAGAGCAGGTACGCCACCTCGTCGAGCCCGGCTCTCGGGGCGCCCGGTTCGGGCACGAGGTCGAGCGGCGCGGCCTCGCCCGGCCGCAGGGTCGCCGAGGGCCGGGCGTCCGCCAGCACGGCCGCCCGGTAGCGGGGCGGGGCGTCCTGGTTGAGCGGCATCAGCGCGCACCCCGCGCGGGCGGCGGCGAGGAAGGCCAGGGCGCCCAGGGCCGGGTCTCCCGTGTCGAGCGCGACCAGGCCGCCGCGGACCTCGCGCAGCCGGGAGCCGAGGTCGTCCGCGCGGGCCCGGAGTTCGCCGTAGGTGACGACGCCGGCGTCGGAGCGGATCGCCGGACGGTCCGGACGGCGTTCGGCGTGCGCCCGGAAGGCCGTCCAGACGGTCACGAGAGGCCGTCCACCAGTGCGTGCACCCCGGCCGGGGTGGGGCGGCGGATGACGTCGATCATGCGCAGGGTCACGCCGGTGCGCTCCTGGATGCGGGCGATCAGCGTCAGCACCAGGAATGAGGTGCCGCCGACCTCGAAGAAGCTCTCGTCGGCCGCGAGGTCGTCGGTTTCCAGGATCTCGGCCATCAGGCCGGCCACCTCTGACTGGGTCATCCGGTACTCCTCGGGTCGGGCCCGCGCGCGAGCCGCCTGGTGTTCTCGGCGTCGAGCACGCCGCCGTACAGCGGCTCGAACGCGGCGCCCCGCGACGCCTTGGGGGTCCGGGCGGCGGTGCCCGCGCGGATGGCGGTCAGCCCGTTCGCGCGGGCGTACGCGTGCGGGCGGTGGAAGATCAGGTCGAGGTAGAGCGCCAGCCGGGCCGGGTCGCCGGACGGCGGCAGGCCGATCTCGTGCAGTTCGAGACCGTCGCGCCAGACCAGCGCCGTGAGCACGCCGTGGTGCGACCCGGCGCGCGCGTCGAACACGATCACCTCCACGCCCGCGCAGGCGGCCCACTGGGCGTACCGCAGGCGCACGAACTCGGGGTGGTCGAACTGGCCCAGCCGCAGGTTGTGCCCGGCGACGAGGTCGGCGGTGCGCGGATCGGCGTCGTGCCACGGCACGACCGACGCCGTGGTGGCGGCCCGCTCGATGAGCCGCCGGTCCCGGCGCAGCACCCCGCGCACCCGGGACGGAGGCTCGCCGAGCGCGAACCGGGCCTCGTGCTCCAGGACGCACCACCGGACGGACCCGCCGGTGGCGGCGTCGACGGTCCGGCGGGCGCGGGTGTAGAGGAACGGGAAGACCAGACAGCGGTCCTCCGGTACGGCGATCCGCGCGGCCTCGCGCAGCGCCTCCGGGGCCAGCGCCTCGGGCAGGTGCAGGGCGGTGCGGCGGTCGTACACGCCCCCGACGAACAGGCAGCGGTCGGGGGTGATCCCGGGAGCCGGGACCGGCCAGCCGTCCGGCGCGTAGGCCACGTCGGGCCAGGCGCGACCGGCCGGCCGGTAGACCGGCACGAGTGCTTCGAGGCCGCCGGCCGATTCCGCCGCCACGTAGGAGCATCGCCACCGTCCGTCGGACTCGACGCCGAGCAGCCGGGCCGGTGCGCCGGCCGCGCCCGCGTCGGGGTCGAACGCGGCGGGCTCCAGGCCGGGCAGGTCCGACAGGGTCGTGGCGGTCCGGAACCGGACCTTCCCGTCAGGCCACCGGTCCATGGGGCCGGTTGACGACGTGACCGCCGAACTCCTCCCGCAGCGCCGACAGGACCTGCCCGCCGAACGACGTCTCCTGCCGGGAGCGCAGCCGTGTCAGCAGGGCGGCGGTCATCGCGGGGGCCGGGACGTTCCGGTCGATCGCCTCCAGCACCGCCCACCGGCCGGTGCCCAGGTCTTCGACGTAGTCGGTGTACTTCGACAGCTCCGGGTCGGCGTCGAGCTTCTTGGCGAGCAGGTCGAGCAGCCGCGACTGGACCAGGCTGTTGTGCCGCCACAGTTCGGCGATGGCGGGCAGGTCGAGGTCGTACGTGCTGGCCTTGAGCACCTCGAAGCCTTCGGCATAGGCTTCCAGCAGCCCGTATTCGATGCCGTTGTGGATCATTTTCACGTAGTGGCCGGCGCCGGAGGGGCCGACATACCGACATCCGCCCTCGGGGGCGATGCTCCGCAGGATCGGCATCGTCTCCGCCGCCAGTTCCGGGTCGCCGCCGACCATCAGGCAGTAGCCCTCGGCCCGGCCGAGCAGCCCCGACGAGGTGCCGACGTCGAGGAACCGTAACCCCTTCTCCCGGCAGCGGGCGGCCCGCTCGACCGTCTCGTGGAAGTTGGTGTTTCCGCCGTCGATCAGGAGGTCTCCCGGTTCGAGAGCGTCTTCGAGGTAGGCGGTCACCTCGCGCGTCGGCGGACCGGCCGGCAGCATCGTCCACACCGTTCGCGGCGCGGGCAGGGCGGCGACCAGCGCCGCGAGGTCGGCGGCCCGGTGCAGCCCTTCGTCCAGCAGATCGGCGGTCGCCGCGTCGTCGAGGTCATGGCCCACCACCCGATGACCGTCCCGCAGCCAGTGCCGTGCGATACCGGCCCCCATCCGGCCGAGTCCCACCAGCCCGATATCCATTTCGTCCTCCCGACGCTGCGCCCCGGCCTCGGTGAAATGTCGCGTTCAGCACGCTATCAAACACACGCCCAAATTGGCATATTCACATATCCGGAAATAGGAGGCACAATGGCGGACCGGATTCTCGTTTTCGATTTCGACGGAGTGATCGTCGACACGGAGTCGGCGGTGGTCGCCGGATGGCGGGCCGAGTGCGCCGACCTTGACATCCATTTCGACGAAAAGGCGTTCCTGGCCACCTTGGGGCAGCAGAGCCTGCGGCCCGAGCGGGTCGCGCAGATCCTGGGGGAGGCCGCGGGCGATCCGCCGGCGGCGGTGCTCCGGATCCGGTCCCGGGTGCGGGCCCTGGCCCTCGAACTGCCGGCGCTGCCGGGCGTGCGGGAACTGCTGGCCGAGGCGCGGGACGCCGGGGTCCGCACCGCCGTCGCCTCGGGCGCGGCCCGGGAATGGGTGACGGGGCATCTGGAGCGGCTCGGGCTCCGGCCCGCGTTCGCGGGGGTCTTCTGCCGCGACGACGTCGCGGCCGCCAAACCGGCCCCGGACGTCTACCTGGCGGCGCTGGCGGGCCTGGGCGCGACGGCCGAGGCGGCGGTCGCGATCGAGGACACCGCCACCGGGGTCACCGCCGCCAAGGCGGCCGGCCTGCGCTGCGTGGCGGTCCCCGGCCCGCTCACCGCCGGGCACGACCTGGCCGCCGCCGACCTGGTGCTGCCGTCGCTGACCGGGATCGGGCTCGACGACCTGTTCAGCCTTCAGGCCAGGGCCGGGACGGTGTAGGTCAGCGACCGGCCGCCGGTGTCGAGCACGGCCGGGACGCCGAGCGGGACGGTGAGCTGACGGGGACCGTGCCCCACGTCGAACCCGGCCAAAATGGGGACGCCCAGCGGGGCGAGGCGCTCGTAGAGGATCGCGTCGGGATCGGGGCCGCAGTTCCGCCACCGGCCCGCGACCACCCCGACCGCGCCGTCGAACCAGCCCGCCCGCAGCAACTGGGTGAACAACCGGTCGAGCCGGTGGGCCTCCTTGTTGACGTCCTCCAGCACCACGACGCACCCCGCCGCCGACCCGGCCTCGGGGCTGCCGAGCAGGGCCGCGAGCAGATTGAGGTTGCCTCCGGTCACCGGCCCCTCGGCCCGTCCCGGCACGAGTTCGACCGCGTCCGGGCAGTGCAGCCGCCGCGTCTGCTCCGGCGACATCAGCGTCCGGATCAGCTCCCCGGCCCATCGGTGACCGAGGCGGTCGGTGCCCAGCGCCGTGCCGGCCACCATCGGCCCGTAGAGGCTCACCGCGCCGGTGTGCTCGGCCAGCCAGCGGTGCAGCACGGTCACGTCGCTGGAGCCGACCAGCGGCTTGGGCGCGGCGGCGGCGAACCGTCCGGGGTCGAGGTGGTCGAGCAGCCGCAACGCGCCGTAGCCGCCCCGGGCGCACAGCACCGCGCGGACCCGCTCGTCGCACCAGGCGGCGGTGAGATCGGCGGCCCGCTGCTCGTCGGAGCCGGCGAACAGGCCGTGCCGCGCCAGGACGTGCGCGCCGACGACCACGTCGAGCCCGGCGGCGCGAAGGCGGTCGCAGCCGTACGCCAGCCGCTCGGGCGACACCGGCCCGCTGGGCGCGACCACGGCGACCCGGTCACCCGGCCGCAGCCGCGGGATTGACTCGGCCATGTCATGTGACATTTCGAATCGGCCGTCTCACCTGGCGGAACGCCTCCTTTTCCCACACGTGTTTCCGGTTTGGCGCGGCGTTACAACGCGTCGCACCGAGAGGAAGCCCATGCGCGATTATCGAAGATTCGCCGGTTTGCGCGCGTCTTCCGCGATCCGCACCCGGCGCTGGTGATCTTGTACGTGAACGTACGTCAATCAGCAGCCGCTCAGATCAGCGTCCGGCTAGTTCATCAATCCGCGTCCGGGGCATGCACTCGTTCGGCCGGTGACAATCGGTGACCGGCGGTTGTTCCGTCTACGTCTCTCGCGCGCGGCTTGAGCGGCTCGCCGAGGCCTGGACGGCCACGATGATGGCATTCTTCTCCCTCCCTTCAGCCGTGCACGTGGTGGACATCGTCAGCGCGGTGCTGATCGTGGGCGTTCACCCCGCGAATTTCTTTCAAGATTTTCTCCTTCCGGAGGGGGAGATTCAGGGCTCATCCCGCACCTCTTCTCGAGCGGCGCCAGAAACGGCGCCATGGTCGAGCCGGAGGCCTCGCCATGCGGGTGTTCAAGAGGTTCATGTGGTTAATGGGATTGGGCCTGCTGGGCGCATCCATCATTTCGATCGTCATTCCCGGCTGGCCGGGCGAGGCGAATGACTGCCCGGTCCTGCGGAGAGGCAACATCGACCGGCCCGGCGAGACGCCCTGTGTCGAGATGCTCCAGCAGGCCCTGCGCGCCAACGGCTACCCGGGCCAGCCGGTCACCGGGATGTTCGGCGAGCAGACGGAAAAGAACGTCAATGCCTTCAAGAAGGCACACGGGCTGAAGCCCGACGGGAAGGCCGGCCCGAACACGTTCGCCGCGCTGATCACACCCTCGCTGGCACTGCCGATCGGCGCGCCGAACTGCGAAAACGGCATCTGCCGCTTCGTCGTGAGCAGAGACGTCACCCGTCAGGCGGGCAGCAGGGTCGCGGCGAACCACGAACTCGTCAACAAGGTGGTTATCGACCTGGTCTCCCTCGGAGTGTGCACCCCTCTCAGGGCCACGGCGAAGGTCTCCAAGTTCGCCTGCGAGCAGATGGTGGAGGAGGTCATCAACGATTTCGTCGACACGCTCACCTCAGCTACCGACCAAAACGCCTGTGTACGAATCTCCGCGGGCCTGCCCCTGAAGGAAGGCGGCAAGAAGCTGAGGTTCCTCGACTTCGCCGTGGACTCCTCGGCTCATTGCCGCCGCTGACGGCGGGCCGGTCATCTGATGATCGGCCCGCGTCCCGCGTCGTGTGTCCCGTCTTCACAGCCGGGCGCGGAGACATGGAACACGCCGGTGTCGACCTGCGTGTCAATCATGGCGGCGCCGTTCTGGTCCGCGACCTTCGTGCCGATGGAGGCTCTCCCGCCGTTCTCCTCGCGGGTGAACGTCGCGGTCGCACCCGCAGGGAGTCCGGTGGCGGAGAGGACGTCGATCCGCTTCTCCGTCCCGCCGAACCCGGGCGCAGGGGGAGAGGTCTCGATGCGGTGCGTCATGGTTAGGCCGAGCCGGCACAGCGGGGCACGAACCGAGACCTCGGCCTGGGCGGTGAACCCCTCGGCCTGGATCGTGTACGGGCCGGGGGTGGTGAGCGGGGGCAAGGGCACCGTGAAGGTCCCGGCACAGCAGTCGGTGACGGCCGTCAGAGATACCTCACCGGGGCTGACCCTGAGCGTGATCTCGGTGTTGTACGGAAAGCCCGTGCCCTCGATCGTGGCGCTCTCACCCTGGGCGACCTCGGGGGCCGACACCATCAGCTTCGGCGCAATGACGGTGACGGCCTCCGTCGCGGAGATCTTCGTCTGCCGTCCGGTGGCGATGATCAGGTACTCTTTCGCGTCCGCCGACGGCCCCACGGTCAGCGCGATCGTCGCGGCTCCGTTCGCGTCGGCTCGCGCCCTGGTCTGCGTGGGGGAGGGGTCGCCGGTGATGTCGATGAGCTCGTTGGCGCCGAACCCGGTCAGCGTGGCGAGGTACGCCTCCTCCCGGGCGAGTATCCCGGAGGAGAACGTCATAGCAGGCACGGTCGGCGGCGTCCCGGGCGTGGGACCGGCCGCGTTCCCCAGAGAGCTGGCTCCGGGGGTGGCTCCGGGAGGCGAGGCCGGGCTCCGCGTAGGAGCGGGTCTGTCGGTGGTCCTCTCAGTCGGGGAGGTGAGGACGGCGGGGATCGTCTGCGACGCGCCCGGTGGCGGGTCGGTCGGAGAGCCCGACTCCGCCCACACGTATCCGACACCGGCCAGCAGGGCCAGTACGAGACCTGCGACCAGCCCGTTGCCGACCTTCGGCCCGGCCCGTCGCGGCCGTCGTCCGTTCCGGCGCGGCGCGGGCCGTTGTGCAGGTCGTGCGGGTGAAGGCATCGGCGCCGTGACATCCCGCTCGACGTTCCGCCGGGCTCTTTCCGACCAGCCCTGTTCTGCGCCCTGTTCAGTGTCCTGTTCGGCGGAGACCTTCGCGAACTCCTCCGCCATCCGATCGACCAGCGCCGGGAGGAGCAGCACCGGGATGAGGCCGGGCACGTAAGGCCGGACGCGGCGTTGGTGCTCGCCCAGACAGGCCGGGCACCCGCGCACATGCTGGGAAACCTGGTGCCGCAGGGTGAGCGGGAACGTCTTCGCGGTCCACAGGCCGTGCTGCCGATTCCACTCCCGCATGATCTTCAGAAGCCCCTGGCAGGTCTCGCCGCTCCGTCCGGCCCGCCACAGGAACTGCGTGTAGTCCGCAAGTACGAAGGCGCCGAAGCCGTCGGCGACGACCCTCCTGACCTCGTTGTTCAACCGGCTGGCCTCGTCGCGACCGGTCGCGAGGGCGTCGGCGAGCGCCTGCCCCCGCAACCCCTCCCGCACCGTCAACTGGTAGATCCGCCGCTGCCGCTCGGTCAGCCCAGACGCCACAATGTCCAGCAGTCGCAGGAACTCCCCCAGCCGCCGTGCCTCGTCGACCCGGTCATAGTCCGCATCGGCCCATTCCTCAGGCGGATCAATCGGGGCCGGCCGCTGACGGTAGGCCTCCAGCACCTTGTTGGAGGCCACCCCGCGCAGCCAGGGCCAGAGCTTGTCCGGTTCCGGTCCGCCGTCGTGTCCGACGGCGTTCATCATGACGAGGAACGACTCCTGCGCGGCGTCCTGAGCCCGCTCGAGATCAAGCCCGGAAAGACACACGCGTAACACGCGTTCCTTGTATCGGGCGAAAATGCGCTCGTGCGCCTCCCGCCGCGTTCTCGTGGATTTGGCCAGCTCCACGAGTTCCGTATCCGAATAGTCCCCCAGTAGCCCCATCCAGTCCGCCTCTCTGGACTGTCAACGAGCACTTTCGCGCAACCGTGCCGATTTCCCCCGAAATCGTTAAACCGTCTAGTGAGAGCATGACGAACGAAACCGTCCGCGTCGACGACGCTTGCCAGGCGAAGATCGCGTCCGCGATCAGGGCGGCGGGCAGACGGCGTTGCGGGCCGGTGGTGAGCAGCCGCCCGGTCACCGACAGCACGCCCGGCAGACCGGCTGAGGCTCACCCTTGGGCGGTCGGACGGATGATGACTTCGTTCACATCGACGTTCGCGGGCTGGCTGATCGCGTAGCTGATCGCATCCGCCACAGCGGATGCCGGGATCGCCAGCGCCTGAGCCGCAGCCCGTGCCGCGCTCTGCGCGTCTGGGTTACCGCCTTGGTCGGTCAGTTCGCTGTGTGTGAATCCGGGGCTGATGACGGTGACCCGGATGTCCCGGCTCTCTTGGCGGAGGCCCTCGGACAGGGCTACCACCCCGAACTTGGTCGCGCTGTAGACGGCGGCCGTCGGGTCGGCCCGATGGCCCGAGACGGACGAGACGTTCACGATGTGCCCGTCACCCTGGGCCTGCATCTGCGGGAGCACGGCGGCCAGCCCGTAGAGCACCCCGCGGAGGTTGACGTCGATCATCTGCTCCCATTCCTCGATGCGGAGGTCGGCGACCGGGGACAGCGGCATGACGCCGGCGTTGTTGATCAGCACGTCGATGCGGCCATGCCGCTCAATGGCGCCGGCCGCGAACGCCCGCACGCTGTCGAGGCTGGTGACATCCAGCGCAGTGACGTCGATGCTGCCGCCGGCGCCGCGGATCTCAACGGCGAGAGCGTCGAGCCGGTCGAGCCGGCGCGCGCCCGCGACCACGATGTGGCCGTCCTCTGCGAGCTTACGAGCGGTGGCCTCACCGATGCCGCTACTGGCTCCGGTGACGAGAACGACCTTCTTGGCGAGGGACATGGCTGTGCGGGCTCCTTGATCGACATTGCTGCGGCGTGTGCCGCGAAGACAAGGCAATGGGGTCCGCGGTCGTTTGAGGAGGCAGCAGAAGCCTGGGTGCAGCACTCCCAGGCTGAGGCGGCCTGGCATTTCGCCGGGATCCGCCGGATCCTCGGAAGGCCATGAGGAAGGGGTGCGCAGGCATGCGCCGCCTGCTCATCGGCATTGACTCATTAGCATTGAGCCATGGCCCTCGCCCGCGACAGTGACCTCGGCGCGTTCCTGCGCGCCAGTCGCTCGCGGCTGGAACCTGCCGAAGCCGGCCTTGCCGGGTCGGCATCCGGACGCCGCGTGCCGGGGTTGCGGCGCGAAGAGGTCGCTGTTCTGGCGGGGGTCAGCGCGGACTACTACACCCGCTTGGAGCAGGGCCGAGAGCGGAACCCCTCCGCGCAGGTGCTCGACGCCATCGGCCGGGCGCTCCGATTGAGCTCGGACGGTCGCGGTCACCTGTTCCGGCTCGGCGGTCTCCATCCCCGTCTTGCTCCCGATGCCGCCCGCGACCGGGTGCACCCGAAGCTTCTGGAGCTGCTCGATGCCTTTCCCCGCGCCGCCGCCTATGTCCTCGGCCCCGCATTCGACGTCCTGGCGACCAATCCGGTAGCGGATACGCTGTTGGCACCCTTCGGGGACGAACGGAACATGCCGCGCATCCTGTTCACCCATCCGCAAGTGAAGACGGTCTTCGCGGAATGGGAGCTGCTGCGCCGGAACACGGTCGACGCGCTTCGCCTCAACCAGGGGCGGCTACCGGATGACGTCGACATCTCGGCGATCGTCGCCGAACTGGAGACCGCATCGCCCGAGTTCGCTGAACTGTGGGCCCTGCAGGGAGTCAGCCGACTCTCCCGCGCCTACAAGGTCTTCGTCCATCCCGAGCTGGGCCGGATCGAGTTGACGTACCAGACCTTCGACGTGCACGACGCTCCGGGTCAGCAACTCCTCGTCGGCACGCCCGAACCCGGCAGCCGGAGTGAGGAGGCCATCGCCCACCTCGCCGCGACCGGCCTCGGGAAAAACGGTGCAGCGGTTTGCGCTGAGAACGATCACGGTCAAGGTGCATTCTCGTGACGGACGCCGTCCAGATCGGGACGGCACACGGGCGCTGATCCGGGACGCGGCCGCTTCCGGGCGGGGCGGGATGGTGCTGCTTCACCGGCAAGACCCGCTGCGCCTACGAGGCCATCCTGGCTGAGCTGCCGGACTGGTGGCTGCCGCACCCTGATGGCGGCGGCCACCTCGCCCGCGCCGCCGCGGCCGGTGGTGTGGCTGGATGAACTCCAGCGCTACCTGCCCGCCCTGACCGCTGCCACCGTCCGCCGCCTGCCGGCGGCCGGGACCGTACTGGTGGGCACTTTGTGCCGGAGCGTTTCACCACCTACATCAGGACGACCCTTATGCCGGGGAGCGGGAGTTGCCGGCGCCGGCCGAGGCGGTCCGCGTCGCCGCTGGGTTCGGCCCGGCAGAAGGCCAGCCACGTCCACCACGGGAACCGGGGTGGCGACGGAAGGAAGCCAGGCCCGAGTGCCGGGGCGTTTTGGCCAGATCTATAGCGCTTCGTCCGCCGCACGCTGCGAGAAACCCTCGCAAACGCTTCACCATTTTTCCGAACCACGCTGTGAATGTGGGAGACGAGGCTAGAGTGACCGAGTTCTCCAGGAAAGGATCATCATGCACAGCATTGTCCGGCGTTCTGCCCTTGCAGGCGCGGTCGCGATGAGCCTCGCCGTGGCCACCGTCGGCTTCGCACCTCCCTCGGCCGCGGCGACACCGCCGTACGGACTCCTCAAGCTGGTCTTCAGGTGTGCCCACGTGGGGGGTGTGTCGGTCACGGTCGTAGGTCCGGGCGTCGCGGGCAACGTGCGCGACAACAACGGCACGCACTACTTCCGGGGCCGGCCCGGCGCCTACCGGGTGAAGCGCCTCGCGAACGGACGGATCGCACCGAGATCCAGGCTCATCCAGATCCCGAAGTTCTCGACCCGCACGGTCAATGTCTGCTCCCTCAAGTGGCCCGGGCGCCCGTGACCCTGGGCCGCTTTCCTTGCGTCTGGTCGGACTGGGTGTAGGCGGCGTCCCAGGTGAAGGTGGTCTGAGGTCACCTATCCGCGATCCCCGCATCACGGCCAGGCAGTACGGCGGATGCCGACGACGGTAAGCCGGCCGGATGGCCGGTAGATGGTGTTGAACTCTTCGGGCCCTGGCGCGACACGCGCCGGGGCCTCTGTGCGCGTCAGGGAAGGGAATGTATGGGTCAACGTCGCACGGCGGCCGGTGGAGACACGATCGCTCACGGCGGGATCCACGCCCGGATTCAGGGCCGAAGACCGGTTCCACGACCAGGCTCAACCGTGCCTCGTTCGTGTCGTACACGTCGACGTTGTGACCTGGCGCGCCTCACCGGCGGCCCAGCACGCAGAACTCGTTGCCCTCCGGGTCGGCCATGACCGTCCACGGGACGTCGCCCTGGCCGACGTCGGCGGGCTTCGCGCCGAGCGCCTCCAGCCGGGCCAGCTCCGCCGCCTTGGCGTCGACGGGGTTCGGCAGCAGGTCGATGTGGACGCGGTGCGCCAGGCCCGGCACGTGAGGAGTGCGGAGGAACTCCAGGTAGGGCCCGATTCCCTCGGGGGCGCGCAGCAGCGCGTGCTCGCCGTCCGCCTCGTGGACGACCCAGCCGGTCGCCTCTCCCCAGAAGCCGGCCATGGCCCGGGGGTCGGCGCAGTCGACCACCACCGCGGCGATCGGCCCGGTGTCACGGTCGAGCTCCCGGGGCTCCCGGACGCAGAAGACGTTGCCCTCCGGATCGGCCAGCACCGTCCACGGCGCGTCCACGCCGGCGGGCCTCGCGCCGAGATCCTTCAGGCGGGCGACCAACTCGGCGTGGTGGGCTTCGGAGGCGGTGCCGAGGTCGAGGTGCGTGCGGTACCTCACCGTGCCCGGGTCGGGGACGGCGACGAAGTCGATGCAGACGGCGGAGGGGTCGGGCCAGTCGAAGCCGACGGGTTCGACGTTGGTCACCCCGGGTTCCTCGCTGTCCACTTCCCAGCCGAGCGCGTCGGCCCAGAACCGGCCGAGCGCCGCGTCGTCACCGGCCTTGATGTTCACCTGTACGAGTCGCAGTCCCATGGGGAGGAACCCTAACCCGACGGGCCCGGTCCGCCGCCGCGCGGACGGTCGGGTCCGGATCGGCGAGCAGGGTGAGCAAGACGGGGCGGGCCCGCGTCCATGCCAAGGGCCAGTCGGGGGCGACCCAGTGAGGAGCGACCTCCGCGGCCGTGTCCGCCAGGAGCGCGACGATCTCCAGCACCTCCGGACGGCACCGCACGCGCGGCGACGCGGCGGCCTCCATGAGGAACGGCAGGATCGCCGGAGCGGCCGTGCAGCCTTGCCCCGCAACGGCGACCGCCGCCTGCGGGCCGTCTCGTTCACGCACGGCACCGAACTGTTCAAGGGCGACGCCCCCTCGACCGCCACGGGCGTGTGGGGCAAGGCTCCGGCGCTCACCTACGCCTCCGCCGGGATGGCCGCCGTCGCCCCCGACTACCTCGGCCTGGGCGAGGGACCCGGCCCGCATCCCTGGATGGACGTCCCGTCGGAGACCACCGCCTCCCTCGACATGCTGCGCGCGGTCCGCGCGTTCACCGCCGGTTCGGGCCGGCGGCTGGAGCGCGAGGTGCTGGTCACCGGGTTCTCGCAGGGGGCCTCGGCGGCGCTCGGGCTGGCCCGCGCGTTGCAGGGGCGGGCCGACGTCTGGTTCCGGCTCGGCGCGGTCGCGCGTGGTCCGCTGGTTCGCCTCCCTCTAGGGGAAGACCGCCAAGCGGCGGTCTTCCCCCGGCGTTCGTCAGTACGGGTAGTGCACCGGCAGGTCCGTCGTGGTCAGCCAGCGGCGCGTGGTGAACTCCTCCAGGTTGTCGTCGCCGCCCGACCGGCCGCCGAGCCCCGACTGGCCGATCCCGCCGAACGGGACGCCCGCCTCGTCCTGCGGGGTCGCGTCGTTGACGTGGACCATGCCGCCGCGCAGCCGCCGCGCCACCGACAGGCCGCGGCGCAGGTCGGCCGTCGCGACCGAGTTGACCAGGCCGTATTCGGTGTCGTTGACGACCCGGATCGCCTCCTCCTCGTCGGCCACGACCAGCACCGGCGCGACCGGGGCGAAGATCTCCTCCCGCCAGAGCCGCATGCCCTCGTCGACCGAGGTCACCACGGCGGGCCGGAAGAACGGGAGCTCGCCCGGCCCTCCGGTGAGCACGGTCGCGCCGGCCGCCACGGCCTCCGACAGCATGTCGGCCGCCCGGGTGAACTGGCGCTCGTTGATCATCGGGCCGAGGCCGACGGCCTCGGTGAACGGGTCGCCGACCTTGACGGCGGCCGCCCGCCGGGTCAGTTCGGCGATGTAGGCCTCCGCGATGCCGGCCTGGACGATGTGGCGTCCGGCCGTGATGCAGGTCTGGCCCTGGTAGTGGAAGCTCGACCAGGCGCCGATCATCGCCGCCTGCTCCAGGTCGGCGTCGTCGAGCACGACCAGGGCGTTGTTGCCGCCCAGTTCCAGCGAGACCTTCTTCAGCAGACCGCCCGCCTGGGCGGCGATGGCACGGCCGACCGTGGTCGAGCCGGTGAAGTGCACCATCGCGGTCTCCGGGTGGGTGACCAGGCGTTCGCCCACCTCCGGACCGCCCTGCACGATCTGGAGCACGTCGCCGTCGAACAGGTCGGCGAAGAGCGAACCGCCGCTCAGCGGGGTCTCCGGGGACGGCTTGAGCACGACCGTGTTGCCCAGGGCGAGCGCGGGCGCGACCACCCGCATGCCCAGCACCAGCGGGAAGTTCCATGGCGTGATCGCGGCGACCACGCCGAGGGGGAGGCGCTCGGCCAGGCTGAACCGCCCCGCGTGGTTGGAGGGCAGCACCTCGCCGACGGGCCGGGCGGCCAGCGCGGCGGCCGCGTGCAGCTCGCCGATCGCGGCGCCGATCTCGTAGTCGGCCTTGCCGGGGATGCACCCCGTCTCGCGCACGATCAGGTCACGCACCTCCGCCGCCTTCGCCTCCAGCCGCGCGGCGGCCGTGCGCAGCGCGGCGGCGCGTTCGGTGTACGGCGGCTCGGCCCAGGCGGGCTGGGCGGCGGCGGCCCGGCCGACCGCGGCGTCGACGTCGGCGACCGTCGACTCGGACACCGAGCCGAGGGTTTCGCCGGTTGATTTGTCCCTTGAGTTCATGTCCGCTCCTCAGGTTGGAGACGCCGGGCGAGGGCGATCGCGCCGGTGACGGGGGGTTCGCTCAGCAGGTGGACGGTCAGCCCCGGATGGTCGCGGGCGACCGCCTCGCGGAAGGCCGAGTAGAGGTCGGGCTGGCCCGTCATGACGCCGCCCGCCGCGACCACGTCGGTGACGCCCGCGCCCCGGGCGGCCAGCACGCCGACCAGGTACGCCAGGCTCTCCGCGCCCGCCCGGATGGTCGCGCGGGCGTCGGCCGACCCCTGCGCGGCGGCGGCGAACACGGCCGGGGCCTTGGGCGCCCAGTGCTCGGCCGTCGGGAGGTCGTTGACGCTGCGGGCCAGCCCGACCGCGTCGGGCACCCCGAACGCCTCGACCAGCAGCGACAGCAGCACGTCGCCGCCGTCGCCGGTGTCGTTCCTGGTCAGCGCGGCCCGGACGGCCTCCCTGACCAGGGCGGGCGCGCTGCCCTCGTCGCCGATGACCCAGCCCCAGCCGCCGGCGAACATCAGCCCGCCGTCGGGTCGCACCGCCACGGCGATCGAGCCGGTGCCGGAGATCACGCCGATGCCCGACGTCAGCCCGGCCGCCGGGACCAGCAGCGCGGCGTCGTTGGTGACCGCGCTCGGCACTCCGGTCGCCGACGACAACGCGTGCGACAGTTCGGCGCAGTGGTGCTCGTCGTCGCAGCCCTGCGCGCCCACGGCGACAGCGCCGAGCGCGGCCCCGGCGGGGCGATGCCGCTCGACCAGGCCGGCGATCCACCGGGCGGCCTGGCCGACGGGCGCGGCCGACCACGTGTCGGTCGGGTCGACCACGTCGGCCAGGACGCGGCCGTCGGGCGTCTCGAACCGCAGGTGCGTCTTGGTTCCCCCGATGTCCAGCCCGGCCAGGACCGTCGCTGCCGCAGTCACAGGGCGGCTCCGACCTTGGTGTCGGCGTTGTCGAACACGAACTCCTCGATGTCGATGCCGGCGTCCTCCGCCGTCCGGGCGACGAGCGCCTGGAGGACGAACACCTCCAGCACCGCCCGCTGGTTCGGCGAGACCTCCGGCAGGCGGACCACCTGCAGCGCCGGGCCGGGCTCGACATCGGCCGAGGTCACCAGGATGACGGGGTGGTCGGCGGAGGCCAGCGTGTGCGCCAGGGTGATCTCGCGGTCGTCGCCGAACAGCACGTGGACGGTGTCGCCCGCCGACTCCATCGCGCCGTGCAGGTACTGGCGGGTGCTCATCGCCGCCGCGGGCAGCCGGACCGTCTCGCGGAACAGCAGCGCCCCGGCCTCGGCAGACCCGGCGGACGGCCCGCCGCCCACGAAGTCGCCGGCCCGCGACACGGCGAACGGCGCCGCCAGCGCGCCGGCCCGCTCGGTCAGGTCGGCGTCCAGGGCGTCGAGGTGGTCGGGCAGCCCGCTCCACGACGGGTCGACGGCGCCGCCGTCCCACGCTTCGGCGATCATCCCGAGGGCGACGACGGTCGCGGTGTAGCCGATCGTCGAGGCGTAGCTGTCGGGGATGCCGCCCAGCGACAGCCCGCGCCCGGCCAGGTCGCCGATCGGCGAGGGGGCGGCGTTGGTGACCGCGTACCGCAGATCGGGGTCGACCGTGCCGAGCACGGCCAGCGTCTCGCTGCTGCGCCCGCTCTGCGACACCGCGACCAGCGGGTGCGCGCTGCGCGGGAACGGCAGCGGGTGGTCGCCCGCGCTCAGCCGCCAGGAGTGCACGCCCCGGCTGCGCAGCGTCCACACCGGCGCGCAGGCGGCGGCGTGGCTGGCTCCGATGGCGACGAAGATCGGGCCATCTCCCCGGAACCAGCCCTCGGCCTGCCGGACCGTGACGTCCCTGCTCAGCCGCTCGATCGCGGTCCGCAGCGCGGCGACCTGACCGGCCCGCGCGGACGCGAAGGAGATGTGACCTTCTTTCGGCGTTGACATGCTTTCCCCAGATATCGATGAGTCACGAATGGCAGTGCGTGGCGCCGCCGGACGCCGGAATGTCCAGCGTCGGGTTGCGGCCGAAGAAGCCGGATGGCTTGAGCTTGAAACCGGTGGTGTCCACCGGCATGACCGGCCAGTCCTCCGGGCGCGGGAAGTGCGTCATGCCGAAGGTGTGCCAGAGCACGATCGGCGCGCCGTCGATGTCGCGGTCGGCGGCGACCCAGGCGGGCATGCCCGCCCCGCCGGGATGCTGGTTGACCAGGTCACCGGCCGGATAGAGCTCCGAGGGGTCGTACGCGGTGACCCACAGGTGGCCGGAGGCGAAGACGGCCCGCCCGTACAGGTCGGACTCGGTGTCGGCGAGCAGCACCGGCATGCCCTCCGGGTGCAGCACGTAGGCGACGTCCTTGCCGAGGCGGTTCCGCACCTCGGGGTTGCCGACACGCCAGACCCGGCCGCGCCGGCCGTCGGCCAGGCGGGGGGCGTCGCTCTCCTTGCGCAGGCGGGTGACCTGCTGGGTGATGCCGGTGCCGGTCGGGTTCTGCGGGCCGCGCGGGACGGCGACCGCGTCGATCTCCTCGACGTAGTTGGCGGGGCCGTCGACGGCCATCTCCAGGCGGGCGCTGAACAGGTGCTGGTGGTGCGGGGCGCCGAGGCCAGGGGCGACCTCGGTGGCGTAGGCGTAGTCGCCGCCGGGGTTCGGGTGGCCCGAGGTGAAGACCACGCCGGTGGCCTTGACCTCCAGCTCGATCGTGCCGTCGAGGTAGAGGTACCAGTAGAAGCCGTAGTCGTAGTTGCCGACGGTGACGAAGAAGGAGATCACCAGGCGGCGGTTGCGGCGCACCTCGCTCGAATTGGTGAAGTGGCTGGTGTGCTTCCACAGCACCCCGGCGTCCTCCTCGTGGATGCAGATCGCCTGGGGGATCACGCGCGGGTTGCCGGCGTTGTCGGCGACCACGGCGTCCAGGTAGGTGATCTCGCCGAGGCAGTCGCACCCGAGCTTGAGGGAGTTGGCGAAGTTGCCGAGCAGGTACTCGCCGCCGTCGAAGAAGGTCTGGAACCAGCGCTGGGGGCTGGGGTCGGCGTACGGGACGACCATCTCGGCGATCGAGGCGCGGTCGACGACCTGCCGGTCGTTGATCGAGATGTCGCGCAGCACCAGGCCCTCGCGCGAGTCGAAGCAGACCTGGACCTTCCAGCCGAGCCAGTCGAGCACGTGGTCGTCGTCGATGGTGAAGCTGGGGCCGTGCGGCTGGGTGATCTCGATGGGCTTCAGGCCTTCCCTGAGCGGCCCGTTGAAGTCGGCGAGATGGAAGTTGCCGTCCTCCTGCGGGACGTCCAGGACGGCGTTGTCGAGCACCTCGACGACCGTCTTCTCGATGACGTCCACGTAGGCGACGACGCCGTCGACCGGGTGGGCCCAGGGCAGGTCGTGCTCGTCCTTCTGCAGGAAGGTCAGGGTGCGCTGGAGGCGGCGGCCCTTCTCGTCCTCGGTCATCGCCCGGCCCGCCGACAGCGGCTGCACGCGCAGCTTCGACAGGTCGGTCAGGCCTCGGCGGCGCATGGCCGCGAGCCAGCGTTCGTCGGCGTGCACGATCGCCTCGACCATCGCGAACTCGAGCATGATGACCGGCACTTGGCCGTCGACGGCCGGGTCGAGCTCGGTCACCGACACCAGGGCGTCGTCCGACGGGCGGACCACCACGTCGTGGGAGCGGCCGTCGGCCATGTCGACGAGCATCGCGCGCAGCTCGCGCGCCCCGGCCGGCTTGCGCTTGTCCTGCTCCTTCAGGCCCAGGTACGACACGTGGGTCGTCTCGTTCAGCAGGCCTTCGCGGACGAGGATCTCGCGCGCCGCCGATATCTCCTCGGCGCGGAGTGTGCTGTGTTCCCTCACGATGACTCCTCTCATGACCAGATTAGTACCAAAATGTGTACCACACCATACCAATAGAGGCGTGGAGATACCGAATGGCTGGATTCGGGTGACCGTAACGGCAGGAGGGCCTGCCTGTTCATGCCGGTAGCTACGTGTTTGTCGGGATATCAGACCAGGCTAAACCAGGACTCATCTGGTCTTCTGTGGTTTGCGTACCGGAGGGTGGTTCCGCGATAATGCGAGCGTGAACGCCCCGACGTCGTCGTCGATCCACGCCGATCACCCCGAGCCGCTGTGGATCCAGGCGGTGAACCTCATCAAAGAGCAGCTGGGCACCGGCGTCCTGAAGCCGGGCGGCCGGCTGCCCCCCGAGCGCGAACTGTGCGAGCGGCTCGGCATCAGCCGGGTCACCCTGCGCAAGGCGCTGCGCACCCTGGTCGAAGAGGGCATCCTCAGCCCCTCCCACGGCCGGGGCTGGTATGTCGCGCCGAGCGCGGGAGCGCCCGCCCGCGAGTGGCCCAACAGCCTCGAGTCGTTCACCGAGACCGCCCGTCAGATGGGCCTGACGCCCAGCTCGACGGTGCTGCGCCACGAGGTGGTGCCGGCCAACCTCGACGAGGCCGAGCAGCTGTCCATCGCGCCCGGCACCCCGCTGTTCGTGCTGGAGCGGGTGCGCCTGCTCAACGGCGTGCCGACCGCGCTCGACCTGACCCAGGTCCCGGCCGAGCTGGTGCCCGGCTTCGCCGAGCTCGACTTCACCGGCGGCTCGCTCTACGAGCAGATCGCCTCCGTCGGCCTCCACCCGGCCCGCGCCAACGCCACCATCGAGGCCCGCGAGTCCGACGATTACCTCGCCGGCCACCTCCAGCTGGAGGTCGGCAAGCCGGTGCTGGTGATGCGCCAGCTCGTCTACAGCGCGAGCGACACCCCGCTGTTCGCCTCGATGGTCTGCTACCGGGGCGACCGCTACCGGCTGCGCACGAGCTTCCAGCGCTGAAGTCTTCACTTGCCGATGCCCGCGCTCAGGCCCTGGATGAACTGCCGCGAGAACACCACGAACAGCACGATCAGCGGCACCGCGCCCAGCGTGAGCGCGCCCAGCAGCGCCGGATAGTCGTTCAGGAACTGCCCCACGAACTGCTGCACGCCGAGCGTCACCGTCTGGTTCTCCTTGCTCGGCGCGAGGATGAGCGGGAACCACAGGTCGTTCCAGATCGGCAGCATCGTCACCGACGCCACCGCCGCCAGGCCCGGCCGCACCATCGGCAGCACGATCGACAGGGTGCGCAGCTCGCCCGCGCCGTCGATGCGCGCGGCCTCCTTGATCGCGCCGGGCACCGCCTTGAAATACGTCATCAGCAGCGCGATCGCCAGCGGCAGGCTCATCGCCGTGTAGACCAGGACCAGCGCGACCAGCGTGTCCATGAGCTGCCACGAGATCATCGTCTTGATGATCGGCACGGTGCCCAGGCGGATCGGCAGCATGATGCCCAGCACGAAGAACCCGCCCACGAGCGGCGCGAACCGCACCTTGTACTCGGTCAGCGCGAAGGCCGCCAGCGTCGCCAGCACCAGCGTGGCCACCGTGGCCCCCACCGTGACGATGAGGCTGTTGCCGTAGTTGGTGACGAACTGCCCGCGCGTGAACACCCGCTCGTAGCCGCCGAGGCTGAAGGTGTCGGCGTTCGGCAGCGCGAACGGCTGGCCGAAGATGCCCTGCGTGGTCTTGAACGAGTTGACCACGATCACCAGGATGGGCGCGACCGCGAGCAGCGCGAAGAAGATCAGCAGCGCGTGCGTCACGAGCGCCCCGGCGCGGTCTCGGTTGTTTCTCACAGTTCGTAACTCCTGAGACGGCGGTGCAGCAGCCCGAAGTAGGCGGCGGTGACGATCAGGATGATCAGGAAGATCACGCTGGCCACGGTCGCGCCAAGGTCCAGGTCGGAGAGTTGCCCGCTCGATCCGAAGAAGGTGCGGTAGAACAGCGTGCCGAGGATGTCGGTGCTGTAGTTGGGGCCGGGGGCCGAGCCGTTCAGGGCGAAGACCAGGTCGAATCCGTTGAAGGTCCAGATGTACGTCAAAATCGCGATCAGCCCGAACTGCGGCGCGATCAGCGGGAACTTCACCCGCCAGAACGTCGACCAGGCTCCCGATCCCTCGACCCGGGCGGCCTCCAGCACGTCGTTCGGCACGGCCAGCAGGGCGGCGTACAGGAAGATCATGGGGATGCCGACGTACTGCCAGACCGACATCAGCGAGATGGTCGGCAGCGCGGTGCGCTCGTCGCCGAGCAGGGGGAAGTCGACCAGGCCCCACAGCGGGTTGATGATGAGCCGCCACACGAAGCCGACGATCACCACCGACAGGGTGGTGGGGATGAACAACAACGTCCGGTAGAGGCCCGTCGACCGGCGCAGCCTGCCGGAGGTGAGCAGCGCGGCCAGCAGCAGGCCGAGCGGCACCTCGACGAGCAGGTGGATGGCGAAGAACTCCAGGTTGTTGGTCAGCGCGTTCCAGAAGCGCTCGCTGGTCGTCGGGTTGGTGAACAGGTAGACGTAGTTCTCCAGGCCGACGAACCTGGCGACGCCCGAATCGGTGTCGTACAGGCTGTACCAGATGGAGTTCACCAGCGGGAGCGCCGCGAACACCACGTAGACCACGAGCGCGGGCAGGGTGAACGCGAGGAAGTAGCGGTAGTGGGCCCGGTTCAAGACGTGCCTTTCGAATCGCAGAAGGGTGCCGGGCCCCGAGGGAGGGGGGCCCGGCACGGTTCTCACTGCTGCGGCGTGTACCAGCTGGCCAGGCCCTTCTGGAGTTCCTCGGTCGCCTTCTGCGTGCTGAGGTCCTCGTTGAGCATGAGCTGGAGCACCCGCCACACCTCGTCGTCGAACGGCGGGGTGCCGGCGCTGAGCCGGTCGAGGCCGAGACGCGGGGTCAGCTTGGCGCCGTTCTTCAGGTCGGCGAAGCTCTGGGCCAGGGCGTTGGTGTACGTCACGGGCTGCTTGGCCATCGAGAAGAAGCCGGGCAGCTTGTTGACGTACAGCTCCAGGAACTCGGGGGTGGCGGTCCAGGCGAGGAATTCCTCGGCGGCGGCCTTGTTCTTGCTGGCCGCGCTGATGCCGATCGCCATGTCGGGCATCTCCTGCAGGTAGCGGTCACCGCCGGGGACGTCGGTCGGCGGGCCGAAGACGCCGACGTTGAGCCCGTCGACGGCGACCTGATTGATGTTCCACGAGCCGTCGGGCAGGATCGCGGCCTTGCCGAGCGTGAACAGCTGCGTCATGTCCGGGTACTTCAGGCTCTCGAAGCCCTTGGGCAGGTAGGGCTTCCAGGCGGCGAACGCGTCGAAGGCCTTCTGGAAGTCGGGGTCGGTGACCTTCTTGGTGCCCTTGATCAGGCCCTGGCGGCCCTCCTCGCCCTTCCAGTAGACCGGGCCGATGCTGTAGAGGCCGTTGTACGCCAGCTGCCACGACTCCGACGAGCCGACCGCGAGCGGCGTGTACTTGCCGTTGTCCTTGATCTTCTTGAGCACCGCGAGGAACTCGTCCTGCGTGGTGGGCACCTGGAGGCCGAGCTCGGCGAAGATGTCCTTGTTGTAGTAGAAACCGGCCAGCACGGCCGCCGTCGGCAGGCAGTAGCGGCTGCCCGCGTCGTCCGACCAGGGGTCGAGCGCGAGCGGCTCGAACGAGTCGAGCATCGGCTTGCCGTCGAGCTTCTCGAAGTAGCCCTTCTTGATCCACGAGCGGTTCACGTCGTAGGGCCGGCAGGTGATGAGGTCGGGGCCGGTGCCGCCGTCCACCTGCGACTGGATCGCCGCGTTGTACTCGTTGGTGTTGGTCGCCGCGAACTTCACGCTGATGTTCGGGTGGGACTTCTCGAAGGCGGGGAGGATCTCGTCCTCCCACATCGCCAGGTCCTCGGTACGCCAGCTTCCCAGCGTCAGCACGGTCTTCTCCCCGGCGGCGGCCGGGGCGGCGCTGCCGCCGGTGGTGACAGGCGTCGCCGACGGCGCGCAGGCCGCGGTCAGGACGGCAGCCGCTGCCGCGACCAACGCAACGGATGCACGTATTGCATGCATGGGGTTGCCTCTCGCTTCTTTGTCATCGCTTGCTCCCCCAGAGCGAGACGCGGACGGCCGAAGGCCGGCCGTGGCTCGCGTCAGGACATCTTTCTCATGAAGGCCAGCGCCTGATGCGGCAGCGTACACAGGCGACCTGGGTGGTAACAAGAGGTATTGCTTTGGTTTACGGTGATGCTACCTTTCGAACCACGGCGTGCCCTTTGCCGCCTGGAACCGCGTCCGGAGGACCAGATGATCGGTGTCGGCCTGCTCGGTGCAGGGTTTATCGGCGAGTGCTATGCCGACGCACTCGACGACGTGAAGGGTGCGGAGCTCGTCGCGCACTACTCCCGATCCCCCGAGAGGGCCGCCGCTTTCGCCGCCCGACCGGGACGCAACACGAGACCACACGAGACCATGCAGGCGCTCTGCGAGGACCCGGCCGTGGACCTCGTCGTCGTCGCGCTGCCGAACGAGGTGCACCTGGAGGCGGTCCGCCACGTGGCCGCCGCCGGCAAGGGCGTCGTGTGCACCAAGCCGCTCGCGCGCACCGGCCCCGAGGCCGAGGAGATCCTCAAGGTGGTGACCGAGGCCGGCATCTGGCACGGCTACGCCGAGAGCTCGGTCTTCTCGCCGAACATCGCCAAGGCCCACGAGATCGTCGAGGCCGGCGGCATCGGCGACGTGCTCTGGATGCGCGCCCGCGAGGGCCACTCGGGCCCGCACGCCCCCCATTTCTGGGACGCCGAGACGGCCGGCGGCGGCGCGCTGCTGGACATGGGCTGCCACACCGTCGAGTCGGCCCGGCACTTCTTCGGCAAGGACAACCCCGTCGTCGAGGTCTTCGCGTGGGGCGCGACGCTGGCCCACAAGGACAAGACCACCGGCGAGGACACCGCCATCGCGCTGCTGAAGTTCGCCGGCGGCCAGGTCGCCTCGATCGAGTCGTCATGGGTCGAGAAGGGCGGCATGCAACTGCGGCACGAGTTCGTCGGCAGCGCCGGCCGCCTGGTCACCGACACCGCCTCGACGCCGGTGTGGGGCTTCATCACCCAGCCCGTCGGCTACCTGGTGGAGAAGGCCGACGCGGACACCGGCTGGGTCTACCCGGTGCCGGAGGAGACCAGGGCGTACGGTTTCTCCCAGCAGATGCGGCACTTCGTCGACCGCTTCGCCGCCGGCGAGAGGCCGCTGGAGACCTTCGACGACGGCGTGGTCGTCAACCAGATCATCGACGCCTGCTACCTGTCGATGAAGACGGGCCGCTGGGAGCCGGTCCAGTACAGGCCCTAGGGTTCGGTGCATGTCCGACATGCCGTCACGGGTGGAGCTGTCCCCGTTCACCGTCGCCGACCAGGACGAGTTCTGCTCCCTCGTCGCGCTCAGCCTCGAACTCCACCACCCGTGGATGCAGCTGCCCGCGAACCCGGAGGCCTTCCAGATCTGGATGGGCCGCTTCGCCGAAGGTGCCAACCTGGGCTTCCTGATCCGTCTCAGGGAGACCGGCGAGGCCGTCGGCATGGTCAACATCAACTCGGTCATCCGCGGGCGGTACCAGGGCGCGTCCATCGGCTACGCGGCGTTCGCGCCGGCGGCGGGACGCGGGTACATGACCGAAGGCCTCACCCTCACCCTGCGGCACGCCTTCGAGGAGCTGCGGTTGCACCGGCTGGAGGCCAACATCCAGCCGGGCAACACGGCGTCGCTGGCGTTGGTCCGGCGCCTGGGCTTCCGGTACGAGGGCCTGTCGGCCGACTACCTCTACATCGACGGCGCCTGGCGTGACCACGAACGCTGGGCCATCACCGCCCCCACTCCGTGGACCCCCGACCCCTCACTGCCCGAGATCTGAAATCCGGCGCGCCGGTGAAATGTTATATCGCGGGTGCGCCGGGCCGTAATTCGTACAAAAAAATAGCGGCGGCGGTAAATTGAAGGCGCGTGGATCGCGGCTCACACTCAGGGTCAAAGAGGCCTGACCCCTCATTTTTGGAGCCGGAATGCACAAACGCCGGAAAACGATGCTGCGCCGCATCACGTCCGTCACCGTCGCCATGCTCTCCGTAGTGGTCTTCTGCGTGCCGCAGGCGACCGCGGCCACGCTGCCGACCCCGAAGGAGCTGACGGCGTTCCTCGACCTGGAATGCTTCAAGACCAGCCAGTACCAGCCGCCGGCCACCGTGCTCACGCTGCGGCACATCAACCCGGTGCTGGCCAACCTGCCGATCGAGACCGTCACGCTCGGCCCGCGCGAGCAGCTGTGCGTCCCGGTCGCCAAGAACAACCAGGTGCCGCCGTCGCCCGCGCTCGACTTCATCCGCTACATCGACCTGTCGTGCTACCGGATCTCCGGCACCACCGTGAACACCGGGTTGGTCCTCAGCCACCTCAACCCGTTGTTCCAGGGCTTCCCGCGCACGCAGATCACCATGAACTCGCCGCAGCAGCTCTGCGTGCCGGTCATCAAGAACAATGCGATCCCGCCGGCGGACGTGCTCCGGCTCGTCCGGCACATCGACCTGAAGTGCTACGGCATCAGCCCGATCACCTCGCTGAACACGCAGCTGGGCCTGCGCCAGCTCAACCCCGTCCTGGCTCCGGTGATCCCGAACCACGCCGCCCAGGTCACCTACGCCCGCCAGCTGTGCGTGCCGGTGCAGAAGGCCGGTGACCAGATCCCCGCCGACGTCTTCAACATCGTGCGGTGGATCGACCTGGAGAAGTTCGACCTGAACGTCGCCGCCATCCCCCAGGTCGGCCTGACCCTGCGGCACATCAACCCCGTCCTCGCCAATCTTCCGCCGGAGCAGGCGGTTCTGACCGGCGCCAACCAGTTGGCGCTGCCGGTCGCCAAGAACGGCAACTTCCCGCCGGGCTGACCATATGGATAAACGCGGAGCCCTTTTCCCGTGAAAGGGCTCCGCTGTTTCCCGCGATAATTGCGGACCGATGAATTCGGTCAGTCCTGCAGCGCCGGGGCGAGCAGCAGGAGAAAGAAACCGGCGGTGGCCATCGCCGTGCGGGCAAAATGGAGGTTCCACCATTCCGCCCGCGCCCGCGCCCAGTCGGCCGGGAGCAGGTCGGGGTTCCACGAGTCGGCGAGCCGGTTGAGCGCGTCGAGTCTCGTCACCGTGAGCACGATCACCGCGACGACGAGCACCACCGCGCCGGCGCTCAGCCAGAACCCCGGCCCGCCGCGCGAATAGGCCATGACGCACGTCGCCACCAGCAGCGCCAGGCACGACAGCAACAGCACCGGCATGGCCCGCCCGTAGTCGGCGTTCAACCCCTGCCAGTAACGGACGTAGTCGGGGCCCGGCAGCGAGCGCAGCGACGGGGCGAGCGCGGTGAACACCAGCCCCCCGGCGAACACCCCGAGCAGGGCCGTCGCCCCGGTCCGGACGGCTTCGAACATCGGCACCCCCATAATCGACTGGAAGCGCACCATTTCATTTGAATCGATTACAGTCAATACGTGGGTGACCGTCATGAACCAGAAGCGCCGGTACGTCAGCGGCGTCCGCCAGGAGAACGCGCGCGCCACCCGTGAGCGCATCGCCGCGGCGGCCCGGACCCTCATGCTCGAACGCGGCTACGCCGCCACGACCATGGCCGACGTCGCGCGGGCGGCGGGCGTGGTGGTGCAGACGCTCTACACGTCGAGCCCCGGCGGCAAGCCCGGCCTGGCCAGACTGGTCTGGGACGTCACCCTCGCCGGTGACGCCGAGCCCGTCCCCCAGAGCGAGCGCCCCCAGGTGCGGGCGATCATCGCCGAACCCGACCCGGTCAAGAAACTCGCCGCCTACGCCGCGATGGCCGTCGAGATCTACGAGCGGGTCGGCCCCGTCCACCGCGTCCTGCGCGCGGCGGCGGCCGGCGACGCCGGCGTGGCCGACCTGCTGGCCACCACCGAACGCCGGCGCCTGACCGGCAGCCACGGCCCGGCGGCCCACCTGAGGGAGGTCGGCGCGCTGCGCGACGGCCTGACCGTCGAGAAGGCGGCCGCCCACATCTACGCCCTGACCTCCTTGGAGGTGTTCGAGCACCTGAGGGAGATCGCCGGCTGGACTCCGGAGGAGTGCCGCGACTGGCTGGCCCGCGTGCTCCGCGACACCCTCCTGGCCTGACGCCTAGACTGCGGCCGTGATCACGACTCCCACCGTGCGGCTCGCACACGGCGCCGACATGCCGCGGCTCGGCCTGGGCACCTGGCCCATGAACGACGCGCAGGCCGAACGCGCCGTCGCCACCGCGATCGAGGCCGGTTACCGCCTCGTCGACACGGCCGAGGCCTACGGCAACGAGCTCGGCGTCGGCCGGGGCATCAAGGCCTCGGGCATCGCCCGCGAAGACCTGTTCGTCACCACCAAGTTCGACCGCCACTGGCACGGCCGCGACCTGGTCCCGCAGGGCTACCAGGCCAGTCTCGACCGCCTCGGGCTCGACTACGCCGACCTGCTGCTCATCCACTGGCCCAACCCGGGGCTCGACCGCTATGTCGCGGCCTACGAGGGCCTCGTCGACCTGCTGCAGGACGGCCGCCTCAAGGCGATCGGCACCTCGAACTTCAAGCCGGCCCACCTCGACCGCGTCATCGCCGAGACCGGCGTGGTGCCCGACGTCAACCAGATCCAGCTCAGCCCTGCGGTCACCCGGGACGAGGCCCGCGCCTACCATCAGGCCCACGGCATCGTGACGGAGTCGTGGTCGCCCCTGGGCGGGCAGGGCGCCGACGTCCTCGGTCAGCCCGTGATCGCCGCGATCGCCGAGGAGATCGGCCGGTCGCCGGCGCAGGTGATCCTCCGCTGGAACGTCGAACTCGGCCTGGTGGCCATTCCGAAGTCGTCGAACCCCGACCGCATGCGCGAGAACCTCGCCGTCTTCGACTTCGCCCTCACCCCGGAGCAGGTCGCCGCGATCAGCGCGCTCGACCAGGGGGAGTCGGCGGCCGTCGACTCCGACGCGTTCGGCCACTGACCGCGCGCGGCTATCCCGCCGCCGGGAGGGCCGCGGCGACGCAGTCGAGGACGCGCCGGAGCCCGTGCCGGAACTGCTCGTCGCGGCTGAGGTGGGGCTGGCGCGCCTCCATCACGATCTTGGTGAAGATCGGGTAGTCCCCGCTCTTCACCACGCGGTCGATGTGCGCGCGGCTGCGCGTCATCCACTCGGCCTCGCTCAGGCCGCTGCGGCGGAGTTCCTCGGCCGAGCCGATCTCCTCGCGGACGGCGCCCTCGACGTAGCCGTTCAGCAGGGCCACGAGGCTCAGGTTCTCGTCGATCGAGACGTAGGGGTCGAGCACGCCCATCAAGCGTTCGATCAGGAGCAACTGGTTGGGGCCGAAGCCCGGAAGTGACCGCTGCACGGCGGCGATCCACGGGTGCCGCCGCCACATGGCGCGCAGTTCGCCGGCGTAGCGGGTCAGGTCGGCGCGCCAGTCGCCCGAGGGCACGCCCGTGAGGTCGAGCTCGCCCATCAGCCGGTCGGCCATGAGCTCGACCAGGTTGTCGCGGCTCGGGACGTACCGGTAGAGGGACATCGCGCCGGCGCCGATCTCGGCGGCGATCCGCCGCATGGTGGCGGCCTCCAGCCCTTCGGCGTCGGCGATCCGGATCGCCGCCTCGGTGATCTGGGCGCGGCTGTAGACCGGCTTCGGCCCCCGCGCGGGGCGCTCGGGCAGCGTCCAGATGCTCACGCGTCCTCCTCGCTGATTGCGTACATCGTACTCGGTGACCTAGCCTGACCCGAAACCGCGTACAACGTACTCAGTGGAGGGGTCATGCCTGATCCGATCGTGGTCGCCGAAGGGCTGCGCAAGTCCTTCGGCGACGTCCAAGCGCTGCGGGGGCTCGATCTGAGCGTCCGGAAGGGGACGGTCTGCGGCGTGCTCGGGCCCAACGGAGCCGGGAAGACGACCGCGGTGCGCATCCTGGCGACCCTGTCGGTCCCCGACGCGGGGCACGCGCGCGTCGCCGGATACGACGTCGTCCGGCAGGCCGGAGAGGTGCGCGCCCGGATCGGGCTGGCGGGCCAGTACGCCGCCGTCGACGAGAAGCTCACCGGCCGGGGCAACCTGCGGATGTTCGGGCGGCTGTCCCATCTGCCGCGCCGCGAGGCGCACCGGCGGGCCGACGAGCTGCTCGACCGCTTCGGCCTCACGGACGCCGCCGACCGGCGGGTCGCCGGCTACTCCGGCGGCATGCGCCGCCGCCTCGACCTGATCGCCAGCCTCATCCTGCGTCCCGAGGTGCTGTTCCTGGACGAACCCACCACCGGCCTCGACCCGCGCAGCCGGGGCGAGATCTGGGACAGCGTCCGCGAACTGGTGGCCGACGGCGCGACGGTGCTGCTCACCACGCAGTACCTCGACGAGGCCGACCGGCTGGCCGACGACGTCGCGATCGTCGACCACGGACGGGTGATCGCCACCGGCACCCCCGACGAGCTGAAGGCGGCCATCGGCGACCGCCTCGACGTCGTCGTCGAGGACCCCGCCGACCTGGGCCCGGCGGCGGCCGTACTGACCGGCCTGGCCGGGGCCGAACCCACGGCGACCGCCGCCGACGCGCTCAGCGTCGCCCTTCCGGGCGGCTTCCGGCTGGCCGGCGTCGTGCGCGAACTCGACCGGGCCGGGGTCGCCGTGGCCGACGTGCGGCTGCGCCGGCCCACTCTCGACGAGGTGTTCCTGCGCCTCACCGAGGAGCCGGTCCGATGATCCGGAACCTGCGGTGGACGTTCGCCGACGGGCTGACCCTGGTCGGCCGCGAGCTGGGACGGCTGCGGCACGATCCCGGCGAGCTCGTCGCGGCGCTGATCTTCCCGGCCGTCATGGTGCTGCTGTTCGGGTACGTCTTCGGCAGCGCGATCCAGGTGCCGGGCGGCGGCGACTACCGCGAGTACCTCATGCCCGGCCTGTTCGCGATGGTGACCTTCTCGTCGGTGATGGGGGTCATGACGCGGACGGCCGCCGACGCCTCCCGAGGGGTGATGGACCGGTTCCGCTCCCTGCCGATGGCGCGCTCGGCGGTGCCGTTCGGGCAGACCGGCGCCGACCTGCTCGTCGGCCTGCTGATGCTGGTCGTCATGGTGGGCGCGGGCCTGCTGGTGGGCTGGCGGCCGCACCTCGGCCCGGTCGCGACGGCGCAGGCGTTCCTGCTGATGGTCGTGCTGCGGTACGCGCTGGCCTGGGTCGGCGTCTACATGGGCCTCGCGGTCGGGAACGAGCGGACCGTCGACGCGATGGTGCCGCTGTTCCTGCCGTTCACCATGCTGTCGAACGCGTTCGTCCCGACCGGCGGCATGCCGGGCTGGCTGCGCCTGCCGGCCGACTGGAACCCGGTGAGCGCGCTGACCGCCGCCGCGCGGGCGCTGTTCGGCAACCCGGGCGCCCCCTCCGGCGACGTGGCGTGGCCGCTCGCGCACCCGGTGGCCGCCGTCCTGCTCTGGTCGGCCGCGCTGCTGACGGTCTTCGCGCCGCTGTCGCTGCGCACCCACCGGCGCTGAGAGCGCTCTCGCCCTGACCTGCATCGGAGAGATTAACGTCTCGGTAATCGGTCAGAAACATTGACGAGCGGCGTTTCGGGCACTAGTTTCCGCGCAGAGAGCGCTCTCTGCGAGGAGCGGTCCGCCTAGACCTCACCCCCCAACGCACAACGCCAGGTCGTCCCCCACGGAGGAAGAATGGACCAGCCCATCGGGGCTCAGTCACCCGGCACCTCGCCGCCCGGCCGCCGCCCCGCGTCGCGGTCGCTCGTGGTCAGCGTCGTGCTGGCGATGATCGCGGCGACGCTCGCGTTCGTGGCCAGCACACCCGCCGCCCAGGCGGGCACGGTCGGCGCCGGATCGTACGCCGACACGCTGCCCGCCGGTCGCGCGCTCCCGTCCGGCTGCGGCTCACTGTCGACCAACCCGCGTCTCTACGTCACCGCCAACGCCCCGTCGGGCGCGGTCCCCACCAACGACTGGTGGTCGTCGCTGCTGTGGAAGCGGTTCGACTGCTCCTACAGCGAGCCGCTGCACGCGCACCCGATTTCCTACGACACCTTCTCCGGCGGCCTCGGCTTCTCCTACAACACCGTCGCCACCATCAGCGGCTCCGCCACCGGCGTGGGGGAGTTCCACTACCCGTACGTGCAGGACATCCTCGTCGGCGTCACCGGCCTCAACTCCCCGGACGCCAAGGTCGACGGCTGGACCGACTGGACGGTCTCCCCGTACTGGAGCGACGGCACGCGGACCCTTCGGGCCACCATCGGTCACGGCCTGCCGTTCGCCTACTTCACCAAGACCGGCGGCAACGCGCAGATCACCACCAGCGGCACCCCGACCGTGTGGTCGAACAGCGGCGGGACCATCGGGTTCACCGTCAACGGCAAGGACTACCTCGGCTTCGCCCCCAGCGGCTCGACCTGGACGGTCAGCGGCACCAGCATCTCCTCCACGCTGAACGGGCAGAACTACTTCTCGGTCGCGGTCCTGCCGACCACGCCCTCGACCCCGGCCGCCACCCGCACCAGCCTGGCGGGCACGTACGCGCAGTACGCCCACGCGCACGTCACCGGCACCCGGGTGTCCTACTCGTACAACCCCGGCAACTCCAACGTCAGCACCACGTACACCTTCACCACCACGGCCCGTGAGGGCAGCGCGAGCGGCACCGTCATCGCGCTCTACCCGCACCAGTGGAACTACCTGACCGGTTCCACTCCGCTGTCGCAGACCTACGTCTCGGCGCGTGGCCAGATGAAGGTCGTCACCGGTGGCTCCTTCAGCACCACGATGAAGTTCCAGGGCGTGCTGCCCGAGATCCCGGCGGTCGCCGACAACTCCGGCGGCGACCTGACCACCATCACCAACTACCTGAACGCGGAGCTGGGCGACCCCACGGCGGGCCTCGGCGACGACACCTACTGGACCGGCAAGGGCCTGGGCCGGGCGGCGCGCATCGCCGAGATCGCCGACCAGCTCAATCTGACCGCCGTCCGCGACTCGGCGCTCAACCGGATCAGGACCCGGCTCAACGACTGGTTCACCGCCACCCCGGGCAAGACCAGCCGGGTCTTCTACTACAACCAGCCCTGGGGCACCCTGCTCGGCTACCCGGCCTCCTACGGCTCGGACCAGGAGCTCAACGACCACCACTTCCACTACGGCTACTACATCGCCGCCGCGGCGACGCTGGCCAAGTTCGACCCGACCTGGGCGACCAACGCGCAGTACGGCGGCATGGTCGACCTGCTGATCCGGGACGCCAACAACTACGACCGCAACGACACCCGCTTCCCCTACCTGCGTGACTTCGACATCTACGCGGGTCACGACTGGGCGGCCGGGCACGGCGCGTTCGGCTCCGGCAACAACCAGGAGTCGTCGTCGGAGGGCATGAACTTCGCCAACGCCCTGATCCAGTGGGGCCAGGCGACCGGCAACACCGCCGTCCGCGACGCCGGCGTGTTCATCTACGCCACCCAGAGCGCGGCGATCCAGGAGTACTGGTTCGACGTGCGCAACCAGAACTTCCCGTCCAACTTCGGCCACAACACGGTCGGCATGGTCTGGGGCTCCGGCGGCGCCTACGCCACCTGGTTCAGCGCCGAGCCCGAGATGATCCAGGGCATCAACATGCTGCCGATCACCGGCGGCCACTTCTACCTCGGCGAGTGGCCGGCCAACGTGCTGGTCAACTACAACGAGCTGGTCACCAACAACGGCGGCCCGCCGACGGTCTGGCAGGACATCATCCAGGAGTTCCGGGCCCTGGCCGACGGACCGGCCGCGCTGGCGGCCTTCCAGGCCAACCCGAACTTCACCTCCGAGGAGGGCGAGAGCAAGGCGCACACCTTCCACTGGCTGCGCAACCTGGCCTCGCTGGGCACGGTCGACACCACGGTGACCGCCAACCACCCGCTGGCGAAGGTCTTCGTCAAGAACGGCGTCCGGACCTACGTCGCGTCCAACATCACCAACAGCTCGCTCACGGTGACCTTCTCCAACGGCACGACGCTGACCGCGCCGGCCGGCAAGACCGTCACCTCGGGCCTGTTCACCTGGAGCGGCGGCAACGCGTCCGGCGGCGGCACGTCGTCGCCCAGCCCGTCCCCCTCGCCGTCGCCGTCGCCGAGTCCGTGCGCGACCACGCTGCTGTCGCAGGGCCGCCCGGCCACCTCGTCGAGCGTCGAGGCCGCCTACACCGCCGGCCTGGCGGTCGACGGCAACGCGGCCACCCGCTGGGCCAGCGCGTTCAGCGACCCGCAGTGGATCCAGGTCGACCTCGGCTCGGTGCAGAACATCTCGTCGGTGCAGCTGACCTGGGAGGCCGCGTACGGGCGGTCGTACCAGATCCAGACCTCCACCAACGGGACGACCTGGGCCGACGTCTACAGCACCACCACAGGCGACGGCGGCACCGACAACCTGACGGTGTCGGGGTCGGGCCGCTACGTGCGGGTCTACGGCACGGCGCGCGGCACCGCGTGGGGCTACTCGCTGTGGGAGTTCAAGGTGTACGGCGGCAGCGGGGCGGCCTGCCCCAGCCCGTCGCCCAGCCCCTCGCCCAGCCCCTCGCCCGGCGGTCCTTTCTCCGCCAACCGCTACCCGCAGTCGAACGGCACCCTGCCGGGGACGACGGGTTCGGCCGGCACGGTCACGCTGGCCGCGGCCAACGGCAACCGTGACGGCACCCCGACCAACGCCGCCGTCTACAACGCGACCGGCCTGACCGCCACCTACGGCGGCGCGGCCACCACGTTCGACCTGTTCGTGGACGCCGGGACCAACGTCGGCAACGCCACCCAGGTGCGGGTCTCCTACGACCTGACCGGCAACGGCAGCTGGGACCGGGTGGAGACCTACACCTACTTCGCCACCGACCCGGTGGCCGGGTGGGAGCACTACACCCAGGCGGCCGGGGTGAAGACGGCCACCGGGTCGCTCGGCAACCTGGCGAACGGCTCGGTGCGGGTCGAGGTCTGGAGCGCGATCGGCTCCACCACGACCAACGTCGGGATCGGCAACCAGAGCGTCATCCGCCTGCCCTTCGCGTAACCGAAGAAGGCAGGACCGAGGGCCGCCTCTCCGGGGGGAGAGGCGGCCCTCGCGTCGTCAAGATCGGAATCTTTGCCTTCGGCATCGGGAAAGCGGACATATCGGTGGGAATCTCTGTTTTTGTCCGGAGAAACACCACATCGGGAGACCGCTGATGCTGAGTAAGGGCCGTTTGCCGCTGGTTGTCCCGCTGGGTGTGGGAGTCGTCATGCTCGGCGTGACCGCGCTGGGAGCGCTGAGGCCGGGACAGAGCGGCGCGCCGGCCGGCGCCGTGATCAAGAACCCCCAGGGCCAGACGGTCGGCTCACTCCAGATCGAGGACGCCGGGAACGGCAAGTCCAAGGTCACGGTGGCGGTGACGAGCCTGCCTGCGGGCTACCACGGCTTCCACGTCCACGCCAAGGGCGTCTGCGACCCGCAGTCGAAGGACCCGGCGACGGGCAGCCCCTTCTTCAGCGCGGGGGGCCACTTCGACCTCGGGACCCACGTGCACGACCACCACACCGGAGACCTGCCCAACCTGCTGGTCGGCGCCGACGGCACCGGCACCGCGTCGGCGGTGACCGACCGGTTCCAGGTGCCGCAGCTGTTCGACGACGACGGCAGCTCCATCATGATCCACGCGCTGGCCGACAACCACTCGAACATCCCCGACCGCTACCAGAACGAGACGGGCCAGAAGGGCCCCGACGCCGAGACCCTGAAGGCTGGCGACTCGGGCGGCCGCATCGCCTGCGGCGTGATCGCCAAGAGCTAGTCGGCGCGGCGGCGCTCGACGAAGACCACGTCGCGCCAGCGGCCGTGGTGCCGGCCGACGCGCTCGCGGACGCCCACCCGGCGGAACCCGGCCTTCTCGTGGACGCGCAGGCTCGCGGCGTTCTCGGGGAAGATCCCCGACTGGATGGTCCAGATCCCGGCGGCCTCGGTCGAGGCGATGAGGGCGTCCAGGAGCAGGGCTCCGACGCCGCGTCCCCGGTGGGCGGGGGAGACGTACAGGGAGTGCTCGACCACGCCCGCGTACACGCACCGGTCGGAGACGGACGAGGCGGCGATCCACCCGGCGACCTCTCCGGTCACCGGGTCGACGGCGACGTGCCGGTGGTCGGGGAGCCTGGCCTTGGTGAAGTCGTCCCAGGTGGGAGCGGTGGTCTCGAAACTGGCGTCGCCGGTGTCGAGCCCGGCCTGATAGACGGCCAGCACGGCGTCGGCGTCGCCGTCGCGCATGGCGCGGACGGCGAACCCGGGCCTGCGGGCGGGCAGGTCGAGCACGCAGTCGGAGATCACCGCGTCGACGGCATGGTCGGGGAGCGGATCGTCGTGGATCTCGTCGGTCATGCCGGTCTCCTCAGGAGATGGGGCGTCCCATGACCACGTCGGCGGCGGTCGGGAAGTAGTCGACGCAGGCCTCGTTGATCCGGTAGAAGCGCGAGACCCCGCGCCGGTCGGCCAGGACGAACCGCACGTCGGAGAGGATCTTCAGGTGCGCCGAGACGGTCGACTGGCCGACGTCGACGGCCTCGACGATCTCCTTCACCGACATCGGCCGTCCGGCACGGGCGAGCAGGGTCACGATCTGCACGCGGGTGGCGTCGGCCAGGGCGCGGAAACAGGCGGCGTACTTCTCGGCGGTGTCGCGGTCGAGCGGTCCATTCATCGTCAATCGACGATAGGCGATGAAAGCTCCTGGAGCAAGGTCAGGACCCGGCGCTCGATCTCGTCACGGATCGGGCGCACGTCGTCGACGCCCTTCCCGGCGGGGTCGGGGAGCTCCCAATCGAGGTAGCGCTTGCCCGGGTAGAACGGGCAGGCGTCGCCGCAGCCCATGGTGATCACCACGTCGGATGCCTGCACGGCCTCGTCGGTCAGCGGCTTGGGGAACGCCTTCGACAGGTCGAGCCCGATCTCGTCCATGACGGCGATGACGGCGGGATTGACGCTCGCGGCGGGCGCCGACCCGGCCGACCGCACCACGACGGAGCCTTTGGCGTGGTGGTCGAGCAGGGCGGCGGCCATCTGGGAGCGCCCGGCGTTGTGGACGCAGACGAACAGTACTTCGGGCACGGCGGCGGTCATACGGACTCCTTGGACGCGGGGTGAAGGACGAGGGCCAGGCCGGCGCCGGCGACCGCGCCGGCGAACTGGGCCGCGACGAACGGCGCGACGGAGCCGGGCGCGATCCCGGCGAAGGTGTCGCTGAAGACGCGCCCGACGGTCACGGCCGGGTTGGCGAAGGACGTGGACGAGGTGAACCAGTAGGCCGACCCGATGTAGGCCCCGACCGCCGGGGCGGCCAGATGGGCGCGGCCGGTGCGGACCAGGCTGAGGATCAGGGCGATGAGCCCGGCGGTGGCGACCGCCTCGGCCAGCCACAGCGAGGGGCCGGACCGGACGGTGGTGGAGACGGTGACGGCGGGCAGATCGAACATCAGGTTGGCCAGCACCGCCCCGCCGACCGCGCCCGTGGTCTGGGCCAGCGCGTACACCCCGAGGGTCACCGACGACAGGCCGGTCCCGTCGCGTCGGCCCAGCGCCCAGTCGACGAGGGAGACGACGGGGTTGAGGTGCGCGCCCGAGACCGGTCCGACCATCAGGATGATCACGGCCAGGCCGGCGGCGGTCGCGGCGGCGTTCTCGGCCAGTTGCAGGCCGACGTCGCCGGGGGACAGGCGGGCGGCGGCGATGCCCGACCCGACCACCACGGTGACGAGCAGGCCGGTCCCGGCGAACTCGGCCGTGGCGCGTCGGGCCAGGGGGCTCAACGCGCGCCCGTTTCCGCCGGAGCCGTGGTGAACAGGGCCGACAGCCGGTCGAGGGCCTGCGGGATCACCCACGAGTAGACCCATGTGCCCCGGCGCTCCGACTCGATCAGCCCCGCCTCGCGGAGGATCTTCAGGTGGTGGGAGATGGTCGGCTGGGACAGGTCGAACTCGGGGAGCAGGTCGCAGACGCAGGTGTCCTCGTCGCGGGCGGCGATGAGCGACAGCAGGCGCAGCCGGACGGGGTCGGCGACCGCTTTGAGGACCTTCGCCAGCTCGGCCGCGTCGTCCTTGCCGATGGGTTCGCGGGCCAGCGGAGCGCAGCATGAGGTCTGCTTCGACATGGGTCGATATTGACACTCATCGATGCATGTGCGCAAACTGGGCCTACTTCGACGTTCATCGATGCAGGGAGACAATCCCATGTCCCGACAAGGAGAACTGCTGCTCATGGAAAAGCCCTTTCGGTCGACCCGGAAGAGCTTTCACACGATGAGTCAGACGCAGATGGCGTAGACCTTGAGCTTGGCGCTCCTGTTGTGGTCGAGCGTGACACGAACCGCCCAGCCGGTGCTGTTGCCGTTCTGGGTCGGCTTGTTCATGGACACGTTCTTGACGAAGTCGGCGCCGTAGGTGATCTCGTAGCCGCCGCCGACGACCTTCTTGCCCGGGTCGCAGGCGGTCGGGACGATGTCCGAGCTGCTGTCGACCACGGTCTCGGCGCCGGTCTTCACGATCGGCGTGACGCTGCCGGGGGCGCCGTCCTTGCCGTCCTTGCCGTCGGTGCCGTTGGCGCCCTTCGGTCCGGTGGGACCCGCGGGGCCGGCCTCACCCTTGGGGCCCTGGGGGCCGGTCGCGCCCGTCTCGCCCTTCGGGCCCTGGGGGCCGGCGGGGCCGGTCTCGCCCTTCGCGCCCTGCGGTCCGGCGACGCCGGTCTGACCCTTGGGACCCTGTGGGCCGGTCTGACCCTTCGGGCCCTGGGGGCCGGTCGCGCCGGTCATGCCCTGGAGACCCGCCGGGCCCTGCGGGCCCTGGCCGCCCCAGGTGACCTTCGTCTCGGTCGCGCGGCACTTCGTGGTCGCGTTGACGATGCGCGCGTAACGGGTCTTCTTGTTGACACAGGCGTAGATGACGGTGTCGGCAGCCGAAGAGGCGGTCGCCATCCCCCCGACGGCGAAAATCGAACCCGCGAGCGCGCCGACGGTCAAAATCCCGACAGTGCGTCCGCCCGGCAACCTGATAGCCACTGAAATTCCTTCCATGAAAACCGCGTGTCCTCTGTTTCTGAAGAGGATCCTGTGGTTGACGGTCCACCGGCCCGCGCGGTTCACCGGTCGAATATCACAGCTCGATATCGACCTTTCTGTAGGTGTTCACTTACGAAAAACTCAGACGAATTGTCAGCCGCCCGATAAAGTATGCGACTGGACGTTCCATCCAGATTGGACATAGAGTCCAGCCATGGACGACGATCCCCGGGTGCGGACGTGGGCGCCGGTGTGCCAGGCCGTGGCGGCGCTGCTCGGCCCGTACGCCGAAGTGGTCCTGCACGATCCCGGCACCGACCGGATCATGGCCGTCTGGAACCCGATGAGCGCCCGCGGCCCGGGAGATCCGTCGCTGCTGGGGGAGCTGGACGCCCTGGACCCCTCGGCCCCCGACGTGTTCGGCCCCTACGAGAAGCTGCTCGCCGACGGCCGGCGCTTGTCGTCGGTCAGCGCGATCCTGCGCGACCCCGACGGCAGGGCGTCGGTCGTGCTGTGCGTCAACCTCGACCGCACCCCGCTGGAACAGGCCGCGGCCGTGCTGTCGGCCTTCGGCGCACCGACCGTCTCCCGGCCCGAGCCGCTGTTCGAGCACGACTGGAGCGAGCGCGTCCAGCACGTCGTCGGCTCTTATGTACGCGAGTGCGGCCGTCCGGTCGAGCGGCTGACCCGGGCCGACCGCCTCGCCGTCCTGGCCCGGCTCGACGAGGCCAAGGTGTTCGCCGTGCGCCGCGCCACCCCGGTCGTCGCGGGCGCGCTGCGGGTCTCCCGATCGACCCTTTACGGCCTGCTGGCCGAACTCAGAGCACCGAACGCGAAGGACCACGCACGATGACCCGGCTGCCCGACTTCCGCCTTGAAACGTACTTCTCCCGGTGGGAGTTCACCGCACGTCACCACCTGACCGCCTCCGACGCCCAGAGCATGTCGCTCGGCGACCTGCTGGCGCTGGCCGACGACGACGACCGGGCCGCGTTCGAGAACCTGTCTCTCGGCTACACCACCACCTACGGCGACCCAGCCCTGCGTGAGGCCGTCGCCCAGACCTACGACAAGGTGGACGCCGCCGACGTCCTGTGCTTCGCGGGCGCCGAAGAAGCCCTCTACCTGGCGATGAACGTATTGCTCGACGCCGGCGACCACGCGGTCGTGGTGACCCCGAACTACCAGGCGGCCGAGACCGTCCCGCTCGCGCTGTGCGAGGTCACCGGCGTCGCCCTCGACCCCGGCGACGACTGGGCCCTGGACCTCGACCAGATCAGGGCGGCGATCCGGCCGAACACCCGGGTCGTGTCGGTGAACTTCCCCAACAACCCCACCGGCAAGGTCGTCGACGCCGCCGACTTCGCCGAACTGGCCCGGATCTGCGACGAGCACGGCGTCCACCTGTTCAGCGACGAGGTCTACCGGGGCCTCGAACGCGATCCCGCCCGCACCCTGCCGCAGGCCGCCGACCTGTCAGAACGGGCCCTGTCGCTGAACGTGACCTCGAAGGCGCTGGGCCTGCCCGGCCTGCGGATCGGCTGGCTCGCCTGCCGCGACCGCGCCCTGCTCGCCCGGCTGGAGCGGGCCAAGCACTACACGACCATCTGCAACTCCGCCCCGAGCGAGGTGCTGGCGAGGATCGCGCTCAAGGCCCGCACCCCGATCCTGGCCCGCAACCGCGCCCTGATCGCCCGCAACGTGCCGGTCTTCGACGCGTTCTTCGCGGAGTTCCCCGATCTCTTCGAATGGCGCGCACCCGACGGCGGCTGCGTCGCCTACCCCCGCTACCTGGGCCCCGACGGCGTCGAGGAGTTCTGCACCCGCCTCGTGGACGAGGCCGGCGTCCTGCTGCTGCCCGCGAGCATCTACCGATCGGAGCTCACCCCCACCCCCGCCGACCGCTTCCGCATCGGCGTCGGCCGCGCCGCCCCCGAAGAGGGCCTCGCGGCCTTCCGGACCTGGCTCAGGCGAGAGAGGTGACCAGGTAAGACGATCCATGTGCGTCACAGCTGATTCCATGTCTGTACGTCTACGCTGTGAGACATGGACCCCTTGGCCGACCTCCTCGACGGCGTACGCGCCCGCAGCGCGGCCTTCTGCCAGGCGATCCTGCAGCCGCCGTGGGCGCTGCGCATCGCCGACGAGGCCCGGCTCGCCCTGGCCACCACGCTGCGCGGGCACGCGTGGATCGTCCCCGACGACGGGGAACCGGTGCTGCTGCGCACCGGCGACGTGGCCATCGTGAAAGGCCCGAACCACTACACCGTCGGCGACGACCCGGCCACCCCGCCCGACATCGTCGTCAACCCGGGCAACCGGCTGACCACCCTCGACGGCACCGACGTCACCGACCAGCTGCGCCTCGGTCCGCGTACGAGCGGACGCTCCGCCGAAGGATCGGCGGTCGTGGCCAGCGGCACCTACCAGGTCAGCGGCGAGGTCAGCGACCGGCTGCTGAACGCGCTGCCGGACATCGTGCTGGTGCCGAGGTCGAGCACGCCCTCGCCGGTCATGGAACTGCTGGCCCACGAGGTCGACAACGAAGGGCCCGGACAGGGGGTCGTCCTCGACCGGCTCCTGGACCTGGCGCTGATCGCGACCCTGCGCGCCTGGTTCGCCCGCCCCGAGGCGCGGGCCCCCGGCTGGTACGCCGCCCAGAGCGACCCGCTGATCGGCCCGGCGCTGCGGCTGATCCACGACGACCCCGCCCATCCGTGGACGGTGGCGTCCATGGCCGAGAAGGTGGGCGCCTCACGGGCCGCTTTCGCCCGCCGGTTCGCCGGCCTGGTGGGGGAGCCGCCGCTGACGTACCTGACCGGCTGGCGGATCGCCCTCGCGGCCGACCTGCTGCGGTCGTCCGACACGACGATCGACTCGGTGGCCCGCCGGGTCGGGTACGCGAACGCGTTCGCGTTGAGCGTGGCGTTCAAACGGGTCCGCGGCGTGTCTCCCAGCAGCCACCGTGCCGGCGGGTGACACGGGCAGATGGCCGGGGGGACCGCCCGCTCCGCGCCCGCCGGTCAGCTGATCGGTGACTCAGCGACGGCGAGGCGGGGCCGGAGGGGCGGTGCTGGCGCGTACTTCCAGCCGGGTGGCCAGCTCCACCCGGTCCTCGGCCGGCGCCGCGCCGGAGGCCAGGGTCAGCACCATCTGGGCGGCGGCGGTGCCCATCTTCTTCAACGGCTGGTGGACGGTGGTCATCGGAGGGTCGGCCCACTGCGCCAGCGGCAGATCGTCGAACCCCACGACGCTCACGTCCTCCGGTACGCGCAGCCCCGCCCGATGGGCCGCCTGATAGACCCCCAGCGCCTGCAGGTCGTTGGCGGCGAAGACGGCCGTCGGCGGATCAGGCGACTCCAGCAGCGCCGCGCCCTGAATCCGGCCGCCCTCCACGTAGAGCGGGGCGGTGCGGACCAGGCCGGGATCGGCGGGAACACCGGCCGTGTCGAGGGCCGCGCGGTATCCGTCCAGGCGAGCCCGGCAGCACATCAGCGTGTCGGGGCCGTTGACCATGGCGATCCGGCGGTGTCCCAGCTCCAGCAGGTGCCGGGTGGCCGACAGGCCGCCGTTCCAGTTCGTCGCCCCCACTGACGGAACGCCGTGCTCGGGCTCGCCGCGCGGGTCCAGGGCGATCAGCGGGATGTTACGGCTGGCCAGGCGCTCGTGGTGGCGTTCGGCGATGTCGGCCGAGACCGCGATGACCCCAAGCGGGCGGCGGGCGAGCACCTGGTCGATCCAGCTCGCGTGCGGGGAGCGCCGTCCGCGCATGTCGGTCAGCCCCAGAACCATCCCGTACGCCTGGGTGACCTCGTCCATGCCCCGGATCAGTTCCAGCGCCCACAGGCTGTCCAAGGACTCGAAGACGACCTCGACGACCGCGCTTGATTCGCCGGTGTCCGGTCGGCGCCGCCAGCCGTGCTCCTTGACCAGGTCCTCGATCCGGCGGCGGGTGCTGCTGGACACCCCCGGATGACCGTTGATCACCTTGGAGACGGTCGGGGCGGACACGCCGGCCAGCTTGGCGATGTGCGCGAGCGTGACCTCCTGGCGGGGACGAGGCGCCGGATGCGGGTCGCGGGGGATGGCGGTCACGCTGTGATTCTAAGGATCGTCAGGAAAATGTCGTGAAATTTACAGAATCATTCGCCGCAGAAATCGCCGTGAGCTGCACGAAATGCTTTCCCTCGTCCTGGTAACTGTCTTCTTCCGGCCCGGCGGTCGCAAGATGCGAAGCCCATGGGTTGAGAGGACTCCACGTGAACACCTCAGGCCGGATGCGGCTTTCGGCGGCGGCACTGGCCGTCGCCCTGGCCGCGGCATCGATCACCGCGATCGTCACCACCGACACCGCCAACGCGCTCGTCCGCCCGGCGCTCGGCCAGAACATCAAGGTCAACCAGGTCGCCTACGCGCCCGGCGTCGCGAAACAGGCGACCGTGATCAGCAACTCAAGCTCGCCGCTGGCCTGGAGCCTGCTGAACAGCTCCGACCAGGTGGTGGCCACCGGCAGCACCACCGTCTTCGGCTCGGACTCGCCCTCGGGAGACTCCGTCCACAAAATCGACTTCTCCTCGTACACGGGGACCGGCACCGATTTCGTGCTCACCGTGAACAACGAGTCCAGCCACCCCTTCGACATCGGTACGGCCGCCTGGAAGAAGCTGCCCTACGACGCGCTGGCCTTCTTCTACCACCAGCGCAGCGGCATCGCGATCACCTCCCAGTACGCCGGCGGCAGCCAGTACGCCCGCGCCGCCGGCCACCTGAACGTCGCCCCCAACCAGGGCGACGCCAACGTGCCGTGCCGCAACGACTGCGGCTACCGGCTGGACGTGCGCGGCGGCTGGTACGACGCCGGCGACCACGGCAAGTACGTCGTCAACGGCGGCATGTCGGCCTGGCAGCTGGTCAACGCCTACGAGCGGGCCAGGAACATCCCCGGCGCCGACCCCTCGGCCTTCGGCGACGCCACCATGTCCATCCCCGAACGCGGCAACGGGGTCCCCGACATCCTCGACGAGGCCCGCTGGGAGATCGACTTCCTGCTGAAGATGCAGGTCCCCGACGGTCGGCCGCTGGCCGGCATGGCCCACCACAAGATGCACGACGCGAACTGGACCGGACTGCCCCTGCTGCCCGCCCAGGACCCGCAGCCCCGCGTGCTGTCGGCCCCCTCCACCGCGGCCACCCTGAACCTGGCGGCGGCCGCCGCCCAGTGCGCCCGGGTGTGGGCCTCCATCGACTCCGCCTTCTCCGCCCGCTGCCTGACCGCAGCCGAGAAGGCCTACACCGCCGCCAAGGCCAACCCGTCGAGGATCGCCCCCTCCTCCGACGACGTCGGCGGCGGCTCGTACGTCGACGGCAAGGTGACCGACGAGTTCTACTGGGCCGCCGCCGAGCTGTACACCACGACCGGCAAGCAGTCCTATCGCAACGACCTGACCTCCTCCTCGCTGTACTACGGGCGCAGCTTCACCAACGAGGGCGCCCAGTGGTCGGAGGTCGGCAGCCTGGGTGACATCACCCTGGCGCTGGTGCCCAACGGGCTGACCTCCTCCATCGGCTCGCAACTGCGCGCCTCCTTCGTCTCGGCGGCCGACGGCCTGCTGAACGTGATGCGCGGCCAGGGTTACCCGGTGCCCTTCCAGCCCAACGGAGGCGGCTACATCTGGGGGTCCAACAACCTGATCCTCAACAACGCGGTCCTGCTGGCCCTGGCCCACGACTTCACCGGCGCGGAGCGGTTCCGCACCGGCGTGTTCGAGACGATGGCGTACGAGTTCGGCCGCAACCCGATGGGCTACTCCTACGTCACCGGCTACGGCGACAAGCCCTCCCGCAACGTGCACCACCGTTTCTGGGCCAACCAGATCGACGGCTCGCTGCCGATCGCACCTCCCGGCTCCCTGGCCGGCGGTCCCAACAGCGGACTGCAGGACCCCGTCGCCCAGCAGCGCCTCAGCGGCTGCCGGCCGCAGAAGTGCTACCTGGACGACATCGACGCCTGGTCGGTGAACGAGGTCGCCATCAACTGGAACGCCGTCCTGGCCTGGATGGGCGCCTGGACCGCGGAGAAGGCCGGCACCAACGGCCCCAGCCCGTCACCGAGCCCCAGCCCCTCCCCGAGCCCGAGTCCTTCCCCGAGCCCCAGCCCGTCTCCGAGCCCCAGCCCGTCTCCGTCGCCCAGCCCCTCACCGAGTCCGAGCCCGTCGCCGTCTCCCAGCGGTGGGAGGGCCTGCGCCGCGACCTACACCGTCGTCAACCAGTGGCCCACGGGCTTCGGCGCCTCCGTCGAGGTGCGGAACACCGGCACCACCGCGCTGACCGGCTGGACCGTCGCCTGGACCTTCCCCAGCGGCCAGACCATCACGCAGCTGTGGGGCGGCGCGCACACCACCAGCGGTTCGGCCGTCACCGTGACGAACCTGTCCTGGAACGGCTCGCTGACGCCCGGCGGCACGACGTCCTTCGGCTTCAACGGCGGCTGGAACGGCGCCAACACGACCCCCACCGCAGTGACCTGCACCGCTCGGTAGGGAACGCACCGGCGCCCTCCCCGTTCCGCGACGCCTCGCCTCATGCCTCGGGCGGCACGAACAGTGCCGCCCGAGCCACCACCAGACCCCCGCGGAGCCGACGCGATCAGTCGATGCCGTGCGCCTGATCGTCCTCGCTCAGCCGCTCAAGGTTGTGCATGATCGCGGCGGCCTCCCTGCCCCACGTCTTCTCGGGGTCCTCGCCGCAGGCGGTCGCCAACGCCTCCACCAGATGCCGGATGACCAGCGTCGAGGCGACGAACAGGGCCGGCGGCCCCATCCCCAGCGTCGGCCCGGCGATGTCCCGCGTCACGAGCTCGAGGTCCCCGGAAAGCCGCTTCAGGTCCTCAGGCGTCTTGATCTGCACCTCCAAACTGATCACGCTCAACACGGCAGGCACCTTCTCGGCCACCAGGCCATCGAATCGCCGTCCTTCCTCGGGAGTGAAACCCCTCCAGCCGCTCATCACGGCCGGGTGCCCCCATCACCGCAGTTCACGCCCGACTCGGCTGCCGAGATCAGTTCGATACGTCCTGCGGGGTCAGTGCTGTGCGGCGAACATGTCCTCGATCTCCTGGAGCACGAGGTCGGGACGTTCCGCCGGCACATCGTGGGAGGTGCCCTCGGCGGTGACGAGCTTTCGATTGGGCGCCGCCTGGACGAACGAAGCGGCGGCGTCACGCCAGCGCCGGGCGTCCACGGGAGAGCCATCGAACGGAGTCTTCTCCGAGACGATGACCGTCACCGGCACCGAGCCCGGCCACGTCACCTCGTGGAACGCCCGGTGCGCCGCGGCGAACCCCTCGGCGGTGGCGATGAGCTGGCGGTTCTCCGGTTTCGCCGGGTCTTTCTTCGCCGCGTCCACCGCCGGCCGGCCCGCGGCCACGAGACGGGGGATCTGCTCGTCGGTGAAGAACTGCGGGAGGTTGGCGTCGACCAGGACCGCACCGGAGAGCATCTCCGGATTGTCCTGGGCAAGGTGGTTCGCGATCTCGCCACCCTGGGAGTGGGACACCAGGATCACGTCCTTGGTGACGCCCAACTGCTTGAGTCCCGCCTTGAGGTCGCCGACCGCGCTCTCGACCTTCCACGGCCCGGGCACCACGTCGCTCTTGCCGAGACCGGCCCGGTCGTAGGTGATGACGGTGGCCCTGGTGGCTGCGTGAAGTCGGGGAACGATGTCCTTCCACTGCGAGGACGACTCGCCGCCGCCCGAATCCAGGACGATGGTGGAGCTGTCGCCCCGCATGACGTAGAAGGCCAGCCGGTGACCGTCATTCTCGATCATGTGCAGCTCCGCTCCAGCGTTCTCGGCCGAGGCGGCTGGGGTGGCGGCCGGAGGCGCGGAAGGGGAGTCCTGGCCGCTGCAGGCCGTGACGGCGCAGACGGCCAGCAGGGCGAGAACCGGCAGAGCGCGGGGGACGGACCGGCGGCTGGGCGTGGTGGGGGACATGACTGATCCTCTGGGGACGGGTGCTGTGGGGATGGCGTCACCCATCATTCGGTGGTCCGGTTGATCACAGAATGCGGCGAGCAGGCGTATCGGCACTGCGGCTGAGGCTCCCGTACGCGGTAGGGACAGCCCCCGCAAAGCGCGCATCTCCGTCAGAACGCAGCCCCGGCGGCCCGCCTCGCCAGGCGAAGCGGTCGGCGATCGGAAGATGACCGTCGACACCACGCTCCACGATCAGGGCAAGGTCGAGGGGGTCAGGTCAAGATCGACTACACCGAGCCGACCTCGATCTCCCTCGCGCCGGGCGGCTGACCCTCGACGAGCTGCACCCCCTGGTGCGGCAGGCGGTCCTTCCCGCCCTCCCGCCGGCTGGGCGCCGGACCGCGCGGGCCCGAGCACCCCGCTGCACCACGCGGTCGCGATCGGGCCGCCCGCGCTGGTCCGTGCCCTGCGTGCGGCCGGGGCACGCGTCGACGTGGCCGACGCGCAGGGCCGGTCCCCGGCCGATCTGATCCACGTGCACCGGCGCACGGACCTACCCGGACAGCTCTAGACGCCCGTACGCGACCACTGCTGGTTGGCGCCGGTGTTGCACGTGTACTGCTTGAGGATCACGCCGTCCGCGGTCGAAGCGGCCGGCACGTCCACGCACTTGCCGCTGTGCCGCGCCCGGAGCTGGAAGTAACCGCCGTTGGTGACCATCTGGAACTGCTGGTTGGCGCCGGTGCCGCAGGTGTACTGGACGAGCTCGGCGCCGTCGGCGGTCGAGGCGCTCACCACGTCGAGGCACTTCCCGCTGTGACGGCTGACGATGCGCCAGTAGCCGCTGCCGGCGTCCTGGAACTGCCACTGCTGCCACGCGTTGCCGCCGTAGGTGTACTGGCCGACCCGCGCGCCGTTGCTGGTGTTCGGCTGCCGGACTTCCATGGCCTTGCCGCTGTGGCGCGCGTCGATCCGATATGCCGAGGGAGAGGGGGAGTCGTTGACGGCGTCGCCCCAGGCGTACCGGACCCGGTTGGCGCCGTAGCCGTTGCGGGTGGACAGGTTGAGGTTGGTGCCGCTGCCGCCGAGGGCGAACATCGAGTAGTGGTCGTAGCCGAGGCCCGCCGTCACCTTGCCGCCGAGGGCGGGCCAGTAGGTGCCGCCCATCTGGTTGTCCCGCATGACCTGGGCCATGGCGCGGAGGTAGCGCACGAAGTTGTCGGTGCTGTTCGGGTCGCCGTAGTTGAGGCCGGTGGCCATCGGCGCGCCGAACTCGGTCGCGACCGCGCGGGAGGCGCAGTTGCCCAGACGCGTCTGGATGTGGCTCCGGAATTCGTCGTAGGTCATCGCGCCGTAGAAGAAGGTGTAGTAGTGGAAGGACAGCAGCGTCGAGTTGAAGCGGCTGTCGTTGCAGATGTCCCGCAGGTCCTGGCTGAAGCCGGTGCCGCCGATGAGCACCCGGCCGGGCACCGCCGACGTGTGGTAGCTGAGCCAGTTGGCCGCGACGTTGCGCCACTCCGCCGAGCTGTAGCCGTGCGGTTCGTTCATCGGCTCGAAGTAGACGTTGCCGTTCGAGCCGTACGTGCTGGTCACGCTGGACCACATCGTGTTCCACGCGGCGAGGTTGGTGATCCGGCCGCCGGAGGCGGCGCCGTCCTCCCAGTAGGCCAGGATGACCTTGAATCCCCGCTCGGTGGCGGCGTCGATGGCGCCGCGGTAGGAGTTCCACCAGTTCGTGTTGGCCACGGTGTGCGTGTTGATGGGCAGCCGGACGGTGTTGACGCCCATGAGGTATTCCATGCTGTCGTAGATCGCGTTGGCCTTGGCGCGAACCGTCGCATTGCTGTCGGACTGACTCAGGCCCTGCACGACGAGTGTGCCGGTGGTGAAGTTGTCACCCAGCACGGCCCAGTTCATGCCCCGGAAGTGGCTGGTGGCGGCATGGGCCGATGGCGCGGAGACGACGAGGCTCACCGCTGCGGTGAGCACGGTCACCACGGCGGCGACCAGTAACCGGCGCAACGATGGTCCTGATGAGTGACCATCAGACGCCATGTTCAGTGCCATGAGATGTCCCATCACTAGATCTGCACTGCGGGGAGCGGAACACGGCAGATCAGTGAGGAGCTGTTAGCGCTAACATCTGTCTCGTGTTTCTGCCGTGTTTCCGAAAGTGTTGGGGCTCACAAATGGGCTGTCAACATCTCCCTGACGCGAGTCATCTCCGGGCGGTCGACATCCGGCGGCAGTGGCGATCCCGTGGGGCCGATCTCCGGCGGCAGCCGGTGATAACGCCTGGTCAACCCGTCTTCGGGGGCTGGGTCGTCGCACCGGTCCCGCGGGCGAGTGCAGAGCAGTCGACACAGTCGATTCTGAACGCATTCATTTCAACGCGCAGACCCGCAGCAGCGCGGTTCAAGCGGCTCCGCGGCCGGCTCGTTGCCGGAAGCGGCCCGGCGCGACGCCGAACTCGCGCTTGAAGGCGTTGCCGAAGGCGAACTCCGATCCGTAACCCACGCGTTCGGCCACCTCCGCCACCGACGCCTCGGACTCGTGCAGCATGCGGGCCGCGCTCGCCAGGCGCCACCAGGTCAGGTACGCCAGCGGCGGCTGCCCGACCAGTCCCGTGAACCGGCGCGCGAAGCCGGCCCGCGACATGCCCGCGTGGACGGCGAGCGACTCGACCGTCCAGCGGTGGGCCGGGGTGCGGTGGATGGCGTCGAGTGCCCGGCCGATACCCGGGTCGGCGAGTGCGGCGGCCCACCCGGACATCGTGCAGGGCTCCTCCTGGGTCTCGAAGTAGGCCCGCAGGACGTAGAGCTGCAGCATGTCGAGCAGGGACGTCACGACGGTGTCGGTGCCGGGGCGCGGGTTGTCGATCTCGGCGGCCAGCAGTTCGACGGCGGCGCGCAGTTCCGGATGGGTGCCGAGCGTCTTGGGCAGGTGGATCACGCCGGGCAGCGCATTGAGGATCGGGTGGGTGCGGTCGGGGTCGAGCTGGTAGCTGCAGGCCAGGGTCACCGTCTCGGTTCCCTCACCCCCCAGGCCGGCCGAGGCGAACAGTTCCGAGTGCGGGGCGCAGTCGGACTCGACCAGCGGCCTCGCGGGATCGTCGGCCAGCCCGAACGGGCCGCTGTGCGGCAGGAACACCACGTCGCCCACGCTCAGCGGAACGGGTTGGCCATCGGCGGGAATGAGCCAGCAGGACCCGCGCAGCACCACGTGGAACCCCGCGGACCCGGGCGCCACGCGGAACGACACTCCCCAGGGCGCCCTCCACGAGACACGGAGGGAGGTGGGGCGGCCGCATCGCATGAAGGCCACCACGTCGCTGAGCATGTCCATGCGCAGAGTCTAGCCCCTGAGACGATCGCTTAAAAATATTGGATAATCACGCATTCACCATCTCAGCCGCTCTCCCTACGGTGGTTCTCGTAACCGAGCGAGGAGGCATTCCGCATGCTGAAGGTGGGCATCATCCTGGGTAGCACGCGTCCCGGCCGCAACGGCGAGGCGGTGGCGCACTGGGTCCGCGATCTGGCGATCAAGCGAGGCGACGCCGAGTACGAACTCATCGATCTGAAGGACTACGGCCTGGGCAACGTGGACGAACCCGAGCACCCCGCCACGGGCCGCTATCAGCACGAGCACACCAGGCGCTGGTCGGCCACGATCTCGCCCCTGGACGCGTTCGTCATCGTGACCCCCGAGTACAACAACTCCTACCCCGGCGCGCTCAAGAACGCCCTCGACTTCCTGTACGCCGAATGGAGCAACAAGGCGGCCGGGTTCGTCGGCTACGGCGTCGACGGAGCGCCCCGGGCGATCGCGCACCTGCGCCACGTCCTGGGCCTGCTCAGCGTGGCCACCGTGTCGAACCAGGTGGGGCTGTCGATCCACACCGACTTCGCCGACGGCTTCAAGCCGGCCGCCCTCCACGAAGACCGGCTGAACCTCGTCCTCGACCAGGTCCTGGCCTGGGGCTCGGCCTTGCGTCCGCTCAGAGGCTGAGCATCCGGTGCGGGCCGATGCCGAGCCGCGCACCCGCACATCGGCCGGCGAGCGGCGACACGTCTATTCGCGCCAGGTTCCGGACGGAACGGCGTCCGGACAGTGTCGATCTTGTACCTTCGGGCGATGATCCCCTTATGGCGAAGAGTCACCGCCCTCGTGGCCGCGGCCACCCTCATGACAACGGCGTCACCCGCCGCCGCGACCGCGACCCCGTCCGGCGGCCAGGCCGCCGCCACGGTCCGCACTGACTCCGGCTGGCTGCGTGGCGCGTTGGCGAAGGACCACCGGATCTTCCGGGGCATCCCCTACGCCGCTCCACCCGTCGGCGAGTTGCGGTGGCGGTCGCCGCAGCCGGTCGCGCCGTGGCAGGGGGTGCGCGCCGCGACGGTCTTCGGTGATCGATGCGCCCAGCTTCCCGGTGTCACGCGCCTCCCCGCCAGCGACAGCGAGGACTGTCTCTACCTGGATGTGGTCGCGCCGGCCGACGCTTCGTCCACGCGGCGGAAGCCGGTCGTGGTCTGGTTGCACGGTGGCGGCCTGATGACGGGGGCGGGCAGCGACAACGACGCCCGACGGCTCGCCGTCCGGGGTGACGTGGTCGTGGTGACCGTCAACTACCGGCTGGGAGTTTTCGGTTTCTACGGCTATCCGGGGCTGGAGAACAGCGGCGCCTTCGGCATCGAGGACCAGCAGGCCGCCCTGCGCTGGGTGGCCCGCAACGTCGCCGCCTTCGGCGGCGATCCGCGCAACGTGACGCTCGCGGGGGAGTCGGCCGGCTCGCACTCGGTGTGCGCGCAGCTCGCCTCGCCCTCCGCCGCCGGGCTGTTCCATCGGGCGATCATGCAGAGCAGCGCCTGCCGGATGGGCGACTTCGCCGCCGCCGGCGTCACCGCCTTCCTCGGCGCGCCGCTGTGGCTCCCGCGTGAGGCGCACGAGGGCTACGGCCAGGTGATCGCCGCCGAGCTCGGGTGCGTCGATCCGGCCACCGCGCTGGCCTGCCTGCGCGGCAAGTCGGTGCCCGAGCTGCTCGCCCGGACGCCGCTGCCGCTGCCGGGCTACGGCAACGCCGTCCTGCCGGAGGATCCCGCGAAGGTGTTCGCGGAGGGGCGGTTCCACCGGGTGCCCGTGGTGGCCGGGACCACCCGCGACGAGGGCACGCTGTTCGCCTCGCTGCTCTTCACCGACCCCGGGCAGGAGGCGTACGAGGCCGCCGTACGGAAGAACTTCGGGGACAAGGCCGCCGCCGTGCTGGCGAAGTATCCGTCGAGCGCGCACGGTTCGCCGCTGCAGGCCCTGGCGGCCGTCATGAGCGACTTCGAGTGGACGTGGGTGGCCCGCGACAGCAACCTGCTGTTCGCCGAGCACGTGCCCACCTACGCCTACGAGTTCACCGACCGGACCGCGCCCCCGCTCTTCCCCCTGTCCCACGGCATCCGGCCGCTCGCCTTCCACAGCTCGGAACTGTCGTACCTGTTCGACACCACCTCCCTCACCACCCCCCTGAACAGGCAGCAGCGCCGGCTGAGCGACACGATGATCGACTACTGGACGCGGTTCGCCGCCACCGGCGACCCCAACGGTCCCGGCCTGCCGCGCTGGCAGCCGGTACGGCCCGGCGACCCCACGCCCTACGTCCAGCGACTGGACCTCGGCCCCCACGGCGTCGGCCCCTGGGACCAGGCCGCCGCCCACAACCTGGCCTTCTGGGACACGCTGACCGCGCGATCCTGACCCGCTGAGCGCCGCCGGACTCCGACGCCGGTGTCCGGCGGCATGGGGGAAACCCCCCGAATCTCTAGGGGCGGCTCCGCTGATCCGGGACGGCCGCGGTTCCTAACGTGAGGTCTCAGCGGAGAACCACACACAGGAGGAACCATGGCGACTCTCAGAAGATCGGCGTTGCTGGCGGCGGGCACGCTGCTGGTCCTGCCCGCGTTAGCCGTCCCCGCCGCGGCCGCCCCGGTGATCGCCGGGACGTGCGCCGAGGGGACCGGCGGACAGCTCTTCTACACGGCCGAGCCCGGGGTCGCCAACGACCTCACCATCACCCAGGACGGTGACGTCATCCGGCTGGAGGACGAGGCCGGCTCGATCAAGGGCTGCGTCGCGGAGAGCCCGACCACGGTGGTGGTCAAGATCGCCACGAAGATCAAGGTCGTGGCGGGGGACGGGGACGACGTCGTCCAGGTGAACATCCTGCCGAAGGGACAGCGGGTCGTCGTCCTCGGCGGCGACGGCGACGACGAGCTGCGCGGCAGCGGTAACGCCGACGACCTGCGCGGCGGCAAGGGCGACGACAACCTCCGCGGCAACGGCGGCGACGACACGCTCCGCGGCGAGGCGGGCGACGACGAGCTGCGCGGCGGCATCGGGACCGACGAGCTCCTGGGCGGCACGGGGAGCGACGACCTGAGCGGCGGCGCCGGCACCGACGAACTGAACGGCGGCAGCGGCGACGACGAACTGCGCGGTGACGCCGACGCGGACGAACTGAACGGCGGCACCGGCGCCGACGCGCTGGACGGCGGTGTCGGCGTCGACTCCTGCAACGGCGGCCCCGGCGCCGACACCACGAAGCGCTGCGAGTGACGGCCGCCAGATCGCTGATGTGAGAATCGGTGATCGGCTGCGGGCATGGCGAAGGGCGCCCATGGTCGGTGTGTGAAGACAGACCGGGACGCCCTTCTGATCGCACTCGATTACGCGCGGCATGCGGGACGCCGGTCCGGCACCCGGCGCACGGCGTCCATGTCGGTGCCGGCCGCCAGCAGCTGCGTCGCATCAATGAGTGGGATGCGCCGAACCGGCTGCTCCAGGCGGCCGAAGGGCCAAGTCAGACCTGCTGCCGCTGCACGGGATTGGGCGTCAGGGGGCTCGATTCGGGAACCGATGCCGACGGCGGTCTCGGTCTTCTCAGGGTGATCTGCGCAGGGCGTTCGTAGGTGTCTTTCCTGGTGGCGCGCTTCACGGTTCTTGCCCGTGATGCCGTGGCTCCTGCCGCGGGACACCTCGGGGCACCGGCTGTCAGGCGCGGTCGTGGAGGGTGACCTGGTAGCCGTCGGGGTCGGCGAAGGTGAACGTCCGGCCGAAGGGGCCGTCGATCGGTGCGGAGACGATGGTGTGACCGTCTGCGGCGAGAGCGTCGTGAATGGCCTGGACGTCGGTGGCGTGGAGCCAGATCGCGGCGCCGATGCCGGGCTGGGTGACGGAGGCGAGATCGGTCCCGGGAACGACGTCGCGGAGGGCGAACGCGATCGGCTTCGTCTCGAAGACGACGGCGTGCGGAGGTCCGGCCTGGGAACGGACGAGACCGAGGTACCGCTCGTAGAACGCCTGCGAGGCGCCGAGGTCGCGCGCCTGGAGGGAGATGAAGTCGGGGCCGGTGACGGGCATGATGATGCTCCTCCATTCATGTCAGATTCCTGACACGAGGCAATCTATGTCAGAATACTGACATGAGTCAAAACGGTGCCGGCGTCAATCTGGAGACGTCACTGGGCTACCTGTTGAAAGAGGCGTCGAGCGCCCTCCGCGTGGCCATGGAAGAGGTGCTGCGGCCGCTCGGGATGAGCGTGACCCACTACTCCTGCCTCGAACTGCTGGCTCAACGACCCGGCCTGTCCAACTCCGAACTCGCGCGGGGCGCGTTCGTGACCCGACAGTCGATGAACGTGCTGCTCCAAGCCCTGGAACGAGATGGCTACGTGACCAGGCCCGACGAGGCCCCCGTCGGGAAGGCGCTTCCCGCGCGACTCACGCCCCGTGGCCGCCGGAGCCTCGAGAAGGCGACCGTGGCGGTCCGATCGGTCGAGCTGAGGATGCTGGCCGGCCTGACCGAGACCGAGCAGTCGGACGCCTTCCGGCTCTTGAAGAGCATGATCCACTCTCTGCGCGACAGCGACGACGCTACCTAGGGATCGTCCTACGGGTGCGTGGGTGTTCCCGTCGTGCCAGAGGGCGGCGTGGAGGGCCGGGATGCGCCGGCTGGTTCGCGTCCACAGGCCCTTGGAGTGTGGGCGTGGTGGTGTTCGTGGCCGAGCTGGGTCTTCGACGTCCAGATGATCGCTTCAAGTGCGCTGGCGCAGCCATGCGGGGTGGATCGGGGCCGGTCCGGGTTCGTCCCGGCGAGAGGGCCGGATCAGCCGACGGCCGAGATCGGCGGCGGCGCGATCTAGCGGGTGTCGTATCTCCCTCGGGCCGTCAGCACGTCGTCGATGTGGGTGTCGGCCCAGGCCGTGATCGTGTCGACCACGTTCTCAAGGCTGCGCCCGAGCCCGGTCAGCTCGTAGTCGACCCGGGGCGGCACCACGGGGAAGACGGTCCGGGTCACCAGGCCGTCGCGTTCGAGGCCGCGCAGCGTCTGGGTCAGCATCTTCGGCGTCACCCCCTCGATGCGCCGGTGCAGCTCGGTGAACCGCAGCGGCCCGTCGCGCAGCAGGGTCACGATCAGGACGCTCCAGGTGTCGCCGATCCGGTCGAGGATCTGGCGGCTGGGGCAGTCCTTCCGCGTCAGGTCGATGTTCACCCGCACACTCTCCACCAGGCGGGTACCGCACTTCAAGGCGCTCAGTACCGATTGGATAGTAATAATTCGGATTCGGGCCACCAAACGCCCACCTTTCGGCCAGGGGGTGACCGTCAGCCGAAGGGTCGGTGAATTGGCTCGGCGTGTGTTGCCGGGCGCGGAGCGATCACTCCAAGGTTGGGAAACGACCGCCATTCCCCCCATGACGGAAGTGCCCCGTGCGTCTGCTCGCCCTGCTCGCCGCCCTGCTTGTCACGTTCCTCACCGCGGCTCCGGCGCAGGCGCACGTCCGCGCCACCTCGGTCGCCGTCGACCTGCGGGGGCACGGCGGGGAGGTCGCGGCCGTCGTCGACGTCGAGTACGACGTCCTGGGCCGGCTGCTGAGTCTCGACGGGGTGGTGAGCCCGGACGCGGACGGCGGCGTCGCCGAGGTGCCGGCCGGGGTGCGGCGGGCGTCGCTCGACGCGCACGCGGGCGAGGTGGCCGCGTACGTCGGGGGAGCGTTGCGGCTGAGCCGCAGCTCGATCGGGTGCGCCGCCCAGGAGGGCGGCCGCGTCGAGCTCACCGACTCCGGGGCGGTGCGGGTCGCGCTCGCCTACGAGTGCGCGGCCTCCGGCGCGCTCACCGCGCGCAGCGACGTCTTCGGAGCCACCGACGGTCTCGTCGACGACGTCCGGACGACGGTCGCCTACGACGTCGACGGGATCCGCGGGTCGGCCCTGCTCGACGCGGCCCGCACCAGCGTCACCGTGGGGCACGCCGACCCGCTCGGGGAGATCCCGGGGTTCGTCCTGCTCGGCGCGGAGCACCTGCTCTTCGGCCTCGACCACGTGCTGTTCCTGCTGGCGCTGCTGCTCGGCGCGAAGCGGCTGCGCGACGTCGTCGAGGTCGCCACCGCGTTCACGGTCGCCCACTCGGTGACCCTGGTGCTGGCCGCGATCGGCTGGGTCGGCGTGCCCGGGTGGATCGTCGAGCCGCTCATCGCGCTGTCGATCGCGTTCGTGGCGCTCGACAACCTGCTCTCGCCCCGGACGAGCCACCGGCTGCCCGTGGTCTTCGCCTTCGGGCTGCTGCACGGGCTCGGCTTCGCGGGCGCCCTCAGCGTCGACGGGCCGGCGTCGGTGTCGATGCTGGTCAACCTGGTCTCCTTCAACGTCGGCATCGAGATCGCCCAGCTCGCGATCATCGCGGTCGCCTTCCCGGCGTTGCTGTTCCTGCGCAGGGCCGCCACCGGGCCGGTCGCCGCCCGCGCCCTCATGCTCGGCACCGTCGGGGCCGCTGTGGCCGTCGCCGGGGCCGGTCTCGTCTGGTTCGTCGAGCGGTCCCCGCTCCTCACCTGAAAGATTCTGATTTGTACGCGTTAAATAGGGCGCGCGTCGTCCTGTACACCGTCACGCTGGGGCTTGCCCTCAGTGTCGTGGCGGGTCCGCTCACCACATATGCCGCCAACGCCATCGACCCGCCGGAGGCGACCGTCCGAGGCGTCGTGTACGTCGACGCCAACGGCGACGGCCGCCGCGACGCCGGCGAGGCCGGCCTGGCCCGCGTCAGGGTCTCCGACGGCACGGTCTCCACCACGACCGCCGCCGACGGCTCCTACACCCTGGCGATCTCCACCGACCGTCGCAGGACGGACATCGTGTGGGCCACCCAGCCGCGCGGCTACCGCTTCGGCCTCGACCAGTACAAGGAGCCGAGGTTCTGGGCGAACCTCGGCGAGCTCGCCGACGACGCCACGCCGACCGCGGACTTCGCGCTCGTCCGTGACGAACTGTCCGACGGCGACACCTTCTCCTGGGCCAACATCGCCGACCCGCACGTCAACGCGCAGCTGCCCGACCAGATCCGCGAGATCAACTCCACCGGCACCGACCTGCGCTTCATCGCGGTCAGCGGCGACCTCACCAACGACGCCAGCCAGGGGCAGTTCGACACCTACCGTCGCGGCACCCAGCAGTCGGCCGTCGGCGTGTGGCCGGCCGTCGGCAACCACGAGTACGCCGGCGGTTCGGCGTACGCGGACCGGATCGAGAACTACCGCAAGAACGTCGGTCCGGAGTGGTATTCGTTCAACTACGGCAACCGGCACTTCGTCGTGCTGGAGAACAACGGTTCGGCGCCGTTCGACGAGGAGCTGAACTGGCTCAAGGACGACCTCGCCGCCAACGTGCACGACGGCATCGAGGTGGTCGTGCTGACCCACCAGCCGATGAACGTCCCGTTCGGCTCGCCGTCGACCTACGACGCCTTCGGCGACGTGCTGGAGCAGTACAAGGCGCAGCTGATCCTGGTCGGCCACGAGCACTCCAACCACGTCGAGAACAAGTCGGCGTTCGCCTCGACCGCCAAGCACATCCAGACCGTGTCGAGCTCGTACACGATCGACAACGCGCCCCGCGGCTTCCGCTACATCCACATGGCCGGCCCGGGCTTCGAGAACCCCTTCCGCATGTACGGGGAGAACGAGCGCATCACGATCGTCAACCCCGCCCCCGGCTCGGAGGTCCCGGCCGCCGGGATGCCCGACGTGCAGATCAACGCCTACGACACCGGCGACGAGGTCGTCTCGGCGCGCTTCCAGATCGCGGGCGACAAGAACTGGCGGCCGCTCTACCCCAGCGGCGAGTTCACCTGGCACGGCAACCTGCCCAACAGCCAGCAGACGCCCGGCGCGCACCGCATCGACGTGCAGGTGACCGACGCGGCGGGCAAGGTCTGGACCAAGTCGGCCGAGTTCACCCTCACCGACGAGCCGGAGCTGAAGACGGTCGCCGGTGACGACTGGACCCAGCACCACGGCGACCAGGGCCACACCGGCGTCGCCCCCGCCCAGGAGCCGGGCCGCCGCCTGGCCTGGAGCTTCCGCAGCGAGGGCACCTTCCTCACCGGCTCGCCGGTCATCCACGACGGCGTCGTGTACGCCGGCACCCGCGACGAGAACGGCGACGGCAACAGCCGCATCCACGCGATCCGGCTGCGGAACGGCCGGGAGCTGTGGAACGTCGAGGTGCCGCAGTCGATCCACGGCAGCCTCGCCTTCGGCGACGGCCTGGTCTTCGCGCCGACCCTCGGCTCGGAGCTCTACGCCGTCGACGCCGAGACCGGCGAGCTGCGCTGGAAGGCCGTGCCCGAGCAGGCCCCGGCCCCGAACAACCAGCGCACCTACGGCTACTACTCGCCGGCCGTCTCCGGCCACACGGTGCTCTGGCCCTACCAGACCCGCTTCGGCATCGGCAGCCAGGGCGTGCTGAAGGCGCTCGACACCCGTACCGGAAAGCAGATCTGGGCCTCCCCGATGTCCGGCGCGACCATGAGCGACGGCACGCCCGCCGTCATGGACGGCACCGTGTTCGTCGGCAACGAGACCGCCGACCGTGTGCTCGCCTACGACCTGGAGACCGGCGCCCGCAAGTGGACCGGCACCGAGGCGCTGGGCAGCTGGCAGGACGGCGTGCCGACGGCGGCCGAGGGCAAGGTCTTCATCGGCGCCAACAACGGCATGGTCGCGCGGGACGCCAAGACCGGCGCGACGCTGTGGACGTACAAGAGCCCGCGCTCCGCGCTCGTCTCCAGCGGCTCGACCCCGAGCGCCGCGGCCGTCAAGGACGGCGTGGTCTACATGGGCTTCCCGAGCGGCGCGGTCGTCGCCCTCGACGCCCAGACCGGCAACGTCTTCTGGGAGCGGGCGCTGCCCGGCGACGTCTACCACGGCGGCGTCATGTCCAGCCCGGTCGTGGCCGGTGACACGCTCTTCGTCGGCGCCAACAACGGCCGGTTCTACGCCCTGGCCACCGACACCGGCCAGATCCTGTGGAACCACGAGATCGGCACCTGGGTCGGCGCGGGCCCGGCCGTCAGCGGCAACACCGTCGTGGCGGGCGCCTGGGACGGCAACCTCTACGCCTACGTGCCGGGCGGCGAGTCCGCGCCGCGCTGGGCGACCGTGACCGGCACGGTCACCGACGAGGAGACCGGCGACCCGATCGCCGGCGCGAAGGTCACCGCCGTCGCCGCCGGTCAGGACACCGCCGTGACCAGCACCGACGCCAAGGGCCGCTACACGCTCGGCCTGGCGGCGGCGACCTGGGACGTCACCGCGGCCAAGCGCGGCCTGATCGCCGACGAGCGCTCGGCCGTCAGCGTCACGGTCGGCAGCAGCGGGAACGAGAAGGCCGACCTGAAGCTGATCAAGGTCACCCACCCGGTCGCCGGGAAGTCGGCGTACACGCCGGACTACGGCAACGGCAGCACCCGCACCGACTTCGTCGCGGGCAAGGAGTACTACTACCTGGCCAACGAGCAGGTCCGGGCGTCCATCACGCCGTACACCGCCGCCAACAACGGCGCGGGCGGCCTCGGCCAGGGCCACCTGTCGGACCTGCTGCTCAACGACGCCAACGGCGCCGAGACGCTCGACTGGGGCGAGATGCTGCTGCGTCCGAGCCTCACCCCGCCCGACTCGTGGGACCGGCCGAACGACCTGATCGACCTGCCCGACCTCGCGGTCGACGGCGCGGCCGTGGTCGGCAGCGGCCAGTACCGGGGCAACCAGGCGATCAAGGCCCAGGTCCGGTACGAGACCCTGCCCGGCGCCCCGATCGTGAAGATGACGGTCAAGCTGACCAACACCGGCACGACGGGCTACCAGGGCTACTTCAACTACATGATCGACCCCGACAGCTCGGTCGACAACGGCCGCATCCCCGGCTTCGCCGGCACCAACCCGGGCCTCAAGACCACGGGCTGGACCGGCAAGTACGTCTACGTCGGGGCCGACGCCGCCACCACCAACGGCCAGGCCGCCCACGGTCTGGCGTGGGCGCTCGACACCCCGGCCGCCGTCGGCGCGTACGGCTACGTCGAGGGCCTCTACTACGACGCCACGATGGCCCCCGGCGCGACGAAGCAGTTCAGCTTCTACCACCTGACCGACTACGCGACGAGCGGTGGCGACCCCACCCGCGACATCGCCAAGTGGGCGGGCGAGATCGACCTGCACGACTCCGGCGTCCCGGACGCCGCCCGCGCGGCCGGCACGGTCACCTCGGGCGGTGACCCCGTCGCGGGCGCCCGGGTCACCCTGGAGAAGGCCGGCGCGGTGGTCGCCACCACGGGCACCGACGCCGAGGGCGAGTACCGCGTGGAGGCCCCGGCCGGTCCGTACGACGTCCGGGTGACCAAGCTGGGCTACCAGTCCGCCACCGGCACGGTCACCGTCCCGGCGGAGGGCAACGGCGTGGCCGACGTCACGCTGAGCCCGGTCACGGTCGAGGCGGGCTATGGCAAGCAGATCGGCTCGGGCCTGGTCGAGGCGGGCGCCGGCGACGTCATGCTCGAGAACGACAAGCTCTCGATGGCCATCGCCGACGCCTACAACGACTCGCAGCTGTCCGGCGGCACCCGCGGCAAGCCGGTCGACCTCGCCGTCCGCGGCATGGCCGACCAGTTCGACTGGATCAACCTGCCCTACGTCTCGGCGACCCAGCCGACCGGCGGTAGCGCATGGGACATCCGGACGGTCGCGGCCACCGACGTCGAGATCGTCCAGGCGACCGGCGACAAGGCCGTCGTCCGGGTGTCCGGCCCGGTCAGCGGTATCGCCGGCCTGACGGCGACCACGACGTACACGCTGAAGCCGGGCGACGACTTCGCCACGGTGGCGACGGAGCTGACCAACTCCGGCCCGGCCCCGCTCAACGTGTGGACCGGTGACGCCATGGACCACGACGCGGCCGGCCAGGCCAGCGTGATCCCGGGCGCCGGGATCGTGGTGCCGGGCACGAACACGGCCTATGCGCCGACCAAGCCGTACATCGGCATGACCGGCACCGACCCGCAGGTCTTCGGCCTCGTCTACGGCACCCCGGCCAGCGCCTTCGACGTGTACGCCGCGGGCAACTGGATCATGAGCCGGTTCAACGCCGACGTCCCGGCGGGCGGCTCCTACACCCTCACCCGCAAGCTCGTCGTCACGCCGGGCACCGACGCGGTGAGCATCCTCGACGGGGTCTCCGCGCCGTAACGCGCGCCTGCCCCGGCAGTCGGCCGGCCCGGTTCAACACCGGGCCGGCCGTCTCACGTCCGGCGGCGCTCGATGAGCAGGCCGGCCAGCGCGGGCAGGTCCGGCGCGACCAGGTCGGGCCGCGGCAGCGCGGCCACCGGCAGCGGCGCGTTGCCCCGCCGGGTGATCAGCCCCGCCGAGAAGCCGGCGCTCTGGGCGCCCACGCTGTCCCAGACGTGGCAGGTGACCATGAAGCAGGACGACGGCGGCACGCCGAGGCTCTGATCCACCAGGTGGTAGACCTGCGGGGCGGGCTTGTAGGCGCGGGCCGCCTCGACGGTGAACCGCCGTTCGAAGTACCGCGCCAGCCCCGCGTGCTCCAGCGGGGTCCGCCCGCCGGGGTTGGACGGCGAATTGGTCAGCGTGACCAGCCGGAAGCCCGCCTCCGAGAGCGCGGCCAGGCCGGGCTCGACGTCGGGGTGGGCGGGCATGGTCAGCATCGCCTCCTTCACGTCGTCGACGTCCTCCGGGGTGATCTCGACGCCGTGGATGTCGCCGACCATCGTGAGCAGCCCCTGGCCGAGGGTGAAGAAGTCCGTCCACAGGCCGGACAGCGTGGCCGTCATCGAGTACGTGAACAGGTGGCCGAGCCATTCGCGCATGACCCGGGCGTCACCGAAGATCTTCTCGAAGAGCGGGCTCATCGACTCGACGTCGATCAGGGTCTCGTTGACGTCGAAGACGAGCACCTGGGGTTCACTCATCGTCACGCTCCTCCCCGTGGCCTCTTCCGGGACCTCCCCGCCCCGCCTGCCGCTAACCGGCTGAATCGGACATCTCCAGGGCGCGGCGCAGCGCCGCGCCGAGTTCGGCGTTCTGCCGCTGGGACACCTGGGCCGACAGGATCGCCTGGGACCCGTGGAAGGTGCCCGGCCACTGGTGCAGCTCGACCGAGACGCCCGACTGGAGAAGGCGCAGCGCGTAGGCGATGCCCTCGTCGCGCAGCGGGTCGAACTCGGCCGTGGCGATGTAGGCGGGCGGCAGGCCCGACAGGTCCGTGGCCCGGGACGGGGCGGCGTACGCCGTCGCGGGGGCGGAGCCGAGATTGGCCCGCCAGATGGCGACCAGGTTCTCCGCGTCCAGCCGGGGGGTGCGCGTGAAGGCGCGCGACGACCAGGTGTGCAGCCGGTCGTCCAGCATGGGCTGGTTGAGGAGCTGGAAGCGGATCGGCGGTCCGTCCTCGTCGCGGGCCCGCAAGGTCATGGCGGCCGCGAGGCCGGCGCCCGCGCTCATGCCGCCGACCGCGATCTTCCCGGGGTCGACGCCGAGGTCGGCGGCGTGGTCGGCCAGCCAGCGCAGCACGGCGTAGGCGTCGTCGAGGGCGGCCGGGAACACGTGCTCGGGGGCGAGGCGGAAGCCGACCGAGACCACCAGCGCGCCGGACGCCTCCGCGAGCCGGGCCGCCGACGGGTGCTCGGTGTCGAGGTCGCCCACGATGCCGCCGCCGCCGTGCAGCCAGACGACGGCGCCCCGGGCCTCCCTCGGCCGGTAGATCCGCACCGGCACGTCCGGGTCGGCGGGCACCACCTGGTCGGTCACCCGCATCGCCGAGGTGTCCGGCGCGGGCAGGGCGGCGACCAGGGTGGCGGTCATCGCCCGCTCGGTCACCGGGTCGGCGTAGTTCGGCCGGGGGATCAGGGGAACGAACGGGTCGAGTTCGGGATCCATGGCGGCCATCCTCCCGGCCGCCGCCGCCGGGATCATCCGCCATCCGTCGGGTGACCGCGCCCGGATGAGCGCCGTCCTGCGGGCGGTGCCCGATCTATCCTCGGGCCATGGAGGCACTCGCCGTACGGCTGTCGCACCTGGATTCGCGGGCCGAGGGCGCCATCCGGGTGGTCATGTTCTACGACACGCTGATGCGCCGGCGGGTGGACCTCCCGGCGCTCGCCCGCGCCTCGGCGGGCCTGGCCGAGTGCGTGGCCGGGATCCGGCTCCACGACGGCGGGCGGGTGATCCGCTTCGCGCCCGACGGCGGCCGGGCGGCCGACCCCGCGCCGCCGGCCTCCACCGAGACGCCCGTCGTGCTCGACGAGGAGGAGATCGGCTCGGTGTGGCTGGAACGCCCCGGCCCGGCCGGCCCGCTCGACGAGCTCCTGCTCGACCGGCTCGCCATCGCCGCCGCCTCGGTCCTGGAGCGGTACGGCCCGGCCCGCACCACCATGGCCGATCCCGCCCTCGTCGAACTCGTGATCAGCGACGGCGCCGACGAGGCGGCCCGCGCGAGGGCCCTCCGGCTGCTGGGGTTCGCCCCCGGCCAGCCGATCAGCGTCGTGGCCGTCCGGTCGCCGGTGCCGCTCGACCGGGTCGCGCACCTGGTCTGCCCGGCCCGGCTCGTGAAGGCCGCGCCGCTCCACGACGTGGGGGTGCTCCTGGCCGCCGCCGTCGACCCGGGCCGGTTCCCGCCCGGGGTGCGCGCCGGCATCGGCCGATCATGGCGGCACGCCCGCGTCGCCCTGCGCTTCACCACCCCGGAGGAGCCCGTCGTCGGCTACGACGACCTCGGCGCGCTGGCGCTGCTGGCCGAGATACCTCCGGAGACCGCCCGCGACGACGCCGACGTCGCCGCGCTCGACCGGCTGGCCGGCAACCCCGAGGACCTCAGGACCCTGGACGCCTACTGCGCCACCGGCTCCCTGCGCCGCGCCGCCGACCTCCTCCACCTGCACCACAGCAGCGTCGCCCGGCGGATCGACCACCTCGGCCGGGCCCTCGGCATCGACCTCGCCGACCCGCGCGGCCGGACCCGGGTCATGATCGCGCTGACCGTCAGGCGGCTACTCGACGGCTGACCGCTCGCCGACCGGGATGTCGAGCACCACGGCGTGGCCGCCCGATTCGTCCAGCAGGTGCTCCTCCAGCGCGGGCCCCGCCACCCTGAAACCGTGACGGTCGAGCCAGGTGAACAGGTCGTGGCCCGCCCGCACCACGCCCTCGGGCGTGGGCACCACCGCCCTGACCACCTGGCGGGCCGGAAGGGTGAGCGGTTCGCCGCCCTCGTCGGCCACGGCGGCGGCGAAGGGGCCGTCGAGCCAGGTCAGCAGGGTCGCCTGGCACAGGCCGGCCAGCTCGGAGGGGTGGGCCGCGTCGAGCCGGCGTACCTTCAGGCGGCGGGCCGCGGCGGTCGCGGGCCGGGGGACGACCGTCAGGGGCTCGGCGAGGTAGTGCTCCGCCTCGGCGGCCGTGGCGGTCAGGGCGGCGAGGTCGGCGCGGAGGCGTTCGAGGGTCTCGGCGACGGCCCGCCGGGTCTCGGTCTCGGGGGCGTCGAGCAGGTCGGCGATGTCGCGCAGCGGCAGGCCGAGGCGTTGCAGGGCGCGGATACGTTCGAGGCGGGACAGCTCGGCGACGCCGTACCAGCGGTAGCCGGTGAGGTGGTCGACGGCGGCGGGCCGTAGCAGACCCGTTCTGTCGTAGTGGCGCAGGGTGCGTTCTGACACCCCCGCCATGCGGGCCAGCCGCCCGATTCGCCACATGCTTGACCTTGTCCGTGCGTCAGGGTTCTACCGTCCCGGCATGACCGACCTGTCCAGGCTCGCCGGAGTCCTGCTGCTGTCCTCGTTCATCGCCATGGTCGCCGGAGTCGCGGTGGCCGCGCCATCGGGGTTGACCCTGAATCCCGCCGATCTCGACGCCACGCTCCGCGCCGTACACGACCAGACCGGCCTGCACCTCGCCTCGCTGGCCCTCGATCTGCTCGGCTGGCTGGCGCTGACCGCCGCCGGGCTCGCCCTGGCCGGGCTCCCGGGCGGCCTGCTGGCCGCCGCCGGGCTGGCCGGGCTGCTGCACGACGCGGGCAACCTCGCGGTCACCCAGCTCACCGACGATCCCGGCGCGGCGCTGCCCGTCCTGCTCACCGCCAAGTGGACGGTCAACCTCGCCGGGCTGCTGTGGACCGCCGCGACCGTCGCCGGTGCGGCCCTGCTGCCGCTGCCCCGGTGGCTGCGGTCGGCGGGCGCGCTCGCGGCCCTGTCGGGGCTGGCCGCCGTCGCCCTTCCCTGGACGACCGGGCTCGCGGGCCCCTCGCCGGCACTGGAGCAGGCGGGCTACGCCCTGCACCTGCCCGTCATGATCTGGTACGCCCTGCTCGGCCGCCGGATCGTCGGATCGTCCATCTGATCGCACGGTTCCACCATTCCGGCCACGCTCAGCGCACCCGTAGTTTCTTCCTCACCCACGTTCATATGTCTAGTGAGGCGGTCGGCCCCAACGGGCGGCTCTGGCGGCACACCGCTGCCGACCTGGACTTATGCTCGGCCGTGGTCTGAGGAGAAGCAGCGATGGAGAAGGTGTGAGCGACGAGACGAATGGCACCCGCGCCCTGATCGGGATCACCGGCGAGGGGGTGCGGCTGACCGTGGGCCGCGGCGCGGCGACGGTCGTGGACGGGGTCGCGCTCGGCTTCTCCCTCGGCGGCCTGCGGCTGGGCGTGGCCCCGGAGCAGGTGAACCTCACCCACCGCGTGGTCCGCGACCGGTTCACGCTCCGGTCGGGCAAGGCGACCGGCTCGCACGAGTACGAGCACCAGGAGACCGTCCACACCTTCCGGGAGGAAGGCGTGGTCTGGCAGGCGATCGTGCGCACCGGCCCCCACGGGGTCGCCGTCCGCTACGCGCTGCCCCTCCTCGACGGCGTCGCCGAGATCACCGCCGACCACACCACCGTGCCGCTGCCCGCCGGGTCGCGGAACTGGGTGCTCGACTACCAGACCTGGTACGAGACCCCTCGCTACGGCGTCGACACCGCCGATCTGGCCGAAGGCGCCTACGGCCTGCCGTTCCTCACCCGCCTCGACGCGGACGCCCACCTGCTGATCACCGAGTCGGGCATCGACGGCCGGTTCGCCGGGGCGCACCTGCGCTGGGACGGCGCCCTCCGCGTCACCCTCGCCGACGAGACCGTCGAAGTCACCCGGGGCGTCGTGACGCCGTGGCGGGTCCTCCTCGTCGGGAGCCTGGCCGAACTGGTCTCCTCGCTGTTCGTCGAGGAACTGGCCCCGGCCGCCGCGCCCGAGCTGGAGGCGGCCGAGTGGGTGCGGCCGGGCCGGGCGGCCTGGTCGTGGTGGTCGGACTTCTACTCCGGCGCGCAGCTCGCCAAGCAGCAGCATTTCGTGGACGTCGCCGCCGACCTGGGCTGGGAACACCTGCTCATCGACTGCGGCTGGGAGGAGACCTGGGTCCCGGAGATCGTCGCGTACGCGAGCCTGCGGGGTGTCCAGGTCCACCTCTGGACCATCTGGCGTGACCTCAACAGCCCCGAGGACCTGCGCAGACTCGCGCTGTGGCGGTCGTGGGGGGTGGCCGGGATCAAGGTCGACTTCATGGAGTCGGAGTCGAAGGACCGCTACCGCTGGTACGACACGATCCTCACCGAGTCGGCCCGGCTCGGCCTCATGGTCAACTTTCACGGCTCGGTCGTCCCGCGCGGCTGGGCCCGCACCTTCCCCCAGGTCATCGGCTACGAGGCCATCAGGGGCGCGGAATACTACGTGTTCTTCGAGAACCAGGCGCTCACCGCCTCCCACAACGTCATCCAGCCCTTCACCCGCAACATCGTCGGCGCGATGGACGCCACCCCGGTGGCCTTCGGGGCGGCCGGCCGGACCACCGGCGACGGCCACGAGCTGGGCCTCGCGGTGGTCTTCGAGTGCGGGATCACCCACTTCGCCGACCACGTCGACGCCTACGCCTCCCGCCCCGCCGCCGCCCGGTTCCTCGCGGAGCTGGCCCCCGCCTGGGACGAGACCGTCCTGCTGGCGGGCGACCCCGACACCCACGCCGTCGTCGCCCGCCGGGCCGGTGACCGCTGGTTCGTCGGCGGCATCGCCACCGGCGAGGCCCGCACGATCCACGTGCCCCTCGACACCATCGCGGGACCGGACGCCCAGGTGTGGATCGTCGGCGACGACCTCACCGACACCAAGGCCACGGGGAGCTTCGACGTCCCGGTCGCCCGTGACGGCGGGTTCGCCGCGATCGTCGCCCCGGCCGGGACGGAGCTCTTCCGCGCCCGGTCCCGGCCCCGGCTGACCCCGCCGGAGGCCGTCGCGATCGCCGAGTCGGCCGCCGACGGCACCACCACGCTCGTCACCGGCCCCGGCGACCGGTTGCGCCCGCCCCCGGGGTGGACCGCCGAGCGGCGTACCGACACGGAATGGCTGGTCCGCGCACGCGGCCTGCTTCCCGGGCGGCTCGGCGTGGTCACCGTCGAGCGCGACGGCGACGACGGCGTCCCGGTCGTCGCGCACACCCGCGTGATCAGCCCGCTGACCGAGGGCCAGCACGCCCTCTCCGACCTGCCGATGATCGCCTTCGTCAACGCCGACGGCCCGGTCGAGCGCGACCAGTCCAACGGCGGCGGCAACCCCCGCGACGGCGGCCCGCTGCGGGTGGCCGGGCGGGAGTTCGCCCGGGGCCTCGGCACCGCCCCTCCATCGGAGGCCCGCTTCCACCTGGGCGGCCGCGCCGCCCGCCTCACCGGCGCGGTCGGCGTCGACGACGAGTCGGCGGGCCGGGCCGTGGTCGCCGTGCTCGCCGACGGCAGGGAGATCTTCACCGCCGACGTCGCCGCCGGTCAGCCGGTCGTCCCCTTCGACCTGGACGTCTCGGGCGTCCGCACGCTCCTCCTGCGCGGCGGCCCCTCGGGATCGGAGTCCGCGCACGTCGACTGGGTCGACCTCATCGTCCACGTTCACCAACCCCCCTGCACCAAATGAAGAGGTACGACATGAGACACACCTGGACGGCCGTCCTGGCCGCGGCGGCGACCCTGCTCACCGCCTGCTCCAGCGGTTCATCGGACGCGGCCCCGTCGGACGGGAAGGTCACCCTCACGTACGCGAACTGGAGCGAGGACCAGGCCCCCGCGATGGAGCAGATCGCGGCCGAGTTCCACAAGGAGAACCCGAACATCACGGTCAAGGTGCAGACGCTGCCCTGGCCCGAGTACTGGTCGACCCTCCAGGTCGGCGCGGCGGGCGGCACCGCGCCGGACGCCTTCTGGATGCTCGCCGACCACTTCCGCGAGTACGCCAAGGGCGGCGCGCTGATCGACCTGTCCGACACGGTGAAGACCGCCGGGATCGACATGACCGCCTACCCCAAGGCCGTGTCCGACTCGTACACGTACGAGGGCAAGATCTTCGCCCTGCCGAAGGACTTCGACACCAACGGCATCTGGTACAACAAGGCGCTGTTCGACGCGGCGGGCGTCAAGTACCCCGACGACACGTGGGGCTGGCAGCAGGTGCAGGACGCCGCCAAGAAACTGACCGACCCGGCCAAGGGCGTGTGGGGCATCGCCGCCCCGATCGACGCGCAGGGCGGCTACTACAACACGATCCTCCAGGCGGGCGGCAGCATCATCAAGCCGGACGGCACCGCCTCCGACTTCGCCGGCCCCGAGGCCGTCGCCGGGCTGAAGTTCTGGACCGACCTCCAGAAGGCCGGCGCCTCGCCGACGCTGAAGCAGCTCTCCGACACCGAGGCGGTGTCGATGTTCGAGAGCCAGAAGGTCGCCATGTACTTCTCCGGCGCCTACTGGGCGCTGCGCTTCCACAAGAACGCCGACCTGAAGGGCAAGGTCGACGTCGCCCCGCTGCCGCAGGGCGTCAAGCGCGCCACCGTCACCAGCGGCATCGGCAACGCCGGCTACGCCGGCAGCAAGCACCCCGAGGAGCTGAAGAAGTTCCTGGCCTTCCTCGGCGGCACCAAGGCGGCGGAGATCCAGGCGGCCACCGGCACCGTGCTCCCGGCCTACAAGGGCACCCAGCAGCCGTGGCTCGACTCGATGCCGGAGTTCAAGCTCCAGGTCTTCATCGACGCCGTCGAATACAGCGTGCCGCTCCCGGTCGCCGGCAACACCGCCGAGTGGCAGGGCCTGGCGGCGCAGTACCTGGCCCCGGCCTGGGACGGCGCCAAGCCCGTCGAAGAGGCGGCCAAGGAGTACCAGACCGCCGTCGACCAGGTGCTCGCCAAGCAATGAGGTCGTCAGCGAGGAGCGCGAACAGGCCGGGCGTGTGGTGGGCGCTGCTGTTCATCGCGCCCGCGACCGTCGGCCTGGTCGCGCTCTACCTCTGGCCGTTCCTGTCGACGTTCGTCAAGAGCTTCCAGGACGTCCCGGCCTTCGGGCCCGCCACGTACACGGGCCTGGACAACTACGTCGAGCTCGTCGGCGACGGCGAGGTGTGGAAGGCGTTCGGCAACTCGGCGCTCTACACCGTGCTCGTGCTGCTCGGCATCCCGCTGGCGGTGGTGCTGGCCGCGCTGATCGAGCAGGTGAGCCGGGGGCGCTCGGTCTACCGGGTGCTGTTCTTCCTGCCGGTCGTGACGCTGCCGGTGGCCGTCGGCATGGTCTGGCGCTTCATCTACAACGGCGACTTCGGACTGCTCAACTACGTGCTGTCGTGGTTCGGGATCGACGGTCAGTTCTGGGTGGCCGACCCCCGGTTCACGATCTACGCCTTCGCCGCCGTCGGCATCTGGATGGGCCTGGGCATCAACCTGATCATCCTCGGCGCGGGCCTGCAGGCGATCCCGAAGGCCGTGTACGAGGCGTCGTCGCTCGACGGCGCGGGCCGGGTGCGGCAGTTCGTCCACATCACCGTGCCGCTGCTGAGCCCGAGCATCTTCTTCGTGACGATCCTCACCGTGATCGCCGCGCTCCAGATGTTCGACCTGATCTTCATCATGCTGCGCAGCGTGAACAACACCGCGCTGGCCGACTCCAAGACGATCGTCTACCTGTTCTACGAGAAGGCGTTCGTCCAGTTCCAGCAGGGCTACGGCGCGGCGATCGCGATCGTGCTGCTGATCGTGATCATGATCGCGACGGCGCTCCAGTTCCGGCTCCAGAGATCGTGGGTGTTCTATGGGTGAGCGCCGCACGTGGCCGATCCACCTGCTGCTGATCGTCGCCTCCGTGATCATGGTCGTGCCGTTCGTCTGGCAGCTCCTCACCGTCTTCAAGACGACCCCCGAGGTGGCCAGGATCCCGCCGGCGATCCTGCCGGAGGAGTTCAGCCTCCACGCGTTCGAGACGTTCTTCTCCACGGTGCCGTTCTGGTCGATGTTCGCGGTCTCCACCGGTTCGCTGGTGCTGCGCGTCGTGGGCCAGGTCGCGGTCGCCGCCCTGGCCGGATACGCCTTCGCGCGCCTGCCGTTCCCCGGCAGGAACGCGCTGTTCGGGCTGTTCCTGGCGATGCTGATGGTGCCGAGCCAGCTCTTCCTGATCGGCCAGTACGGCCTGATCCGCGACTTCGGCCTGCTCGACACCCTGCCGGCCCTCGCGATCCCCGGTATGTTCTCGGCGTTCGGGACCTTCCTGATGCGCCAGGCCTTCATGAACATGCCCCAGGACTTCGAGGAGGCGGCCCGCCTCGACGGCGCCAACCCCTTCCAGGTCTTCTGGTACGTCATGCTCCCGATGGCCAAGCCGACCCTCGCCGCCCTGACCGTGCTGACCGGCCTCTACTCCTGGAACGACCTGCTCTGGCCGCTGATCGTCTCGCCCTCGGGCGAGAACCGGCCGCTGCCGGTCGGCCTGGCCGGGCTGCAGGGCCAGTTCGGCACCGACTACCCGACGCTGATGGCGGGCGCGCTCGTCTGCTCGATCCCGCTCGTGCTCGTCTTCCTGCTGCTGCAGCGCCAGTTCTTCCGCGGCATCGCCAGCAGCGGACTCAAAGGATAGGAACCATGAACCCGATCCACCTGCGCGCGGGCGGCACCAGTGTGGTGGTCGCCGTCGACGGCGGGCGGCTGCCGCGCGTCCTGCACTGGGGTCCCGACCTCGGCGACCTCGGGCCCGGCGCGCTGGCCGACCTCCAGCGGGCCGCGCTGCCGGCCGTCGGCGACAGCGCCGTCACCTACCCGCAGCCCGTCCCGGTGCTGCCGCAGCTCCACGAGGGCTGGCTCGGCCGCCCGGGAATCGTCGGCGACAGCGACGGGCGGCGATGGGCGCCGTACTTCCGGGAGGCCGGGCACACGGTCGACGGATCGGTGCTGCGCTCCGCGGCCCGTGACCCCGAGTTCGGGCTCGCGATCGAGGTCGAGATCGAGGTGCTTCCCGGCAGCGGGCTGGTGCGGCAGCGGGCCCGGGTGGTGAACGAGGCGGCGGAGCCGTACCGGATCGGCTCTCTGGAGCTGGCGCTGCCGGTGCCGCCGGAGGCGACCGAGATCCTCGACCTGACCGGGCGCTGGGCGCTGGAGCGGGTGCCGCAGCGGCGCCCGTTCCAGGCCGGCGAGTGGGTGCGCGCCTCCCGCGGCGGCAAGCCGGGGCTGGAGCACACCCTGCTGCTGGCGGCAGGGGAGCGCGGCTTCGGGTTCCGGCGGGGGCTCGTGTGGGCCACCCACCTGGCGTGGAGCGGCAACCAGGTGCTCGCCGCCGAGCTGACCCCGGCGGGCACCCGCCACCTGGCGGCCGGTGAGGCGCTGCTGCCGGGGGAGGTCGTCCTCGGCCCGGGGGAGTCGTTCCAGAGCCGCTGGCAGTACGGATCGTGGGGCGACGGCCTCGACGAGATGGCCGGGCGGTTCCACCGGCATCTGCGGTCTCGCCCGAGGCCGCCCCGGCCCGTGGTGCTCAACACGTGGGAGGCCGTGTACTTCCGGCACGACCTCGACACCCTGGTCGCGCTCGCCGAACGCGGCGCGGAACTGGGCGCGGAACGGTTCGTGCTCGACGACGGCTGGTTCCTCGGCCGCCGCGACGACACCACCTCGCTGGGCGACTGGACGGTCGACCCCGACGTCTGGCCCGACGGGCTCGGGCCGCTGGCCGCCCGCGTGCGCGAGCTCGGCATGGACTTCGGGCTCTGGTTCGAGCCCGAGATGGTCAACCTCGACTCCGACCTGGCCCGGCGGCACCCCGACTGGGTCTTCGAGGCCGGCCACGGCCCCGGCCTGCCCTCCCGCCACCAGCACGTGCTCGACCTCGGGCACCCCGAGGCGTACGCGTACGTGTTCGAGCGGATCAGCGGGCTGGTGGCGGCGCTGGAGATCGCGTACATCAAGTGGGACCACAACCGCTACCTGCTCGACGCCGGACGGCGGCCGGGCGTGCGGCGGCAGGTCGAGCAGGTCTACCGGCTGATGGCCGGGCTCAAGGCCGCCCATCCCGGGCTGGAGATCGAGTCGTGCGCCAGCGGCGGCGGGCGGGTCGACCTCGGCGTGCTGGAGTTCGCCGACCGGATCTGGCCCAGCGACTGCAACGACCCGCACGAACGGCTGGAGATCCAGCGCTGGACCGGACTGCTGGTCCCGCCGGAGATGCAGGGCACCCACATCGGCGCGGCCGAGTCGCACACCACCCACCGCGTCCACCCCCTCGACTACCGCGCGGAGAAGGCGCTGTGGGGGCACCTGGGCGTCGAGGTCAACCTGCTCACCGCCGACGCGGAGACCCTGTCCGCGCTGGCCCGCTGGGTGGCCTTCCACAAGGAGCACCGCGAGCTGCTGCACTCGGGCGACGTCGTGCACGCCGACCTCCCCGACCCGGCCTTCCGGCTGGAGGGCGTGGTGGCGGCCGACCGCTCCGAGGCCCTCTACGCGTTCAGCGTGGTCGAGCGTCCCGCCGTCTGGCCGCCGGGCCGCATCGCTTTTCCCGGCCTGGACGACGACCGCACCTACCGGGTCGAAGCGGTCTATCCCGGCTCGGTGCCCGGCGGTGTGCTGCCGCCGTGGCAGCACACCGGCGTCACCCTGCCCGGCCGGGCGCTGCGGGTGGAGGCCCCGTCGCTCGACGTCGACCGGTCGGTGCTGTTCCGCGTGGTCGCCGTCTAGCCCTTCGCGCGGTTGCGGTATTCGGTCGGGCTCGTCTCGTGCAGGCGGCGGAAGTGCCGGGAGAAGTAGAACGGGTCGGTGTAGCCGACCTCGCGGGCGATGTCGGCGACGGTGGCGTCGGTGGTGTCGAGCAGGTTCCGGGCCTGGGCCATGCGCAGCGCGGTGTGGTGCGCGAGCACCCCGCCGCCGGTGGCCCGGCGGAACAGCGCCGACAGGTGGGAGGGCGAGACGCCCACCAGCGCGGCGAGCTCGGCCACCCGGACCGTGGTGTCGAGGCGTTCGGCCAGGTAGGCCATCGCGCGCTGGAGCGGGTCGCCCGGCACCGGCATCACCCGGTCGAGCACGATCTGGGTGAGCAGCTTCCAGGCGGCCCCGGCCGCGCCGGTCAGCGCGGCGGGGGAGTGGTCGCGTTCCATGATCGTGACGATCTCGTCGAGCAGGGCCACCGCCCGGTCGAGCCGCCTGATCGACACCACCGGCCGGGACGGCCCCGCGCCGATCTCCTCCAGCAGCTCGGCCAGGTCGGTGCCGCGTAGGTGGCACCACCAGATCGTCCAGGGTGCCTCTGTGGAGGCGCCGTAGGCGTGCGGCACGCCGCGTGGGATGACGAGGGCCGCGTTCGACCCGATCCGGTAGGTCACGCCGCCCACGGTGGCCCAGCCGAGGCCGCCCGTGCAGAGGATGAACACCGCCTCTTCGATGCCGCTCGGCCTCCTCATCAGGTGGTCTGTGGCGACGGGGTAGTAGCCGGTGTCGGTGACCATGAGCCGGCGGGTCACCGGCCGGGCGCTCGCCTCGGCCACCACCCGGCGCGGCACGACGGTCAGCCGCTGGTTGCGGAACCCCTCCTGGATCGGCATGCGCCCAGTATGGCGGATCGTCCAGGTGCAGACGTGAAACAGACATTCAATTTGAAAGGGAACACTTGTTGACTAAGGCCATGGGACGCGGATTGTTGTCGGAGAAGGTCGCCGTGGTGACCGGGGCGGCGTCGGGCATCGGCGCGGCGGTGGTGGAACGTTTCCTGGCCGAGGACGCCCGCGTGATCGCGGTGGACATGGCCGGGCAGTCCGCCCGGCCGGGGCTCGTGACGATCACCGGCGACGTGGCCGACGTCGCCACCTGGCGGCGCGTCGCCGACCTCGCCCGCACGGAGTTCGGCCGCCTGGACGTCCTGCACAGCAACGCCAGCACCTCGGTCGGCGCCCCCGCCCACGAGCTGGCCGAGGCCGATTGGGACCGCCAGCTCGCGGTCAACCTGAAGGCCGCCTATCTGGCCGTCCACACGTGCGCCGGGCTGCTGCGGGAGAGCGGGGGAGCCGTGGTGCTCACCTCCTCGGTGCACGCGCTGGTGGGCATGCCCGGCCACCCGGCCTACGCCGCCGCCAAGGGCGGCCTGATCTCGCTCGGCCGTCAGCTCGCCGTCGAGTACGGCCCGGCGGTCCGGGTCAACACCGTGCTGCCCGGCCCGATCCTCACCGCCGCCTGGGAGGGCATCGGCGAGGAGGACCGCCGGCGCAGCGTCGCCTCCACCGTCGCCGCCCGGTTCGGCCGCCCCGACGAGGTGGCCGCCGCCGTGACCTTCCTGGCCAGCGCGGAGAGCTCGTACATCACCGGGACCACGCTGGTCGTCGACGGCGGCTGGACCGCTGTGAAGGACTCCGCGTGAAGATCACCAGAATCGAGACCTTCCTGGTCCCGCCGCGCTGGTTGTTCTGCCGGGTGGAGACCAACGACGGCGTGGTCGGCTGGGGCGAGCCGGTCGTCGAGGGACGGGCCGAGGCGGTGCGCGCGGCCGTCCACGTGCTGGCCGAGTATCTGGTCGGCCGCGACCCGCTGCGCGTCGAGGACCACTGGCAGGTCATGTCCACCGGCGGCTTCTACCGGGGCGGACCGGTGCTCTCCAGCGCCCTGGCCGGCCTCGACCAGGCGCTGTGGGACATCGCGGGCAAGACCTACGGCGTCCCCGTGCACGCCCTGCTCGGCGGCCACGTCCGCGACCGCGCCCGCGTCTACGCCTGGACCGGCGGCGACGAGCCCGCCGAACTCGCCGACGGCATCGCCGCCCGCGTCGAGGCGGGGTTCACCGCCGTCAAGATCAACGCTTCTGGACGCATGCCCGCGCTCGCCGGCCCCGCCGCCGTGAAGGGCGTCGTCGACCGCATCGCGCTGGCGCGCGACGCGCTCGGCCCGGACCGCGACCTGGCGGTGGACTTCCACGGCCGGATCGGCGCGGCCGACGCCCGCCGGATCCTGCCGCTCATCGCCGAGTTCCACCCGCTGTTCGCCGAGGAGCCCGTGCTGCCCGACCGCCCGCATCTGCTACCGGGCGTGGTGGCGGCTTCGGGCGTCCCCGTGGCGGTCGGGGAGCGGCTCTACTCGCGCTGGGACTTCCGCCCGGTGCTGGAGGCCGGGGTCGCCGTGGTGCAGCCCGACCTGTCGCACGCGGGCGGCATCTCCGAGACCCGGCGCATCGCCGCGCTCGCCGAGGTGTGGGACGCCCGGCTCGCCCCCCATTGCCCGCTCGGCCCGCTCGCCCTGGCCGCGAGCCTCCAGGTCGCCTTCGCCACCCCCAACTTCCTCATCCAGGAGCAGTCCATCGGCATCCACTACAACGAGGGCGCCGACCTGCTCGACTACGTCACCGACCCCGAGGTGTTCCGCTTCACCGACGGGTACGTCGCCCGGCCCCTCAGGCCCGGCCTCGGCGTGGAGATCGACGAGGCCGAGGTCAGGCGGGTCGACGCGGTCGGCCACGCCTGGCGCAACCCGGTCTGGCGGCACGAGGACGGCGCGGTGGCCGAATGGTGATCCCGCTGACGGCCCGCTTCGACCTCACGCTGGGCGGCCGGTGGACGTCGCTGTCCGGCGGCGGCCGGGAATGGCTGTGGTCCCGCCCTGATCCTGCGCGTGCGGTGGTCTCGCCGGGGTCGGCGTTCGTGGACGTGGGAGGCCTGGAGGAGTGCGTGCCGACGGTCCGGGGCCTGCCCGACCACGGCGACGCCTGGAGCCGCCCCTGGACGGGCGCCCCCGCCCGCGCGACGGTGAGCTGCGACGGGTTCGAGCTGACCCGCGTGATCGGCGAGGAGGCCGGGGCGGTGGTGGCGACCTACCGGTTGTCGGCCGACCCGGGCTTCCGCTTCGTCTGGTCGGCGCACGCCCTGCTGGACCTGGGCGAGAAGGCCCGGCTGGTGGCTCCCGACGGCACTCCGGTGCGGATCTACCCCGAGGCCGCACCGTTGCTCGACGTCCCGTGGCCGGCCGGCGCGCCCTTTCTGGACGGACACTGGCCGGCCCCGTTCGGCGCGGAGCTCGACCGGCTCGGCCCGGACGACGGATCGGCCGCAGGGGCGGTGCTGCGCTGCGCCTCGGTGCGCGTCGAGGACGAGACCGACGTGCTCGACCTGCGCGTCGAGGCGCCGCCGGAGGTGCCGGTGGGCACCGCGTTGTGGCGCAACCTCGGGGGATTCCCCGAGGACGCGCCCTACCGGAGCATCGGCGTCGAACCCATGCTGGGCACGGTCTTCGACGTGGCCGAAGCCGGTCCGGGCGACGCCGCGCAAGTGCCCGCCTCGGGGGAACTGAACTGGCGACTCGTCGTCGCCGCGGAACGGATGTGATGATGACCGGTTTTCTCCCCGACCTGACCGAGCACCGCCTGCTGGCGATCGTGCGCGGACCCGATCGCAGGGCGGCGCTGGACACGGTGCTCACCCTCGCCGGTGAAGGCGTGCGGCTGATCGAGGTCTCGCTGGTCACCGCAGAGGCGCTGGAGGTGATCCGCGACGCGCGGGCCGCCCTCGGGCCCGACGCCCATCTCGGCGCGGGCACCGTCGTCACCGCCGACGACGCCCGGCGGGCTGCCGACGCGGGGGCGTCCTTCCTGGTCACCCCGGCGGTGAGCGAGGCGGTCGGGGCGGGGGCCGCCGTGGGGTTGCCGGTGCTCGCGGGGGCGCTCACGCCGACCGAGGTCGTCGCCGCGCGCGTCGCCGGGGCGGCCGCGATCAAGTTGTTCCCCGCCTCGCTCGGCGGGGTGCGGCACCTGCGGGCGTTGCGGGACCCCTTCCCGGACCTCCCCTTCGTCCCGGTCGGCGGGGTCGGACCGGCGGAGGCGGTCGAGTATCTGGCGGCCGGGGCGGTCGCGGTCGGCGTCGGCTCCCCGCTCGTGGGGGACGCGGCGGCGGGTGGCGATCTCGACGCGTTGAAGGCGCGGGCCCGCGAGTTCAGGGAGATCCTGTGAGCGTGCTCACCTTCGGCGAGACGATGGCCGCCCTGCGGGCCGACGGCCCGATCAGGCTCGGCGGCGGCATGCGGTTGTCGGTCGCCGGGGCGGAGTCCAACGTCGCGATCGGCCTGGCCCGGCTGGGCCACCGTGTCCGCTGGGCCGGGCTGGTGGGCGACGACGAGACGGGCGAACTCGTGCTGCGCACCCTGCGGGCCGAGGGCGTCGACCTGACGCACGCCCGCGCCGACCGGCGCGGGCCCACCGGCCTGGTGCTGTTCGAGCGCAGGGTCGGCGAGCTGACCCGGGTCATCTACCACCGGGCGGGCTCGGCCGCGTCGTTCCTGTCACCCGGCGACGTGCTGCCCGCGCTCGACCCGGCGCCCGCGTTGCTGCACGTCACCGGCGTCACCCCGGCCCTCGGCCCGGGTCCCGCCGAGGCGGTCCGCGCCGCCGTCGCCTCCGGCGTGCCGGTCTGCCTGGACGTCAACCACCGCGCCCGCCTGTGGGACCGCGCGACGGCCGCCGCGACGCTCCGCCCGCTGGCGTCCGCGCTGACCGTCGTCGTCGCCTCCGACGACGAACTCGACCTCGTCGCCCCCGCCGCCGCGACCACCGAACGCGACCGGGTGGCCGCGCTGCTCGACGCCGGGGTGCGCGAGGTCGTCGTCAAACGCGGCGCCGACGGCGCGACCGGCCACACCGCGACAGAGACCGTGGACGTCCCGGCCCGGCGGGTGCGGGTCGCCGATGTGGTCGGCGCGGGTGACGCGTTCGTCGCGGGGTACCTGTCGGGGATGCTCGACGATCTCGACCTGTCCGGCCGTCTCGAACGGGCGGTCACCGTCGGCGCGTTCGCCGTCGCCTCGACCGGCGACTGGGAGGGCCTGCCCACCCGCTCCGAACTGGGCCTGCTCGACAGCCTGCCCGGATCCGTCATCCGATGAGGAGAGCCATGGACGTCTGGTCTGCGATCGACTGCGAACTGGGCGAGGGCGCCCGCTGGGTCGACGGCCGCCTGGTCTTCGTCGACATCCTCGCGGGCAGGCTGCTCACCGTCTCACCCGACGAGCCGGGCCCCGCCGAGGAGCTGTTCCGGCTCGACGTGCCGCTCGGGGCCGTCGCCCCGGTCCGCGACCGCCCCGGCCAGTGGCTGGCCGCCGCAGGGCAGGGCTTCGCCCTGCTCGACGAGAAGGACGGCTCGGTGACGTGGCTCGACCGCCCCGCGCCGCCGACCTCCCGGATGAACGACGCGGTCTGCGACCCGGCCGGCCGCATGTGGGCGGGCGCGATGCCCTACGACTCCACGCCCGGCGCGGGCGTCCTCTACCGGGTCGGCCACGACCTGACGGTCACCCCCGTGCGCACCGGCCTGACCATCCCGAACGGCCCCGCCTTCACCGCCGACGGCCGCACGATGTACCTGGCCGACAGCGCCGAGGGCCGCATCGACCGGCACGACGTCGACCCGGGGACCGGCGACCTGGGCGCACCCGCCGTCTTCGCCACGATCGACCAGGGCGGCCCCGACGGCATGACCGTCGACGCCGACGACCACCTGTGGGTGGCGGTCTGGGGCGGCTCCCAGGTACGCCGCTACACCCCGGCCGGACGGCTCGACCGGGTCGTGGACGTGCCGACGCCCCAGCCCACGAGCGTCTGCCTCACCGACGGCCGCCTGTTCGTCACCTCCGCGGCCCTGGGCCTGACCGATGCACCGCCTCACGCGGGAGCGCTCTTCGCCGCTGAGGGCATGCCCCCCGGCCGCCCGGCGGCCCCGTTCGTGCGAGCTCAGTAGACGCACTGCACCACGACGTCGTCGAAGTGGAAGACGGCGTCGTGGGGCCCCGTCAGGCGGCCGTCATGCCGCCGTCGATGGCGAGGGCGGCTCCGGTGATGAAGGGGGACTCGTCGCTCAGCAGGAACGCCGTGAACGCGGCGATCTCCTCCGGCCGGCCGATCCGGCCGATCGGGTGCATCGCCCCGGCCGCCCGCAGCGCCTCCTCAGGCGTGGGGCCCATGCCCGACCGCAGCAGTGGGGTGTCGACGCCGCCTGTCACCAGGGCGTTGATCCGGATGCCCGCCGCGGCCGTCTCCAGTGCGGCCGATTTGGTGAGCCCGATGACTCCGTGCTTGGCGGCGCTGTAGGCGGCCATGCCCGGCTGGCCGCTGACGCCGCTGATGGAGGCGTTGTTCACGATCGCGCCGCCGCCGCTCGCCTTCAGGGCCGGGATCTGGTGCTTGAGGCCGTAGAAGACGCTGCTGAGGTTGAGGATCAGTTCGGCGTGCCAGGCGTCGGCGTCGAGGTCGGTCACGGGGCCGGGCGCGGTGGCGGCGCCGACGTTGTTGAACGCGCCGTCGAGGCGGCCGTACCGGCTCACCGCCTGCCTGACCAGCTCGGCCGTCTCGCTTTCCACTGTCACGTCGGCGGGGATGAAGGTGGCCTCGCCTCCGGAGGCGCGGATGGCGGCCGCCAGGGTGTCGCCGGCCTCTTTGCCGCGTGCGGCCAAGACGACCTTCGCGCCCTCGGCGGCGAGCCGTTCGGCGGTGGCGCGGCCCATGCCGGAGGTGGCGCCGGTGATCAGGATGACTTTGCCGGTGAGACGTGTGGACACGGTGACTCCTGTGTCGGATAGGTGGTGATCAGAAGGTGAGTACGAGCCGGCCGCGCACGCCGCCGGCTTCGAGCCGCCGGTGGGCGGTGGCCGCCTCGGCGGCGGGGATGGTCGCCGCGACGCGCGGCGTGAGCACGCCCGACTCGACGAGCTCGCGGATCCGGTGCAGCTTGTCCGTCCGTCCCGCGTAGTCGGGGACGAACACCGTGCGCACCGCGACCCGGCCGTTCTCGCCGAAGTCGTGGCCGCCAGGCTCGTCGCCGGTGCGGAAGCGGGCGTACGCGCCGCCGTCGCGGACGGCGTCGAGCAGGCTCGGCCCGACCAGTGCGGTGTCGGCGACGGCGTCCACGCCGCCGGGACGGCGGGCCCGGATGCGTTCGGCGACGCCGGGCCCCCTGGCCACGATCTCGGCCGCGCCCAGGCCGCGGACCAGCGACTCGTCGGCGGGCGCGGCGTCGGCGACCACGGTCAGGCCCGCGTGGGCGGCCAGCTCGACGAGGTAACCGCCGAGGGTCCCGGCGGCGCCGACCACGGCGAGCACCGATCCGGGGGTGAGCGCCAGCAGGTCGAGCGCCAGGAGGGCGGTGAGCCCGTTCATCGGGAGCGTCGCGGCGGCCGCGTGATCGGTGTCGGCCGGCGCCGGGACGACCCACCCGGCCGGCAGGACCGCGTAATCGGCGTAGCCGCCCTGCGGCGTCACCATCGCCATCACCGATTGGCCGATCGACAGCCCGGTCGCGGTTCCCGGGCCGATCTCGTCGACCACCCCGGCGATGTCCAGGCCGGGTACGTACGGGCCCGGCACGTCGGCGAACGCCCAGGCGCTGGCGCCGGAGCGCAGCAGCGTGTCGGCCGGGTTGACCGCCGCGGCGTGCACCCGCACCCGGACCTCACCGGGGCCGGCGTGGGGGGCGGGCAGGTCGAGAACACGGAGCGCTTCGGGTCCTCCGAACTCGTGGACCCCGATTACTTGCATCGTCCCAGCTCCCGAATGGTTCTTGATGTATACCAGGTCTGACGTTGATACCTTCCACCCGAGTGCGGCCAGGCCGCAAGAAGGCACTTCGTCATGACCAGGTATCGCCGGGGGAACCGTCTGGGAAGGAACCTGGTATCGGCTGTATACTGTGCTCATGTCGCAACCGGCCGAGCTGTGTGAGGAGGGGCGCCTCGCCCTGATCCGCGACGTGCTCGAACGGATCGGCGACAAGTGGTCGGTGGTGGTCATCTGCCAGCTCGACGACACCACCCGCAGGTTCAACGAGCTCAGCCGGATGAGCAGGCCCATCACCAAGCGCATGCTCAGCGCGACGCTGCAGGGGCTGGAGCGAGACGGCCTGGTCACCAGGACCGTCTACGACACCAAGCCCCCGCGCGTCGACTACGCGCTGACCCCGCGCGGGATGAGCCTGCTCAAGGTGGTGCGGGCGCTGGCCGGCTGGGCGGAGGACAACGCCACCGGCATCCTGGAGTCGAGATCGGGCTTCGACGCCCGCTGAGGGTCAGATCGCGACCGCCCCGTCGGAGGCCGAGCCGACGGTCGCGACCTTCGAGCGGGTCGAAGCCGTGGGGCACCCCCGCTCGGAAGGGCGCCCCCGGTCTCATTCGGTCGCGCAAGTCGCATACGCGATGACGCTCCACTCCCTGCTGGTGGAGCTCAGTTCGTTCGCGGTGGCGGTGACGGCGCGGGTGGTGGGGACGAACTCGGTGAGAGCGGTTTCACCGGCCGCGCCGGGAATGGAGAATCCGGCGCCGAGCGCCTGCTTTCCTTCGGGACAGGACACGAGCGTGCCCTTGTTGCTCGAGTTCTCGTCGGTCTCGTCCTGGACGACCTGGAGACCCACAGGTCGTTCCTCGGCGCAGATCGCGAAAGCCCGGAGGTAGTAGTTGCCGTCGTAGCCTCGGTGGTTCTCCGTGGTGTGAACCGAGACGGAGTCGAGTGTGGGGATCAGGTCGGTGACGCTCACGTTGCCGCGCGCACCCTCCATCTGGTAGCCGGAGCCGAGCAGCCATTCGCCGTCCCGGCAGTCGAGTTCCACGTCCTTCGGATTGGGATGCGAGCTGGTGGTCGCGTAGCGGACCGTGGTGGCCCCGTGCGGATACCCGCACACGGCCCACACCCGGATCCTCCACGGGGAACTCGTTCCAGACAGGGTTTCGACACCGTAAGCGCTGACGCTCGTGCCGGTCGGGATCACCTCGTCGATGACGACGTCACCGCCGACGCCTCCGGCCACGTCTCCGATGATCTCAGCGCCGGTGCCGATCACGCGCTTGGCGTCGGGGCAACTGATCTCGGCGCCCTTGTCGTTGGAATTGCTGTCGCTGGTGTCGCTGACCACCACTCGTCCGGGGACGTCCGCCGACGCGGAGGTGGACGTCGTCACGAAGCCGGTGACCAGTGCGACGATGAGCGGCACGGCCGCCGCCCGGGTGCGTATCGCGGGGATGTTCACTGAACCCTCCTGGGCAGGGGACGAGACCGGTTCCCCGCTTGTCGGAGAAGGCGTCCCCATTCCCGCACTGTGCTGCTCGGCGGCTTCGGGCACCGCGCCCTTTTACCTGTTGACGCATGGTTCTCCAGGACCGGGTGAACGCGCGGGCCTGGCCTCGAAGTCACCTGACGCCGGCTACCACGGTGGCGACTGCGTCGACCCGGCCCGCCGCGCGGAAGCCGATCCGCTCGTAGACCCGCGACGAGTCGTCACCCGACGCTTCGAGCCAGGCCAGGTCGGCGCCCGACTCGAAGATCAGCCGGCTGAGCGCGGCCGTGATGGCCCCGCCGAGACCGCGACGCCGGTAGGGCGCCCGCACCGCGATGCCCGCGATCTCGCTCACCCCCGCCGCCGGGTGGGACTGCCTGACCCGCACCGGCACAGGTGCCGTCCGAGGCGAACGCCGCCATCTCGAAGCCGCCCCGTCGCCGCCCCGCTGCCGCAGCGTTTCGAGGCGGTCGACGTCGGCGTCGCTCACCTCGGACGCGTCGCCGAACGGCCCGGTTCTCCGGTTGCCCGTACTCCAAGCGGGGCTGCCGTGACGCGGAGCGGAACACGCTCACCAAGCTTTCGACGTCGGAGGCGGTGATCTCCCGGCCCGCTGAGGACGGGCCTGCGGTCAGATTGTGACCGCCCCGTCGGAGGCCGAGCCGACCGTCGCGACGTACTTCGCGAACACCCCCCGCTCGACCGGCCGGTCCGGGCGGACCCACGCCGTGGCGCGGGCCTCCAGTTCGGCCGCGTCCACGCGCAGGTCCAGCACCCGGGCGGCCGAGTCGATCACCACCGTGTCGCCGTCCTGGACGAGGGCCAGCGGGCCTCCCCGGTAGGCCTCCGGGGCCACGTGCCCGATGACCAGGCCGTGGGAGACGCCGGAGAACCGGCCGTCGGTCACCAAAGCCACGTTCAGGCCCTGGCCGACCAGCGCGCCCGTGATCGAGAGCATCTCGCGCATCCCCGGGCCGCCGGCCGGGCCCTCGTACCGGACGATGACCACCTCGCCGTCGACGATGCGGCGTTCCTGGATGGCGGCGAAGCAGGCCTCCTCGCCGTCGAAGACGCGGGCCGGGCCGGTGAACACGAAGTCGGGCTTGCCGCCGAGCTTGAGCACGCAGCCGTCGGGGGCCAGCGAGCCGCGCAGGACGGCCAGCGCGCCGGGGCCCTTCACCGGGTCGGCCACGGTCTTCACGACCTGCTGGCCCGGCGCCTCCTGGGCCGACTCGGCCACCTCGGCGAGGGTGCGGCCGTCGACCAGGGTGACGTCCTCGCGGAGCAGGCCCGCGTCCAGCAGGCGGCGGACGACCAGCGACGTGCCGCCCGCGCGCCACAGGTCGGCGGCGCTGTGCGGGCCGGCCGGCTTCACGCCGGCGACGATCGGGATCTGGTGGCAGATGCGGTCGATGTCGTCGATCTCCAGCGCGATCCCGGCCTCGCGGGCGATGGCCAGCAGGTGCAGGACCGAGTTGGTGGAGCCGCCCATCGCGGCGACCGAGACGATCGCGTTGTGCAGCGACGCCTCGGTGATCACCCGGGACGGGCGGGCGTCGCGGGCCAGGGCGTCCATGACGACCTCGCCGATCCGCACGGCCGCCTCGTTCTTCGAGGGGGCCACGGCCGGGATGTCGCTCACCCCGAAGGGCGACAGGCCCAGGAAGTCGCAGATGGCGCCCATCGTGTTGGCGGTGTACTGGGCGGCGCAGGTCCCGGCCCCCGGGCAGGCGTGCCGGGCCAGGTCGTCGACGTCGTCCTGGGTGAGCTTGCCGACGCTGCGCTCGCCGAGCGCCTCCCACATGTCCTGGATCGTCACGTCGCGGTCGCGCCAGCGGCCGGGCATCATGCTGCCGCTGTAGAGGATCACCGACGGCACGTCGAGGCGGCTCAGGGCCATGATCGCGGCGGGCGCGGTCTTGTCGCAGCCGACGATCGCCACGATCGCGTCGAACTGGTGGGCGCGGCCCATCAGCTCGATGGAGTCGGCGATGACCTCGCGGCTGACCAGCGAGGCTCGCATGCCGGGGGTGCCCATCGTGAGGTTGTCGGAGACGGCGATGGTGTTGAACTCCATCGGGGTGCCGCCCGCCCGGCGCACCCCGTCGGCGACGTGGGCGGCCAGCTCGCGGTGGGTGAGGTTGCACGGCATGGTGCCGGTCCACGTCGAGGCGATGCCGACCTTCGGGCGGCGCATGTCCTCGTCGGTCCAGCCCATCGCGTACAGGTGGGAGCGCGCCGGGGCGCGGTCGGGGTCGGTCGCGATGCTCATGCGGTCTCCCTGGTGGTGGCGACGGGCAGGTCGAGGCCCAGCAGCCGCGCGGCGTTGCCCGCGAAGATCAGTTCGCGGTCGCGAGGCGACAGGTTGAGTTCGTCGACGATCCTGACCTGCTCTTCTGCGTACTTCCTGATGTATCCCCACGGGAAGTCGCACGAGTCGGTGCCGAACAGGACGCGCTCGGGGCCGAAGGTCTCGTGGAACTTCCGGAACAGGGCCTTCTGGTCGAGGTCGTAGGGGACCCAGCGGGTCCACTCGTGGTTGCTGGAGCTGTCGACGTGGACGTTGGCGTTCGACCAGCCCAGGCGCAGCAGCTCGGCCGGGTAGCCGCAGCCGAAGTGGGCGACCACGAAGTTGACGGTGGGGAAGGCCTTGGCGACGTCGTGCAGGGCCAGCGGGTCCATGTTGGGGGCCCAGCCGAGCCCGCCGCCGCCGTTGACCGGGCCGAAGTGGAGCACGACGGGCAGCGCGTGCTCCTCGACGACCTCCCACACCGGCCACAGCGACCGGTCGGCCAGCGGCACGGTCACCCAGGGCGCGATGACCTTGTAGCCGCGCAGCCCGATCTCCACGGCCCGGCGCAGTTCGGCGGCGGCACCGGGGGAGCAGGGCTGGTGGTTGGCGAAGCCGGTGAACCGGTCGGGGTGGGCCGCGACGACCGAGGCCAGGCGGTCGTTGCCGCCGCCGGACATGAAGACCACCCGCTCCAGGCCGAAGTCGTCGGCCTCCGCCCGCCAGGCGGTCGCGAGGTCTTCGGCGGTGCGCGTCTCGGGCGCGGTGGGCGGCAGGCTGCGCGCCCTGCGGACGCGTTCGGCGTACCGGGCGGAGTTGGCGCGCAGCACCTCCAGCTTGGCGGGGCCGCAGACGTGCTCGTACTCGGCGTCGAGGCGGTCCTGGGTGGGCTCGGCGCCGGGGAAGTGGCAGTGGAAGTCGATGATCATTTGATCCGCACCGTGTTCCGCAGCAGGCCGACGCCCTCGACCTCGCACTCGACCACGTCCCCGTCCTGCAGCCAGAGCTGCGGGGTGCGGCCCATGCCGACGCCGTGCGGGGTGCCGGTGGCGATGACGTCGCCGGGGTTCAGGGTCATGTACGTCGACAGGTAGGCGATGATCTGCGGGATCTGGAAGATCATCTCGCTGGTACGGCCGTCCTGGACGACCTCCCCGTTGACCCTGGCCGAGATGGCCAGGTCGTGCGGGTCGGCGATCTCGTCGGCGGTGACGATCCACGGGCCGAGTGGGCAGAACCCGTCGAAGTTCTTGCCCCGGAACCACTGCCCGTCGGCGAACTGGGCGTCGCGGGCCGAGACGTCGTCGGCGACGGTGTAGCCGAACACGCCGTCGGGCCCGATGACCACGGCGAGCTCGGCCTCCCAGTCGAGCTGTTCCGTGCTTCCGGCAGGGACCACGACGTCGGAGTGGGGGCCGGTCAGGGTGTGGGCGGTCTTCACGAAGGCCAGCACCTTGGACGGGGTGTCCAGGCCGGTCTCCCGGATGTGGTCGGCGTAGTTGAGGCCGATGCAGATGATCTTCTCCGGGTGGGCCAGCGGGCTGAGCAGCTCCACGTCGGCCAGCGGGACCGCCGGTCCGTTCGCGGCGATGTTTTCACCGGAGGCGATCAGGTCACGGACGGCGTCGGCCATGTAGGCCGTGGACTCCTCGGCCACGGGGGCGACGGCGTCCCCTTCGACGAGCCCGGCGAAGATCCGGCCGTCGGACGTGCGGTAGCGGGCGATGCGCATAAAGACAGAACTCCAATCCCGAAATTTCGGGATAAAACGGGCGAATGAAGAGCTGGGGGTGCCGAAACGACGGCAACCCAAGCGCTCGGATGCCGGCGAGACGGGTGCGGTAATTGCTCAGGCGACGTGCTCAGGCGAAGGCCGGCAGGAAACGCTTCTGCTCGGCGATCAGGGCGTCCGTGAGCGCGGCGGCGGCGTCGGGGTCGGTCACCGCGCCGTCGGCGATCATCGCCTCCACCGCGAGGTCGCGGGAGCCGGTCATGGCCGCCTCGACGGCCAGGTAGACCGAGGTCAGGCGGCGGGCCAGGATCGCGGTCAGCGGAGCCGACAGGTCGGGGACGGACACCGGGCGCAGGCCGCGCGCGGTGGCCACGCCGGGGATCTCCAGCGCCGCGTCGTCGGGCAGGCCCGGCACCGCGCCCCGGTTGGGGACGTTGACCGAGAACATCTGGCGCCGGTCCAGCTCGATCGAGCGGATGATGGCGATGAGCTGCTCCTGCTCGCCCGTCGAGCGGTCGAAGACGGTCTCGTCGAGCGGGGCCTCGCCGAGCGCCTGGGCGCGCATGCCCTGGTAGCGGTTCTCGCCCCACTCCAGGATCTCCGGCACGGAGAAGGCGTCCACGCCGAGGGTCTTGCCGTAGTAGGAGCCGCCGGCCCAGCGCTCGGGGAAGAACTCCAGCACGTGGCGGTCGTTGGCGGCCGGGTAGGCGCCGTACCGCTGGAAGATCTCCCAGGAGAACGGGTTGTGCCAGGCCTTGCCGTTCTCCCAGATGGAGCCGATGTCCTGCGGCTCGGGCGCGACGGCCAGTTCGCGGGCGACCTTCTCGCGCACGCCCGGCCAGGCGTCGGCGCCGTTGTGGCGGAAGTCGTAGATGAAGGTCAAATGGTTGATGCCGGCGTACAGGGTGGAGGTCTCCTCGAAGGGGAGACCGGCGAAGGCGGCCAGTTCGCGCTGCACGTGGTGCATGCCGTGGCACAGGCCGACGACCTCGACGCCGGCGTAGCGGGTCATCGCGTACACGTTGGCGGTCATCGGGTTGCTGTAGTTGAAGAAGAACGCGTCCGGCGCGAGCGCCTTGACGTCATGGGCGACCTCGACCATGACCGGGACGGTGCGCAGCAGGCGGGAGATGCCGCCGGGCATCACCGAGTCGCCGACCGGCTGGTAGATCCCGTGCCGGATGCAGACGTCGTGGTCGGCCTGCCAGGCGGGGCGGCCGCCGACGCCGACGCAGGTCACGACGTAGTCGGCCCCCGGCAGCATCTCGCGGCGGTCCGTGGCGGAACGGACCGTGATGCGGTCGCCCGCGTTCCTGGCCTCGACCATCAGCTCGGCCAGCCGGGTGGCCACGCCGAGCGCCTCCTCGTTGACGTCCACGAGGCGGATCTCCCACGCCCCGAGGTCGTCGGCCGAGATCAGGTCCGCCAGCAGGCCCCTGGTGAAGACGGCCGAGCCCGCTCCTATGAGGACCAGTTTGCGGATCGCAGAAGTCGGCATGCGATTCGCGGGCAACGTGGTCATGGTGCTCCTTTGGTTCAGGTGGAGACGACGGTGATGCCCGCGCCTTCGAGCGCGGTCACCGCCTCGACCGGCGCGGCCGTGTCGGTCACGACCGTGTCGATCCGCGACAGCGGCGCTATGCGCACGGCGCTGCGCTGGGTGAACTTGCTGTGGTCGGCGAGCACGACGAGCCGCGTCGCCGCCGCGATCATGTTGCGGTCGGTCTCGGCCTCGGCCAGGTGGGCGCCGAGCATCCCGTACGCCGGATCGATGCCGTAGGCGCTGAAGAAGCCGACGTCGATGTGCACGTCGTTGAGTGCCTGCGTGGTCAGGTGGCCGAGCAGCGACAATTCGGCGTTGCGCATCAGGCCGCCCAGCACGAGCACCTGCGTGGTCTCCGAGGCGATGCCGATCGCGTACGCGATGGCGACCGAGTTGGTCACCACGGTGACGTCCGGCACCGCGACGAGGTGGGGCACCATCTGGGCCGTGGTCGAGCCGCCGGTCAGCAGCACCGCGCTGCCGGGGGTGATCATCCGGGCCGCCGCGGCGGCGATGCGGCGTTTCTCGTCGAGGTTGCGGATCGAGCGTTCGATCATCGGCGTCTCGGCGACCTCCGGGCCGCCCTCCACGGAGACCGCGCCGCCGTGGACGCGGCGCAGCAGGCCGCGTTCGTCCATCTCGTCGAGGTCGCGGCGCACGGTGGAGACGCTCACGTTCAGCAGCGCCGCGAGGTCGTCCACGCTCACCGACCCTCGGCTGCGCACGTGGGAGAGCAGTTCGCTCCGGCGCCTCTCGCTCAGCATCAGTAGCCGGCCTTTCTGTCCACAAGATTCAGCAGGGGGCGGCCCTCGACCAGCCGCCGCAGGTTCTCGGTGAACAGCACGCGGACATGATCGTGGTAGCCGGGCGCGAATCCTGCCACGTGCGGAGTGATCAGGACATTGCTTTCCGACCAGAAAGGACTGTTTTCCGGCAGCGGTTCCTCGGCGAACACGTCGGAGATGAGATAGCCGACCTGCCCGCTCCTGAGGGCGGCCAGCAGCGAGTCTTCGTCGACGACCCCGCCCCGGGCCCCGTTGATGACCACGGCGCCCGGCTTGAGCTGCGCGAACGCCTCGGCGTCGAGCAGGTGGTGGGTCTCGTCGGTGTGCGGGACGGTCAGCACGAGGTAGTCGGAGCGGGCCAGCAGGCCGGGCAGGCCGTCGGGCCCGACGACCTCGGCCGGGGTCTCGTCGGCGACCTCGCTGAAACGTTCGCCGGCCCGGGTCCCGCCCCGGCGCATGCCGATGACGTTCATGCCGAAGGCGTGCGCGAGCCGGCCGATCTCCTGGCCGATGCGGCCGTACCCGACGATGCCGACGGTCGAGCCGGGGATCATGCGGGGCATGAGGCGGTTCCACCGGTAGTCCAGGTCGGGCCAGTGGTCCAGGCCGATGATGTGGGGGAGATGGTGGGCGTGGGCGAGGATCATCATCAGCACCCACTCGGCCAGCGGCTTCGGGGAGACGCCGCCGATGGTGGTGACGTCGACCTCCGAATCCCACAGGTCGGTGTTCTTCACGTGGTCGCAGCCGCTCGTGTCGAGCTGCACCCAGCGCAGCCGGGGGGCCGCGCCGGCCTTCGGGAACGCGGTGTTGGTGTAGAGCACGTCGGTCTCGGCCAGCAGGTCCGCCGGGATCTCGTCGGCGCTGCGGGCCAGGTGCCTGCGCACCCGGACGCCGGGCACCGTCACGGCGGCCAGCCAGTCGTCGTCGAAGTCGAGGGTCACCAGCACGTTGATCATCGGGGGAGTCCTCACTTGATGCCCGATCGGGCCATGCCTTCGACGAAGTGCCGCTGGAACAGGGCGAACACGATGATCATCGGGATCATCGACAGCAGTGACATCGCCATCAGCGAGCCGTAGTCCTGGCCGTACTGGTTCTTCAGGAACAGCAGGCCGACCTGGAGGGTGTAGCTCTCGGGGTCTTTCAGCACGATGAGCGGCCAGGCGAACTCGTTCCACCGCCACATGAACGTGAAGATCACCAGCACCGCGATCAGCGGACGGCACAGCGGCAGCACGACCGTGCGGAAGATGCGCCACTGGCTCGACCCGTCGCACTGCGCGGCCTCGATCAGCTCGTCGGGGATCGCCATCATGAACTGCCGGGCCATGAACAGCCCGAACGCCTCGGCCAGGCGCGGCACGATGACGCCCCAGTCGCTGCCGATCAGCCCGAAGTCCACCACCAGGTGGAACTGCGGCACCATCACGACCTGCACGGGCACCATCAGCGTGCTGATGATGAGGATGAACAGCACGTTCCGGCCGGGGAAGCGCAGCTTGGCGAAGGCGTAGCCGGCCATCAGGTTGATGACCACGGTCAGCACGACGGCGACGACGGCGATGAACACCGAGTTCACCGCCCACATGCCGTAGGGGAACTTGCTCAGCGGATCGGTCAGGTTCTCCCACCGCACGCTCGTCGGCCACAGGTGCAGTCCGGGGCCGCGCATGTCGGCCGAGGAGGAGATCGCGGTGACGATCATCCAGTAGACCGGGAACAGCATCGCGACCGCCCCGGTGATCGCGAACGCCAGGCGATAGCGCGTCATGCGACGTCCCTCCGCTTGTTCACACGCCACTGGACGATCGTCATGACCAGGACGATGAGGTAGAGCACGACGCCGATGGCCGAGGCGTAACCCTGCTGCCGCTGCTCGAAGCCGGCCGAGTAGGCGTAGGTGACCAGCATCGTGGTCGAGTTGCCGGGCCCGCCGCCGGTCATGACGTACACGATGTCGAAGACCTGGAAGCTGTTGATGATCCCGATCACGATCAGGAAGAACGTGGTCGGGCCGAGCTGCGGGATCGTGATGCGGCGCAGCGTCGCCCAGCGGGAGGCGCCGTCGCAGCGGGCCGCCTCGAACACCTCGCGCGGGATGCCCTGGAGGGCGGCGAGGTAGACGACCATGTTGAAGCCGAGGCCGATCCACAGGCTGATGGCCACCAGTGACAGCAGCGCCGGCACGCCCTCGGACTGCCACGGCACCGGGCCGAGCCCGACGACGTCGAGGATACGGTTGACCAGGCCGATGTCCTCGTTGAACAGCCACGCGCCGATGAGCGCGCTGCTCACGCCGGAGATGACCGCGGGCAGGTAGTAGATCGCCCTGATCAGCCCCCGGGCGGGCATCCGCTTGTTCAGCAGCAGCGCCGCCGCCAGGCCCGCGACCAGGCACAACGGCACCGAGATCGCGGTGTAGAGGGCGGTGTTCCACAACGCCGTCCAGAAGATCTTGTCGCTCAGGATCTCCTGGTAGTTCTGCAGCCCCACCCATTTGGCGAGGCCGAAACCGCGGGTCTGCTGGAGGCTGATCCAGAACACCTGGATCAGCGGCCAGAACATGAAGACCGCGAAGACGGCCACCGCCGGTGCGGCGAACGCCAGGCCGGTCAGCGCCTCGCGCGCCCGCCGCGTCCGGACCGTTGCCATCGGGCCTCCTCTTAGGCGGACAGCGCCTTCTCGATCGCGGTGCCGATCGCGCCGACGGTGTCGTCGGCGGACTGGCCGCCGGTGAAGTAGCCCTCCAGGTTCTGCACCAGCGCGTCGTTCACGCCGGAGAAGCCGGGCAGGGTGACGAACTGGACCAGGTCGGCGGGCATGGTGGTGGCCTGCTGCTGGAAGACCGGCATCAGATCGGGGGAGACGGCGTAGTTCAGCTTCGCGTCGGCCAGGTCCTTGCGGGCCGGGAGCACCGTCGTCTGCTCGCAGAACAGCTGCATGTTGGCCGGCTCGGCGAGGAACTTGGCGAACGCGGCGGCGGCCTCGGGCGCCTTGCTCTGCGTGGTCACCGCGACCGCGTTGCCGCCCAGGTCGGAGGCCGCGCCACCCGGGCCCTTGGGCAGGAAGGTCGCGCCGATCTCGATGCCCTTGGCGGTCTTGCTGATGTCGGGCAGCAGGAAGTCGCCGACGAACGCCATGGAGATCTTGCCGGAGCCGAACACGAGGTCGGGGCTGTTGGCCGTCTTGACCATCATGTTCTTCGGCATCAGGCCCTTGTCGTAGAACGACTTGGTGAACTCCAGGGTCTGGCGGGCCTGCGGCGAGTCGAACACGACGCTCTTGCCGTCGGGGCCCAGGGCCTTGCCGCCCGCCTGCCACAGCCAGTTGAACCAGCGGTAGGCGCCGTACTGCTGCCAGTTGACGCCGAAGGGGGCGGTCGCGCCGGTGCCGGCGGCCTTCAGCTTCTCGGCGACCTCCAGGAACTGCTCCCAGGTCCAGGCGGTGTCGAGGGTGGTCGGCACGTCGGTGATGCCGGCCTTCTCGAAGTGCGCCTTGTTGTAGAGGATCGCGCTCGTGTCGGTGTGGTGCGGGACGCCGTAGGGCTTGCCCTCGTACTGCACGCCGGCCCAGAGGGCGTCGATGAACTGGCCCGAGTCCGCGCCGATCGTCGCCGACAGGTCGGCCAGCACGCCCTGCGAGCTGTAGATGCCGATGTCGTTGTAGGTGACGCGGAACAGGTCGGGACCCTGGCCCGACTGCAGCCGGGCGTCGAGGGTGGTGCGCATCTGGTCGTACGGAAGCTGCTCCACCTTCACCTTCACGCCCGAGTTGGCCTTCTCGAAGGCGCGGGCGATGGTGTTGAAGGCGGCCATCTCGGCGTCCGAGCCCCAGACGGAGAACGTCAGGTCGCCGGTGGCCGCGCCGGCGCTCGCGGCGGCGGCGGGGGCGCTGGTGCCGGCGTCACCGCCGCCACAGGCGGCGAGGGCGCTCGTCGCGGCGACGCCCGCGGCTGTCATGCCGGCCGCGCGGAGGAACTGGCGGCGGTTGAAATTCATGGGGGGCCTCCCTTGGGCTCCGGCCTGGTGTGCCGTTCCTATCAACTTCACGCAGAAAACGTCAATACATCCAAAAATGGTCACTTGACAGTCACGACAGCCGTCTCTACGGTCCTGAAATGACAGATCTGCGTGTTTTTGAGAGTTTCGGGGGATCGGTGTGCGCGATCAGGCGGGGCGGTCGCCCCAAGGGCGGGTCACGCCGAGCACCGCGTCGTCTCCGCTGAAGGCAAGGCCCAGGGCGGCGGCGGAGACCTCTTCGGGGGTGTGCCACCGGCCGGTCGGATGCCAGCCGAGGATCAGGCGCGGACGGCCGGACAGCGGGGGCTCCGGCCCGTCCGGCGCGGCGTACGCGCTGGTCAGCACCTGGACGACCCGGTCGGCGCGGGCGTCGATGACATCCCAGGCGGCCTGGTCGCCGAACGGCAGATACGCCAGCGCCAGGTCGAACCGCCGGTCACCCAGGGCCGTCACGAAACTGGGCACATTTGTAACGTCTGCTAGCACTATGTCGGCAATGTCTGAAGTGCGATGTTTGTTGCGCGAAACGACAGAAACGACCATCCCTCTGGCGGCCAGTTCCACCACGGCCGGAGCCAGGATCCCCGTTCCTCCGACGACCAGGACGTGACCTGACATGGAATTCGACCTCCTCGTGGCAGGGGAGCTGAACGCCGACGTCGTCGTCGAGTGCGGCGACGTGCGGCCGACGTTCGGGCAGGTCGAGGAGCTCGTGGAGGATGCCACGATCGTCCTCGGCAGCTCCGGTGCGATCACCGCCTGCGGGGCGGCCCGGCTCGGCGCCCGCGTCGCCATGGCCGGGGTGGTCGGCGACGACTGGCTCGGGGACTTCGTGCTCGACCGGCTGGCCGAGCGCGGGGTCGACACACGCTACTGCCTGCGCAGACCTGGTCGGCGCACCGGGATGACGGTGGTGCTCGGGGCCCGGGGCGACCGCGCCATGCTGACCTTCCCCGGCGAGATCGGCCGCCTGGCCGCCGCCGACGTGCCCGCCGAGGCGCTCGCCGCCGCGCGGCACCTGCACGTCAGCTCCTACTTCCTCCAGTACGACCTGTGGGCGGGCCTGCCCGCCCTGGTGAAGGAGTTCGCCGGCACGACGTCGGTCGACCCCAACTGGGACCCGTCGCGCTCCTTCGACCACGGGCTGCCGGCGCTGCTGCCCCACCTCGACTACCTGCTCCCGAACGAGCAGGAGGCCGAGCACATCGCCCGCGCCAACGGCGGCCCGCTCACCTGCGGCCTGGTGGTGAAACGTGGCGGCGACGGCGCGACCCTGAACCTGCCCGGCGGCACCGCGCTCGGCGTGGACGCCCCCGCGATCACCCCGGTCGACACGACCGGCGCGGGCGACTCCTTCGACGCCGGTTTCCTGGCCACCCTCCTGCGCGGCGGCACCCACGCCGAAGCGCTGCGCGTCGCCTCCGCCTGCGGCGCCCTCTCGACCCAGGGGCTCGGCGGCACCGCCGCGCAGCCCACCCTCCCCGAGGCGCTCGAACTCGCGGGCACCCTCACCGTCCACGATCTCCAGGAGACCCAGAAGTGACCGCAACGACCGCCCCCGAGCTGGCCCGGCGCACGCAGGCCGAAGTGGAGAGCCAGCCGGACACCTGGAGCCGTGCCATCGAGCTGGCCGCCGCGACCGGCGCCCTGCCGGGCGCGGGCGCGAACGTGCTCGGCGTCGGCTGCGGCACCTCCTATTATATCCTCGACAGCTACGCCCGCCGCCGTCAGCAGCTCGGCCAGGGCCGCACCCGCACCGCCATCGCCACCGAACTCGACGACGACGACGCCTACGACGCGGCGATCCTGCTGTCGCGCTCGGGCACCACCAGCGACCTGGTCCGGCTCGCCCGCGACCTGTCGCGGCGCACCCGCACGATCGCGATCACCGGCACCCCCGGCTCGCCGATCACCGAAGCCGCGCACGAGACGATCGTCATGGACTTCGCCGACGAGCGCTCGGTCGTGCAGACCCGCTACGCCACCTCCGCGCTGACCCTGCTGCGCGCCTCGATCGGCGACGACGTGGCCGGCCTGCCGGACCTCGCCCGCGCCGCGCTGGCCGAACCGCTCGCCGTCGACCCGGCCGACTACGACCACATCGTCTTCCTCGGCACCGGCTGGGCGCGCGGCCTGGCCGAGGAGGCCGCCCTCAAGCTGCGCGAGTCGGCCCGGCTGTGGACGGAGTCGTACGCGAGCCTCGAATACCGGCACGGCCCGATCGCCTGCGCCTCCCCGCGCAGCCTCGTGTGGGCGCTCACCCCGCTGCCCGCCGACGTCGTCGAGGCCGTGCACGCGACCGGCGCCACGCTCCGCGTCGCGACCGCCGACCCGCAGGCCGAGCTGGTCCGGGTGCACCGCCTGGCCGTCGCCTACGCCCGCCACCGGGGCCTGGAGTGCGACAGCCCCGAGCACCTGTCCCGTTCGGTCGTCGTGGAGTAGCCGTGCCCTTCGTCCAGTACGCCACCGCCGCCCCCGTCCCCGACGACCTGTCCGCCCGGCTGGCCCGCACGGTCGCCGACGCCCTGGACCTGCCGCCGGGCGCGGTCGTCGCGCAGCGGCTGGCCGCCCTCGACGGCGAGGGCGTCACGGCCGTCGTGCGCGGGCGGCTCCGCGACCCCGCGCTGATGCGCGCGGCGGTCGGCCGGGCCGCGGCGCTGCTCGGCGCCGACCTGGGCGTCGACCCCGACTACGTCTTCGTCTGCTGGCCCGATCCGGGGGTCGTCGGGTGATCCTCACCGTCACGCTCAACCCCGCCTACGACGTCACCTACCGCGTGGCCGACCTGCGGCTGGGCGCCACCAACCGGGTCGGCGAGGTGGCGGTGCGCGCGGGCGGCAAGGGGCTGAACGTGGCCCGCCTCCTGCGGGCGCTGGGCCACGAGGTGACGGCGCTGGGCCTGGCCGACGCCCGGTTCGGCGCGTCGGCCGGTCTGCCGAACGCCTTCACGCCGATCGCCGGGGAGACCCGCCGCACGATCGCGGTCGTGTCCGGCGAGGTCACCATGCTGAACGAGCCCGGCCCGGCGATCTCCGCCGGGGAGTGGGCCGCCTTCCTGGCCGACTTCCGGTCGTGGCTGCCGCGCGCCTCCGCCGTGGTGATGTCCGGCAGCCTGCCGCCGGGCCTGCCGTCCGACGCCTACGCGGTGCTGGCCGCGCTGGCCGGCGACGTGCCGACGATCGTGGACGCCGAGGGCGAGGCCCTCGTCCACGCGCTGGCCGCCCGCCCCCACGTCGTGAAGCCCAACGCCGACGAGCTGAGCCGCACCTTCGGCGCGGCGACCTCCGTCCGCGACGGCGCGATGCGGCTGCGCGAACTCGGCGCCCGCGCCGCCGTCGTCTCCGACGGGCCCCGCGGCCTGCACGCCGACACCTCCGACGGCCTGTGGCGGGCGGTGCCGCCGTTCGCCGAGGGCAACCCGACCGGCGCGGGCGACGCCGCCGTCGCGGCCATCGCCATGGGCGTGGTCGCCCGCTGGGACTGGGCCGAGACGCTGCAGCACGCCGCCGCCCTGTCGGCCGCCGCCGTCAGGTCGCCCCTGGCCGGGCAGGCCGACCACGCCGCCTACCGGGCCAATCTCACCGTCGTCACGACAGAACCACTGGAGCGAGAGTGCTGACCCCCACCGCCGAGATCATCTCCGCCGCGCACGCCGCCGGTCGCGGAGTGGGCGCGTTCAACGTGATCCAGGTCGAGCACGCCCAGGGCATCGTGGCGGGCGCCGCGCAGGCCGGACTGCCGGTGATCCTGCAGATCAGCGAGAACACCGTCGACTACCACGGCGGCCTGGCCGCCATCGGGGCCGCCTGCCTGGAGATCGCCCGCGAGGCTCCCGTGCCGGTCGCGGTCCACCTCGACCACGCCACCCGGGCCGACCTCGTCGACCGGGCGGTGGAGCTGGGCTTCGGGTCGGTCATGTTCGACGCGTCGGCGTTGCCGTACGAGGAGAACGTGGCCGCGACCGCCGAGGTGGTGCGCCGGACCGGCGTGTTCGTGGAGGCCGAGCTGGGGGAGATCGGGGGGAAGGACGGCGTGCACGCGCCCGGAGCCCGGACCGACCCCGCCGAAGCCGCGGCCTATGTCGCGGCGACGGGGGTGCACGCCCTGGCGGTCGCCGTGGGCACCTCCCACGCGATGCTCACCCGCGACGCCGCGCTGGACTTCCGCCTGATCGCCGAGCTGCGCGCGGCGGTGCCCGTCCCGCTGGTGCTGCACGGCTCGTCGGGCGTCGCCGACGACGGGCTCACCCAGGCCGTTGCGGCGGGCATGACGAAGATCAACATCGCCACCCACCTGAACAAGGCGTTCACCGCCGAGGTCCGGCGGGTGCTGGCCGACGACACGACCGTCGACCCGCGCAAGTACCTGCGGCCCGCCCGGACGGCCGTCGGGGCGCAGGTCGCCCATCTGCTGCGCGTCCTCCACTGAAGGAGCCGACCATGAGTCTCACCCCGCACCCCGACCCGGGCGCGATCCTCGCCGAGAACGAACGGCGCGCCCTGGAGCGGGAGGGCATCCCGATGTTCCTCGCGCTGGAGGACCTGCGCGGTCCCTCGCAGCCGGCCGCCGACCGCGCCGAGGGCCCGGCCCTGGCCGACCTGACCGGACGGTACGCGACGGCGGTCCGCCCCGAGGCGGCCGACGACGACCTCGCGGCCCTGGCCTCGGTCGTCACCGTCGTGGCCCGCGTCCACTTCTTCCCGACCGAGGACTGACATGGGTTTCGCCGACTACCGCACCTCTCTCGAAGAGGGCCGCTACCTGCGCGTCGTCAACTACCACAACACCCCGGCGTCGACCGCCGACCAGCTCCGCGAGGAGCTCACCGCCTACGCCGAGGCGTTCGCGAGCGTCACCGTGGCCGACCTCGACCGCTTCTACGCCACCGGCGAGTGGGGCCTCGACCGGCCCGGCTTCATCCCGGTCTTCTACGAGGGCTACCGCAACAACCACACCGTCGCCGCCCCCATCTGCGACGAACTGGGCCTCACCGCGTGGTTCCCGATCATCACCAGGTTCGTCGACTGCCCGCCCGACGAGCAGCGCGCCTTCGCCGACGCCCACGACATCGACCTGGTGGAAGAGGAGCTCTCCTACGACCGCCTAGCCCTGACCTGGGACGAGGTCGCCGAGATCGGCCGGCGTCATGTCGTGGTCCCGCACACCGGCAGCCACTCGCCGATCGGCGCCATCGTCACGGCCGCCGACGTGGAACGCGAACTGGTCGAGCCGCGCCGCCGCATCCAGGAGGTGACCGGCCAGGAGGCCGTCGCCAACGTCTACCTGTACGGCACTCCGTTCGGCACCAGCGACTTCCAGGACCGGGCGGTGCTCGACGCCGGCTACCGCTACCAGATCAGCAACACGATGATCCAGCGCATCGCCTGACTACTCGGGCCAGGCCGAGTTCTCGATGACCTCGACGAAGTCGCCGCGGACGAACCCGGGCACGAAGTGGGCCAGCACGTCGGCCTTGACGTTGCCGAACGTCGTCTCCGGGCGGTCCTTGATCCCGTCGGTGAACGCGGCCAGGATCCGCTTCTTGAAGTCGGGACGGGGATGGGCGTCCACCACGGCCGCGCGCTGGGCGTCGGAGACGGCGTCGTAGCCGATGCCCAGCACGTCGAGCTCGACCCCCCGGGTGACCAGGGCGATCTCGGGCGCCATGTGCAGCGGGATCTCCGGTGTGGTGTGCAGGGCGATGGCCGTCCACACCACGTCGGCCTCCCGGCCCACGATCCCGTGGGTGCGCATGAACCGGCGCGCCTCGTCGGCGCCGTCGATCTCGAACCGCTGACCCTTGCTGCGGTATCGGTCGGTCAGCCCGAGATCGTGGAACATCGCGCCGACGTACAGCAGCTCGGGATCGAAGGACAGGCCCTGGTCGCGCCCGCGCAGTGATCCCCACAGGAACACCCGCCGGGAGTGGTCGAACAGCAGCGGTGTGGCCGCCTCCCTGACCAGCTCGGTCGCCGCCCGCGCGAGAGGGCTGTCGGGGATCCGCACACCCGCGATGGCCTCGCTCATGATCTCTCTCCCTTTCCTCGGTACGACTCCAGACTCTCCCCACGCCTACACTGGGGGCCATGTCCTTTCTGACAGATGAACCACAGATTCAGACATGACCCACCGCGTGGGGTTCGTGGTGTTCGACGGGGTGACCATGCTCGACGTCAGCGGACCCGCCGAGGTCCTGCACCAGGCGGGCCTGGCCGGTCATCCCTACGAGCTCGTCTTGATCTCCGCCTCCGGCGGCCAGGTCACCACGTCGACCGGGATGCCGCTGAGCGGCGTCGTGACGGCGGCCGAGGCCGGCCGGATCGACACGGCGATCGTCTCCGGCGGCGACCGGCTGGCCGAACGGCCTCTCGACGAGGGCCTGCTGGCGACGACCCGCGCGGTGGCCGGCGGCGCCACCCGGGTCGCCTCGGTGTGCACCGGCGCCTTCGTCCTGGCCGAGCTCGGCCTGCTCGACGGGCGCCGGGCCACCACGCACTGGCGGCACGCCGACGTCCTGGCCCGCCGTCATCCCCGGGTGCGTGTCGAGCCAGACGCGATCCACGTCCGGGATGGCCGATTCATCACCTCGGCGGGGATCAGCGCGGGCATCGACCTGACCCTGGCCCTCGTCGAAGACGACCACGGCGCCGAGACGGCCCGCCGCGTCGCCCGCGAACTGGTCGTCTTCATGCAGCGGCCGGGCGGGCAGTCGCAGTTCACGGCGGCCGCCACGCCGCCGCCGCGCAACGACGTCCTGCGCGTCCTGATCGACTCCGTGCTGGCCGACCCGGCCGCCGATCACGGCCTGCCGGCCATGGCCTCCGCCGCTGCCGTCAGCACCCGGCACCTGACCCGGCTGTTCCACACCGAACTGGGCACCACCCCGGCCCGCTGGGTCGAGCGGGTCCGGCTCGAACACGCCCAGCGGCTGCTGCTCGACGGGCACAGCGTCACCACGGCGGCCCGCGACAGCGGGCTGGGCAGCGACGAGACCCTCCGCCGCGTCTTCGACCGCCACCTCGGCATCACGCCCACCGCCTACCGCCGGCGCTTCGCCACCACGATCCCACAAAGCGGATAGCTCATCCACTTGTGCTACCTTCAGATAAGCGGATGAGCTATCCGCTTATCTGAAGGAGGGGCACATGACGAAGACGGCTCTGGTCACGGCCGGCACGGGTGGCATCGGCCTGGAGACCGCGCTGGGGCTGGCCGCCGCCGGGTTCGCGGTCACCGTGGTCGGGCGCGACCCCGGCCGGGGAGCCCGCGCGGTCGAGCGGATCGACGCCACGCGGCCGGCCCACCCCGCCCGGTTCCGATCGGCCGACCTCGGCTCGCTCGACCAGGTCAGGGCGCTGGCCCACGACGTCGCCGCGGCAGGGGTGCCGTTGACGGTGCTGGTCAACAACGTCGGGGCGATGTTCCCCCGGCGCGCGGACCTCGACGGCGTCGAGGCCTCGTTCGTGGTCAACCACCTGTCGCCCTACCTGTTGACCGAGTCGCTGCTGCCCGCGCTCACCGCCGGAGCGCCGAGCCGGATCGTGAACGTGACCTCCGGCGCGGTCCGCGCCGCCAAGCGCCGCTTCGACGCCGTCGAACCCCCGGGCGGCTACTACGGCTTCCACTGGTACGGCCGCGCCAAGCTCGCCAACCTGGCCTACACCCTCGACCTGGCCAAACGGCTCGACGGCACCGGCGTCGCGGTCTTCGCCGCCGATCCCGGCGGCGCCGCGACCGACATGACCGACGGCACCATGACCGACCCGGCGATCGTCTCGCCGCCCCTGCGGCTGCTGTGGCCGCTGGTCCGCCGCGTGTTCGCCCGCAGCACCTCGGGCCCGGCGTCCAGGGCGGCCCGCTCCTCGGTCACCGCCGCCACCGATCCGGCGCTGACCGGCCGGACCGGTCTCGTCATCGGGCCCTGGGGCCGCCCGGTCACCCCGATCCGCGCGGCCACCGACCCCCGCGTCGCCGAGGCCGTGGGCCTGCTCAGCCGAGCTCATGCGCCCGGGATAATCTCCCCATGACGACCACATCGCTGCGCAAGGACGCCGCCCGCAACTGGGAGCGGATCGTCGCCACCGCCCGCGACCTGGTCGACCAGGGCATCGCGTTGCAGCTCAATGACGTCGCCCACCGGGCCGGCCTCGGGGTAGCCACGGTCTACCGTCACTTCGCCACCCCCGAGGCGCTGCTGGAGACCGTCGCCGCTCCCTGCCTGGAGGCGCTGGCCGCGCACGGCGAGCAGGCCCTGGCCGACCCCGACGCCTGGCGTGCCCTGGAGGGCTTCCTGACCCGCGTCGTCGAGGCGCAGGTCACCGACGCCGCCCTGCCCCCGGTCGCCGCCACGGCCACCGACGCCCTGCCGCGTACGACCGAACTCAAGGAGTCGCTCGCCTCGGCCGGCACCGCGCTCCTCGACCGGGCCCGCGCCGCCGGAGCCGTCCGCCCCGACCTCACCGCGGCCGACCTGGTGCCGCTGATGTGCGGCGTCGCCCACGCGGTGGCGGTGCGCGGGGGCGGTCACGCCGACCGGATCGACACCGCCCGCCGCTACCTCGCGATCCTGCTCGAAGGCGTGCCGCCCACGCCGTCTCAGGCCTGAAGGTGACGCAGGACGGCCAGGACGCGGCGGTGGTCGTTGTCCGACGGCGGCAGGCCGAGTTTGGCGAAGATCTGACTGACGTGCTTCTCCACCGAGCCGTACGACAGGAACAGTGCGCCCGCGATGGCGGTGTTCGACCGGCCCTCCGCCATCAGGGCCAGCACGTCGCGCTCCCTGGAGGTGAGGGTGACCAGCGTCTCCGCGCGACGGCTCGCGCCCATGATCTGGGTGACCACCTCCGGGTCCAGCACGGTCTCGCCGCCCGCGATCCGGTCGAGCGCGGACAGGAAGTCGCTCACGTCGGCGACGCGCTCCTTCAGGAGATAGCCCACGCCGTGGGCGCCGTCGGCGAGCAGCTGGGCGGCGTACCGCGTCTCGATGTACTGGGAGAACACCAGCACGCCCACGTTCGGGTGGTCGCGGCGGATCCGGATCGCGGCCTGGAGGCCCTCGTCGGTGTGGGTCGGGGGCATGCGCACGTCGACCACGGCGACGTCGGGTTCGTGTTCGGCCACGGCCGCCCGGAGCGCCTCGCCGTCGCCCACGGCGGCCACCACGTCCCGGCCCCGGGCGGTGAGCAGCATGCGGAGGCCGTCTCTGAGCATCACCGCGTCTTCGGCGATCACGATGCGCATGCGTCATCCCTTCAGATGCGAAAGGGGAGGGCCACGGTGATCACCGTAGGGCCTCCGGCGGGACTGCGGACGTCGATGGCGCCGTCCACCGCGCCGACCCGGGCGGCCAGGCCGCGCAGGCCGGATCCGGCGCCCGCGACCGCGCCGCCCGTGCCGTCGTCGCGGACGGTCAGAGTCAGCCGGCCGTCCCGGCCCCGGACGTCGACGGCGGCGTGCCGGGCGCCGCTGTGCCGGACGACGTTGGCGAGCAGCTCGGTGGCGCAGAAGTAGGCGACGACCTCGATGGAGGGGTCCGGCCGCTCGGGCAGGTCGGTGTGCAGCCGGACGGGGATCGGGGTGCGGGCGGCGAGGGTGGCCAGGGCGGTCTCGAGTCCCTGGTCGAGCGCGGGCGGGAGGATGCCCCGGATCAGGTCGCGCAGTTCGGCCACGGTCTCCTTGGCGTCGCGGTGCGCGCCGCCGACCAGCTCGCGGGCGCGTTCGAGGTGGCCGGGGTGGTGGGCGAGGTCGAGTTCCTCCCTTGCCAGGCCCAGGCTCATGGCCAGCGTCACCAGACGGGCGGAGGTCCCGTCGTGCAGGTCGCGCTCGACCTGACGGAGCCGGGCGACGGCGTCGTCCACCGCGAACGCCCGCGCCTGCTCCAGCCTGCGGATCCTCGTCTCGCTCGCGGACATGCCCAGCAACGTCCCGGCGAGGAGCCGTTCGGGAGCCAGGGCGAGGCGCAGGCCCCGGGGAGCCAGCAGCAGCAGCGCGAGACCGGCCGGGGCCAGCAGCGCCGCGCTCGGCCAGCCGTCGGGGACCAGCCGCCACACCGGGGAGACGAGCAGGATCAGGCCGCCGCCCCACAGCCCGGCGGCGGCGGCGAGGGCGAGGACGGCGGCGGGGATCCGGATCAGGGCGTGGCCGACGGCTCGCCACCCCGTCGCGTCGACGAGCGCCGCGCCCATCCACCGGAACAGCCCCTTTCCCGGCCGGAAAGGGGCCGGATCGGTCACCCGCGCCCCGAGGAGCGCGCGGGCCAGCCGCCGGTTGACCGTGCCCAGACCCCTGGCGGCGACCAGGCTCAGGGCCAGCATCGGCACTCCGACGAGGTTGACCGTCGTGAGCACGCTCAGCAGCACCACGACGAGATGGACCAGGCCGATCCCCGCCGTCAGAGGCAGGAGCAGCGTGTACGCGAGCGCGCGTCCCGTGGTGACCAGCACGCGCCTCCTCTCCTGGCGGACAACCGCGGAGGACATCCGGAAAAGGTCCGGAGGATGTCCCCGTGGTGCCGACCGATCCTCGCCGACAGAGTGATCACCATGATGACAACTGAACGGCGGCGCCGATATGCCGCGCTTCTCACCGGCCTGACGCTGGCTTCCCTGACCTGGCCGGCCCCGGCGGCGGCCCGCGAGCCGCTCTGGCGCGACTGCGCCGGCCGGGACCTGCCGGCGGACATGCGGTGCGCCACGATCGAGGTGCCCGTCGACTGGGCCGAGGCCGGCGGGCCGAGGATCACGCTGGACCTGGTGCGATTACCCGCCACCGAGCCCGCTCGGCGGATCGGCAGCGTCCTGGGCGTGCCCGGCGGTCCCGGTGCCAGCGGCGTCGAGGACCTGAAGCGCGCCGCCGCCGGCCTCGCCGACCTCCGGCGCAGGTTCGACCTGGTCGCCTACGACCCCCGCACCAGCGTGTGGCTCGACCGGCTGCCCCCGGCCTGCCTGGAACCCGCGACGACGCTGTCCGAACCGGTGAGCCGGACGGACTACCGGGCCCTGACCGAGGCGATGGCCGCGGGCTTCGCCGCGTGCCGGGAGGCGGACACGACCGGACTGTTCGCCACCATGGACTCGCTGTCGGTCGCCAAGGACATGGACGCGATCCGCCGTGCCCTCGGCGAGGAGCGGCTGAGTTTCATGGCCAACTCCTACGGAGGGGCGCCCGCCGTCGCGTACGCCCGGCTGTTCCCGCGGCGGATCCGGGCGATGTATTTGGACGGGACGGCCAACCACGTCGACGGCTGGCTCACCCAGACGCTCCGCACTCTGCCCGTCATGGAGGAGACCCTCACCAGGTTCGCCGCCTGGTGCGCGGCCACCCCCGCCTGCGCGCTGCACGGACAGGACGTGAAGGCGGTCTGGCGCGAACTCACCGAAGGCGCCGACCGTACGCCGATCCGGGTGACCTCCCCCCACTTCGGCGAGGGCGAGCTGACCGGATGGCACCTGCGCAGCTTCGGCTTCACGGCCGACCCCGGCCCCGGGAACGCGCGGTGGTCGGCCTTCGCCGACGCGATCGCCAAGGCCGTGCGGGGCGACGGATCCGGCTTCGCCGACGCCGCCCTCGGCAACGCCCGCGCCTGGGCCACCCCCGGAGCTCTGGCGATGACCTGCGGAGACGGGCGTGGCTACACCGGCTACGCGCAGCTGGAGGAGTTCCGCCGTCAGGCGCGGCAGGCGTCGCCGAACTTCGGGGGAGCGGCGTTCGACGCCCTGGGCTGCACCGGCTGGCCGCTGCGCGTCGCCAACCCGCCGCGTCCCCTGCCCACGCGCGAGCTGCCGCCGCTCCTGGGCGCGGGCAGCATGTGGGGCGACTACGTGTGGACGGAGAGCCTGATCAGGAAGGTCCCCGGATCGGTGACGGTCGGCTACGACGGCCCCGGGCACGCGCTGTACCTGTGGGGGAAGAAGTGCCCGATCCGGTACGCGACCACCTACCTGACCGACCTGAGACTGCCCCCTCCGGGCACCGTCTGTCCGGCCGAATGATCGCGGCCGCGATCCCTAGAGTGGGCCGCATGGACCTGTTCGCGGGCATTCCCGTCACCGACTACCGGCGCGCTCTGGAGTGGTACGAACGTCTCCTCGGCACGCCCCCGGCGTTCTTCCCCAACGACGTCGAGGCCGTGTGGGAGCTGGCCGAGCACCGCTACCTCTACATCGAGCACCTCCCCGAGCGCGCGGGCCACGCCCTGCAGACCCTCTTCGTCGACGACTACGACGACCGGGTGGCGGCGATCTCCGCGCGCGGCGTCGAACCCGTCGAGCGGGAGACCTACGAGAACGGCGTCCGCAAGGCGATCTACCACGACCCGGACGGCAACGAGATCGGGATCGGCGGCGGCCCTGTGTGATGTCGAAGCTTGATGTCGATCCGCGACCCGCCCGTTCGACAAGTGGGTGCGAGGGCCGGGAGGCGGCCCCGCCGGATGAGGAGAGCGCGATGCCGAGGTACATGCTGATCATGCGGGGCACCGACGAGACCAACGCGGCCATGATGGCCTCGATCGACGAGGCGATGGCCGCGACCGGCCGGTTCATCGAGGACATGATGAAGGCCGGGGTCCTCCTCGCCGCCGAGGGCCTGGACGATCCGGCGCGGGGCGTCGTCGTCGACTTCGGCGGCGAGACCCCGGTCGTCACCGACGGGCCGTACGGCGAGACCAGGGAACTGTTCGGCGGCTACTTCCTGCTCGACGTCGCCACCCAGCGGGAGGCGGTCGAGTGGGCCACCCGGGTCCCGGCGGTCCGCGGCTCGAAGATCGAGGTCCGGCGGGTGGCCGAGGCCGACGAGGTCCCGCAGGACAGCCGCGCCTGATGACCGACGTCGAGGCCGTCTGGCGGACGGAGTCGGCCCGGATCGTCGCCGCGCTGACCCGGTTCACCGGCGATTTCGGGCTGGCCGAGGACGCCGCCCAGGAGGCGGTGGCCGAGGCGCTGACGTCGTGGCCGCGCGCCTCGCCGGCCAACCCGGCCGGCTGGCTGACGGCCACGGCCCGGCGGCGGGCGATCGACGCGATCCGCCGCCGGACGGTCCTCCACGACAAGTACGCCCTGCTGGCGGCCGACGTCCCGGTCGAGCCGGAGTTCGACCCCGACGGGTTCGGCGACGACGTCCTGGCGCTGATGTTCGTCAGCTGCCACCCGGTGCTCTCGCGCGAGGCCCGGGTGGCGCTGACGCTGCGCGTCGTCGGCGGCCTGTCCAGCGAGGAGATCGCCCGCGCGTTCCTGGCGCCGGTGCCGACCGTGCAGGCCCGCATCACCCGGGCCAAGAAGACGATCGCGGCGGCCGGGGTGCCGTTCGAGCTGCCACCTTCCGGCGAGCGCGGGGAACGGCTGGCGGGCGTGCTCAGCGTCCTCTATGTGATCTTCACCGAGGGGTCGACGGCCACGTCGGGCGACCGGCTGCTGCGCCCCGACCTCGCGTACGAGGCGATCCGGCTGACCCGGATCCTGGCCGAGCTGCAACCCGACGAGCCGGAGGTCCACGGCCTGCTGGCCCTGTGCGAACTGACGTCCGCCCGCTTCCCGGCCCGGACCGCCCCCGACGGCACCCCGATCCTGCTGGAAGACCAGAACCGCCGCCTGTGGGACGCGGCGGCGATCCACCGAGGCCTGGCCGCACTGGCCAGGGCGTCGAAGAGGGGCCTCGGCCCCTACGCCCTCCAGGCCGCGATCGCCGCCGTCCACACCTCGGCCCCCTCGGTCGAGTCGACCGACTGGACCCGGATCGTCCTGCTCTACGAGGCGCTCGGCCGGGTCGCACCCTCGCCGCTCGTCGACCTCAACCGCGCCGTCGCGGTGGCCATGGCCACCGGCCCGGCCGAGGCCCTGACCATCGTGGACGCCCTGATCGCCGGCGACCGGCTCCCCGGCTCGCACCTGGTGCCGACCGTACGCGGCGAACTCCTGGCCCGCCTCGGCCGCCTGCCGGAAGCCCGCGCAGAACTGGAGACGGCCGCCCGGCTGTGCGCCAACGAACGCGAAGCCGCGGTGCTGCTACGCAAGGCCGCGGTCATCGGCGCAGGGGTGCCAGAAGCCGGGTGACCACCAGTACAAGGCCTTGCTGTCGTCCGGCCACGGGTGCAGCTGTTCGTCTGTGGGCTCGAACCGGTCGACCGTCAGGTCGATGATCCGCCAGCCGTCGGGGACGGTCTCCGCTTCCGAGGGAGGCCGGACACGGGGAAGGAATCTCTCTTCGCCGGCCGCGAAGCGGATGAAGTTCCGCTGGGCCTGCACCAAGGACACGCCGTTGGCGCCGTCGTCCATCAACGGCCACCTGAGCTGCAAGGGGTCGTCCTCCCAGAAGCAGATAGGGCAGATCAGATAGCTGCCCGGCCCGTCTTTCAACGTGCGGTATCCGCAGCAGCTGCAGGGATACAGCGCCTTCCGGCCATCCATGTGATCATTATGGCCGGATAGTTCTCCGACAAGTGTTGGAGAAGTGGTATCGTCGAGGTATGACCCGAAGTACCGACCCGCGTGCCGTTCGCACCAGGAACAGGCTCGCGGAGGCGTTCACCGCCGTCGCCGGGGAGGCGCCGGTCTCGGTCAGCGCGATCGTCGAGCGGGCCGGGCTCAACCGGTCGTCCTTCTACGCCCATTTCGACTCCACCAGCGAGCTCGCTCTCTACGTACTGGAGCAGGCCCTCATCGAGATCTCCGTCGACGACCTGCGGGCCCGCGCCAGCGGCGAGGCCGACGGGGTCGAGGCCTCCCGGGTCGTGGTGGGGCGCATTCTCGACCAGGTCGAAGGCCAGCGGGCCGATCTGGTCGCGGTCTTCACCTCGACCGCCGGAGGGGACGCCCGGGTGCTCTTCGGGGAGCGGATCCGGGCCAACCTGACCGGCTACCTCGAGGTCGCCGCTCCCGAGCGGGGGCTCGCCGAGCGGGCCACCGCGGCCGTGATGGTCGGATCGGGGCTGGCGGCGGCGGTGGTCGCGTGGCTCCTGGGGGAGATCGACTGCTCGCGCGACGACCTGCTCGACCTCCTCGTCGGGCTGGTGCCCGACTGGCTCAACGGATTATCCGGACGTCCTCGCTGAGACCAGGAGATTCGAGGAGAGAGAACCATGGATTTGCACCTGAAGGGCCGCCGGGCCCTCGTCACCGGATCGAGCTCGGGCCTGGGCGAGGCCATCGCCCGGCTGCTCGCGGCCGAAGGGGCCGACGTCGTCGTCCACGGGCGGAACGCCGCCAGGGCCGAGGCGGTCGCCGAGACGATCCGCGGCGACGGAGGCGCCGCCACGGCCGCCGTCGGTGATCTCGGTACGGATGAGGGCGCCGACGCCGTCGCCGCGCTCGCCGGGCCGGTCGACATTCTCGTCAACAACGCCGGCGTCTACGACCACATGGGATGGGACGACCTGACCTCCGGCGACTGGGCCGACATCTACAACGTCAACGTCATCGCCGCGGCGCGCATGATCCGCCGCCTCGTGCCCGGCATGCGGGCACGAGGTTGGGGGCGGGTGATCCAGATCGGCGGCGGGCTGGCCTCCCAGCCGATGGCCGACGCGCCCCACTACAACGCGACCCTCGCCGCCCGCCACAACCTGGCCACCTCGCTGGCCCGCGAGCTCAAGGGCACCGGTGTGACCTCCAACGTCGTGTCGCCGGGGGCCATACTCGTCGACCACGTGCGGGAACTCGTCACCCGGATCGCCCCCGCGCGCGGCTGGTCGGGGGAGTGGGCCGACCTCGAACGGGCGGCGTCCGGGGAGTGGGTGCCCAACGACGCCGACCGCTTCGGCCGCCCGCACGAGATCGCCGGGGCCGTCGCCTACCTGTGCGGCGCGTACGCCGACTACGTCAGCGGCGCGACCCTGCGCGTCGACGGCGGAACCGTCCGCAGCGCCTTCTGATCACGGCTTGGCGGCCACGCCGCCGTACGCCCACGCGTGCCCGCCGCCGGGGATGGGCTCCTGGTACTCGTCCTCGTCCGGGTGCCAGGTGACGACCTCGACGACGCCCGGAGGCAGCAGCGTCCAGCCGTCGAAGAAGCTCGTCACCTGCGTGTGGGTGCGGGGGACCATGGACGCCGGGCCCTTGTCGTAGGGCTTGGTGAACTCGTTCTCCTCCACCTGCGGCGCGAAGTCGAGCGTGATGTGCGACAGCAGCAGATGGCTCCCCGACGGCACGGCCGCCTTGTAGCGCTCGACGAGTTCGCCCGGCTTGTCGCCGTCGGTGATGAAGTGCAGCACCCCGGCCATGATGATCCCGACCGGCCGCGAGAAGTCGAGCACCTCGTTGACCTGGGGGTGCGACAGGATGTGGTCGGGGTCGCGCAGGTCGGCCTCGATGACCGTGGTCCTGCCCTCTTCACTGCTGGTCAGCAGGGCCCGCCCGTGCACCAGGACGATGGGGTCGTTGTCGACGTACACCACCCGGGCGGCGGGGTTGACCGCCTGGGCGATCTCGTGGGTGTTGCCCTGCGTGGGGATGCCGGTGCCGATGTCGAGGAACTGCGAGATCCCCGCCTTCGCGGCGAGGTGCCGCACGGCCCGGCTGAGAAAGGCCCGGTGGGCGCGCACGCCCTCGCGGGTGCCGGGCGACAGCTTGATGAGCTGCTCGCCCGCCTCCCGGTCGGCGGCGAAGTGGTCCTTGCCGCCGAGGAGGTAGTCGTAGATACGCGCGGGGTGAGGGATCGTGGGATCGATCCGGGTGATCGGCGGAGCGTCACCGGCGGTCGATGCCTTGGGACCGTTGGGGAAACCGGCCATTACTTTCTCCCTCGGTTGTCTCTTTCTTGTTAACGCTCACAAACGGTAGCCCGTTAGGCGGTGATTCGGCCTGATTGAAGGTCAATTTATGGTTGCGATCCCCGGCTTGAAACGGTCGCCGGACTTTTCAACGGACATTAACCATCAATTGCGCGAATCCGACGACCGGGCTGATCGTCGGCATCCGCGAGGGGATGGAAGCGCGCATCCCCTCGCGGATCACCCGTCAGGCGGTCGTACAAGGGGAGCCGTTGAGGGTGAAGGTCGCCGGTGCCGTGGTGTTGCCCGTGTGGGTCGCCTGGAAGCCGATGTCGAGGCTCGCGCCCGCCGCGAGGTCGGCGTTGTAGGAGACGTTGGTGGCGGTCACCGCCCCGCTGGTCGGCTCGTAGATGGCGTTCCACCCGTTGGTGATGACCTGCCCCGGCGACAGGGTGAAGCGCAACGCCCAGCCGTTCACCGCCGTCGACCCGGTGTTGGTGATCTTGATCGCGGTCGTGAGCCCGGTGTTCCAGGCGTTCGTCGTGTACGTCACCCGGCACGACCCGGTGCCCGGACTCGGTGACGGACTGGGAGAGGCCGACGGTGATGGGCTCGGCGACGGCGAAGGTGTGGGGGAGGTGAACTGGGTGAAGAAGCGCCAGACCTCGGCCGGCACCCAGGTTCGCGATCCGCTGTCGCCCGTCGCGCCGTCCTGCGGTGCGGCGATGTGGCCCTCGTCGAAGGCCGCCCAGGTGACCGGGTAGCCGGACCGGCATCCGGAGTAGGTGGTGACCCGGTGCGACAGGCTGCCCTGGGAGGGCTCCGGCGGGTTCTGCGCCGTGCAGCCGTTGTTGCGGACGAACCGGTCGCGTAACGTCCGCCCCTGCGAGATCGCCAGCACGGAGTCACGCAGCCCGTGGATGCCGAGGTAGGCGACCGGCTGGGTGCCGCCGCCGCAGCCGCTCAGCTGCGCGCCCGACTGCACCGCGACCGCCCGGAAGACGTCGGGCCGCGCGCACGCCAGCGCGTTCGACATGGCGCCGCCGTAGCTGAATCCGACCGCGAACCGCTGGGCGGTGTCGACGCACAGATCGGACTCGATCTGGTTGATGATGGCGTCGACGAGCGTGACGTCCTCGCCGGCCGAGTTGGCCCACCCGTTGTTGAGCCCCTGGGGCGCGACGAAGATGGCGGTGTTGTTCGCCAGCCGCTGCAGGCCGTAGTAGGACCACACGTCACGCTGGACGGTCTGCCCGGTGGCCACGTCGGTGGCGGTGCCGTTCAGCCAGTGGAACCCGAAGACCAGGCGGTACTGCCGGGTGTTGTCGTAGTTGTCGGGGACCCGGAGGATGTACGACCGGCTCTTGCCGTTGTGCTGGAGCGAGTAGGTGCCGCTGCGCAGAGTGGGCGTCTTGCCGCACCCGGCGGTCGCGGCCATGACGCTCTCGGCGGTGCTGTGGCTCAGTGCCGCGGGACCCCAGGCCAGGATGACGAGCGCCGCGGCCCCGGCGGCGGCGAGAACAGATCGGGTTCGTGTGAGCACGGGATTTCCTCTGGTGAATTCCCTTGCGGGAACACTTGTTATCGCTAACATCCAGATTTCGCGGTCACGGTAGGCAGGAGTGAGCGGGCCTGTCAAGAATGGCGTCCGGGCCGCCGAGAGGGCGGCGGGGACGATTCGCGGGCGTGCCACCGAAGACGTCCTCACCGCCGGAACGGGCCGAGGTGAAATTTTCACCTGCCGGCCGCGTGCGTCGCGTCTCCTCGGTTAGACGCCGGAACGAACGCGACGACCACAGGAGGAGCGATGACGGACGGCATGTGGGAGGCGGTCCCGCGACTGCTCGGCGAGAACCGCTACCTCGTGCTCGCGACCGCCGACGATCAGGGACGACCGTGGGCGACCCCGGTCTTCTTCGCCGCCCGCGACGAAGACCGGCTGTACTGGGTGTCGTCACCCGGCAGCAGGCATTCCCGCAACCTCGCCGCCCGCCCCGATGTGGCCATGACGGTCTTCGACTCCCACGCGCCCGTCGGCGGCGCCGAGGCGCTCTACCTCGAAGCGACCGCCGGCCCCGCCGACGATCCCGTCGCGGCCGTGGCCGCGCTCAACGCCCGCCTGCCCGAGGGCGGGGAACTCGTGGACGACGACCTCGCGCCGTCCGGTTCCCTGGTGGCCTACCGCGCCGACGTGCGCACGCACTTCGTGCTGATCCGGGGCGGGGACTCGCGCTTCGACAACGTGACCGACGCGCGGCTCCGCGTCACCCGCCCCCGGTAAGGGTCAGTTGTCGGCCGGTTCCTCGGTGGCGAGGTTGCCCAGGACCGACTCCGACAGCACGGCCAGGGTGTCGAGCTGCCGAGGAGTGACGACGTCGAGGAAGATCCGGCGGACGTACTCGATGTGCAGCGGGACGGCCTTGGTGATGGCCTCGTGTCCGGCCGGGGTGAGGCTGATCTGCTGGCCGCGCGGGTCGTCGGCGCAGGGGTTGCGCTCGACCTGTCCGCGCGTGACCATCCGCGAGATCTGGTGGGTGAGCCGGGTCTTCTCCCACCGGAGTCGTTCCCGCAGCTCGAAGACGCGCAACGAGTTGTCCGGCTGCATCCACAACGTGCTGAGGACGGCGTAGTCGGCCAGCGACAGGCCGGTGTCCTGCAGCAGTTGCCGGTTCATGTGGCGGCGCAGGTCCTCCTGCATGGTGAGGAAGGCGTACCAGGCACGGCGCTCGCGCTCGCTCAACTCCCCGGATCCGGTCACCTTCTCAGGCTACCGAACGGACAAACGCGGACATTTGCTTTTTCCCGAAGGGTGACGCATCATCCTTTCAAGGGTGACACATCACCCTTACCGGAGGAGAGTGATCATGAAACGCATCTGGCTGGTCACCGGCGCCACCGTCGTGCTGACCGACCGCCGCACCGACGGAGCCGCGGAGCTCGTCGCCGCCCTGGACGCACCCGACACACCCCTGCGGCCGGCCTTCGGCAACGACCCCCTCGACCGCCTCACGGCGGCGGCCAAGCGGGAGCGCGACGCCTGGGAGTCCCTGTCGCGCGGCACCGACTTCGACGAGTGAACGACATGGGAAAGGAGCCCGCGATGGATCGCGTGGCGGGAAAGACGGCCATCGTCACCGGCGGCGCCATGGGCATGGGGGCGGCTACCGTACGGCGGCTGGCGGCGGAGGGCGCGAACGTCGTCGTCGCCGACGTCAACGTCACGGCGGCCCGGGAACTCGCGGCCGGTCTCGGCGCGCGCGTCGTCGCCGAACGGCTCGACGTGCGGTCGGAGGAGGAGTGGGCCGGGGTCGTCGGGCGTACCGAAGAGAGGTTCGGCTCGGTCGACGTCCTGGTCAACAACGCGGGCGTCGCCGACCCGGCGCCCCTGGAGCAGTGGGACGCCGCCCGGTTGCGGCGCACGCTCGACGTCAACCTGGTCGGCGTCTTCAACGGCATCCAGGCCGTCGTCCCGGCGATGAGACGGGCGGGCGGCGGCTCGATCGTCAACATCGGCTCGGTCGGCGCGCTGCAGGGTGTGCCGAGGATGTCCGGGTACGTCGTCTCCAAATGGGGTGTACGCGGCCTCACCAAGACCGCCGCCCTGGAACTGGGCGTCTTCGGCATCCGGGTCAACGCCGTCCACCCCGGGCAGATCCGCACCCCGATGACCGACGGCGTCGTCTTCGACACCCGGAACGTCGCGCTCGGACGCGTCGGCGAGCCGGACGACATCGCCGCGATCGTGCTGTTCCTCGCCGGTGACGACTCCCGGTTCGTCACCGGCGCCGAGGTCGCCGGCGACGGCGGCCAGATCGCCGGCCCGGCCGACTACCAGGGACTGCCCCAGTGACCGCGCCGTGCCGCCGTAAGTAATGATCACCGCAAATGATCTTCCGTAGCGGCGGGGCTGCTCGGATTCCCCCTGGTCAGGGGCCGCAATGAGGGCATGACGATCAATCGTGTCTCAGCATGGGCCGCCGCGGTGACCCTGGCCCTGGCCGCCGGGGTCGGCCTGACCGCCGCGCCCGCCGCGGCCGACATCTCGCCCCTGGGCGCCAACATCTGGACCTGCAAGCCGTCACCGCTGCGCCCGCGTCCGGTGGTGCTGGTGCACGGCACGTTCGAGGACATGGCGGGCAACTGGGCGACGCTCGCGCCGAAGCTGAAGGCGGCGGGCCACTGTGTCTTCGCGCTCAACTACGGCCGGGTCCCGGCCACGGGGCCGCTCAACGGCGTGGGGGACATCGCCCGGTCGGCCCGGCAGCTGTCGGACTTCATCGACCGGGTGCTGACGGCGACCGGCGCGTCCGAGGTGGACATCGTCGGTCACTCGCAGGGCGGGATGATGCCGCGCTACTACCTGAAGTTCCTGAACGGCGCGGCGAAGGTCCATCGGCTGATCGGCGTCACGCCGTCCAACCACGGCACAAACTCCAACGGGCTGGTCAACCTCGCCCGGCTGCTCGGGCTCAGTCCCGCCATCTCACTGGTGTGCCAGTCGTGTCAGCAGCAGATGGTCGGCTCCGACTTCATGAGGACGCTGAACGACGGGGGCGACACGGTGCCCGGCGTCCACTACACGGTGATCGCCACGAGGTTCGACCTGGTGGTCACGCCGCACACGTCGAGTTTCCTCACCGGCGACTCCGTCGAGAACATCCTGCTCCAGGACCGCGCCCCGCTCGACTTCAGCGGCCACGTGGCCGTCAACTACGACCCGGTGGTGCACCAGATCGTGCTGAACACACTCGACACCTCGCCGGACGCGCTGCCCTAAGGGTGAACGTTTCAGCACAGAAGCGATCTTGTACGGTCCGGCCGTAGGACCGTAAGAGCAGAAGAAGGGCCCAACCGAGGCGGACGGTTCGAAAGTCCGGGCCGAGGGCGCGCCTTGACGCGAATCGGCCGCCTCGTATTAGCTCCGCGCACTGCCGTCCCGGCAGAGAAGGAGCAGTGGGTCACCGATCATTTGTTAGCGCTATCAGACTTCTCTGACACGGGAGCCGGCTCCACACCGGTCGCCGACAGCGGCTGGACGAACCAACGAGGAGCATCCCCATGCGCCTTCCCTGGCGAACGCGGACCCCGCGCCGTTCCGCGGTCACGCCGTCGGCGGCGTCCCGATCGGCCGTACGCCGCCGCTTCGCGATCATCTCCCTCCCGATCCTGCTGACGGGGGCCGGACTGGTGGCCACGCAGCCCGCCCAGGCCGCCGTCGCCTGCCGGGTCGACTACACCATCACCTCGTCGTGGCCCGGCGGCTTCGGCGCCAACGTCACCATCCACAACCTGGGTGACGCGGTGAACGGCTGGCAACTGGGCTGGACCTTCGGCTCGGGCCAGCAGATCAGCCAGATGTGGAACGCCACGCCGTCCCAGTCGGGTACGTCGGTGACCGCCACCAACATGAGCTACAACGCGTCGATCCCCTCCGGCGGCAGCACCGGCTTCGGCTTCAACGGCTCCTTCAGCAGCAGCAACGAGTTGCCGACCTCGTTCTCCCTGAACGGCGTCCCCTGCACCGGAACCCCCGGCACGCCGACGCCGACGCCGAGCCCCACACCGACCCCCAGTCCCACACCCACTCCCAGTCCCACGCCCACGCCGAGCCCGAGCCCGACCCCGAGCCCGACGCCGACGTGCAACCTCCCCTCGACCTACCGGTGGACCTCGACCGGCGCGCTGGCGCAGCCGAGGTCGGGCTGGGTGTCGCTGAAGGACTTCACCGTCGCCCCCTACAACGGGCAGCAGCTCGTCTACGCCACCACGCACGACTTCGGGTCGAGCTGGGGTTCGATGAACTTCGGCCTGTTCACCAACTACTCGCAGATGGGCTCGGCCAGCCAGAACGCGATGAACTCGGGCACCGTCGCGCCGTCGCTGTTCTACTTCCAGCCGCGCAACATCTGGGTGCTGGCCTACCAGTGGGGTGGCCCGGCGTTCTCCTACCGCACCTCCTCCAACCCGACCAACCCGAACGGCTGGTCGGCGCCGCAGACGCTGTTCTCGGGCAGCATCTCCAACTCGCAAACCGGCCCGATCGACCAGGCGCTCATCGGCGACAGCCAGAACATGTACCTGTTCTTCGCCGGTGACAACGGCCGCATCTACCGGGCCAGCATGCCGATCGGCAACTTCCCCGGCAGCTTCGGCTCCAACTACACGACCATCATGACCGACACCACGAACAACCTGTTCGAGGCGGTCCAGGTCTACAAGCTGGCCGGCCAGCAGCGCTACCTGATGATCGTCGAGGCGATCGGCTCGCAGGGCCGCTACTTCCGGTCCTTCACCGCCACCAGCCTGGGCGGCTCGTGGACCCCGAACGCCACCACCGAGTCCAACCCGTTCGCGGGCAAGGCCAACAGCGGCGCGACCTGGACCAACGACATCAGCCACGGCGAACTGCTCCGCACCAGCGCCGACCAGACCATGACCGTCGACCCCTGCAACCTGCAGCTGCTCTACCAGGGCCGCAGCCCCAGCTCCAACGGCGTCGACTACGGCCTCCTGCCCTACCGGCCGGGGCTGCTGACCCTCCAGCGCTGACGGCGCGACGCTCCTGCTCGTACCGGCGGCGGGTTCGGCTGGGACACACCCGCCGCCGGTACGACCGCCACGGCCGGCAGATCCCCGATCTGCCGGCCGTAAGGCATGCGAAACCCCGGAAGCCTGAACGGTTCTGCCGTTCAGGCTTCCGGGGCTTTCCCTTCGTGGGTCGGCCGTCCGCCCGGCCCGATCCCGGGCGGACGGCGTCTCCCCGAAGGGAGATCAGGCGCGGGAGCAGGTGCTCCCGTTGAGGGTGAAGGTGGAGGGCACGGCCGTGTTACCGGTGTGGGTGGCCTGGAAGCCGATGTCCACCGACCCGCCGGCCGGAATCGAGCCGTTGTAGTTCAGGTTCGTAGCTGTGACCTGGCCACTCGACGGCGAGTAGGTCGCGTTCCAGCCACCCGTCACGGTCTGCCCCGACGGCAGGGTGAAGACGAGCGACCAGCCGTTGAGCGCGGCGGATCCGGTGTTGGTGATGGTGATCGCCGTGGTGAGGCCGGTGTTCCAGGCGTTGACCGCGTAGCTCACCCGGCACGGCCCACCCGGGCTCGGCGTCGGCGTGGGCGTCGGAGTCGGAGTCGGCGTGGGGGACGGCGTGGGCGTGGGCGTGGGCGTGGGGGTCGGGCTCGGGGTCACCGCGTTGAGGGCGTTCAGGACCGAGGTGTACGCGGCCTTCTTATTGCCCGAGGAGTCGAACAGGAGCGGGTTCTCGCCGGTTCGCCAGGAGTCGCTGTCGCGGATGCCCCAGACCGTGATGCCGTTGCAGCGGGCCACGTTCAGGCAGGCGCGGGTGACGCCGGCGAAGATGTTGGCCTGGTTGGAGCCCTGGGCGACGTCGAGTTCGGTGATCTCCACGTCGACGCCGAGGTTGGCGAAGCGCTGCAGGTTGGCCTGGTAGTCGCTGGACAACGAGGTGCCCAGGTGCGACTGGAAGCCGACGCAGTCGATCGGCACGCCGCGCGACTTGAAGTCGCGGACCATGTTGTAGATGCCGGTGCTCTTGGCGTTGATTCCGTCGGTGTTGTAGTCGTTGTAGCAGAGCTTGGCCCCGGGGTCGGCCGCCCGCGCGGCCCGGAAGGCGGCCTCGATCCAGTCGTTGCCTGTGCGCTGGAGGTTGGAGTCGCGGCGTCCGCCGCTGCCGCCGTCGGCGAAGGCCTCGTTGACGACGTCCCAAGAGTGGATCTTGCCCCGGTAGTAGGTGGCGACCCGCGTGACGTGGTTGATCATCGCGCTGCGCAGGTCGGAGCCCTCCATCCCGCGCGCCCAGCCCGGCTGCTGCTGGTGCCAGAGCAGGGCGTGGCCGCGAATCTTCATGCCACGCGAGATCGCGTGGTTGGCGATGCGGTCGCCGTTGCCGAAGCTGAAGCTGTTGCGGGACGGCTCGGTGGCGTCCCACTTCATCTCGTTCTCGGCGGTGACCTGGTTGAACTCCCGGTTGAGGATGTTCACATAGGTCGAATTGCCGAGCCGGCCCGCCGCGATGGCCGCGCCGAAGTACCTGCCCGACTGGGCGGCCGCAGCCCCCAGGGTGTCGGCCGCGGCCGAGGCCGATGGTGGTGTGACCGCCAGGACGCCGGCCCCGAGGGCCGCGGCGACGGTGACGACGAGGGTCCGTCTGACCGAGGGGGCGATGGTCAGAATCGCAGGTGGGAGCATGCCGCTTCCTTGGAGGGGGGTTCGAAGGCGTGGCCGCGGAGCTCTGTTATCGCAAACATTTTTTCCGTGGCGCCCTGACGAGCGGAGTTAATCCGACGGTCCGACCCGGGTCAACGAGCCGCCGTGGGCGGGCGGGCCCGGGTGCGGGCGTGATCGCGTGGCGGGCCTGGGCATTCGACCCGGACGGAGATCGCGCTGCACCGCTCGTTCGGGTGAAAATTTCACAGAAACCACCTGCTCGGCACCTTTGCTTTCGGTCACGTTCCGAGCGCTTTCCCGGCTCGCCTCCGGGCCGGGGCGGGGGAGAGCGTGCCTGGTCAGCGAAACTTTTCTCATATCATTCGATAATTTTCAGAACATTGTTCCGCCGAAGGTTGATCTCGCGACCGCAAAAGGGGCTGGGATCAGCGGAAACTGAGCCATGTATCGGCCGAAAACATTTACGTAAACTTCCGGCATGACCGCGACCGAGGATGTCCCCCGCGCTCCCGCCGACGCTCTGACCCTCGCCGAGATCGCCGGGCTGGCCGGTGTGTCGGTGGCCACCGTCTCCAAGGTCGTCAACGGCCGTTCCGAGGTCGGCTCCGAGACCCGGGCCCTGGTCGAAGGCCTCATCCAGGAGCGGGGGCTGCGGCGGCAGCGCCGTCGCATCAAGCCCGCGGGCCTCATCGAGGTCGTCTTCCACGAGCTGGCCGGCGACTATCCGACGGAGATAGTCAAGGGCGTCAGGGCGGCGGCGGAGCACCACGGCGTGAATGTGATCGTCTCGGAACTGGGTGGACGACACGTCCCCGGCCAGCGCTGGATCAAGGACGTGCTCGGTCGGCGTCCCGCCGGGATCATCACGGTGTTCTCCGGCCCGACCGAGGAGCAGCGCCTCCTGCTGGCCACCCGCGACATGCCCCTGGTCGTGCTCGACCCGGCGGGCGATCCCGGCCGGGGAGTGCCGGCGGTCGGGGCGACCAACTGGAGCGGCGGCCTGGAGGCCACCCGCCACCTGCTCGAACTGGGGCATCGGCGGATCGCCATGATCACGGGCCCCGAGTTCGCCTTCTCCAGCCGGGCCCGTCTCGACGGTTACCGCACCGCGCTCGACGCCGCCGGGATACCCGCCGATCCCGCGCTGATCCGCCGGGGGTCGTTCCAGATCGAGGACGGGGTCGTGCACGCCCGCCGGCTGATGGAGCTCTCCGCCCCGCCGAGCGCGATCTTCACGGCCAACGACGGAATGGCGATCGGCGTCTACCGGGCCGCCCACGAGCTCGGCCTGCGCATCCCCGAGGACCTCAGCGTGGTCGGATTCGACGACACGGCCACGTGGAGGTGGGCCAACCCGCCGCTCACGACCGTCCGCCAGCCCTTGGCCGAGATGGGGTCGGCGGCCACCGAGATGCTGATCAAACTGGCCACGGGCGAGCGGCTGGGCCAGCGGCGGGTGGAGCTGGGCACCGAACTGATGATCCGGGGCAGCACGGCGGTCCCCGCCTGCTGATTCTTTCGGGCGTCCACCTGCGTGAATCGTTGAAATTTTCACGACCCTCCGTAGATTCGCACAGCGTGTCGGCTGGTCGGCTCAGGTCCTGTTTGACGCTTCGCGTGCTGCGGCGTTCCTGTGTGCGGGAACAGGACCCCAGCGACACCGGAGACGTGATGATGGAAGATCAGAATGAGCCCGAGAGCGGCGGCCGGAGTCTGCTGAGCCGCAGAGCCGTGCTGACCACGATGGGGACCCTGCCGGTGATCACGGCTGCTACGTCGGTCATCGGGGCCTCGGAGGCGGCGGCCGCCACAGCGGTCATCGACCCGTCGACGCAGCGGCAGACGATCCGCGGGTTCGGCGGCATGGCGCACGCCGCGTGGATCGGCGACCTCACGGCCGCCCAGCGGGAGACGGCCTTCGGCACCGGCGAGGGCCGCCTGGGGTTCTCGGTGCTGCGCATCCCCGTCCCGGAGAGCTCGGCCGACTTCAGCCGTGACCTGGCGACGGCCCGGCGCGCGGCCGAACTGGGGGTGCTGGTCTTCGCCTCGCCGTGGAACCCGCCGGCCTCGATGATCGAGACCTTCACCCGGGGCAGCCAGACCAACGCCAAGCGCCTGCGGTACAACGCCTACGCCGCCTACGCCCAGCACCTGAACGACTTCACCACCCACATGCGCAACAACGGGGTGAACCTGTACGCCATTTCCGTGCAGAACGAGCCCGACTACGCCCACGACTGGACGTGGTGGACCTCGGCCGAGATGCTGCGCTTCCTGCGCGACAACGCCGGCCAGATCTCCACCCGGGTCATCGCCCCCGAGTCGTTCCAGTACGTCAAGAGCATGTCCGACCCGATCCTGAACGACGCCGCCGCGCTCGCGAACGTGGACGTCATCGGCGCCCACCTCTACGGCACCCCGTACTCCAACTTCCCCTACCCCCTGTTCCAGCAGCGGGGCGCGGGCAAGGAGTTGTGGATGACCGAGGTCTACTACCCCAACAGCAGCGACTCGGCCGACCTGTGGCCGCAGGCCCTGGACGTGGGGGAGCACATCCACCGCGCCATGGTCGACGCGGAGTTCCAGATGTACGTCTGGTGGTACATCCGGCGCGGCTACGGCCCCATGCGCGAGGACGGCCAGATCAGCAAGCGCGGTGCGATGATGGCCCACTACGCCCGGTTCGTCCGCCCCGGCTACGTGCGCATCGGCGCCACGGCAACCCCCGCGTCGAACGTCTACGTGTCGGCGTACCGGAACGGGAGCACGGTCGTCATCGTGGCCATCAACAAGAACACCTCGGCGGTGAGCCAGCAGTTCACCATCGCGGGCAGCACCGCCACCAGCGCGTCGTCGTGGGTGACCGACGCCGGCCGGAACGTCGCGCCCCAGGGGACCACGGCCATGACGAACGGCTCCCTGACCGTCACCCTGCCCGCCCGCAGCGTGACCACCTTCGTGACCAGCAGCGGCCCCGTCCCCTCGCCCACCCCCACCCCGACGCCCACGCCGACACCGTCGCCCAGCGGCACCGGGCAGTTCCGGGTGGCGTACACGATGAACGCCTGGAACAACGGCTTCACCGCCGGCATCAGCATCACCAACACCGGCACGTCCACGGTCAACGGCTGGACGCTGGTCTTCACCCTGCCGTCCGGGCAGGCGATCTCGGGGGGCTGGAACGCGACCTACTCGCCCTCCAGCGGCCAGGTCAGCGCGGTCAACGTCGGCCACAACGCCACGATCGCGCCGGGCGCCACCGTCGAGGTCGGCTTCCAGGCCACCCACACCGGCAACACCGCCGAACCGGGCGCGTTCACCCTCAACGGCGTCCCCTGCACCGTGGTCTGACCTACTCCCGGATCACCTGCGCGGCAGCGGCGGTGGCCGTTCTCCCGTCCATCGCCCAGCCGCGCGTGTACGCCGAGGCGAACACCTCTTCGCCCAGTGCGGTGCGGCCCCGGTCGGTGAGTTCGCGGACCCGGGGATCGGTGTGGTCGTGGGCGCCCCGCAGCCGGGCGGCGGCGCCGAGCAGCACGGCCGACTCGTGCCGCCGCCCGCGCGTCTCGGCGAGCGCGGCCGCGTTCACCACCACCAGCGACAGGACGGGCAGTTCACCGGTCGCCAGGGCCGCCGCGTACGCCTCTCGCAGCGACTTGCCCGCGCCCTCCGGGTCGCCCTGCGCGAGGTGGAGGGCGGCCCGGGTGTTCTCGGCGGACGTCCGGGCGTGGTCCGAGAGGAGGGCGGTGTCGCCGAGCAGGTCGGCCGCCCGGCCGAGGTCGCCGAGCCGGATCCGGAGGTCGGCCTCACATGTGTCGATCAGGACCAGCGGCTCCGTCGACGACGCGCGCTCCCTGGCGGAGCCGATCAGCGCCAGCGCCTCGTCGACGTCGCCGCGCCGCAGGTGCAGGTCGATCCAGCGCAGGTCGCCGCGGATCCGGTCGCCGAGGCTGAGCGCGCCGAACTCGCCGGCCAGTCTTCCGGCCTCGCGCAGGTCGGCGAAGGCGCCGTCGAGGTCGTCGTAGCGCCGGAGCCGGGCCCGCATCGGCAGGGTGGCGGCCTGGCCCCAGCGGTCGCCGGCCTGCCGGAAGCGGGCCAGGGCCGCCTCCACGTGGATACGCGCCCGGTCGAGCGCGCCCGCGTTCTCGGTGATCTCGGCCTGGAACATGTGGGCCAGCCCGGCCAGCCACACGTCGTCGCCGTCGGCCAGGCGCCGGAAGACCGGGAGCGCGGCCTCGTCGTCGTACAGGAACAGCAGGATCGGGCCGAACACGCGGTGGTGGCCCGGCAGCCCGGCATGGGCGAGCAGCCGGTCGGCCAGCTCACGCGTCTCCGCCCGGTCGTCGGCGGTCTCCCCGGTGGTGACCTCGGGGAGGACGTCGGCCCGGTTGAGCAGGTAGGCGGCGCGGGCGCAGTCGCGTTCGGGCGTCGGCCCGCCGTCCGGAACCGCCAGCGCCTCGCCCAGCCAATGGGCGGCGTCGGCGTGGCGGGCGAACATCTGCCAGTACCAGATCAGGCTGAGGGCGAGGGCGATCGCGCCGGAGGAGTCGTGGGTGGCGCACCGGTGGCGCAGGGCGGCGAGGGTGTTGTCGTAATCGGCGCCGATGACCCGCATGGCCGCGAGCTGGTCGGGTCCGCGCAACCGGGGATCGTGGCGGGCGGTCAGTTCGGTGAAGTGGGCGGCGGCCAGGTCGCGGGCGGCGTCGAGGTGGCCGGTGGCGGCCAGGCGGTCGGCGCCGTATTCGCGGATGGTTTCGAGCATGCGGTGGCGGCCGGGACCGGGGGCGAGCTGGAGCAGCGACCGGTCGACGAGGGCGGCGAGCAGGCCGGGGATCTCGGCGGCGGGCACGGCGGTGTCGGCGCAGACGGCGGTCGCCGAGGCGGCGGTGACACCGCCGGGCAGGATGGAGATCCGTTCGGCGACCGTGCGTTCGTGGTCGTCGAGGAGGTCCCAGCTCCAGGCGATGACCGCGCGGAGCGTGCGGTGCCGGGGCGGCGCGGTGCGGCTGCCGGTGGTGAGCAGCCGGAACCGGTCGGAGAGCCCGTCGGCCAGGTCGGGCAGTGCCAGCGTCCGCAGCCGGGCGGCGGCCAGTTCGAGGGCCAGCGGCAGGCCGTCGAGGCCGCGCACCACGCGCAGGACGTCGGGGAGGGTGGTCTCGTCGACGTCGAATCCGGGCCGCACGGCGGCCGCCCGCTCGGTGAACAGGCGCACCGAGGCCGCCTCCCGGGCCCTTCTGACGTCGTCGTCCGGCGCGGGCAGCGCGAGCTGGGCCAGCGGCAGGAGCACCTCGCCGTCGACCGCGAGGGGTTCGCGGCTGGTGGCGAGCACACGTAGCCCCGGGCAGCGCGACAGCAGCGCCACGACCAGGTGCGCCGCAGCGTCGATCAGATGCTCGCAGTTGTCGACCAGCAGCAGCCCTTCGCGGCGGCCGAGTTCGCCGACGAGGACGTCCAGCTCGTCGCCCTCGACACGCTTGCGCGCGTCGAACATCGTGCCGCGCGGCCCGATCGCGGCCAGCACGGCCGCGGTGATCTCCGCGGGTTCGGCGACGGACGCCAGGTCGACGAGCCAGGCCGGGTGTGCGCGGCGGCGGGCCGCCTCCAGCGCGAGCCGGGTCTTCCCGCTGCCGCCGGGGCCGACGACCGTGACCAGGCGCCCGGCGCCGAGCAGGGCGTCGATGCGGGCGAGGTCGTCGTCACGGCCGATGAAGCTGGTCAGAGGCGTGGGCAAGGTGGTCGCGGACGGCTTCGGGGCGGGCCGGTCGGGGCGCAGCAGCCGCAGGTGGCGCTCCCGCAGAGCGGTGCCGGGGTCGGCGCCCAGGACGTCGGCCAGGGCCCGGCGGGTGCGCTCGTAGACGGTCAGCGCCTCGGCCTGCCGTCCCTGGGCGGCGAGCGCGTCCAGCAGCGACGCGGCCACCCGCTCGTGCACCGGCTGCTCGGCCAGCAACGCGGTCAGCCGGGCGGCAGCCGGCTCGGGCCGCCCCAGTGAGGTCTCGGCGTCGGCGAGGTCGGCGACCGCCTCGATCGACACCTGCGCCAGCCGGGTCGCGACCGCGGGCGCGACCGAGGCGACGACGGCGGGTTCCGCGCCGGGACGGTCGCCCCACAACGCCACGGCCTCGGCGAGGGCGGCGCGGGCGGCCTCCGGCTCACCGGCCCACAACCTCTCCCGGCCGGTGGTGACGAGCCGCTCGAAGCGCACCACGTCCACGTCGCCCGGCTCGACCACCAGCCGGTAGCCGCCCGCCGCCCACACGACGGCGTCAGGGGTCGCGCCGGCGGGGTCGAGGGTGCGGCGCAGCCGGGAGACGAGGGTCTGCAGGGCGTGGGCGGGGACGGCCGGCGGCTCCGCTCCCCAGATCGCGTCGACCAGGACGCCGGGCTCGACCGCGCGGCCCCCGGCGAGCGCCAGCCGGACGAGCAGGCTGCGCGACCGCGCGCCCGGCACGGGCACGACGGCCGCACCGCGAGTCACCCGCGGCGCGCCGAGCAGTGTGACGCGAAGCCGCGCCCCCTCGTCCATCGGCCCATCTTCGCGCGCCTTTCCCCAGGCCCCAAACCGGGCGGCGGCCGTACGAGCGCCGTGACAGCCCCGTGTGAGCGGCCGGCCCCAGTCTTCGCAGACCACTTTCGAACCTCAGGAGGAAACCGTGTCCGACGTACGGAGCCGCGCGGCGGGGGCGGCGCTCATCGCCGGCGCCGGCGTCTACTTCACCGCCGAGTTCGTCGCGGCGGCGGCGTGGACGGACCCGCCCTACAGCTACACGCACCACTTCATCAGCAACCTCGGGGTGCGCGGCCCCGCGACCGCGTTCGGGCAGTACATGTACTCGCCGCTCGCCTGGGTGATGAACACCGGGTTCTTCCTCTTCGGAATCGCCGCGCTGACCGGCGCCGTCCTGCTGAGGGGGCTGCCCGGCCGCCGTCGCCTGCCGATCGTCGCGATGGCGGTGCTGCTCGCGGCCGGGGGCGTCGTCCTGGCGTTCTTCCCCGGCTCGGGCGACACGGCGAGCACCGCGGCCGACTACCACGGGCTGGGCGCCTTCTCGGCCTTCATCGGCGGCAACGTCCTCGCCGTGCTCATCGGCACGGCGCACCGGCTCCTCGGGCTGTCCCGCAGGCTCGGCCGGGTCCTGGTCGCGGCCGGGGTGATCGGCCTGGTCTCGCTGGCGGGCTACATGGCCCTGCTCGAATCGGGCGCGGGGATCCTCATCGGCCTCGTCGAACGCGGCGTCGTGTATCCGTTCCTGATCGGCTTCGTCCTGGCCGGGGCGGCGTTGCGGAGGCGTCCTGTGTCGTGTCCATGAAACCTGGTGACCCGCGCCGCATCGCCGGAAAGGCGACGGATGCGGCCGCGGGTCACGGATTCCCTGTCGGCGGGTGTCGTGTGGTCAGCTCACGCTGAAGTCCTTGAAGTTGAACTGACCGGTGACGTTCGCCGCGTGGGAGGTGGCGATGAGCCCCGCGTCCTGCTTCTCGGCGATGCCGGGCAGGGTCACGGTCGGGCCGACCTTCGTCCAGGTCGTGCCGTTCTTGGAGTAGTAGCCGCTGACCTGGTTGTCGGTGCGGACGAGCCGGACCCACACCGGCGCGGTGACGCCCGACGCCCCGCTGAAGGAGTCGAGGTAGCCGTTGCCGTTGGCGTCCCACTGGAACGCCACCCCGTTGCCGGGGGTGGCGACCACGGCCGCGTAGCCCGGCGAGGCCGCCGAGCCCGTGAGGTCGTTGCGCAGCACGACGCCCGCCTTGGCCCACGCGTTGGTGTTGTCCATGCGGGTGACCTGCGCGGTGACGGTGGCGGTGGCACCGGCCGCATCGTCGCGGTAGATCGCGCCGTACTCGTCGAAGGAGCCGCCGGCGTCCTGCCAGATGTCGGCTCCCGACGTCAGGATGACGAACTCCCCTCCGGCCTCGGCGAACTGGCTGGGCACCGAGCCGTGACTCTTCATCGAGGTCAGCGGGTTGAGCGCCGTCACGGTGAGCGATCGGGTCAGGCTGAAGGCGGCCTGGTCGGCCCGGCCGGTGACGGTCGCCTTCACCTCCGCCCGGCTGACGGGGGTGGCGACCGACGCGGGGGCGGTGACCTTCCACGTCTCGCTGTCGGACACGCCGGAGTCGAGACCGTAGCGCACGGGCTTGCCGACGCGCTCGGCCTGCCAGCCGGCGGGGACGGTGAGGGCGACGGCGAACTCCGAGGCCCGGCGCGGGCTGAAGTTGCGGACGGTGACGGTGACCTCCGTCGACTCCCCGGCCCGCAGGGTCGGCGGGTTCGCCGCCAGGGCCGCGCCGACCGGAGGCCGCTGCGCCTCGGGGGCACCGCGGTGGTCGCCCGTGGGGCCGGCCTCATAGATCACCCGGCTGGCCTCCAGGGGCAGCGTGGCCTCGGTGACGGTGAGGTTCCCCCGGGCGACGTTGCCGCGCTGGCCGTTGGTGATGCCGGTGATGGCCGGGTTGGTGGCGAAGTTGTCGATCAGGGTGAGGTCGCCGGTGCGGTTGCCGTTCTGGTTGTTGGCGTGCGCCCACTGGGCGGCGGTCCGGACGAACACGTTGCGGCTGGCGCTCAGGTAGCGGGAGCCCTCGTCGAAGTAGAGGCCCAGCTGCCCGCTGTTCTCGCAGTAGTTCTCGTCGATGACGCTGCGCGGCATCGCCGACAGCGTGTAGATGCACCCGGCGTCGAACATCGTCTGCACGACGTTGCGGACGTGGTTGCCGACGACGCGGACGTCGCTCAGGGTCGTCGGCGTGTCATAGACGGGCTGGAAGTCGTACAGGCCGCGGTTGACGTACTCCGGGCTGCCGCCCGGGTCGTTGGCGCCCCAGCCGTAGCCGAGTCCGATGCCCGTGTACGGCATGTCGGAGACGTAGTTGTGCTCGATCGACAGCCGGGTGACGTAACTGGCGAAGATCGCGTCCTGGTCGAGGTACTCCAGGGCGGTCGCGAAGACGCGGTTGTTGCTGATCGAGATGTCGCTGTTGATCATGCGGGGGTCGGAGGGGTGGTGCGCGTCGGGCCGGACGCCGCCGACCATGATCCCGCCACCGGCGTTCGCGGTGAAGGTGCTGCCGACGACCGACACCTTGCGCGCGCCCAGGCCGACGGCGCTGGCGTGGGCGTTGGCGTCGTTCCCGATGCCGAGCGCGACGGAGCCGAGGTTGGTGAAGGTGCTGCCGGTGAACGCGATGTCCTCGGCGGCCGACACCTGGACGGCCGAGGACGACTGGGCCCAGCCGTTGCGGGAGCCCTCGAACCCCTTGCAGCCGAACGCGCAGGAGGTGAACCCGTCGGCGGGCCGGTGCGGCTGGACGCCGCTGATGAACACGCCAGTCTGCTGGTTGGCGTACCCGTCGTTCGTGCCGGGGTGGAGCCACGTGGTTCCGGTGAACGTCAGGTTCTCGAACCGCAGGTTGCGGGCCGGGGCGTCGTAGGTGCCGCCGACCTGGAGCAGCGACTCCAGGCGGGGCAGTTCGACGCGCGCCTTGGTCATGTCCTGGCCGGACAGCGGCTTGTAGTAGAGGACGCCGGCGGTGGTGTCGAGGTACCACTCGCCCGCCTCGTCGAGGAACCTCTTGGAGTTGAGCAGGGTGAAGGTGGCCGCGCGCAGCGGCGACTGGATGGTGTCGTAGCCGTAGGTGTTGTTGTCCCAGGCCGGCTGCTGCATGACGACCGTGGAGCCGGTGATGCTCTGGACGGGCGCGAACCGGTTGGTGAACGACAGCATCGCCTGCAGCTCGATGCGCTTCTGGTCGGGCAGGCCCGAGAGGTAGGACAGCGCGGGGTTGTTGATCGTGAAGCCGGCCGCGTTGAGCGTGATGTCGCTGCGGGCGATCCTGAGCCGCGCCCGCTGGGCGAGTTTGCCGTCGACGTACAGCTGACGGGTGTCGAAGCCGGTGCCGACGGCGGCCTTGTAGACGCCGGTGGCGGCGTCGTCGAGCTCCCAGCCGGTGACGGGCGTGGCGCCGCTGATCACCGGGTGGGCGTCGCGGGCGGCCGTCCAGGTGACGGCGGCGCCCTCATCGGCGGAGTCGGCGGCGTCCAGGCGCAGCGGCGCGGTCAGCCGGTGGACTCCGTCGAGGAGTTCCACGTTCACGTTGATGTTTCCCTGGGCGAGAGCGGCCCGGACCCGGCGCTGCGCCTCACCGAGCGTGGCCAGCGGCTCGTCTCTGCGGCCGGAACCGTCGTCGTCGGCGTTGGCGGCGCCCGTCGGCGCGACCACGATGGTCTGGCTCGTGGGGGCGGCGTGAGCGGGGGCGGACAACGTCCCGGCGAGCAGCGCGGCGGTGAGTGCGGCCGCCAGGGCGGCCGCCGGACGTCTGCGCGTTTTGGGGGATGGACGCACAGTGGTTCCTTTCTTCCGGTGAGGGCGCGAGGCCCACCGGGGAACGTAATTCGTATGACGTCTTACGTCAATGCGTCCACCTCGGTCATCGTCGAAACCCAGATCTCGGACGCCGGGTCGATCACCGCGAAGTGGTCGCCCGGCCGTTCGAGATACGTGACGTCGTCGCCCGCCGCACGAGCCCCGGCGGCGTAGCGGCGGTTGAAGTCGAGCAGGTCGAGGTCGTCGTCGGCGCCCACGACGATGAGCTGTCGCACGCCGAGCGGCAGGCGGCTCATCGGGTCGGCGGCGGCGTACACCTCGGGGAGGTCGGCGGAGGGACCGCCGAGGGCGTGCGCGACCGCGCCCGTCCCGACCCGGCGGCGTTCGCCCTCGGTGAGGTCGACCACCCCGGCGAGGGAGACGGCCAGGGCGATCCGGGCCTGGTCGGCGGCGGCGCGCAGGGCGAGCTGGCCGCCCGCCGAGTGGCCGAAGACCACGACGCGGTCGAGGTCGAGGAAGTCGAGGCCGGTCAGGCGGTCGAGGCCGGCCGCGACGTCGGCGACGGTGGCCTGCCAGCCGTGCCGGTCGGGGCGGCGGTATTCGAGGTTCCAGGCGGCGTAGCCGCGCTCGGCCAGGTCGACGGCGAGGGCGTCCATCAGGTCGGCGGCCCAGATCGAGCGCCAGTAGCCGCCGTGGATGAGCACCGCGACCGGCAACGGGCCGCCGTCGTGGTGCGGCGGCAGGCGCAGGTCGCCCCACTGCTCGTCGCCGGGGCCGTAGGCGACGCGCTCGGCGGGGTGCCGCAGGCGGTGGAAGGCGTGCCGGATCGCCCAGGTCAGGCCCCAGAGACCCCGGCCGTACAGGTGGACGGAACCGGGGGAGACCTCGACCGGGCCGGTGTCGGCGGGGTCGTACCAGACGACGGGGGCGGGGTGCGGGACCGGGCGGCCCAGCGCGACCACGGCGTCGGCCGTCTCGTCGAGGCCGGTCACCACGCGGCCGTCGACTCCCAGGCGCCGGAACTCCGTCTCGGCGATGTGCCGGACCAGATCGGGGTCGGCCGTCAGGCCGGGCATGACCGCCACCAGCATCATCGTGTTCTCCCGAGGAAGCGCAGGGCGTTGCCGGACAGCAGCTTGTCCCGCTGCTCCGCGCCGAGGAACTCCGCGTCGCGCACGACCTTGCCGACCGGGCGCTCGCCCAGGGGGTACGGGTAGTCGCTGCCGACCATGACCCGGTCGTCGCCCAGCACGTCCACCAGCAGCCGCAGCGCCGCCGGGTCGAACACGACGCTGTCGACGGAGAACCGGTCGACGTAGTGGCTCGGCGGGTGCGCCGACCGGCCGCGCACCACGTCGCCCCGGCGGTGCCAGGCGTTGTCGGCGCGGCCGAGCCAGAACGGGAAGCTGCCGCCGCCGTGGGCGAAGCACAGCCGCAGCGTCTCCGGGACCTGGTCGAAGACGCCGCCGAGGATGAGCGCCAGCACCGACAGGTGCGTCTCGGCCGGCATGCCGGTCAGCCAGCGCGCCATCCACCGGTCGAGCCTCGGGCCGCCGGGCATGTCCCACGGGTGGACGAAGACCGGCGCGCCGACCTCCGCGCAGTGCCGCAGGAACATCACGATGCCCGCGTCGTCGAGGTCGCGGTCGCCGACGTGGTTGCCGATCTCGACGCCCGCGTGGCCGTCGGCCAGGCAGCGGTCGAGCTCCTCGCACGCCGCCTCCGGGTCCTGGAGCGGCACCTGGCAGAACGGCACGAACCGTTCGCTGTTCCCGGTCATCTCCAGCGTGAGGTCGTTGAAGATGCGGGCGACCTTGACGGCCTGGTCGGCCGGGCGGTCGTACGAGAAGAAGACCGGCGTGGGCGAGACGACCTGCACGTCGACGCCGTCGGCGTCCATGTCGGCCAGGCGGGTGCCGGGGTCCCAGGCCTCGGCGCCGATCGGGCGGAACTCGGTCTCGCCCACCATGATCATGGCGGCGCGTTCGGAGTCGACGCGCAGCCAGGGCCAGCCCGTGCCGCCGCACCGGGCGGCCAGGTCGGGCCACCCCTTCGGCACCAGGTGGGTGTGGACGTCGACGACGGGCCCGGCCATCAGCCCTTGCCCGGGTGGAGCGCGCCGCACTCGGCGCAGGTGCGGGCGGCCTCGTCGGCGTAGAAGGCCTGGAAGACCGGCGGCAGGTCCTTGACGATGTCGCGGACCTGGAGCTCGACCTCGTGCAGCAGGTGGCCGCAGTCGAGGCAGTACCACTGGAACTTCTCCAGCGTGCCCTCCTCGCGCACCCGCTCGACCACCATGCCGATCGACCCGGCCTCGGGCCGCTGCGGCGAATGGGGCACGTCGCCCGGCAGCATCCACATCTCGCCCTCGCGGATGTGCACCGTCCGAGGCCCGTCAGGCGTCATGAGATTGACGTGCATGTTGCCCTTGACCTGGTAGAAGAACTCCTCATAGGGGTCGACGTGGAAGTCGGTGCGCTGGTTGGGGCCGCCCACGACCTGCACGATGAAGTCCGACCCGCCCGGGAACATCTCCTTGTTGCCGACCGGTGGCTTGAGCAGGTGCTTGTTGCCCTCGATCCAGCCAGGGAAGTTCACCGGCTCCGTGATGTCGGTCATTGTTCGACTCCTTCCGGCAGTAGCGCCACGGCCTGTATCTCGATCAGCAGATGGGGGTGGGGAAGCTGGTGCACCGCCACGGTGGTGCGGGCGGGCCCGGTCTCGTCGAAGTACTCGGCGTAGACCTCGTTGTAGCCGCCGAAGTCGTTCATGTTCACCAGGTAGGTCGTCACCTGCACCAGGTCGGACAGGCCCGCCCCGGCCGAGGCGAGGATGTCGCCGATGTTCTCGATCACCGCCCGGGTCTGCACCCGGATGTCCAGCGACGTGGTCCCCATCGCGTCGGCGCTCGCGCCCGCGATGGTGTTGTCGGGACGACGGCTGGAGGTCCCCGAGACGAACGCGAACCCCCCGGCGACCTTCAGATGCGGAAACCGGCCACGCGGGGTGGCCTTCCCGGGCACGATCTTGCCCGCGCTCATGAGGCCGCCTTGAAGGACGCCGTGCCGAGCTTCTCGACCACCGCGCGGACGTGGTCGCCCGGGCTCAAGGGCACGGCCGCGGTCGCCGCGCCGGCCAGGACGATCCAGCCGTCGCGCAGCTCGACGCCCCGGCCACCGGCCAGGCGGACCGCCGCGTCGAAGGCACGGCGCGGGTCGCCGAGGATGGCGGCCGTCGAGCCGGTCTGCACCACCCGGCCGTTGACCTCCAGCAGCACGCCGAGGTTGTCCAGCCCCTCGGGCGCCGGCCGCCACGGGCCGACGACGAACCCGGACGCCGAGGTGTTGTCGGCGATCACGTCGGGCAGCGAGAAGTCGAAGCCCTCGAAGCGTGAGTCGATCACCTCCAGCGCCGGGGCGACCGCCCGGATGACCGGTTCGGGGTCGTGGGAGAGCAGGAACGCGACCTCGGGTTCGGCCCGCGCGTGGATCAGCCGCGTCAGGTCGAGCGCGCCGCCGTCGTCGATCCGCATGCCGTCGGTGAGGTGGCCCCAGATGACCTCGTCCACGCCGACCTGCGCCATCTTCGCCCGGCTGGTCAGGCCCATCTTCAGGCCGACGAGGCGTTCGCCGCGCGCCAGCCGCCGTTCGATCAGCGCCCGCTGGACGTCGTAGGCCCCGGCCGGGTCGAGACCGGCCGCCGCCGCGAGGCGGGGGATGGCCGTGGCCGTCAGCGCGGCCTGGTCGAGGCGGTCTGCGAGCTCACTGATCATCGGGTTCCTCCGAGGTCGAGCGCCACGTCGACGATCATGTCTTCCTGGCCGCCGACCATGCGGCGGCGGCCCAGCTCGACCAGGATGGCGCGCACGTCCACGCCGTAGCGGTCGGCGGCGCGTTCGGCGTGGCGCAGGAAGCTGGAGTAGACCCCGGCGTAGCCGAGCGAGAGCGTCTCGCGGTCGACCCGCACGGGCCGGTCCTGGAGCGGCCTGACGAGGTCGTCGGCGGCGTCCATCAGCGCGAACACGTCGCAGTCGTGCGGCCAGCCGTGGAGTTCGGCGACGGCGGCGAAGACCTCCAGCGGGGCGTTGCCCGCCCCCGCGCCCATCCCGGCGAGCGAGGCGTCGACCCGGGTCGTGCCGTGCTCGACGGCGACGACGCTGTTGGCGACGCCGAGCGACAGGTTGTGGTGGGCGTGGATGCCGATCTCGGTGCCCTCGTCGAGCACCTGCCGGTAGGCGTCGACCCGTTCGGCGACGTCGCGCATGAGCAGCCGGCCGCCCGAGTCGGTGACGTAGACGCAGTGCGCGCCGTACGACTCCATGAGCTTGGCCTGCCCGGCGAGCGTCGCCGGGTCGGCCATGTGGGACATCATCAGGAAGCCGGCCACGTCCATGCCGTTGTCCCTGGCCCAGGCGATGTGCTGGGCGGCGATGTCGGCCTCGGTGCAGTGGGTGGCGATGCGCACGCTGGTGACGCCGAGGTCGCGGGCGGCCTTCAGGTCGGCGATGGTGCCGATGCCGGGCAGCAGCAGCGTGGTGAGCCGGGCCCGGGTCATGACGGACGCGGCGGCCTCGATCCACTCGGCGTCCGTGGCCGCGCCGTGGCCGTAGTTGACGCTGGAGCCCGCCAGGCCGTCGCCGTGGGCGACCTCGACGGCGTCGACCCCGGCCGCGTCCAGCGCGGCGGCGATCCGGGCGACCTGCTCGGGCGTGTAGCGGTGGGCGATGGCGTGCATGCCGTCGCGCAGGGTCACGTCCTGGATGTAGAGGCGGTTCACCGGGTCACCATCCGTTCGGCCGTGCGCAGCGCCGCAGAGGTCATGATGTCGAGGTTCCCGGCGTATTCGGGCAGGTAGTGGCCCGCGCCGGAGACCTCCAGGAAGACCGACACCTGGAGGCCGGTGAACCGCCGGCCGAGGGCGGGGACGTGGGCGTCCACGGGATCGAACTGCACCTCCTGCTTGAGGCGGTAGCCGGGCACGTACTCCTGGACCGAGGCCACCATCTCGGTCACCGAGCGGGCGATCGCCTCGTGGTCGGCGTCCGCGCAGAGGCAGTAGACCGTGTCCCGCATGAGCAGCGGGGGTTCGGCCGGGTTCAGCACGATGATCGCCTTGCCGCGTTCGGCGCCGCCGACCACCTCGATCGCCCGGGACGTCGTCTCGGTGAACTCGTCGATGTTGGCGCGGGTGCCCGGCCCGGCCGACCGCGAGGAGATGGAGGCGACGATCTCCCCGTACACGACGGGGGTGACCCTGCCGACGGCGGCCACGATCGGCACGGTGGCCTGGCCGCCGCAGGTGACCATGTTGACGTTGCGCTCGCCGAGGTGCTCGTCGAGGTTGACCGGCGGCACCACGTAGGGGCCGATCGCGGCCGGGGTGAGGTCGACGACGAGCTTGCCGTGGGCGCGCAGCACCTCGTCGTTGTGCCGGTGGGCCCCGGCCGAGGTGGCGTCGAAGACCACGTCGACGTCGGCGAACTCCGGCATCGCGACCAGGCCCTCGACGCCCTTGTCGGTGGTGGCCACGCCCATCCGCCGGGCCCGCGCGAGGCCGTCGGAGGCGGGGTCGATCCCGGCCATCGCGACCATGCGGAGCGTCTTCGACAGGCGCAGCACCTTGATCATCAGATCGGTGCCGATGTTGCCGGAACCGATCACCGCCACTCCGGTGTTCAACGCAGACCTCCGAAACAGGTTCTGACCGACCCGAGCCCCGAGATGCGCGCCTCGTAGGCCGCGCCCGGGGTCACCGGGACCATCGGCCCCAGCGCGCCCGAGAGCACCACGTCACCGGCCCGCAGCGGGCGGCCCGCCCGTGTGAGCGTCCCGGCGAGCCAGGCCACGGCGTGCGCCGGGTTGCCCAGGCAGGCCGCGCCCGCGCCGACCGAGACCGGCTCGCCGTCGTGTTCGAGCACCGCCCCGCACAGCCGCAGGTCCACGTCGGCGACGCGGCGGGGGCTGGTCCCGAGCACGAACAGGCCGCTGGAGGCGTTGTCGGCGACGGTGTCGACGATGGAGATGTCCCAGTTCGCCACCCGCGAGCCGACGATCTCGATGGCCGGCAGCAGGTGGTCGGTCGCGCGGACGACGTCCACGACCGTCACCTGCTCGTGAGGCAGGTCGGCGCCGAGGACGAACGCGATCTCCGCCTCCACCCGCGGCTGGAGCACCCGCCCGGGGGCGACCTCCGCGCCGTCGGGCACCGCCATGTCGGCGAACAGCACCCCGAAGTCGGGCTGGAAGACCCCGAGGGCCTTCTGGACGACGGGGTTGGTCAGCCCGATCTTCGCGCCGACCGGCCGCCGCCCCTCGGCGGTCCACCGCTCCACCTGCGCCTGCTGGACGGCGTAGGCCGTGGCGACGTCCCCCTCGGGCAGCAGGTCGCCGCGCAGGGGAGGGCACGGCGTGCCGGTGTCGTAGGCGTCGCGCAGGATCTGGGCCGCGCGCCGGATGTCGGTCATGAGAGGTCCACGCAGACGTTGGTGAGCTCCGAATAGAAGGCGAGTGAGTGTACGCCGCCCTCGCGGCCCACCCCAGAGGCCTTCACCCCGCCGAACGGGGTGCGCAGGTCGCGCAGGAACCAGGTGTTGACCCACACGATCCCGGCGTCGAGCCGGGCGCCCGCCCGGTGGGCGCGGCCGACGTCGCGGGTCCACACGGTCGCGGCCAGGCCGTAGGCGCTGTCGTTGGCCAGCGCGAACGCCTCGTCCTCGTCGTCGAACGGGGCGACGTGGCAGACCGGGCCGAAGATCTCCTCCCGGTTGGTCCTGGCGTCCTGGCCGAGGCCGGTGAGCACGGTCGGCCGCACGTACGCGCCGCCGTCCCGCACGTCGTCGAAGACCGGCACGTCGCCGCCGGCCAGCACGGTCGCGCCCTCGGCGCGGGCCAGGTCGTAGTAGCCGAGCACCTTCTCGCGGTGACCACGGGAGATCAGCGGCATCGTGCCGGTCGCCGGGTCGGACGGCCAGCCGAAGCCCTGCTCGGCGGCCCGCCGGGCCAGCCGTTCGGTGAACTCCGCGAAGACCGGCCGCTGCACGTAGAGCCGTTCGGTGCACAGGCAGACCTGGCCGCCGTTGGTGAAGCTGGAGCGGACCGAGCCCTCCACGGCGGCGTCGAGGTCGGCGTCCGCGAAGATCAGCCCGGCGTTCTTGCCGCCCAGCTCGAACGAGACGGCCTTCACCCCGTCGGCCGCGGCCCGCATGATCGCGCTGCCGGTGGCCGACTCGCCGGTGAAGGTGATCGCGTCCACTCCCGGGTGGGTGGTGAGGAACTCGCCCGCCGAGCCGGGGCCGAAGCCGTGGACGAGATTGAACACCCCGTCGGGCACGCCGACCGCCGCCATCACCTCGGCCAGCAGCGTGGCCGAGGCGGGCGTCTCCTCCGACGGCTTGACGATCACCGCGTTCCCGCACGCCAGCGCCGGGGCGACCTTCCAGGTCAGCAGCAGCAGCGGCAGGTTCCACGGCACGATGACCGCCACCACGCCGACCGGCTTGCGCACGGCGTAGTTGAGCGCCCGCCCGCCGGTGACGAACGACTCGGTCGGGGTGGTGGTGACGATCTCGGCGAAGGCCCGGAAGTTGGCCGCGCCGCGCGGGATGTCCAGCGTCCTGGCCTGCGAGATCGGCTTGCCGGTGTCGGCGACCTCGGCGGTGACCAGGTCGTCGAAGCGCCGGTCGAGCTCGTCGGCGACGGCGTTCAGCATCCGCGCGCGTTCGCGCTCGTCCATCCGGCCCCACGGGCCGCGCATGGCGCGGCGGGCCGCCGCGACCGCCGCGTCGACGGTGCCGGCGTCCGCCTCGGCGACCTCGAAGACCGTCTCCCCGGTGACCGGGCTGACCTTGGCGAACCTCTTCCCCTCCGGCACGAACCGGCCGTCGACGAAGTTGCGCAGCAGGCCCGGCTCACCGGCCGGGCGTCCGGACATCAGATCCGGGGTCCACAGCGTCATGCGCCGCGCCTCCCCTTCAGGAGGGCGCCGACGGCGAGCAGGGCGCCCGCGCCGACGGCCGCGCCGACCACCCGGTGCTGGCGGCGCACCCGCCGCCACACCTGCGCGTAGGGGACGGTCGAGAAGGAGACCAGCTCGTAGCGGGAGACGTAGCGGCCGGGCAGGGCCCGCTCCAGGGCGTGCTCGACCTTCTTCTGGAGCTGGAAGACGGGGGAGGCGACCTTGTCGCGCATCTCGACGAAGTTGGCCAGCGCCATCTTCGCGATGGCCTCGGTGTTGTCCCTGCGCCGCTCCTCATAGAGGGGCAGCGCGCGGGTCCAGTCGCCGGCGGTCTCGTCGAGGCAGCGGTCGAGTTCGACGACGTCCTCGAAGGCGCAGTTGGCGCCCTGGCCGTAGAACGGGACGATCGCGTGCGCGGCGTCGCCGATCAGGGCGGCCGTCCCGCCGACGTGCCAGGGGGTGCAGCGCACCGTGCCGAGCAGGCCGACGGGGTTGTGCCGGTAGTCCTCGACGAGGGTGGGCGCGAGCTCGATCAGGTCGGGGTAGTGCTCGGTGAAGTGGCGCTCGATCGCGGCGGGGCTGCCGATCGAGGCGAAGCTGCTGGTGCCGCTGTTGGGCCAGAACAACGTGCAGGTGAAGGAGCGGTCGGGATTGGGCAGCGCGATCATCATGGAGGTGCCGCGCGGCCAGATGTGCAGGGCGTCCGGGGCCAGCGCGAACTCGCCGTCGCGGGCCGGGATGCGCAGCTCCTTGTAGCCGTAGTCGAGGAAGTCGAGGCTCTCGGTCAGCCCGGCGTGCGCGAGCAGCTGGGCCCGCACCGCCGAACCCGCGCCGTCGGCCCCGAGTACCACGGCCGCCTTCTCCTGGACGACGCCCTGCGGGGTCTCGTACGTCATCTCGCCCGTGCGCGGGTCGAGGCCGGTCAGCCGGTGGTCGAAGGCGATGCGGACGCCGGGCTGCTCGGCCGCCGCGGTCAGCAGGGCGTTGTTGAGGGCCGAACGGCTGATCGAGTTGATCGCCCGCTGCCCGTCGTGGCTGTAGGGCTGGAAGTCGAGCTCGCCGTGCACCGGGTGGATGACCCGGCCGCGCATCGGCAGCGCGTCGGCCATGACCTGCTTGTCCAGGCCGATGCGGCGCAGCGCGTCGAGGCCGCGCTCCGACAGCGCCAGGTTGATCGACCGGCCCCGCTCGACGGCGCCGGTCCGGGGGTCGGGGCGGCGTTCGTACAGGGCGACCCGCAGGCCGCGCCGGGCCAGGAAACAGGCGAGCAGGCAACCGGCCAAGCCGGCGCCGACCACCGCGATCTCGTCCGGATCGCTCATCGGGCCTCCTCGAGGATGTGCGCGAGGGCGTCGGCCAGACGCCAGCAGTCGTGGTAGGAGCAGTACAGGGGCACCGGCGCGGCCCGGACGATGTCGGGCTCCCGGGCGTCGGTGATGACGCCGAACTCGAAGCGCAGCCGTTTGGCCAGCTCGTGGGCGCTGCCGGTGCTGATGCGCAGGGAGAGCTGGCTGCCCCTCCGGCCGGGATCGCGCGGGGTCACCAGGGTCGTCGGGAGCTCGTCGAGCAGCGATTCCAGGTAGCCGGTGAGGCGCACGCTGCGGGCGCGCAGGTCGGCCATGCCGATCCGGTCGAAGATCTCCAGGGAGGTGCGGACCGGGCCCATGGCGTAGATCGGCGGGTTGGAGACCTGCCAGGCGTCGGCCGTCGCCGGGGGACGGGAGACCGGGGCCATCTCGAAGCGGGTGGCCGGTTCGGTGCTCCACCAGCCCTCGAACCGCTGCACGGCCGGGTCGCCGAGGTGCCGCTCGTGCACGAACACGCCGCCGAGCGCGCCCGGTCCCGAGTTCAGGTACTTGTACGAGCACCAGGCCGCGAAGTCGGGCCCCCACTCGTGCAGCTCCAGCGGGACGTTCCCGGCGGCGTGCGCCAGGTCCCAGCCGACCAGCGCGCCGGCCTCGTGCCCCGCGCGGGTGATCGCCGGGATGTCCATGAGCTCGCCGGTGAGGTAGTTGACCCCGCCGAGCAGCACCAGCGCGACCTCGTGGCCCTCGCGGGCGAGGTAGGCGAGCACGTCGGCGGGGTCGAGCCTGACCACCGTCGCGTCGGGGTCGAGGCCGTGGAAGCGGGCCTGGCTGCGGACCGCGTAGCTGTCGGACGGGAAGGCCGTGTCCTCGATGACGATCTTCGTCCGGGTGCCGGTCGGCCGGTAGAAGGACACCATCAGCAGGTGCAGGTTGACGGTCAGCGAGTTCATCACCACGGTCTCCGCCGGCCGCGCGCCGACCAGCCGGGCCGCCGTGCCGGTCAGGAACTCGTGGTAGGGCAGCCACGGGCGGGCCGCGTCGAGATGGCCCTCGACGCCGAGCCGCGCCCAGGCGTCCAGGTCGTCGAGCAGGTCGCCCCTGGTCGCCCTGGGCTGCAGCCCCAGCGAGTTGCCGGCCAGGTAGGCGGCCTCGGCGTAGCGGCCGCCCTCCGCCGGGGGGACGTGGAAGAGATCGCGGTGGCCGGGGTCGGCCGCGTCGCGTTCGAGGGCGTCGGCCTCGGTGAACATCGTCGTGCTCCGCTCAGACGAGGGTCCTGGCGGACCAGATTTCGGGGAAGACCACGCGGGCCATGCTGCGGCGCAGCCAGTTCGCCCCGGCCGAGCCGCCGCTGCCGGACTTCTCGCCCATGGTCCGCTGCACCGCCTTGAGGTGCTGCCATCGCCAGTCAGAGAAGCCGTCGGCGAGCTCGGTGAGCGCCTCGCCGAGCGACCACAGGTGGTTGCCGGGGGTGTTCTCCCGGTAGATCTCGACCCAGGCGGCCTCGACGGCGGGGTGGCCCTCGTGCTCGACGGTCACGTCGCGGTCCAGCAGGTCGCGGGGGATGTCGAAGCCCTGCCGGGCGAGCGTCGCGATGACGTCGTCCCACAGGCTGGGGGCGCGCAGGGTCTCCTGGAGGGCGGCGTACACCTCGGGTTGACGGTGGAAGGGCCGCAGCAGCGTCGCGCTGCGCAGGCCCAGGAGGAATTCCAGGTGCCGGTACATGGCGGACTGGAAGCCCGAGGCCTCGCCGAGCTGGTCGCGGAAGCGGTTGAAGTCGGCCGGGGTCATCCAGTCGAGCCCGCGCCAGGCGGCGTTGAGGCCCTGGATGTCGAGGGCGGCGCGCTTCAGCGGGGCGAGCGCGCCCCAGACGTCGTCCTCACGCAGCAGCCGCTGGGCCTCGCGCAGTTCGAAGGAGGTCAGGCCGAAGTAGAGCTCCATGATCTGGCTGACCATGAGGAAGGACATCTCGCCGGGATCTTTGCTGATGGTCTGCTGCAGCGAGTGCAGGGTCTCGGCGTGCACGTAGACGTCGTACGGCAGACCGTCGGAGAACTCCAGGGTGGGGTTCCCGCCGTTGGCGGCGGCCCTGGCCGCGCGCGTGCTGTTCGTGCTCTCCACAACTTCATGCTCCACCAATCGGTCATATGTTTAGAAGGAGCGCTTAACGGTACGATGCGCCCTTGGCCTGTTGTTTCACGGCCAAACCGCTCAACCGCTTTATGAACCGAAGGTCGCCATGGACGATATGGATTGGGCGCTGCTGCGCGAGTTGCAGGTCGACGCGCGGCTGTCCTTCAGCGAGCTGTCCCGCCGGGTGCACCTGTCGCCGCCCGCCGTGGCCGAGCGGGTGCGGCGGCTGGAGGAGACCGGCGTGATCTCGGGCTACCACGCCCGGGTCGACCTGACCCGGACCGGCTGGCCGGTGATGGCGATCATCCGGATGTCGTGCTACGGGCCCCGCTGCATGCTGCGCGACCCGGCGGTGGCCGAATGGCCGGAGGTGCTGGAGATCCACCGCATCACCGGCGACGCCTGCTGCATCCTCAAGGTGGCCGCCGAGACGATGGACGCCTTCGAGCACGTCATCGACCGGCTCGCGCCCTACGGCCAGCCGTCGAGCACGATGGTGCTGTCGACCCCGCTCCCGTGGCACTCCGTCACCCCGCCCCGCACCAGGCCCGCCTAGGAGCGCCGCAGCCCCGGCAGCACCGCCGACCCCAGGAGTTCCACGCCGCGCCGGTCGCTCAGCCCGTGGGGGGTGCCGAACTCGACCCGGCGCACCCCCGCGTCGATGAGCGCCTGCGCCTGTGCGGCGACGTGGTCGGGGGTGCCCGCGAACGCGAACAGGTCGAGCAGGTCGCCGGGGATGAGCCGGCCCGCCTCCTCGTGCCGCCCGGCGTCGACCAGCTCCTTCACCCGGGCCACCAGGTCGGCGGGGATCTCCAGGGTGGGGTCGAGCTCGGCCACGACCGCGAGGTACATGGCCACCTCCGCCCGTGCCCGGGCCCGCGCCGCCGCGCCGTCGGTGTCGACGACGGTGACCGCGCCGAGCACGATCCCGACGTCCTCGGCGTTCCGTCCGGCGGCCTCCGCGCCGGGCCGCAGCCGCTCGCGGATGACCTTCACCATCGACGGGTTGGCGCTGCCGCCCACCTTTATCTCGTCGGCGATGCGCCCGGCCAGCGCCGCGCCCTTGGCGCCCCACGCGCCGAGCAGCAGCGGCGGATCGGGACGGTGCACGGGGTAGCGCAGCGTGGTGCCCGGGGCCAGCCGGAACACCCTGCCCTCGTACCCTTCGGCGTCGCCGCGCAGCAGCCGGTAGACGACCTGCGCCGACTCCTCCAGGGTGGTCAGCGGGCGCTGCTGGTCGATGCCGACCGCGCCCAGCCAGGTTCCTCTTGCCAGGCCCAGGTAGGCGCGGCCGCGCGAGGCCAGGTCGAGCGCGGCGATCTGGCCCGCGATCTCGTAGGGAGCCAGGGAGTAGGGGTTGAGGCAGGCCACGCCCAGGCGCACCCGCTCGGTGGCGGCGGCCATCTCCAGCAGCGGGAAGATCGGCGGCTGGTACATGAGGTCGCCGAAGACGGTCAGCACGTCGAAGCCGTGCGCCTCGGCGCTGCGCGCCAGTTCCGCGTAGTCGCCCGCGCCCTTGTCGCTCTGCAGGCCGAGCCCGATCTCGACGGTGGTCACGTCAGATCCGCCGAGTTCATCCGGCGGCGGCAGGTGCGGGAGACCTGCATGATCAGGCGCTCCTCCGGGTCGGGGCAGGCGAACTGGGTGTCCTGGGCCAGCCAGTCGCCCGCCGCCAGGTCGCGCTGCTTGGCCGCCAGGAACGGGAGCACGGAGGCCAGGGCGTACACGCAGAAGTGCTGCCCCTCGGGCAGCTTCAGGTGGGCGCTGTGCGTCAGGTCGAAGTGGTCGCCGACGTTCATGCCGCAGACCGACCGGCCCTCGATGCGTTCGACCGTCACCCGTAGGTCGTAGAGCTCCATGTCTGTGTCGTCCATCGGGCCGGTCTCCTTCACGGTGTCGGGGGGTTTATGGCCAGAACGATCTCCGTCTCGGTGTCGGAGGTGTTCAGGTAGCGGTGCGGGCGGTTGGAGTCGAGCGTCAGGCTCTCGCCCGCGGTGACCGTGTAGGCCGACCGCTCGACCTGGACGGTCAGCGTGCCGGACACCACGTACACGCACTCCAAGGACGGATGGCTCCACAGCTCGTCGCTGGAGACCTCGCCGGGCGCCAGCACGGCGTGCAGCACCTCGAGCTGCCCGTTGCCGGGGGTCAGGCGCTCGTAGCGGATCTGGCCGTTGGGCGCGCCGAGGGTGGTGCGCTCACCGGGCCGGCTGATCCACACCGCGGGCGCGGCGGGATCTTCGAACAGCGAGGCGATGGACGCGCCGAACACCCCGGCCAGGCGGCGCAGGGTCGACAGGCTGGGCTCGGTGACGCCCCGCTCGATCTGACTGAGCAACGTCGGTGAGACGCCGGCCTGCTCGGCCAGGGCGCGCAGGCTCATCCCCCGTTCGGTGCGCAGTTCGTGCAAGCGATCTCCGATCACCCGCGCCGTCCTTCCTACCATCGCACTGTCACGTGCAGGTTAACTACACGCGTGGGCGACACCGTAGGGGTGTCGGCATGCGCCGTCAACAGACAGTTGTGAGCAGGTCGTTCCCGGTAATCGGTCTTGACGGGGTCCCGGCCGACGGCCTAGCGTGCGCGGTCAACGTGCAGTAAGGCTGCACGTCGGGTTGCGGCCTCGCGCCGCTGCCGCACAGGAGAGTCATGACATCGCCCCATATGTCTGAGCGGGCCCCCATAGCCCGGCCTTGGAGTCCCTCATGAAGATCCGCCGGTCTGCCGGTGCGCTCACCGCCGCAGTGGCGCTGAGCCTGCTCGCCGCCTGCGGCGGTGGCAACACCGCCGCCCCGTCCTCGCCCGGCGGGCAGGGCGGGAAGACCCTCGTCATCGACACCGCGTTCCAGCTCAAGACCACCGACCCGGCCCGCATGTTCGAGCCCTCGGGGTTGCTGATCGACCAGACGATCTACGACACGCTGCTCACCTTCAAGGGCGGCGACGTCACCAAGCCGGTCCCGGCGCTCGCGGCGTCGTACACCGCCTCCGACGACGCCAAGACCTTCACGTTCAAGCTGCGCCCCGAGGCGAAGTTCTCCGACGGCACCCCGGTCACCTCGGCCGACGTCGTCTTCTCGCTCAACCGCGTGAAGAACGTCAAGGGCAACCCGTCGTTCCTGATGGCGGGCCTCACGGTCACCGCGCCCGACGCGACCACCGTCGAGATCGCCAGCGAGGAGCCCAACACCGCCATCCCGTTCATCCTGCCCAACCCCGCGCTGGGCATCGTCAACTCGGCCGTGGCCAAGAAGAACGGCGCCAGCGACGCCGAGGACGCCGACAAGACCGACACCGCCGAGGCGTTCTTCAACAAGCAGTCGCTGGGCAGCGGGCCGTACGTCCTGGAGAGCTACAGCACCACCTCGCAGGTCGTGCTGAAGCTGAACGAGAACTACTGGGGCACCAAGCCCGCCTACTCCAAGGTCGTCGTCCGCAACACGCAGGCCAACGTGCAGCGGCTCAACGTCCAGAAGGGCGAGTCGCAGATCGCGGTGGACCTGTCGCCCGAGCAGGCCAAGAACATGGGCGACCTCCAGGTCGTGAACGGCGCCTCGCCGAACGTGTTCTTCCTGTTCACCAACAACAACCCGGAGATCTCCAAGATCTCCTCGAACCCGAAGTTCCAGGAGGCGGTGCGCTACGGCATCGACTACCAGGGACTGGTCGACCTGGCCGGTGAGGGAGCCGTGCAGGCGCCCGGCATCGTGCCGTCGGTCTTCCTCGGCGCGCTCCCGGCCGGCGACGGCATCAAGCGCGACGTCGCCAAGGCCAAGGCCGCGCTGGCCGAGTCGGGCCTGCAGAACCCGACCGTCAAGCTGAACTACCCGAGCGACGTGCAGGTCAACGGCCTCAACTTCGGCGACCTCGCCGCCCGCGTCCAGGCCAACCTCAAGGAGGTCGGCATCAACGTGGAGCTGGCCCCTGCGTCGGTGCAGACCGCGCTGGAGTCCTACCGCGGCGGCACCGAGGAACTGGGCCTGTGGCAGTGGGGCCCCGACTTCCCCGACCCCAGCAACTACCTCAACTTCCTCCCGGGCCAGCTCGTGGGCCTGCGCGCCGGATGGGCCGAGGGCAGCGCCCCCGAGCTGGAGGAGCTGGGCGGCAAGGCCCGCACCACCGTCGACGACGCCGCCCGCTCGGCGCTGTACGTCGACATCCAGCACAAGATGAACGAGGGCGGCCCGATCATGCCGCTGATCCAGCCGGCGCAGATCCTGGTCGCCGCCAAGTCGGTGACCAACCTGCAGTCGAACGCCCTCTGGCTGGTCAACGTCCGTGAGCTCGGCTAAGCCGAAAAGCGGTGCCCCCGGGACGGGTCGCAGGCCGGCCCGTCCCGGCGGGGTGCTGCTGCGGTTCCTGGCCCGGCGGCTCGCGGCCGCCCTGCTGCTGTGCGTGGGCATCACCCTCGTGGCCTTCACCCTGACCCAATTGGTCCCGGGCGATCCCGCCGCCGCCAACCTGGGGCAGCAGGCGATCGGCGACCCGGCCGCGGTGGCCGCGTTCCGCGCCAAGTACGGGCTCGACCAGCCCCTTCCGGTGCAGTACCTGACGTACATCGGCAACGTGTTCCAGGGGAACCTGGGCATGTCGCAGCAGAGCCACCGGCCGGTGGCCGAAGACCTGGCCGAGTTCGTGCCGGCCACGATCGAGCTCGCGCTGTTCGCGATCGTGCTGTCGCTGGTCGTGGGCGTCGCCCTCGGCGTGGTGGCCGCCGTCAACCGCGACCGCTGGCCCGACCAGGTGCTGCGCGTGGTGAGCCTGGGCGGGGTGTCCATGCCCACCTTCTGGGTCGCGCTCGTCGCCTTCTACCTGCTGTCCTTCAAGTTCGACCTGCTGCCGGGCACCGGACGGCTCGATCCGGTGCTGAGCCCGCCGCCGTACACCACCGGCTTCTACTCCGTGGACGCGGCGCTGGCCGGACAGTGGGACGTGATGTGGTCGGCGCTCGGTCACCTGGTGCTGCCGTCGCTGGTGCTGGCCGTCTACACGGTCGGCATGCTGATGCGCTTCAGCCGCGCGTCGGTGCTGGAGATCCTCGGCAACGACTACGTGCGCGCGGCCAGGGCCAAGGGCCTGCCCGAGCGGGTCGTCATCGTGCGGCACGTGCTGCGCCCCGCGATGGTCGCGATCATCACCGTGGCCGGCGTCGCCTTCGGCAGCCTGCTGTCGGGCGCCGTGCTGGTGGAGAAGATCTTCTCCTGGCCCGGGGTCGGCCAGTACGCCTACCGCAGCGCGGTCAACCTCGACCTGCCCGGCATCATGGGCGTCAGCATCGTCGTCGCCGGCGTGTACATCCTCATCAACCTGCTCGTCGACCTGCTGTACGGGGTCATCGACCCGAGGATCAGGCTCACATGACGACTGGATCCCGCACCCCGTGGCGGCAGCCCCTGGCCCTGGTCGGCGCCGCCTTCGTCGTGCTGTGGGTGCTGGTGGCGGTGCTCGCGCCCGTGCTGGCGCCGTACGGCCCGCTCGACCAGATCGCCGACAAGCTGCTCGAACCGTCGGCGCAGCACCTGTTCGGCACCGACCAGCTCGGCCGCGACGTGCTCAGCCGCGTCATCTACGGCGCGCAGGTCTCGCTGCCGCTCGCGTTCCTGCTCGTCGCCCTCTCGGCGGTGATCGGCTCGGTCGTCGGCGCGGTGGCCGGGTTCTTCGGCGGCTGGGTCGACGGCACGCTCATGCGGCTGGCCGACCTGGTGTTCGCCTTCCCCGGCATCATCCTGGCGATGGCGGTCGCCGCCGCGCTCGGCCCCGAGCTGCGCAACGCCGTGCTCGCGGTGGTCGTGGTGTCGTGGCCGTCGTACGCCCGGCTGGTGCGCGGCCTGGTCATGTCGGCCCGCAACTCCGAGTACGTCGCGGCCGGGCGGCTGCTCGGATCCTCGTCCGTCCGCACGATGATCGTCGACCTGCGGCCGAACGTCGCCGGGCCGGTGCTGGTCATGGCGGCGCTCGACGTCGGCAACGCCGTGCTGCTGCTGTCGGGACTGTCGTTCCTGGGACTCGGCGCGCAGCCGCCCATGGCCGAGTGGGGCTCGATGGTGGTGTCCGGCATGGACTACTTCGACCTGTGGTGGCTGTGGCTGTATCCGGGCCTGTCCATCCTGACCGTCGTGCTCGCCTTCAACTTCGTCGGAGACACGCTGCGGGACGCCCTCGATCCGCGCACCGCGCGTGCGATCAGGGGTTGACATCCTCCCCCGTCCGAAGGCGGGGGATTACAACTCATCTCACGCTGAAAGGAGGACGAGTTGAGGTTCGCGGTTCATAGGCCCGGTAGCCCGGTCGCCTCCCCGCGCATTCACCGCATGCCCTGCGGCGATATCACGAACGTTTCTGGCGGCGTTCACATCGGCGTTCTCCTGATGCCCACAGGCGCGACACCGGAACACCGCTTGGCTCTCACGGTTATCCGGGTCACGATGCCCGCAGCGATTACAGGTCTGCGATGTATAAGCGGGATTGACTTTGACGACCCGGACGGAGGCCTTGTCTTTGAGCCGGGCGTCGAGCCGGCCCCATCCAGCTGCGAGAATGTCTCGGTTGAGCCCGGCCTTCTGGCGAACGTTCCGTCCCGGCCGCTCGATCGTGCCCTTGGCCGAACGGGTCATGGCGGCGACCTTCAGGTCCTCCACTCCGATGACATCGAACCGCCGCGCGAGCATGGTGGTGGTCTTCTCCACCCAATCCTTACGCCGGTCGATCTCGCGCGCCCTGACGCGGGCGATGGCCTGCTTGACCTTGCGACGCCGATTCGACCCGCGCTTGGCGCGAGCAAGTTTTCGCAGCAGGTGCAGAAGCCGCGCCTTCTCCGTGTCCCGCAGTGTGGGCATGACCAGGTGTTCACCTGTGGACAGGGCTGCCGCGACGGCCACTCCGCGATCCACACCGACTACTTCACCTCTTCCCGGCGCGGGGATGGGCTCTGGAATCGCGGCGAACGCGACATGCCAGCGCCCGGCTCGGTCCCAGGTGACGCGGTAGGACTTCACGCCATCTGGAACGGATCGCGACCAGCGGAAACGGACCCAGCCGACTTTGGGGACCTTGACCTCGCCGACGTGACGGGAAAGGCGGCGAACGTCGCTGGGCGTGATCGCCACGATGCGGAAGCCCTCGTTCTGCCCGCGCTTTCGCCATGTCGGCCGGTTGTGCGTTCTGCGGAAGAAATTCGCCATGGCTTGGGCGAAGTCTTTGAGTGCCTGCTGCTGGACGACGACGGAGCCATTACGCAGCCATTCGAATTCAGTTCGCGCCTCCGTCAGTTGGCGGCATTGTTCGGCGAATCCAGGGGCGCTGCCGCCGCCCGGCTTCCAAAACGAATGCTGTTCGACGGCGAGATTCCACACAAAACGCGCGTGCCCGCAATGCTCCGCCAACGCCGCCTCCTGGGCAGGCGTGGGCGAAAGGCGGTAACGGGACACGCGGATGAATGTATCGGACCCCACCGGCAGAATCAGGGAGATCGAAAAGTGCCGCAGTGTTCCGCATTTCCTCCCCGTCCCGGACGGCTGAGCATCTCTGCCGGACGGTCTTGGTGACCGTGGGAACGCTACTGGAGGTCGAGGACCTCACCGTGTGGCTCGCCACCAGGAACGGACCCCGCAAGGCCGTCGACGGCCTGTCGTTCCGGGTCGACTCCGGCGAGGTCTTCGGCATCGCGGGGGAGAGCGGCAGCGGCAAGACGATGACCGCGATGGCGCTGCTCGGCCTGCTCCCGCACGCCGCCCGCACCAGCGGCCGGGCCGTCTTCGAGGGCCGCGACCTGCTGGCCATGAAGCCGCGCGAGCTGCGCGACGTGCGCGGGCGCAGCATCGCGATGGTGTCGCAGGACCCGTCGACGAGCCTGCACCCGATGCTCAGCATCGAGACCCAGGTGACCGAGCACATGCGCCACCACCTGGGGATCGGCAAGGCGGAGGCGCGCGGCCGGGCGGTGGAGCTGCTGTCGACCGTGCGGATCCCCGATCCGGAGCGGGCGCTGAAGGCGCACCCGGCGCAGTTCTCCGGCGGCATGCGCCAGCGCATCGCCATCGCCGTCGCGCTGGCCTGCGAGCCCCGGCTGCTGCTGGCCGACGAGCCGACGACCGCGCTCGACGTGACCGTGCAAGCGGGCATCCTGCGGCTGCTGAACCGGCTGCGGCAGGAGCGCGACCTGGCGGTCGTGGTGATCACCCACGACCTGGGCGTGATGTCGGCCGTGGCCGACCGCATCTGCGTCATGTACGGCGGCCGCACCGCCGAGGTCGGGCCGCGCGAGACCGTGCTGACCCACCCCCGGCATCCCTACACCCGGGGCCTGCTCGACGCGCTGCCGCACCCGGAGGGCGGGGCGGCGACGCTGCGGCCGATCTCGGGCAGCCCGCCGTCGCTCGGCGCGGTGCCCGAGGGGTGCGCGTTCCATCCCCGCTGCGCCTTCGCCGTCGACTCGTGCCGGGTGGACCGCCCCGAGCCGGTGCTCGTCGGATCCGACCACCGGCTGGCCTGTCCCCCCGACCCGCTGGGAGATACCGCGTGACCGCGCTGCTGGAGGCGACCGGGGTCGCCGTCGAATACCACCGGACCGGCGCGCCGCCGCTGCGCGCCGTCGACCACGCCGACCTGACCCTGAACAGGGGCGAGATCCTCGGGCTGGTCGGCGAGTCCGGGTGCGGCAAGTCGACGCTGGGCCGCGCGGTCGTCGGGCTCCAGCGCACCGCCGCCGGGGAGATCCGCTTCGACGGCCGCCCGGTCGCGCCGCTGGGGCTGCGCCGCCGTCCCGCCGACCTGCGCGGGCTGCAGATGGTCTTCCAGGACCCGTACGCCTCCCTCAACCCCCGCCGCCTGGTCGGCGACCAGGTCGGGGACGGGTACCTGCTCGGCGGGACGTCCAAGGCGGAGGCCCGCCGCCGGGCCGGTGAGCTGCTCGAACGCGTCGGCCTCCCGGCCGACGCGGTGAAGCGCTACCCGCACGAGTTCAGCGGCGGCCAGCGCCAGCGCATCGCGATCGCCCGGACCCTGGCCGCCGAGCCGAGCTGCATCATCGCCGACGAGCCGATCAGCGCGCTCGACGCCTCGGCGCAGGCGTCGGTCGCCAACCTGCTGGTGGAGCTGGTCCGCGAGCTCGACATGGGCATGGTGTTCATCTCGCACGACCTGTCGGTGGTGCGGCAGATCGCCGACCGCACGGCGGTCATGTACCTGGGGCGGGTCGTCGAGGTCGGGCCGACCCGGCAGGTGTGGTCGGAGCCCGCCCATCCGTACACGAAGGCGCTCATCTCGGCGGTGCCCCGGGCCGACGGCGCGGGCGTGCTGCCGGTCGAGCTGCCGGGCGACGTGCCCGACCCCTCGCGGCCGCCCGGCGGGTGCCGGTTCCACCCGCGCTGCCCGGTGGCCCTGCCGTCGTGCGCGGACGACGACCCGCCGCTGACGATCCTGCGGGACGGCCGGTCGGCCGCCTGCGTGCTGGCGAAGTGACTCATGGAAGGACATCTCGTGCTCGCGGAGCTGACCGAGCGGTTCTGGGCCTGGCGGCTGGCCACCACGCCGCGTAGCCGCGACGACATCCCCCGGGTGGTCCGGCCCGCCGGGTGGCGTCCGGAGTGGGACGCCCTCACCGTCGAGGAGGACCTGCGCTTCCTGGCCGGGATCGAGAGCGACCTGGCGACGGTCGCGCCGTCGGACGACCCCGCGATCGAGGTGCCGCGCCGGCTGCTCGGCTCGGCGACCGCGCGGGTGCGCTGGGAGCTCGACGTCCTCCGGAGCTGGCGGCGCGACCCCTGGTTCTACCTCGACCAGACCGTCGGCCACGTCTACGACGCGCTGCTCCAGCCGGGTCCCTTCGACGCGGCCCGCAGCGCCGACCTGGTCGAGCGGCTGCGCTGGATCCCCGGCACCCTCGACACCGCCAGGGACAACCTCGACGGCACCGCGACCCGCGAGTTCGCCGAGCTCGCCCTGACCGACAGCGCCGACGTGCCCGACCAGCTCCGGACCGCCGTCGGCCTGCTGCTGCCGCACCTCGATCCGGCCGCCCGCGACGCCGCGGCGGCGGCGGCCGAGGAGGCGGCGCGGGCGCTCGCCGACTGGCGGGCGTGGCTGATCGAGCGGCTGCCGGGCCTCGCCCCGCACCGGCCCGTCGGCGCGGAGGCGTTCGGCTTCTTCCTGCACCAGGTCGCCCTGCTGCCCTGGTCGGCCGACGAGATCCTCGCCCTGGCCGCCCAGGAGCGCGACCGGGCCGAGGCCTTCGAGCTGTTCGAGCGGGCCAGGTCGGGCCCGCCCGAGTGGCCGCCGCCCCCGGCGAGCGCCGAGGAGCAGAGCGCGGCCGAACGGGCCGCCGAACTGGACGTGCGCGCCTTCTACGAGGAGCGCGGCCTGCTGTCGCAGCCGGCGGAGCTGCGGCACTACCGGAACCTGCCCCGGCCCGACTACCTGGAGCCGCTGCGCTGGCTGGGCGTCAGCGACGACCTGACCGACGAGCACCGGCTCGACCAGGACGGCATCGCCTACGTCCCGGTGCCGGGCCCGGACCTGCCCTACTTCTACCGGGCCAACGCCGCCGACCCCCGGGCCGGGATCATCCACGAGGGCGTCCACTACCAGCAGCTCGCGCTGACCTGGCGGCACCCCGACCCGGCCCACCGCCGCTTCTACGACTCGGTGCCCAACGAGGGCATCGCCTTCTACAACGAGGAGATGATGCTCCAGGCCGGCCTGTTCGAGGACGCGCCGCTCACCCGGGCCATCGTCTACAACTTCATGCGGCTGCGCGCGATCAGGGTCGAGGTGGACGTGCGCCTGGCGCTCGGCGAGCTCGACATCGACGGCGCGGCCCGCATGCTGCACGAACTCGTGCCGGTCGACCTCGACACCGCCAGGGAGGAGGCCGCCTTCTTCGCGTCGGCCCCGGGCCAGGGGCTGTCGTACCAGGTCGGGAAGGTCCAGGTGACCCGCCTGCTGGCCGACGCCGCCCGCCGCGACCGCGACGGCTTCGACCTGCGCGCCTTCCACGACGCGCTGTGGGCCGACGGCAACATCCCGCTGGCCGTGCAGCGCCTGCAGCTGCTCGGCGACGACGGAGAACTGCGCAGGGCCGACGCCCTCGCCGGTGACATGCGCGCCTTCGCCGCCGAACTCCTGGACGCCATCACCTCCGGCGACGTCGCCCGCCTCGACCGCCTGTACGCCGACGACATCCGCATCTGGCACAACTACGACGGAGTCGAGCGGGACAAGGCCGAGAGCCTCGACGCGATCCGCCGCTTCGACGCGGAGATCGAGGACTTCCGCGCCACCGGCGTGCGCGTCGACCCGGTGGCCGGCGGCTACGTGCAGCGCTGCGTCTACCGGGGCCGTGAGCGCGGCGCCGAGATGGCCGTCGACGCGATGATGTTCGTCGAGGTCCGGAACGGCCAGGTCGTCCGGATCGAGGAGTACACCGACCCTGCGCAGGGCTCGATTCCCCCGGCGACCCGGTTCAAGGACGGCTCGGGCTGGGAGGAGCAGGCCGGCTACTCCCGCGCCGCCCGCGAGGGCGACCTCATCGCCGTGAGCGGCACGACGGCCGACGGCCCGGACGCCTACGCCCAGACCCTTGAGGCCCTGCGCCGGGGCGTTGCGGCGGTGGAGGCGCTGGGCGGCTCGCGCGACACCGTGTTCCGCACCCGGCTGCTGCTCACCCCCGACGCCGACTGGGAGCAGGCCGCGCGCGCCCACGCCGAGGTGCTCGGCGACGTGGCCCCCGCCAACAGCACGTACGTCGTCAACGCCCTCATCGGCGAGGGATTCCTGGTCGAAGTAGAGATCGACGCGAAGGCGGTCGGCGCATGACGTTCTCCCTGCGGGTCAACAACGACCTCGACATCCCGACCCTGGTCGACCTGGCGCGGCGGGCCGAACGGCACGGCTTCGACCAGCTGTGGGTCTCCAACGACCTGTTCCTGCGCTCGGCCCCGGTGCTGCTCGGCGTCCTGGCCGCCAGGACCGAGCGCATCAAGCTCGGCGTCGGCATCATGAACCCCTACTCCATGCACGTGTCGGAGATCGCGATGATGGCCGCCACCATGCGCGAGGCCACCGGCGGCCGGTTCCTGCTGGGCGTCGCCGCCGGGTCGGCCGAGTTCCTCGGCTGGGCGGGGATCGAGCGCCCGCGCCCGCTGTCCAAGACCGCCGAGGCGGTCACCGTGCTGCGGGCACTGCTCGGCGCGGAGGAGGTCGGGGGCGAGCTGCCCGCGTGGTTCGGCCCGCTGTCGGAGCTGCGCCTGCCGCCGGGCGATCCGGTGCCGGTGTACGTCGGCGCGATGAGCCCCAAGATGCTCCAGATGGCCGGGCGGCTGGCCGACGGCGTGCTGCCGCTGCTCTATCCGCCGGAACACTTCACCACCGCGAGGGCCGAGGTGGCGAAGGGGGCCGAGGAGGCGGGGCGGTCCGTCGAGGAGCTCGACATCCCGGCCTGCTTCTGGGTGTCGACCGGCGACGACGACGAGCGGGCCCGGCTCGCCATGGCCGCCAAGATCGCCTATTACGGGCCGTCGTTCGCGCCGTACCTGCTCAGCCGGGCGGGGCTCGCGGTGGAGGACTTCGCCCCGATCACGGCCGTGCTGGAGCGCGACGGCCTGGACGCCGCCGCGCGGCTGGTCGACGACCGCATGCTGTCGCTCGGCATCACCGGCGGCACGGCCGACGTGGTCGACCGCTGCCGGGCGCTGCGGGCGGCGGGCGCCACCCACCTGTCGTTCGGGCCGCCGCTCGGCCCTGACCTGCGGGAGGCCGTCGAGAAGCTCGGCAGCGAGGTCCTGCCCGCCATTGCGCTTTAACTGAACAGCGGTGAACACACCTCCGCAGGTCAGCGAAGACATGTTTACTCAGATGAAACAGCTTCCCCTCTTGTTCACGGAAGTTTCGCCTTGGTAGAACGGTGCTAGGTGCGGGCGACCCCCAGCCCGCACACACCTGTTCGTGGAAGGCGAGCTATGGCTGGTTCACCCGCTTTCTCTCGTCGGTCGGTGCTCCAGCTCGGCGGCGGCGTCGCCCTGCTGCTGGCCACCGGCTGCGCCGCCGGCTCCAAGCCCCAGGGCGCGAACGCCCCTTCCGGCACCGCCCCCGCCGCCGCGTCGTCCCTGCGGATCGCCGTCTCCAGCTACCTCAGCAGCTGGGACCAGGACTTCGTCGGTTTCGACCTCACCGCGCTCATGCTCTACAAGAACGTCTACCCCTACCTGATCGACTACGGCGTGACCGACGTGAACGGGGCCCAGATCCTCGACACCACGAACATCACGCCCACCTTCGCCGAGTCCTTCACCCCGAGCGCCGACCAGAAGGTCTGGACCCTCAAGCTGCGCAAGGGCGTCAAGTTCGCCAGCGGCAACGAGATGAAGGCCGCCGACGTCAAGTGGTCCAAGGACCGCGCCTTCGCCGCCCAGGCCAACGTGGCCGGCGTCTACCGCGTCATCGGCCTGACCGAGCCCGACCAGGTGAAGGTCGTCGACGACTACACCGTCGAGTTCACCCAGGCCTTCCCGAGCGCGCTCACCCCGCAGATCCAGGCCATCTCCCTGTACGTCTTCGACTCCGTCGAAGCCAAGAAGCACGCCACCGACGCCGACCCTTGGGCCAAGGAGTGGTTCGCCAAGAACCCGCCCACCGGCGGCTACTTCAACGTCGAGAAGGCCACCCAGGGCCAGGAGATCGTGCTGGCGGCCAACGCCGGCTACCCCGGCCCCGACCCGGCCAAGACCCCGACGATCCGCGTCTCCGTCGTGCCGGCCGCCTCCAACCAGCGGCTCCAGCTCCAGAACGGCGACATCGACATCGCCCTCGGCGTGAGCAAGCGCGACGTCGCCGACCTCAAGAAGGTCCCCGGCGTCAAGGTCATCTCCGCGCCGAGCAACCAGCAGGTCACCCTCCAGATGTCGGTGACCACCGCCCCCTTCGACGACGTGAACGTCCGCAAGGCGCTGGCGTACGCGGTGCCGTACGAGCAGATCATCGCCAACATCTACGGCGGCGACGCGCGCCCGGCCAAGAGCCCGGTGCCGCTCGACATGCCCGGCTACGACGAGCGCGGCTACCCGTACACCTACGACCTGGCGAAGGCCAAGGCGGCGCTGGCGGCGGCGGGCAAGCCCTCCGTCGCCTCCGAGCTGGTCTTCGAGGCCGACAACGAGGAGCAGCAGCAGCTCGCCGTGCTCGTGCAGAGCGAGGCCCGCAAGGCCGGCATCGAGCTCACGCTCGCCCCGCTCGACCCGGCCACGCTGGCCGAACGCCGTCAGAAGCGCAGCGTGCCGCTCCAGATCACCTCGGGCCAGCTGTGGGTCAACGACGTCGAGTACATGCTGGCCACCAGCCTGGTGAAGGGCGCGAACCTCAACTACTCGAACTACTCCAACCCGGAGATCGAGAAGATCTACGAGGAGTCGCACACCACGGTCGAGGCCGCCGCGCGCGGCGAGCTGTGGGCGAAGGCGCAGGACATCCTCGCCGCCGACGTGCCCTGGGTGGTCGTCTGCCAGCCCAACTTCAACCTGCCCGTACGCGAGAACGTGGCCGGGTGGGTGCAGCCCATGGACGGCCTGGCCCGGCTCCGCTTCCTGGGGTAACGACATGCGGATCGCGCGTTTCGTCGGCAGGCGGCTGCTCCAGCTCATCCCGGTGCTGCTCGGAGTGGTCGTCCTGACCTTCCTGCTGGTCCGGGTGCTGCCGGGTGACCCGATCCGGACCATCCTCGGCCCGAACGCCACGCCCGAGGACGCCGCCGCCGCGCGGGCCCGCTACGGCCTCGACCAGCCCATGGTGAAGCAGTTCCTCGACTACCTCGGCGGGCTGGTCACCGGCGACCTCGGCACCTCCATCCAGAGCGGCACCTCGGTCGGCGCGGAGATCGGGCTGCGCATCGGCCCGACCTTCGAGCTGGTCGTGCTGGCGCTCGCGGTGGCGCTGGTCGTCGCCGTGCTGCTCGGCGTCTGGTCGGCGCGGCACGCCGACCGGGCCGGCGACCACGGGGTGCGGCTGGCGGCCCTGGTCGGCAACTCGATGCCGGAGTTCTGGCTCGGGCTGGTGCTGATCCTGGTCGGCTACAGCGTGCTCGGCTGGTTCCCCGCGCCCAGCGGCCGGGTCGACCCGGACACCAACCTGACCCCGCTCACCGGGGCCGACCTGCTCGACGCCGCGCTGACGCTCAACGGCCCGGCGTTCGGGTCGGCCCTGGCCCACCTGATCCTGCCGGTGGCGACGCTGTCGATCGTGGTCGTCGCGCCGCTGCTGCGCAGCGTGCGGGCCTCGGCGCTGGAGGTGCTGCACTCCGAGCCCTACGTGGCGGCCACCGCCCACGGCCTGCGCGGGCGCACGCTGCTGCGCGGCTACCTGCTGCGGGCCACGCTGGCCCGGCTGCCCTCGCTGGCCGCGCTGGTCTTCGGCACCTCGATCGGCTCGACCGTGCTGGTCGAGTACGTGTTCTCGTGGCAGGGCTTCGGCCAGTGGGCGCTGCGCGGGCTGCTCTACCGGGACTACCCGGTCGTCCAGGCGTCGGTGCTGGTGATCGCGTTCTGCTACGTCGTGGTGTTCCTCATCGCCGACGTGGTGCAGGCCGTCCTCGACCCGCGCGTGCAGATCTAGGAGCCGCGTCATGCCCGAAGTCATGCCCGAAACCGTCGTCGTCGGCGCGGCCCGCGCGGGCCGCTTCGCCACCGTCCTCATCGTCACCGGCTCGGCGATCCTGGCCGTCGTCGCGCTGGCCGCGATCGTCGCCCCGCTGCTCACCGGCTGGGGACCGACCGAGATCGACCCCCTCGGCACGCTCGTGCCGCCCGGCCCCGGCCATCCGCTCGGCACCGACGCCAACGGCATGGACGTCTGGAGCAGGCTCCTGTACGCCGGCCGCCTCGACCTCGGCATCGCGGTCGCCGGGGTGGCCGCGGCCGTGGTCGCCGGCACCGCGCTCGGCCTGGTGGCCGGCTATCTCGGCGGCTGGGTCGACGACGTGCTGATGCGCGTGGTCGACGTCTTCCAAGCCTTCCCCACTTTCATCCTGGCCCTGGCGGTGGCGGCGCTGGTCGGCAACGGCACCGGCAACCTGATCGCGGTGATCGCGGCGGTGAACGCGCCCGCGTACGCCCGGCTGGTCAGGGCCGAGGTGCGCACGGTCCGCGAGTCGTCGTTCGTGGCCGCCTCGGTCACCTCGGGCGCCTCCACCTTCGGGGTGCTGTGGCGGCACGTGCTGCCCAACAGCCTGACCCCGGTCCGGGTGATCGCGCCCCTGAACGCCGGGTGGGCGATGCTCACGCTGGCCGGGCTGTCGTTCCTCGGGCTGGGCGTGACCGTCCCGGCCGCCGAGTGGGGCGCGATGATCAGCCTCGGCAGCCCCGACGTGGTGGCCGGACGCTGGTGGACCTCGGTCCCGCCCGGCCTTGTCCTGCTCATCTGCGTGCTCGGCTTCAGCCTTCTGGGCGAGGGCCTCCAGGAGCGCGCCGAAGCGAAGCGGCGGTGAGCCCCGTGGACCCTGACCTGCTCTCGATCGAGAATCTGTCGGTCGTCATCCGCCGTCCCGGCCGCGAGGTGGCCGCGCTCAGCGACGTCACGCTGCGGGTCGGCCGGGGCGAGGTGGTCGGCCTGGTCGGAGAGAGCGGCGGCGGCAAGAGCATGGTCGCCCGCTCGATCGTCGGGCTGCTCCCGGGCGGGTCCCACGCCACCGGCGCGGTCCGCTTCGAGGGCGACGACGTGCTCCGCATGGACGACGACGCGCTGCGCCGCCACCGGGGGCACGGCGCGGCCATCTGCTTCCAGAACCCGCGCGGCGCGCTGAGCCCGACCCGAACCGTGGGCCGCCAGCTCACCGACCGCCTGATCACCCACCAGCGGCTGACCGAGACCGAGGCGCGGCGGGCCGCCGAGGAGCAGTTCGCCGCCGTCGGCATCCGCTCGCCCCGGCGGCGGCTGGGCGCCTACCCGCACGAGCTGTCGGGCGGCATGGCCCAGCGGGTGATGATCTCGCTGGCCACCGGCTGCGCCCCCGGCCTGCTCATCGCCGACGAGCCGACCACCGGCCTCGACGTGACGCTGACCAGGGAGATCCTGCGCCAGTTCCGGCACGCCGCCGACACCGACGGCCGGGGAGTGCTGCTCATCTCACACGACCTGGCCTCCGTCGCCGACGTGTGCGACCGCGTCGTGGTGCTCTACGCGGGCACCGTGGTGGAGAGCGGCCCGGCCGCGCGGGTGCTGGGGCGGCCCGCCCACCCGTACACGCGGGCGCTGCTGCGGTCGGTCCCCGACGTCGACGGCCGCGCGGTCGTCGCCACGCCGGGCGCGATGCCGCTGCTGAAGGCGGCCCCGCGCGAGTGCCCGTTCGCGCCGCGCTGCGCGCACGCCACCGCCGAGTGCTCCGTCGACCGGCCTCTCCCGACCCCGGTGCCGGGCGCCACCGACGAATGGAGCCTGGCCTGCTTCCATCCGCGTACCGACGAACTCGCCTTCGAAGAGCCCGCCGCCACCCCTGCGCGGGCGACGGCGGCGGAGCGGGCCGTGCTGGAGGTCGACGACGCCCACGTGGTCTACCGCAGCCGGTTCGGCAAGGGCGGCCACGCCGCGCTGCGCGGGGTCAGCCTGCGGGTGGCGGCGGGTGAGACGCTCGGCGTGGTGGGGGAGAGCGGCTGCGGCAAGAGCACCCTGGCCAAGCTGCTGCTCGGCCTGGTTCCGGCGGCGCGCGGCGACGTGCGGGTGGCCGGGTCGCGCATGTCCGACCTGCGCGGACGTGAGCTGCGCCGGTTGCGGACCCGCGTCCAGATGGTGTTCCAGGACCCGATCGGGTCGCTCAGCCCGCGCCGCACCGTCGCCGAGGCCATCGCCGAACCGCTCCGGGCCCTCGGCCTGCCGGCGGCTCAGCGGGCCGAGCGGGTCGCCGCCGTGGCCGACCGACTGAAGATCGACCGCTCGATGCTGGCCCGCCACCCCCACGAACTGTCGGGCGGGCAGGCGCAGCGCGTCTGCATCGCCCGCGCGCTCGCCGGGGAACCCGACGTGCTCGTCTTCGACGAACCCACCTCGGCGCTCGACGTCACCGTGCAGGCGCAGATCCTCGACGTGATCGCCGACGTGGTGCGCGACCCGTCGCGGGGCTCGGTCTTCATCTCGCACGACCTGGCCACCGTGCGCGGCTTCGCCGACCGGGTGATCGTGCTCTACCTCGGCCGGATCGTCGAGGAGGGCCCGGTCGAGGAGGTCTTCGGCCGCCCACGCCACCCCTACACCCGGGCGCTGCTGTCGAGCGCGCCCAGCCTCGGCTCCGGCTTCTCCGGGCCGAAGGTGACGCTCACCGAAGATCTCGACGACACCGAGGCCGCCGCCACCGGGTGCCCGCTGGCCGCGCGCTGCCCGTTCGCGGCCGACCGCTGCCGTACCGAGGAGCAGCAGCTCCGGCCGCACGGGACCGCCCAGGTGGCCTGCTGGCGGGTGCCCGAGATCCCCGACCTGCTGAAAGGTAGTGACATCCGTGTCTGACCGCACCATCCGGCTGGCCGTCGACATCGGGGGCACCTTCGTCGACGCGATGGAGCTCGACTCGCGCACCAACCGGGTCAGGTTCCGCAAGGCCTCCACCACCCCGGCCCGGCCGTGGGAGGGCGTGCTCAACGCGATCGAGGCGCTGGGCACCGACCTGTCCCGCGTGGAGCTGTTCATCCACGGCACCACCCTCGGCCTGAACGCCGTGCTGGAGCGCCGGGGCGGCCCGACCGGCATCATCACCAACGAGGGCTTCCGGGACGTCTTCCTCATCGGCCGGGGCAACGTACCGCCCGACCACATGTACGACTTCCAGTACGAACGCCCCGAGAGCCTGGTCCGCCGCCGCCACACGGCGGGCGTCAGAGGACGGCTCGACTACCGGGGCCGCGTCGTGGAGGACCTCGACCCCGACAGCGTGCGCGCGGCGGCCCGCACCCTCGTCGAGGAGCACGGCGTGCACGGCATCGCCGTCTGCTTCCTGCACTCCTACCTCGACCCGGTCCACGAACGGGAGGCGGCGGCCGTCATCCGCGAGGCGTACCCGCAGGTCAGCCTGTCGCTGTCCACCGACATCGTGCGCGAGTACCGCGAGTACGAACGCACCAGCACCACCGTGCTGGAGGCCTACATCCGGCCCATCTTCGAGAGCTACGTCGACGAGCTGGAGGCCGGGCTGGCCGCGCGCGGCTTCGGCGGCCGGTTCCTCATCATGCGCTCGGGCGGCGGCTCGATGACCTCCTCGGTGGCCAAGACCTCGCCCACCCACACGGTGCTGTCCGGCCCGGCCGGGGGCATCGTCGGCGCGGCCTACCTGGCCGACGCCCTCCAGCGCGACTACCTGCTGACCTTCGACATCGGCGGCACCTCGCTGGACGCCTGCGTCATCGAGCGCGGCTCGGCGGTGGCCGCCTACGAGGCCCAGCTCGAACACTTCCCGCTGCTCATCCCGACGTACGACATCCGCACCATCGGCGCGGGCGGCGGCTCGATCGCCTGGCTGGACCGGGGCCTGCTCAAGGTCGGCCCCGAGAGCGCCGGGGCCGACCCGGGCCCGGTCTCCTACGGCCGGGGCGGCACCCGCCCCACGGTCACCGACGCCGCCGTCGTCCTCGGCTACGTCGACCCCGACCGGTTCCTCGGCGGCGAGATGGGCCTGCACGCCGACGCCGCCCGCGCGGCGCTGGAGGAGCAGATCGCCGGGCCGCTCGGGCTGCCGGTCGAGTCGGCCGCCGCCGGGGTGTTCGACGTGCTGCTGGCCAAGACGGTCGGCGCGGTCCGGCAGATCACCGTCGAGCGCGGCCACGACCCCCGGGTCTTCTCGCTGCTCGCCTTCGGCGGGGCCGGGCCGCTGCTGGCCCCGCTGCTGGCCAGGGAGATGGGCATCCGCGAGGTGGTCGTGCCGTTCGCGCCCTCGGGCTTCTCGGCCTGGGGCATGCTGTCGGCCGACATCGTCGGCGACTTCTCCCGGACCGTCATGGCGACCCTCGACGACATCGACCTCGCCGGCCTGGAGGGACGCTTCGGCGAGGTGGAGGCCGAGGCGGTGGCCTCCCTGAAGGAGCAGGGCATCCCCGCCGACCTGGCGATCCTGGAGCGGCAGCTCGAACTGCGCTACCTGGGCCAGGAGCACACGCTGACGGTCCCGGTCGGCCGTGACCTCGACGCCGAGACCGTCCGGGTCGCCTTCGAGGAACTGCACCGCGCCCGCTACGGCCACGCCATGGACAACCGGCTCCAGATCCTCAACCTGCGCGTACGCGGCATCGGCCGGGCCGAGCGCCCCGAACTGACCCGCCCGCCCCGCCGCGAGAAGGACCTCGCGCCGGCGTACCGCCGGGCCTACGACTTCGGCACCCGAACGCTGACCTCCTTCGCGGTGTACGACCGGGCCGACCTCGCGCCCGGCGACACGTTCGCGGGCCCGGCCCTGGTCGACGAGGGCACCTCCACCACCGTGGTGCCCAGCGGCCAGCGGGTCGAGGTCGACGAATTCGGCCACCTGCTGGTGACCCTCGACGAGGAGGCGTGATGACCCCGCTCGACGGCGCGACCGTGGAGGTCGTGCGCAGCTACCTGCTGTCGGCGGCCGAGGAGATGCGCGCCACCCTGGTGCGCACCTCCTTCAACCCCGTCATCTACGAGGTGCACGACTTCGGCATGTCGATGTACGACGCCGACCTGCGCCTGATCGCCGAGGCCACCGGCCTCACCTTCTTCCTCGGCGCCAACGACTTCGCCCTCCGCAGGGGCGTGGAGTACGTCGGCAGGGAGAACCTGCACCCGGGCGACGTGGTGCTGATGAACTATCCGTACTGGAACTCCGCCCACGCCTACGACGCGACCCTGTTCGCGCCGGTCTTCGAGGGCGCCGACCTGGTCGGCTTCCTGTGTGTGCGGGCCCACTGGATGGACCTGGGCGCGAAAGACCCGGGCTACGTGCTCGACTCGACCGACATGCACCAGGAAGGCCTGATCTTCCCCGGGACGAAGGTCGTCTCCCGGGGCGAGCCGGTGCGGGAGATCCACGAGCTGATCCGGTTCAACTCGCGCATGCCGAACGAGGTGCTCGGCGATCTGCACGCCCAGATCGCCGCCCTGCGCACCGGTGAGCGCCGCTTCCTGGAGATCCTCGCCAAGTTCGGCCGCCCCACCGTCGAGGCAGCCGTCGAGCGGATCATCGCCGACGGCGAGGCGCGCACCCGCGCCGCGCTGGCCGCCCTGCCGCAGGGCTCGTGGACGGCGGTCGACTGGGTCGACGACGACGGCATCACCGACGACCCGGTGAAGATGCAGGTCACCGTCACCATCGACGACGGCGGGTTCACCGTCGACTTCGCCGGTTCCGCCCCGGCGACGGCCGGCCCGATCAACATGCCCTACGGCGCGACCGAGGCGATCTGCAAGGTCGTGCTCAAGTCGCTCACCTCGGCCGACCAGCCCTCCAACGAGGGCACCGTCGCGCCGCTGGTGGTGAAGGCCGAGCCGGGGACGCTGTTCCACGCCGTCTACCCGCAGCCGACCTTCACCCTGTGGACCGGCATCGTCGCGGTGGAGCTGATCCTCAAGGCCCTGGCCCAGGGCATGCCCGACCGGCTGGCGGCCTCCTCCGGGGGTGACGTGCCGGGCTTCATGATGGTCGGCGTCCACCCCGACACCGGGAAGCTGTTCGCGGTCAGCAACAACGACCCGGTCGGCTGGGGCGCGACCCCCGACCACGACGGCATGCACGCCGCCACGCACGTCTCCGGCAGCACCGGCCGCACCACCCCGATCGAGGTCCTGGAGGCCAAGACCGGGATGTTCTTCGAGCGGGTCGAGATCCGCACCGACTCGGGCGGGGCGGGAAGGCACCGGGGCGGCGCGGGCCTGCGCCGCGACATCCGCTTCGTCACCGAGGGCGAGTTCCTGTCGGTCATCAAGAAGACCCGCACCCGCCCCTGGGCCCTCGACGGCGGCTGCGAGCCCGAACCCAACCAAGTCATCGTGTTCCCCGGCACCGACCGCGAGGAGCGGGTCAGCACCCGCCGCACCCCCGTGTCGCCGGGCGACCGCGCCACCCTGCTCACCGCGGGCGGCGGCGGCCACGGCGACCCCCGCGACCGCGACCCGGCGGCCGTCCGCGACGACGTCGCCGAAGGCTACGTCTCCCCGCAGGCGGCCCGCGACCTCTACGGAGTGGACGTCGATGACTGACGGCACCACCGTCGAGGTCGTCCGCAGCCACCTGGTCTCGGTGGCCGAGGAGATGCGGGCCACGCTGGTCCGCACCTCCTTCAACCCCGTCATCTACGAGGTGCACGACTTCGGCATCTCGATCTACGACCCCCGGCTGCGCCTGGTCGCCGAGTCGACCGGCCTGAGCCGGTTCCTGGGCGCCAACGACTACTCCGTCCGCAAGGGCGTGGAGTACGTCGGCGTCGGGAACCTGCATCCCGGCGACGTGGTGCTGATGAACTATCCGTACTGGAACGCCGCCCACTCCTACGACGCGACCCTGTTCGCCCCCGTCTTCGACGACGAGCTGATCGGCTTCGTCTGCGTGCGGGCGCACTGGATGGACCTGGGCGCCAAAGACCCCGGCTACGTCCTCGATTCGATCGACATGCACCAGGAAGGGCTGATCTTCCCCGGGACGAAGGTCGTCTCCCGGGGCGAACCGGTGCATGAGATCCACGAGCTGATCCGGTTCAACTCGCGCATGCCGAACGAGGTGCTCGGCGACCTGCACGCCCAGATCGCCGCCCTGCGCATGGGTGAGCGCCGCCTGGTCGACCTGAGCGTCCGGTATGGCCGCGACACCGTCGCCGAGGTGATCGACACCGTGATCGAGGTGGCCGAGGCGTCCACCGCCGACGCCCTGGCCGCGCTGCCGCAGGGTTCGTGGACCGCCGAGGACTGGCTCGACGACGACGGCGTCACCGGCGACCCCGTGAAGATGCGGGTCACCGTCACCATCGCCGACGGGACCTGCGTCGTCGACTTCGCCGGTTCCTCGCCCGCCGTGGCCGGCCCGGTGAACCTGCCCCTCGGGGCCACCATCGCCACCGCGCGGGTCGCGTTCAAGGCGATCACGACGCCCGGCGAGGCCGCCAACGCCGGTCACTTCACCGCCCTGACCGTCCGGGCCGAACCCGGCACGATCTTCCACGCGGTCTACCCGGCGGCGACCTTCACCCAGTGGACCGGCACGGTGGCGCTCGAACTCATCTACAAGGCCCTCGCGCAGGGCATGCCCGACCGGCTGCCCGCCTCCTCCGGGGGCGACGTGCCGGGTTTCATGATGGTCGGCGTCCACCCCGACACCGGCAAGCTGTTCGCGGTCAGCAACAACGAGCCGGTCGGGTGGGGCGGCACGCCGCACCACGACGGCATCGGCCCGGCCAACCACCTGGCCCAGACCCAGGCGCGGATGACGCCGATCGAGGTCCTGGAGGCCAGGACCGGGATGTTCTTCGAGCGCCTGGAGATCCGCACCGACTCCGGGGGAGCGGGCCGCTTCCGCGGCGGCCCCGGCCTGCGCCGGGACATCCGGTTCGTCACCGAGGGCGAGTTCCTGTCGGTGATCAAGAAGACCCGCTCCCGCCCCTGGGCCCTCGACGGCGGGCACGAGCCCGAACCCAACCAGGTGATCGTCTTCCCCGGCACCGACCGCGAACACCGCGTCAGCACCCGCCGCACCGCCGTGTCGCCCGGCGACCGCGTCACCGTCCTCACGGCCGGGGGCGGCGGCCACGGCGACCCCCGCGACCGCGACCCCGCGGCCGTCCAAGACGACCTCGCCGAAGGCTACGTCTCCGCCGAGGCGGCCCATGACCTGTATGAAAGGAAGAACCCTTCATGAACTCGACCGTGCTGACCGGCTGCACGGTGGTCGACGCCCGCGTCCTTGACGGCGTCGCCCCACTGCGCGACGCGGCGGTGTGGGTCCGCGGCGACCGCATCGCCGCCGTCGGCCCCGCCGACGACGTCCTGGCCGAGGCCGGGCGAGACCATCGGCGGGTCGACCTGGGCGGCGCGTTCGTGACGCCCGGCCTGGCCAACATGCACACCCACCTGTCCCTGTCGCTGCCCGGTCAGGGCGGCGACGCGGTCAAGGGGCTGAGCCCGCACGACCTGGCCTTCTACATGGCCGACGGAGCCCGGCGCACCCTGCTCTGCGGGGTGACCACGGTCCGCTGCGTCGCCGAGAAGGACCACGCCGACTTCGCGCTGCGCCGCGCCGTCACCGCCGGCCGCGCGGCCGGGCCGCGCATCTTCACGGCGGGCCGCGCGCTGGTCTCCACCGGCGGCCACGGCCACGAGGGCACCGACACCCTGGAGTGCGACGGCGCCGACGGCTTCCGCCAGGGGGTGCGCAGCCAGGTCAAGGCCGGGGCCGACCTGATCAAGGTGATGATCTCCGGCGGCATCGCCGGCGAGCACGAGGACATCGACACCCGCCAGCTCTTCACCGACGAGCTGACCGCCGTCATCGAGACCGCGCACGCCTGGGGCCGCAAGGTCACCGCCCACGCGGGCCCCGCCCCGGTCATCGCCGAGGCCGTCGAACTCGGCCTCGACTGCGTCGAGCACGGCTACCAGCTGACCCCCGAGGTGGTCGCCGCGATGGCCGCCCGGGGCACCGCCCTCGTGCCGACCCTGCTGGTCACCCGCTGCAAGGCGTTCTTCGACGAGCTCGGCGTACCCGAGTGGATGCAGCGGCGCTCGCTCGGCGCGGGCCCCCGCCACCTGGAGAGCTACGCCCTGGCCCTGGCGGCGGGCGTGGAGGTGCTGCTCGGCAGCGACATGCCCCCGTTCTGGGACTTCGAGGGCACCAACGCCACGGTCCGCGAACTGGAGCACATGTCGGACGCCGGCCTCGGCCCCGCCCGCGCCCTCTACGCCGGCACCCTCGGCCCGATCCGCTGGCTCGGCGCGGAGGCCGACCTCGGCACCGTCGAGCCCGGCAAGTACGCCGACCTCATCGCCATGGACGCCGACCCGCTGGAGTCGACGTCGGCCTTCCGGGGCGTGCGCTGGGTGATGTCCGGCGGCCGGATCGTCCGCGACGACCAGAACGGCCGGGCCGCCCTGTGACCGGCTTCGACGTCACCACGCGCGGCACCACCGCCGCCGATGTCGCCGCCGCCATCGACGACATGTACGACGCCTTCCTGGCGGGCGACCGCGCCCGGTTCGACAGCCACCTCCACCCCGAGGTGACCACCTGGGAGACCCACCTGCCCGGCCCGCTGCGCACCCGCGCCGAACTCGACGCCTACCGCGCCCAGCGGGACGCCGCCGGGGCGCGGCCGTCGCTCGACTCGCTGAGCGCCAGGGAGATGCGCGTGGACGTCTGGGGCGACACCGCCGTGGCCCGTTACGTGCTGGTCGCGGTCGCGCCGGGCGGCCCGCCGGAGCACACCCGGGTCACCGACGTGCTGCGCCGGTCGGCCACGGGCTGGGCCATCGTGCACCATCACGCGGAACTCGTCCGCGATGTTACGTGAGAGTGAACAGAGCCCTCGTCAGAACAGCCGGGGGGTGACCACGGACACCACCGTGGTCACTTCGTCGGTGTCGTTGTAGAGCCGGTGCGGCACGCTCGACCGCAGGTGCACGCTGTCACCCGGCAGCAGCCGGTGTTCGACCCCGTCGACCTCGTAGAGCAGCTCGCCGTGCACGACGTAGGCGAACTCCTCGCCCCGGTGACCGTAGGACTCCTCGCGCCGGCCGCCGGGCGCGATGTGCACCAGCATCGGCTCCAGCACCAGGTCGGGGCCCCGGTCGGAGAGCATGCGGTAGGTGGTCTGGCCCGAGACGTACTGGGTCGCGCCGTCGTCGCGGCGGGTCAGCGTGAAGTGCGGCGGCGCGGCGGCCGGCTCGGACCGGGGCTCCGGCTCGTCGGCGCTGAAGAACTCCGGCACCGGCCGGTCGAGCGCCTTGGCGAGGCTGTTGAGCGCCGTCAGCCCGATGGAGGAGACACCCCGCTCGACCTGGGAGAGGAACCCGATCGACAGCCCGGACTGGGCCGACAGCCCGCGCAGGGTCAGCCCCCGCTCGGTGCGGAACTGCCGCACCCGGGCGCCGACCAGCACCTGCTGACTGTCGCCGTCGTCGGCACGCCGGTCACTCCTGGCCACCTGATCTCCCCATGACTCACGCCGGATTTGTTCGATGGTATCGAACATCGGTGGGCGATGTATGTGATCATGCCGTGACCTGGCCTTGTGAGACTTTCGCGCATGAAGCGAGTGATGGCGGGGACAGTGTTGCTGGTGAGCGCCCTGGTGGTGCCCGCGGCGCCGGCGGCGGCCAAGGTCGATCCGATCAAGGCGCTGAAGGCGCGGTTCGTCGCCGGGCAGGGCGTCAAGTTCAAGACGGTGCAGCAGGTGAAGGTGAAGGGCGGGAACGGGAGCGTCACCCAGGAGATCGGCGTGATCCAGTTCGGTCCGAAGGGGGCGCTCGCGTCCGATCTCACCAAGAAGATGCGCTACGACAAGGGCTTCTTCGACGACTCGAAGAAGGACGAGCGCGAGATGCGGAAGCTCCTTGAGGCCCCCGGCAGGGTGATCTCGCTGCCGAAGGCGGCGTACATGCAGGGACGCTGGGCCGGGGAGCTGCCCGAGGGCAAGTCGTGGGTCCGGAAGCGGCCGATCCCCCCGGTCCCCGACGGGATCATCATCAGCGTGTTCGAGCCGGACACGGTCAAGGCCCTGATCGCGAGGGCCGATTCGGTCCGCGGGGGCGTGGTGAAGGGGTCCACCACGAGCGCGAAGATGGCCGCGCTCTCCCCGGTGTTCCGCAAGCAGTACGGCCCCGGCGGCAAGAGCGAGAGCGGGCAGATCTCCAAGATCACCTATGCGTTCACCCTCAACAAGGAGGGCCTGGTCACCCGCCTGCACGCCACGATGCGGATGCCCGTCCCCGGCGGCAGCATCGTCGACCACGTCTCCGACACCCGTCTCTACAACTGGGGCGCCAGGGTCTCGGTCGCGGCGCCCCGAGCCGACCAGGTGATCGACGAGAAGGACCTCAAGCGCTAGGTCACTTCCGGCGGAAGGTGGCGATCTTCTCGGAGTCGCCCTTGAGGACGTTGACCGTCAGCCACAGCCGGGAGGTGCCGGGGATGCGCTCGATCTGCGCATGCAGGCCGGTGCCGACCTGCGGGGGCGTCTCCTGAGTCCAGGTCCGGCCGTCCCAGTGCAGGACGGTGATGTGCCCCGGCCGGCTGAGGTCGCGGCCCGCGAACCAGACGTCGTCGGGGCCGAAGGCGGTCACGCTGTTCACCTCACCCCGCACCTGCGGGATGGCGGGCCGCTGCCACGACCGGCCGTCCCAGTGCAGCAGCAGGGGTTTCTCGCCGTCGCCGCCGACCGCCCAGACGTCGTCGGGGGCGAGCTGCAGGATCCGGTTGAGGCGGCCCTTGGGCAGGGCGGGGGTGGTCTTGTACCTGCCCCGGTGCCCGTGCCAGACGACGGGCTGGTCGGGGTCGCGGTAGCCGGCGACCCAGGTGTGCCCGGCTTCGGTGTCCACCGAGGTGAGCCGGGTCCGCTTGTCGCCGAGCCTGGTCTCCCGGACGAAGGCGGTGCCGTTCCAGGTCAGGACGTCGGCGTCGGTGACCACGGCCACCCGGCGGCCGTCGACCGCGACGTCCCTCCCGTAGGTGGGGAGCTGGTGCCGCCGCCAGGTCCGGCCGTCCCACTGGTGGGCGAACGACGCGTGGAAGCCGCCGCTGAGCATCCAGGCGTTGCGCGGGCCGTCGGAGTCGACGCTCGCCAGGCCGCCCTTCATGCCCGTCATCTGCACCGACTGCCACCGTGACCCGTTCCAGACGCGCAGCGACGTCGCCACGTTGTCCTCCCAGCCGGTGTACCCGACCGCCCACGCCAGGTCGGGGCCGATGGCGCTCACGTCGTACAGCCCCCGCTCCCAGCGCTCGTCGTCGGGTAAACCGGGGACGCGGACCCACGTCTCGGCGACCACCGCGACGGGCGCGCTCGTCGCCGGGGAGGCGCAGCCCACGGTGATCAGGCAGGCGGCCAGCGCCGTCGTCCGGGTTCTCATGGCGATCACTCCAAGTAGGTGAACACGGCGTCGGAGAAGCCGTCGGACGCCGTCCAGACGAGCCTCACCCGGACATGGGTGGCGTTGCGGACGAACGTGACCTTCCGCCCGTCGTCGGCGACGGTGGCCCGCGCCCAGCCGTCGAACTTCCTGGTCAGGTGGTGCTCCCACGTGCCGAGGTCACCCACGGCCACCGCGGCGACGGACTCGGTGGGCGGCTCGCCGTCCGAGCAGTAGCGGCCGAAGTTCGCGATCGCCGTGACCGTGCCGTTCTCGGCCCCGAGCTTGATGCTCTGGCAGGCGTCGGTCTTCGTGCCGTAGATGAGGAGAGGATCCGACCACGTCCCGGTCTCCGGTGTGTAGTGCTGCTCGAAGAGCCCGCGGCCGTTCTTGTACTGCATCGCCACCCGGCGCCCGTCCGGGAGCGTCAGCTCCACCCCGACGTGTTCCTCGACGGCGCTTTCGCGTGGTTCTTCGGTGATCCGCGCAGCGGGGGCCGGCGGCTCCTGGCCGCAGGCCATCGCGGTCGCGAGCAACGTCAGACAGGTCAGTATCCGGGCGCTCGCTGCGCGCATCGCACCTCCTGTGGACGTTTGTCCGGGTCAGGCTAGCAATCTGGAGGTGAATCTTTCAGCCGTGCCGGAAGACCGGTCCAGGTCATCGCGAGCCCAAGATCAACACGCTGGCCGAGGGGCCGCCGGGATGCGACTCTCGCGCCATGCGCAAACTGATGGTCTCCGCACTGCTCGCATTCGGCTTCGTGCTGTCCGTGGGCGCCGCGCCCGCGCAGGCGGCCACACTCCGCAACGTCTACTACTACAACTGGGACTGCAACCGGGTGGGCAACCTCGGCATCACCGAGGGCTGGTGGACGTCCTACCAGTGCGTCCCGGAACACGGCTACTGGTTCCTGTACGCGTAGCAGTCGGGCCGCGTACTGACGGGTGCGTGGCCCCCCGCTCGGCATTCGGGATCAGCGGCGCATTCCTCCCCGATTCCTGTGGGAGGATGCGGACCCGTGAAGTCAAAGATCGCCGGGATCGGCGTCGCGGTGCTCGCCTCCGTCGTCCTGGTGCCGCTGCCCGCCGAGGCCGCCGCCGACCCGGTCGCGGCCGTGCAGCGGCTGATGGCGCAGAAGCGCACGGCGAAGGTCATCGAGTGGGGTTCGGTCATGCTGGGCGGCCGGGGTCGCAAGATCAACAGCATGATGCACCTGTTCGACTACCACTTCGAGCGCAAGGGCTGGCTCCAGTTCGGGTCGGGCGGGGTGGTCGGCTCCAACCTGACCCGGAAGGTCATGTTCAAGCGCGACGGCACCCTCGCCATCGCCAAGGAGGACGCGGCCAACGGCGACCTCCAGGCCAGGAGCCTCCTGGCCCAGACGTCCCCGCACCGGTCGGTCACGGCGAACGGCCGGCACTACTCGGCCGGGAAGCTCTACTCCCCGGCCCTGCCGAAGGGGCGGCCCTGGGCCTATCGGGGCAAGGCGGTGAGCGGCGGCGCGTTCGGCGACCAGATCGTCAACATCTTCGAGCCGAAGACCCTGCAGCGCCTTCTCTCGGACACCTACGAGAAGAAGTACATCTCCGGGCCGGTGTTCATCGACCCGTTGGGGCGCTCGCACAAGAACCTTTACTCGTGGCGGGGCAAGCTCACCTTCGACGACCTGTACGCCGTCTCGCCGACCTTCCGGGCGCTCGCCCAGACCAAGCCCGACGAGTCGTACGGCCCGGCGCTGGTGTGGTGGGACCTGCTGACCGACCGGGCCGGGATCCCGGTGCGGTTCAACGTCATGTGGGACACCGCCTACCAGGGCCACTACGCGACCAGGGAACGCGCCTCGGGCAACACGGTCACCGACTTCGTCGGCTGGCGGACCGGTCTTCCGGTCAAGCCGCCGCACTCCACGAAGGCGGCGCCGCTGCCGAACCCGGCGGCGGGGCTGCCGGAGTTCGACGACGTCATGGAGGTCATCCGGGGGAGACGCCCCCGGAGTTGACGACGCGTTCGAACGGGCCCGGGCCGTCGTGGAGCTTCGGCGGGGCGTCGAGATGGCGTACGCGAAGCTCGTCCATCAACTCCTCGACGAACGCCGGGCCCTCGTCGCGCATGAACCGCTGGCGGTTCCGGAGCTCGTCGCTGCCGGGCAGCCAGTCGAGGCCCCAGTTGCCGAGGGCGTAGATGATCGGCAGCGTCTGGATGCCGGCTTCGGTCAGGCTGTAGCGGGCGCGCTGCCCGCGTGCGGCGGTGCCGCGGGTGAGGATCCCCGCTTCGACGAGCCGTACCAGGCGGTCGGCGAGGATGTTCGAGGCGATGCCCTCGGCCGAGCCGGTGAGCAGCGCCCGGAAGTGGCGGCGGTCGCCGAACATGACGTCGCGCAGCACGAGCAGCGACCACCGGTCGCCGAGCACCTCGACGGCGGCGTTGATCGGACACCCGGACCGTGGTTCCACGATTCCCTCCTTGACAGGCGTTTCGCCCTGCCGATAGTAGTTGCAGAATACAATCACTCTTGGGGAGGTGGGGCCGATGGGCCGTTTCGTCTATGCGATGCAGGTCTCCCTCGACCTGCGGATCGAACAGGTGCCCGGAGACAACGGCGCAGGCGAGTGGCTGCGCATCCACGAGGAACTGCACCGCGAGGCCAACGCGCGGACGCGGGCGCTCGCGCTCCTGGTCCACGGCCGCGTCCACTACGAGGTCATGGAGGAGTTCTGGCCACGGGCGCACGAAGACGCGTCCCTGCCCGACTTCATGCATGAATTCGGCGAGATCTGGACGTCCAAGCCCAAAGTGCTCGTCTCCCGCACCCGCCGCGACGCCGACCACAACACCCGGATCATCGGCGGAGACGACGCGATCGAGCGGCTCGCCGCCCTGCGGGCCGAGACCGGCGGCGACATCGGCGTCGGCGGAGCCGCGCTGGCGACCCAGCTGCTGCGGGCCGGGCTCCTCGACGAGCTGCTGCTCTTCACCCATCCCACCATCCTCGGCTTCGGCAGGCCGCTGTTCGACGACTACGACCGCCCGATCGACCTCGACCTGATCGAACGGCGATCGTTCGAGCAGGGCGTCACCATGCATCACTACGCCGTCCTGGGCGTGAAGGGGGAGAGCCCGTGCTGACACAGGTCGCCGAGGGCGTGCTGGTCCACGTAAGCGCGTTCCTGCAGAGCAACGGCGTCGTGGTGCAAGGCCGGGAGGGTGTGCTGCTCGTCGACCCGGGGCTGACCGCCGCCGAGCTCGACTGTCTTGTGGGCGACCTGGCGGAGCTGGGGCAGACCGTGGTCGCGGGCTTCTCGACGCACCCGCACTGGGACCACGTGCTCTGGCACCCCCGGCTCGGTGGGGCGCCCCGCTACGGCACGGCGCGCTGCGCGGCCGCCATCCGCGACGAGCTGTCGGACGCGAACGCGAAAGACCGCATCGCCGACCACCTGCTGGAGACGGAGATCGCCGGGCAGGTGCCGCTCGACCTCCTCGGCCTGATCACCGGCCTGCCCGCCGGAACCGGCCGGATCCCCTGGGACGGCCCCCGGGTCCGGATCATCGAACACGAGGGACACGCCCCCGGTCACGCGGCGCTGCTGATCGAGGAACGCGGCGTCCTGGTCGCCGGGGACATGCTGTCCGACGTCCTGATCCCGATGTTCGAGGCGGAGGACGCCGTCGACCCGATCGACGACTACCTCACCGCGCTGCGGCTGATCGAGGACGTCGCGGGCGACGCCGAGGTCGTCATCCCGGGCCACGGGTCCGTCGGCCGATCCGGCCAGGTGCGGGCCCGGATCGACCTGGATCGGGCCTACGTGCTCGCGCTGCGCGACGGCGGCGTCCCCGCCGACCCCCGGATCGGCCCGTCGGCCCAGCCCGGCTGGGAGTGGGTGGGCGACGTGCACGAAGGGCAGAGTCAGCGGTTCACCTGATGAGGCTGCCCGTGCTGTGCCGGGGCGCCGGACAGGGTGATCTCGTCTTCGGTCTGGTCGACGGTGGCGACGACCAGCAGGGCGGCCGCGATCGCGGCCAGCGCCGCGCCGGCGGCCGTCCACCGGCGGCGCCGCGGCCGGACGTCCACCGGTTCCGGCTGCGGTTCCGGCTCAGGTTCCGGTTCCGGTGGCAGGCCCAGGTCCAGCCGGGTGCGGGCGGTGTGCCACGCCGCGGCCGCCTGTTCGTCGAGGCCGCAGCCGAGGACGAACGCCGTGACCGCCTCCTGCCGGGGCAGCGTCCGGCGCTTGAGCATCCCGGCCGCCGTCGAATAGGGCAGGTGGTGGCCGGCTCGCTGCGCGTGGAGCTGGATGTCGCGGTAGCTGCGTCCAGACCAGGTCTTGAGCCGTTGGAGCATCGCCACGAACTCGGCGTCGGTGTGCGCGGCGGCCGGGTCGGGACGTGCCGCCAAAGCGTCTGAGCTCATAACCAGGCAGTACAACGGAGTCGCACAGATCCGCACAAGCCGGAACAGCACATTCCTTGCTCACCGGCCGGCGGCTCGGCCAGCGTCGATCGCATGATCTCCACCTGGTTCCACGCCGCACTGGCCGGCGTCCTGCTGTCGACTGCTCCGGTCCACCCGCGGATCGAGTCGTTCCTCGATCGGACGATGCCGCGAGGCCCCGGCGGCACCGTGGCGGTGGCCCGCGACGGCGAGCTCGTCCACTGCGCCGGGTTCGGGCCGGCCGATCGTGAGGCCGGGATCCCGGCCGGGTGCGACACGGCCTACGACATCATGTCGATCACCAAGCAGTTCACCGCCGCCGCGATCATGAAGCTGCAGATGACGGGCAGGCTGCGCACCAGCGACCGGATCTCCGTCCACCTCGGTCCGGTGCCCGCCGACAAGCGGCTGATCACGGTACGCCATCTGCTGACCCACACCTCAGGGCTGTCCGACCTCGGCGACGACTACGACCCCGTCTCCCGTGACGCCATGACGCGCCGCGCCCTGGCCTCGCCGCTGCGGTCGAAGCCGGGAGCCGAGTTCCACTACTCCAACGTCGGCTACAGCCTGCTGGCCGCCGTGATCGAGCGCGTGTCCGGCATGTCGTACGAACGCTTCCTGGCCGAGCACCTGTTCGCGCCCGCCGGCATGACCCATACGGGATACGTGCTGCCCCGCTGGGCGAGGGGTCAGATCGCGGTCGAGTATGACGAGACGGGGAAGAGGCGAGGGCGGCCCACCGAGCATCCGTGGGCGGCCGACGGCCCCTACTGGTACCTGCGGGGCAACGGCGGCATGCTCTCCACCGCCCGCGACCTCTACCGCTGGCACCGGGCGCTGGAGGGAGACACGGTGCTGTCCCGCCGGGCCAAGGCCGAGATGTTCGGGGCGCAGGTGGTCGTCGACCGGAAGGCGAAGCTGTACTACGGCTACGGCTGGGGCGTGTTTCCGCGCACCGATCACGGCCGGGTCGTCGAGCACGACGGCGGCAACGACTGGTCGTACGGCGACCTCGCCCGGTTCCTCGACAAGGGCGTGATGGTGTTCTGGATCAGCAACCACGCCTATCGGGCGGGGAAGTGGAACCTCGAGGAACTCAACGGCACGCTCACCTTGGGACTCCTGCGCGCGTCCATGGCGTCGTAGCCGCTCCGGACCTCACCTGGCGACGGTTTCGCCCGCCACATCGATCGCGACCTTGCCGCGCAGTGCATACGACCGCCTGTTCTCCAGGAGTTCATGAGCCTCGCCCATGCGAGCGAGCGGCAGAGTCGCGCCGATGACCGGCTTCACGAGACCGCGCTCGACCAGCCTGGTGAGCGCGTCCAGCTTTCCCCGGTTCTGTCGGGTGAAGACGAAGTGATAGGCGGCGTTCCTGCCCCACGCCTCGATGAGGTTCTGCGGCTGCGCGATGTCGACGATGCTGACGACGCGTCCGAAGTCGGCGAGCGTCAGCGGGCTTCGTGTGAGCGTGTCGCCGCCGATCGTGTCGAAGACGACATCGACCCCCTCGCCTCGTGTCATCTCGGCCACGGCCTCGACGTAGTCCGTCGAAGTGAAGTCGATGGCCGCATCCGCTCCGAGAGAGCGCACGAACTCATGGTCGCCTGCCTTCGCGGTGGTGATCACTCGTGCGCCGATCGCCTTCGCGATCTGGATCGCGATCGTGCCGACACCGCCCGCGCCTCCATGGATGAGGATCGTCTCCGCCACGGTGAGCCGAGCTCGCGTCACCAGGGCCTCCCAGACCGTTCCGCCGACGAGGGTCAGGCTCGCCGCCTCCAGGTGGCTGAGGTTCTCCGGCTTCCGGCTGACGAGGTCGACGTCGGCGACGTGCTGCTCGGCGTAGGAGCCGGGGCCGCCGAAGATCCGGGGCGTGTAGTACACCGCATCCCCGGCGCGGAACTCGGTCACGTGGGATCCGACTTCCTCGATCACGCCGGAGACGTCGTACCCGATGATCGCCGGGAGCGGCACCTGATCCGCGTAGTCTCCGCGACGGATCTGATAGTCGAGCGGGTTGACGGCGGTCGCATGGACGCGCACCCGCACCTGACGGGGTTCGAGTCGCGGTACGGAGACGTCGCGCAACTCGAACGCATCGACCCCTCCGAAACGGGCGAGCACAACGGCCTTCACCGGATCAGTCATACCGGTGCCATCGCGGTTCTGGGTGCCCGACGCGCCGGGACGGGACTCGCCGCCTCGGCGAACGTTCCGGAGCCTTACAGGTGGTTTCTGGCCAGGCCGGCGGGGGTGTCGCGGGCGCCCGTGACCGATCCGGCCGGGACGGCCTCGTCCAGGGCCTTCAGTTCGGCGGCGGTGAGGGTGATCTCCATCGCCGCCGCGTTCTCCTCCAGGTAGCGCCGCCGCTTGGTGCCCGGGATGGCGACCGCGCCCTGCGCCGCGACCCAGGCCAGCGAGATCTGCGCCGGGGTCGCGCCCCGGTCGGCGGCCACGGCGGAGACGCGGTCGACCAGATGCCGGTTGGCGGCGATGTTCTCCGGGGTGAACCAGGGGAGGGTGCGGCGGGCGTCGTCGGGGTCGAGATCGTCGACCTTCTGGATCGCGCCGCTCAGCAGGCCGCGCCCGATGGGGGAGAAGGCCACCAGGCCGATGCCCAGTTCGTCCAGGACGTCCTTCACGCCGTTGTGGAGCAGATCGGGGACGAACAGCGACAGCTCCGACTGCACCGCCGCGATGGGGTGGGTCGCGTGGGCCTGGCGGATGGTGGCCGGGGCGGCCTCCGACAGGCCCAGGTGGCGGACCTTCCCGGCCGTGACGAGGTCGGCCATCGCGCCGACGGTCTCCTCGATCGGTACGTCCGGGTCGACCCGGTGCAGGTAGTAGAGGTCGATCACGTCGATCTCCAGGTGCCGCAGGGAACGTTCCACGGCGCGGCGCACGTGGGCGGGGCTGCCGTCCATCACCGCGCCGTTCTCGAAGTCGAGGGCGAACTTGGTGGCGATGGTGATCTCGTCGCGGCGCGCCCCCAGCGCCTTGGCGATCAGCTTCTCGTTCTCGTACGGGCCGTAGGCCTCGGCCGTGTCGATGTGGGTGACCCCGAGGTCGACGGCCCGGTTGAGGGTGGCGATGGCCTCGGCTTCGTCGCGGGTGCCGTAGAAGGCGCTCATGCCCATGGCCCCGAGGCCCTGGGGGGAGACGCGGAGTGCGCCGAGACTGACGTCGTTCATGTGATGGATGCCTCGTATCTGGTGATCTTCGCTTCGATGGCGCGCAGGTGGCGCTGGGTGCGCCGTACCTCGGCGAGCACGTGTTCCCGGTGCCGGGTCAGCAGCTCCAGGCGCTCCTTCTCGGTGCCCTCACGGCGACACAGGTCGGCCATGACCCGGATGTCGGCGATGGACATGCCGGTCTCGCGGAGCATGACCAGGCCGCCGAGCCAGGCCAGGTCACCCTCGCGGTAGCGCCTGCGGCCCCCGCCGTCGCGCGGCGCGGGGTCCAGGAGCAGCCCCTCGCGCTCGTAGTACCGCAGGGCCTCGACGCCGATCCCGGTCACCCGGGACACCTCGCTGATCGACAGGCCCTCGGGCGGCACTTCCACGGTGACCTCGGGAAGCAGAACCTCGCTCATGCGTCCACAGTGCCACCTGTAGTGCACTACAGGTCAAACGGGCATTTCTCGGGTAGGACCAGCTCATGGCATACGGAGATCGGCAACCGGTGATCGTGGTCGGCGCGGGCCTGGCCGGGCTGGCCTGCGCGGTGCGGCTGCACCGATCGGGCGTGCCCGTCACCGTGCTGGAGGCCTCCGAGGGGGTGGGCGGCCGGATGCGCACCGACGTGGTCGACGGCTTCCGGCTCGATCGCGGCTTCCAGGTGCTGAACACCGGCTATCCCGAGGTGCCCCGCGTCCTGGACGTCGAGGCGCTGCGGCTGCGCGCCTTCAACTCCGGCATGCTGGTCTTCCGCACGGGCGCCGGCAGGGAACGGGTCATGCTGCCGTGGAAGCATCCCCGGCACGCCCTCACCGGCCTGACCGCCGACCTCGGCACGCTGGTCGACAAGGCGGTCCTGGCCACAGTGAGCGCCCGTGACCTGGCCTTTCCCGCCGGGGTGCTGCGGGCGGGCACCGAGCGCACCGTCCTCGACGAGCTCCGCCACTGGGGCATGTCACCGGTGATGGTCAACCGGTTGATGCGGCCGTTCCTGGCCGGCGTGCTGCTGGAACGGGAGCTGGAGACCTCCAGCAGGGTCTTCCACCTGATCTGGCGCTCGTTCGTGCGCGGCACCATCGGCGTGCCGGCGCTGGGCATGGGCGAGGTCCCGGCGCAGCTGGCCAGCCGTCTTCCCGCCGAGGCCGTGCGCCTGCGGTGCCCGGTGCGGGCGGTCAGCGGCACAGGAGTGGTCTTGGACGACGGGAGCGAGCTGCCCGCCGCCGCCGTGGTGGTGGCCACCGACCCGAGCACCGCCGGGGCGTTGCTGCCCGACCTGCCCACACCCGCCATGCGGGCCGTCACGACCTTCTACCACGCCGCGCCCCGGTCCCCGCTCGGCGAGGCCACCCAGGTGATCGACGCCGACGGCGTCATCGCCGACACCTTGGTCATGACCGACGCGGCCCCCGAATACAGCGCCTCGGATGAGGCGCTCATCTCCACGTCGGTGCTGGGCGTGGCCGGCGACGACGACGAACCGCGCGTGCGGGCCCGCCTGGAGGAGATCTACGGTTCGGACGTCCAGAGCTGGCGTCACCTCGCCACCTACGCGATCGCCGAGGCCCTGCCGGCGATGCCGCCGCCCATGCCCCTGCGCCGGCGGGTCCGTCTGGGGGAGGGGCTCTATGTCTGCGGCGACCACCGGGACACGGGGTCCATTCAGGGGGCGCTGGGGTCGGGGCGGCGCGGGGCCGACGCGGTCCTGAACGATCAGAGATCCCTGTGATAGACCACGAAGTCGCATGGTGTCACCAGGAGGGGCGCCAGATCCCGCGAACCGGACGAGTTCCCGTCCGATCCCGATGCCCCGGTGGGCGGGGTCGGAGGCGACCAGGAACAGGGCATTCGACACGAGGTGGCCCGGGCCCCAGCCGATGTGGTGGGAGAGCGACCCAGCGTGAGAAGCGACGGCGAGAGATTCCACTGCCGTTCGTAGAGCACCGGCAGCTGCGCCTGCCGCGAGGTCCGGTCAGGGCGGGGCCGGGCGGTTACCTGAGGTGACACGACAGGTCCCTGAAGTGTGCCCCGCTCCTACGCGGGCCGGTCGGTGATGACGACGACGCCCGACGGCGCGTCGAGCAGCTCCACGGTGCGGTCGGCGGCGTGGTCGATCTGGACGCGGGGCTCCGCCGGGATCTGCTGCTCGTTGTAGGTGCCGGGCCCGTAGAACTGCCCGTAGCTCAGCACGACGCCGCCCTCGGCGAGAACGGAACGCTCCAGCTCGACGACGGCCTCGGCGTCGGGCCCGTCGGGCAGCTTCCAGGCGACGGTCTGGGCGAGGATCTTCGGCGATCCGCTCCGCCGGGCCGCCTCGATCAGGTTCTGGTTGCCCTCGGTCCGGATGCGGGCGTTCAGCTCCCCGTGCTCACCGATCTTCTCCACCTCGTCGGGCAGGTCGGTCAGTTCGTTCAGGATGACGTCCGGGCCGAAGTCGCCGACCGTCTTGATCAGGGCCTCCCGGTCGAAGACGTCGCACAGGATCGGCTCGGCCCCCAGCCGGGCCAGCAGCTCGGTCTTGCCGGGCGAGCGGGTCATGCCGCCGACCACGTGCCCCCTCTCGACCAGACGGGGAATCAGCCGCTGCCCGATCACGCCGGACGCGCCGGCCAGAAAAATCCTCATGATCCTCACCTTGTCTCGTTGTCTTGGTCAGGCGTAGCCGTCGGCGCGCAGCACCCGGGAGGCCGCCCGGATGACGGCGATCACGCCGAGGTAGCTGGTGGCGTGCATCCGGTCGAGCGCGGCGGTGTCGGCGTCCGGGTCGTCCACGGTGCGGTCCTGCTCCGGGGAGATCGCCGCGTTGTTGACGAGGATGTCCAGGCCGCCGAAGTGCGCGACCACGTCGTCGATCAGCCCCGGCGCGCGGGACGTGTCCGCCTGGTCGGACCTGAAGGCGACGGCCTTCGCCCCCGCTGTTCGCGATGCACCGCGCCGCCCCCGATCCGGGATGCGTGATCGGCTACGGCATCCAACCCGCCATGCAGAACATCTATGAGGGCATCGAGGAGTCACTGCGGCGCGAACTGGCGGGCGTCACGCCGGAGGACGTGCTGCGCGACGTCCTCGCCGCGCCCCGGTAGGGGGCGAGGAAGGGTGTCAGGGCCGCGATCACCTGGTCGGGGTTCTCGTCCATGAGGAAGTGACCGGCCCCGGGGATGATCACGCTGGCGACGTTCGTGGCGACGGCTCGCATCTCCGTCTCCACGCCGGTCCCGACGGCGCGCTCGCCCGCGACGGCGAGGACGGGCATCGTGAGCCGGGTCTTCTTCCGCTCGGCGTTCTGGGCGATGATCTCGTCGATCGCGCGGTAGAACTCGAAACTGGCGCGCAGCGCCTGCGGGCTCGACTTGAGCGCGTCGACGTAGACCTGGACGGCCACGGGTGGCATCGAGGTCGGCGTTGTGCCCTTGGAGGCGAACTGGTACCTGAAGTAGAGGTCCTCCCGGCCCCGCACCAGTTGCTCGTTGACGCCGTCGACCCGGTTGAACGGGAAGTGCCACAGCAGGTTGTTCAACTGCCCCGGGATCAGCAGCGCGCCGGGCTCGGTGAGACCGGGAGTGATCGTCTCCATGGCCACGAACCGGTCCACGGCCGCCGGGTGGTCCGAGGCGAGCGCGTATCCCGTCCATGACCCCACGTCGTGGGTGACGAGGGCGAATCGTCGGTGGCCGAGGGCTCTCATGAGCTTCACCGCGTCGTCGGCGAGCGTGCCGGAGTCGTAGCCCGAGACGGGTTTGTCCGACAGGCCCACCCCACGGGGGTCGATCGCGACGACGCTGAAGTCCGGGGCGAGCGCGGGCAGCACGTGCCGCCAGGCGTACCAGGTCTGGGGCCAGCCGCCGATGAAGAGGACGGGCGGGCCCTCACCGCCGGTCACCGCGTGCAGGCGTACTCCGTCGACGTCGACGTATCGGCTGGTGAAGGTCTTCCAGAAGCCCTTCGGCAGGCCGGGTAGGCGGGTGGCGGGGGTCGGCTTCCCGGCCGCCGGCCGGGCGAGGGCCGGCGACGTGCCTCCGGCGAGGAAGGGCGCGGCCGCGGCGCCGATGGCCGCCGTCCTGAGCAGCCATCGCCTGCCGATTTCCGGGTCTTCGCTGTGGTTCATAGCAGGAACTCTCATGTCGGGGTGGTGGGGCATGGATCAGGAGGCGAGCGGGGCCAGTTCCCGCCACTGGGGCAGGGGCGTCGCCGAGTCGGCCCCCACGACGTGCAGGCAGACGTGGTCGGCGCCGGCCTCGTGGTGTGCGCGGACGCGCGCGCCGATGGCGTCGACGTCGCCCCAGGCCACGACGCCGTCGATGAGGCGGTCGCTGCCGCCGTGGGCGAGGTCGCTTTCGGTGAACCCCTGCCGCCGCAGGCTCCGCGCGTAGTGGTCCATGCCGAGGAACACGGCCAGGAAGTCGCGCGCCGCGGCGCGGGCCCTCCCCGGATCCCGTTCGAGGACGACGGCCTGGTACGGCGCGATCACAGGCCCGTCGCCCAGCCGCTCGCGCGCCTCGGCGGAGTACTCCGGGGTGACCATGAAGGGATGGACGCCTGCGGTGCGTCGTCCGGCCAGTTCGGTCATTCTTGGGCCGAGCGCCGCCATGACGCGCTCGCCAGGGGGCACGGGCGTGGGTTCCTGTTCGAGTCTGTCCAGGTAGGCGGCCATGTCGGCCAAGGGCCGATACGGCCGTCCCGCATCGTGGGCGGCGGCCGGGTCGCTGACGCCGAGGCCGAGCAGATGCCGGCGGCCGTAGGCGGCCTGGAGGCGCGTGTGCCCCGCCGCCAGGTCGGCGGCCCGGTGACGCCAGATGCTCGCGACCCCGATCGCCACCGTCGCGTCGCGGGTGGCCCGCAACAGGCGTTCGGCGTCGCCGATGACGTCGCCGCCGCCCAGGCCCGGGATCCACAACGCGCCCCAGCCCAGTTCGTCGAGTTCGGCGGCGGCGTCGGTGATCTCGTGCGGGTCGGCCGTCCGCAGTTCGATGCTCCAGATTCCCGTTCGGCTCAGTCGCATGGTCATGTGCCTAGATCTGGTTCCGGCCGCCGTCGACGAAGAGCTCGATGCCCGTGATGAAGGAGCTCTGGTCGGAGGCGAGGAACAGCACGGCGCCGGCCACCTCCTCCGGACGTCCGACGCGGCCCATCGGGATGGTGCCGGCCATGTACGACTTGAGCTGGGCGGCCCCCTCCGGGTCGGCGGCGAGGCCGTCGATGCCGGGGGTGTCGATCGTGCCGGGGCTGATGGCGTTGACCCGGATCGAGCGCCCCTTGAGCTCGGCCGCCCACGTGCGGGCGAAGGACCGGACGGCGGCCTTGGAGGCCGCGTACACCCCGAACGCCTCGTTGCCGAGGGTGGCCGCGTTGGACGCCTGCAGGATGATCGAGGCGCCGTCGTTGAGCAGCGGCAGCGCCTTCTGGACGGTGAAGAGCATGCCCTTGGTGTTGGTGCCGAAGGTCTGGTCGAAGTGCTCCTCGGTGACCTGTTCCAGGGTGGAGAACTCGCCGCCGCCCGCATTGGCGAAGAGCACGTCGACGCGCCGGTTCTGCCCGGCGACGGCGGCGTAGAGCCGGTCGAGGTCGGCCAGGTCGGCGACGTCGCCCCGCACGCCGGTCGCGTTGGGGCCGATCTTGGCCACGGCGGCGTCGAGCGCGTCCTGGCGGCGGCCGGTCACGAAGACGTGCGCGCCCTCCGCCGCGAACCGCTCCGCGGTGGCCAGGCCGATTCCGCTGGTGCCCCCGGTCACGATGGCCGTCTTGCCGTCGAGCTGTCCCATGATCCCGCTCCTCGTTGTTTTTTAGTGAGTACTAAAAAACTAGACCCGACAAAGGACGGGTGTCAAACAGGAGTCGGGGCTACTGCGGCCAGACGGTCATGGCCAGGTCCACGACCTGGTGCAGTTGCTCCCGGGTCGCGCCACCGGCCGCCTGGACGGCTATGCCCTGGTAGATGGTGGTGAAGTAGCGCGCCAGAGCCTCGGGATCGCTGCCCGCCGGAAGTTCGCCGCTCTGGCCGGCCTGCCGCAGCCGTTCCCGCAGGGCCGCCTCTCCGGCCGCCCTGCGCATCGTCAGTTCGTCGCGGGCGGCCTCCGCGCCGGGCGAGCAGGCCAGGCCGCCCTGCACCGTGATGCACCCGCGCGGATGGTCGGGATGGGTCGTCGCGTCGGCGGCGCCGTGCAGGAGGGTCGACACGGCCGCGCGTGCCGTCGGCTCCAGGAACGCCTCGCGGATGTAGCCCGCGGGGCCCTCCGCGTAGCGGTCGAGCACCTTACGGAACAGCTGCTCCTTGTTGCCGAAGGCGTTGTAGAGGCTGGGCGCGTTGCTGATGCCCATCGCCTTGAGGAGGTCGGAGATCCCGGTGCCCTCGTAGCCCTGACGCCAGAACACCTCCATGGCCCCGTCGAGGGCCGCGTCGCTGTCGAAGGTCCGCGGTCGTCCGCCGGCCATGGCCCCCTCCGGGTTTTGTAGTCACTGCTAACATACGCCCCCGCGCCCTAGCGTGCCGGATTCGTCTCGTGCGGGGCGACCTGCCGCCGGCCGTTCATGACGATCGCCGTCAGCCGCTCCAGCCGCCGGCGGGGGATCGGCCGTTCGGCGGGGCTCTCCTGGGGCGCCTCGGTCGTGCGGGCACGGGGCGGGCACTGGGGGATGCGCAGCACGAAGCGCGCGCCCCGGTCGCTGTCCTCGATGGTCAGCGTGCCCGCGTGCGCCTGGGCGATCTCCCTGGCGATGGCCAGGCCGAGCCCGGTCCCGCCCGAGTCCCGGTCGCGGGCCGCGTCCAGCCGGGTGAAGCGTTCGAAGACCCGTTCGCGGTCCGCGACGGCGACGCCGTCGCCGTCGTCCAGGACCTCCATGACGGCGGTCCCGTTCTCGGCCCGTACGGTGACGGAGATCTGGGACGCGGTGTGCCGTTCGGCGTTGTCGAGCAGGTTGACGAGGACCCGGGAGATGCGCAGCCGGTCGCAGTCGACGCACACGCCCTCCTCGATGCGCCGGACGATCTTCGCCCCGTGGGCGCGCTGGTCGAGCTCGGCGGCGGCGAGTGCGCCCAGGTCGGTCGGCTCGCCGCTGAGGGGGGCGCCCGCGTCCAGCTTGGCCAGGGTCAGCAGGTCGGTGACGATCGCCTGGAGCCGGTCGACACCCGCGAGCACCGCCGTGGCGACCTTCGGCCAGTCGGCGTCCTGGGGGTAGGTGAGGGCCTCGTCCAGCTGCAGCCGCATCGCGGTGATCGGGCTGCGCAGGTCGTGGGAGGCGTCGGAGGTGAACCGCCGCAGGCGTTCGTAGGCGGCCTCCAGCCGGTCGAGGGTGCCGTTCACCGTCTCGGCCAGGACCCTGACCTCTTCGTAGGTGTTGTACGGGACGGGCACCGGGACCCGGCGTTCGAGCTGGGCGGCGCTGATGTCGGCCAGTTGCCGCTGTATCGCGGTGACCGGCGCCACCGCCTTGGAGATGTCGCGGAACACCCAGCAGCTCACCGCCGTGGTCACCAGCAGGGACGTGCCGACCGCCAGGAACACCGCGGTGGTGGTGCCGTACCAGGGGACCGTCGGCGTCGCCACGTGCATCGACCAGATGCCGTCGGGCTGGTAGACGTTGATCGAGGTCACGGTCTTGCACCCCGACAGCCCCGCCGGCGGGCACAGGACCTGGGTGGTGCTCAGTTTCTCGTTTGTGGGATGGAAGGAGACCATCGGCGGCGCGCCGGTCAGCTGGCTGGTCGCCGCGACCACCGTGCCGTTGGCGTCCAGCACCTGGATCGCCTCGTCGTCGTCGTGCGGCAGCAGCGAGGGCAGCGTCCCCTGCCGGATCTGGGGTTCGACCTTGCTCCAGGCCATGAGCCCCTGGTGCAGCGCGTTGTCATCCTCCTTGCCGCCCACGTACATGAGGAAGAGCAGACTCAGCCCCAGGCACATCAGCGCCATGAGAACGCCTGTGGCGAGTGTCCTCCGCGTCCGGAACGACGAACGCCTCAACTTGCCCATTGATCTTCCCCCGCCTGATTCACCTGCCCCCATGAGTCAAAAAACCCCAATGACCAGCCATAACTTCCCGACGGCAGGCAAAGTCCTCAGATCGGTCAATTAAGCCTTGACAGAGTAAAAGATCATGACCAGCCTGGACACCTTGATCGAGAAGCTCGGGCCCGGGAGTCGTGACGCTGGATGGAATTCAACGTACTGGGGACGTTGCAGGTCATCCGGGACGGGCGTGTGGTCTCTCTCGGAGACGCCCGCAAGCTGCGGCTGACGCTCGCCGTACTGCTGGCCGGGGCCGGTCGGCCCCAGTCGCCCGAAGCGCTCGTCGACGCGGTCTGGGGCGACCGGCCGCCCGCGTCGGCGCGGCACAATCTTTACCTGTACGTCCACCGGCTCCGCCGAATCCTGGGCGACGACGTGCTGACCCGCGGGCCCGGCGGCTACACCCTCGACGCCTCGGGGGTCGACGCCCGCCGCTTCCGCGACCTGACGGCCCAGGGCGAGGCGGCGCTGGCGGCCGGGGAGGCCGAACTGGCCGCCAAACGGCTGGGAGAGGCCCTGAGAACGTGGCGGGGCGAGGCATTCGAGGGGTTCACCGACTGCCCGCCGGTCGCCGAGGCCGCGCGCGCCCTTGAGGAGGCCCGGCTCGCCGCGGCCGAGTCATGGGCGGACGCCCTGCTGCGGGCCGGTCGTCCCGCGGACAGCGTCGCCGACCTCACCGAACTGGCCCGGCGGCATCCCTTCCGTGAAGGGTTGCGCGGCCGGCTGATGCTGGCGCTCTACCGGTCCGGACGGCAGGCCGAGGCGCTGGAGAGCTTCCACGAGGCCAGAGAGGTGCTCGACCGGGAGCTCGGCGTCGAACCCGGCCTCGACCTGCGGCGGCTGCACGAGGCGATGCTGCGGGGGGACGAGGAGCTGATCCCCCTTCCGGCCGACAGCGGCGAGTGTCCGTACCGGGGACTGGCGGCCTTCCAGGCGGCGGACGCCGCCTGGTTCTTCGGACGGGAGGCGCTGCGCGACCGGCTGGTCGACCTGTCCGACCGGCTGCCGCTCGTGGCCGTCTTCGGCGCCTCCGGCAGTGGCAAGTCGTCGCTGCTGCGGGCCGGGCTGGTCGGGGCCCGGCCGGGCAGCGTGCTGGTCACGCCGGGGGAGCACCCGCTCGCCCAGGTGCCCGAGGAGACCGGCGCGCTGCTGGTCGTCGACCAGTTCGAGGAGCTCTTCACGCTCTGCGCCGACGAGGCGGAGCGGCGGGCCTTCGTGGTCCGGCTGCTCGAACCCGGGCGGCGGGTCGTGCTGGGCGTCCGGGCCGACTTCCTGGGCCGGCTGACCCGCTATCCCGACCTGGTCGAGGCGCTCCGCGGCGAGGCCCAGTTACTGGTGGGGCCGCCGTCGACCGCCGAGCTGCGGGACATCGTCGTCGGCCCGGCCGCGCGGGCGGGGCTGCGGGTGCAGCCCGAGATGCTGGCCGAGATCGTCGCCGCCGCCGTCGCCGAACCGGGCGGGCTGCCGCTCGTCTCGCACGCCCTGCTGGAGACCTGGCGGGCCCGCGAGGGCACCCTGCTCAGCCTGAAGGCCTACCACGGCACCGGCGGCGTCACCGGGGCCATCGCCCAGACCGCCGAGCAGGTGTACGCCGACCTCGCCCCCCGGGAACGCCAGGTCGCCCGGAGGATCTTCCTGCGCCTGTCGGCCCTGGGAGAGGGCACCGAGGACACCCGCCGCCCGGTCTCTCCCGCCGAACTGGTCGGCATCGCCCCCGAACCGGTGGTCACCGGGGTGCTGCTGCGGCTGGCCGCCGCCCGGCTGGTCACCCTCGGCGAGGGCTCGGCCGAGGTCGCGCACGAGGCGCTGATCCGCAACTGGCCCCGGCTGCGCGGCTGGCTCACCGACGACCGCGCCGCGCTGCTGGTGCACCGGGGCGTCACCGACGCCGCCCGGCTCTGGGACGCCCAGGGCCGCGACCCCGGCATGCTCTACCGGGGGGCGCGGCTGTCGTCGGCCCGTACGTGGGCCGAAGAGCACCCCGGCGAGCCGAACGCCCTGGAGACCGCCTTCCTGACCGCCTCCCGGGAGGCCGAGCACGACGAGATCGTCGCGGTCCGGCGGCGCAACCGGCTGCTCAAGCGGATGGTCGCCGGGATCGCGGCGCTGCTCCTGGTGGCCTTCGTCAGCGGCGGCGTCGCGGTCGGCCAAGGACGGGAGGCGCAGCGCCAGCAGCACACCGCCGCCTCCGGCCGGCTGTCGCTGACGGCCCGGTTCCTGCTCGACACCGACCCCGACCTGGCGGGCCTGCTCGCGGTCGCCGCCCACCGCCTCAACGGCGACGCCGAGACGGTCGGCGGCGTGCTGAGCGTGGCGGCGGCGGCCCGGCGGCGGGTCGAGGTCCAGGCAGACGACTCGGGCGTCTACGCGCTGGCGTTCAGCCCCGACGGCGGCATGATGGCCGGTGCCGGGGTCAGCGGCACCGTCGCGGTGTGGGACCGCGACCACCGGCGGATCGCCACCCTCACCGATCACCCGGCCGACGTGCCGCTCTACGTCAGGACCGTGGCGTTCAGCGCCGACGGGCGCTATCTCGCCTCGACCGCCCGCGAGCCGGTCGTGGCGAAGGCGCGCGGCTCGGTCGTGGTCTGGGACACCACCACGATGAAGGCCGTCTTCGCCGAACGGCTCACCGACCTCACCCCCGCCATGGCCTTCTCCACCGACGGCGCCACGGTCGCGGTCGGCCACGACGACGGCACCATCGACCTGTGGACGCTGCCCGATCGCGCCCACCGCGTGATCGACACGCATGGGCCGAAGATCGGCTCGCTGGCCTTCGGCGCCGGGAACTCGCTGCTGGTCGCCACCGGCCCCGACGAGACGGTCGTGTGGGACGTCCGCACCGGCCGCCGCCACGCCGAGGTGCCCGTCGAGCACGTCCACCGGGTGATCGTCTCGGGGGAGACGCTGGTCACCGCCTCCGACACCGGCGGCGCCCGGTTCTGGCGGCTGACCCGCGACGCCGTCTCCTCCCTGTTCGCGCTGCCGACGAGCGGCCCCTACGCGTGGGAGGTGTCCGCGCCCGCCGGCGACCGGGTCGCGGTGGCCGACGAAGACGGCATGATCACCATCTGGGACCTGACCCGCAGGCAGCCCGTGGAGACCTACCTCGACCGGAGCCGGGCCGAGACCCGCGCCCTGGCCCTCAGCGCCGACGGCTCCCGGCTCGCCTCAGGTGGCATGGGCCGGTCGATCGTGATCCGCGAGCGCGCGGTCCCGCTGTTCGGCGGCCACAGCCAGGCCGTCAACGACCTCCAGATCAGCCCCGACGGTACGACCGTCGCCTCGGCCGGCAGCGACCGGACCGTCCGCCTGTGGGACCTGACCGGACAGCCCGTCGCCATCCTCGACGGCCATCCCGACCAGGTCAGGTCGATCGCCTTCAGCCCCGACGGCCGGGTGCTGGCGGCCGTCGGCCGCGACCACAGCCTCACCCTGTGGGACGTGCCCACGCGGCGGCGGCTGAGCGAGACCCGCTACGCGGGCACGGGCGCCACCACCAGCGTGGCGTTCGACCCCTCGGGCCGGGTGCTGGTGACGACCGCGCTCAGCCGGTTCCGCTGGGACGTCACCGACCCCGCCGCGCCGAAGCAGGCGCCGTTCACGGCCCCGCCGTACCTGTCGACGGTGGTGGCCTACAGCCCGCGCGACCCGCTGCTGGTCTCGGTCGGCCCGTCGGACCTGCTGCTGCTCTGGAACACCGCCACCGACAAGGAGATCTCCCGGGTACGACCGGGCCACGGGTCGATCCTGGACGTCGCCTTCAGCCCCGACGGGAAGACGATCGCCACGTCGGGCTCGGACCGTACCGTCAAACTGCACGACCCGGCCGGACGGACCTTCGCCACCCTGCCCGGCCACACCGCGCCCGTCCACGCCGTCGCCTTCAGCGCCGACCGGCGGCTGCTCGCCTCGGCCGGGGAGGACCGCACGATCATCGTGTGGGACCTGGCCAGCCGGCGCCCCATCGCCCGGCTGACCGGCCCCACTCTGCCGATCAAGGCCCTCACCTTCACCCCGGCGGGCGAGCTGATCAGCGGTGACGACTCCGGCCGCATCATCCGCTGGTCGCTCGACCCCGCCGAGGCGGTCTCTCGGTTGTGCCGGGCGTCCGGACGTGACCTCACCGCCGCCGAGTGGGACACGTACGCCGCCGGGCTTCCCCGTCAGGCGACCTGCGGCTGATCGGCCGACCTGACGGGCACCACTCTGCGCCATGACGTTATAGGCGAGATATATCGGCTGGTCAGCGCCGTGGCGACAAGTGAGGAGACCGGCGCCGGCGCAGCCCGCGAGCGCTGACAGGGACGGCCGGACCCGGACCAGACCGTAGATCACGATTGCGATCCCCGGGGCGAGGAACACCACCTGGACCAGGGCGCCGATGAGGAGGACGCCGGCGAGGACCTGGCCCAGCGCCGCCCCCGCGCCCAGGACGAGCGCGCCGAAGGCGAGCGCCGGGTTGAGGGTGAAGGCGATCAGCGATAGCAGCGCGCCCGCGACGGCGGCGACACCAGGAGCCCTCCGAAACAAGCGCCGAGATCGACCTGGGACCGGATCGTGCGTAACCCGCCGCTCGTCAGAGCGGCGGATAGGCGTTCCGGACGAGATCCCGGAAGTAGGACGGCCAGAAGATCCCGTAGCCCGGCCCGCCCGGCGTCGCTCCCGACGGCCGGTACGACCCGATCGGCGGGGCGTAAGTCGGGTCGCACCAGCGGTTGGGCCCGTCGCTCGCGCCGTCCGACTCACCCGGCGGCCTGGCCCAGATGAAGGCGTCCACCCCGGGTCTCGGAGCGGCGGCCGGACGTTCGCCGATGCCCGCGTTGAGCTGGTTGCACCAGTTGTAGCGGTTGATGCGCCGGTCGAGCCTCGACTGGTCGACGTAGGTGTTGACGTCGAAGGAGGTGCTGACGGCGGTCGGCCTGGCGGACCCGCCCCAGCCGTTGCGCGAGGTGTCGATCAGCATGCCGATGTCCGCCGGGAACCCCGCCTCGATGAGGGCGGCGCGCAGGAAGCGGGTGTAGTCGTCCTCGTCGATGTGGGGATTCCAGTCGACCCACCGGGTCCAGTACAGCGGCTGGCCGGCGACCAGCTTGGCGGTGTCCGGGAGGAAGATCTCGTCCACCGGGACGTAGTTGGCGACGTTGGTGACGAACCCGTGCACTCCCGGCGTTCCTTCGACGACCTCCGCGAGCAGGTCGACGAACGGCCCGGACACCTCGGTCCACCCGGCGACCGAGGACCTGGCGGCGTCGAGGTAGACGTAGACGTTGGGGACCGCCCCGAGGGCCGTGATGGCCTGCCTGATCCCCTGGAGGTACACCCCGGAGGTGCGCGCTTCCACGCACGGGGTCTCCTGGGGCCAGGAGACCATGTTGCCCAGCGTCTCCGGCTCGACCAGGGTGACGATCCTGAGCCGGGCGTAGCGGGGGTCGGCCAGGATCGCCGCGATGGGGTCCACGAACTGGTTCCTGTACGCCGCCAGCCCGTCGGCCGTCATGGGGAACTCCGCCGTGGACCACCACGACGAGCACTCCTTGCCCGGAAGATCGCTCAGCACGAGCGTCACGACGACGGGATCCATGTTCCCCTGCGACAGCGACTGGACCAGAGCCCGTTCCAGGTGCTCCCGCAGCCCCAGTCCGCCCCTGATCGACCCGATCGCCGCCACGGAGTCCAGCCACAGGGCGGTCGGCTGGAACGCGACCTTCCGCATCGCGGTGCCGACGTCCCCGCCCGCGGCGGTCGCGGCGGCGTTGACGTTCGCGACGTAGTCGGGGTTCAGGTAGCCGCGCGCCCCGAGGTAAGGATTGTCGACCCGCGAAGGCGAGGGCGAAGGCGAAGGGGACGGCGACGGGCTGGGCGACGGACTCGGTGAAGGAGACGGGGACGGGGACGGCGACGGGCTTGGCGAGGGCGGCCCGCCGCAGCTGGTGCCGTTCAGGGTGAACTGGGTGGGAGCGGGGTTGCCGCCGCTCCAGCGGCCGTTGAAGCCGATGGTCACCGTCGCGCCCGGCGCGAGCACCCGGTTGTGCGGCTCGTTCAGGGCCTGAACCCGGGTCCCGGCCTGGCTCCACCGCGCCGACCAGCCATGGGTGATCGTCTGCCCGGCCGCGAAGTCGAACCGCAGCGCCCAGCCGTCGATCCGATCACCGGTGTTCTTGACGGTGACCGTCGCGGTGAACCCTCCCGGCCACGAATCAGCCCTGTAGGTCACCGCACATCCCGGAGCGGCCCAGGCCACCCCCGGAAGAACGACGAACACGAGCATGACCCCGACAAGCACGCGCAGGAGCCTCATGGCACCCCCAAGACGCGAAGACCGACCCCCGATCGTCACCTCAGAAGACCCGCCCCCGGCAAGTCGACCCGACGAACCCCCAGGTCAGCCCTGAACCTTTCAATCCCCAGTTGATCAAGGGCTCGGGTGCCGCTACCGTCCTCCCACCACCCCCTGGCGCGCACGAGGAGACAGAGGATGATCACGGCACTGGTCCTGGCGGGTGCGCTGGCGGTGGCGCCGCTGTCGACGGCGGAGCTCAAGCAGGCTCTGCTGACCAAGAAGGACTTCGGGAAGGGCACGGCGGTGCTCGTGGGGGAGTCGGACGCGGGGATCGTGTCCCGGTTCTGGGTCGACAACGCCCGCTGCATGGACGCCCTCAAGGCCTACGACGAGGTCTTCGGCGGAAGTCACCCCACGGTGACGACGGTCGGGAAGGTCGCCGCGCTGCAGCAGGTCTTCACCGGCGACGCCGCCACGATCAAGATTATGAAGTCCGCCGCCTCGAAGGTCTGGCCGGCCTGTGACGGGCAGACCACGCTCCACCGGAAGCACGTCTTCAAGCGGAAGAAGGTCGCCAACCTGGGCGACGCGACCTACGCGTTCGAGATCTCCTTCAACTACGTCCCGGCCTTCGTGTCGGAGTTCGTGTTGGTGGCGTACAAGAGCGGAGTGATCGTCTACCAGGGCAAGTCCGCCAAGGGCCACTCGACCTGGCCGACCACTGTGAAGAACACCAAGAAGGCCGTGGCCAAGCTGAAGAAGCTCTACGCCAAGCGCTGAGCGGACTCGTCCCAGGTGATGCGGTGGTCGTACATCCAGGAGAGCGACCCTCGTTTCGCCACCTGCCGTAGCACCACCGGCAGGAACAGGTCGCGGAGGTAGGCGCCGACCGGACCGGGCGCCTTTCCGCCGCCGTTGCGTTTGCCCTGCGCGACGATCCGCTCCACGCGCGCCCGGCGCTGCCGTTCGTAGACGGCGAACGCCTCCGGCGTCTCGTGGTCGCGCAGGCACTTGGCCAGGACGACCGCGTCCTCGATCGCCATCGACGCGCCCTGCCCCGACGACGGCGAGGTCGCGTGGGCGGCGTCGCCGACGATCACCATGTGGGAGTTCGACCAGGTCGGAACGGTCGGCAGGTCGTAGGTGTTCCAGGCCGGCATGACGTGGGGCGTGGCCGCGATGATGTCGCGCATCGGCCCGGTGTCGTCGCGGAACAGATCGATGAGCGCCGACGGAGTGACAGCGGCCAGGTCGGCGGCCGTCGGCTCCTTGGGACTGGCCGGGTTGGCGAACCACCAGACCTCGCCGTTCGGGTGGATCAGGTACCCGAAGAAGCAGCGCCGCCCGAACACGAAGTGGCTGACGCCGGGCCGCCCCGGCACGCGCACCCCCTCGGCGAACCCGCCCGTGTTGAGCAGCCCCAGGTGCCGGGGCCTCGGCGCGCCGGGATCGATGATCGTGCGGGTCCGCGACCAGAGGCCGTCGGCGCCGATGAGCAGCGCGCCGTCCGCCGTGGTCCCGTCTTCGAACCGGGCCTGTACGCCGCCGCCGACGACGCCCGCGTCCGTCAGCCGTCTGCCGTATTCGACGCTCACCCCGCGCCGGACGGCCTCGTCGCGGAGCGTCCGGTAGAGGTCGCCCCGCCGGAGCGTCCGGCTCGGTTGCGGGATGACGGCCAGTTCGCGGCCCTTCGCGTTGACCATCACCCCCTCGGGCGTGTCCATCCCGAGGTCGGCCACGAGGTCGTGCAGGTCGAGGACCTTCAGCGCCTCGAGCCCGTTCTGAGCCAGGGTCAGGAACGCCCCGACGCCGTCGGAGCCCCGGTCGTACGCCTCGAAGAGCCGGACCCCGAGCCCGGCCTTCCGGAGTGCCATGGCCGTGACCGGCCCCGCGATACCGCCACCGATGATCAATGCATCCTTGGTCATACTATGACTATACATAAAATGACTAACAAATACGATGGCCGTCATGACATCCCGGCGATCACCTCTGGCGATGGCGGTCCTCTCACTCGTCGTGGAGATGCCGATGCACGCCTACCGCATGCAGCAACTGATCAAGGAGCGCCACAAGGACGACGTCGTCAACGTCGCGCAGCGCAACAGCGTCTACCAGACGATCGACCGCCTGCTCCGCGACGGCCTGATCGCCGTCCAGACGACGACCCGCGACGAGAACCGCCCCGAGCGCACCGTCTACGAACCCACCCCCGCCGGCCGCGACACGCTGCGGGAGTGGATGCGCACCATGCTCGCCGTCCCCAAACGCGAGTTCCCGGAGTTCCCGGCGGCCCTGGCCTTCCTGCCGGTGCTGACCGTCCCCGAGGCCGTCGAGGCGCTGACCGAACGGCTCACCGCCCTGGAGACCAGAGCGGCGGCCCTCGACGCCGAACTCGCGGACGGCGCGAACTTCCTGCCGCGGGTGTTCCTGGTGGAGACCGAATATCAGCGGGCGGTGGTGGCGGCGGAGGCGGAGTACGTACGGAGGCTGCTCGACGACCTGCGAAACGGTGAGGTCACCTGGCACTGACGGCGGGGGTCTTCATCGGATGTGATGCAGACACTCGGCTCCGACCCCGATGTCCGGGTGGTCACTGAGCTCGCGCTGTGGGCGCCCGCGGACATCGCCGGCGAGCTTGCGGCGCATTCGCATGCCGATGTTCGTCGTTCGGTGGCGGCCAACGAAGGGACGCCGCCAACTGTACTGGCGTCGTTGCTGACCGGTGACGGGCTGCCGTCGGCGCGGTCCTGCGTGGTCTGTGATCGAGAACCGGTCCCTTTCGTTCACGATCCGAACTGCGAACGATCTGACTGCCCACCGCCGCCGGGCGCCCATCCCTTGGGTGCGCGCAACGCTCGCGGGCAACCCCTCGATCGGCGAGAACCTGATCCGCGCCCTGGCCACCGATCGGGGCCACGACGTCCGGCGTCGACTCGCCCACCATCCCGAGGTGCCGCTCGACGTTCTGTCCGACGTCGCAGGCAACACCCGGATCGGCCAGGTACTCCTGCCGCGCATCGCATCTGCCTCTGGGGCCGAGATCATGGCACTGGCCGCGTCAGCGATCCCGGCGGTACGCATGCTGCTCGCCCAGCGGCGCGACCCGTCACCCGAGATCCGCGGCGCGCTCGCCGACGATCCCGATGCGAAGGTGGTCACGTCCGTCGCGCCGCACCCGGGCCTGTCCGAGGCGCAGCTCCGTGCGATGGTCGCACGCCACGGTGCGCGGGTGCTGGCGAGAGTGGCCGTCAAACCCGGACGCCACGGCCCGGTTGCTGGAGGACCTCGCTCAGCACCGGCCGCCGGTGCAGAAGGCGTTCCGCGAGATCGCTCGGCATCCCAGGGCCACGGCCGTGGCGCTGCTGGCCTGCCTCGACGATCGCCGGGCCAGACCCTTGGCCGCCCGCCACCCCGCCTTGCCGCTCTCGGCGATCGTCGAACTACTCCACGACGAAGACTGGCAGGTAGTAGAGGCCGCGGCCGCTAACCCGTCGTTGCCGCTCGCCGCGATGCGAGAGCTTATTCCCTGATCCACGTCTCGATCTGCGAGCCGTCGACCGCGGCCACCGATCCGTCGCTCCACATCCGCGCCACGTCCAGGGCCGCGAAAGCGTTGACGACGTCCCGGAGGCGCGGTGGGGCCGAAGGAGCCCAGCCACCGCGTGTGCTCCAGGAGCTGCTTGAACTTCGTCGGGCTCGCCGCCTTCGGCGGATCCGTCAGCTTGTCGAAGCCGCTGCGCCCGGTTGCCGGATCCGCCACCATCAATGTCCGACAACGGCGTCCGGTACGTCCTCCAGCCTTGGGAACTAGCCAGGCGTCGGTGGCTCTTGAGCCACACCATCAGGGCCGGCAGATGCGCGTCGGTCGAGGACCTGCCCCGCGCCCACTCGATCTCGTCGTCCGACGGGGTGAACGCGTCGGCCGGATCACGCGACGCCATCCGCTTGAACGTCGGGTAGGCGGTGCGATCGATCGACGTCACACCCCGGGCGTCATGGCCATGGCGCTATTCGCTCGCTCAGCGCCTCCAGCACGGGGATACTGCATGTCGATGATCGAGTATGACAGTCCGGCCTCGTTCCGCGGTCAGCTCCAACGGGGACGCGGTGCCGCAGTGCATCGCGCATCGACCGTCCCCGGCGCCGCCGACGCGGTGTATGAGTGCGTGATCACGGACACGCGCTGGGACCGTCAATTTGATCAACGCGACAGCTACCTCGCCGGTCTCATCGCTCGGCTCGACCTGCCACTGGCGCCGATCCAACAGCACCTGCTCACATACGACGGCGAGGACGCCGAACCGGTTGAGCTTGCCTTGCAGGTCCTCGCCCTGCTTCTGATGGTCGGTCGACTCGACGCGGCGGCCGTGCTGCGCGGGTACGCGATCGACGGGCCGCACTGGTCCATGGCACTGGAGGCGATCGGCGATAGCGGGGCGATGAAGCTTCCCGCCGTCTGGGACGGGCTCGCTGACGACATCATCGCCAACCGCGACGATGCCCAGCTTGCACAGGCGATCTGGTGCGACACGGAGCCGTGGACGACGTTCGCGCAGTCCCAGCCGCGGGTCCGGCGAATCGTCGACGAGCTCAAGGCCTCCCGTTCACCCGGACCGGCCAGGCGCGACACACGACCCGAAATCGTCGCCATCGACAACGAAGACCTGATCGGGCTTGTCGCTGCCGGCGGCTCCGGGCGGCGGCGGGCGCTGGAGGAACTGGGCAGGCGCGGCGATCGCATCGTCTTCGACTTCGCCGAAGACCCCGGCCTACGCAACGCGGCCGGGTGGCTGCCTGGTGTCCAACAGGCGCTCCACCACCTTGGGCCAGACGCGCTGCCACGCGCCCGCACGTGGATCGGCAGCGGCGACGACACGCTCGTCGCGTTCGGGGAGTGTGTGGTGGCAGAGGTCGGTGACCGGGGCGATGCGCCGGTGTTGCTGGCCGCGTTGCACCGCACAGTCGCCGCTGGAGAATGGTGCGCTGCCGAGGTTCCGGCACGAGGCCTGGGCCGGTTGGGGATCCGAGAAGCCGCGAGCGAGCTCGTGGCCGCGTGGGAAGGCACGGTTCATTCACTTGCCCGGGAAGCGTTCCTGGACGGGCTTCGGGGATGTGCGCCGCATGAAGCCGAAGCCGTCGTGGTCGAGGGACTTGACGATTGCGAGCCGATGGTTCAGCAGCGCGCGTGTGAGGCAGCGCCGGATACGGCCGCAGTCCGCTCCCGTCTGCGGGAGTTGACTGCCGATCCCCTGGCACCTGAGGTTCATGAGGCCGCGAACACGAAACTGCAGGTCCTGGCCCTCAGTCCCGGAGCCTCTCACCTGCGCAGCACTACCTGACCGGAAACCGGCGTCGACCAGCGGGGAAGCACTACCGAGATCGGGTCATGGCCCCTTCGGACGTGTTCGAGATCCCGTTGGTGCAGGACCACGACGGGTTGCTGACGGCGTCGTTCGTAGTCGAACACCGCGCCCTCGAGGTGGAAGCCGTCCTCGGAGGCGACGACGACTCCCTTGCGCCACGCGTCGGCCTGGTTGTCAGTAGGCCAGGAAGTCGAGCCGCTTGGACTCCTCGACGAGCTACAGGCCGCCGTGCTGCCAGGGGGCGGCCGGATGCTGGGCTCGTAGACGGCGGGGGCGGCCTCGGCCGGCTCCGTCCGGGAGACAGGGTGAGCAGGGCCAGGGCGAGCGGCGCGGTTGCGGCCGGAGCGACCCGACGGCGGAGCCGCAACAGAGGAGCGGGGAGCACGCTGTCTCCTGTCGGTGGGCGTCGTATCGATTCGATCAGGTGAGGACCTCAGGGTAAGATCCGCTCCTCCTTTGTCAAGAAGGCGCTCTCTCGCGTCTGCCGCCGTCAGTGCGGCGGACGCGGCGTTGCGACAGGCAGACGGCAGCGACAATCCTCTGCATGAGAATGAAAGTTTCATACTCATCGCCTGACCGAATACGACCTCAATCGGCATTTCAACCGGAAGATGACGTCTACACCTCATCGATAAGCCTGCTTATTGTACCCGGCCGGTATGCCGACCCCAGGCGAGCCGGCCGTGGCGAGAGGGAGCAGCGTGCCTGACGCGCGTTGTTGACAGCACTGGGGGCGAGATCTAATCTGCGGTCGAATCGATTCGATCGTCAGGCTTTTCCGGGTGTCGCGACCGCCGTGAAGCCGCTTCCCTCACCTGTGCTCAGCACCCCCCAATGAGGAGAGATCCGAGATGAACGTTGGCGACATCGCCCGCCGGAGCCGCCGCGTGCTCGCGGCCTTCCTCGCGGTCGGCGCACTCGTCGCGGTCCCCGTCGTGACAACGGCCACGCCCGCCCAGGCGGCCGACCAGTCCATCAGCGTCGACTTCTCCGCCGGCGGCGGCACGCCCACCTACCGGGCCTCCGGCTGGATCTACGGCATGACGGAGAACGCGTCCGGCCCGCCCAGCCAGTACTTCACCGACGTGAAGTTCCGCTACATGCGGGCCGGCGGGGCCCAGCTCGACAGCCCCGGCGGCTGGGTGTCGGGCAAGTACGACCGCCGCTGGAACGCCACCCGCGCCCAGTTACTGCGCACCCGTTCGCTCGGCGGGGAGTTCATCCTGCTCGTCCATGACCTGTGGGGCGCCGACGGCTACCCGATCTCCCGCTTCCCCGGCGACAACGGCAACTGGACCGACTACGACAACTTCCTCACCCGCCTGATCGCCGACGTGCAGGCCACCGGCGCGCCGGTGCAGTGGGACCTGTGGAACGAGCCCAACATCACCCTGTTCTGGAACCGCCCCCAGTCCCAGTACTTCGAGCTGTGGCGGCGCACCTACCAGCGGATCAGGGCCGCGTTCCCGGCGCATCTGATCGTCGGGCCGAGCTGCGCGTGCGTGCCGTCGACCGGCCACGCGTTCTGGAACGCCTACCTCGACTACGTCAAGGCCAACAACGTGGTGCCCGACATCATCAGCTGGCACTCCCTGCCGGGCGACCCGGTGGCCAACGTCGCGGCGGCCAACACCACGCTGAACTCCCGGAGCATCCCGCACCCCCGGCCCTACCAGATCAACGAGTACGGGGCCTCCAACGAGCAGAACCCCGCCGACGGCGCCTGGTACATCGCGCGCCTGGAGCGGGCCGGCGCCGACGGCCTGCGCGCCAACTGGGCGGGCGGCGGAAACCTGCACAACGACCTCGGCAACCTGCTCGTCCGCAACTCCTCGGGCCAGTACCAGCCCAAGGGCGAATGGTGGGCCTACCGCTTCTACGGCTCGCAGACCGGCCAGATCGTCTCCGTCACCCCCAGCGCCAACTACGACGCCTTCGCCACCAAGGCGTCCGGGACGGCCAAGATCCTGGTCGGCGGCGGCACCACGACCGGCAACGTCGCCGTCAACCTGCAGCGCCTCGACGCCACCAGCGGCATCGTGCAGAACAACCAGGTGCGGGTCGTCGCCGAGCGCATCCCGTCCAACGGAGGCGGGGCCGTCACCGCCCCGGTCACCGTCCAGAACGCCGTGGTGACCCTGTCGGGCAACGCCACGACGGTCAACCTGCCGCACACCGCCATCGACGACACCTACACGATCACCCTGTTGCCTCCCTCCACCGATCCCGGCAACGGGTCGACGTCGGTGCTGCGCAACCAGAACGCGAACCGGTGCCTGGACGTCGCCAACGTCTCCCAGGCCAACGGCGCGGCCGTGCACCTGTGGGACTGCAACGCCGGCGCCGCCAACCAGCAGTGGACGACGACCTCCGCCCGGGAACTGCGGGTCTACGGCAACAAGTGCCTCGACGCCTCCGGCCAGGGCACCGCCAACGGCACCGCGGTGATCATCTGGGACTGCAACGGCCAGACCAACCAGCAGTGGAACCTCAACGCCGACGGCACCGTCACCGGCGTGCACTCCGGCAAGTGCCTGGAGGCGAGCAACTTCGGCACCGCGAACGGGACCAGGGTCCAGTTGTGGTCCTGCACCGGCACCAGCAGCCAGAAGTGGACCAGGAGCTGATGGCGTGAAGACGAGGTTGAAAAGCCTGCTGGCCACGGCCGGGATCTCGTTCCTCCTGGCCGCGAGCGGTTACGTGCCCACGGCGCAGGCCGCCACCACCGGCCCGTGCGACATCTACGCGGCGGGCGGCACTCCCTGCGTCGCCGCACACAGCACCACCCGCGCCCTGTACGGCGCCTTCAACGGCCCGCTCTACCAGGTCAGGCGGTCTTCGGACAACACCACCCGCGACATCGGGCTGCTCAGCGCGGGCGGGGTGGTCAACGCCGCGACCCAGGACGCGTTCTGCGCCGACACCAGCTGCGTCATCACGATCCTCTACGACCAGTCGGGCCGTGACAACCGCCTCACCCAGGCCCCGCCCGGCTACTGGCCCGGCCCCGCCCCCGGCGGCTGGGACAACCTGGCCGACGCGAAGGCCGCCCCCATCACCGTCGGCGGCCAGAAGGCCTACGGCGTCCGCATCGAGCCCGGCACCGGCTACCGCAACAACAACACCAACGGCGTCGCCACCGGCGACCAGCCCGAGGGCATCTACGCCGTCCTCGACGGCACCCACTACAACCAGTGGTGCTGCTTCGACTACGGCAACGCGCAGACCGACGGCCAGGCCGACGCCCCCGCCATCATGGAGACCGTCTACTTCGGGGCCAACAAGCAGTGGGGCTACGGGGCCGGAGCCGGTCCCTGGATCATGGCCGACCTGGAATGGGGCCTGTTCTCCGGAGTGAACGCGGGCTACAACAACCTCGCCCCGATCAACCACCGCTTCGTCACCGCCATCGTCAAGGGCGAGCCCAACCACTGGGCCATCCGCGGCGGCAACGCCCAGTCGGGCGGCCTGACCACCTACTTCGACGGGCGACGGCCCAACGGCTACCACCCGATGAAGAAGGAGGGCGCGATCCTGCTCGGCATCGGCGGCGACAACAGCGTCTCCGGCCGAGGCACCTTCTTCGAGGGCGTGCTGACCTCCGGTTACCCGTCGGAGGCCACCGAGAACGCCGTGCAGGCCAACATCACCGCCGCCGGCTACGCGCCGTCGGGCGGCACCCCGCAGCAGGGCGTCCAGATCGTCGGCGGCCAGTCGAACCGGTGCGTCGACGTGGTCAACAACGGCAGCGCCAACGGCTCGGCCGTCCACCTGTGGGACTGCTCCGCCACGACGACCACCCAGCGATGGACCCGCACCTCGTCCGGGCAGCTGCAGGTGCACGGCACCAAGTGCCTCGACGCCTCCGGTCAGGGCACCGCCGACGGCACCCCGGTGATCATCTGGGACTGCAACGGCGGAGCCAACCAGCGGTGGAACGTCAACTCCAACGGCACCATCACCGGCGTGCAGTCAGGCAAGTGCCTGGACGCCAACGCGGCCGGCACGGCCAACGGCACCAGGCTCATCCTCTGGTCCTGCAACGGACAGCAGAACCAGCGCTGGACCCTGCGCAGCTGACCCCGGCCCAAGACGACGAACCGACCGCCACAACCCAGTGGCGGTCGGTTCGCGGTTCGCTAGCGGGTCATGCCCGGGTCCATCTCTGGCTGGCCTGGCCGTTGCACGAGGCGACCGTCACGGTGGCGGTGTTACCGGTGCCCGTGGCATTGAGGCACAGGTTGTTGGCGCCGCTGGTCACGGTGCCGTTGGAGTTGAAGGTCCACTGCTGGTTGCTGTTGGTGTGGCAGTCCCACAGCTGGACGCGGGTGCCCGATCCGGCGTTCGTGGGGGAGTCGAGGCACTTGCCGAGGGTCGAGAGTCTGCCTGAGCCGTAGCTGAAGAGCTGGTTGGCGTTGGAGTGGCAGTCGTAGATCTGCAGCAGGGTGCCGTTGGCGCTGGCGCTGTTGGGAGAGTCGACGCAGCGTCCGGCGGCCTCGTTGCGCAGGCGGAAACTGGTGCCGGGGGTCGGCGTCGGAGTGGGCGTCGGGCTGGCGCTGGGGCTGGCGCTGGGGCTGGGGCTGGGGCTGGGCGTCGGGTTGGGCCCCGACGTGCTCTGGAACTGGGAGATGAACCTCCACACCTCCGTCTTGGTCCAGGTCTGGGCGCCGTTCTCCGTGTAGGTCCCGTCCACCGGGGCCGGCGTGTGGCCGTTGTCGTACGCGGCCCAGACGACGGGATATCCGGCCTGGCACCCCGAGTAGGCGGTGACGACGTGCCCCCGGCTGCCCGACGACGGTTCCGGCGGGTTCTGGGAGGTGCAGCCGTTGTTGCGCACGAACCTGTCCCGCAGCGCCCGTCCCTGCGAGATGTTCAGGACGTTGTCGGTGATGCCGTGCAGGCCCATGTAGGCGATGGGCTGGTTGCCGCCGTTGCATCCGCTGAGCTGCGCGCCGGCGAAGACCGCGACCGCCCGGAAGACGTTCGCGCGGCTGCACGCGAGGGAGAAGCTCATGCCGCCGCCGTAGCTGAAGCCCATGGCGAACCGCAGCGAGGTGTCGATGCAGAGGTCGGCCTCCACGCGCTGCAGGATGTCGTCGAAGAGGGTGACGTCCTCGCCGTTGGAGTTGGCCCAGCCGTTGTTGAGGCCCTGGGGCGCGATGAAGATCGTGCTGTTGTTCGACAGCTGCCGCTGGCCGTAGTAGGACCAGGAGGCACCGCTGCTTCCACCGGAGTCGACGTCGTTCATGGTGCCGTTCAGCCAGTGAATGCCGAAGATCAGGCGGTAGGGATTGTTGTTGTTGTAGTTCGACGGAATCCGCAGAATGAAGCTGCGATTCCTTCCGCTGGACTGAATGGTGTGGGTTCCGCTGGTCAGCGTCGGGTTCTTCCCGCATCCCGAGGTCGCGGCGGCGAACGCCGAGGAGCCTGCGCTGGTCCCGCTGGTCACCGCCGCGTGCCCCGCCACCAGGACGAATGCCGCCGCGAGCGCCACGGCCCCGAAGACGGACCTATTCCTGAACATTCGCGATTCCCTCCGGCTGTCGGGGCCGGGCCGACGATAAAGACATGTTCTGCGTTCCTCTCCTTCAGGGGCATCGAATGCCCGGAGCCGCGAAACCGTGGGAGCGCTGACATCTCTGAGGGCTTATCGGCATGGCGTGTAACGCAAGGGAGCACATACGACCTGTTCACGGATGTCAAGCAGCTTGATACGTAACTCAGGACGCGGTCGTGCGCAGTCCGCCTCTGTGCTGGGACGGCCGGGGAAGCTTCGTTCTGGTTCCGGGCGCACAGCGTGAAACTTTCGCCGTGAGGGGCCGATCGCATGCCGAGAGGGGGCGATGGCGCACCACGATGATCATGGGTTTCCGGCGTCACCTGCAGGGCGTCCCCGCCAGAACTTTCGACAAGACTCCGATAGTTTCGATCGAAAGCGGGGTCGGCTACGGGGCTTGGATATCAGGACGAGATCGCGCAGATGAAGTTGGTCGTCTGCGGGGAAGCGATCCCAGTCATCCAGGGGGAGCCCAAGGTCGCCGGACCTTGCGGGCCGCGGGGCCGGTTGCACACACCGACTGCGGGACATCCGGTCAAGGGGTCGGCCGAGTCGGAAACCCGACAAGCTGAAGGCATCGCGCGGTGCTGCTTCCAAGGCCCGGTCGGCGGAGTGCCCTACGAGGGCTCTTCGACGGTCATGACACGTGCACGCGCGAAGTGGCCTACTCGACCGGATCGTCGTTCTCCGGCAGGCATCCGCGCACCCGCACTCGGCCGCCGGGGTTCGGAGAGGCGAAGCCCCCGGGTTCCAGGTTGGTCACGCCGGGTCCCTCGCTGGAGACACCCCAGCCGAGCGCGGCGGCGTCCCGCGCGAGGATCCTCGGGTGGGCCGGGCGGCCCACCCGAGGGTCGGACTACGGAGCGGGGTAGTCGGTGATGTACACCGGCGAACCGACCCGCGTCAGGTCGGCCGGGCCGCCCACGCCGTTGACGACGTGGTCGATGATGCCGGCGCTGAGGTTGACGGTCATGATGTGGTGCAGTTTCACGCCCGGACGGTCCGGCACCTCGAAGCCGTTCTCGGTGTGGATCGACGGGTTGTTCTGGTTGAAGACGTAGACGCCGCCGCCGTAGAGCTGGTGCTTCTGGACGCCGTTGCCGACCTTGTAGCCGGCGTAGCCCTCGACGTCGCCGTTCATCCAGTCGGCCTGCGTCGGCGGGTCGTAGGGCAGCTCGTTCTGGTAGAGGATCGTGGTGCCGTTCTCACCGTTCCAGATCGTGTTGTAGCGCTGGAAGTGCTCGACGAACAGGCCGGTCGCGGTCACGTTGTCGCCGTTGATGATGGCGCCGTTGCGGCCGTCGTTGGTGTTCCACCGCTGGGTGTCGGTGAAGCCCTCGACACCGTGGTCGGCGCGCCACACCCAGGTGTGGTCGATGAGCACGTTGTCGGTGTTGACCTCGAGCGCGGTGTTGGTCCGGCCGATGTGGGGGCCGCCGACGCGGAAGTACACGTCGGACAGGGTCGTCGGGTTGTCCGCCGGGTTGTGGCTCCGCTTGTCCTTCTTGCCCACCTTCAGCAGGACCTGCGACTTCTTGAGTCCCGCGTCGATGGTCACGCCGGCGAAGATCACGCTGGGGACGTCGGCGATCTCGACCGGAGTCGCGGCGTTGACGGCGGTCAGCGTGGCGTGCCCGATGCCCAGGACGACCGTGTTCGCGCGCTTGATGTCGATGCTCCGCTCGACGTCGTACACGCCGGGCGTGAGCAGCAGGTGCTTGCCCTGTTCGAGGGCCTTGTTGATGTCCTTCACCGAGTCCGACGGCTTGGCGATGAAGAAGTCGCTGAGCGGCAGCGTGTACCCCGGGGTCAGGCCGTTGGCCCAGGTGATGCCACGGGAGTTCTTCTGCGCGGCGGGCACCCGGACGTTGTAGTCGCCCTCGGCGTCCACGAACAGGTAGGGCTTCTCCCGGCTGACGGGGTTGGTGTCGAGCGTGGTGTAGGGCGGGCTCGGGAACGTGGAGTCGTCGGGAGCGCCCACGGTGCCCGCGAACACCTGGTTCCACACGGCGTTCGACCAGCTGGCGACCTCGCTGTTGCGGGTCAGCCACTGCTGCTGCGATCCGTTCGTGACGGACGGCAGCTTGGAGTCGGCGATGAAGCCGCCGCTGGCGTACTGCGGGCCGGCGGTGCAGTAGTCCATCAGCGACAGGTTGCCGCCGGTGACGTTGAGCCGGCGCATGGACACCGCCTGGGAGACCGCCCAGAAGTTCGTTCCGGTACGGCAGCCCTCCGAGCCCTTGCCGGTGATGTTGATCGACAGGTTGGAGATGGTCCGCCAGAAGTTGGTCAGGGCGATGCAGTTGGTGGGCGTCAGGCAGCGGTTGTAGACCTCGACCTTGCCGTTGATGACGACGTCGGTGGGCGAGGCGCCCAGACCGGCGATCTCGGTGTAGTAGCCGACCTTGAAGTGCAGCGGCTGCTCGGCGGTCCCGTAGGTGCCCGGCTTGAAGAGGTAGGCGTGCCGGGTGGTGCCCATCTCGTTGTCGACCTGGGCGGCGTGCGCCGCGTCGAGGGTCGCCTGGATCGTGCTGAGCGGCATGCTCGGGTCGAAGACGGTGACGTTCGAGCCGAGGTCGGCCACCGGCGCCGCCGCAGTGGCGGCCGGGCCTGTCGACACGACGGAGGCCGCCAGTAGCAGCCCTAAGGCGAACAACCTGCCGAGATAGGGCCGGCGGGTGGTCGTCATGGTTCGTTCCTTCCTTGGGGGGCACCACTGATCTTTGAGAGCGCTCTCTCATAGGTCAAGAGGTTGGAGGAAACTAATGTCACGACTTTTTTCATCTCATGTGAGAATGGATTTCAGTCAAGTGTCCTGGACGGCATCGGCGAGTCGGCCGCCGATCCCACATCCTCCGGCCGGGCATCCCCATCGCCTCACCGACCCGCCACCGACTTGGCCGACCTGTCGCTCGGTGATCTGCAACGGCCGTCAGACCTGCTCGCGTGTGCGCGGGACATCCAGACGATCGAGAGCCCGACAGGTTCGAAGGCCGACTGTCGTGCGGTCTGACTTGTGCCGCTGCTCGTCGGCCCACGCCTGACACGAGGCGATCGTCGAGAGTCGTCCGCGAGGCGCACCTCATGGACGAGGAACACACCCGAGCAGGCAGTGAGGTGGCCGCGCGCGTTCGGCGTTCGCGTCAGGCGGGTGGAAGCTGGTCGAGGCCCCGCCGGCACACGGCCCACCGGATGTCGTGGCTCCCGGCGTCCTCGAGGATCACGCTCGCGACGATCTCGTCATGGCACGGCGGTGTCCCGTGCTGGCTGCAGCCTCCCCGCGCGGCCGTGCTGTTCGGGTCGTTGTACCAATCGGCGGGCTGCCGGGGGAGAACCCTCACGACTTTCGTCTTCATGCCACCGACGGTACGTCCCACGCCCATCGACCGCGTTCTTGGCAGCTTGTCAGAGAACACCACAAACAGATCACCTCATGCCAAGATCGGCCGATGCGATTAATGATCTCCGCCGTCTCCGCCGCCGCGCTCGTGCTCGTCGCCACCCCTGCGCAGGCCGCCGCCCCCAAGGACCCGGTCAAGGCAGTCCGGGCCGTGCTCACTCCCGGCAAGGGCGTCAAGTTCACCGATGTCACCGACATCGTGACCAGGGACGACGGCGGCGTCACCGTGCAGCGGCGCACCGGGTCGCTCATGTTCGGCCGAGGCAAGATCGCCGCCTCCGACATCACCGCCACGTGGGAGAAGGGCGCGTTCGGCGACTCCCACAACAACGGCCGGACGATCCGGATCGGCACCGTCGTCTACAGTTCCGGCGGCGAGTACAAGGGCAAACTGCCCGAGGGCACGCGCTGGTTCAAGCAGGCGAAGAACGGCATGACGGGTGACTCCAACGGCTGGTTCAGCCAGGTCGTGAACGTCGCCGAGCCGGCCACCCTCGCGGCGCTGGTCAAGGCCGGCAAGCGGTCGGGCGCCACCTACTCCGGCACGATCACTTTCGGCCGACTGGCCAAGGTCTCGCCCTGGTTCAAGGCGTCCCTGCCCATCCGGTGGGACAAGACCGTGCTGACGTACAAGCTGACCGTAGGCGGCAACGGCCTGCCGCAGAAGCTCGCGACGTCGTTCCCGGCCACCGGTATCTGGGACAGCCCCAGCTGGGAGGGCCGGACGTTCGAGACCGAGACCCGTTACAAGGGCTGGGGCGGCAAGAGCTCGATCAAGGCACCGGCCGCGAACCTGGTGACCACCAAGACGTTGTAACCGCACCCGATCCCGGGTTGCAGGGGATCGTCTACTCCTTTGCAACGCTGGAGCGGTCGCCGGACGAGATCGCGGTGTTGCAATTGCACCGAATCCCGGCCTGCCATCGGTCGTCCAATCCGCTGCAACGCAACTCGAGCTGGAGTGGTCGCCAGACGGATCACGGTGTTGCAACCGCACCGGATCCCGGCCTACCAGCGGTCGTCTACTCCGCTGCGATGAGAGTTCGGGGTGCAGCGGTCGCCTGACGGGATCGTGAAACTGATCGACGGCCGGCGCTCATGAGCGGCTGAGGAACATATGCATGGGCGGCACTGCGGAGGGGCTGCCCCTGCACCTCCTCCGGATCCTGCCTGACCGAGGCAGCCTCGGCGATATGCGGCCAGGCGGCGGGAGTTCTGTTTGTGCTGTGGGCGAAGGTGCCGCGACGGCGGCGCGGGGGCTGTTTATGGTGAGGCATGGCCTCCTCTGTTACGCCGCTGCGGCGGGTGAGCGATCGAAGCGAGCCGGAGCCCGCGCGTGAGCCGCTGTGGCGGGAGGCGCTCGGTGAGTGCCTGCGGGGGATCCGCCACGAGCGTGGTGAGAAGCTGGCCGAGACGGCGCAGCGCGCCGGGGTCTCGCCGCAGTACCTCTCCGAGATGGAACGGGGCGTCAAAGAGCCGTCGAGCGAGATGATCGCCGCGGTCGCCGGGGCGCTTGAGGTCACCTTGGTCGAGCTGACCTCCTCCGTGACCGAGATCCTGCGGGGGGCACAGAGCTCGCGGGCGGCACAGGACCTCCGAGCAGCCCCGGGCGGCCCGGCGGCGGGGGCCACACTGCTGGCTGCCTAGCGTGACCCGCCAGCCCTGGACTTCGCAGAGAGCTCTTTGGGATCAGGTGCGTGAGTGCTCCTCGATGATCTGGTCGAGGAGCCCGTATTCCATCGCCGCCGTCGCGGTGAACACCCGGTCGCGGTCGGTGTCGGCGCGCAGCGTCTCGACGGTCTGGCCCGTGTGACGCGACAGGATGCGCTCGATGTCGGCCCGGACGCGCACGACCTCGTCGGCCTGCAGGATGAGGTCGGGGATCGCGCCGCGCCCCTGGGCGGCCGGCTGGTGCAGGACCACCCGTGCGTGCGGCAGAGCGGCCCGCTTCCCCTCGGCGCCCGCCGCGAGGAGCACCGCGCCCACCGCGATGGCCTGGCCGACGCAGGTCGTGGCGACCTTCGGGCGGATGTAGCGCATCGTGTCGTAGATCGCGAGCATCGCGCTCGGGTCGCCGCCCTCGCAGTTGATGTAGAACTGGATGTCGGCGTCGGGGTTGTCGGACTCCAGGAAAATCATCTGCGCGATGAGCGCGTTCGCGACGCCCGCGTCGATCGCCGTGCCCAAATAGACGATTCGCTCGGTGAGCAAATGCGAATAGACGTCGAGAACGCGCTCGCCACGCGAATTGCGGGCAATGACGTTGGGGATCGTATAGGTGCTCATCGGGCTGCTCCTGCGGTGACGCCGAAACCGAGTCGATGGTGGGAGAGCGGCGCGATCTCGCCGAAATCGCTGACGATCGAATCGATGAAGCCGTAGTCGAGCGCCTCCTGCGCCGTATACCAGCGGTCGTGCAGGGAGTCGTCGAAGATGCGCTCCACGGGCTGGCCGGTGTCTTCGGCGATGAGGCCGAGCACCGTGTCGCGGGTGTGGCGCAGGTCGCTGGCCTGCAGTTCGATGTCGACAGCGGTGCCGCCGATCCCGGCCGATCCCTGGTGCATCAGCACCCGCGCATGGGGCAGGGCGCGGCGCTTGCCCCGGGTGCCCGAGGAGAGCAGGAACTGGCCCGCGCTGTAGGCGATGCCCAGCACCAGCGTCGACACATCACACGGAATGAGCCGCATGACGTCACGGATCGCCAGCATCGACGGAACGGAACCACCCGGGGAATGGATCCACAATGCGATGTCGGCCGAGGGATCCTGCGTGGCGAGGGTTATCAGCTGGGTGGTGAGAAGGGTGCCGTTGTCGTCGTCGAGAGGCCCGTCGAGAACGAGCGTTCGCTGTTCGTAAAGCCGACGCCGCACATGCACGTCGAACAAAGGGGCTTTCGATTCATCGCTCATGCGTCCATCATGTGAGGCCGCCCGGTGCGATATCGACCCGATCCGCCTGCGGCAGATCCGCTCAGAGCAGCGTGGCCTGGGCGAGTGATCGCGACGGATCGACGTGGACCGCACCCCACTTTCGAACGCGGCCACCCGACTGTCATCCGATGCACACTCCACACCGGGGGACTCGTGCGACCCCCCGAGCGGTCAGACATCGCGCATGGCGTTGTCACGCCGGCGATTCACTCTTGTAGAACGCGGAGAGATCGACACTGAGTACCGGCACGGCCGGTCCCTAGGGCGATGTGTTGATCAGTTGAGACCGCCATCTTTGCCCAACGCGGAGTGGCGGCCTCCCACCAGCGGGGAATTTGGTTCCAGACGGCTCAGCGGGACTGACCGGCGCTACCGCTGAGGTGGCGCGCGACACAGGGGAGAGGCGAGTCAGCGCCGCAGGACTCCAGGTGCGCCGTCGTCCAAGGGCCTGGCCCGGTGCCAGCACGGTGAAAGAAGAGATGTCATGTCGCTGACTGCGATCCTTCCCGGCCGGCGAGGGTTCGGGACGGCTCCCCTCGGCAACATGTTCCGCGCCATCCCGGAGGAAGAGGTCCACGCCACCTTGGAGGCCGCCTGGGAGCAAGGCACCCGCTACTACGACACCGCCCCGTTCTACGGGGCCGGGCTGGCCGAAGCCCGGCTCGGCACCCTGCTGGCCACCAAGCCCCGCGATTCCTTCGTCCTGTCGACCAAGGTGGCCGGGTCATCCTCGACGAGGTGCAGGTCGGCACCCGCGAGCTCGGGGACAAGGGCGGACTGTTCGAGCACGGCCGCCCGAACCGGATGATCAACGAGTGGACCGCCGCGGCCACCGAGCGTTCGATCGAGGACAGCCTCGAACGTCTGGGCGTCGACCGGCTGGACATCGTCTGGGTCCACGACATCGCCCAGGACTTCAACGGCGACCAGTGGCTGCAGAAGTTCGAGGAGGCCCGCACCGGCGCCTTCCGGACGCTGTCCCGGCTGCGCGACGAAGGCGTGATCAAGGCCTGGGGGCTGGGTGTCAACCGTACCGAACCGATTGAACTGACGTTGGCCCTGGACGAGCCCCAGCCCGATGGCTTCCTGCTCGCCGGCCGCTACACGATCCTCGACCATGAGCACGCCCTGCAGCGGCTGCTGCCCATGGCCCAGGAGCAGAACGTCGGCATGGTCGTCGGCGGGCCCTACAACTCCGGCGTCCTGGTCGGAGGCACCCACTTCGAGTACCGGCAGGCGGCACCGGAGATCCTCGCGCGCGTCGAGAAGCTCAAGGCCCTCGCCGGGCGGCACGGCGTCGGCATCAAGGCGGCCGGACTGCAGTTCTCCCTCGCCCACCCGGTGGCCGCCGCCGTCATCCCCGGCGCCACCCGGCCCAGCCGGATCGCCGAGGACATCGCCGCCGTGGACGAGACCGTCCCGGCCGCGTTCTGGCAGGAGCTACGCGCTTCCGGCCTGGTCAGCCCCGCCGCGCCTCTCCCCGACGGCGCTTGACCCGACCACCCGCACCGCCACGACCATCAGGAGAACGACCATGGCATCGACCTCGGTCAGCCGCGTCCTGCCCGCCTCCCCGGAGCAGGTCTGGGAGCTCATCGGCGGGTTCCACGCCCTGCCCGACTGGCTTCCCTACATTCCCGAGAGCACCATGCTCGAAGGCGGCCGTGTGCGTCGGCTGGTGAACCCGGACGGTGGGGTGATCGTCGAGCGGCTGACGGCCTTCAGTGAGGCCGAGCGCTATTACACCTACGCCATAGTCGAAGGGCCCTTTCCCGCGACCGGCTACGTCTCGACCCTGCGGGTCTATCCGGTGCCGGGGCGTGAGGACGCCGCTGAGGTGCTGTGGTCCGGATGCTTCACCCCGACGGGAGTGAGCGAAAGCGACGTGGTCGCCCTGTTCACGACCATCTACCGCGATGGTCTCGCCGCCCTGCACAACGCGCTGACGCGTTGAACCCTCCACAGCCCCGGCACGACGAGACTCGGAACGCCCGTCAGCAGGCTGAGCCGATGGTCTGGTCCCTGGCCGAAGGCACGTCGACGCCCGATTGAGCCGCCGGCACGGCCAGGCCGTTGCGCTCCAGCATGCGCAGGTTCTGGGTCAGCATCTTGTGGCTGATGCCCTCGACCTCGTCGCGCAGTTCGCTGAAGCGGAGGGTGCGCTCGCCGAGGGTCTCGATGATCAGCAGGGCCCACTTGTCGGCGACGTCCGGGAAGATCTCCCGCGCCAGGGAGTCGGCGCCGGGCAGGTCGCCCAGGTCTACCGCAACGTCGCCAAAGCGCTGGACGCGGCCGGAGCCACGTTCCACGACGTCGTCCGCATCACCTGGTATGCCGCAGGCTGGAAGAGGAGATGTACGACGCCTTCGACGCGGGCATCGTGGACGACTTGAGTGTGCCCCCAGGGCATGGTGTTCGCTCTTGAGCGCATCGACCGATTCGAACTTGAGAGGACCTTCCCCATGGAGGCAACAGGCCCCGCCGATCACCGAGAGGCGACGAGTCCCCTGACGCGGGAGCGTCTCCGGCCGTTCGGCGCGCACCTGCGCATGAGCTGGTGGAAGGCGCTCGTGGTGATCATCGTGCCGTCGCTGGCGATGATCGTCATGCAGGTCGTGTTCTACCAGCTCGTCGGCGTCATCGAGGGCAGCGACGACCCGTTGGCGGCCACCTTCACGCCGCTGAAGTTCCTGGCCGTCAACCTGAGCGTGGGCGCGGCGGGTCTGCTGGCGATCGGGCTCCTGGTGTGGACGGCGAGGGTGCCGTGGCGCAGTCTGATCAGCTTTCCGCGAGCGTTCGACGGGCGTCGTCTGACGGAGTACCTTCTCGGCGCGACGCTGCTGGCGGGCGCCGGGATCGGGGTCGTGGCCCTGGTCGCGCCCGAGGCTCCGGGCTGGACCGCCTTCGGCGTGAGCGCCACGACGATCGCCATACTGATCCTCACCTTCTCGACCACTCCGATACAGGCCGCCGGGGAGGAGCTGATGTTCCGGAGCGCCGCCCTGCCCGCCGCCGCGTCGTGGGTGCGCGCGGTTCGCCCGGCCCTGGTCGTCGGGCTCGTGGTCTCCAGCCTGGCCTTCGCCGTGATGCACGGCTCGACCGACCCGTGGCTGTTCGGCTACTACGCCGTGTTCGGCGTCTGCACCGGGCTGATGGCGATCATCAGCCGGGGCCTTGAGGCGCCGATCGCCTTCCACGTCGCCAACAACGTCCTGGCGACGACCGTCAACACGCTGATGGCGGACGGAGAGGCGTTCCCTCTCGACCGGTCCACCGACACCGGCGACGCGTCCCTGCTGATCCTCGTCGCCGGCAACGTCGGCATGGTCGTCCTCGTCTGGCTGCGCGAACGGCACAGGAAGGCGGGGGCCGCATGACGTGGAGCACTCGTGAGATAGCCGAGCTCGCGGAGACCACCGTGAAGACGGTGCGCTACTACCACGAGATCGGCCTGCTCGACGAGCCTGACCGCGAACCCAACGGTTACAAGCGCTACGAGGTCCGCCACCTGACGCGGCTTCTGCAGATCAAGCGACTGACGGGGTTGGGCGTGCCGCTCGCGCAGATCGCCGCGATGGGCGCGGACACCGAAGGCCACGCCTCGATCTTCCGGACCGTCGACGCCGAACTCGAGGCGACCGTGGAGCGGCTCCAGAACATCCGGCGGGCGCTGGCCACCCTGTCCGAGCCGGGCGCGGCGGCGGACGTGCCGACCGAGTTCAGCGGCGTGGCGGAGGACCTGCGCGACAACGACCGCGCACTCCTCATGATCTACGCTCAGCTGTTCTCGGAGGAGTCGATGGACGCCGTGAAACGGACCCTCGAGGCACGCCCCAATCCGGCACTCGACGAGGAGTTCCGCGACCTCCCCGAGGACGCCGACGACCTCACGCGGCAGTCCCTAGCCGAGCGGCTCGCCCCGATCGTGGACGGCGCGTCCGCCGATCACGCGGTCACGTTGGAGCTCAAGGCCTCCACACCGCGGCAGGTCAGAGCGGCCCAAACCGCCATCGGCCGCGCTCTGGAAGCCCTCTACAACCGCGCTCAGATCGACGTGCTGCGCCGCGCCCACATGATCAGCGCAGCCAGACGCGACGCGGTCGCGGAGTAACCGCCACCGCACCGATGAACGCCGACGAGGTGAAGTACCTCCTGTTCGAGAAGATCACCACGATCGGCGGCCGCCGCCTTCACAGCCTGCTGCACCGCGCCGAACGGCTGCTCGGGCCCCACTGCCCTGCTCCGCCCCCGACGACCACATCGCGTGGATCGGCGACCCAGCAGGACCCGAACGGCCAGTCCCGCCGGTTCGGCTAGACCCGGGTGAACGTCAGGTGCGTGACGCCCGAGGGCGTCGACACCGCTTCGATCGTGTACGTCTTCTCCAGCGCCTCCAGTCCGTCCCAGAGCCGGACCCCACGGCCGAGCAGGATCGGCACCTGCACCACGTGCAGATGATCGACCAGCCCTTCGGCGAGGAAGTCGCGAACGACCGTGGGCCCGCCGCCGACGCGCACGTCCAGGCCGCCGGCGGCCTCCCGGGCCCGCTCGAGCGCCTCGGCGGGTGGGGCGTCCAGGAAGTGGTAGGTGGTGCCGCCGCCCATCTCGATCGAGGGCCTCGGCCGGTGAGTGAGCACGAAGACGGGCGTCCGGAACGGCGGGGTGTCCCCCCACCAGCCCTGCCAGGCCGGGTCGTCCTGCCAGCCGGGCGGGCCGAACTTGCCGGCCCCCATGATCTCGGCGCCGATGCCCTGACCGTGCCGCGCCGCGAACACGTGGTCGGCGCCCGCGGCGCCGTCGCCGCCACCTCCCATCTCGTGCCAGAACCGGGTGGCGAACATCCACTCGTGCAGCCGTTCCCCGGCGTGCCCGAACGGCGCGTCGAGGGCCTGGCCGTCGCCGGTGGCGAAACCGTCAAGCGAGATCGAGAGGTTGTGTACGCGTACCGCGGACATGAGCAGGCTCCTTTGGTCGGGCTTTCACCGATGAGTCGGAGCCGGCGGCCCGTTTTCTACATGCCTCACAAGACCCAGAAGTACGGGGCGGCGAACAGGCATCTGCAGACACCGGCCCTGCCGAGCCTTACGCCGCGTTCCGCCAAGCGCCGAGCCCAGAACACCCCTCGCTCCGTCTGCCGCTCCCATACTGTGACTTCGCATGACCGAGATGAAGATCACCGCAGACCTGGTCCGCGACCTGCTGCAGGAGCAACATCCGGACCTTGCGGGGCTGGCCGTCCGCGAGGTGGCGGGCGGGTGGGGCAACCAGATGTGGCGCCTCGGGGACGATCTGGCCGTGCGCATGCAGCGTATGGACCCCACCCCGGAGCTCCAGCTCAAGGAGCGGCGGTGGCTACCCGTGCTGGCCCCCCGCCTGCCGCTCCCGGTGCCGATCCCCGTGCGGTTCGGCGAACCGTCCGAGCGCTTCCCCAAGCACTGGACGGTGATGACGTGGGTTCCCGGCGAGCCGCTGGACCACGACTCGATCAGCCGCGGCACCCACGCGGCCGACACGCTGGCGAGCTTCCTCCGGGCGCTCCACGTGGAGGCGCCCGACGAGGCGCCGATCGCTACGGACCGCGGCGCCCATCCCAAAAACTGCACGGACGGTTTCGAGCACTTCTTCCGGGCCGTCGCCCCCGACGACCTCGCGGCCGACGTCCGGGACGTCTGGGACGACGCGGTTGCGGCCCCCGCGTGGGAGGGCCCGCCGGTGTGGGTGCACGGCGATCTCCATCCCGCGAACGTCGTCGTCTCGGACGGCACCCTCACGGGCGTCATCGACTTCGGTGACCTGTTCGCCGGCGATCCGGCGTGGGACCTCGCCGCCGCATGGGTGCTGCTACCCGAGGGCACGGCCGCACGGTTCTTCGACGGGTACGCGCATGCGGACGAGGCGGCGATCCGGCGCGCCCGCGGGCTGGCCGCCATGAAGAGCCTCTTCCTGATGCTCATGGGGCGGAACGGAGATCGGGGCCTGCCCGGCGGCAAGCCGAACTGGGGACCTGCCGGCCGGGCCGCACTCGATCGTGTTCTGAAGGGCGTTTGACGCCGTCAGGCGGTCAGGTCTTCCAGGGCGTTGAGCAGGCGGTCCACGTCCGATCTGTCGTTGTAGTGCACCAGCCCGGCCCGCACCCCGGACCCGGCGTGGCGGATGCCGAAGGCCTGCGTGAGCTCCCAGGCGTAGCAGTGCCCGTCCCACACGTTGACCTCGCGGGCGGCCAGGTGCTCGGCCACCTGGCGGGGGGTGTGCCCGCCGACGGTGAAGAACGCAGTGGCCGTACGCCGCCGGGGCGAGCCGACCAGGCCGACGCCGGGCAGCGCCGACAGCCCCTTGAGCAGGTGGGCGAGTTCGGCCTGCTCGTGGGCTTCGACCGCCGTCATCGAGGCGAGCAGCCGCTCCCGCCGGGTGCCGGTCGCGTCCGGGTCGAGCCCGGCCAGATGGTCGACCGCGGCGGCCACGCCCGCCAGGTCGGCGAAGGGCAGCGTGCCCGTTTCGAACCGGTCCGGCACTTCCGCCGGCGAGGAGGCGAGCTTGTCGGGCGAGAGCCGTTCGAGCAGGTCGGGGCGGGCGGCGACAGCGCCGATGTGCGGGCCTGACCACTTGTAGGAGCTGGTCGCGTAGAAGTCCGCGCCGAGGGCGACCATGTCGATCGGGGTGTGCGGGGTGGCGTGCACACCGTCGACGTAGGTCAGCGCGCCGACGGCGTGGGCCCGTTCGGTGATCCGCCGGACGTCGGGCATGGTGCCCAGGATGTTGCTGGCCGCAGTCACCGCGACCAGTCTCGTCCGGTCGGTCACCAGTTCGTCGTACTGCTCGGCCGGCAGTTCCCCGCTGGGCACCTCGACGTCCGCCCACCGGATCTGTGCTCCGGCCCGGGCGGCGGCCTGCACCCACGGCCGCACGTTCGCGTCATGGTCAAGCCGGGACACCACGATCTCGTCGCCCGGCCCCCAGTCTTTCGCCAGGGCGTACGCAAACCGGTAGGTCAACGTGGTCATGTTCGGACCGAACACCACGCCGCCCGCGTCCCCGCCGACCAGGTCCGCCACGGCCTGCCGCGCCCGCGCGACGATCACGTCCGACCGCGCGCTGGCCGGGAAGGCGCCGTGCGTGTTGCCGATGCCCTCGGTGTAGGCGGCGGCGATGGCGTCGATCACCGGCCGGGGCACCTGAGTGCCGGCAGCGGCGTCCAGCCAGGCATATCCGTCAGAGAGGGCAGGATAAAGCGCGCGAATCCGCGCAATGTCGAGGCTCATGCCACCACAGTCTTCCGGGTCACCCTTCTGTGCGGTAAGGGGCATCCGGCCTCGGGAGTGAAGTACCGGACAGTTCAGCGAGGTGAGGTCCCACAGCCGGGTTTTCCGCCCGCGCTGAAGGTGGTGGGGTATGCCGGAAGTTCCGGTTCGTCCAGGGCCGCCGGTCATGGCTCACCGCCGACACGGTTCACCCGTCGGGGCTGAGGTCGGCGGAACTGCGTCCTGATCCGACGACTATGCCACCACTGTCACCCGCGACGCGCCGGCTGACGGCAGGTGGTCGCGCTCGCCGTCGCCCCGAGGGCCGTCGAGGACTTGCGCAACTCGACATGCCGTCCCCGCCGCCCGCCGGGCCGCTGTCGGCCGGCAGGTCGACGAAGCTCGGCCCCAGCTCGGGCACGGTGGTCCTGGGCGCCTCGGGCGGCCGCGGCCAGCGTGGCGCTCCAGCAGGCTTGCACGATCCCCGCCGGACATGCCGGAAATACCCGCTTGAAATAGCGGCCGGATGCTCGATGATTGCCTGGCGACACGAAAGGAGATCGCCAGGTGGCGTCGGACATGCGGGTGGCGCTGCTCGGTTCCGTCGAGGTCACCTCGGGGGGCCGCACGAGTTCCCCGCCACGATCACGGCTCCGCGCCGTCCTGGGACTGCTGGCCCTCCGGGCGGGCCGGGTCGTCCCCGTCGAGGCCCTGATCGACGGGCTCCACGGTGAGGATCCGCCGCCCGCCGCGACCCGCACCCTGCACGCGCACGTCTCCTACCTTCGCCGATCGCTGTCCGACCTCGGGGCCCGGGAGATCGTCGAGACCCGGTCGCCCGGTTACCGCCTGGCGCTTCCCGAGTCGTCGGTGGACGTCTTCCGGTTCCAGCAGGGCGTGTCGGCCGGCCGGGCCGCGCTGGCAGCGGGCGACGCGATGACCGCCGCCACCACCCTCGGCACCACGCTGGCGATGTGGCGTGGCGACGCCCTGGCCGACTGCGACGTGCACGGCTGGGCCCACGGCGAGTCGGGCCGCCTGCGCGAACTGCGCATGGCGGCGACCGAGGACCTCCTCGACGCCAGGATCCGTCTCGGCGACCACCGCGCCACGGCGGCCGAACTGGAGGCCCTGGTCACGGTGGACCCGTTGCGCGAACACCTCTGGGAACTCCTCATGACCGCCCACGCCCTGGCCGGCCGCCAGGCCGACGCGTTGCGCGTCTACCAGCGGGTGCGCCGGGTGCTCCTCGACGAACTGGGTCTGGAACCCGGCCCCGAACTACGCCGCCTGGAAGCAGCGGTCCTCTCCGGCGAACCCCTTTCCGATACGGCCCCGCCCACCGCAACAGCCCGGCGGACCGGACCGGGCCCGACCGCCCCTGACCGCCGAGCCGAGCCGGGCGGCCGACCAGGTTCAACCGCTCCCGACCGCCGAGGCGAACCCGGCCCGACCGCCCCTGACCGCCGCAGCGAACCCAGCGGCCAACCCGGCCCGACCATCCCTGACCGCCGCAGCGAACCCAGCGGCCAACCCGGCCCGACCGCCCCTGACCGCCAAGGCGAACCCGTCGGCGAACCGGGCGTCGCCGCGCGGGCGACCGCGCGGCCCACTGTCTCGCCGGTTCCTTCGCGGGCGCCCGGTGGGGTGCTTCCGCCGAGGCTGGCCTACCGGGGTGAGTCCTCCTCGGCCGCGCGGGCGCCGGGCGCGGCCCCGCCACCTCGGCTCGCCTACCGCAGCCCGGCCGGGGGAACGCGCCGCCCTGGAGCCGCGCCGCTGGGCTCGATGGCGATCCGCCACGTCGCAGCCCCTCAGGTGGAGAGCAGGCCTGCAGCCGCCGCTCTGTCGCCGACGGTTCCCGCCGTCGTGACCCGGCTGATCGGCAGGGACGCCGACCTCGCGCACGTGTCGCAGCTGGTGGCCGCGCAACGGCTGGTCACCCTGACCGGGCCAGGGGGAGTGGGCAAGACCCGGCTGGCGGGAGCCGTGGCCGCCCAGACGGGCGATTTGTTCGACCGGGTCGAGATGGTCGAGCTCGCCGGGGTGGCCACGGCCGAGTTCGTCGTCCCGGCGGTCGCCGACGCGCTGGCCGTACACGCGACCGGGGCGCGCGGGCTGGAAGCCGCGCTGGCCGAGGCGCTGCGCGGGCGGCGGGTGCTGCTCGTGCTGGACAACTGCGAGCATGTCGCGGCCGAGGTCGCCTATCTCGCGCATTGGCTGCTGGGCAGGGCCGCGGGCGTGCACCTCCTGGTCACCTCGCGGGAGGTGCTGCACGTCAGCGGCGAGGTGGTGCGTCCGGTGCGGCCGCTCACCGGGCACGGCCCCGAGTTGTTCCTCGAACGCGCCGGGCTGTCCTCCGACCTCTCGCGCGAGGACGTGGCCGCGCTGGAGCGCATCTGCGCCGAGCTCGACGGACTGCCGCTCGCCCTGGAGCTGGCCGCGGCACGGGCGCGCGTGCTCTCGCTCAGGGAGATCGCCGACCGGCTCAACGACCGGTTCTCGCTGCTCACCGGCGGTCCGCGCACCGCTCTGCCGCGCCACAGGGGGCTGCGGGCCGCCTGCGAGTGGAGTTTCCAGCTCCTCGACGACGAGGAACGCGACCTCATGGCCGTCCTGTCGGTCTTCACCGGCGGCTTCGACCTGGCCGCGGCGGCGGCCGTGGCGGGGCACCACGACGAGCTGGCGGTGCTGGACACCCTCGCCAGACTCGTGGACAAGTCCCTGCTCACCGCCGACGTCACCCCGGCCGGGGCGCGGTACCGGATGCTGGAGACGATCAGGCGCTTCGCCGCCGAGACCCTCGGCGACGGGGAGCGGGCCAGGCAGGCGCACGCCGGGCACTTTCTCAAGCTGGCCGAAGAGGCGGAGCGCGGGCTGCGGGGCGCGACCCTGGTCGCCGCCCTCGACCGGATGTCGGCCGAGCACGCCAACCTGCGCGCCGCCCTCGGTTACGCCAGCGGCGACCGGGCCCTCCGGCTGGCCGTCGCCACCTGGCGTTATCTCTATCTGCGCGGCCACTACTCCGAGGGCCGCCAGTGGCTGGAGTCCACCCTGTCCGGCGAGGCCCCCACGCCCCTGCGCGCGAAGGCGCTGGTCGGGCTGGCCACGCTGACGGCGTACCAGTGCGACTACGCGACGGCCACCGGGCACGCGGAGCGCGTACTGGAGATCGAGGAGGATCCCGGCGCGCTGAGCCTGCTCGGCGAGATCGCCCGCGAGACCGGACGCCACGACGACGCGATCGCCCACCACGAACGCGCCATGGGCCACCACGAGACGCGCGGCGACACCTGGGGCGTCGGCTTCCAGCTGGAGCTGATGGCGCTGGCCGGATGGCTGGCCGCCCGCTGGGACGAGGCCCGCGACTGGGCCACCCGGGCCCACGACGTCTTCGCCGGGCTCGGCGACAAGGAACGCCTCGGCTGGACCCTGCTCGACCTGGCCGCCGTCGACCACTACACCGGCCGGGACCCGTCCGCGCGCCTGAGGGAGGCCGAGCGGCTCTTCGGCGAGGTCGGCTTCCCCGAGGGACAGGGGTGGACGGAGAACCTGCTGGCTCTCACGGCGCTTGGCCGGGGCGAGGTGGCCACGGCCACCGCGCACCTGCGCACGGCGCTGCGCATCCAGCGCGATCTCGGCGATCTCTGCCGGGGCGCCAGCCTCGTCGAGGCCATGGCGCGGGCGGCGTACCTGGCCGGAGAGACGCGAAGAGCCGCCGAGCTGGTCGGCGGCGCCTCCGTCATCAGGACGGCGATCGGTTCCCCGGTGCCCCCGGCGGAGCGGGCGGACCTCGACGAGCTCCGCGCCTCGCTCGCCGAGACTCTCGGCGAGCCCGCGTACCGGGAAGCCCTGGCGGCAGGCCGCGGTCAGACCGTTCCCGCTGTGATCACCGTGGCGATCGAGTCGTGAGTCGGACTTCGCCGGTCATCTCGAACTCCTCCTCCCGGCGCGGCCCCTCGGCCTCGCCCATCCGGCGTGTGGTGGGCCGGTTCGGCCGCGGCGTGGGCAGTCCCATGTCCATCTCCCCGATGTGGTGCTTCGTGGTGTGAACCAGTTCTAAGCGGCATCCCTTGCACGTCGCTTGCCGCGCGGGCAACAGCGGGACAACGCCGCGGGTGGACCTTCATGGCAGGACACGAGGAAAGGACCTGTCATGGAGACGCACGGTGTCGCGTCGATGCCGGAGCACCGGCGCACCACCCGCCCCCGGACCGTCGCGGCGGTGCTGGCCGGCTCGAACCTGTCGCTCAGCGCGAGCGTCTTCGGCTGGTTGCCGGTCACCTACGGCCTGAACTGGTGGCAGGTCGTCACCGCGACGATCGCGGGCACCGTGCTCGGGCTGCTGATGGCCGCGCCGCTGGCGCTGCTGGGCTACCGGTCGGGCACCAGCAGCACGGTCGCCAGCGGCGCGTTCTTCGGCGTGCGGGGCCGGTTGCTGAGCTCGGCCATCGGCATGGTGCTGTCACTGGGGTACGTCGCCGTCGCCGTCTGGACCGCCGGTGAGGCCGTCGTCGCGGTGACCGGGGCGGGCGACCAGCCGCTGGTGCATTTGGCGATCGCGCTGGCGGTGACGGGTCTGGCCGTGTTCGGCTTCGACGTGCTGACCAGGCTCAACCGGTGGCTGATCCCGGTGATGGCGGTGACGTTCACGGCCGGGGTGGCGGCCTTCTGGGACGACTTCGACGTGACCTGGACGGCGGGGCCGTACGTGATGGACGGCGCGGCCGGCACCTGGATCCTGGCCCTGGTCACGGCCGGGCTGAGCGGCCCGGTGGCCTACGTGACGATGCTGGGTGACTTCACCCGCTACGTCTCCCCGCTGCGGCACCGGCCGGGGGCGGTCATGGCGGCCACGGCGGCCGGGTTGTTCTGCGGCCTGGTCGTACCGGCGCTGTTCGGAGCCTTCCTGGCGATCGCGGCGCGGGCCGGTGACTCCTACCTCCCGGCCGTGGTGGCCGCCGCGCCCGGCTGGTACGCGCCGTTCATCCTGGCCGGGGGAGTGCTGGGCAGCCTGGGGGCGGCCGGGGTGCCGCTGTACAACATGGGCCTGGAGCTGCACGGCATGTGGCCGCGCCTGTCCCGGGTGGCCGGCACGACGCTGGTCGCGGCGGCGACGCTCTGCCTGCTGTTCCTCGGCCGGCACACGATGCAGGACGCGGTGACCGGTTTCGTGGTGGTGCTGACCGTGATCACGGTGCCGTGGGCGGTCATCGCGCTCATCGGGCACCTGCGGTCGGGCGGCTACGACGTACGCGACCTCCAGGTGCACCGCAAGGGCGGCACGGGTGGGCGCTACTGGTTCACCGGCGGCTGGAACCGGCCCGCTCTGCTGGCCTGGCTCGCGGGCGCGGCCGTCGGCCTGCTCGACGCCGACAGCACCTTCTACACCGGCCCCCTGGTGGCGCTGACCGGCGGATACGACGTCAGCTACCTGCTGGCGGGGGCGCTCTCCGGCGGCCTGTACGTCCTGCTGTCGCCCCGCAGGGAGCAGGAACCGGTGCCCGACTGGCGGCAGGTCTACTACTGGCCGGCCGTCCGCCTGCCCGACGGCAAGGCGGAGACAGGCGAGCGGCAACATGCGGTCGCGACCCTCGAACCATGAGAACGACGTACCGAATGATCAGCAAGGCCGCGGCGGCGGCCGCCGCCCTCACCCTCGTCGTCGCCACCCCCGCCGCCGCGGCGACGACGACCTGGGGCCAGTGCTCCAGTGGCTCCTACGGGGCCGCCTTCCGCGGCACCTTCACCTCGGCCGACGGCCTGCACACCTGGACCAAGCTGGAGTTCGTCCTCGACGACGGCAGCTCCGCCAACGTGGTCACGCTGTCGATCCTCGACGGCGACGAGGTCGTGTGGAGCGGGTCCTACTCCGGCAAGCGCCCGGGACGCGTGTACGCGATCGTGCCCCGCAAGCCGGACGGCTCGACCGTGCGCACCGGCGCCCCGGGCCTCGACGACCGGGTGCGGGCCCGGGTCTGGTTCACCGGGCTCGGCCTCGGCAAGCCGACCTGCCAGGGGTCGACGCTGGGGGCGTGAGGTCACCCGCCGAACCCCGCCGCCCCCGGGCGGAGCGGCGGGGTTCCCGGGTTCACTTGATCTCGTAGGCCCTGATGACGGTCTCGGCGAAGGCGTTGCCGCCGACGTCGGCGACCTTCACCCGCAGGGAGGCGAAGCGCCCGCGCGCGGTGGCCGGGTGCCTGGTCTCGGCGGCCCAGGCGTCCTTGCCGGCGGCGTGCACCTGCGTCGGCTGCCAGGTGCGGCCGTCGTCATAGGAGATCTCGACGGTCGGCGCGTGCACCTTCAGTCCGGGGGAGGCGTCCTGGCGCTGCAGCGTCAGCGGGATGCGCATCCGGCCGACCTCGGCGCGGTTGCGGTCGTCCAGTTCCGGGCTGATCTTGACCGACAGCAGCGGCAGCACCTGGCGGGTGCCCGGCGCCGGGGTCTTCGAGCGGAACCTCCACTCGGCGTCGACCCGGGTGGAGAACCGGGTCATGGACGCGGCCCGGTCGGCCGTCATGGTGATCCGGTACTGGCTCTCCTTCGTGTCCACGGGCACCTCGACGGTGCCGGGCAGGTACTGGTCTGTGAAGATCTCCTTGCCGTCGCGGTAGAGCGTGGCCCGCGGGTTCTGGTACTCGCCGAAGGAGTACCGTCCCGGCACGGCGTCCTCGAACTGGCCGGTGGCGAACTGGAGGTAGCCGTCCTCACGCCACGAATCGTTGCCGGGGTTCAGCGAGGCGGCGAAGACGCCGGAGTTCCAGCGGTCGGACGTCTTCTGGCCCGCCCGGAAGGACGTCATCTGGCCGAAGAAGAACTGGTCGATGTTGTCCCAGGCGTCCAGGGCCTTGTACTGGATGAACGATGGGTACCAGGTGGTCTCGCCCGGCGTGAAGTACTCGGTGCGGCGGAACGGCAACGGGAACGTGGACAGCGAGCCGTAGGGCATCCACGCCAGTTCCTTGCCGTACAGGACGGGAAGGGCGAAGCGCTCGCCGTGCTTGCCGTCCTGCTGGGTGGCGTACGTCGAGGTGACCTCGGCGAGGTCGTGGCGGCGCGGCCGGTATCCCGGGTCGGCGGGGATGCCCGGCTCGGCCTTCATCAGGTGGTACCAGTACGGGCTGGCGTCGTAGCCGTCGCCGTTCGGCTTGGCCCACTGCGTCCACCGGTAGTAGGCGAACTTCTTGCTCACCATGCGCCCCGAGGGGATGGCCTTGATCCCCTCGACGCGGTCGGCGTCGCGGGCCAGGTCGACGTCCACGCCGAAGGGCTGTTTGCCCTCGACGAGCTGGAGCATGCCGAGCATGCCCATGGCCAGCCGGGCCGTCGGCTCCTGCGTCCGCACGTCCACCGGCCGGGCCGCGCGGGCGTCGGCGGCGATGACGCGGTCGGCGGTGAGGGTGAACTCGGGGTCGGCGGCCATCACGAGCGTGCCGTCGTGGTCGAGCATGAGCGTGACGACCGTGTAGCGGCCGCCCTTCGGCAGCTTGAGGTCCAGGCTGCCGCCGGAGACGTCGAAGTTGGTCTGCTCCTTGGCGTCCAGGTCGATGACACCGGCGAACGCGGCCGAGGCGGGCTTGCGGTCCGAGCCGGTGAAGGTCAGCTTGACCCGCCGCTTCTCCGGTTCGACCCGCATGCCGATGCCGGTACGCACCGACACCCCGTCGCCGGTGGCGATGACGGTGCCGCTGTAGCGGCCGATCGCGGACGCCTCCGAGGTCACCTCGACCTGCGCGGTGCCGTGCGCGGGCACGTCCACCGTGGTGGCGCTGAGCGTGAACGGCGTCACCGCCGCGCCTTGTCCGTCCTTGGCGACGACGCTCAGGTTCAGCCGCACGGCGGCGTCTCCGTCGTTGCGGTAGGTGAGCGTGCGCTTGGCGGGCGCGACGGGCAGCTCGAAGTCGCCCATGGTCAGCGCCGTGGGCTCGGAGGTGACCTGCTGGGTCACCGCGCGGGCGACGTCCACCCGGCCCGAGCCCTGGACGTAGGCGCCCAGTTCCTCGCCGGGGGCGGTGGAGGCCATGAGGGCGGCCTTGATGCGGTCGGCCTTCCAATCGGGGTGCAGCCCGGCCAGGATCGCCGCCGCGCCCGTCACGTGCGGCGTGGCCATCGAGGTGCCGTCCATCGAGGTGTACGAGTCGCTCCCGGCCAGGGCCGCCACGATGCCCACGCCGGGGGCGATCAGGTCGGGCTTGACCGCGCCGTCGTCGACGCGGGGGCCGGTGCTGCTGAAGCCGGCCACGACGTCGGCGTCACGGTAGGACGCGCCGACCGACAGCGCCCGGTCGGCGCTGCTCGGCGAGCCGAGCGTCTGCGGCCCGGAGTTGCCCGAGGCGGCGACGAACAGCGTGCCGTACTTCTCCGTCAGGGAGTCGACGGCCTGCTCCAGCGGGTCGTCGCCGGGCGCGTCGGGGCTGCCGAGGCTGAGGTTGGCGACCCGGGCGCCGTTCTCCGCCGCCCACGTCATGGCCTCGATGATGCCCGAGTCGGGGCAGTCGCCGCTCTGCTCGCAGACCTTGCCGATCATCAGTTTCGCGCCCGGGGCGACGCCCTTGTGCGTGCCGCCCGAGGCCGCGCCGGAGCCCGCGATGGTCGAGGCGACGTGGGTGCCGTGCCCGTTCAGGTCACGGACGTCGGGCTCGGAGGTGAAGTTGGCGGTCTTGACGACCAAGCCCTGGAGGTCGGGGTGGTCGGGGTCGTAGCCGCTGTCGAGCACGGCCACGCTGACGTCCTTGCCGGTGTGCCCGGCCGCCCACGCCTGGGGCGCGCCGATGTGCGGGACGCTGACGTCCAGCGAGAGCTTGGCCTTGCCGTCCAGCCAGATCTTCTCGGGCGCGGCGGCGGCCCTGGCCTCGGCGGTCAGCGACTTCCAGAGGGTGCCCGCCGCGGCGCGGGGCTCACGCTGAGCCATCGCGTCGATCGCGGTCAGCGGGCGTCCGCCGGCGACGCGCAGAGCGGAGACGTCGGCGCCGTAGGTGACGATCAGCGGGAGCGCGGGGCTGGCGGCGTCGTCGTACCCGAAGGCGGCGAGCTGGGTGACGTTGAACAGCCGGGGGTCGAGCCGGCCTTCGGCCAGCAGGGGCATCGCGTCGACGGGGACGACGCTGAGGCCGTCCTGGCCGCGCCGGTGCACGAAGGTGATCTTCTCCCGGCCGGGGCCCGGCTTGACGTCGAGCTGGGTCTGCTTGTCGGGGAGCGGGCGGAGGGTGACCGTGTCCCCGGTGATGAGGGTGATCGTCTTGGGGGGTACCCGCCCGGGTTCGGGGGCGGCGGGAGTCGCCTGAACAGGGGCGGCGGTCGCTACCAGCGCTGATATCAGAACGCCGGTGAGGAGAGTTCGCTGTAGCACGACCAGATTTCTAACTGTCTGTTAACACTGGTGCCAATGGTGCTCGTGTGGCCTATTGCGGCAGCCGCCGGAAATGGCCATGATCTCCCCATGCTTGAAGTGCTGGGCATCAGCGCGTTCGACGAACGGATCTACCGGGCGGTGCTGGCCTCTCCCGGCATCACGCTGCAGGAGCTCGTCGCCAGGAGCGGCGAGAGCTCGGGCCGCATCCAGTCCTCGCTGACGAGACTCCAGTCCAAGGGCCTGGTCAACCGGCTGTGGGGCCGCTCACCCCGCTGGACCGCGACCAACCCGGGGACCGCGATCCGTTCTCTCGTCCGTTGTTTCCAGGGCGAACTCGACCGCGTCACCGACACGGCCGACGAGCTGGAGACCGCCTTCCGCGCCGTCGGCCAGGATCCGGACGACATCGGCCACTTCGAGGTGCTGGCCGGTCCGGAGGTGCTCGCCCGGTGGTATCGCCAGGTGCAGCAGGAGGCCAAGGACGAGGTGCTCACCTTCGACCGCCCGCCGTACGTGCTGGACTACCGCAACCCCCTCCAGAGCGACCGCCTGCGCGACGGCGTCCGCTACCGCACCATCTACGCGCCGGAGGCCTTCCAGCACGAGGGCGCGCTCGACCAGCTGGACACCATGCTCAAGGTGGGCGAGCAGGCGCGGGTGCTGCCCGGCCTGCCGTTCAAGATGGTGCTCGCCGATCAGCGGGTGGCGATCATGCCGCTGCACCTCCACCTGCACCAGCCGTTGAGCCGCAGTGTGCTGATCAGGGGATCCACCATGGTGGTCGCCCTGGTCGAGCTGTTCGAGCGCATGTGGCGCGAAGCGGTGCCGATGTACCCGCAGGCCACCCCGCCCGACTCCACGCCCGGGCCGGTCGGCGACCCCGCGCCGGAGGAGGACGGGGAGCGCATGGATCTCGACCTGGAGGACCGCCGCCTGCTGGCCTTGCTGGCGGCCGGGCTCAAGGACGACGCCATCGCCCGCCAGTTCGGCACCAGCCCGCGCAGCCTCCGCCGCAAGCTGCGCCACCTCTTCGACGAGCTCAACGCCGAGACCCGGTTCCAGGCGGGCGTCCAGGCCCGCCGGCGGGGCCTGGTCTAGGGAAGCAGACCGTGGTCGCGGGCGTAGACCGCCGCCTGGGTGCGGTCGCGCAGGCCGAGGCGCTGGAGGATGCGCGAGATGTGATTCTTCACCGTGCCCTCGCTGAGGTAGAGCCGGTCGGCGATCTCCCGGTTCGACGCCCCGCCGGCCACCAGCCGCAGCACGTCGAGCTCCCGCGCCGTCAGCGGCACCGGCGCCTCCGGGGCACGGGCGCCGCCGGTCGCCACCAGGCGGGCGGTGACCGCCGGGTCGAGCTGGGTGACCCCGGCGCGCGCGAGCCGCACGGCCGCCGCCAGTTCCCGTGCCGGGAGGTCTTTCAGCAGGTAGCCGGTGGCGCCTGCGCGGAGGGCCTGGAGGACGTACTCCTCGTCGTCGAACGTCGTCAGCATGACCACCCGGATCTCGGGTGCGCTCTCGCGGAGCGCGGCGACCGCGCGCACCCCGTCCATGCGCGGCATCCGCACGTCCATCAGCACGATGTCGGGCCGCAGGGCGACCGCCTGCTCGACCGCCTCGTGGCCGTCGGCCGCCGTGCCGACCACGGTGATGCCGGGTTGCACGCCGAGCAGCGAGGCGATGGCCTCCCTGATCAGCCCCTGGTCGTCGACGACCAGCACCCGCACCGGCTCGTCGCTCACGGCGCGGCCCTCCGGGGGATGGTGACGGTCAGCCGGGTGCCCCCGCCGGGCGGGCTGCCGATGTCGACCCGGCCACCGGCGAGCTCGACCCGTTCGCGCATGCCGAGCAGGCCGTACCCCTCGCTCTCGGGCGCGAAGCCCCGCCCGTCGTCACTGACCACCAGCTCCGCGCCCCGCGGGTCGAGCGACGCGGCGACCGACACGCGCGTGGCGCGGGCGTGCCGCCGGGCGTTCGTGATGCCCTCCTGTGCCGCCCGGTAGAGGGCCCGCAACGCCGCCGGATCATGGCCGCCCTCCTCGCCGGAGAACTCCAGGACCACATCCGGCTGGCCTTCGACCAGGGCGGACAGGGCCTCTTCGAGGCTGAAGGACTCGCGCAGGGTGCGTACCGAGCGCCGCACGTCCTCCAGCGCCCGCCGCGCGGAGCCGTGCGCGTCCGCGACCGCCCGGTCGGCCGCCCCGGCGTCGAGGTCACGGAACGCGGTGGCCTTCTCCAGCAGCACCACGATCGCGGTCAGGTGGTGCCCGAGATCGTCGTGGATGTCCCTGGCCACCCGGTTGCGCTCGGCCGTGGCCGACAGTTCGGCGACCGCCGCCGCCGAGGCGGCCAGTTCCATCCGTGCCCTGCGCTCCTCGGCCGCCACCGCCGCCATGGTCACCGCGAGGACCAGCCCCACGCAGAACATCAGCAGGTCGGATACCTGCCCGGCGTCGGCGAGCCAGTGCGGGTCGTGGATCGTGCCGGCCGCCGCGAAGACCACGACGCACCCCACGGCGAGCGCCACGGAGACCGTCCGCCCGAACGCGAAGTACGCAGTGAACGGCACCAGCACGAACAACACCCGCGACAGCCCGGCTCCGTCGGCCGACGCGACCAGCGTGAACAACCCCACCCGCAGGGCCAGCAGCAGCACCGGATCGATCCGCCGCTCGAACCGGTCGAGGACGGCCAGCGCCGCCAGCCCCGCCACGAACGGGACCGGCCGGGTGTCGCCCAGCCCGGCCAGCCAGGCGTACAGACCCGCGATGAGGACCGCGCCGTAGAGCACCGGCGACACCCACGGCACCGGACGAGACAGGGCCATGCCCGAAAGACTACGGTCGGTCCGCATACGGCCGCACTGATCTCCGCACCGACAGCGACAACCAGATGAGCGTCGCGCCGACCAGGACGTGCAGCAGGCTCGTCAGCGCGCCGTCCGGCAACGACGCGCCGAGCGCGAGCGCCGTCAGCGTGACGCCGTACCCGGCGGCGGGCACCCGCGGGAAGACGCCCGCCCGCAGCATCGCCACCGAGAACAGGACCGTGCCGACCACGAACACCGCCGTCCCGCCCAGCAGGACGATCTTCGTCGGCCCCAGGAGCAACTCCCGCGTCACCGCGTCGTCGAGGAAGAAGACGACCAGGTTGAGCGCGAAGGCGATGCCGGCGAAGAGGCTGAGCCCGATCATGTTGACGGCGTACGCGACCTCGCCGAACCGCCCGGAGACCTCGCTCTGCCGCAGGTGGAAGGCCGTGAGCGCGGGCGGCCCGAAGGCGACCCCGAGACCGATGACGAGACTGGTGACCGTCGTCTCGCCGGTGAACGCCTCGACGGCGCCGGGGACGCCGACCGACAGGCCCATGACGACGCCGCAGAGGGCGCCGAACCGAAGCAGGGGAGAGGGCATGCGAGAACTCCTTGACCGAAGGGATTCCGACGGTAGGAGCGGTGACTTTTCCGGATAAGTGCCGCCGGTCATGGTGACGTCACGACTTCGGCGACCCTGGTCATGTGCCGTCACCGACGTCGAGGAGGACGGCCTCGACGCGTTCGAGCGGACCTTCAGCGGTAGAGCCCCCCTTCCGCCACCTCACCCTGGATGATCGCGTCCTCCTGCCGCAGCCGCCGGTCGGCTTCTTCGTCTTCCTGTTTCTCCGCCTCGGCGCGCTTGAAGCGGCGGCGGGCCATTTCCCACAGCCTCTCGTAGGACACCTCGGAAAGGCCGGAGACGTCACCCATGAAACACTCGGCGATCTCCTCGACCTTGTCCGCCAGCATTCCCGTCGGGGTGAACCGCGTCTCGTAGGCCCCCATGGCGGTGCCGTCGCCTCCGAGGTAGAAGAGGTTCCGGTTGCGCTCTGGAGCGACCCGGGGAATCCACGTGAAGAAGAAGGTGTAGGTGGGTTCGTGCTCCGAGGTCAGCGAACTGATGTCCAGGGTGTAAAGGACCCAGCGGCATTCGTCGGCCGGAAGTCCCGCGAGGAACTCGTCGTGGGCCACCGCGAGATCGCCGGTCTGTGCCACATCGTGCATGAAAAGACGATTGAGCTTGAAAATGACGTGCCCGTAGGTATCCCTCTCGTTTTCGTCGTTGCTCCGGAGCTCGAAGAGCAGCTCCTGCGCCTTCCCGGCGAACCGGCCGATGGAGATGTCGTGATCCGGCAGCTCCAGGTGGCGCGGGTGACCTGCCGCCGCCAGCCGGTTCACCAGCGCCTCATGGGACGCCTCGGCGGGCCCGGAGACCGTGGTGGAGACGACCACGACGTCGAATTCTTGCGAGAGCAGGCCACTGGACCGTTCGTACAGCGCTCTCTGCGCTTCGGGTGCGGCGGGGGGCAGCCAGGTGAAGAAGACGGGCTCGAAACTGCACAGGGCGCCGTAGGAGCCGAGGTCCATTTCACACAGGCCCCACCGGCATTCGTCGGCCGGCAGGCTCGCGAGGAAATCGTCGTAGCCGTCACCGCTCTTTTCCGGGACGATCGTCGAACCGTCGTCGTCGATCTTGTAGATCACATAGTCGACGCTTCGGTCGTCGACCATGTCGGAGTACGCGGACATCACTTCGGCGGCGAGATCAAGGTTCTGGGACATGCCATCTCCTTTCGCGGCTCGCCCCACGCTAAGGGCGCCCCCACACCCTTGGAAGATCACAAATCTGTGGCCGTCCGCGACATTGCCAACCGAATTCCGGCGGAAATGCACGCCAGCATGACCGGCGCCGGTGACGGCTCCGCACAGATATTGACTCAGGTCCGCCATGTGCGTCTTGGAGGCGCGTAGTCGTCACCGGCCGATGCGGATGAACACCCCTTTGGACGGCACCCTGTCCTGCGTACACGCGTACAACAGGTAATAGCCGGGGACGGCGACGACGGTGGACGGAATCTTGACGGAGTAGCGGCCGGGTTCCACCTCATGAGCGATCAGGCCGATGTAACGCTGGTCAGAATTGAAGGCGTGGGTCGCACTGCCGCACCGAACGAGCGCGAGGCGGTCGATCGGTTCCACACCGCGTACATCGACGTTGAGCGTCTGGCCGTTGGACACCCTGTCAGGCACATTGAGGAGGCGTGGCCGGTTCCGGCAGACGTACCAGGGTTCGTAGATCTCCAGGTTCAGACGGCGCACTTCCTGGCCGCCGGGCTTGGCGTCGATGTTGCCGCCACCGGTGAACACCCGGCCGTCGGGCATCAGAAGCGCGGTCGAGTGGTAGTTGCGCGGGACGCCCGCTCTCGGGAAGGCGTTCTGGTCCCATTCCCAGCCGGCGCCGACGTTTTTGAGGATCTCCGGCTCAAGAACAGCCGTGTCGTCGTCCGCGCCGTCCTCCACCCCGTTGCAGAGGAGCACCTCGCCGCTGGGCAGCAGCACCAGGTTGCTGTTGAAGCGCGCCCGCGCGTTCGACTGGCCACGCGGGCCCAGTACTGTCCACTGCGGGGCGGAGACGGGCGCGGCCGGCGTGCCGAGATCGATGGTCCAGCCGGAGGTCCGACCTGCACCGCCCGCCAGCAGCACCTGGAACCGAAACCCCTCCTCCTCCAGCAGCGGCAGTAGCGTGGCGGGCATGTTGAAGCCCTCGTAGGCGTCCCATCTGGGGATGCCCGCGGGGGGCCGGGAGTTGCGCGTCCAGTTGACGCCTGCGGCGGGGCCTGCCCAGCTCGCGCTCGCACGCGGCAATTGGGGTGGATCTGACAGTTCGGCGGCGATGGGAGTCGCACTGAACACCTCTCCGCGGGGGCCGCTGAAGATGCGCGGGTAGAGATAGCCGGCGAGCGGCGGGACGGCGGCGGGCGGCTCACGCCGGATGTCGATGGCGTCTGTGTCACCCAGTTGCGTCCAGCCGTCGCCTGCCCATACCTCCATCGTGTTGTTCTGGTGGCGGACTGCGTCGGCGTCATCCGGATGCCCGGACAGCGCGAGAACGATTCCGTTGTGCAGGGTGAGCAGCGTCGGATACCACCGGCCGCCCTTCATGGGTTGCTCCCGGCTCCAGTGCGGCTTCCCCTCGCCCGGCCGCGGGTTGAACATCCACGCGTCCTTCAGACCGCCGAAATGACCGCCGTGCGGGTCGGGGCTGTCCGTCGGCCAGCTCTCCGTACCACCGGCGACGAGCAGACGTCCATCGGACAGGAAGGCGTGTCCCGAGCAGAAGACATCTGATGTGGGGGCGTCGATCTTCTTCAGGGTCAGGGACGCACAGTCGAACAGCTCGCATTGGTTGACGTCTTGGAGGTCAGTGGGCTTGCTGTGCTTGTCACCACTGAAGATCACGATCTTGCCGGTATTGGTCAGCGCGACGTGAATGGCGAAGGACTTGGCGAGCAGATCCTTGCCCTTTTCGTCCTCTACCCGGAACCAGCGTCCACCCGCGAAAGTCACCCGACGACCACGTGACACCGGGCTGACGATGCCGCAGAGTTCTTGCCGCGCGGTGAGCGTCGCGCCGGCGGGGAGGGCGATGTCCACGGGCATGCTGGCAGCGCCTGCTTGCCAGCGGCCGATCTCGGTGCCGTTGGCCATCAAGATGACCGTCGCCGCCGGCTTGAGCCTGCTCAGTGTCAGCTTCTGCGCGGTCTTGCACATCGGCCCGTCGATCCGCGGCGGCAGAAGCGACTGCAGTTTCACCACCTCGCCGGTATCCGCCTGGCTGTGGGACTTACACAGTTGAAAGATCTGATCGGTCTCGAAGCGCTCCCCGAGTTGCAGGGGCGCAATGCGGATGCTCATGGTGGAATGCGCCACTGGGGAGTCGAAGACCGTCGAACCCTCACGCCGTAGCCGCAGGACCGCGCCCGGCACGATCCCGGTCACCGTGACGAGTCCGACGCATTCTTCCAGTGGCTCGACGAGACTCGGCGTAGGAAGTTGCTGGTCGTCGTTCCAGGGGGGAGTGGTCGGCATGCCGCTGATGGTCGACACTGTGGCCGGACTTCCACATATGCGTTGCCGGACTTCCACCTTCTGGCCCGACCCCACTCGTTCTCCGGCGTCAAAGGTGATGGTGACTTCGTCGGTGGCAGCCTGTGCGTGGCCGAGGAGCACTCCACCCTGCAGGACCTCCAGTTCGCCTCCCGGGCAACACCCCTGCACATGGAGAGCCTGCGCACAGACGAACGGCGTGGTGAAGGCGACCTTGCCGTTGAACGCCTTCTCGACGATCTCTCCACGTTCTGACCGCGGGCTTTCGGGCTCCCCGGGACGCTGCTGAGTTGCCCGGAGCAACTGGTTCGGCACCAACCGGGACTGGTCGACCGCGACAAAGGTGTCGGCCCAATCCACCGTGGTGTCGGCGATGGGATGGGGGTCGCTCCCGATATAGATCCGCACCCGGGAGCCCGAAAACTGTCCCATGACCCGGACGGCTCGACTGCAAGTGGAGACTGGACCGACTACGGCCGGCGGCGACGATGGCATGGAAGATCCTCGTTTATGGCTACTCTAAGGCAGGTGACCACTACCCAAGGTAACGAACCTCCGAACCCCGACCAGCCGTAGTGATCGCTTGCCTGCTGGGGTGAGTGAACACCCTCAAGCGCCGGAGCGGGCACCGCGTTGGGGGATTTGCGTTCGAGCGCGCTCGAAGGCATAGCGTCCCCGCCATGACGACACAGACCTGGATCATCACCGGCGCGTCCCGCGGGTTCGGACGCGCACTGGCGGAGTCGGCGCTCGCGGCGGGCGACCGCGTGGTGGCGGCGGTGCGCCGGCCCGAGAGTGTCGCCGATCTGGAGGCCGAGTACCCGGACGACTGCCTGATCGCGACGTTCGACGCCCGGGACGTCGCCGCGGCCGCGGACCTCGTGCGCGCCACCCTCGACCGCTTCGGTCAGCTCGATGTGCTGGTCAACAACGCGGGCCGGGCCGTGGTCGGAGCGGTCGAGGAGGTCGGTGACGCGCAGTTGCGCGAGTTGATGGAGCTGCACCTGTTCGGCCCGGCCGCGCTCGTCCGGGCGGCGCTGCCCCCGATGCGTGAGCGGGGCACCGGGACGATCGTGCAGATGAGCAGCCAGGGCGGGCGGACGTCGTTCCCCGGCGTGTCGGCGTACTCCGCGTCGAAGTTCGCCCTCGAAGGCTGGTCCGAGGCCTTGGCCGGGGAGGTCGCGCCGTTCGGGATCCGGGTGATGCTCGTCGAGCCCAGCCGGTTCAGGACCGGTTTCAACGGGGGCGACGTGCTCGAGTTCGCCGAGCCGTCCGCGACCTACCGTGACGTGCTCGCCGGCGTCCGCGCGGACATGGCCGGAACCGACGGCCGTCAGGAAGGTGACCCGGCGCGGGCGGCCGAGATCATCGTGTCCCTCGCGCACGCCGACGAGGTGCCGCTGCGGCTGCCGCTGGGGCGCGAGGCGGTCGAGCGTATCTCGCGTGCCTACCGGCAGGGCTTGGACGAGGTCGAGCAGTGGGCCGAGACCGCCCGCAGCGCCGACTTCGAGGGTGTCTCCGCATCGGTACGGCCCATCTAGGCTCGGGGTCATGGCCACCGACGATCTGATGACCAGGGCGCTCGAAGCGCTGGGGGACGACGGTCCGGTGTCGGTCGAGGCGATCCATGACCTCGCCGACCTGGCCGATCTGCCCGAGACGATGACGATCGCCGAGGTCGCCGATCTCCTCGACATCTCGCCCCACACCCTGCGCTACTACGAGCGGGCCGGGCTGGTCGAGGTGGCCCGCGACGGTCATGGTCATCGCGTCTACGACGCCGGAGCGGTCCGGCGCCTGGTGTTCCTCACCCGGATGCGGCTGTCCGGTATGCCGATGCGTGACCTGCAGCACTACATCGCGCTCGTCGACGCCGGAGGGCACACAGTGCCGGAGCGGCTCGATGTACTGGTCGAACATCGCGACACCCTCCGCCGCCGGATCCGTGAGCTGACCCTTTCCCTCACGGCGGTCGAATACAAGATCGCCACGTACGGGGGCTCGACCGGGGCGGACGAGCCGCTGCCCGGGCTGTAGGAGGGCCCGGGGCTTCCTGGTCAGCCTGTGGTTTCGGTGAGCCGGACTGCACGGTCATGGTGCTTCGCGGGAGCGAACTGTCCCGTGGCGATCAGGATCACGACGAGCGCGAGCGGCACGATCCACCCGCTCCAGCCGAGGATCGTCGCCTGCGTGGTGTCGACGTGCTCGCCGGCTTTGGCGAAGAGGAGGTAGGTCCCGCCCGCCCCGTTGAAGGCGGCATGGGCGAGGGCCGCGGGCCACACGGACCCCGATCGGAGCCGCAGCCAGCCGAAGACCGCGCCGACCAGGATGCACATGCCGACCATCGCGGTCAGGCCGAGCCAGCCCGGCGTATCCGGGTAGTTGTACCCGAGGAGAATCAGCGGAGCGTGCCACAGTCCCCAGATCACGCCCGAGATCAGGAGGGCCGGGAGCGTGCCGAGCGGCATCAGTTTCGGCAGCAGCCATCCTCGCCACCCGAGTTCCTCGCCCAGCGCCGGGATGAGGTTGATGAGCGCCGCCAAGGGGAGCGTGGCGAGCTGGATGAGGATGAGCGCGCCGATCGGTATCGGGATGTCGGCCACTCCCGCGGCGCTCGCCTGCTGGTCGAGGACCTGCCGGAACCCGGAGAAGTTCACGAAATCGGCCGGGTAGACCCCCAGCAGCGCGCCGACCGGGAGCGCCGCCAGGACGAGCGCGATGGACACGACGATGCCCAGCGCCGCGTGGCCGAGCAGGCTCCGGACCGGTCGCAGCGGCCACAGTCCGAGCGTCCACGACTTCTGCCGCGGCCGCTCGACGAAGAACACGACGACGAGGGCGGCGATCGCGGGGGTCGTCATCGTGGCGGCGGCCACGAGGGTGAACCGGGGGTCGGCGAGTCCGTCGCCGAACCAGAGCGGGAGCGCGAGGAGCCAGGCGAGCGCGAACGCCAGGGCGGTGAACACTCCGATGGATCGCAGATCGCGGCTGCTCACGCGGGATCCGGCCGGAGATTCGATGGTCACGGCGTCTGCCTTTGGAGGATGTGCAGGCCGGCGATGGTGCGGTCGTCGCGGAACGCGATCCGTACCGTGTAGTCACCCGCCTCCAGCGCGAGCGGCGTGTTCGTGATCGTCACGTCGCCGGCCCGGGTGACCTCGGGCTCTCCACGTCCCTCGAAAGCCCCCGACATGCCGACGATCTGCGCCCACGCGGCCGCGAGCGCGTCCTCCGACAGGCCGTCGCGCATGCTGGGATCGAACCGCGCGGTGACCCGCGCCCATTGCCCGGATGCGAGGTCCTCGATCACCGAGGCGGCCAGTTCGGCGACGCCGGGGAGGGGCGTGGTGTTCATGGGTTCTCCTGTTCTCGGATCGATCGGTTTGCCGTAGCGCTGGAACGCCGCCTGCCGGCTCACGCCGAGCGCATCACCGATGACCTGCCACGTGGCGCCGTTCTGGCGTGCCTGCTGCACGACGGCACGCACGACGTCGTCGGCGGCCGCCTGCATGCTCAGGGCGCGCACGATCGAGTCGGCCCAGTCGTCGCTGCTCGTCAGGACACGGGAGGCGAGGAACGCCTCCGTGCGCGCTTTCAAAGCCCGCACCGCCTCTGTCAACATCTCTTGCATGCGTAAAGCATAGCTTTACAAATCTGCTATACGTCAAGGCAAGCTTGCGGGGATCATCTGGCCGGGCAGACCCGTGACGCAGCTGAGGGCGAGCACGTATGTGCTCGCCCTCAGCCGGTGTTGGTGATGGTCACTCGCCGGGCAGGACCTGGATGGTCTTCGACGTCGTGATCGGCGCGAGCGAGCTGTCGTCGGTGTAGGCGCGCATCGAGTCGTTCGTCACCGTCACGGTCACCGAGCCGGGCTTCAGCGCGGTGAGCGTCCGGGTCCGCGGGTCGAGGATCGCGACCCTGCCCTTGCGGAGGGCCGTGTCGACGGCGTCCTGCCCGCTGCCGATCGCCAGGTTGGACGAGCCGCTCCAGTCGACCGACATCGGGTACCGCAGCGGCACCACGCGCGTGCCCGCCGACACACCCGCCGGCTGCACGATGCTGCCCGAGAGCTGAGCCGTCTCGTTCACCTTGAGCGAGTCGGGGGTGGTGAGCGTGATGGACTGCGCGAAGGCGCGCACCTCGGCCTCGAGCCACTGCTTGTCCGCGTCCCGCCGCGGGTCGACCGACCAGTTGACCCACCCGGTGAAACCGCCGCGGTCCGGCGTGCCGTACGGGTCCTTGCCCGACGACGGCAGCACCATGTACTGCACGCCTTCGAGGCGGTGGACGTCGGCGATCTGGGCGTGGGAGCCGACCATCGCGGCGCCCTTGCCCGTGGAGTCACGGAAGTCCGTGAGCATGTTCTCGATGAGCGCGACCTCGTCGCGGTCGCCGAGCTGACTGGAGTCGGCCTCGGCGGGGTCGTCCACCGGGTGGTGGGCGAACACCACGACGTTGCGCACCGACTCGTCCTTCTCGGCGTCGCCGAGCGCCTTCTGCAGCATCGGGAGCTGCTCCCACGCCGTCGAGCGCAGCGACCCGAGCGAGCTGGCGAGCAGGATGAACCGCGTGCCCTTGTGGTCGAAGGTCCGGTACGGCTGCCCGAACTCCTTGATGAAGTTCGTCAGGTCCGACTGGACGTTGTTGAGACCGTAGGACTCGTGGTTGCCCGGCACGTAGTAGCACGGGACCGAATCAGGCGTGCTCGTCGCGGCCGGTTCCTGACCGACCGGGATCAGGTCGCAGCCGGCGTCGGTGAGCACCTGGCGAGCCAGGGCGAGGTCCTGCGGCAGGCCACGGTCGGTGATGTCGCCGTTGAGGACGATCAGGTCCGGCTCGGTCGTGCGGATCCGCTTGACGGCGGCCGTCGCGACCTGGGTCAGCGCCGGGTTGTCGGCCGTGAACTGCACGTCCGACAGCGTGGCGAACCGCCACGTGCCGGCGCCCTCGGGCAGCGAGCCGTCGTCGGAGATGAGCGGGTCGGCCCTCAGGCCGGGCTGGGCGGGCAGGTCGATCGACGTCGGGACGTCGGCCTCGATGCGGTCCAGGACGAACGTGCCCGCCTTCTGCTGGGGGACGCTCGTGTTGATGCCCTGGAAGCCCGAGACAGAGATCGGGAACGCCGTGTTCGCAGGCAGCGTGAACGACGCGTACTGCCAGTCGCCGCCCGCGGTCAGGGCGGTGCCGTAGACGCCGGTGCCCTTGCCGGTCGCGTCGGAGTAGGCCAGGTAGGTCAGGCCGCTCGGCACGCTGATGCTCGACTTGATCCGCACCCGCACGCGCAGCGGCTGGCCGGGCACGGGGACGCGCCGGGCCGCCGACGCCGCCGTGATGCCCACGTTGCGCATCGCGTTGAAGTCGATCCGCAGACCGTCGGGGTCCACCGAGAACGTCGTGGCCGCGGTGCTGTTGTTGCGCCAGCGGGCGAGCACGTCGTCGTCGAAGTCGTAGACCGTCTTGGTCTCGACCCCGACCGTGATCGGGAGCTGGACCGACTGGCCGCCGACCGAGACCGTGAGGATCGTGGCCGCGGCGGTGAGCGGGGTGATCTTCAGCTTGCCGTCCACGGGCTGGATCTCGACGACGTCGTGGTCGTAGTCGAGCGTGAGGTCCCGCGGGTCGATCGGGGCCGTGTAACCCTGGTCGTCGCGGCCGGTCACCGAGACGGTGACCGCGTTGGCGGGCGTCGCGTCGGCGATCGACAGACGCTTGGACGACAGTTCGACGCTGCCGACCGGGTCGAGGACGGTGACCTTCACGGGCTGCGCGACAGCGGAACCCACCCGCGCGTCGACTGTGATCTTGCCGTTCGGCTCGGCCGGGGCCACGAGCGTCCCGCCGTCGACGGAGGCTCCGCGAGTCGACCACCGTACGGATTCGGGGTCGACGCTCACCGGCGTCAGGTGGTTGTCGACGCCCTCCGCGACGAGCGGCAGGCGCAGCCCCGGGAAGACCTTCAGGCCGCCGTCGGCCGACGCCGCGCCCGGCGCGGGCTTGATGAGGAGCTCGTGCAGTTTGCCGTCGCCCTTCGCGACGAACACTCCCACGCCGTTCGGGTCGTTGCGCTCGCGGCCGTCCGACGGGACGTTGCGGACGGTCGCCTCGTCGCGGCCGAGCGCGCGGGCGACCATCGTGGTCGAGCCGCCCCCGTCGAGGTTGACCGCGGTCTGCACGCCCAGCGCGACGAGGTCACGCGCCTCCTTGTCGATCCCGATGCCGCCCTTGCCGGTGCCGCCCGGGCCGTCCCAGGTGGCGAGCACGAGGGTGCGACCGCCGTCCTTGAAGCCGAGCGCGGTGCGCGGGGCGATCGAGGGGTCGAGGCCCCCGACGACCTGGCCGCCGGTGACGATGGTGCCGCCGTGGCCGAGCGCGAACTTCATCGTCTTCGCGGCGTCGTCGGCGAGCGCGTAGCTGAGCGTCACCGGGTTGCCCGGCTGCAGCGCGCGGATCGCGGTCGCCGCGGCGCCGCGCCCGACGAGCACGAAGCCGTCGTCCGGGATCGTCCCCGAGCCCGCGGGACCGTTCGGCGTGACCGACACGACCGAGCCGCTGCGGACCAGCACCTCGGCGATCTGGTCGTTGGCCACGCCCGTCAGGCCGCGGTTGCGGCTGTAGTCGCCCCACGCGGACGTGAACGCGATCAGGCCGTCCGCGGGCACCCCGCCGCCGTTCGCGGCGTTCACGGACAGGACCGTGTGGTCCGCGCCCGAGAAGTTAGCGGCCGCGTCGACCATGAGGTTCACGAGCTGGGCGATGCCGTCCTCGCTCACGCCGACGTGCTGGCGGCCGCCGATGTCGGCGGTCTTGATGAGCTGCCCGTTCTGGACCTCGCCGCCGAGCGCCGCGTTGGAGTTGCCGATGTCGAAGAACTCGCCGTTGACGCCCGCCACGGCGCCGGCCTTGTTGGCGGCCTCGCTGAGCGGCCCGCCGAACGCGACCGGTCCGGCGGTCAGCAGGTCGGTGCTGACCGCGCTGTCGGACAGGTCCACGGTGAGGAACTGCGCGTCGTACCAGCCCTTCTGGTCGAGCGCTTTGACGTGCCGTAACTCGATTCCCGGACCGATCTTCTCGGTCGTGTTGATCAACGGGATTCCGCCGGTGACCGGCGCGGGCGGACCGCCGTCCGCGTACGCGGCGGCGGGTGCGACGGCCAGCGTGGTCGCTGCGGCGAGCGCCACCAGCATCAGCTTCGTACGTGGATGGTTCGAGACCATCGATTTCATTGGTACCTCGGGTCAAGTGATGACACGGAGGCGACGCCTCCGCTGTGCCCAGGTGGATCAAGGGCACAAGCACCTGATTCAAGAGATCACCGAAGAAGTGCTGGTGACGCCACTACGAGCAGGCAATGAAGCCTTGCGGAAGAGGCGTAGGTACGGCTACCTCTGCTCCGGAGTCAGAACCCGCCGGGTCCGGTCCCCGCTCCAGGCCGCTTCGAGGATCGCGGTCAGGCTGGCGGTGTCGGTCGGGCCCGGATGGTTCTGGATCAGGCGGGTGACGCCGCCGGCCATCTCCGCGAAGCGCGGGAGGTCGGCGCGTGCCACGCCGATGTCCGCCAAGGTCGTGGGGATGCCGATGTCGGCGAGGAGCCCGTCGAGCCAGGTGAGGAACGTGTCCGCGGCCTCGGCGTCCGAGGCGCCGGTCACGTCGAGCCCGCACACCCCTGCGAGGATGGCCAACCGGTCGCTGATGGCGTCCTTGGCCGCGTCCAGCGCGTAGGGCAGCAGCAGCCCGACGCCCAGGCCGTGCGGCGTGTGGGTGGCCGCGCCGATGGGGTACTGGAGGGCGTGCGGAGCCCCGTTGCCCGCGTGGGAGAACGCGAGCCCGGCCAGCATGGACCCATAGGACATGTCCGCGCGGGCGTCCTTGTCGCCTCCGTCCCTGACGGCTCGGGGCAGGCTGCGGGCGATCCGCTCCGCGGCCAGGAGCGCGTAGTGATCGGTGATCGCGTTGCGGCCGAGGAAGACCTGCTCCACCGGGTCGCGCGGTCCGTGGGGGCGGGGCCGCGCGGTGTAGCTCTCCACCGCGTGGCAGAACGCGTCGATGCCGGAGTACGCGGTGACGGTCGCAGGGCAGGAGTAGGTGAGCTCGGGGTCGACGATGGCGAAGTCGGGCACGATGTGGACGCTGGAGACGCCCACCTTCAGCGCGCGGTCCGGGTCGGTCAGCACCGAGACGGGCGTGAGCTCGGAGCCGGTGCCCGACGTCGTCGGGACCGCGACGAGGGGAATCGACGGCCCCGGCACCCTCGACTCGCCGTAGTAGTCGCGCGGCGTCCCGCCGTAGCGCCGGATGACGCCGACGATCTTGGCGAGGTCGATCACCGTGCCACCCCCGATGGCGAGGATGACGTCGGCGTCCACCTCCGCGGCGGCCGAGACGCCCAGGGCGACATCGGTGAGTGGCACGTCCGGAGTCGCGTCGGCGAACACCCCGACGACGTCGACCTTCTCCCGCACGGCGGCCACGATCTCGGCCACGCCCGGCTGCCCCACAAGCACCCGGTCGGTCACGATGAGGACTCGTGAGCCGCACTCGGCCACCACTCGGGGGATGTTCTGCGCGACCCCTTCGCCCACGATCAGCTGGCGTGGTCCGCGGACGGTCTCAAGCATGTCGGTGCCTCTCTGGAACGTCGGCGGTGATGTGCTGGGTGGACGTCCAGGTCACGGGAGGTCGATCGCCGCGTAGGTGACGTCGAGGTACTCGAGGATGCCCTCGTGCGACCCCTCCTTGCCGATCCCCGACTGCTTCACGCCTCCGAACGGAGCAGACGGGTCGGAGATCAGGCCACGGTTGACGCCGATCATCCCCGTCTCCAGCCCCTCGGTGAACCGGAGCGCCCGCTGGAGGTCACGGGTGAAGACGTATCCGACCAGGCCGTGCTCGGTGTCGTTGGCCTTCGCGATCACCTCGTCGTCGGAGGTGAACGAGATGATCGGCGCCACCGGGCCGAAGATCTCCTCCTCCAGCATCAGCGCGTCCTCGGGCACGTCGACGAGGACCGTGGGCGGGTAGAAGTGGCCCGGCCCGTCCGGGCGCTCGCCGCCCACCAGGACACGGGCGCCGCGATCGACCGCGTCGGCGACGAGCTCGTCGATCTTGGTGACCGAGGCCTCGTCGATCAACGCCCCGACGTCCACGCCGTCGTCGAGACCATGGCCCACAGAGAGCGCGCCCATGCGCTTGGCGAAGCGCGCGGTGAACTCCTCGCGCACCGGCTCCTCGACGTAGATGCGGTTGGCCGCGATGCAGGACTCGCCGATGTTGCGCATCTTGGCCACCATGGCGCCGTCGACCGCGACGTCCAGGTCGGCGTCGGCGCACACGATCAGGGCCGCGTTGCCGCCCAGTTCCATGGAGGTGCGCAGCACGTTGTCCGCCGCCTGCCGGAGCAGCACGCGCCCGACCTCGGTCGACCCGGTGAACGAGAGCTTGCGGGTCCGGCGGTCGGCCAGCAGTGCCGAGACCACCGCGCCGGAACGCTTGGTCGTCACCACGTTGACGACGCCCGGCGGAACGCCGGCCTCCTCCATGATGCGGGCCAGCAGCAGCATGGTGAGCGGCGTCTGGGCGGCCGGCTTGGTGATCGTCGTGCAGCCCGCCGCCAGGGCGGGAGCGATCTTGCGGGCGCCCATGGCCAGCGGGAAGTTCCAAGGGGTTACGAAGACGCACGGTCCGACCGGCTTCGGCACGGTGAGGATGCGATAGCCGCCACCGGGAGCGGTGTTGTAGCGCCCCTCGACGCGCACCGCCTCCTCGGCGAACCAGCGGAAGAACTCGGCGCCGTACTTCACTTCTGCCCGAGCCTCGGCGAGCGGCTTGCCCATCTCTAGCGTGATCAGCCGGGCGACCTCCTCGGATCGCTCGGTCAGTGCCCGGTACGTCGCGGTCAGCAGGTCCGACCGTGTGCGCGGCGGGGTGGCCGCCCACTCCGTCATCGCGCTGCTCGCCGCGTCCAGAGCGGCGAGCCCGTCGGCGACGTCGGCGTCCGCCACCTCGGCGATGGTCTGGCCGGTGGCCGGGTCCTCGACGGCGAAGGTGGCTCCGCCTGCGGCGTCGCGCCAGGCGTCGCCGATCCGGAGCCGCCGGTGTTCTGGGGCCAGGGCGTTCATCGGGTCACTCATTGCGTCCCCTCATGTAATGATCTTGGTGATGTCCGGCGCGATCTCAGCGACCGGCTTCGGACAGCGCCAGCCCGGTGCCCGCGTCGAACAGGTGCGCCCGGTCCAGGTCGACGGTGACGTTCAGCCGCTCGCCGGGCGTGCCGGTGACGGTGGGCCGGGCCTTGACCTTGAGGATCACCGTCCCCACCTGGACGTCGACCACCGTCCGGTCGCCGAGCGGCTCCAGGCCGTAGAGCTCACCCGGCAGCGACGCGTCCCCACGCCGCTCGACGGACAGGTCCTCCGCGCGCAGGCCCAGCAGCAGCGGACGACCGTCCTCGGCCGTGGTCCAGCGGGGCCGCGGCAGCGACCAGCCGTCCGCCCCGACCAGGCGGTCTCCCTCGGCGTGGCAGGCGAGCAGGCTGATCGCCGGGCTCCCGACGAAGCCGGCGACCCACTTGTTGGCCGGGCGCTCGTACACCTCGGTCGGCGTGCCGACCTGCTGCACCTTCCCCTCCTTGATGACCGCGACCTGGTCGGCCATGGACAGGGCCTCGACCTGGTCGTTGGTCACATAGATGAAGGTGCCGCCGAGGCTCCGGTGGATGCGGGTGAGCTCGGTGCGCATCTCGACGCGGAGCTTGAGGTCGAGGTTGGTCAGCGGCTCGTCCATGAGGAACGCGCGCGGGCTCCGGACCAGCGCCCGCGCCAGGGCGACCCGCTGCATCTCACCGCCCGACATCTGCGCGGGACGACGCTGGAGCAGGCGTTCGATGTGCAGCAGGTTCGACATCTTCTCGACGGCGGCGGCGATCTCGCTCGAAGAGCAGCGGCGGGCCCGCAGCGGCGAGGCGATGTTCTCGTACGCCGTGAGCCGCGGGTAGAGCGCGTAGCTCTGGAAGACCATGGCCAGGTCGCGCGCGGCCGGGGTGTCGGCGGTCGCGTCCCTGCCGTCCAGGTGCACCGTCCCGGCGTCGAGCTTCTCCAGGCCGGCGATCGCTCGCAGAGTCGTCGTCTTGCCCGCCCCGGAGGGCCCGAGCACGACGAAGAACGAGCCGTCCGGCACGTCCAGCGTCACTCCGTCCAGGGCCTGGACTTTGCCGAAGGACTTGCTCAGCCCCTGCACTGCCACGGTTCCCATCAGGCCACCAGTTCTTCCGTGCTCGCGTCGTAGACGGGCGGGGGCCCGCCGGTGTGCCGCAGCCCGACCGGCGCGTCGGCAGCGAAACGGACATTCAGGGGCATGCGAACCCGTACGTCGCGCTGGTCGCCGTGGTCGACCACGTAAATGATTTCGTCGCCCAGCCACTCGGCCGAGACCACGCGGCCCGGGACCGAACCTTCCGCTCCCGGCTCCGTGACCTCCAGCGCCTCGGGCCGGACGCCAGCGATCAGCGAACGGTCGCGCGGCAGGTTCGGCGGCGGGGTGAGGGTCAGTCCGCTCTTGCTGCGCAGGTGCCCGTCGGCCAGCTCCACCTCGATCAGGTTCATCGGCGGGGAGCCGATGAAGGCGGCGCAGAAGAGGCTCGCCGGACGGTCGTAGACCTCCAGCGGCGTGCCGATCTGCTCGACGCGGCCCTTGTTGAGGATGGCGATCCGGTGACCCAGCGACATGGCCTCGACCTGGTCGTGGGTGACGTAGACCATCGTCGTCCCCAGCTCCCCCTGGAGGTGCTTGATCTCCGTGCGCATGTCCGCCCGCAGTTCCGCGTCCAGGTTGGTGAGGGGTTCGTCCATGAGGAACGCGCGGGGTCGCCGCACCAGGGCGCGGGCGAGCGCGACGCGCTGCTGCTCACCGCCGGACAGCCGGTGCGGCCGCCGGTCCAGGAGCGGACCGAGCCGCATCAGCCGGGCGGCCTCGTCGACCCGCTCCTGTACCTCCGCCTTGGGCAGTCCCTCGGCCCGCAGGGGGAACGCCAGGTTGTCGCGGGTCCTCAGGTGGGGGTAGAGCGCGTAGAACTGGAACACCATGGCGATGTCGCGCTCGGCGGGCGGCAGGTCGTTGACCAGCGTGTCGCCGATGCGGATGTCGCCCGTCGTCTGCCGCTCCAGGCCGGCGATGGCCCGCAGCGTGGTCGTCTTGCCGCAGCCCGACGGGCCGAGCATCACGAACAGCTCGCCGTCGGCGATGGACAGGTCCACGTGCTCGACCGCGACCGTCCCGTCCGGGTAGCGCTTGTGCAGCGCGGTGACCTCGATGCCCGCCATCAGCGTCGCACCGCCCCGAGCGTCACACCGGCGACGAGGTGCTTGCGCACCAGGTAGGAGAAGATGAGAACCGGTAGGGCGAACACGATGGAGGCGGCGGCCACGAGACCCCAGTCCACGGTGGTACCGCCGATGAGGCCGGCGATGGCGGGTGGCGCCGTCCGCACGGCGTCGCTGGAGGTGAGGAAGATGGCGAACACGAACTCGTTCCACGAGAAGATGAGTGCGAAGACCGCCGTCGCGGCGATGCCGGGCAGGAGCAGCGGAAGGGTGAACTTCCAGAACGCCTGGAGGCGGGTGTAGCCGTCGAGCATCGCGGCGTCCTCGTACTCCGCGGGCACCTCGTCGACGAATCCCTTCATCATCCAGATCGTGAACGGGACGTTGAAGGCGGTGTAGATGAGGATCAAGCCGAGCTTGGTGTCGAAGAGTCCGACCTGGCGGTACATGAGGAAGATCGGGATCACGACCACCACGGGCGGCATGAACCGGGTCGACAGGATGAAGAACAGTTGGTCCTTCTTGGCCTTCACGGAGAAGCGTGAGTAGGCCCAGGCCGCCGGGACGCCCAGCACCGTGGCCAGCACCGTGGAGACACCGGCGACGATGACCGAGTTGAGGAACGAGCCGGACAAAGTCGTGGGACCGCCGCCGGAGGCGACGAACACGTCCTTGAAGTGGTCCAAGGTGACCGTGAAGTCGAAGAACTTGGCCGGAATGGCATAGACGTCCCTGTTCTCCTTGATGGACGTCTCGATCATCCACAGGACCGGGAAGAGCATCACGGCGGCCAGCACGGTCAGCGTCGCGGTCTCGACCACGGCGCGACCCCGGCCGCGACGACGGCGCGCGGGGGGCGTGCGATCCCGGGCAGGACCTGCGGACACGGCCTCGTTGACAGAGACGGCCATCAGTCCTCCTTGAGCTTGTTCAGGTAACGCATGTAGAGCTGCGCGAGGACGATGACGATGAGGACCATGAGGATCCCGTACGCCGAGGCGGTCCCGGTGTTGAAGCCCAGGAACGCGACCTTGTAGACGTGGAACGACAGCGTCTCGGTCGAGACCCCGGGACCTCCGCTGGTGAGGATGTAGACGAGGTCGAACAGCCGGAAGGCCTCGATGGCCCTGAACAGCACGGCGATGAGGAGCAGCGGCCACACCAGCGGAAGGGTGATGGTGCGGAACCGGAACCACTCGGACGCCCGGTCGATCGAGGCGGCCTCGTACAGGTACTTGGGGACCGCGGTGAGGCCGGCGAGGGCGATGAGCATGATGAACGGCGTCCACTGCCAGGTGTCGACCACGATCAGGGAGATCAACGCCGTGTTCTGCTTGGTGAGCCACTCCACCTGCCCGAGGCCGATCGAGCCGAGCATGCTGTTGATCACGCCGAACTGCGCGTCGAGCATGAACCGCCAGAACAGCCCGACCACGACCGGCGAGAGCATCATCGGAACGAGGAACAGAGTGGTGAGCACTCCCCGCCCGCGCACCCGCCGTGAGATCAGATAGGCGATGGAGAAGCCCAGCACGGTCTGCAGGGTGACCGCGCCGACCACGTAGAGCAGCGTCGTGAAGGCCCTCAGGTGGACCTGCGCTGAGGTCAGGATGGCGGTGAAGTTCTCGAACCAGACGAAAGTGGCGGGCCCCCCGCGCGTGGCCGAGTAGTCGGTGAACGACAGGTACAGCGCCCACAGCAGCGGGAAAACCGACATGGCGAGCAACAGCAGCAACGCGGGAGAGATGAAGGCCACCGTGAGCCAGCGATCGCTCAGGTGGCGGGACCGCCCCGGTGCAGGAGGCGTCGAGGACGCCTCCTGCACCGGGTGGTCCGTCAGAGAGACGGGGTCACTCACAGTCCGCCGCCGCCCTTTTTGCCGGCGGAGTCGAGCACGGCCTGCTGCTCCTTGGCGATGTCGTTCAGCGCGTCCTTCGGCGGCTTCGCGCCGTTGAGGGCCGCGTTCACGTTGGTGTTCTCGATGTCGATGAGACGCGCGTACTCAGGCACGTTCCACATGTCCCGCATTCGCGAGACCGAGTCGGCGTACACCTTGTTGAACGGCCCGGCATTGAGGAACTCGGGCGACGACAGGGCGTCCGTACGCGCCGGCACGCCACCGGCCGCGGCCCACTTCTTCTGGATGTCGGCCTGCTCGAACCACTTCATGAAGTTCAGCGCCTCCGCCTGCTTCTCCGGGGAGGAGTAGGCCGAGACGTGCATGCCCATGCCGCCGAGCGGCACGAGGTCGGTCTTCTGCTTCGGCAGGGTGGCGAAGCCCAGCTTGCCGAGGATCTCCTCGCGCGTCTTGCCGAGCGTCGACTGCTCCGGGTCGAGCAAGCCGCCGCTCGCGGCGATCCAGTTGAACGCGATGCAGGCCTTGCCCTGGGCGACAGCCGCGTTCACCTCGTCGATGAACCAGTTGCCGGAGCCCGCGGCGGTCAGCGGCTTCATCTTGTTGACCAGGACGTCCATCGCCTCCTGGCCCGCGGCGTCGTTGATGACGCCCTCGATCTTGCGCGCCTTGGAGTCCCACAGGTTGCCGCCGTAGACGCCGTTGACCGTGTTGTAGGTCACGGCCGCGGCGTCGGAGCCGTTGGCCTGGTGGAAGGCCAGGCCGCTGACGCCGGGATTCTCCGTCTGGCACTTCTGGGCGGCCGCGATCATCTCGTCCCAGGTCGCCGGCGGCGTGTCGCCGATCAGGTCCTTGCGGTAGATCATGGTCCAGGTGTCGCCGAGCAGCGGCAGGCCGTACAGGCTGGCGTTCTCGTCGCGCTGCCCGGTCTCCGCCTGGGGGAACTGGCCGTAGGCCGCCAGGAGGTAAGGGTTGTAGGCGCTGACGTCGATGTTCTTCTTGACGAAGTCGGTGATGTCGAGGATGTTGCCGTTCGTGACGGCCTCGCCGATGTGCTGCGAGTCCAGGATCGGGATGTCGAAGTCGGTCTTGCGTGCCGCGAACTGGGTGAACATCGCGTCGTGCCAGTTGGCGTTCGGCACCACGTTGACCTTGACGGTCACGTTCGACCGCTCTTTGGTGTACTCCGCGTTCGCGAAGGCTTCCAGGGCTTTGGCGGGGGGCCAGTCGAACCAGATGAAGCTGAGCGTCAGCGGGTCCTTGGTGAGCGCCGGGATGTCCGCCGGCGCCTTGGGGGCGCTCGCGTTCCCGCCCTCGTCCCCGCCGCAGGCCACCACGGTCGTGGCCACCATCATGACCGCCGTCGCCAGCAGTCCTATTCGCTTGGGATACCGCATCTTCTTGCCTGCTTTCTGGGGGGGGGGGTGACTTCTGGAGCCTTGCTGCGTGCTCCGAGCAGTTGGTGGGGTTCAGGCGTGGTACCGGTCGTCACGGGGGCCGACCCGCGGACCGGCGTCACGAGTACGCCGCGACGTGATGGGGCTTCAGGTCCTCGTACGGCCCGGTGGCGGACCGAGTAAGACGTCGAGCATGCTCATGAGAGCTCCAACTGATCGAAGCGGAGCGCTGGCGGGCGGTTCCCCGATGGGTGAAGGATGGGTGGCATCCGTGCCCTTTCCTATACGATCCGAATGGGGGCGTCAACATCCCGCAGCGTTGCGACCGATGTCAACAAGTCTCGAAGACGCCAGAAAGGACCTCACGTCAAGATGGACGACGAAGCGATGATCGCGCGGCGCCCTGGGGCCATGACGGGCGGAAACTCGCCGGGAAGATCTCGCGGTCGGCTTGCCGACGAGGTGTACGACACGCTGCTCGGACAGCTGATGTCGCTACGGATCGAGCCTGGCTCCCGGGTCACGATCGACGTCCTGGCGCGAGAGCTGGGCGTCTCGCAGACGCCGATCCGAGACGCTCTGAACCGCATGGAGGCCGAGGGCCTGGTCGTGCGCGTACCCCATGCCGGCTATCGCATTCCCCCCCAGATCACCCGTGAACGATTCGAGGACATGCTGGAGATCCGCCTGCTCCTCGAGCCGGCGGCGGCGCGCAGATCCGCCGAACGGGCGACGTCCAAGCAGGTGGCCGGGCTGCGACGGATGATCGAGGAGATGGCGGAGCTGGAGGGGGGCGACGGGCTCATGGCCTATGGCGCCTTCGGGCTGCGCGACGCCGCTTTCCACGATCTCATCGCCCTGAGCGCGGAGAACCAGCTCATCCGCGAAGCGCTCGCCCGCCTGCACACGCACGTTCACCTGTTCCGGCTGCTGCACGACACCCAGGTCACCCACCTGGCCATGGCCGAGCACGAGGACATCCTGGCCGCGATCGCCGCGCGTGACCCCGACGCCGCCGCCTATGCCATGCGCCGGCACATCCTGCGGTCCGGCGACCGGTTCCGGCGGTTGTTCGACGAGGCCAAGGGCGCGGACGGAATGGCCGTAAAGGCTTGACGGGCGGGCCGGGTCGAGGAATGCTAACCCAACCGGATCGGATTGGATCGGATTGGATCCACCTCACCCGTCCAGATGCGAGGAGAAGCAGGTGCCCAGAGCGCTGCTCCTAACCGGCGACGCCGCCGAGGAGCTCGACACCATGTATCCCTACTATCGCGTGCAGGAGGGCGGCTGGGACGTCGACGTATCGTCACGGACGTTGCGTGACGTTCAGCTTGTCATCCACGAGTTCGACCCGAACTCCGACGCCTATGTGGAGAAGAACGGCCGGAAGCTGCCGGTCGACGTGCCCTGGGCCGAGGTCGACGTCGAGCGCTATGACGCCCTGATCATCCCCGGGGGACGCGCCCCCGAGTGGATCCGGGTCGACCCCGACGTCAGGCGCATCACCGAGCACTTCTTCGCGCGCGACCTCCCGATCGCACTGGTGTGCCACGGCGCGCAGGTGCCGGCTGTGTACGGGCTGCTGAAGGGCCGGAAGACGGCGTGCTTCCCCCCGATCACCGGTGACATGGAGAACGCGGGCGCGACGGTCATCGACGCCCCCGACGTCGTCGACGGCAACCTTGTCTCCTGCCGCGGCTGGCCGGACATGCCCCAGTTCGGCCGGGCGATGATGGAGCTCTTCTCGAAGTCCGTCAACTCCGCGTCGGCATGAGCACATCGGACCTGTCGACTGTGACGGCGCTTCGGACCGTCACGGTCGGCGGTTCCCCCGTCCACGTCATGGAGAGCGGCACCGGCCCCGCGGTGCTGATGCTGCACGGCTCGGGACCGGGTACGACCGGATCCGGCTCCTGGACGACGACGGCACAGGCGCTGGGCACGTCCTGGCGTCTGGTGGCTCCTGACCAGGCGGGATTCGGCCAGACACCGATCCCGGCGGGCTCCAGGGGCGAGCTCCGGCTGTGGACGGAGCAGGCCGCGGGCCTGATGGACGCCCTCGGAATCGAGCACTACGCCGTGGTGGGCCACTCCATGGGCGGCGCCGTGGCGCTGGCGCTGGCGGCCGCGAGACCCCGGCAGGTCACCCACGTCGTGGCGGTCTCGACGATGGGCGCCCCCGGGGCGCCGCTGTCCGCCGACCTCGACGCGATCTGGGCCGCCCCCGCGGGCCCGGCCGGTGCACGGGACATGCTGAGCCGCCTCGTCCTCGACCAAGCGCTCGTGACCGAGTCGGCCGTCGCCGCACGTGCGGCTGCGATGGAAGCGGGGGAGGCCGCGTTCGCGTCGTTGTTCCCTCCACCGAGGGCACGCTGGGCCGACGACCTCACCCTCTCGGCGCAGACGCTGGCAGGGATCCGGGCGCCCGTGCTGCTCGTCCACGGCGCCGAAGACCGAGTCACCCCGCTCGAGACGGCAGCCCTGCCGCTGCTCGGACACCTGGCCGACGTCCGTCTGCACGTGCTCGGCCGATGCGGGCACGTGCCGGCGCTCGAGCACCCGCACGACTTCAGGCGACTGCTGTCGTGCTTCCTCGGCCGGGACCGAGGTCACTGATCGCAGCCCGTGCCGACCGCCGCCGGGCTACGTCGCCCGTCTCCAGACGTGCGCGTTGCGCTCGGCGAACTCGCGGAACGTGATGGGTCGCCTGCCGGTGACCTTCTCGACGTCGCCGGTGGGAACGGAGCCGTTGCCGGAGATGATCGCGTCGGTCAGCCACCGCAGCATCACCGCGTAGTCCGCGGGCATGCCCGCGGCGATCGCTCCGCCGATCCAGGCGTCCTGGTCGAGGTCGTGGTAGGCGACGGGCTCGCCGCGCACGGCGCCGATGAGGGAGGCGACCTCGTCGAAGCGGAGGGCCTCGGGACCGGTGAGCGAGTACCGCGCACCGGCGTGGGCGGCGGGGTCGAGGAGCGTCTCGACCGCTACCGCCGCGATGTCGTCGGCGTCGACGAAGGCCTCGGTGCCGCCGCCGCCGGGAACCATGATCGCGCCGTTGATGAGCGGGATGTGGTCGTCGGTGAAGTTCTGCATCACCCACGCGGCGCGCAGGACGGAATGGGTGAAGGTTCGCCGGCCCGCGAGGTCGGCCTCGACGGCGGCGATGTCGATTCCCGCCGGCGCCCGGTCGGCGTTGTAGGCGCTGAGGAACGTCACGTGGCGGACGCCGGCCTTCTCGGCGAGGTCGAGGAAACCGGTGACCTGGTGGGCGTAGGCGACGCGCGGGACGGGGGTCACCAGGTAGAGGCGGTCCACGCCTGCCAGCGCCTCGCGGTGCGTCGCCGGGTCGTCCCAGTCGAATCGGACGTCGGCCCCGTTGCGAGCCGCGGTGCGGGTGGTGATTCCCCGCTCTTCGAGTCTTCCCGCCAGTGCGGAGCCGGTGCGGCCGGTGCCGCCGAGGACGAGGGTGGTCGTGTTGGTCATGGCTCAATGTTCGGTGCCACAGGTGAGCTTATCCATGTGTGAACAGCTCGATTAACTACGCGGAACGCTCGTCTGATTGACCCAGGCAAGCTTTCCGCGCAACCTGACACCATGGACCTGTTGCACGACCATCTGATCCGGGCCCGCGCCACCGGCGCAGTCTTCGCGCGCACCCTGGCCGAGCCGCCGTGGGGATTGCGGCTGAGCGGCTCGATCCAGCTGGGGGTGCACGCGGTCGTGCGGGGCCGGGGATGGCTCTGGACCGACACCCCCGGCAGCGCGGTGGAGCTCTCGCCCGGGACCGTGGTGCTGGTGCGCGGCGGTCCCGACCACTACATCGGAGACCAACCGGCCGCCGACTGCGTGGGCCCGGAGGAGTTCCGGGCCCGGCATCCGCTGACCGGAGCCGATGACCACCCCCGGGCCACGGTCTTCCTGTGCGGGGCCTACCGGTTCTCCGGTGAGGTCGGCAGCGCGCTCCTCGATTCACTGCCCCAGGTCATGACCTTGACGCCGGCGCTCGACGACCCCCTCAGAGACGTGATCACCCTGCTGTCCCGTGAGCTCGTCAGAGCCCTGCCCGGCCAGCAGATCGTGCTGGACCGGCTGCTCGACCTGCTCCTCGTGCTCGCCATCCGCAGTGACTTCGAGCAGAACGCGAGCGCGCCGCGCTGGTATCGGGCGTCGGCCGACCCCCGGCTGGGCGCCGCGCTGCAGGCCATGCACGAGAACGCGGCACACCCGTGGACGGTGCCGGAACTGGCCGCGATCAGCGGGCTGTCGCGGGCCGCCTTCGCGCGGGCCTTCCAGGAGAGACTCGGCCAGGCGCCGATGCGCTACCTGACCGAATGGCGCATGACCCTCGCCCGCGACCACCTGCGCGACGACGACCTGAGCCTGGCGCGCATCGCCGAAGCCGTCGGTTACGCCTCGCCCTTCGCCTTCACCGCCGCCTTCCGCCGCCACCACGGCAGCCCGCCCGGAGTCTGGCGGAAAGCGGAACGGACGGCCGCGGACCCCGCTTGAGGGCGTCACCCCTGCCACCTCCACGCCCGCTCGCGCCGCGAATGAATGCGGGCCGAGTCCCTCTGATCGAACTGTGCAGGCCCGACGCTCCAGCGTCCGCATGGTCGCCGAGAACGGCCGGCTGAGGAGTTCATGGCCTGGACTCCAGACGGGTGGTGGAGGCAGCCATGCCGGGGGAGCGACGCCGCACCTGAGGTCTCCACCGCCGGTCCACGGCTCGGTCACGGTACGTGAGCGGCTGGTCAGCCTCCAGGTGACCGTATCGGTGCTGGAACACGGTGTCGCTCCGCCGTCATCTCATGCGAACACGCTCCGCTGATTCCAGCGGAATCGCGGCTGTGGTCTCCGATCGTGCCGTAGCCCATCTGTGCGCGAGGGCTTCACCCTTTTCCGCTGACCGGCAGCACCGGCCCTGACGGCGACGGCCGGCTCACCTGCCGGGAGAAGAGCCGCCTGATGCGACGGAACGGCCGATGGTTGAGCGAGACGGCGCAGGCGGAGTTGCCGACACCGCCATTCCGATGCAGGTGGGCCTCAGTGCGGCTGTTGAGGAGCGGCTCTGCCTGACCGCCGACGGCGCACCGAGGTCCTCTGGGGCGATCTGCAGGGTTCGGTGGATCGCCCTTAGGAGTCGAGCACGGCGGCGATGGCTTCGATCTCCACGAGTTGATCTTCATAGCCCAGCACTGTGACGCCCATCAACGTGCTGGGAACGTCGTGATCACCGAAGAAGGCCCGGACAACCTTCCAGGCGGTCACCAGGTCCTGCCGCCTGCCGGACGCCACGAGAACCCTGGTGCTGATGACGTCATGCAAGGATGCACCGGCGTCCGTCAGGGCGATCTGCATGTTTTCGAGGGCTTTCGCCGCCTGACCTGCGTAGTCTCCAACCGCCGCCGTGGACCCGTCCTTGTTCAGCGGGCAGGCCCCGGCAAGGAAGATCAGGCGAGATCCGGTGGGTGCCGTGGCCGCGTAGGCGTACTGGGCGACGTCAGACAAGGAGGACGAGCGGATCAACGTAACTGCACGGCCCATGGTCGTTCCCCTTCGAATCAGGCGAGAACGTGGCCACCATGCCAAAGGATCTTCCGCTGCGCCACAGGTTATCCGGCCTGGGAGCCTTGTCAGTGAGCTTGCTGTTCAGCCCGTTCGGCAGTGGTGGCTTCGCGTTCCCTCTGTTCCGCCGGCCGGGGTCGATCCGGTGGACGTCCCGGCTTGGCGGGACCGCTACTCCGGCGGGAGGGCTTCGGCGAGGCTCAGTAGCTGGTTCGGATGCTCCTGCTGCGTCAGCCGGACGGTCGTCTGGTAACGGTTGGTGTCGAGAAGCTGCCATTTGATGCCCTCGTAGAGCCAGTCCTCCAGGATCTGGATGTACACCTCGACGTCCGGCCTTCCGGCGATCTCGTGGTCGCACAGTCCGCCGCCGGAGCGGAACTGGGACTGGAGGTCGGCGAATTCACCGGCCACCCGCTGGAAGTTCTGCGCCGCACGCTCGACGTTCGTTTGCAGATCGCCGCCGTACTCCTCTTGCAGCGACAGGACGAGATTGTCCCGGATGCCGCGTAAAAGGTCCGCTTTGAGGCCGATGATGTCGTTGGCGTAGGCGATGGCGATCGTGCTCGCCCTGCTGATCCGCCTCAGGAACGGATGCCGGATCAGCTCACGCGGCAGTTCGATGCCGTACGCGAATTCCGACTGGGTGAAGACGGCCTGCGCCGCCGTGGCGAGCGGTCGCAGCTCGCTGGCCTTGCCGAAAGGATTCACCCGGCCGCTGCGGACCAGTTCGGCCTCTTCCACGGCGGTCCGCAGATAGACGCCGAGTTCCTCGCGGAGCCGGTGCCGCCAATCCGGCGAACTGTTCTGCTGGATCTGCCCCCAGATCTCCCTCAGGCCGCGGGCGACGGCGAGGTCCAGGCGACGACAGTCCTTCTCGGATTCGGCGAACCAGGTGAGGACGATGTCGGTCACGCGGGCGACGTCTTCGCGGTTAAGGAACCGCCCCAGCTGCTCGGCCCAGTCATCGTAGATGAACAACCACGTCTGGAGTTTGCCGTAGATCTCGCGGCGATCTCTGGAGACGGCACCCGGAATCACATAGGCGCACATCGTCCCGATGCGCTGTGCGGCGTAATACCGATCAGCCGTTTCGGTCGTCAGCAGCCCCGTCTCGCGGGCGAACGCGGCCACCACTCCATCGAGGTCCGGGCCCCACGACGCTTTCCGGTCACCGGGAATCAGCTGTAACTCCGGGAGGTCGAACAGCCTCGTCGGGTCAATGACCGGCATCGGGATCCCCGGCTTTCGTGGAGTCGGCACGGAGGCCCTGAGCTCGGGCTTCGGCGCGCATCTGCAGGTTCCGCGGATACAGGGCCGCACTTTTCGCCGGCCTCACCGGCGGTCCGGCGACGTGACGCAGGGTCCACCGGGAGGCGATGGTGGCCAGGGCCAGCGTGACTTCGGTGACGGCGAAGGTGTCGCCTATGCATTTGCGGCTTCCGCCGCCGAAGGGAACCAGGGAGTGGCGTCTCGGCTGGACCCGGCCGGGCAGCCACCGGTCGGGATCGAACCGGTCGGGCGCGTCGAAGAGGTCCGCACGGCGGTGAAGCAGGTACGGGCTGTAGATGACCGTCGTGTTCTCGGGGATCCGGTGGCCGCCGAGCAGGGTGTCGGCGGTGGTGGTCCGGGTGAAGATCCAGCCCGGCGGATACAGCCGCAGGGTCTCGGTGACGATACGGCCGGTCAGCTTCAGGTGCGGCAGATCGGTGTGAGTGGCGGTCCTGCCGTCCAGGACGGCGTCGACCTCGCCGTGCAGGGCGCGCTCGACCTCCGGATGCCCGGCGACCAGGTGGAACGCCCACGCGAGGGCCGAGGCGGTGGTCTCGGTGCCGGCCAGGACGAACATCATCGTGTTGTCGGTGATCTCCGTGTCGGACAGCCCCCGGCCCGCCGTCCCCGAGCCGTCGTCGCGTGCGGCCAGGAGGGCCGACAGGAGGTCGCCGTGATCGGTGCCGTCGAGGCGGCGGTCGGCGAGCACGGCGAGGACGGTCCGGTGCACCCGTGCGATGGCCTGCCGGTAGCGGCGGTTACCCCGGGTCGGCAGCCGGTTGAACGATCGTGGTGTCAGCATCCGCCGATACACGGTGTCGAAGATCGTGACGATGTCCTCGTGCAGCCGGTCATGACCGGCCTGAGCCGGCAGGGAACTGGAGAACATGGTCGCCAGGAGGACCTTGACGGTGATCCCCATCATCTCGGCGTAGACGTCGAAGACCCGTCCCGGCCGCCATGACCGGGTGGCGGCGGTGATGTGCTCGATCATGATGCCGGCGTAGCCCGGCATGCGCGCCTGGTGGAACGCGGGCTGTGCCAGGCGCCGCTGACGCCGGTGCAGGCTGTGCGGACAGGTGCCCAGGCTCTCGCCGACGAACTCCCGGGCCTTCTCGATGAACAACCCGCCCTTGTCGAAGGTCCGGTCCTCCATCAGGAGCTGATGGTTCAGTTCCGGATCGCACACCACGACCGCCCTGGTCGGGCCGACGCGCACCTCGACCAGGTCCCCGCAGCGAGGCAACGACGACAGGAACGCCAGCGGATCTCGTATCAGCGAAAGCACATGGCCGAGGAGCGGAAGGCCCCCGGGAGCCACGGGCAGAGCGGCGGGTTCCGATGTGCTGCGCAATACCCGAGATCCTTTCGCGTCCCCCGGGCCGCTTCAGAGCGCCCGTTTCCCAGCATCCGCCAAGCCGCTCGCCCTGATCAAGGCATTGACCCTTTCCGGCCGTCGCGAACAGTGCCCACGCGAGCGCCTTCGGGCGCCGGGGGCATGGCCCGGATGACGGCGGTGCTCGATGCGGAGACTCGACGCCACTGTCTGGTGCCACTTTCACTGAGCCAGAACAGTCAGCAGGCGCACTGGACGACGACGTCGTCGAGTTCCGCGCGTGGGGCGAACGGGTGGTTGAAGGCCTTTCCCACGGTCAGCCGCAGCACGACGTCGGAGCGCTGCGCGGTCCAGCTCACCGTGTGCAGGCGCCAGCCCGGTGCCACCGTCTGGTCCACCGGTACCGTCTTCAGGGCGATGTAGGTCCAGTCGGCCGGGTTGATGACCTCCAGGTTGAAGGTCGCCGCGGCGTTGCGCAGGTCCAGCCAGACGCAGGCCCGCTGCCTGGCCATGGGGGAGAGGCTCAGTGGAGCGCTCTTCCCGTCCGAGTGGCTGAACTCTTCCCACCACGTCTTCAAGATCGTCGATCCGCTGCCCGACGCGATCGTCCCGCGCGAATATCACAGCCCCCGGGCGCCCTTCCTGGACGAGCCGGAGTTGGCCCGCATCCTCGCCGATCCCTCACCCGCGATGGCACCGGTCGTCAACCGCACAATCGCGACCACCGTCATCGCGATCGCCGGAATCGACGACCCGATCGCGGGCGAGGTCCTGCGCCTGCTCGACACCGGCGAACGCTTCCCGGGGGAGCGCGATGAACTGAGAGACCGGGTGATCCAGCAGGCCGACGCGACCATCGACCAGGCGAAATCGCTCGGGAGCGGCCCCGAGGCCGACCGAGTGGAACTGACCGCTTACGCCCTGCTGGTTCTGCACCGGACCCTGTGGCCCGATCCCGCCGAGGCCGCGAGCGCGGCCTCGAGGCAGGCCATCAGCATGAAGGTGCCGAACAGAATCGACCTCATGCGCCTGACCGTGCTGCGCAACGTGAGCGCGCACATCCGGCGCGAATTGCGCGCTGATCATTAGGAGAAATGCTGCCACGAGAGGGCGGCGGTGCAGCTGTGGGACATCGGTGACAGAGCCGAGTGAGCCGGCCTTGCGATTGGGCATTGCAGGATTCGGGCCGACGTGAGCCCGGTTATCCAAAAACGGCGGGGAGTGCTCATGCCGAGTTCATCGGATTCCCGGCCGGTTACCTCTGATCGGCCTGCGCGGGGAACGGGGATCGGCGCGTTGGGGCAGGTTGCGGCGATGGAGGTCAGGATCTCCTTCTCCTGCTGTTCGGCGGCCACTCCCCAGCGTCGTTTGACCGGCGACGTAGCGGCGCCCCCGCCGTTGTCCCGACTGACTTTCAGCCTGACTCGGGATTGGCGCCAAGGGAGGGCCGGATTCCCTCGATGATCACCTTCCCCTGCCGGGGAGACCGCGCCGCCAGCGCATGGGCCGCCGCCGCGTTGTGGGGCGGGAAGACCTCGCGTACGGGAACCCGGAAAAGCCCCCGCTCGACGAGCGCCGCGACGTCCACCAGCCCATGACGGCCATCGACCTGCCCGGCCGGCCGCCCCATGGAGAGGCGCACGCCTTTGGACGGACCCTCGAAGTCGGCCAGGGTGACGACGTCGTCCACACTGCCGGTGATCTTGATGAGGTCGTCCAGCACCCCGGCCCCGGCGACGTCGAGCGCCCTGTCCACGCTCTGCGAGACGTCTTCGAGGCTCACCGGCCGAACACCGAGGGACTCCAGGAACGGATGGCTCTCCACTCGCGCCGCTCCCAGCACCCGGGCACCCCGCGCGGCGGCCAGCTGCACGACGACGCTCCCGACCCCGCCCGCGGCGCCGTGCACGAGAAGGGTCATGCCGTCGCGGACATCGAGCAGGTCCAGCGCACGGGTCGCGGTTTCCACTCCGGAACCCGCTCCGCCCGCCTCGTGCCAGGGCATCCGTTCAGGCTTGCGTCCCCAGAAGTCGAGAATCGCATACTCGGCGGTGGCCCCGCCGAGCCCGGCGAGGGCGACCGTGCCGAACACCTCGTCACCCGCGGAGACGTCGACGACACCCGGACCGACCTCGTCCACCACTCCGGCGGCGTCGACGCCCGGAATGTGCGGCAGCACGAGGTTCTTGCTCCCCGGGGACTCTCCGGCGCGCAGCGCCAGGTCGACCGGCGAGACGCCCGCCGCCTTGACCCTGATGCGCACCTGTCCCCGGCCGGGATGGGGGTCCGGCGCGACACCGATCTCCAGCACGTCCGGGGGGCCGAATCGGTCGAACTGCACTGCCAGCATGGTTGCTCTCCTTCGTGGACGACACTGGGGTTGAACACGGTTCCGAAGCACGTGTTCCGGAACAGGACGAAGTGAGAGGAGGTGCGGGCGGAGTGTCTCGGAAAGAGAGGGTCGACGCCCGGTCGAACCGTTCCGCCATCGTCGCCGTCGCCCGCGACGCCTTCGCCCGGGAGGGCTTGGACGTGCCGACCCGAGAGATCGCCCGCCTGGCCGGGCTCGGCGTCGCGACGATCTACCGTCACTTCCCCACCCGCACCGACCTCGTCACCGCCGCCCTCGCCGACCACGTGGCCGCCTGCCGCGCCGACATGCGCGCCGCCTACGCGGAACCCGACCCGTGGACGGCCCTTGCCTCGGCCATCCGCCGCTTCGCCGCCCACCAGGCCCGGTCGGTGGGGCTGGTCCAGGCGCTGTTCGGGACGCAGGACGCGGGAGACCCGTTCGGGGATGACCGGCGCGCGAACGCACTGCTGCTGCGGGAACTGGTCGAACGGGCGGGGGTTTCCTCGCGGGATGTACAGGTGGCGTTGCTGGCCATCGCGTCGGTCCGGGGGTCGCGGGGGATCAGCCGGGAGGCCGCGATCGGAAGGCTGCTGGAGATGCTGCTGGCCGGGATCGAGGCAGGACGCCCGCGATCATGAAATAGGTCCGTCCGGCGGGATGGCCGAGACCCGGACACTCGGGCTGCGTACACGCTCCCGAGGAGGACGGGGGAGCTGTACGGCCAGCACGGCGACCTGGCCCGCCTTGCGGCCTCGACGCCCACGAACAGTCGCCGAGGTCATCCGGAGGGCCCCGGCCATCGTCCGCGCCTTAGCCTGAGGTGATGACGAAGAACTGGGCCGACGTCCGCCGTTACTTCCTGCGCGACACGGTCGCCCATGTCGCGACCCTCCTGCCCGACGGTGCGCCCCACAGCGTTCCCGTGTGGGTGGGTGTGGAGGGCGATCTGATCGCCTTCTTCTCGCTCGAAGGCTCGCGGAAGGTGAAGAACCTCGAAGCCGACCCCCGCATCGCCCTTTCGGTGACCGGCTCGGACAACCCCCTCGACATGGCCACCGTGCGCGGCCGCGTCGTGCGGCGCGTCGACGGGGACGCGGCCCTGCCGATCGTCGACCGGATCGCCGAGCGATACACCGGCGAGCCGTATGACATCCGCGAGGGTCTGGTGGCCTTCCTCGTACAGCCGGAGGTCTGCTGGGCCCGCGACTACACCGCCGAGTAGGTCCTGACGAAGGGACCTCCCGGGGCGAAGGCGTAGTCGGCGAACCGCCGGCCGATGAGCTGATGCGTGGCGGTGTCGGGGTGGAGCGCGTCGGGGAGGGGGTGCTCGGCGGCGTCCACCTCTCCGTAGAGCGCGGTCCCGTCGAGGTAGTGGAGGTTCGGGTCGTCACCACGCCGCTCGACCAGGGAGGCGAGCGCGTCGCGGATCACCCGGAGCGTGAGGCGCCCCAGCTCACGGTCTCCGGGCCGGCCGGTCGCGGTGAAGCGGACCTGGTCGGTGCCCAGCGTCGCCGGGTCCACGGCTCCCGGTCCCGGGGTGTCCTCGTGGATGGGACACAGGATGGGGGAGATCACCAGAAGCGGTGTGTCGGGGTGTCCGTCGCGGATGGTGTCGAGGAAGCCGTGGACGGCGGGGACGAAGGCCCGCAGCCGCATGGCGTCGAGGTTCACGACGTTGATTCCGAGCTTGACGCTGATCAGGTCTGCCGCGGAGTCACGCAGGACGCGGGCGGTGAACGGGTCGACCAGCGCGCTTCCGCCGAGGCCGAGGTTGTGCAGTTCGACGCCGGCGCGTCGGGCCGCGACGACGGGCCAGATCTGAGTGGGTCCGCTCGCGTTCGAGCCGTGGCTGATCGAGCTGCCGTGGTGGACCCACAACGGGCCCTTCGCGTCGACGGGACGGACGGGCTCGTCCGTCCGCAACTCGACGAGCTCAAGCCCCTCATTGTGCGGCAGCCAGATCTCGATGTCCTTGTCATTGGGGCCCAGACCCTGGAACGACACCGTCTGTGAGGGACCCGGCCGGAACCGCGTCGCCCCCGTTTCGAGGTCGACCTCCACGAGATCGCCGTCGGCCAGTCGCACCTCTGCGACCAGTTCTCCGTCGACGACGAGATCGATTCCTCCGCGCGGCCGATCCGCGCCCCGATAGGCGACCCGGGTGGGATGCACGACCAGCTCGATCGTCCGCGCCGCGGTCGTGAACGCGAGACGGGCGCCAGAGGGCTGCGCCTCCATCATCGACAGCTGCGGATCCGGGAACAGATCGCGCACCCGTCCGGGCAGCCGGTGGAGCCGGACGCCTCGCGGGGTGCGTTCAAGCTCGGCGACCCCCCGGACGAGCCGGTCGTCGAAGGCGGTGGTGATCATGGTCGTTCTCCTTCGGGGGGCGCGGGCCAGGCCCGCAGAGCGGCGTCGAGCGCGTCGATGATCCGATGCCAGGAGACGTCGGCGGACGGCCGGCTGTGAGCGAAGCCGCCGTTGCGCTCGATGCGGAGATAGCCGTTGATGGTGCTGCCGATGAACCGCACGGCGTGGACGTGCTCGCTCTCCGGCAGCGGATAGCCGCGCAGGACCGCGGCGGTGAGGGCGACGATGTCGCGCGCGCCCGCCGACCGGGCCGCTTCCTCACCCACCGGGCGCTGCAACGCGTCCCAACGGCCCGGCGATTCGCGCGCGTAGTCGCGATGCGCGTCGGCCAGCGCCTCAAGGGCCGACCGTTCGGCCCGTCCCGCCACGGCGACCGACACCCGGCTCGCCAGTTCGGTGAGGGCGAGGACCGTCACACCCTCCAGCAACGCGTCGCGGTCCTTCACGTGTGAATACAGGCTGGGGCTCCGCACCCCCAGCCGGCGGGCGACGGCGGACAGCGTGACCGAGTCGAATCCCGTCGCGTCCGCCACGTCCGCGGCCGCCTCGACGATCGAGGCCACCGTCAAAGGGGTTGCCTTCATGCCGCCATCATATGCCTAACACCATTAGGCATTGCCCTAAGCTCAGTAGGCATAGCAAAGTTCGCGAGCCAGGTGCAGCAGCATGTCGTACAGGACCGTGATCTGGGGCCAGCCGGTGCTCTCGAAACTCTCGGCTCGGCGTGACACGCGGCGATCGCCGCCTGGAGCTGGTAGGGACCCGGCCGCCGGTGGCCGCGCGCTCAGGGCGGACGCTGACAATCTCGGCAAGTCCGACGAGCGCGGCATGCCGGGTTCCGCCAAGTGCTGCTGACGTGACGTCACCAGGTGACCGGCAGGGCGGTCAGCCCGCCGGTGAGAGTCTTCGGGTCGAAAGTCATCTCTTCCAGTGGGCGTCCCAGCCGCATGGCCGGGAAACGGGTGACGAGCTGGGTGAAGACCACGCTCAGCTCGATGCGGGCCAATGGCGCGCCGATGCAGTAGCGCGGGCCGTGGCCGAAACTCAGGTGGGGCGCCACGGGGCCGCCGGGGTCGAAGCGCTCCGGTTCGGGGTAGGCGGCCGGGTCGTGGTTGGCCGCGCCCGTGTCCAGCAGTACCAGGTCTCCGGCGCGTACCGGGACGCCTTCCATGTCGAGGTCGGTGCGGGCATAACGCACGAGGCCGCCGCCGCCCAGGCCGAAGCCGCGCAGAATCTCCTCCACCGTGGCGTCGACGCGGGCGGTGTCGGCGGCCAGAACCTGCCACTGGCCGGCAGTGGACATCATCCACAGGGTGCCCATGCCGATCGCCGTGACCGTGGTCTCGTGACCGGCGAACAACAATGACATGCCCAGCATGGCGGCTTCGTCGTCGCTGACGCCCTCGGTGGCGGCCAGGCGGGAGATCACATCGGCGTCCGGGTCGCCTTCGGCGCGTTTGCGGGCGACCAGGTCACGGCCGTAGAGGAACAGGTCGGCCAGACCCTGCTCTGAGCGGGCGCGGTCGGTGACGTCCGCGGCGGCCTGGCTCCAGGCGCGGAACCGGTCACGGTCGTCGTAGGGCACGCCGAGAAGTTCGCAGATGACGGCGATCGGCAGCGGCAGGGCCAGAGCGCTGTGCAGATCGGCGGGGGAGCCGGCGGCCTCCATCTCGTCGAGCAGCGCTGCGGTGAGGGCCTTGATCCGGGGCCGCAGCGCCCGCATGCGCTTGGGTGAGAAGTGGGGCTGGAGCAGGGCGCGCATGCGGCGATGGTCGCTCTGCTCGGTGTCGAAGTTTCCGAGGGGTCCGCCGAAGAGGGCCGACTCTCCGCTGCGGGAAGCGCGTTCCGGCTCGGGATGGGCCCGGCCGAAGCGGTCGTCGGCGAGCAGGCGGCGGACTTCCTCGTATCCGGTGACGAGCCAGGCGGGGTCGCCGACCGCCGTGGTCACCGCGTGCACCCGACCCTTTTCCTGGAGTTCGCGCAGCTCAGGAGGGCGGCGCAGCGGGCCTTCTGACTGTTCGAACGGAAGCGTGGACATGGGACCTCCCGATAAGTAGACACCCATTTGTATACTCCGGCGTATAAGAATCTAACTTGTACACTTTGGGGGATACAAGAGGAGGGGTCTGGATGGTCGACCAGGCGGCCCCGGTCCGGCGGTTGCGGCGCGCCGAGCGGCGCGAACAGATCCTCGACGCGGCCACCCGCGCCTTCGCCCGCAACGGGTTCGCCGACACCGGCCTCGACGACATCGCCGCCGAGGCGGAACTGACACGGGCCATGCTTTACCGGCACTTCGAATCCAAGGCCGACCTCTACCGGGCCGTGCTCGACCGGTCCTGCGCCCGACTCATCGAAGCCACCGGCTCCGGCAACTACGACGACCGTGCGATTCCCGCTCTGGTGGAGGCCGCGAGCGCCGATCCCGACGGGTTCCGGTTGTTGTTCCGCCATGCCGCGCGCGAGCGCGAGTTCCGCGACCTGACCAACTTCATGGCAGTCGCCTCCCGAGAGGTCGCCCATCGCAACCTCGCCCGCGTCATCCCCCCGGGCCCGTGGCTGGAGTGGGCCGCCGACTTGATTCCGGCCCTCACCGTCGAGGCGGTCATCGCCTGGCTTGACGCCGGACGACCCGATCCCGACCAGGTGGCCGACCGTATCGCCGGGGTGGTGCACGGTGTCATGGCCGCAGCGGGAGCACCCTTGCGAACGGCCGTGCTCTGATGGTCATGTACGACTGAGCCGTGCCCTCGGAGACCAGCAGCCTGTTCTTGGGACGTCGAGTTCATCGGCGGCCTGGTTCATGGATGAGGCCACGCCCTGCGCAACCCAGCATGGCGTCGAGGGCGAGGAGTTGGAGAACGTCGTCGTGATCGATGACTCCGCGTGGCACCTCTCCAAGATGGGCAACCTGCTTGCGGGCCGGGACACCGGAGCCTCCACTGGTCCCGGGCTGCTTCAGGGTCAACTGGATCGGGTGGATGAGCGGATCGCCACCTAAGCCCGTAACCCGAACCCTTATAGCTCTCTAGGCGATCGAACACCCTCGGCGAGCCTGGTGGCGTGCTGCTCGCCCGTCGCTCACTCTCGGATCCGAGCGAGATCGCTTACCACGTCTGCTACGGACCCCGCCGCTCGACGCTGCTGGACCTGGCGTGGATGGCTGGGACTCGCCGGCGGATCGAGGAGTGCTTCCAGCGGGCCAAGAACGAAGCCGGACTCGATCAGTATCAGGTCAGATCCTGGCGGGCGCGGTATGCCCACATCACCCGGCTACCGTCACGATGGAGGGCTCCATGTACCAGGCGCCTTGGTGTTCTCCGATGTGTCTTCGTGGATTTCCGGTGGACCAGTTAGGTCGTCCGGGCGATGGTGGTGCCCGGGAGGGCGTACTCGCGCTGGGTGGGCGCTTTGCCCGCGAGCTGGTCGGTGATGAGGTCGGCGACCTTGAGGGCCACCGCGTCCCAGTCCTGCTTCACCGTCGCGTAGAACGGCCCGGCCTTCTGGATCTCGGCCAGCGCGAAGTCCTGCCCGTCGACGCCGACGACCGCGATCCCCATGCGGCCCGCTTGCCGGATGGCCTGGGTGGCGCCCAGAGCCGGTTCGTCCCAGGCGGCCCAGATGCCCTTGAGGTCGGGAGTGACGGCGAGGAGGTCGGTGGTGAGCTTTCTGGCGCCCTCGACCGGGCCGGGGACCGGTACGTGCTTGACCGTCACCACGGTCACGCCCGCCTTGTCGAACTCCGCACGGGCCGCCGCGGCCCTGGCGCGGACGCCAGGGTGGGGGTCGTGGCCGAACATCGCGACGTTGCCGCTTCCGCCGATCGCCTCCAGCAGCGCCGCGGCGCTCTTGCGGCCCAGGTCGGCGTTGTCGGAGGTGACGTTGGCCGCGATGCCGTCGGCCTGGGCCGCGTCGATGGCGAAGACCGGGACCTTGTTGTCGCCGGCCGCCTTCAGGCCCAGGGTGAGCTGGGTCGGGTCGCCCATGGCCAGCACGATGGCGCTGGGCCTGCGGGAGGCGGCACTCTGGATCTTGTCGTTGAGCATGCTGAAGTCGCCGGCGGTGTCGGTCACGGTGACCTGCCAGCCGCGTCGCTCGCCGATGGCCGTGAACTTGTCGACGACGTCCTTGGTGGCGGCGTTGGCCAGGTAAGGGGTGACGACCGAGATGGCGGGGGCGCCGGGGGGCTGTGCGGTGCCGGAGCCGCATCCGGACGCGGCCAGTACCAGGGCGACCGCGATCGACAGATGCCTCATGCGCATGGGGTGCCTCCTCGGCTGGAGTGGGCGAGCGCGGCGAAGGTGGGGGCCAGCGCCGCGTGGAGCCGCCGGTGGACCTGGTGGAGCGGGGCGTATGCGGGCGCGTCGGGGCCCGGTTCCACCGGTGTGCCGGGTGAGGTCGTGGCGAGGTCGGGGAGAGGGACGCCGGTGACCGCCCGCAGGCCGCACGACGCCGCGCCGAACGCGGCGGAGAACGCGGCGTCCACGGCGATGATCGGCCGTCCGGTGACGTCGGCCATGATTTGCGACCACAGTGTGGAGGCGGCGCCTCCGCCGCACACCGGCAGCGGTCCTTCCGCCACGGGCAGGGCGTCCAGGAGGGCGCCGAACACGTGCGCGACGCCCTCCAGCATGGCGCGGTACATCTGCGCGGGGGTCGTCGAGGGGGTGATGCCGATCAGGACGCCGCGGGCGTCGGGGTCGCGGACGGGGTAGCGTTCACCGGCCAGCGAGGGGAGCGCGATGAGGCCGGAGGGGCCGCAGCGGGCGGCCAGCGTGTCGGCCGCAGCCGGATCGGCGCCGGGCAGGAAGGCCGCGCGGGCCCAGTCGGCGGCGGATCCCGCGTTCAGCATGGCGCCGATCAGCAGCGTGTGCCCTGGCCGGGGGAGAGCGAGACGGTGGGTCGCCTCCGGACGGTCCGGACGGTCGGTGACGACGGCCAGCCAGCCACTCGTGCCCAGGTAGGCGTAGGCGCGGCCGGTGTCTGCGCCGACGACGCCGAGCGTCGTCGCGGCCGCGTCGCCGGGTGCCAGCACCACGGGGATGCCGGTGGGGAGGCCGAGGTCGCGGGTCCGCAGTTCCCCGGTGACCGTGTGGCCGTCGACCAGCGGCGGCAGGAGCCCGTCGAGGCCCAGCAAAGTGACGGCTGGTTCCCACCAGGTGCGCCGGCAGGCGTCGAGGAGGCCGGTCGTCGTTGCGGTGGTCAGGTCGCAGGCGGCGATCCCGGTGGCCCGGCGGACGAGGTGGCCCGCCGCGCCCATCAGCAGGACCTCGGCCGCGGCCAGGACGGCGGGTTGGGTCTGCCGCAGCCACAACAGCTTGCCCGGGAGGCTGGTGACGTCGGGTGCGTTGTCGGCGACCAGGGGCCACTCGTCCGGCAGCAGGGTCAACGCCTGGTCGTGTTCGGTGACGGCCCGGGTGTCGCTGTAGAGAATCGCGGGACGGCCCGGACAGATCAGATCCTGCATCTGGCCGGTGACGGCCAGGATCTTGACCCGGTTCCGGGCGGCTCCGCACTGTGCCAGCGCCTCGGCCGCCCCGCGCCACCAGTCGTCCGGGTCCTGCTCCACCCGACCGGGACCCGGCCGGTGGGTGGGATGGGAAGCCTGGCCGCGGGCGACGATCCGCCCCTCGGCGTCGGTGATCAACGCTTTGACGGCGCTCGTGCCGACGTCCAGGCCCGCGATCACGGGCGCTCCCCTCGGCGGCGGGACAGGCCCACCGAGACGACGATGATCAGCCCGGTGAGGATCTGCTGGACGTAGGGGTTCACGTCGAGCAGGTTCAGGCCGTTGTCGAGCACCCCAAGGACGACGACCCCCAGGATCGTTCCGGCGACGCTCGGCCGGGCGGCCTGGGCGGCGGTCAGCCCGATGAACACCGCGGCGATCGAGGTCAGCATCAGCGGATCGCCGGCGGTGGGGTGGGCCGAGGCCAGTCTGCTGGACAGCAGCAGCCCGGCCAGCGCCGCCCCGGCACCCGACACGACGAAGGCCAGGAGCCTGGTCCGCCCGACGTCGATTCCCGCGTACGTGGCGGCTTCGGCGTTTCCCCCGACGGCGTGCCAGCGGCGGCCCTGGGCGGTGCGCGACAGCAGGAACCAGGTGACCGCCCCGACGGTGATCGCGATGAGCACGACCGTGGGAATGCCCAGCGGCCTGCTCTGGCCGAGAAGGAGAAAGTCGTCGGGCAGCCCGAAGATCGTCGATCCGTCGGTCAACAGCAGCGAGCCTCCGGCCAGCGCGGTCATCGACGCGAGTGTGGCGACGAACGCCGACAGCTTCAGGTAGGCCACCAGCCACCCGTTCACCACGCCGATCACGACGCCGGCCGCCATCGCCGCTGCGATGGCGGCGACCGTCGGCCAGCCGGCGACCAGGAGCTGGGCGGCGATCACGCCGCTGAACGACGCCGTCGCGCCGACCGACAGGTCGAAGTCGGCCACCGCCATGACCACGGTCTGCGCGCACGCCACGATGGTGAGGACGGCGATGTGCTCCAGCAGGTTGCTGAGGTTGCCCGGATCGGGGAAGACGGTGGGCCGCAGGATCGTGAAGAGCGCGATCAGGGCCAGCAGCCCGAGCGGCGCCCCGGAAAGGCGGCGCAGCGCCGGTCGTACACCGGCTCCGGCGGTCATTCAGCCCCTCCGTAACAGCGTCGCAGGACGGTGAACTCGTCCGTCTTCCGGGGGTCGAGGTCGGCGGCCAACCGGCCCTCGACGAGTACCAGGAGCCGGTCGGCCAGCGACAACAGCTCGCTCAGGTCGGAACTGACGACCACGACGCCGGCGCCCCGGGTGGCCAGGTCCGCGATCAGCGATCGGATCGCCTGCTTGGCCGCCGCGTCCACGCCCGCGGTCGGTTCGTCCAGGAGGAGCACGTGGGGCCGGGTGGCGAGCACCCGGCCCAGTACGACTTTCTGCTGGTTGCCGCCCGACAGCTCGCCGATCGGCTGCTCGGGTCCGGCGGCCCGGATCCGCAGCAGGGCGGTCATCTCCTCGTACAGGGCGAGTTCTCTGCGGCGGCGCATGAGCCCGCCGCCGCTGAGCGCGGTCAGGCTCCCCAGGGAGAGGTTCTCGCGGACGGAGCCGGACGCGACGACCGAGTGGCGCCGGCGGTCTTCGCCGACCAGGGCGATGCCGGCGGTCAGCGCCGCGCGGGTGGACCCGGGCCGCACGGACTGCCCTCGGCAGCGCACCCCACCCGCTCGTGCCCGCTGCACCCCGCCGATCAGGCGCAGCAACTCGCTCCGGCCGCTGCCGCCCAGCCCGGCGACGCCGACGACCTGCCCGCGTGTCACCTCGAAGGAGACCGACTCGACCCGGTTCCCGGTGAGCCCGTCGACGCTCAGCACGGCCTCGCCCGCCGGGCGCGGCGGCCGGGGCGGAGCCTGGCTGGCCTCCGTCGCCGTCATCAGCGCGACCAGGGCGTCGGGGTCGGTCTCGGACGGGCGCGCCCGGGCGACCACGCGCCGGTCGTGCAGCACGATGACGCGATCGCACAGCTCGAAGACCTCGGCCATGCGGTGGGTGACGTAGATGATCGCCGTGCCGCGCTCGCGCAACTCGCGCACGACGCCGAAGAGCACCGTGGTCTCGTGGGCGGTGAGGGAGGCGGTCGGCTCGTCGAGGATGAGCACGGCCGGCTTCTGTTCGATGGCCCGTGCCAGTGCGATCGCGGTCCGCTGCACCGGTGACAGAAGCCGGACCGGAACATCGAGGGGGGCCGAGACGGCCAGCGCGCCCAGCGCGGCGGCGGTGTGCCGGTGGGCCGCGGCCCGATCGGCGAACAGGCCGTGCCGGGGATAGGGGCGGCCGAGGTACATGTTCTCCACCGCGTTCAGGCCGTCGACCAGGCCCAGGTTCTGGTGGACGGTGACGACCCCCGCCCCCTGTGCTTCGGGGACGCCCGTGAGTCCTCGGCCGTACACCTCCACTTTTCCGGCCGAGGGGCGCAGCGCGCCGCTCACTATCTTGATGAGGGTCGATTTGCCGGCGCCGTTCTCGCCGAGCAGCGCGTGCACCTCGCCGGCCGGGATCTCCAGGTCAATGCCGTCGAGCACAGTGTGGCGGCCATAGGCGTGGCGTAAACCCGTCACCCGGAGTGCGGGCGACTTTGCAACTTTCACAGTTCTCCCATTGCGGTCCCCTGCGCTGCCAGCCCATACAGTGAACGCGGGCGCCGATCATGTCAAGAAGGTGTTTCTCCTGAAATCGTGGCCTGCTTTCTCTGACCATTTCGGCACGATCGGTTATCGTTCCGCGGGTGGAGCGGGGACAGCCGGTCGTGACCGGAATCGCGATTTCTTTCATCGGATATACGAGCACTTTCGCGGCCGTCCTGGCGGGCCTGCGCGCGGTCGGCGCGACCCCGGCCGAGGCGACCTCGGGGCTGGTCGCCCTCTGCGCCTCGCTCGGGCTGGTGTCCCTGGTGCTGAGCCGGCGCTTTCGCATGCCGATCACGGCCGCGTGGTCGACGCCGGGCGCCGCCGTGCTGGTGAGCGCGGGTGTGGTGGACGGCGGATGGCCGGCCGCCGTGGGCGGGTTCCTCCTCGCGGGCGCACTGGTCGCCCTCACCGGGCTCTGGCCGCGCCTGGGCGCCTTGGTGGCGTCGATCCCGGCGCCGATCGCGCAGGCGATGCTCGCCGGTGTCCTGCTCGCCCTGTGCCTGATGCCGGTCAAGGGGCTCGCCTCCCACCCCTGGCAGGTCGCCCCGATCCTCCTCACGTGGGTCATCGTGACCGTGACCGCACCGCGATGGGCGATCCCGGCCGCTTTCGGCGCGACTGTGGTCGTCGTCTGCGTCCTCGCCGTCCGGGGCGACGGCCTGCATGGGCCGTGGCTGCCCTACCTGACCCTGACCGCGCCCGGGCTGAGCTGGGCCGCGATCGCAGGGATCGGACTTCCGCTGTACGTCGTCACGATGGCCGCCCAGAACGTGCCCGGTGTGGCGATCATGAGCTCCTTCGGCTACCACGTCCCGTGGCGGGCGACCATGGGCGTCACCGGTCTCGGCAGCATGCTCGCCGCGCCGTTCGGCGGGCACGCCGTCAACCTCGCCGCCATCAGCGCGGCGCTGCCCGCCTCCCCACAGGCTCATCCCGACCCCGCCCGGCGCTGGCTTTCCTCCCAGGCCTTCGGCATCACGTATCTGGGCATCGCCGCCGGGACCACGGCGCTGCTCAGCTTCCTCGCCGTGGCCCCGCCCGAGGTCATCGGCACGGTGGCCGGTCTAGGCCTGCTCGGGACACTGGTCCATGCATTGACCTCGGCGGTCGCCGGGCCCGGCGGTCCCCACCCGCCGGGCGAACAGACGGCGTCGGTCGTCACCTTCCTGGTGGCCGCGTCCGGCACCACGCTGGCGGGGGTCAGCTCCGCCTTCTGGGCGCTGGTCGCCGGCCTGCTGATGCGGCGGCTGCTCCGGCCGGCCGCTACGAGTGAACCCTGACCCCCGGCGGCAGGTTGGGAGCCTGCTCCGACAGCGTCACCCAGACCTCGCCGTCGACGATCTCGGCCCGGTGTACCCGAACGGGCAGCAGCGCCGGTGAGGCGTCCACCTCGCCGGTGCGCAGGTCGAAGCGCGACATGTGGAGCGGGCACTCAACGATGCAGTCGTCGACCCAGCCGTCCGTCAGCGCGGCGTTCTGGTGGGTGCACATGTCGTCGAGGACGTGGACCGTGCCGTCGGAGGTGAGGAAGATCGCCAGCGGCGGTGACACGGACGTGACGCGGAGACCCTGGTCGACGGACAGGTCCGCCACCGCGCAGACCTTGATCGGAGCTGCGGACATGCTCTCTCCTCAGAGCTCGATCGTGTGGTTCTGGTAGCGGATCTTGTCCTGGTAGGTCTTGAGCAGCAGCGGATTGGCCTCCGGCACGTACGCCAGGTTCAGCGTGCCGGAGACCTTGATGCCGAACTCGGTCAAGCCGCCGACCTTGCCGGGGTTGTTCGTCATCAGCGTCACCGAGGCCACGTCGAAGAAGCGCAGGATCGCCGCCGCCGGCTCGAACGTCCGCGCGTCCCGGGGGAATCCGATGCGCGCGTACGCCTCGGTCTGCGCGACGCCCTCGTCCCTGAGCTTGGCCGTGAGCAGTTCGGCCATGCGGCCGTTGGCCTTGCCGTCCTGGTCGAGCCAGATGATGATGCCGGTGCCTTCCTGGTCGACCTTGTCTTGCGCCATGGCCATCTGCTCGCGGCAGTCGCACTCGATGCCGTTGAAGACGTGCCCGGTCGTGCAGTGGGAGTGCACCCGGCAGAGCACATCCTCCTTGCCCGAGATCTCTCCCTTGACGATCGCGATCGATTCCTTCCGGCCGTCGTAGAACAGGTACTCGGTGAAGTCGCCGTACCGCGTGTGCAACGGCCCCTGTGCCAGCAGAACAATCACTTGGATCCAATCCATCGGTGAGAACTCGACATGATCGCCGGGAAGTCTTCGGCCGCCTCGGTGAACCGCTCCGTGACCAGGGAGTACTGCTCCCTCATACGGCTCCAGGCGCTGGGCTCCTTGGCGTCGAGCACGTGGTCGGCGGCGCCCAGGCGCAGGCGTCCCACCTTCCGGATGCCCAATGCGGTGGACGTGGTGAACAGGCTCAGTTCCTCCTTGCGGGCGAGCGCGTCCGACACCTCGGCCAGCGGGATGTCCCGTTCGACGACCTGCTCGCCCATGCCGGCCAGCAGGTCCAGGACGGTCCGGCGGGTGATCCCGGGCAGCAGCGCGCCGGTCTTCGGGGTGACGATCCGGCCGCCGAGGCACACGAAGACGTTCATGGTCGTGCATTCCTGCAGGTTGCCAGCGCCGTCCAGCCAGAGGATCGTGTCGCAGCCCACCTCGCGGGCGCCGCGCATCGCCAGCGCGGAACTCGTGTAGTTGCCCGCGGTCTTGACGGCCGCGAACACCGGATGGGTCCGCGGCATGGTCTCCTCGACCAGGACGCCCATGTCGGCTGGGGCGGGGTCGAACCTCTTCACGAGGACCACGAAAACGTATCTGTCGCTCTGCAGCGGCATGACGTCGCCGCCGGCCGCGAACACCACGGGCCGCAGATAGAGCCGGGTGGCGCGGCCGTCCCAGTTGGCCCGTACCGCCTGCTCGATGGCTTCAGCGAACACCTCGTACGACGGACAGGGCAGTGTGAGCGCGCCACACGAGCCGCGCAGCCGTTCGTGGTGGTCGCGGGCCCTGAAGACGTGGAAGGCCGGATCCGCGACGTAGGCGCGCATCCCCTCGAAGACCGAGAAACCGAACTGGATGGCGTCCGCGCCGAACTCGGCCAGGCTCCCGACCTCGTTCGATGTCAGCGTTGGTCTCTCGTAGCCGGTGCCGTCGAACCGGGACAGCGCGACCGTGGGCAGCCACAGATCGGCCATGCGGGCGACCACCTCTCTAGTGCGGGACGGGGCAGGAGCCGGCGAAGCCCTGCGCGGCGGCGGGACCGAGGACGGCGATGAACTGGGCGTGGGAGAGGTTGTTGAAGATGATGTCCTTGTCCTGGGCGTTGCCGATCTGCGCGTCCGGGTGGGCGGTGACGAACTCGCTGACGAAGTTCTTGGCCATCACCATGCCGAGGTTGCGTCCGGGGCAGCTGCGCCGGCCTTTGCCGAACGGCATCACGTACGGCTCGGCCCCCTTCTCGATGTGGAGGAAGCGCTCGGGTTCCCAGGCCGCGCCGTAATCGGCGTGCAGGGCGTGGATGTTGGGCATCACGCGGGTGCCCCGCTTGAGCAGGTACCTGCGGCCCTCCACCTCCATGTCGAGGTCGTCGACGACCATGTTGTTGATCACCGACCCGGGCGGGCTGAGCCGGAGCGATTCGCTGACGCACGCCTCGACGACCTCGTCCTTGGCCTCGCCGGTACTGGTCGCAATGGCCTCGCGCCACTTCAGGTTCTCCGGCGACAGCACGTACCAGAGGGTGGCGAGGATGGTGTTCTGCACGGTGTCCAGACCGGCGATGGAGGCCGTCAGCAGGTCGTCGCGCGTGATCTCGACCGGGATTCCGAGCTTGGTGTTGCCCGCCGCGACCTGTTCCCAGACCGTGCCGGGCCCGGGGCCGCCCTTGAGCACCGTCGCCAGGTGCTCCTGCAGTGACCTGATGTTGTGCTGCAGACGCCGGGCCTCGCGCGTGACCGGCCAGGTCGCGATCGGGAAGTGCACCCGGTTCCAGAACCGGTTGGAGTAGAACCGCAGACCCGTGAAGGTTTCATTGAGCGCGAACATGAAGGGCACCTTGGACACGTGGCCGTCGGGGTGCTTGTAGGACACCTCCAGCGCCATCGCGTCCCGTCCCCAGACGAACTCGCCCATGACCTCCCGCGTGTAGTCGCCCGCGACGCGCTTCAGATCGAGCGGGGTGTCCACGTCAAGGGCGGCGCACATCTCGGCGGCGCGGCGGCGCGAGATGTCGGTGACCCGTTCCTGGTCGAAGCCCTTGCCGAGGTTGCGTTTACGGTCGCCGAAATGCGGTGTGGTGATCTTCTGGAACGTCATCGCCGAAGGCGACAACTGTCCGAACGAATAGAGCGCGGGCGTGTCGCGGTCGATGTACTTCCCCGTGATCGCAGGGCTGACCAGGACCTCCGTCGTCTGCCTGTTGACCGCGTACAACTGGATGTCGAATCCGCGAATACTGCCGACGAAGTCGGCGGCCGGCTTGTCCAAATACAGATAGTCGCGCGTTCTGTTACGGCCAATGAGTCCCGAAACATCGGTTTCGGAACCGATGAACGGGTAGGTCTTGGTGAACAGAACACCCTGCCTCTCGTAAAATCTGCGATCGAGAACCGTGCGCGCGGCTCTCACGGCGAATGCAAGAGTGGCGGCGCCCGCAACGGCAACCGGGGCGTACCGAAATGGCCTCATGATCGCTCCTTAACACTTTAGGGCAGCCCAAAATTGCCGGCTGGCCCTGGTCAGCGGCTCGGGAAGTCCCCACGTTCGCCTGGTACCCGGCGTCATCATCGACGCCGGAACACCTGCCGCCGAAATCGCGGCAAGGAGATCAATATCGCGCGACCACGTCAATATAAGAGGCGTGCTACGGCATTGCAACGGTTATATCGCCATGCGATAGCGAAAACGCATACCGTGAAATTAGAGATTCTCCAGAGCGTCACGCTCGGCGCACATCCGCTCACAGACCTCCCGGTCGAGGCGACCATGCCAGACGCCGCCGGACTTGATGGAGCTGCCGACGATGGCCCCGTCGGCGTGGGGAACGATGTCGGCCAGGTTCTCGGCCCGCACCCCGGACCCCGCGACCAGAGGCAGATCCGTGGCCGCGCGGATCGTCCGCAGATGATCGGCCACGGGCGCGTCACCGAGCCGGGTGCCCGTGACGATGAGGGCGTCGGCGTCGAACCAGGCGGCATCCTTGGCCTGCTCGGTGAGCGGGCGGTCGGCCGTGATCGCGTGCGATCCCAGCTTCACCTGGACGTCCGCCCAGACGGTGACGTGGTCGGCGCCGATGGCGTGCCGGTATCGCGTCATCAGGCCGGCCCGCCCTTCGACCAGTCCCTCGTTCGCGACGTAGGCGTTGACCCACTGGTTGGAACGGACGAACCGGGCCCCCGCGGCCACGGCGACGGCGAGCGACCGGTCGACGGCGTTCGCCAGGCAGTTGACGCCGAGCGGAACCCCCACCGCGCGGGCGACCTCGGCGGTGGCGACGGCCATGGCCGCCGGTGTCTCGGGACCGATGTCGTCGGGCTTGAGGAAGGGGATGTCCCAGCCGTTCTCGACGATCAGCCCGTCGAAGCCGGCGTCGACGAGAACCCGCGCCTCCTCGACCGCCCGCCGGATGACCGCTTCCATCCCGTGTTCCGGGGTGAACCGCGGCGAGCCGGGAAGCGGCAGCAGATGGATCATGCCGATCAATGCGAAACGCCGCCCGAAAAGCCGCTCAAGGTCACCGCGCTGCTGCCCGGCGCCGACGCGGTCGGTCGAGGTGATGCCGATATCCGCCATGATTGCTCGTCAGGTTAACCCTGGAATGAGGGGAATCGCCAGCAGCCGGTTCTTCGGTCCTCTCCACGGCCGGCTGAGGTGGAGGGGACTCGGCGCCACCTCGCCTTCTCGAACTCGCGCGCCGGCGGTTCGAGCTTTGAGGGCCGGCCCCAGCACGGGCACCAGCCGGTCTCGCAGCCCCATCACGATGCGCGGATCGCAGGCGTCGATCATGGGCTGACCGCCATCGCTCGTCCCCTCGCGTACCCCCTGGCCTGGGATGTGCGTATCGGTGTTGGCGACTCCGCCTGGCCGCGCCCTGGTCGAGTCGGCCACCGGCAGCGACTGACTGACCGGGGTTACCGTCTGAAGGTGATCCTTCACCCGTCTTGATCATGCCCTGGGACTGACACGTGGTGTCGCCGGCCGGAGCCCGAGGATCTCCTGCGGCCACACCCCGGTTGGTTCGGGCCGCGCCTGGCCGGCCGATGTAGCGGGTATCGATCACATGGCGTCGTACACGTAGCCGGCACTCGCCATTCGTGACAGTGCATCGCCCAAGACCTCAACGCCGGGGCCGAGGAACATCCGCAGATAAGGCAGATGGTTTACCCTGCCACTCAAAGGCCATGGCCAGGCGGATCCCAGCATGACCCCTGTTTCCGAAAAACAAGAGCGCCGGAACGCCTCAACGCTCTCGGGCGAACCGGAATATTTCTCCGGGACGGCGAAGAGGGAATATGGCGTGCATTCTCCTGTGTGAATCTTGTCGGCCGGATATCCAAGATCCTGCTCAAGGGTCGTTCTGAAGAACCGGCGCTTACGCTTGTATTCCTGTCGCTGTTCGGCCAGGAAGGTGTCTGCTGAATCTTCGGCCAGCCACCGAGCCATGGCGGCCTGCAGCACACCTCCATGAGACAAGCTGTGCCGGAGGCGATAGCCGTTCACGAGAAGATCGAGGACGGGAGGGGAAGCCACCATCAGTCCCAGCCCCCATCCGCTGCAATGAAACTGCTTACCCAATGACCGAACCGCCAGCCACGGGAGGTCCCGAGCGATGCGTTCATCCTTTACCGCCTGCAGTAGAAGCTGCAGAGACGAGGTGGGCGTGACTCCTTCGTCGTGTACGGCGTAATACGCATCGTCCAGCAGGATCGGGACTTCATGTTCTATCGCCAGGGAAACCGCGTCCCTGACGAAAGACGCATCCCAGTTCACGGCGGTTGGATTGTGCTGAGCGTTGAGGACAATGATGCCTGGTCTCATGCGAGTGGATCCGACGGCGGACACGACCAGCTGTCGAAGGTCGTCGATACTTGGGCGGAACTCCCTCTCGGGAGTCAATGGAACATACTCTGTGGCGTATCCTAGCGGCCCGAAGACTCCGGCATAGTCCCAGCTCGGCCCGGCGGCGAAGGTAATGGGCCGGCGACCATCGTCGTACCGATCCAGGAGAAGTCGCGCGAAATCGCTCATCGCCTGCCGCGTGCCATTCCAGGTGATACTCACTTCGTAGGAATCGCCCTCTTCCGCGACTTCATCCAGTCGGTGTTCGGCTCGGATCCGGCGAGAAGCCACTTGGTGGAGCTCCGGGATGCCATACATTGAAAGATGATATCCGTGGGAGTGGATCTCGGTCTTGCCGAGTTCGGCTGCGAGCCCCGGGGCGATCTCGCTCCACGTCTCACCGATCGCAAGATAGATCGGATGTCCGTATGGCGCGCCATTTTCCATGTACTCGCCCAGTGAGATCACATCTGGATTCGGCATCGGCAGGGAGGGCCTGGCAATAATTTTAGAAAACGGTACGTTCACGGGCGCACGGTCCTCCTTGCGTCTATTGCCGGAAGGCAATGGGGTACATTGACCCATCTACCAGACTTGTTCCACCACTCGAGTCTGATCGATCCGAGCAGAGTTCGGGTCACGGTGCAGATGTCGCGATCCACACCGAACCCGAAGGCCCTTTCTGCCTCCAGGACGTTCATCCGTAGTGGTCAGTACGATCCGCCGCGCGGCGCGACGGCCTCGACCAGCACCGCGTGCGGGTTGGCGAGGTAGTCGTCGAAGAACGCGCGGGGGGCGTCCGGGGAGACCCTCAACGGGTGCCAGCGGACGTCGGTGTAGCCGGCACCCGTGATCACCTCGCGGTAGGTCCGCTCCGACCAGTACCGGAGGGAGACCGACACGGTCGAGCCGCCGACGGCGACGTTCAGCGTGGCAGGATCGCCGTCCACAGGGTGGAGCGGCCAGTCGAGGGTGAAGCCGTACTTGCCCGAGCCCGGCCCGGCCGGGTCCATCGCCGGGTTGGGGATCAGCGTGAGCAGGCGGCCTCCGGGGCGCAGGTTGGCCGCCATCGCGTCGCACATGGCCCGCATGTGGTCCAAGTCCACCGCGTAGTGCAGGAGGTAGGTGGCGGCGACCACGTCGAACTCGCCGAGCACGGGCATCCGCGCCGCGTCGTGGACGTGGTAGACGATGCCGCGCGGTTGCTCCTCCTCCGCCGATCGGCCCAACCGGACCATCTCGGCCGAGGAGTCCACCCCGACCACCTGGCCGGCCCCCAGGTCGGCGAACCGGCGGGTGTAGAAGCCCTCACCGCAGGCGACGTCCAGGACCCGCAGGCCGTCGGCCGGGCCGAGCGTGTCAAGCAGGGAGTGGGCCTCGACGAGCGTGCGGAAGGCCGTGAGGTCGGCCTGCTGGTAGGACTCCGCCACTTCGTCGTACTGGTCGACGTGCAGGGTCATGGTGCCTCCGATCCGAACTTTTGCGCCGAGTCTCACGGCGGCCGGAACGCGGGGCCTGAGTAGTCGGTACTCGACCGGAGGATCACCTTCGCGGCGGGCCGGATGTGATGGCGCGGACGCCTTGCGCCCCTCCGGCGGCCGGTTACTCTCGTTGGAGATCTCCTCGACGTGAGAGTCACCATGGCGCCGGCTGAAGAGACCTCAACCGACTATCCCGTCGTCGGACGTGAACGCGAGCTGAGCCAGTTCGCCGCCGTCCTGCGTGACGACGACCTTCACGCGTTCGCCCTCCACGGCCCGGCGGGGGTGGGCAAGTCACGCCTGGCCGAGGAGTGCCTCGCGATCGCCGGGCAGGCCGGTTTCGCTTGCGGCCGGGCCACCGCCGGCCCGTCCATGAACGCCGTTCCGCTCGGGGCGCTGGCCCATCTGCTCCCGGCGGACGTCGGCTTCGACCCCGTCCGTGACTTCACTCGTGTCGTCGAGACGCTGGCCCGGCCGGCCGGGGGCCGGTGGGTGCTGATGGTGGACGACCTGCACTGGCTGGACGCCGCCTCCGCCGTCCTGCTCCGGCAACTGCTGGACGCGGGGGCGGTGAAGCTCGTGGTGACGATCCGCTCCGGTGAGCCGGTCGGCCATGCCGTCGCCACGTTGTGCGGCGGCGATGCCGTACGACGAGTGGACCTCGCCGAGTTCGACCATGAGGGCGTCGCGCGGTTCATGCGGGCCGCCTTGGGCGGCCCGGTGTCCGAACGCGCCGTCCGCAGTATGCACCGCCATTCGGGCGGCAACGCACTCTACCTGCGCGAGCTGCTCCACAGCGGGCTGGCCTCCGGCACGCTCACCCACGACGGGCAGCTGTGGGACATCCCCCAGGCCGCGCCGGCGGCCACGCCGCAGCTCGCCGAGCTGGTGCGCGCCCGCCTGGCCGGCACCGGCGACGACGCCCGCGCCGCCCTGGAGATGCTGGCCCTGTGCGAACCCGTTTCGCCGGCCGACGTCCAGGCGGTCGCGTCGCTGGAAACCCTGACCGGACTCGAACGTTCCGGCATCGTCAGGACCGGCACCGACGGCCGGCGCCTCTTCCTCGCCCTGGCCCACCCGTTGTACGGCGAGGTGCTGCGCGGCGAGATCCCCGCCGAGCGGCGGACGACACTGACGCTGGCCCAGGCCGGACGCGTGGAGGCCTTCGGCGCCCGGCGCCGCGAGGACGAGCTCCGGGTGGCGGGCTGGCGGCTGGACGCCACGGGAACGGCCGATTCCGACCTGCTCAGGCGGGCCGTCGTGCTGGCGCGGCACGCCAACGACTACCGGCAGATCGTTCAGCTCACCGACGCTCTGCCCCCGGCCGAGCGCACCCTCCCGATCAAGGTGCTGCGGGCCGAGGGCCTGCTCGAGGCCGGTCACTGGAAGGAGGGCGAGGAGATCCTCTCCGAGGCGTACACCGACGCCGCCACCGACGAGGAGCGGCTCAGGATCGCCTACATGCGGGTGATCAACCTGTTGTGGATCGCGGCCCAGCCGGAGAGGGCCCTTCAGGTCGTCCGGGAGGCAGAGGCGCGGATCCGGGGCCCGGTCGGCAGGCGCCTGCTCAGGATCGTCGAAGGCACCGTGCTCGCCGTCTCCGGTGAACCCGGCCGTGCGGCCGGGCTACTCGCCGAGCTGGAGAGGGACCCCGAGCATCTGCGCGCCATGAACGCCAACGCCTGGCTGATGGGCGCCTGGGCGTTGCCCGTGGCCCTGGTCCAGCTCGGCCGCTCCCAGGAGGCCGTCGCGTCGGCGGAGCGGTACCACGCCGTCCACCTCCAGGTGAGCGAGCACTCCCCGGTGACCCCGCCTGCCCACCAGCTCATCGCCCTGGTCCTCGCCCTGACGGAGGCTGGAGAGACGGCACGGGCGGTCGAGGCCGGCGCGCGCGGCTTCGAGGAGATGATGGGCGCCGCCCGGGAGGACGGCACGTGCCACCAGGGCCGCCAGGCGGTCTGGCGCTGCGGCGCGGTCTGGATGGCCACCTTCCTGGGCCGGACGTTCCTGCTGACCGGGCGCCCGGCCTCGGCGCGGCGATGGTTCTCCGAGGCGGCGGCGGTCGCGAGGGCGCACGGGCACATGAAGAGTCTGCACCGGGTCTACACCGGCCTCGCCGCCGCCGCGGCGCAGCTCGGCGAGCTCGACGCCGCCCGGAGCGCCCTGGAAGAGGCCTGGCTCTACCCCCGGAGCGGGTTGATCACCGGCGAGGACGCCCTGGGCGCGGCCTGGCACCTGGCCGCCCTGGGGAACCTCGCCGAAGCCCGGGAACTTCTGCTGACGGCGGCCGGGCAGGCGCGGGCCGCCGGGCACGTCAACGCGGAGGCGTGGTTGCTGACCGACGTCGCCCGGCTCGGCGGGGCCCGGGAGGTCGTCCGCCGTCTGGAGGAGCTGGCCCACGCGGGCGACGGGAAGCTGATCTGGGTGCGGGTGCAATTCGCGCGAGCCCTGGCCTCGCGCGATCCCGACGACCTGGTGCTGGTCGCGGCCGGCGCGGAGGCCGTGGGCGCCGACCTGTGGGCGGCCGAGGCCGCGTCGGCCGCCGCGGGCGAGTGGCGCCGTCGGGGTGAGGAACGACGGGCGAATGCCGCCCTCCAGCAGGCGGCCGGGCTCCTGTCGCGATGCGAGGGGAGCCGCACTCCGCTGCTGGTCATGGCTCCGCGCGCCACGCCGCTGACCGCGCGGCAGGTGGAGATCGCCACCATGGCGGTGTCCGGTCACTCCAGCATGGAGATCGCCCGCGCGCTCTTCCTGTCCGTGCGTACCGTCGAGAACCACCTCAACCAGGTGTATGCGAAACTCGGTGTGGCCGGCCGTCCAGCGCTCGCCGAGGCGCTGCGGAACGACTGAATGTCGGCCCGCCGGGTCGAACTTCATCTTGGCAGCGGCGAAAAGCCCGCATCGACGGTGGTCATGGGCGGTACACCTCCGGGCCGATGTAGACGGTCACCGTGGGCTGATGGGCGTTCTTGAATCCGGCCCAGCTCTGCGCGGTGGACCGTTCGAGCGGCCGGGTGATGCCCGCGGCCAGGGCCGCGCGGTACCCCGCGTCATCGATTCCGGCGTGCCGCATCAGCTCGGACACCCGGTCGGCGGCGACCGCGTCGTTGGGCAGATTGGGAGACAGCGGCAGGTGCAGGGTCACCTCGTCCACGACCCCGTCCTCACCGCGGAAGGTCACGCAAGTGATCGGGGCCTTTCGGTAGGGCCCGGCGTGCCCGAGCACCCGGCCGCAGACCTCCGCCAGCAACCCTCGTTCCCCGTACGACATCAGCGGACCCACCCGGTCGATCTGGGCGGCGGTCATCCCCTCATGCCGGAAGTAGACCTTGACCCTGCTGTCGGGTGACCCGACGAGGTCGAGGGAGAAGAACACGGGGTGATCCCGGAGATCGGCGAACCCGCCGAAGGCGGTCTCCAGCACCCGCCACGACTTCCTGCGGCCGAGTCGTGTCATGGCCCGCCTGACCAGTTCCGGGGCCGCGCCGTCGCCTTTCACCCGCGGGTTGAAGTACACCTTGTGCATGGGCGTGGTGCGATCCCCCCACACCACGGAGTGCCACAAGGAGAAGGGCGACACCGGCTCCCGGTCCAGGAAGACGTCCTCGATCGCCAGGTAACGGCCGATGGACACCCCTTGCCTGATGGCGAGCGCACGCACCAGCCGGGCCGCCTCCGCCTGCACCGACCTCGGTGTCGGGTGCGCGCCCAGGGGCTCGACGAGGGCGCGGACATGGGCTGTGTCCGGCGTCCAGGCCAGCGAGAACTCGATCGGCATGTGGTCGTTGGCGACGCCGGAGAGATAACGCGGCCTGGTCCCGACGGGCAGTTCGCCCCAGCCCGCCAGCATGCTGGAGAAATCTCGGCTCATCCGGTCGATTCCCGCCGTGCTGTAACCGAGGGCGGTCCCGAACGCGGACAACATGTACCGGCCGATTCCGGCATAGGTCCTGCCGCCGGTCCGGGTCAACTCCGTCGAATCACTGCCGCGGTGCAGACGAGTCGTCATTCCGCATTCCCTTCGTCCCCCCGGGGGAGTCGCCCGGTTCCTCTGGGAATTAACGCCGTCGCATCGGTGCGCCGGCACGAGTAACCGGTACTCAGATACGCCGTTGGGCGGGGCCGATTGGAAATGAGTAACGTTTACTCATACGCCACCTCGGCGCGTGGCGGATGAAATGGAGCCGGGCGTAACGTCGTCGCGCCGCGACGCCGCGTCCGCCCGGGCGGACGGAGGTGGCCGTGGGGCCGGTGCGATGGCCCCTTGTCGGCCGGGACGAGGAGCTCGGCCGCATCAGCCGGGTCCTGCTCGGCAAACGGCCGGGCGGGGTCGTCATCTCCGGGCCCCCTGGGGTGGGCAAATCACGACTCGCCGAAGAGTGCCTGTCCAGGGCGGTACGCAGAGGGTGCCGCGGCTCGCGAGCCACGGCGAGCGCGGCGGCGGGTGCGGTTCCGCTGGGCGCGATCGCCCACCTCCTACCCTCCGGGGCCGACCTGTCGGACCCCGCTGCGGGCATCGCCGAAGTGGCGGCCTCGCTCGGGGGCGACGGTCTGCCCCCGCAGGTCCTGCTGGTCGACGACCTGCACCTGCTGGACGCGGCCTCGGCCCTGCTGCTGGCGCGGCTGGCGGCGGCGGGCGTCGTACGCCTGATCGGCACCCTGCGGAACGGCGAGGAGGCGGGTGAGGAGGTCCGGTCCCTGGTGGAGGCGGGTGGGATGAGCCATGTCCGGCTGGCCGAGTTCGCCCCCGGGCAGGTCGAGGAGATCCTTCGTGCCGCGCTGGGCGCCCCGGCCGACCGGCGTACCCTCAACAGGCTTTACGCCGCCTGCGGCGGGAATGTCCTTTACCTGCGGGAACTGGTCCACAGTGCGCTGGAGTCCGGGGACCTCGCCGGGGACGGCGAGGTCTGGCGGCTGGCCGACGCCTGGGTGCCCGGCGGTTCCCGGCTGACCGAACTCATCGGCGCGCGCCTGGCCGCCGCCGATCTCGGGGACCGCCCGGCGCTGGAACTGCTGGCGTTGTGTGAGCCGCTGTCCCTCGCCGACGCCGAGGCCTGCGCGTCCCCCCGCGCGCTCAGCGAACTGCGCGAGCTCGGCCTGGTCCGCATCCTGCCTGACGGGCACCGTATGATCGCCGCCCTCGCCCATCCCCTGTACGGCGAGGTGCTGCGCGCCGCCATGCCGGTTCTCGGCCGACGGGCCCTGCTCGTGGCTCAGGCCGAGCGGGTGGAGGGATACGGAGCCCGCCGCCGGGACGACGCCCTGCACATCGCCACCTGGCGGCTGGCCGCCACCGGAACCGCCGACGCCGCGTTGTTGATCCGGGCGGCCGCCCTCGCCCGCCACGCCAGGGACTACGAACAGGTCACCGCCCTGCTGCGGGCCGTGCCCGCCCCCGCCCACACCGCGCGAAGCCTGCTGCTGCTCGGCGAGTCGTTGTTCGAACTCGGCGACCCTCAGGGCGCGGAACAGACTCTGACCAGGGCGGCTTCGGCCGCCGATGGGGACCGGGAGAAGCTGGAGGTCGCTTTCGCCCGCAGCATGAGCCTGTTTTGGGCCGACGGCCGTACCGACGACGCCTTCACCGTCAACGAGGCGGCCCGCGCCGAAGTGACCGCTCCCGCCGAACGCCGCATGCTGGACGTCAACGAAGGCTGGATGCGCACCGTCGCGGGAAGTCCCCGGCGCGGCCTGGACCTGCTCCAGCAGGCCGGGCCCGACCCCCGCGCGGCGGCGAACGTCAGCATCTGGTTGATGGGCGCGATGATGCGCCCCGCCGCGCTGGCCGCCCTCGGCCACACCGATGAGGCGATCGGCCAGGCCGAGCACGCCTATACCGTGCACGAAGAGCTCGATGACCAGTCGCTGCTCCTGCCTCCCGCCGGTCAGCTCATCTCTTTGGTGCTGGCGCTCACCGAGGCCGGCCGCCTTGCCGAGGCCAGGGAAGTCAGCCACCGTGCCTGGACCCTGCTGGAACGGCGGCCCGACCCGGTAAGCCTGATCTGGCTCTCCTACCACCAGGCTCGCGCCGAATGGCTGGCCGGCCGCGTACGCAGCGCCCGCCGCTGGTTCGCCGAGTCGGCTGGTCAGGCCCGCGCCCACCGCAACCACCGGGCGTCGGCTCTGGCCCTGTCGGGTCTGACCGCGTGCGCCGCTGTTCTGGGGGATCAAACCAGGGCCGAGAGCACGGAGCGGGAGGCCCGCACCTACCGGCCCATGGGCTACCGGGCAGGTGAGGAACGCCTGGGCGGGGCATGGCTGCTGGCCGCCCGGGGCCGCGTCGAGGAGGCTCGCGCCGTCCTCACCGCCGCCGCCCGCATCGCGTCCGCCAGCGGTCACCTCACCTCGGAGGCGCTCCTGCTGACCGACGTGGCGCGGCTGGGCGGGGCCAGGGAGGTGGCATCCCGGCTCGCCGAGCTGGCCGGGCGGTGCGATGGACGATGGGCCCCGGCCCGTGCCGCCTTGTCCGCCGCCCTGGCGGCCGACGACCCTGAAGCATTGCTGGCCTGCGCCGACGACCTCGAAGCTGTGGGTGCCGACCTGCTCGCCGCCGAAGCGGCCACCATGGCGGCCGTGATCTTCCGCCGCACCGGCCACGCGCGCCACGCCGAGGCCGCCACCCAGCGGTCCGCCGCCGCCGCGTCTCGCTGCCAGGGCGCCCGCACTCCGCTGCTGATCACGGGCCACGCCACCGCCGTCCTCACCGTGCGCGAGGCCGAGATCGCCCTGCTGGCCGTCCGCAAGGCCAGTAGGGAGATCGCCGACCTGCTCGGCCTGTCGGTCCGTACGGTCGACAACCACCTCCAGCACGTCTACCAGAAACTCGGCGTGACGGCCCGGCGGGAACTCGCGGCGGCCTTGGGCGTGGATAGGTAGCGCTTACTCATCAATCTCCGGCCGGTCGTTCCTATGGTCGTCGGTGTCCGAGAAAACGCCACCTGTCGAAAGGCCGAAATGGCCACCGGAAGAGCCTTTTCCCTGGGCGCCGTCATGGCCGCCACGATTCTGGCCGTCACCGCGCCCCCCGCCCACGCTTATGTCGAGAAGCACGAATCCCGTTATGTGCCGCCGTACGAGCAGGGCAGGTATTTCGATTTCGGCTGCCCCGCCCGGCATCTGGTCCGGGACCTGACCCTGCGGAGCACCCCGAACGTCTGGTACGGGCAGCCGGTCATCTCTCCGGACGAGAACGCCTTCAAGGTCGCGGCCGCCAACATCGGCGCCGATGCCGGGGCGATCTTCGCGAGCTACTACTGCGTGGAGCCGCCGAGGAACATCACCCGGACCCTCTGGATCCCGCCCTCGATGGTGATCCTCCCCGGCAGGGCCGAGCTCACCATCCAGTGCCCGCAGGACTACCCGTTCGTGGAAGCGATCTCGGCCTGGCCCGACGAACAGGACACGGACGTGAGCTGGGAGGCCGACCAGGACACCAAACCGAACTCGGTCGAGTTCTCCTTCACCAACCGCCTCCTCCGGTCGGTGCCCGGCAAGGCGTCGATCGCCTGCACGGAACTGAACCTGCCCTAGGGAGGGACGATGCCCGATGTCGCGGACGTGACCTTCGAGACCCGCAAGTCCGACCACCTGCGCCTGGCACTCGACGAACGCAACGAGGCCACCGGCCTGCACGACCTGGACCTCTATCACCTGACGCACGACAGCCTGCCCGAACTGGACTTCGACGAGGTCGGCATCGCCGCCCGCGCCCTCGGCGGGGAGACGCCCACTCCCTTCTACGTCGCCGGCATGACGGCGGGCCACGCCGCCGCCCCCGCCATCAACCGCCGCCTCGCGGAGGGATGCGCGCGGCACGGATGGATCTTCGGTGTCGGCTCCCAGCGCCGGGAACTCGATGACCCCGGCCTCACCGTCGACCGGTGGGGGACGATCCGCGAGGACTTCCCCGACCTGTCGATCGTGGCCAACGTGGGCGCCGCCCAGCTCGCCGAATCTCCGTCCGACCGCATCGTGCGCCTGGCCGAGGTTCTGGACGCGCGGGCGATCGCCGTCCACCTCAATCCATTGCAGGAGTGTCTCCAGCCCGAGGGAACTCCGCGCTTCCGGGGCGTCGTGTCGGCTCTGCGCCGTCTCACCGAGGCATCGGACGTCCCGGTCGTGGTCAAGGAGACCGGCTGCGGCTTCGGGGAACGCGCCCTGGGCAAGCTCGCCTCGCTGCCCATCGCCGCAGTGGACCTGAGCGGCCTGGGCGGCACCCACTGGGGCCGCATCGAGGGAGCCCGTGCGGGGGAGTCCGGCGACGCCGTCCGGGCCGGGGCCGCCGCGACGTTCCGCGACTGGGGCGAACCGACCGCGACCTCGCTCCTGCCGGCCCGCGCCGTCCTGCCGCCCGCCATCGAGCTGTGGGCCTCCGGGGGCGTCCGCTCCGGCCTGGACGCCGCCAAGCTCATCGCCCTGGGCGCGTCGCAGGTCGGCTACGCCCGCCCCGCCCTGTCCGCAGCCCTCGCCGGCCCCGACCACCTCGATGCCTGGATGACCCAGCAGGAGTACGAACTGCGGGTCGCCCTCTTCTGCACCGGCTCGGCCACCCCCCGCGCCCTCTACGAGTCCGCCACCCTGCGCGGACCTCACATCACCGAAGGAAAGAGAAAGTGACCATGCGCACCATCAGAAACCTGGTCGTCGCCCTCGCGCTGACCGCAGGCCTCGCCGGCACGGCCCAGCCGGCCTCCGCCGACTCGCACACCGGGATCTTTCACCTGAACGCCCTGGAGCAGCGATACGTGACCTGGTCCTGCCCGCCGGACCAGGCGGTCGAGTCCTACTCGATCTCATCGTCGCCCCACGTCTCGCACTGGGGCTTCGAGTGGCGGAACAACCACAACGGCTTCCGGGTGGTCGCCTCCAACGACAGCAACCGCCAGACCGGCCAGATCGTCGCGGACTACATCTGCGTGCCCTCCAGCATCACGATCACTCAGAAGATCACCGTCCCTCCCTCGACCGTCGACGGCGGTCACGCCGGCTCGTTCCTGATCTGCCCCGCCAGCCATCCCCACGTGGGCCGTGCCTGGGCGGCCGTACCGGCGAACGTCACCTACACCATGAGCGTCTACGTCGACGTCAAGCCCGAGCGCGCGCGGTTCCTCCTGCGGAACTCCTCCCTGATCGGGACCTCGGCGAAGACCTTCGTCGATTGCCGCGTCTACCCCGCCTGAACCGGAGAACGGGGACCCGGGTGTGCCCGGGTCCCCGTTGCCGTCCTCTGAGCGGTTTACGAGGTCGAGAGGCGGCGGCACCTGAGGCTTCCGCTGAACACGCCTGACTGCAGGGCCGCGTTGTCCACCGTGATGAGCACCCCGTCAGGTTCCCCGACCGCACGGAGCTTGTGATAGGAGAACGTCGCCGCCGGCGGAAGCCGATCCTCGTTCACCGCGAGCTCAACGAACTCCGGATGCGATTCCGGGCAGAGCTCCACCACCATCAAATATGGATCATTCGGGCCGAGGTTGTGGGTGCTGAGCGGGACGATCGTGGTTGCCGGGCCTTCGTCGACGACCTCGCAGGTGTACGTGACGCGCATCCACGTCGTCGAGTTCGCCAGGTTCACGATGTCGGCCCCGAACCCGCCGCCGTGCGAGGAGCTGTCGGCCGCCCGCCCTTCCCGGCTGATCTGCAGGTTGGGGCCGGCCTGGAAGATCCAGGTGCCGAGCGAGGTGCCCGCCGGGCAGTACCAGTAGTCGCGCGAGGCGTAGTTGGGCGGGATCTGCCTGATCTGCGACCGCTCGTCCGCCAGTGCAGCCGACGCACCGCCGATCATCAGCCCTCCGGCGAGGACCAGAGCCGAGACGGCTCGTAAGAACTTCATGAACACACTCCTTTTGCGCGACCACCAAGTACTCGATCGGCATTTCGCCATTTCGGGACTCGCACTGCGCTTCCCGTTCAAAGGAAAGACGGCCTGCGGTGAGTAAGCATGAGTAATTCCTACGCATTTACCGGGCCGCCCCGAGTCCTCAATTCTCCTGACGGGGGTACGGCGGCGGCGCTCACGTCCGAGGGGTCGGCAAGGCCGCCGCTCTACTCCACGAAACACTCCTGGCCTGGCCCTCCGCTGAGAGGACGACCGTGCTGACATCAACCGACGCCGATGAACTGGTGAACGGCCGCGTCTCGGCTCGCGGTGTGGCCGTACCCGGCCTCCTCGTGTCCTGAGTCGTGATTCGTCGGCAGTATGCGGCGAGGGAGTCTGACGGTGATCTCGGCGAAGAGGCGTTCGACGAGGTTGAGCCAGGATGAGCTCGTCGGGGTGGTGCAGGACGAAGCGGGGATGCATGACGAGCCACGTCTTGATCGCCGGGGTTGTGTGTGGGTGGCGTAGTTGTCCAGCGTGACGTGGACGTCCAGATCGGCGGGCACCGTCTTGTCGATGGTGCGCAGGGGAGCCGGGTGACGGCGTTGAGGGTGAGGGCGCCGTCGGGATGACCGCCGGAGCCTCCTCGCCTGTGCTGGAACCAGACCACGCCTTCCTGACCGACCCCGGGGTCACCTGTCCAGTGACAATGTCGCTCTCCAGCGTCTACGTGGGCGCGGGGCTGGCTGACGACGCATGGGTGAACAAGAACGACCCCTCGCTGAATCACCTCACCGACACATGGCTTCGCGTCGGCACGACGTCCACCAGTGCCGACATCGCCGTTTGGTCAACGGAATCCGGTGGGGGCGTGCCCCGGCTACGCACGAAGCCGGGGCACGCACCGGTTGCTCACGCCGGCGGGATCGCGTCCACCACGCGGGCGGGAACCACCCGTACCGTGCCGGGCTGGGCCGCCGCCACGCGGCGGCCGTTCTGGATCAGCCAGACTGCCGCCGAGGTCGGCGACTTGATGAAGGTTCCGTCGGCGATGGTGGTCGGCAGGGCGTCCCACACGCGCCGGGGGATCACCCGCATCGGGTCGTCGGCGTAGCCGGACTCCTCCAGTTCGGCTTGGGAGACGAAGGGGATTTTCGCGCCGCCCACGATCGCCGCCTGGCTCGCCGAGGAGGCGTCCTTGATACGGACGCCATCAGCGATCCTGGTCGGCAGGGCGTCCCACACGCGCCGGGGGATCACCCGCATCGGGTCGTCGGCGTAGCCGGACTCCTCCAGTTCGGCTTGGGAGACGAAGGGGATTTTCGCGCCGCCCACGATCGCCGCCTGGCTCGCCGAGGAGGCGTCCTTGATACGGACGCCGTCGCCGATGGTGGTCGGCAGCGCGTCCCACACGCGGCCGGGTACCACGTGCATCGGGGTGTCGGCGTAGCCGGCCTCGGTGAGTTCGGCCATCGAGTGGAAAGCGACCTTCGCTCCTCCGACGATCGTCGCCTGGCCGGTCGAGTGGGCGTCCTTGATACGTATGCCGTCGCCGATCGTGCGCGGCAGGGCGTCCCACACGCGGGCCGGCACCGCCTGGAGGGGGCGGGGTTCGTATCCGGATTCGATGAGTTCGGCCATGGAGTGGAACGGGACCAGCGCGCCGCCGTAAACGCCGCCCTGGCTGGCGCCGTCAGCCCGGCGCAGCCGGGTGCCGTCGCCGATGCGCTGCGACATCGCAGCGAACGCGCGGGCCGGGACGGCCCGGACCAGAGCGCGCCAGCTCGCTCCGTATCCGGCCTCCTCGACCTCGGCGGGGGTGCCGAAGTCGGTACGGCCGCCGCCCACGATCGCCGCCACGGGAGTGCCGATGCCCTGCACCAGTGTGCCGTCGGCCGGGACGTCGGCGCGCATGGCGTTGAAGGCGCGCAGCGGCACGGCGCGGACGAGCGAGGCCCAGCCGGGGCCGTACCCGGTGTCGAGGAGCTCCTGCGGGGTGGCGATGTTGATGCGGGCCCCACCCACGATCTGCGCGACCGGGCTGGAGGTGCCGCCGCCCGTCCCCTGGATGAGGGTCATGTCCGCGGGCACCCGCGACCAGGCGTTGAAGGCGCGCACGGGGATGGCGCGCACCCGGGAAGCCCAGTCGGCGCCCTGGCCGACGTCGATGACCTCCTGCGGTGACTCGAATGGGACGACAGCGCCGCCCACCAGCATGGCGACCGGGGTGGCCGCGCCGCCGGCGCCTTGGACGAGTGTGCCGTCGGCGGGTTTGAACCCGAGCTCGTGGTAGCTGTTGGCGCTGATCGCCACGACCCGCTGCTGCCAGTTGCCGCCCTGGCCGACATCGGCCAGTTCCTGCGGGTTGGCGAAGGTGACCAGCGCGCCGCCGACGGTCATGGCGACCGGCAGGTCGAGGTTCCCGGCCTTGGCCTGGACGAGGTTGCCGTCGGCCGGGCGGGCGTTCATGTGGTCGCGGGCGTCGATCGACCAGTTGGAGATCTTCACCGGGGAGCCGCAGGTCACCGGGGCCGCGCACGAGTGCTGCCACAGGGGCGCGCCGCCGACGAACAGGTAGACGTTGCCGCGCTGGTCGACGGCCGAGGAGCCGTTGCGCGGGGTGGCCGGCCCGGCGTTGACGACGCTCTGCGTGGTCGGTCGCGACGGCGTGGCGCAGATGCCGTCGGCGCAGGTGGCCTGCCAGACGGGGGAGCCGCCGACCATCTTGTAGATGCGCTGGGTGTCGGTCGTGTGGAGCAAGGTGCCGTCGGCCAGGCCGTTGACGTCGGTCACCGGCTGCGGGCCGGAGTCGGGCGGAGTGACGGTGCCGGGATTGCCGCCGCCGCCCCGGCTGCCCCGGGGCAGCCGGCAGTTTTCGACGAAGTCGGTGACCAGCCAGTCGCACAACTGCACCGCCTTGGGGAACAGGGCGCTGGTGATGGCGGTGAGGCAGGTGTACCCGCCGGGGGTCGTCCAGCTCTGCATCAGGGCGACGATGTCGTACTGCACGACGGGCGCGACGTAGCGGAACTCGCCGGCCACCGTCGTCACCGTCTTGGCGAAGCGGAAGCTGTCGGACAGCGTCTCGCCGTACTTGTAGCCGGCCTCTCCCGCGATCGAGATGATCTTGGCGAGGTCGACCCCGGCGCTGCCGCCGCCGCTGAACTCGGACGTCGCGGTGACCTGCACGGTCTTGTCGTAGGTGATGCTGTCGGGGCCGTCGTGCTTGCCGACGGAGACCCGGTAGAAGGGGTTGTCGGTGGCGAGCCTGGCCGTGGTGGTGGTGACGACCTCCTCGGAGAGTTCGGCGTAGGAACACTTGTCGTGGGCCCAGTCGGCGTGGGCGGCGGGTGTGCCGTGCAACAGAGCGCCGATGACGATCAGAACGATCATCATGGCCCTGGTTCTCAGCATGAGGGTCCTTTGTCTGCGATGGGCAGGTGATGGCACCCGTCCATGCTGAGAGCCGGCCCCGTCGTCTTGCCGTCGTCCCGCCGTCGTCGCCCCGTCGCGGTTCAGACCAGGGCCGTCATGCATCCCTTCGCGCGGGGGAGCGCCTCGCGGGCGCTGTCCTTGCGCTCGCCGGCGGTCAGCCGGGCCATCGCGTCGGCCGGGGCGCGCTCCAGGCGGGTGGCGGCACGGGGATCGCCGAGTCGCCGGCGGCTGACGCCCAGGCCGCCTTGCGCCGCGGCTCGCAGTTCCGGCCACCCGGCCCCCAGCTCCAGGGCGGCGGTGTAGTGGATGATCGCCTTCTCATGGTGGTCTTGGTGGCTGTACAGGTCGGCCAGCCCGAGGTGGAGGGCGGCGTGCACGGCCGGGTCGCCGCCGGGGCCTGCGGCGGTGAAGGCGGCCTGAAGGCACAGGAGCCAGTCGGCCGGCCGCCGGGTGGTGCGGAAGTGTCCACGCAGGGCGTCGGCGATCAGCCAGACCGGCTCACCGGGGCCGGTGCGGGCCAGTTGGTCGAGAAGGGCGACCAGGTTGTCGTGCTCGGCGGCCAGCCAGGCCGCGGCCTGGGCCCTATCGGTGAATGTGCGTACGGGGGCGGGAGACGGCAGGCGTACCAGATCCGGGTGCAGCACCAGGGCGGCGGCGAGCGCGCCGTGCAGATACCAGTCGTGGAGCCGGGCCGCGCCGGCGGCCGGCGCGTGTTCGGCGGCGTAGATCCGCAGCAGGTCGTGCAAGGAGTAGCGGTCGCGGGCGACCCGGCCGATCAGGTGGAAGGAGACGAGCCGGTCCAGGCGCCCTCGTGTCTCGGCCAGCGGCCGGCCGATGAGCGCGGCGGCCAACTCGTCGCCGAATCCGGCGCCCGGCACCAGCCCGAGCAGCGCGAAAAGCTCGCGCTCCGGCTCGGGCAGGGCGGCGTACGAGAGGTCGAAGGTGGTCCGGACCGCGCTCGCCTCGTCGTCTCCGGCCGACAACATCGCCAGCCGGTTGCCTTCACGCAGGTCGGCGAGGTAGCCCTCCAGCGGCTGATCTCCGATGTTGGCGGCCGCGATCCGGGCGGCCAGCGGCAACCCGCCGCACAGGTCGGCGAGTTCGGCCAGCTCGGCGGGCTCTCTTCCGAGCAGCCCGCTGAGTAATCGCCGGGTCTCCTCTGGCGGCAGCACATCGACCGGCACCCGCAGCGCCCCCTGCCTGGCGACCAGGCCGCGCAGTTGGTTGCGGCTGGTCACCACGGCCAGCGACCCCGCCCCCGGCAGCAGCGGACGCACCTGCGCCTCGTCGCGCGCGTTGTCGAGCAGCAGCAGCACCCGCCGCCCGGCCAGCACCGATCGCAACAACGCCGACCGCTCCACCGACCCCGCAGGCATCCGGTCGTCGGGCACGCCGAGCCCGCTCAGCAGCATCTCCAGCGCGCACTCGGGCCGGAGCGGGTCACCCGGCCCGAACCCCCGCAGGTCGACGTAGAGCTGGCCGTCAGGGAAGCGGTCGCGCACCGTGTGGGCCCAATGCACGGCCAGCGCCGTCTTGCCGACCCCGCCAGGTCCGGTGACCACGACGGGCCGGTCGCTGCCGCGCAGACCGTCGAGGACCGCGACCTGGGCCTTCCTGCCGGTGAAGGGGACGACGTCCGCGGGTAGCTGCCGGGGCTGATAGGACTGCTCGGCGGTTCCGGTGAGGATCTCGCGGTGCAGGCGGCGCAGCGGCTCGCCGGGGTCGACGCCGAGTTCCTCGCGTAAGAGGCGATCGACGGCCAGATAGGCCTGCAGCGCCTCGGCCTGCCGCCCGGACCGGTGCAGGGCCGTCATGAGCTGTTCCCACAACCGCTCCCGGAGCGGGTGGTCGGCGGTGGCCCGGCGCAGATCGGGGATGACCCGGCCGTGGCGGCCGAGGCGGATCTGGAGGGCGAACCAGCGCTCGAGGGCGCGTAGCCGCTGCTCGTCGAGCACCGGCACGTGGTCGCGACGCAACGATTCCGACGGTACGTCGGCCAGCGCCGCCCCCCGCCACAACGCCAGTGCCGCGCCGATCAGGTCGCTTTCCGTCACCGGATCGGTGGCTCGCTCGGCCCGCGCGAGGAGATCGTGAAAGGCGGTGACGTCGACGTCACCTGGGTCGGTGAGCAGGACGTAGCCATCCTCGCCGGTGTGGATGAGCCGGCGGCCCGCGTCGTCGGTCAGGGAGCGGCGCAGGCGGCGGATGTGCGTCTGTACGGAGTCACGCGCGTCGCCCGGGACGTCACGGCCCTCCCACATGGCCTCGGCGAGCCGGTCGACGGAGACGTGACGATTGGCTTCGAGCAGGAGCGCGGCCAGGGCGATGCGCTGTTTCTGCGCCGACACCACGATTGGGACCCCGTCACGGACCACCTCAAGAGGGCCCAGAACACCGAACCGCATCCCCATGCCCGGACAGTATCAACCGCCCCCGACAGTACTGGCGGGAATTTCGAGGGGTGGGCTCGCTTCACGCCGGACAGCGCGGTGGCGGGCGTGCCTGTGGCGCGTTTCCACAGGTCATTTCAGCGGCGCGACCAGTGGGGGAGTTCGAGGCCCTGTGCGCGCTCGACCACCACACCGACGTCGATGCACGAGCTTCGCAGCGATCAGAGGTTGTCGAGGAATTCCAGGAGCAGGCGATTGACCTCGTCGGGGCGTTCCTGCTGGATCCAGTGGCCGCAGTCCAGAAGGTGACTCCCGGTGAGGTTGGGGAGGGTCTGGGGATAGGCGTCGATGGCGTCGGAAAGCCACATGGTGGAAGCGTCCCGGGTACCGCCGAGGAACAGAGACGGCTGTTTGATCGGGGAGCCCGCATACGCAGCCAGGTCCTCCCAGTCACGGTCCATGTTGCGATAGCGGTTGAGCGCACCGGTGAAGCCCGTGCGCTCGAACTCGGCGGCGTAGAAGTCGAGATCGTCCTGCGACATCCAGAACGGCAGCACGCCGGAAGGGAAACGCTCCCGCAGCGTGCCGCCGGGGGCGACGAAGTGCGGGTCGGCGGCATCCGCCGCAGGCATCGTGTCGGCGGACAGGGCGCTGTAGATCCCAGCGAGCCAGCCGCGCGCGTCAGGCTCGATCTCAGCCTCGGCCCGTCCCGGCCGCTGGAAGTAGGAGACGTAGAACTCCTGCTCGCCGCCCATCCGCGCGAACACCTCGCTCGGACGAGGCCCGCCGGGCGGAGTGTAAGGAACGCTCAACAGCCCGACCGCACGGAACATCCCAGGCTCGACGAGAGCGGACTGCGCCGCGATGGTCGCCCCCCAGTCATGCCCGATGATCACAGCGGAGTCTTCCCCCAGCGCCCGCACCACCGACACGTTGTCACTGATCAAGTCGAGCATCCGGTAGGCGGCGGGATCCTGTGGCCTGGAGGAACGTCCATAGCCCCGTACGTCGAGCGCGACGGCCCGGTAACCGGCCGCCGCCAGCACGGGAAGCTGCCGCCGCCAGGAGTACCAGGACTCGGGAAACCCGTGGACGAGCAGCACCAGCGGACCAGTTCCCCGCTCCACGACGTGAATCCGTCCTGCGCCCGCTTCCAAGACCCGGTGTTCGCCTGTCACAGTCCCTCCTCGATCAGGACTCGTTGATCGTCCGACCATAAGGTCGAGGCAGGTCAGGGCCCAAGTTTCGTTGCCATTTCAGCAAAAGGCGTCTCAGTCCTACGGGGCCGGGCAGATCTTCCCGGCCGCCGTCCTGACCCGAAGAGGAGGCGTGCCACGCGGCAAGTCATACGGTCACACCTACGCCACACGCGGCCGTCACCAGTGCCGGCAATGGTGTTGAGAGCCTTGTCCTCGTCTCAATGGATCACTTGGATGCTGCTGTCATCGCGGGTGATGTTCCCCGGCCTCGGTGAGCCGCTGACGTCGGGGCTTCATTTCGCGGAAGACGCCAGGGCGAGGGAGTGGAGGCTGGTGAAGGCCGCGCGGATGTGCTCGGAGAGGCCGGCCGTGTCGTCCGCGGCGATCCACGACGTGAAGGCCGACCGGAACAGTGCGATCCCCGTCTCGGCCGCGACCGATGCCGGTCCTTCGGCGGTTCCCCGCGCCCGCAGAGCCGTGCCGAGGGCTTCGGCCAGCCCGGCCAGTTTGAACTCGCCGCCCGCCTTCCGGCGCCAGCCAGGCAGCGCCGGGGGAGCGCATCGTGCCCATGCGTCGATGGCGCAGTGGTCGGCGAGAGCGATCGCGGGCTGGGCTCAGATAGCCGCGGCGCGACGGTGCCGGACGACCGGCATGCTTCATGTACACGGGACGAGCAGTGGGGATCGTGGTACGTCGATATGACGCCGAAACCAGTAGGAATCTACAATGTAAAGGCGTTCGTGTGTGAAATTTATCATTCGACGAGCAACACCAAGAACATCAACGACGTCGAGGTCTCGATAGCAGCATTTTGCGACGGGGTCGCGGGGGAGCGCACCTAACCGGAATGACGGCACGGCATGAGACCGCGGCCAGACGCAGGGGAGCGAGGCCGAGACCGCTTCGAGCCGCGCGACCAGCCACTCGGCCGCGTCGCAGCGTCCGATTCTCGTGTACGCCAGGGCGGCGTCCCGCGCGAAGGGGACCAGGCAGGGTTTTGAGGATGCCGACGCGCTGGGTCGTCTCGTCGAGTAGGTCGAACAGCGCGCAGGCCGTGGCGAGGTCGCCCTCGTGGAGGGCGCGGCGGCCCGGCCGACCGCCGTGAGGGCCTGCCCAGCGGCCGGCCCCAGCTCCGGTTCGGCGTGATCTCCCGCCAGGCGGTGGGCGCCCGCCAGGTAATGCGCGGCCGTCTCGGGCCATCACGTCGAAGGGCACACCCCCGACGCGATGGGCGGGCCGTGGGCCCGTCCGACGTAGAAACCGGCGTCGGCGATCCGGCGGAGCAGCCGGGGCTTCCCCATCCCCGCGTCCCCGTGGATGAGCACCGCCCCACCACACCCCGCCCGGGGCTCCGCCACAAATTCACAGTGTCGCAAAACGCAGGACGGATTCCATTGCAACGGTGGCGCGAAAATCCTTACGTCCCAGCCTCTAGTGAGGGGTTGCGCATCATGGCCTCCCAGTCTGGTCGTCATAGTTGGCGCAGGTAATCTGCACCACCTGGGTGCCGGGTGTTGCGCCTCGGGCGAGAAGGCACTTGTTGCTGTTGAGGTTCCGGAATTTGGTCCACATGCCAAGACTGGTCTGCGTAATTGGCGCACGGCGTCTGCTTCGCCGGTGCGTTGTCGGTGTGGCCTTGAACGACTAGACACATGCCGCTGTTGACGTTGACCATCCAGTCATGACGAGCGATGGCGTCGGCCGTCCTTGCTCAGGACGGAAAGTCGACATGCGCTGTACGCCGTCCCACAGGACGGTATTTCATGAGCGCGACGCCGGAGGGAAAACGTTCGGCGGAGACCAGCTCCAGTTCCAGGGCAGCCTGTCCGTCGTCGAACAGCGCCTTGCCCCGGCGGAGGAACACGGGGTGCACCAGAAGGTGGAACTCGTCGACGAGCCCGAGATCGTCGAGGGAGCGGATCACCCCGAGGCTGCCGTAGACCACGAGGTCCCCGCCGGAACCGCGCTTGAGCTCATCGATCTCTTCGGCCCGGACGCGGTCGATCCGGCGGGTGTTCCGCCACGTGGCGGTACGTCCCGAGGCGGAGACGACGATCTTCTCCATGGCGTCGAGGCGCCGGGCGTAGGCGCGCACCTCCTCCGGTTCGGCAGGGCTCTGGGCGGCTTTCGGCCAGTGTCCGGCGAAGTCGCTGTGGGTGACCCGGCCCAGCAGCAGGCCGCCGGCGTTCTCCACCAGTTCCTGCTCGTACTTCTGGAGCCGCTCGTCGATGAGCAGCCAGTCCATCTGGTCCTGCGGGCCCGCGACGAAACCGTCGAGGGTGATCCACATCGAGACCACGATCCTGCGCATCCGCGTCTCCTTCGGATTCATCGGTCGCCGCGGAGGGCGGCCATGACGGGTTGCGGTGTCTTTTCGGGGAACCGCTCCCGGAAGTCCAGGACGCCGACCCAGGCCGGTCGCAGGGCGATGCGGACCATCCGCAACCCCGGCTGGTCGATCGCCTTCACGTAAGCGGCGCCGGCCTCCTCGCCCATCGCCGACCGCTGCATCGCGGCGTATTCGGGAAGGACGCCGTCGACCTCGGCGAGCGTGACCCGGCCACGGAGCATGAGCACCTGCGGGAGACCGTCGGCGGTGTCGACGCAGATCGCGACGTCAGGGCGGGCCCGCAGGTCCTGGACCTTGTAGTTGCCCGCGAACGCGCCGATCACCAGTTCCTCTCCGGTCCAGCGGAAGTTCACCGGGATCAACCGCGGCGTCCCGTCCTTACCGGTGTACGCCAGGCGGGCGACGAGAGAGCCGGTCAGCAGGTGCCGCGCGGTGGGGGTGTCCAGCAGCCGCGTGTCACCTTGCGGCAGCAGCGTCGCTTCTTGGTCGGAAAGGTCCATGGAGCCCAAAGTAAAGTGAGTTGATCCTAAAAAACAAGCAATACTCCTAAATCAGGATCGGCGCTAGCCTAGAGGTATGAGCGGAAGACGTAGCTATGGGGACTCGTGCGGCCTGGCCCGTGGCTTCGACGTCATCGGCGAGCGGTGGGCGGTGCTGGTCGTGCGGGACCTCCTGCTCGGCCCCAAGCGCTTCGGCGACCTGCTCAGTGGCCTGCCGGGCGTCAGCCCCAACGTCCTGAGCCAACGGCTGCGCGACCTGGCCGACCACGGCGTCGTCCGGCGCGTGGACCTGGGGCCTCCGACCCGGGTCCACCTCTATGAACTCACCGAATGGGGCCGCGAACTGGAACCCATCCTGCTTCAGCTCGGCCGCTGGGGCAGCCAGGCTCCCTCCCCGCCCGACCGCCCGCTCGGAATCGACTCCTTGCTGCTCAGCGTCAAAACGCTCTTCGACGTGACCCGCGCCGCCGAACTCCGCGGCCGCTACGAACTCCGCATCGACGAAGACGTCTACGTCACCGAGGTCACCGAGAACGCGCTGCTCATCGACCGCCGAACACCACCCGGACCGCCCGACGCCGTCCTCACCACCGACCTGGCCACCCTCCGGAACGTGTGCGAACGGCGGATCACCGTCGACGACGCGGCCCGATCGGGCCTGCTGCACCTCGCGGGCGACGAGCCCGCCCGCCGGCGCCTCACCGACCTTCTCCTGTCCCGCGGATAGGACGGGGTCCCCGTAGCAAGCGGCGCCCGCCGGTTCTCCAGGTCCAGGTCCTCGACATTGAGGGAGGGGATCTCGGCTGCGCGGGCGGTCTCGTACAGCATCCGGTAGAGCGTCTTCTCCCGGAGCGGGAGGTCGCGGTGGGATGGCAGCCGTTCCAGCTTGGTTTAAGGGCAGTCATGATCGCCATTGCGGGTCCGGCATAGACCTCAGAAACCGCGCTGAAATCTACAATGTAAAGGCGCTCGCTAGGTGAAAAAACCAAATGACCTCACGCCAAATCCTCAACGACATCGAGGCCCCGGCGCCGTCGTATCGAAAGGGGAATAGTCCTCGTCGCGGGGGAGTGGCGGCATCGGCACGAGCTCTGAGACCACGGGCTGCTGTCCGGGAGTCGCGGGCCAGAGCGCCCATGTCTCTCCTCGGGTTCCGGCGCGTTGGCTGTACGTGCCGGAGAAGTAGTGGCCTCCGCTCTTGGTGATCGCCGTGAACGTCGACCAGGACGTCCCGCGTCGCCTCACGCGGTCATCGGCACAGGCTCCAGGTCCCGGGCCCGGATGAGGAGGAGCGAGATCGCCACGCCGGCCAGCCCGGCGGCCGCCGCCACCAGGCAGGTGGCCGACAGCGCTCCGGTGAAGGCGGTCCTGGCCGTCTCCAGAGCAGGCCCGTTCACCTGGTCGAACCGGCCGGCGGCCACCAGCGCGGCCTGACCGGGCAGCTCCGCGCTGATTCGGGCAGTGAAGATCGCGCCGAAGGCGGCGACGCCGGTGGCGGTGCCGAGGGGGAAGAAGGTGTTGGACAGGCCGGAGGCCATCCCGGCCTGCTCGCGCGGAACGAGGTCGAGCGTCACGCCCAGCAACGGCGGGAAGGCCAGTGCTCCGCCGACGCCGAGGAGCACGAGGCCGGGGAACGCCACGGACCAGTTGCTGGCCGGCTCCACCCTGGCCATCAGCAGGAAGGCGACCGTGATCAGGGCGAATCCCGCGGCCATCAGCCGAGAGGCGGGGATGCGCTGTCCCAGTCGCCCGGCCAGTGGGGCGACGACGAGGATGGGCAGGGTCATGGCCAGCAACCGCAGCCCGGTCTCCAGCGGCGAGTGGCCGAGCATGCCCTGTAACCACAGGATCAGGTACGGCAGGATGCCGAAGCTGCAGATCCTTGCCAGGAACGTCAGCAGCATCGCGCCCATGAACGAGGGAATGCGGAACAGCCGTATGTCCAGGACGGCGTGGGGGCGGCGGGCCTGGAGCGCGATGAACAGCATGAGCAGCACCGGTCCGGCCACCAGCGCGGTCAGCGTCGGGGCTGATCCCCATCCCCGATCCGGACCGGTGATCAGCGCGAAGTTGAGCACGAAGAGCATGGCTACGGCCAGCACGGCGCCGAGTACGTCTATCCGGTCATCGGAGGTCTCCCTCGCTGGCTCGCGCAGCCGCAGCAGTGCCCCGGCCAGTAGGAGCAGGCCCACGGGCACGTTGATCCAGAAGATCCAGCGCCAGCCGAGGGTGTCCACCAGCAGACCGCCTGCCAGCGGCCCGAGCCCGGCGGCTGCGCCACCTGCGGCGGAGAAGGCGCCGATCGCGCGCCGGCGGGCGCGGCCGGCTGGATAGGCGCCGGCGAGGAGCGCCATCGCGGTGCCCATGACCATCGCGCCGCCCACGCCCTGAGCGATGCGGAAGGCCGCCAGCGCGCCCGGGTTCCAGGCCGCGCCGCAGGCCGCGGAGGCGGTGGTGAACAGGGCGACCCCAGCGGTGAAGACGGCGCGGCGGCCGACTCGGTCGGAGACCGATCCGGAGGGGAGCAGCAGGGCGGCGAACGCAAGCGTGTAGCCGTTGACGGTCCACTGCATGCCGTCGAGGCGGGCGGACAGCTCGCCCGAGATCTCGGGGAGGGCGACGTTGACGATCGTGATGTCCAGGGTGAGTAAGACCGCGGCCAGGCAGACGACGGCCAGGGTCCACCCGGCGTTCGGGGACGGAGTCATGCGTACAAAGTACACAGAAGTTAGGCAAACCTAAATAGGTGGCGCGCTGTGAGAGCGATCAGCGGGTCGCGAGCGCGCCCACCAGGGTCCCGAGGCCGGACAGAAAGGCGGTCTGATGGTCGAAGGGGCGGACCGCCCGGCGGACCCGTTCGGGGTCGTCGACCGACGAACTCAGCAGCCCCTCGCGGGCGGCGCGCCGCTCAGGCGCGACGCCGGGCAGGTAGCACAAGTGGCCGAGGACGTACCACCACAGTTGCGCGTACGCGTCGGTCGCCTGCCGGTCGTCCATCCCGAGCTCGGCGAACTGGTCCAGTGTCCACACGAACAGGGAGGCGGCGCGCGGCGCGAACAGCTCCCCTTGCCGGAGGATCTCCACCACCCACACGTGCTGGGCGAGATAGGCGTCCACGGCGGCGAAGGCGGCCACGATCCGCTCCTGCGGGGTCCCGCCTTCGGTGGGCAGCGCCGGCAGCCCTTCGGCTACGTCTTCCAGCAGCGCCATGGTGAGCTCGTGCTTGTCTTTGACGTGGCGATAGATCGCCATGGGCGCCGCGCCCAGTTCGGCGGCCACCCGCCGGATGGTCAGCCCGCCAACCCCTTCGGACTCGGCCACGCGCCTGCCCGCGGCCACGACGATCCGGCGGGTGAGGAACTGGCGGTGTCCGCCGGAGCTCGTACGGGTGACCACTCCGCAACTGTAGTCGTGCTGGAGAGCTTCCACTTGGGGAGAGAGCCGCTGGGACCTTCCCAGCCGCCGGCGCCGTGGCCCGCTTCCGCTGAGCGGCCAAGACATCGGCGCAGGGCTGTGCCGCCTCCGCGCGCTCCAGGACGTGCACGACGCGGGCCTGTTCAGCTGCGGCTGGTCGCGACCGAGAGCATCTGCTGTTTTCTCTCGGCTATGGCCTCACCGGGTCTATTGCTGAGCGCTTTGAGAACCCGGCGATACCAGGGGAGAGGTTTCAGACCCCGTGTAGGGACGGCCGGCGCATCAATCGCGCCGGACGCCGTGCTGGTCGGCCGTAGTCGACGGATGCGCGGCGAAGCCTCTTGTCATCAGCCACACGGCGAGGACAAAACTGTGCAGGCCCAGCGGCACATTCATGGTCAAGTAGAGCGGAGTGACCACGTCAGTCAGACGAAGCAGCACTAAGAAGCTCGCCGACATCGCTGCCGCGATCCCCAGGAATCCCCAACCGGTCAGCCATCGAGGGACGAATTTCGACCGCCATAGAATGAGGAGAAGCAGGAGGTCTCCGAGGCCCAGCGAGATGATCAACGCGACGTGATTGACCAGGTCGCGGCCCGTTCGCAGCACTTCGCCCAGCACTTCAAGTCGGAATGCGTCCGCAGGGCCGGCTTGGGCGAATTCATGACCCAGCACAAGAAACAAGGGCAGCAGAATCACGCCGATGAAGTGGAATGTGGCCGCGATCAGCCTGAATCCGAGGAAGCCCAGGCTGAGCGCTTCGTTCTCCGCCCTCAACGTCGGATAGAGGTACAGAGCAAAGCCGACATAGGCGGGGATCATGATGGACTGCGCAACCGAGCCGATGATGACCTGACTCTCGTGTGCGGGAATGAGAGCGAGGCGGCGTGGATCCTCAAGAACGGGAACGATGCTCAGCACACCGGCGATCATTCCTACGATGACCAGTGTGCCCGCAATCGGGGTTGCCCGCCTGTTTGTATGCATGATGCTGGTCCTGTAATCGTCGTATGGCGGAGCGGGTCGGTGCCGGATCGGCGAGCGGGTCCGGCTCAACGGCGGGCAAGAGGGGACTGCCGGCGCGGCGGGGGTCAGCCCGCGAGCAGGTCCATGTGGAGGAACTCGGTGATGCGGAGCAGCTTCGGTGGACGGAGCACCTCATCGGGGAGGGCCAGGAACGCCTCGTCCTTCCCGATGAGGCGTGGGGCGGTGAGTTCCACCTCTCTCCCGTCGACGCGGAGTCGGGCTCCCCTGGCCGCCAGGACGTTTTGCACCCAGTCGGAGCGCGAACCATACACCAGGACGAACAAGTAGCCGCCGGCGACGGGATGCGCGTCGAGCGGCGTGCGGTAGGCAACACCGGAGGTGCGACCGACGTGAATCAGCACCGGCCATCTCCCGCCGGCTATCGCGCGAGGGTTGAACACCTTCTTGTTCACGTGCCCCCACCACCTCGGCATCGGCATTGAAACCTCCTTTGTCCGCCCGGTTGTGGCAGAGCTCGGATGGACGAGACGGCGAGCAGCCTTACTTTCGTAAGGCAGCTTACGAACGTAAGGTTGGCTTACGCTCGTAAGGCTGTCAACTCGTCCATCACTCGGAGCCGTCGTGTCACCATCCTCACAACCGCTCAGCCGAACCCTCGTGCTGGCAGCCGCGATCCGGGTCGCGGATCGCGGCGGCGTCGCGGCGATCACGATGCGCCGGATCGCGCAGGAACTGGGCGTGGAGGCGATGTCGCTCTACCACCACGTGCCGAACAAAGACGCGATCCTCGACGGCGTGGTCGACATGGTGTTCGCGGCGATCAAGCTGCCCGGCGCCGAATACGACGATTGGCGCGAAGCGATCCGTACGCGCGCCATCTCCGCACGTATGGTCCTGTCGCAGCACAGCTGGGCTCTCGGCCTCATGGACTCCCGCCGCGATCCGGGACCGGCGACGCTGCGCCACCACGACACCGTCCTGGGCGTCCTCCGGAAGGCGGGCTTCACGCTGCCGATGGCCGCGCACGCCGTCTCGCTCATCGACAGCTACGTCTCCGGGTTCGTCCTGCAGGAGGCGAACCTGCCCATGACGACGCCGGACGACGTCCAGGACGTGGCCGGCGGCATCCTCCGGAATCTGCCGGCGGAGGAGTTGCCGTACCTCGCCGAGATGATCCGCGACCACGCCCTGCAACCGGGCTACGAGTACGCCAGCGAGTTCGGCTTCGGCCTGGACCTGATCCTGGATGCGCTCGAAGCCCGCAGGACGGCCCCCCTCCCTGGCGACGCCCCATCCGGACGTGACGGACTCGCGTGATGTCGAAGTGGTCCGGGTGAAACACAACTCGACCTTGTTGCGCCTGGCCCAGGCTCGGGCGCGCCAGTCCTTGCGCGCCGGCAGGTCGTCCACGATGACCTGGATCGGGGCGCCGTCCGGGCGATCCACGCGAATCGACGTGAGCTTGCTCGACCGCGGCCCTGATGGAGGCCGCGTCGGAGTACATGTCGCCCAGCGCCTTGGGATCGTCGCCACACGAGGTGAGGGCCACGGTGCGGATGCTCAGGCTGGTGCAACGCTCCGGGGACCAGCGACGGCGACGGCAGGGTCACCTCATCGGGGCAGGCGATGCGTGGGCATGACGTACGGGCCATCATGCAGTCCCCGCCTCGCAGCATCCACGTGATAGATGTCACCCATTATCTATAAGGCGGGGGCGAGCCGCCCTGTCGCAGGGGAAAACCCCTCCCGACCTGCCGGCGGCGCGACTTGATCAGGCCGTCCGTCCGGCCACAGCGGCGATTAACGTCGCAATCCAAGTGGTCTGCGCAGCCACGCAGTGTCGGCGATCGCCTCGATGGAGTGCCATCCCCATTTGGATCATGACTGACATTTAAGTTGCGTGAATCGTCGCCCATCGAGTTAGATTACGACGGTAATTTAACTGTCCACCACGCTTAGCCGCCCCGAGAGGAACCTCCGATGAGCACCTACCTGATCAACCATCTCCGCATCCCTGGCGACGTCCCGAACGAGCAGGGACTGTCGTACCTGGAGCAGGTCGAGGCCACTGTCGAGCCGTTCGGCGGGAAGTGGCTGGCCAACGGAACAGCCGACGCGATCGAGGGTTCGTGGCCGGGTCTGGTCGTGCTCATGGAGTTCCCCGACCGTGCCGCCGCCGAGGCCTGGTACCGCTCGCCCGAGTACCAGGCGATCCTGCCGCTGCGCGTGCGCAACGCGATCTCGGACATCGTCCTGATCGACAGCCTGCCCCCGGGCTACACCGTGAAGGGGTTCGCCCAGGAGGTACGTGCCGCGGTCGCGGCGGCGGCCGGCGCCTCCGAGTGACGTCGTCATCCCGACCGGAGCCGGCCAGGTGAATGGCCCGGGAGCCGGAGACGCAACGCGCGGAGGACTGCCCTCACGTCATCGATCTCACGAACACGTACTCGTTCAGCGCAGGCGTACGGCTCGGGATGGACGACCGACAGGTCGAAACGGGTCGAAGAGTTGGCGATCCGGACGCCCGTCGCATCGTGGACACCTCGTAACCTTCCGGACCTGCGCGCCGAGTCCCTGCGGCAGGGCCCCGAAGGTCTGCACGCGGGCGTCCGCGCCGACTGAGGTCACCGCGACGCGATCGCGTCTCGACTCCATGCCTGCGAGGGCGGATCCGCCGAAGGAGGTAGCGGTCAGCCCCGCCGGCACAGCCAACGCGGAGGCCGCCGCCAGCGACACCGGCGCCGCACGCAGCCCTGCGGGACACCGAGCGGTCGGGACACCGAGGTGGCTCACACGTCAGCCGGTTTCCGGTTGACCACTGTCGGCAGCCCCTGCCGCCGCCGCATGTGCCGCTTGCAGGATCTGCTCCGACAAAGGCGTGCCCGCGGTGGCACGGGCAAGAAGTATGCCGCCGACGAGCGTGGCATAGGCGGCCAGGCCGGCGTCACCAGGCGCGATCCACCCCGCGAGTTCCTGGACGCCCCTGGCGTAGGTCTCCCTGTGCTTGGGCTCACGCGCGATGTCGCCCGCGAACCCGGCTGCGGGACAACCGGTGCCAGGGTTGTCGCGATGCTCGATGGAGAAGTAGGACTCGAGCAGCGACTGCCACGCCGCCTGATGCCCCCCGGCCTCCTGGTCCAGAGCCACGAGGTCTTGCAGGTTGTCGGCAAAGGCCTTGGCGGCCGCTTCGGCAACGAGAGCATCTTTAGAGGCGAACTGCTTGTAGAAGCCGCCTTGAGTCAGTCCGATCGACTTCATCACATCCGCGATGCCGACCTTGACCACACCGTCCTCACGGAACAGCCGAGAGGCCGCGGCCACCACTCGCTCTCGGTTGACCTTCGCTTCTGCTTGCGAGACGCGGCTCATTGATCATCCTCCGTAATGCCGGCCTTCCGCCCCGTCGCGGGTCGTCACATCGACCGGCGGACCGAGACCCCGATTTTAAGATTACGTCCGCCTTCTATCCCCTGCCGTGGCTCCCTGTCAGCCGGCACCCACCGCCGATCCGTCCGTCCAGGCTCCAGGGCTCGGGCGGCGCCCCGCACGTAAGATGGTGAACACAATCTAACATTCGCACACGGTCGCCTCGCCGTCGATTATCGCGGCCACGGTCCGCCGGCCTCGGCCGCTACATCCGCCTGGCGGGGAGACCTCCGCCCGCATCACCGCCGAGCACGACCCCGCCAACCGGCGCCGCCGTCCCCGCTGACCGCTGCACGCTCCCTCCACAGGCTTCGGCTCCGGCACTCTGACCAGCGGTTCAGCGCTCGACCAGCCGTACTGACCACTGATGTCCCGGAATGAGAAAGGGCCTTCGGGTTCAGTGTGGATTGCGACATCTGCACCGTGACGCGCCGCTCAGCGAGACGGGACGACTTCCGCCTGGCCCGCGGTGTCGTGGACGACCAGTGGCCGCTACGCCGCGCCGCCGAACGCTTCCTGCTGCGCGAGCCCGATGCGCGGGTCGCGTCGAACGGCTTGGCCGGATTATCTGGGGCTCCTGGTCTCCTCTCGCAGGTCAGAGCGGGTTGATCTTTCAGGCTTCACCGCGATGCTGCACGTCGCCGTCGCCGTCGCCGACCTACCAGCTGAAGATCAACTCGGCGGCGATCACGACGTCGATGACGCCGCACCATTCCGCGAAGGACGGGGCCACCACCTTGTCCCGCCGGAGGTGGACGAAGTCCCAGACGCCATGGAAGAACCATCCGGCCGCCACCAGGTAGCGGCCCAGATCCGGATGAACGATCAGCCCGATCAGCCCGAGCGCACCGAAGGCGAGCATCCCCAGCGCCTGCACCTGGAGCGTCCCGGACCGGAACAGGTGCCCGTCCACGACGCTCCAGAGCAGGACGATCAGCGCGATGACGGAGAACACGGCGGCCGGTTCGATCACGTCCAGCACGCGCAGCGCGACGACGCCGGCGATCCCGACCACGAGCAGCGGCCACGTCGCCCGGCGCGCCTCCAGCTTGGCGACCACCAGGTACAGCAACGGCAGGAGCAGGAGGATCGACGCGAACGACGCCACCCCCTCGTCCGACTCGGTGCCGCCGAAGGTCGCCGCGGAAAGTGCCAGCGCCAGCGCCGTGGGCCAGCGGTCGAGCAACCGGCGGAACCGGTGCCCGCGTCCGTGGGGCAGGCTCGCCATGGGGTTCCTCCTGGTGGGGTGGTGGGTGACAGGTGACTGATGGTGGTGCGCGAGTGGGCATCTCCCGCGCTCAGCCTGGCCGCTGGTGGCAGCCGCCAGTAGTGCCGGAACCGCAGGCGTGCGCGTGGCTTTGTCACTCGATTTCATGACAACTGTCATGAACCGGCCCGCAGCGCCGCGCGCTGTCAGAATGACCGTGTGCGCGACCATGGGCCCGACGGCGAGACGGCGGCACTGCGGCGCTTCCGCCGCTACACCCGGTGGAGCCTCACGGGCACCACCGCGTTCTTCCTGGTCACCGTGGCCGGCGCGGGGCTCCTGGCCTCCGGCGTACCGGTCTGGGCCAGGGGTGCGGGCGCCGTCGCGCTCGTCGTGACGGCCGTGTGCTGCGCGGTGCTGCTGCACCACCGGCTGGCGTCCGACCCGGCCGCGCCCGGCCAGCGCCCCGGCCGCCCGCCCGTGGCGTGGATGGCCGCGAGTGCCGCCGGTACGGCCACGCTCGGTGGCGTTCTGCTGGCCGTACGGGACGACGCGTTGTGGTCGCTGGCCCCGGCGATGACGGTGGCGGTCGCCGCGACGTTCCTGCCGTCGCCGCGCCGATGGGCGCTGATCGCCGTGGCGATGGCCGCCGCGGCCGTGCCGGGCGCGGTCGCGGGAGGCGACGATCCGGTGCGCGCGGTGCTGTTCCCGCCGGGACTGGTCGCGTTCAGCGCCTGGGTGACGCTCGGCTCACTGTGGGCGTGGGACATCGCGGAACGGCTGAACGCGGCGCGCCGCCTGGACGGGGAGCTGGCGGTCACCCGGGAACGGCTGCGCTTCGCCGCCGACCTGCACGACATCCAGGGCCACCACCTCCAGGTGATCGCGCGCAAGAGCGAACTGGCCGCGCGGCTGACGGCGGCCGACCCGGCCCGCGCGACCGCGGAGATGCTGGAGGTGCAGCGGCTCGCCACCGACGCGCTCTCGGACACCCGGGCCGTCGTGCAGGGATATCGCCGTACGACGCTGGACGCGGAGCTGGCCAACGCGGGCCGGGTGCTCGCCGCGGCCGACATCGGGGTCCGGATGCACGTCGAGCCCGCCGCAGGCACCGGGCCGCTCCCCGACGCCGACCGGCACCTGCTCGGTCTGGTCGTCCGCGAGGCCACCACCAACGTGCTGCGCCACAGCCGGGCACGCGCCGCCGAGATCGACTACCACCTCACGGACGGCCTGGCCCGGTTACGGGTGCGCAACGACGGCACCACCGGCCCGCCCGGCTCGGGGGCGGGCACCGGGCTGCGCACCCTGGCCGACCGACTGCGGGCCGCCGGAGGCGAGCTGACCTGGGAGCACGACCACGGAAGCTTCGTCGTGACCGCCTGCCTGCCGGTCGACGCGAGCGCGGAGACACGATGATCCGGCTGCTGATCGCCGACGACGAAGAACTGCTGCGGAGCGCTTTGGCCGCGCTGCTCGCACTGGAACCCGACCTCACCGTGGTGGCCGAGGCCGCCACGTCCACCGACGCGGTGCGGCTGGCCCTCGAGCACCGCCCCGACATCGCGGTGCTCGACCTGGAGATGCCGCCCGCCGACGGGTTGCACGCCGCCGCGCGGATCATGGCCGCGCTGCCCGCCGCCCGGGTCGTCCTGGTCACCCGGCACGCGCGGCCGGGGGTGCTGCGCCGCGCCCTGGCAGCCGGCGTCAGCGGGTTCGTGCCCAAGACCACGCCGGCGTCCCGGCTCGCCGAGATCATCCGTGACGTCGCCGCGGGCCGCCGGTACATCGACACCGACATCGCCGCATCCGCCCTGACCGAAGGCCCCTGCCCGCTCAGCGACCGGGAACTCGACGTGCTGCGTGCCTGCCGTACCGGGGCGTCGATCGGGGAGATCGCCGCCCAGGTGCACCTCGCGCCCGGCACGGTGCGCAACTACCTGTCGGCGGCCATGGCCAAGCTGGGCGTCGGCTCCCGCCACGCCGCCGCCCACCGCGCCTGGGAGGAAGGCTGGATCTGATCCGCGGAACAGGCCGCCCACACCGTCATGGCGCTCGCTCCGGCCGAGCGCGCGCCGTGCTATCGCTAGCTGGGGGAGTTCTCCACGCATGAGCATGAGGTGCGCGACTGTCTAGCCGCGCGGGTGTGGTCGACTGCGGACCTTTCCCAAGTTGCGCAAGGCGGGGGGCAAGGTCCGAGCCGCTGCAGTCGATCCTCGCGCCAGGCGTGTCGTGAGCGATGGCCCGTGCCGATCATGGTGAGTGTGGCCTGCAAATCGGTTCTCAACCTCTGTAGGCGTGAGCACTGCGAACGTCACGAGGGCCTTCGCCTGCGGCCGCGGGACAGCGCCGCGCGCAGCTCGGCGAACACGGCGATGACGGGCAGGAAGGCGCGCAGCAGGTCGGCCAGCGCTTGGGGGAGCCGGGCGGCGGTGTGGAGAATCAGGGTGAGAGCGCCGATGGCGGCCAGGATCGTGGTGGTCATGCCCTCCAGGTTCGGTCGCTGGATGCGTTCGGTGCATCCGGCGGAACGAAGTCGGGTGAACCGGCCGTTCAGGGTGGCGATTCGGGTCTAGGCTCCGAACGGAATCGAATGCCGACGAACGCGTCCAGCCCCTAGATTGGGACCGTTCTCGAGGGGTGATGATGGTCGACCCCCGGCCTATCCGGACCCGCGCTGACCTGCGTACGGCGCTGGAGCGGCTGTTCCACGCGGACGGTCGTTCCTATCTGAAGCTGGCCACCGCTGCCGGCATCGGCAACTCGACCCTGCACAGCACGGTCAACGGCGACACCTTCCCCCGTTGGGACACCCTTGCGGCGGTGCTCACCGAATGCGGTGTCCGCGCTCACCAGATGGCTGGTTGGAAACAGGCACACGCCCGGGCTCGCGCCGATCAGTCCGGCCGGCCGCTGCGGGAGGTCGACGATCGGCTCGCCCTCCAGGTCCACCGGCCGATCCAGGTGGACACCTTCGATGGCCGCAGTTCGCCTGCGCTGCCCACGTATGTGCGACGCGCCCACGACGAGCACCTGGGCGAGCTGGTCGACCAGGAGAGGCCGCCGCCAGGCTGGCCGCTGGGTGAGGTGACCGACCCGTTCGAGCACCAACTGGAAATCCACCGCGCCATCCAGGCCACGACCGGCGCCCACGCGGCGTCGGGTGAGCTGCCGCCGCTTCCGGCGTATGTGCCCCGCGTGCACGATCGGGTCCTCGGCGAGGTGGTGGCGCGGGCCGCAGCCGGGACCAGCCAGATCGCGGTGCTGGTCGGCGGGTCTTCTACCGGCAAGACGCGCGCCTGCTGGGAGGCCCTGCACCTTCTGCGAGCCCAGCCGCCGGATCGCCGGTGGCGGCTGTGGCATCCGATCGATCCCACCCGGTCGGACGCGGCGCTGGCCGACCTGGCGCGGATCGGACCGTACACGGTGGTGTGGCTGAACGAAGCCCAGTTCTACCTGGCCGACCCGACCCTGGGCGAACGGGTCGCCGCCGGTCTGCGGGAACTGCTGCGCGATCCGTCGCGGGCGCCGGTGCTGCTGCTGGCCACCCTGTGGCCCAAGTACTGGGACGCGTTGACGACTCATGCCGACCCCGATGCGCACGCGCACGCCCGGGTGCTGCTGAACGGGCGCAAGATCAGTGTGGCGGAGCAGTTCACGGCCTTCGACCTGCGAACAATGGCGGATCAGGCCGGCGGCGATCCCCGCTTGCGGGAGGCCGCCGAGCGCGCCCGCGGTGATCGGATCACCCAATACCTGGCAGGGGTGCCCGTCCTCATGGACCGCTATGAGCAGGCCCCGCCGGCCGCCAGAGCCCTGATCGATGTCGCGATGGACGCCCGCCGCCTCGGCGCCGGGCCACACCTTTCGGTGGCGCTGCTGGCCGGCGCCGCTCCCGCCTACCTGACCGACACCCAGTGGGACCAGACCGGCGTCGACTGGCTGCGACAAGCGCTCGACTACGTCGCCACCCCGTGCAACGGCATCCCCGGCATCCTCACCGCCGTCAAGCCCCGCGCCCTCCCCGACCGGCGTGCCCGCCGCCCGGACAACACCAGCGGCGCGGCCGCCGTTTCCCAGGCCCGAGGGGAAACCGAACCGCAATACCGCCTGGCCGACTACCTCGACCAGCAGGGCCGCCGCCACCGTGCTCATCAGATCCCGCCCATCCACTTCTGGACGGCCGCCGCCGCCCACGCTCACCCCAGTGACCTGAAGGCACTGGGGGACGCCGCCTGGGCCCGGGGGCTGCACCGTGATGCCGCCCACTTCCGCAAGAACGCCACCACGCTGGGCGATGCCGCAGCCGCCGCCGCCCTCGTCGCCCATTTGCACACCTCGCGACCAGGGGACCGGCGCCCCGCCTGCCATGCCGCCGAATATGCCGCGCTCGACGACCCGCGGGCCGTGATCCGGTTGTTGAACCTGCTGCACAGGATGGGAGCGCGGGAGCAGATCGACATGTTGCTCGCCCGTGACCCCGCCGCCCACGTGGCCTTGGACAACCCGGGCGTCGTGGCGGGGCTGCTGGAGCGGCTGCGGAAGTTGGAGGCGCATGGGCAGATCGCCGTGCTGGCTGAACGGGCCGCCGCTCATGCCGCCCTCGACCGCCCGGGGTCAGTGGCCCGATTGCTGAAGTCACTGGGCAAGCCGCCCTTAGGTGAACATGCCGCTGTACTGGCTGAACGGGCTGCCGTCCACGCCGCGCTGGACAACCCGGGTGCCGTCGCGGTCCTGCTGGAGCGGCTGAGCAGGATGGGAATGCATGACCAGGCTGCCGTACTGGCTGGACGGGCCGCCGCCCGTATCGCCCTCGACCGACCGGGCGCTGTGGCGGCGCTGCTGGGTCAGCTGCGCAGGATGCGGGCGCACAAGCAAGCCGACATGCTGCTGGCCCGTCAGCCCGGCGCCCACGCCACCCTCGACGACCTGCGCGCCGTGACAAGATTGCTGGACCGGCTGCGCACGATCAAAGCAGCGCAGGACCAAGCCGCCGTACTGGCCGAACGGGCTGCCATGCACGCCGCGCTGGACGATCCGGGTGCCGTCGCGGACCTGCTGGAGCGGCTGAGCAGGATGAGAGCTCACGACCAGGCTGCCCTCCTCGCTGAACGAGCTGCCGCCCACCTCACCCTCGACCAACCAGGCGCCGTGACAGCGCTGCTGGGCCAGCTCCGCAAGATGGAGGTGCCCGCGCAACTCACCATGCTGCCTGCGGCCAACCCCGCGGCCCAAGTCGCCCTCGACGACCCCGGCGCGGTAGCGCGATTGCTGGCTCGGCTGGACAGGATGCGAGCGCATGAGCAGGTCACCGTGTTGCTGGCCCGTGATCCCGCCGCCAACGCCGCTCTCGACGACCCCAGCGCGGTGGCGGGGCTGCTGAAGCAGCTGGACAGGATGGAAGCGCACGACCAGGCCGACGCACTGGCCGACCGAGTGGTCGCCCACATCCTCCGGAACCGACCGGACGATGCAGTGCGACTGGTGCAAGCACTGGGGGAGGCGGGGGCCCACAACCAGCTCCTGGAGCTGGCCGAGCGAGCCGCCGCCCACCAGCCTCTGGACGGCTCGTCCGTCGTGGCCCCGCCGGTCATGGCGCCGGGGTTGGAAGCGGCGGAGGATCGGCTCGTGGTGCTGCTGGCCCGTGAGCCAGCCGCCCATTTCGCCGCGAAACAAGGGGACGCCGTGACCTGGCTCATGAAGGCGCTGCAGGAGGCGGGCGCGCACGATCAGCTCACCAAGCTGGTCGCACGGCTACCCGCCGCAGGACGCTTCGCGGCGTTCCTCGACATCGATGACCACCGGGAGCGGTTCACGTTTGGACGGGAGCCCGACGGAAGCGCCGCCGCGCCCTGGTCGTGGGAGGACCTGGAATGATCCACCCGGCTGGCCGACTCCGCTCCGGGCCGCCAGGGGGACTTCATCCGGAAGAAGGTCTGTGATGAGCACCAACTACTACGCGATCCCCAATGGGAGACCCAACAGCGACGAGGGGTTCCACATCGGCCGGCGTGTCGGCCATGGTGTGCCGTTCGCCGACTACGAGTCTCGTGACCTGACACCGGACCGGTGACGGAGAGTTATATGACAGTGCGCAAGTCACAGCGTTGGCCACTGTCATCTTCGCTGGCGCCAGACAGCACTTGTGTCTGGGAGCGGTCCACCTGATAGCGCGCAACTGCATCTGATAGCCAGTTGATACCGGCGTTGAGGTAGTTGATAGCGTAGCCCCGCTCCTGCGGGCCTGGACAGTGACGTCTTTGAGTCCGGCCTGCTACGCCCCTGCTCGCCGCCGCGGGCCACGGGTCGGCGCCGCCACGCTGCGAGGACCTGATGCCCTCTTCGCCGCGGCCGACTTTCGGATCGCGGCATAGCGAACCAGCCTCGCGACCGGCGCTCTGTTATGAGCTCGCGGTATGAGGACGGTCCGGTGACGACGACCCCCCACAGCCGGGTGGACGGCTGAAATGGAGCCATGCCGTTACCGCGCCCATTTGGCCGTCGTGCTTCTCAGGCTTCTGCTGTTCCCGCGGCTGTTCCACCGCCTGTACTGCGGACTCCGCGTGCGGCGGCCTGGTGGATCACCCTCGCGGTGCTCCTGGTCGGCGGCGCGGTGGGTGGCACCCTGTGGTGGCCTCACGTCACCAACGTCCGTGGGCAGTACACCTAGGTCAGCCTGCCGGGCGGGCCTCCAGCAGGGAGAACCTTTCGCCGCAGGGGGTGACGCTCTGGAGGGAGAAGCCCCCTGCGGTCAGCAGGCGGGTGTACTCCTGCTCGTCGCGGTCGGCGCCGCCGGCGATGACGAGCATCTCGATGTCGTCGAGCTTGGAGTAGTGGGGGCCGTCGCCGGACGGGACGACGGTCTCCGCCACGAGGAGGGTGGCCTCCGGCGGCGTGGCGCGGCGCATCACACGGAGGATCTCCGTGGCCTCGGCGTCGGAGAAGTTGTGGAGGCAGCTCTTGATCAGGAGGGCGTCGCCGCTCGGCACGGACTCGAAGAAGTCGCCGCTGACGAGTTCGATCCGGTCGGTCAGTTTCTCCTGCTCGAAGGTCTCGTACGCCTTCGCGATCACGTCGGGGCGGTCGAACAGGACGCCTCGGACGGCTGGATGCGCGCGCAGGATGGCGGCGAGGAGAGAGCCGGTTCCACCGCCGACGTCGACGACCGTGCCGTATCGCGAAAAATCGTGAGAAATGGCGATCTGAGTGACCGCCTGCGCGTGGAAGGCCGCGGCCGCCGCGCCGAAGGTCGCCGCCTGATCGGGGTTTTCCGACAAATACTGATAAATGCTCATGCCGTGAAGCTGGTCGAAGGCGGGTTCGCCGGTCAGCACGCTGTGCCGAATGCGTCCGTACGGTGACCAGAAGGGTTCCATGGCGAACATCACGGCGGCGGGCCGCAGGCTCCCCGGGCGGTCGGAGCGCAGGTGCTCGGACATCGGGCTAAGCCCGAAATTTCCGGAGCCGTCGTGGGTGAACAGGCCGATGCTGACGGCGGCCCGGAGCAGCCGGTGCAGGGCGCCGGGATGTGCGCCCACGGCGGCGGCCAGTTCACCGGCCGGGCGTGGGCCGTCGACGAGGTGGTCCGCGATCCCCAGATCGGCCAGCACGCCGATGACCGGCGGATACCACTTCGCCGTGAGCAGCCGCATCAGCTCCGCGGCGTTCGAGTCCGTCATGTCCGGCAACCTCCTGTCATATGGTCAGGCTTCCTGACCATGAAGATAAGGTAGCCTGACCATCATGTCAACGGAGATGGAGCCCGGATCACGTACCGGGCGGCGGATCGGGCTGCTGCACGTCGCCTTCGACCAGGCACTCGCCGCCGTACTGGCCGAGGCCGGTCCGGCCCATCCAGAACTGCGCATGGCGCACCTGCAGATCTTCCGGTTCGACGGAATCGACGGCTCCACGGCCGCCGAACTCGCCGCGCACGCCGGCATGACGAAACAGTCCATGCACGAACTCGTCGTGCATCTCGAACGTTTCGGCTACCTCACCCGGGAACCCCATCCGGGCGACACCCGGGCCAGGCTGCTACGGCTGACACCCGCCGGCCGGGCGCTGGAACAGGACGTGCACCGGGCGATCGCCGGGCTCCTGGAGTCCTGGCGGGACCGGCTCGGCCCCGAACGTTTCGACACTCTCTGGGAGATCCTGCGGGAGATCACCGGAGATCGGCGTCCACTGCCGGATCTCGCCACCATCAGCGTCCCAGGCCGGCTTCGCGGGCCTGAATGATCGCTTGGCCGCGGCCGGCGAACCGGAGCAGTGCGAACACAGTGGAGACGTGGTTGCGACGGCGGTCCCGAAGCTCACCTGCGGATTGCCCTGTTCGCGTTCGTCAAAAGTTCGTTAGATGAACCCCGGACGCCCGCCCCGGTCACCCCCGCGGTGTGTTTCCGCCAGTGCCGACCCCTACGATGCAGCCCACCACCGCCGGCAGAACTACTGCGCCACGCCCACGCCGCAGAGCTCATCGACGTCGGCGTCTCCATCGAGGCCGTCCGCCGCCGCCTCGGCCACCCCTCCACCGAGACGACCCAGCTATACGCGCTGCTGGACGACAAGGTCGCCGACGCCGCGATCAGACAGCATCCTGATCTCAGACGTCTACCGCATCGGCGGTCCTGGACGGTGATCTGCAAGATCAACGCCGTTTGGGCTCATGACACGTTTCTTACGGGCACCCCTGAGAGCGACGTGGGGAACCGGCGGGGGCGGATCATCCGCACCCCACCGGCGCCCTCTCAGGCTTCGCAGCCGCTTTCGGTCTCGGCGGTGCAGGTGTCGAACCCGCCCACCCCGTTGGCGATATCCACGCCAGCGTTGCCGATCAGGGTGTCGTCCCCGGCGCCGCCGTTGAGCCCGTCCCGGCCGGAGCCCCCGTTCAGGGTGTCGAAGCCGCTGCCGCCCAGAATGGACGCCTGCAACGAGGTGTTGTTGGTGACCGTGTCATTGCCCCCGATCACGGCCGCGTCGATGAACTGCACGCTCGTCGAGCACGAGACCACGTTCGTCCCCAGGGCGGAGCACCCGGCTCCCGGGGTGATCCCCGAGGTGGAGTCGACCGTGAGCAGCCCGAACTGGGAATCGATGTTCACGGTCTCCCCGGCGGACGTCCCGACGATGAACAGCGTGCTGCCGCTGACATGGACGGACGTGGTCGAGGCGGCGTTCGCCGGGACCGCTGTCGCGAGCCCGGCGACGATGATCGCTAATGCGGTGAGCAGACGTTGTACGAGCGACATGAGATTCCCCGTCTTTGGTCGTATCGCTGACGGGATTCAGGAAAGCGTGCTCACCGCATCCTGTCTGTGTAGAAATCCTCATGCTCAAGGATTCGTGGATGGAGCCGGAGCGTCCCCCCAGCAGAGTCGACGGCCGCTCGCGCGAGATCGACCTCCCGGCCGAACGCGCCGACGCGCTCGCCGTGCTGACCGGCGCGGCCCGCACCGAGCGGGTGGCCATCGATCGGGACCTGGATCTGTGGACCGGCGCCGGGCCCTCCGGGGCGGCCAACGCGGCGGCCTCAGCGCTGGCCGCCGACTGAGCGGCGAGGCGTAGCGGTCCTTCTACGGGCCGGTGGTGGTCTTGCTCACCGGCTGTGGCTCCGCAGCGAAACAAACGGCCTCACCCGCCGCCCCCATGAGGTCGTCGGCCGCTCCGGCACCGTCGTCTCCTGCGGCAAGCTCTCCGCCGTCGACCCCCTTGCCGCCGCGCGTGACGTCACTCCCCAAAGCCAGGAACGGCACAAGGCTCCAGGCGTGCCGGGACGCGAACTGTGAGGTGCTCGTTTCGGACGGCCAGGTGATTACGCTGGGCGACAAGTGGGGCCTGTCGCCGGTCGAGATCACCGTCGAAGACGAGTCGGTCACCTTCTACTCGGTCTCGACGTCGGGCGCGCAGATGAGCATAGCCGGGCAGACTCCGGACCAAGGCGGCCCCGGCACCATCAATGACGTCAACTTCGAGGTGCTGGCGGTCCAGGGGAAGAAGGCCGTCATTATGATCACGCACGAGTAGATGCGCGTGCGGGCCGACTTTCACATGAAGGTTGTCGAGGCACGTCAGGCAGGTAGGGCCGCGACGGGCTGCACCGCTGGTGGTCGTCGAGAGGTCTCTGCGGCTGGCTGATGTACGCGTCGTGGATCCGCGACGGTTGCACCGTGCGCGCGGGGGAGGAACTCCCTGCCCGAGCCGGGCAGGGAGCTCGTCACCGCTATGGTCGGTCCCCCCGCCGATCAGGCCGGAGGCACGGAGGCTGCCTCAGCCGCTTTGAGGGCGTCCACGACCTGGCGCTGGGTGGTGAAACGGTCGCCGAAGCGGTCGGGGCGCCACTGGTCCAGGGGCGTGCCGCGGGTGATGTGGTCGGCCAAGGCCTTGCCGTAGCCGGGGCCGTAGGTGATGCCGGCCTCGTTGTCGCCGGCGAGAACGTAGACGCCCTCTACGCCGGGGACGGGGCCGATCAGCGCGCGGGAGTCCGGGGTGTGGCAGGGGGCGCCGTGCTTGATGCGCAGCCTCGACCGCCTGGCCAGGGCGGGCATCACGAGTGCGCCGAGGCCGGCGATCCGCAAGATCTCCAGGACGCCGTCGATGGGCAGCTCATCCAGCCGGTCGGGGACGGGCGCGTCGATCAGCACGTCACGCGGGAAGGTCGCATAGGTGCCGCCCCACAGGAGGCCGCCCTCGTGCTCTCGCACCCACAGCAGGGTGCCGCCCCCGGGTTCGTCGGAGGTCAGGCCGGTGAGGAAGAGCAGGGGCAGCGTGCCGGGGATGTCCAGCGGCTCGGTACTCACCCGCGAGGTGACCTGTGGGGCGGCGGGCAGGAAGAAGCCCAGGTCGCGGGTGAGGGCGCCGCTCCAAGCCCCGGCGGCCACGACCACCGCACCGCAGGTGATGGGTCCGGCGGTGGTCTCCACGGCGCGGACCCTTCCCTTGGCGGTGGAGATCGCGGTGACCGGGCGCCGGGTGTCCAGCCGGCCGCCGCCCGCACGAAAGCGCTTCGCCAGCGCCGTCGCCACCTTCGGCGCGTGGACCTGGCCGCCGTCGCTGATCAGCACTCCGCCGCGCACGTTGTCAGCGGGTACGGCGCCATCGGTCACGCGCTCGACCTCGGCGGCCGACAGCGGCGTGCCCGTCTGCCAGGCGATGAGCTCCTGCCACACTGCTTCGCCGGCGGCCACGTACATCATGCCGTCCGAGCGGTAGCCGATGTCGTCGCCCTCCTCCTGCAGGCGGGCGTAGAAGGCGCGGCCGTAGCGGGCGGCGGCGCTCTCCTGCTCATACGGCGCCCAGTCACCGAGGAACCCGCCGCCGGCGGCTGTGGTCCCTTCGCCGACGGTGTCCCGCTCCACGAGCCGGACGTCGCCGGCACCTGCCTCAAGCAGGTGCACTGCCAGCGCGAGCCCCATGACACCGCCGCCGATCACGGCGATGTCGCAACGGTCAGCCATCTTCTGTCCTCCTGAATTCCGGCGCGATTGTTCTGCGCGCAGGGCGAAAGGTGGGCTTCCCGGATCCAGGGAGTGCGGTGAGGCTAACCGAAACGGGGTTCTATGCGCCTATGGAAAATCTTCAGCTCGCTTACCCCGGTAGTCCGGGCCAGGCGCAGGTCGCAGCCCCTGGGCGGACCAACGGCTCCAGGTAACGACCGTCATCAGGGACGGCTTTCGTGCGGGTGGGCGGGCGCGCCGTGCAGCCGTCGTGATGATCGCGGGGAAAGGGCCGGCCGGAGAGCGCGCACCCGGCCGGACTGACGTGGCAGGAAGGACGGTAGGCCTACGACTAAGCAGCCACTCCGCTCTGCAGCCGGGCCAGCCAACAAGCCGGCCCAGCAGTGCCCGTAGCGCGCCGACAGGTGGAGGACGACCGCAGTGCGGTCTTCGCGATGCGCTCTGCTCACGCCAGGCATCGCAAAAATGTGAACGTCAGCTATCCCGACTACTACCGCCGAACCCCCGGCGCGGGTCACCTGCGAGGCCACTCCAGTATGTCCCGCAGTCTGGCCGCTCCCCTTCCGCCGCGTTCACCGTGGCCCGCTGGGATATGGCCCGCTGGGATGATGACCGCGTACACGCGATCGCGGCATCCAGGTCTCCGTACCGCCGAGTAGCTGCCACCAACGGGCGGCTGGTGACCAGCGCATCTGACACCATGCCCTCCGAGGCGGCCAGCAGCTGATGAACCGCTCGCCCATGCCTCAGCGCCACGGCGTCTGACGGGCATACCCGTCAACGGCGGTGATGTCAGGAAGACGTCAGGCAGAAGGGGTGGCCAGCCGGATCCAGGAGTACCCGCCAGCGTCCGTCACCGGGCTGATGGTCCGGTTTGGCCGCGCCGAGTTTCAGAGCCAGCTCTTCCATCGCATCGAGGTCGTCAGCGCGGAAGTCCAGGTGGAACTGTTGTGGCACGTCCTGACCCGGCCACTGCGGAGCCCGGTATCCGTCAACCCTCTGGAATCCCAGATCACAGCCGGAGTCGTCCGTCAGAGCGACGAACTGGTCCGTACTGAAGAGTTCGCGCATCCCGGTCAGTGCACCGTAGAAGCCCGCCAGCGTCTGCGGGTCGGCACAGTCCAGAGTCACCCCTCGCAGTACAGCGCCTGGCACCATCCGCTCCTTCGCGTCCGCTCTGTCTCCGTGAGCCGCCGCTACACGCGATCACCGGCCACTGCCTGAGCCACAGCGTACTCGCCACATCCATCGCTGAAGTAGCGGTTTACCCCTGCCTCCTAGCGTTCCGGCTGACGGCTTTCGCGCCGCCCTACGGGTCGGAGTTCGAACTCAGCGCGCTCACCGGCCGGTCCGGGGACATTCGCATCAAGACGATCGCCGGGGGCGGCCAGATCGCCTGCTCCTGCAGAACGTTCATGAGGGCCACCATGGGACTATGCTCCGTTTCGTCGCGCTCCTGACGGTGCTGGTGGTCGTCGTCACCGAAGTGGCCCTCCACCACGCGGGCCCGCTGGCGCACCGGGCCTACGACCCCGGAGTGCACGCGGACCCGGGCGATCTCTACCTCACTGCAGCCAACGACCTCGCCCTGGCCCGCGTGCCCTGGTTCGCGGCGGTCGTCGTCGTGGTGCTGCTGCTCGGGCGGATGCGCTCCCCATTCGTGCTGGTGGCAGCAGGGGTGCCGGTGTCCGGTTTTTGCTGTACGTGGCCATGGCCACGCCCTTCTCTCTCAGCGGGGCCGCAGGGGAGCCGGTGCCGCAGGTGCTGGCCGACGGGCCCGGCTGGTACTGGCCCGTCCTGTTCACCCTGACCGGCCTCGCAGCCCTGGCTTACGCGGCGGCGGTCGGGAGATCGTTTCGCGGAACGCGGTCGTGACCTCGCCTGCCGGTTGGGCCTCTACTCGGACCGATTGTCACCATGGAGATGGCGGATCCGGGATGGATCTGCCGTGATCGTCTGCGGCAAGGTCTTCACCTCGCTGGACAGCGCCGGCAGGGCCCTTGTCCGCACACGCATACGAATCAGTAAACTATCGTTATTGCGAACATTCGCAATACCTCACATGTGTGACAGAGGGAGGGATGCGGTGACCACGGCAGTCGCCGCCACCATCCGGGAGCGGGCCCGCGCGGCCCGGCAGGCGCTGAGAGCCGCCCACCGGAGTGGCGACGCCCATGCGGTTCTGGTGGCGGAGGAAGAGTGGGAAGACCTGCGACGCCTGGCGCGCGCGCATTCCGTGGTCCTCCCCGAAGACGACGGTGGCGAGGACGAGGGGGTGAAGGCGTGATGTCGGTGCCGCTCTATCAGGCGAAGGCGGAACTGTTCCGGCTGCTGGGCCACCCTGTGCGAATCCGTGTCCTGGAACTGCTCCAGGACGGGCCGACGCCGGTGCGGGATCTGCTCGCGGCGATCGAGGTCGAGCCGACCGGACTGTCCCAGCACCTGGCGGTGCTGCGCCGCTCCGGTCTGGTGAGCGCTCAGCGAGAAGGAACCAGCATGGTGTACGCGCTGGCCGGAGGGCAGGTGGCGGGGCTGTTGCGGGCCGCCCGCGAGTTGCTGACCGAGAAGCTGTCAGGCCAGAACGAACTGCTGATCGAGTTGCGGGGCGAGAAGGCCGAGACAAGCGGGTGAACAGCCGGATCACGGCGGCCTGGGCACGCGTGGCATCGGTTCTGCCCGAACGCGCCCAGGTGGCGGCGATGGGGCGTCATCCGCGCAGGGACCTGCTGGCGGGCCTGACCGTGGCGATCGTCGCGCTTCCACTGGCACTCGGATTCGGCATCTCCTCGGGGCTGGGGGCGGCGGCCGGATTGGCCACTGCGGTGGTCGCCGGCGCGGTGGCCGCCTTCTTCGGCGGATCGGCGCTTCAGGTGTCGGGCCCGACCGGGGCGATGACGGTGGTGCTGGTCCCGATCATGCACGCGCACGGCGCGTCCGGGGTGCTGATGGTCGGCGTACTGGCCGGGCTCATCCTGCTGGCCTTGGCGCTGGCCCGGGCCGGTAAGTACATGGCGCTCGTACCGGCCCCGGTGGTCGAGGGCTTCACCGTTGGCATCGCCTGTGTGATCGGCCTCCAGCAGATTCCCGCGGCGCTCGGCGTAAGTCCCGGCAACGGCGAGAAGGTCGTCGTGGTGGCCTGGCAGGCGGTCCACGACTTCCTGGCGGAACCGGGCTGGCAGGCACCGGTCATCGCGGCGGGGGTGGCGGCGCTCATGCTGGCCGGCAGCCGATGGCGGCCGACCGTGCCCTTCTCCCTGATCGCGGTGGCGGCGACCACCGTCATCGCCGAACTGGCCGAGTTGAACGTGAGCCGGATCGGAGCACTACCCGCCGGGTTGCCCGTCCCATCGCTGAGCTTCCTCGACGCCGGCGCGCTCGGCTCCCTCATCGCCCCGGCCGTCGCCGTCGCCGCGCTGGCGGCCTTGGAATCCCTGTTGTCGGCCGCCGTCGCCGACAGCATGAGCGTCCGGCACCGGCACGACCCCGACCGCGAACTCTTCGGCCAAGGACTGGCCAACCTGGCCGCACCGCTGTTCGGCGGGGTCCCGGCGACCGGCGCGATCGCCCGCACCGCGGTCAACGTCCGCTCCGGGGCCTCCTCCCGGCTGGCAGCCCTGACGCACGCGGCCGTGCTGGCGGTGATCGTCTTCACCGCCGCGGACCTGGTCGCCCGGATTCCGCTGGCGGCCCTGGCCGGGGTGCTGCTGGCCACTGCCGTCCGGATGATCGAGGTGGGATCCGTCGCCGCCATGATGCGCTCCACCCGAGCCGACGCGCTGGTGCTTGGGCTGACCGCGATCGCGACACTCGCCCTGGATCTGACGCAGGCCGTGATTCTCGGCCTGATCGTGGCCGGCGCGCTGGCGCTGCGCGCGGTGGCCCGCAACGTGCGACTGGAGGCCATGCCGCTTAGGCCGGATCTGCCGGAAGACCACACCGGGGAGGAGCACGCCCTGCTCGCCGAGCACATCGTCGCCTATCGGCTGGACGGGCCGCTGGTCTTCGCCGCCGCCCACCGCTTCCTGCTGCAACTGTCGAAGGTCGCCGACGTCTCGGTCGTCATCCTGCGCATGTCCCGGGTCACCACCATCGATGCCACCGGCGCACTCGTGCTGGCCGACGCGATCGAACGACTCCAGGGACGCGGCATCGTCGTCTACATGTCCGGCATCCGCGAAGGGCACCACCAGCCGCTGCACTCCCTGGGCGTGATCGCCCGGCTGGAGGCCGCCGGGCAGGTCCGCACCACCACCCCCGAGGCCATCGCCGCCGCCCGCGAGCACCTGCACCACACCGGGGTGCTGCCAGGTCGGCCGTGACGACCCTCACGCCATTTCGGCCGACTGCGGAAAGCCGTGATGGTTGGTCGGAGGTCTGTGACTTCTGGACAAGACCTCGTGCCACGATTGGCGGACGACAGCAGGCGCGGGGCCAACCCCGAGCGGCGTCACGGATCTATGACGACCACCATCTTGCCCCCGGCCTCGCCTGCCTCCATGACCTGGTGTGCCTCGCGTACCTCGTCGAAGGAGAACACGCGGGACGGCCGTGCCCTGAGCCGGCCCGCCGCGACCTGGTCGGCGATCGTCTGCAGCGGGACGTCGGACAACGGAAACCCCGGCGTGCCGAACACGAAGCTGCCGAAGAACGTCAAATAGACGCCGCTCGCCATCCGCAGCAGCGGGTTGAAGTCGGCGATCGGGTCGAGCCCGCCCAGCCAGCCTGCCAGGCATGCCCGGCCGCCCCGCCGCAACATGTCGAGCGAGTCGAGGATGGTGCTGTTCCCGACCAGGTCGAGCACCACGTCGACCTGCTTGCTCTCGGCGAGGTGCCGCGACAGATCCGGCACCTCCAACTCCCCCCGCTCCGCACCCAGATCCTCCAGCAGGGCGAACCGGCTGCGGTCGCGGGTGGTGCCGACGACCCGCAGACCCGCCTCCACCGCGAGGTCGACGGCAGCCCGGCCGAAGGACGACGTCGCGCCCCGGATGACCAGGAATTGCCCCTGGGTGATCTCCAGGTTGCGGAACAGGCAGGTCCACGCCGTGGCATAGGTCTCGGGGATGGCGGCGAGCACCTCCCACGGCAGGTCGGACTCGATCAGTGCCACGTTCGACGCGGGCGCCCGCGTGTACTCGGCGTAGCTGCCGTTGATGGTGCGCCCGAGGCCGCCCATGAGTGCGGCGACCTTGGCGCCGATCGGGAACTCGCCACCCGGGCAGGACTTCACCAAGCCGACGCACTCGATGCCGCTCACCGGCGCCGCCTCGGCCCATTCACCCCGGCGCATGTGCATCTCGGCGTGGTTGAGGCCGAAGGCCTTGATCTCGATGACGACGTGCCCAGCCAGCGGGTCGGGCTCGGGCAGTTCCTCATAAACGAGGTGTTCGGGCCCGCCGAACCCTTCGATGACAATGGCCCGCACCACGACCCCCTCGCCAGGGCCGCGACCGTGCCCCTCCTGTCGTCCGACTCTAGACATCGCTGCGCTGGTCAGGGCGACGCCATGACCGGGTCCCTCGATCTCACGCGACCGGTGGACTTTCATGATTCAGAAGGGCGGCGTCTTCGACGCGATCGTGTCGGTGCCGCGCCCGCCGGTGAGACGGCCGCCGGAAGTGGCGAAGGCGTTCGATGCCTCAAGCCGGGGGCGGAGATCCCGGTCGCACCAGATCCACCAGGGCGTGGGTGACGAAGAGCAGTGTGCCACCGGGCGCGACGGCGTCGAGCAGCCCGCGCAACGCCGCGTGGTCCGGCCGGCGCGCAAGCGGGAAGTAGTGGACGGACACCAGGTCGAACGCGCCCACCGGCGGCGGGGTGACGGTGAGGTCGGCCCTCGCCCACGCCACGCGGCCCTCGACCTCGACGGCCGCCGCGGCGGCGCGGTCCAGCGCGGTCCGCGAGATGTCGACGGCGGTGACGTGCCAGCCGCGCCGGGCCAGCCAGAGCGCGTCGGCCCCTTCGCCGCATCCCACATCGAGCGCCTGACCCGGTCGCAGGTCCGCGACCTCGGTGACGAGCACCCCGTTGGGATCGCCGCTGAACACCTGGTCGTGACTGCGGTACATCGCGTCCCGGAACCTCTCGTCCATTCATGGCCTCCCCGGGTGCCGAGTGTGGTTCCGTCTCGGCGTACGAGCAAACCTCTTTGCGGAAACAGCAAATTGCGGGCAGCCTGGCCCGGGTGAGCGATGACGTCGATCGCCCTCGTCTCACTGGTGTCGGCGCAGCTGATGCAGACGATGGCGGTCAGCCGCGGCGACCGCACCGTCCTGGCGGCGGCCGCCGTCTCGCTGGCCGCCCCCGGGCCAGGCCGGGGTCGAAGGCGTGGCTCGGGTCGCAGGCGCGGGCCACCCCGTTCGCCCCCATGGTTGACGCGACATTCGTCGAGCACGAGACCACGGTCGCCCCCTGGGGTGATCCCCGAACTGGAGCTCGATCCTTACGGACTCATCGGCGGACGTCCCGACGATGAACAGCGTGCTGCCGCTGACATGGGCGAGCGTGGTCGAGGGGAGGCGATCTGGGGCTCAAAGGTGGAGTGGGCCGAGCTCTCGTACGGTTTGGGCGAGTGCGCGGATGGCGTCGGATTCGGTCTCGGGGCGCCACACCAGGCCGTCGGCCAGGGGTTCGAAGTCGTCGAAGGGCGACCAGGCGACGTCCGGCCGGTTCCAGTAGGGCCACGCGCTTCTGCACGGCCTGCTCACGGTGGTGTCGGATCTGCCTCAGACGGGCTGGCCGACCGGCCGGATGGTCAGGGTGTTGAGGTCGACGTCGGCCGGCTGCCCGAGGGCGAAGCAGATGGCCTCGGCGACGGGTTCGGGGGACAGGGCGAAGGGCGGGACGCCGCCTTGCCAGAAGGCGGTGTCGGTCATGCCGGGGTTGACGAGGGTGACGCCGATACCGCGGCTGGTGGCGTACATCCGCAGGTTCTCGGCCATGCCGGTGACGGCCCACTTGGTGGCGGAGTAGAGGTTGGCGGGGCTGTTCTTCAGGCCGGCGACGCTGCCGATCAGCACCAGCCGTCCGCCCGTGGCCTCGAGGTGGGGGAGGGCGGCGTGGGCCAGCAGAGCGGGGCCGAGGACGTTGGTGAGGACCATGGGCGCCCACAGTTCCGGGTCGCCGTCGGCGATGGTGCGCGGGTGATCGGCGGGGACGAAACCGGCGTTGGCCACCGCGGCGTGCAGGGCGCCGAAGTGTGCCACGGTGCGCGTCACGGCGGCTTGGGTGGCCGGCCAGTCGGCGGCGTCGGCGATGATGCCGAGCAGCCGGTCGGGGCGGCCGGTCTCGTCGAGAAAGGCCTTGAGTCTGGTCTCCTCGCGGCCGGTGACGGCCACGCGGTGGCCGCGGTCGAGGAGCAATCGTGCGGTGTGAGCGCCGATGCCACCGGTCCCGCCGGTGATCAGTACGGTTCTGCCGGTCATGGTCATACTCCAGGGGGTGAGGACTTCGGCAGTGATCGGCACGCCGATCACCACGACAAGAGGACAGGGTTCGCAGGTCGCGTCCACCCTGCTGATCCCAGGAAACCCGCCTGGCCGCGTACGAGGCAGAGCGCCTTGATAGGGGGGACAAGCTCAACCCCCTTACCGCCGCCACCTGCGCGAACCCTGCGGCTACCGTGGAGGGCATGGACGACCGGCCCGACCACCGCGCCCAGATCCGGGACTTCCTCGCCACCCGGCGCGCCAAGCTCACTCCCGAGCAGGTCGGGCTGCCCACCAGCAGCCGGCGTCGGGTCCCTGGGCTGCGCCGCGAGGAGGTCGCGGTGCTGGCCGGGGTGAGCACCGAGTGGTACGTCCGGCTGGAGAAGGGCCACATCAGCGGCGTATCGGAAGAGGTGCTCGACGCGGTCGCCCAGGCCCTGCGCCTGGACCAGGACGAACGCACCTACCTGTTCGACCTGGCCCACGCCGCCCGGCCCGCTCGCCGCGCGCCCTCGCGCCGCAAGGATGTCCAGGTCCCGCCGCAGGTCCAGTGGATGCTGGACTCCATGACGATGTCGGCGGCGTTCGTACGCAACGGCCGCCAGGACCTCGTCACCCACAATGCGCTGGCCCGGGCCCTGCTCGCGCCGGTCTTCGACAGCCCTGCCGCCACACGGCACGGCCGCGCCAACATCGCCCGCTACGTCTTCCTCGACCCGGGCTCGCGGCGGTTCTTCGTCGACTGGGACGCGGCCGCCGGCATCAGCGCCGCGCTGCTGCGCGCCGAGGCCGGACGCGCGCCCCATGACCGGGCGCTGCGTGACCTCGTCGGTGAGCTGTCCACGCTCAGCACCGCGTTCCGCAGTCAGTGGGCCGTCCACGACGTGCGTGTCCGGCACGACGGCAGCAAGCAGCTGTGGCATCCGCAGGTCGGCGACCTGGAGGTGACCTACCAGTCTCTCGACCTGCGTGTGTCCAACCAGACGGTGTACGGCCTCACCATCTACACCGCCGAACCGGGCAGCATCTCAGAAGAGCGGCTCAAGCTCCTGGCCGGCCCGACCGCCGAGGTGCGTCAGCAGGCTCGGCGTCGACAGGCCGGGGATCCTGGTGTCGATCACCCTGGTGGCCACCATCGATTGAGCCACGCCGGGCCTGCCATGAACGAGGCCTGGTCGACCGGCCGGAAACCGAGTTCCACCCGGCCGACCACCTGAGCGCTCCGGTCGGGCGGGCGGTCCCGACCGGGGCAGCATCACGGTCACGGCGGGGGTGGCCGATGACCGGCCGGAGTCCGGGTGGGCGGGACCGGCGTCGCGAACCTGGGGTGGGACTGACCGCTTCGTGCGTCCGCTGTACGTCGATCAGGGCGTCATCGCCGCTGCCGCGCCGTATCGACCGTGCGCTGCGGGATTTGGCGCCGGTCGTTCATGACGATCGCCCTCAGCCGGCGTGGCCAGATCCGGCGACCTGGTGTGTCGGCGGTCGGCATGGCCTGATGGGGGGTCTCGCTTGTGGCCGGGCACTGGGGGAGACGGAGCACGAAACGCGCGCCCCGGTCGCTGTCCTCGATGGTCAGCGTGCCCGAGTGCGCGTGGGCGATCTCCCTGGCGATGGCCAACCCCAGGCCGGTCCCTCCGGCGTCCTGGCTGCGCGCCGCGTCCAGGCGGGTGAAGCGTTCGAAGACCCGTTCCCGGTCCTCGGCGGCGACGCCGTCTCCGTCGTCCAGCACCTCCATGACGGCGGTCCCGTTCTCGGCGCGCACGGTGACGGTGATCTTGGAGGCGGTGTGCCGTTCGGCGTTGTCGAGCAGGTTGACCAGGACCCGGGAGATGCGGAGCTGGTCGCAGTCGACGCACACGCCCTCCTGGAGATGCCGGACGATCACCGCGCCGTGGGTGCGCTGGTCCAGTTCCGCCGCGGCGAGCACACCCAAGTCGGTCGGCTCGCCGTTGAGGGGGGCACCCGCGTCGAGCCGGGCCAGGGACAGCAGGTCGGTGACGATCGCCTGGAGCCGGTCGATGCCCGCCAGGACCTTCGCGGCGGCCTGCGGCCAGTCGGCGTCCTCGGGGTGGGCGAAGGCCTGGTCCAGCTGCAGTCGCATGGCGGTGATCGGGCTGCGCAGGTCGTGGGAGGCGTCGGAGGTGAAGCGCCGCAGGCGTTCGTAGGCGGCCTCCAGGCGGTCGAGGGTGTCGTTCACCGTCTCGGCCAGGACCTTGACCTCTTCGTAGGTGTCGTACGCGCCGGGCACCGGGACCCTGCGTTCGAGGTGGGCGGCGGTGATGTCGGCCAGCTGCCGCTGTATCGCGCTGACTGGCTGCACGGCCTTGGTGATGTCCCGGAACACCAGGGTGGTGACCGCGACGGTCAACAGCAGCGACGTGCCGATCGCGAGGAAGACCGCAGTGGTGCTGCCGTACCAGGGGACCGTCGGAGTCGCCACGTACAACGACCAGACACCGTCCGGCTGGTGGACGCTGATCGACGCCACGGTCCGGCACCCGTCCAGGCCCGCCGGGGGGCACAACACCCTGGTCGTGTTCATGACGTCGTCGGGGGGACGGAAGGTGGCCATCGGCGGATCGCCGAGCAACTGGCTGCTCGCCGCGGCCACTCTGCCGTGCGGATCCAGCACTTGGACCGCCTCGTCGTGGTCGTGCGACAGGACGGGGGGAAGCCGCTCCTGCTGGATGAGGGGCTCGACCTTGTTCCATGCGGCCAGGCCCCGCTGTCGCGCGTTGTCCCTCTCCTTGCCGCCCTCGTACATCAGAAAGAGCAGACCCAGTCCCAGACAAATGAGCAGCATGAAAACGCCCGTGGCGAATGTTCTCCGCGCGCGGAACGACAACTGCCTGCGCTTGACCATCGATCTTCCCCCCGGTGTCCCGCCTCCTGCCTCTTCGATTCAAGGAACCTCGATGACCAGCCCAAACTTCCTGACATCGGGTAAAGCTGCCAAAGTGGGCGAGGGCCGGGAACAGCGCTGAAGGCAGGCCTGATGGGTGTCTTGGCCGTGTTGACCGTGGTTTCCCGGCACCTGGGGAAGCGGCGACCGAGCTCAAAGATCTAAGGCGACTTGGTCATACGCAAGGAAGGCCCCTTGACGGTGGCGAGGAAAAAGGTGGGTCCTTCGCCGAGCCGCCGACGCCGGGGGCGGTGTGAAGCGCAACGGGAAACAGCCGCGGTGAGACATCCACCGATCCGAGCGCGGCAGGGTGGGGCCTGCCGAGTCATGGACCGGCGGTGACGACCTCAGGCGGCAGCGTCGCCGGGATCTCGGAAGGGGCGCAGGCCCGAGGTGTTCGGCGGTCATCCCGGGTGGGGGCTCGTGTCCGGTGGTGTCGCTCGGAGGAAGCGCAGTGCCGCCGCGCCGGCGAGGTAGGCGATCAGTGCTGGCGTCGGCCACCCGAAGAGGGTCGGGCTCGTGCTGGACAGCAAGCTGTTGCCGAGGATGCCGCACGTGACCCCGGCGAAGCCGGCCACGGCCAGTGCCAGGCGTGGGGCGGGGCGGCTCGCTGCTCGCGCCAGGCGGAGCGGAATCCGGCCGGGAAGCCGGTTACGCCGGAGGGTGTCGCGGACCTCGATCGGTCCGAAGATCGCGACCAGTAGCGCGAGCATGAGGCTGAACATGATCAGGTAGGGGATCCGCCAGGCGTACCAGGCCGCCGAGCCGACACCGGGAGCGGACAGGAGGCCCGCGAAGTGCAGTGCCGTCAAGATCAGGATCGCAGCGGTGATGTGCCACAGGTAGATCGTCAAGATCACCGCGTTGACGGCGATCACCGCCAGCCATGCGCGCGAATGCCGCAGCCACCGCTCGGCCCGATCACGCACCAGCAGCGCCATCCCTAGCTGGACGGCGGCCACCGCGAGCAGGGCCAGGCTGGGAGGCGACATGTTGTCCAGCCGCTCGCCCGGTATATCGATCATGCTGACCGGGTACGGGCCCGCGACCGTGAGCAGGAACAACGCGCCGAACCCGCCGAGCACGAGGGGCAGCGCGATGCGCATGCGGTTCGTCAGCCGCCCGTCACGCCAGGCGAAGCCCATCTGATGGATGGCCAGCCACCCGAACAGGTAGTTGCCGTTGCCGTAGAACGGCTCGCCGAGAAGGCGGGCAAGGTCCCCGGCGGCGACGAGACCGACCAGAACCACCGGGACCGCCAGGCCGTACCGGCGGTGCAGGGCGTACATGGCCGGGGTCAGCACCACCACCACCAAGTACGCCACCAGGAACCACAGCGGAATCGAGGCGAACCACACCGCCAGGCGAATCCGGGCGTGGTCGACGTCGAACAGGCGGGCGATCAGCGCGCCACCGGTCATGACCAGCACCAGGGTGGTGGTCGGGCGGATCAACCGGCCACCCCGGTTGAGCAGCCATTCTGTCGCATTCGCGCCTCGCCCGCGTGCTGCGGCCAGCGATATCGCGTTGGCGTACCCGCCGACGAAGAAGAACACGGGCATGACCTGCAGCACCCAGGTGAGGGGGAACGCCCATGGCAGGTCTGGCAGCGCCGACCGGGCGATCAGCTCGCCGTCCTCGTCGTAGCCGACCACCGTCACCAGCCAGTGACCGAGGATCACCGCGACGATGGAGATTCCTCGCAGTAGATCGACGAACCGCTCCCGCGACGGCGGCGTCTGCTCGGCACGCCGCCGAATACCCCGCAGTGCGGCCCCCATGCCGTCCATGTCGTCAATGCCTCGTGGTAGTCGCCAGTACCGGATCCCTACCCTCTTCTCGGCGCTCACGTGAGACGCGTACACGAGCCCGCCCCTGTCTGGCGTGGCTGATCTACAGAATCGGTGAAAGTAGACGGCATCCGGCTCGGAGCCACCAGAAGGGGAGCGGTGGGTCAAATCTCATCGGCGACCAGCTCACGGTCTGGGCCGCCCGGGTCGAGCCCGACAGACGCCGCGTACTCCTTACCCGCGAGGGCCCGCTGACGGCTACACCCCTAGTTCGCGTCTCACCTTGAGGTAGGTGCGCCGGGGCAGGACCGAGGCCGAGCCCCACGGTAGCCATTCCGGGATGCGCATCGGCAGGTCGGTCATGATGCGCCGGGCGCGGTCGTGGTCGCCGCCGTAGTAGAAGGCGGCCCCGAACAGGTGGCGGGCCTCGGTCGTCATCGGGTGGTCGTGGGGCGCGCTCATCCACCGGTCGGTGGTCTCGGCCAGTTCCTGCCGTACTTCGGCGCGGCTGAAATGGCTCTTCACGATCAGTTCGTGGTCGTGCTGTCCGTCGTCGGCCAGCATCCGGCGTTCGGCGATCTCGAAGTGGGCCAGGGGCAGCATCGCGACGACGGGGTTACCCGTCTCGGCCGTCAGGGCGGTCTCCTTGGCGAACTCGTAAGCCTCCTCGTTCGAGCCGCGCCACTTCTCGCACAGGGTTTGGAGACGGGCGTGGCGGCCCGCCCACAGCCCGGGATCCCTGGCTTCGGTCTCCGCCCAGAACCGGTCGAGTTCGGGGCGGGGCAGGCTCATGCCGAGCCCGAACCACTGGAGGCACTGCCACGGCACCGGGTCGTCCGGGACCAGGTCCGCGGCGTGGAACAGCGGTTCGGCCGCTGTTTCCAGGACCTCGCGGAAACCCCGGAAGGCGTCTTGGGTGACGTACTTCGCGTAACCGCCGCCTCTGATCTCCCATGCGAGGCTGACGCGGGCACTCCCCAGCCAGAGCAGCGCGTCGGGGTCGTCGCCGAACTTGCCGGCCAGGACGTCGAGGTGTCTCCCGACGGCCTCACCGAGCCGCGAGATCCGCAGAGCCCGCAGATCGTTACGGCCACGCGCCTGCTTGATGAGCCTCAGGCCGAGGTCGAGGTTGCCCTCGCTCACCCGCTCGAGAGCTTCGGTCAAGGGCGGGTCGTACCAGACGTCCCCTACCCCGACACCACTCCTGCGCTCGCTGCGGGACATCGCCCACCAGATCAATCTCCCCAATACCACCGCACATACATATCGTGAGACTGGCCAGGAGAACAGATCTTCTCGACGATCCGCCGCGACGGGACGCGAAGCGCTCGCCCTGAATCCCCGAGACCAACCCGGCCTCGCCCGCGCTGTGGGCGGCGTTCGTCCATCACGGCAGGTAGGAGCCCTGATCTCGGAGCGCCTGCTCGACCGCCTCTCAACACAAGCCTATTGTGGATCTTCGTCCAGACATTGGACGTCCCGGAGTAGTTGTAGATCTCGTCGTTGTGGTTCTGGCGATAGAGGGTGCGACCGGTGACGACATAGTCCAAACCGGCTTGACCGATCCTCTGCCAGACACCCGGTGTGTACATGTATTGGTACAGGTCTCCTAGGTTGTTTCCGGTGGTGGCGAAGACCCCCAGGTCTCCGATCACCATCACCCCGTCGTCGAATCCCAGGCCGGGCGCGTCGACGCGAACCCAGGTGTTGTAGCTCCAATCGCGGATGAAGATGCCCCGGCCTTCCGCTGCGGCGAAGACGTCGGTACCGACTGACCCGTAGACGGCCTCACCGTTCCCCGGCGGTCTCCCCAACGGTGTCCAGACATAGGGACACCGGTGTAGAGATGAGCCGCGTAGGTTCCCGGCTGGGTGGAGATCGGCCCTCTCTAGCGCGGCCCGAAAGACCCGCGGTCTGGGCACCGACGGCTGTCCAGCGGAGGCGACCTTCCGGCGCAGGGCCGCGCCGACGCCGCCACCGGATGGGCATACATCACCGGACGGGATGGGTGCTGCAGCGCGGGCCCCGAAAGACCATGACCTCATCGCCCCCCAAGCGACGTGGACGCTAAGAGCTCGGGGAACGGCGGTACGCGACTAGCCGATCACCGGATCCTACTCCTGGCCACCGATACTTGTCTGGCCGTGAGCTCACGGGTTACGGCACCCCGGTTCCGAACCAGACATTTCGGCATACACGTCGCTTTGACAATAACGAGACGACCGGTCATAGTTGATTCAGGGAGAGCACATGCCACGCACGAAGAACGCCACGTCACGCGACACCAAGCAGCGTATCGCCGATGCCGCCATCGACCAGTTCCACCGCAAGGGCTACAACGGCACGAGCGTCCAGGACCTGGTGACGGCGGCCGGCGCCCCGAAGGGCACCTTCTACAACCACTACTCCAGCAAGGAAGAGCTCGCCGTCGAGGCGGTGCGCCGCTATGGCGAGGGGTTCGGTCTCGCCGCCCTGGAGGATCGAACGACGGGCACGGCCCGCGAGCGCGTCGACCGGCACTTGACGGCCCTCATCGCCTCCGGCCTGGAAGTGGCCGCCGAGCGGGGCTGCATGATGGCCAACCTCGCCGGCGAGGTCCCGGCACACAGCGAAGCGGTCGCCGCCGCCATCGGAGCGCACCTCGATCGCTGGAGCGCGTCGCTCGCGACCGCCATCGAGGAGGCCAAGGCCGCGGGCGACTACACGACCGCGCTCGACTCTCGCGACCTGGCCACCTTCATCGTCAGCGCCTGGGAAGGCGGCGCGGTGCGCTCCAAGACGACCTCGTCCGCCGAGCCTCTCCGGACGTTCGAGCGGATGGTGGCCCAGCTGCTGCGCTGAGCGGCCGGGAAGGTCAGCGGGGAGACCCGTACACCCATTATGAGATGACCGGTCATACGTATTAGGCCGGCACAGAGGAGAGCACTCATGTCTGATCTGAAGGACATCGTCATCGCCGCCCACGGCGACCTCGATCGCTGGCGGTCACTGAGCCGGTTGACCGCGCGGGTGGTCAACGGCGGTGCGCTGTGGGACATCAAGGGTCAGGACGGCGTCCTGACCCACTACACCGCCTCGATCGAGCTGCACCGCCAGTTCGCCAGCCACAGCCCCTTCGGTGGCGAGGGGTTGCGCAGCTCGTTCACCCCGGACCGCGTCGCCGTGGAGACCGTGGGCGGCGGAGTCGTGGCCGAGCGCCTCGACCCCTTGGACGCCTTCGAGGGTCACACCCTCCAGACGCCCTGGGACCGTCTGCACACGGCGTACTTCACCGGCTACGCGATGTGGAACTACCTCACCCAACCGTTCCTGTTCACGCTGCCCGGCTTCCGGTTCGAGGAGCTCTCCCCCTGGCACGAGGACGGCGAGACCTGGCGCCGCCTGCGGGTCACCTTCCCCGACGGCCTGGCCACGCACACCCGGACGCAGACCTACTACGTCGACGCCGACGGCCTGATCCGCCGACACGACTACCACCCCGACGTGTTCGGCGAGGACGGACGGGACTCGGCTCACTACAGCTGGGGTCACCGCACCTTCGACGGCTTCGTCTTCCCCACCCGCCGCTCGGTGCACCTGACCGACGAACAGGGCGGCAAGCTCCCCGAGCCCGTCGTCGTGGCCATCGAACTCGATGACATCACCCTCTACTGACGGACGCCGGAGACGGCCAAGCAGGCCGAGAAGATCCTTACCGGCCACAGGGAGATCGCCTCCTACCAGGTCACAGTAGGCGGCGGAGGCGGCAGTGATACGGCACGCGCCAGCTATTCCCTCACCCTGCACGACGACAGCGACACCGCAGCAGTGCAGGAGGCCCTGCGCGAAGAACTGTCAATCCACGGGCTGATCATCAAGCCAGGTTCGTGCAGGAGATCGCGTGGACATCCCCACCCGCGCACTGGCGGCCGCGGGACGTCGAAGCACGGCGAGCCATCGGCTCACCCATCAACTACGAGAGCACGTACGCGAAGGTGATGGCTCTCAGCGGGGGTGGCCACAAGCCGATCCTGTTATCGGAGTTGACGCCGACCAGCCTGCGGCCGTCGGCGCTGAAGGCCATCTCGCCGATCCAGGAAGTGCCGGTGTCGACGAGCGGGTCACCCTGGCGGCAGCACGTCGTGGTGTCCCAGAAGTGGATCGTGTCGCCGCCGGCTCCGGCGAGTGTGCGACCGTTCGGGCTGAACGCTACGGCGGTGAAGCCTAGTGCGGCGCCGCCTTCGAAGGGCGCGCCGATCGGACGCCGCGCAGCGGTATCCCACAGGCGAACTGCGCCGTCGTAGCCGCCGGTGGCGAGCGTGCGGCCGTCCGGGCTGAAGGCGAGGGAGTTCACCTCGCTCGGGCACCCGGTGCTCAGTTCTCCGAGCAGGCGCCGGCCCTGGACGTCCCCCAGCTGGACCTTTCGCTCGGTGGCCCTGATGGTGCCAGCGTCCGGCCGTCCGGGCTGTGGACGAGCGTTTCGATGTAGGTCGGTACCCCGGTCGGGAACGAGGACCGCGCCGGACCTGCCAGCACCGTGAGCATGGCGTGCCGGGCCTCGGCCGTCGGCGGGAGCCGCCAGGCGGCCACCGCGAGCAGTTGCGCGCTGGTGGGGCTGGTGTCCAGAAGGTCCTCGCTCTTGTCGGCCAGCCGCTGCGACTGGGCGACCCGGGCACGCGCCAGGTGGGATGAGGTCGCACACCACAGACTCGTACCTGGAACTCATGGAGTCGAGTATGCCAACCCGCTTGACGGGTGCAGAGAAGCGGAGCGAAGTCGTCAATCACTCGCGTGGAGCTCTGCTCCTTGTCCCCATCACCGCCCGGCGCGTGGGGCCGGCGGTTCGGAAGCGGACGGGCACAAACCGCCGCTGCCTCCGAAGAGTAGAACGGCCCGCCGACAATTTTCCATCACTTCGGCAGGCCGCTCATCACGAAGTAGGGAAGGGGGCGTCTGGTCGCGGTACTCGACCTGCGCCACCTCCGGAGCGCCGTTTCCGGACTTCAGCGCGATGCGCAGCTTCTGGTACTAGTCCAGGCCCTGGCCGACGTTCTCGATGTTGACCTTGATCTTCGGGTACTTCTGCTCGAACAGCTTGACCTCGTCGTCGACGTTCGACACCCAGGTCCAGAAGGTGAGCGTCGTCGGTGTGTTCATCGCCTTGTCGATCTCGGCCTGGCTGGCCTTGCTGCTGCTGGGAGCAGGACTGCCGCCGTTATCCGAGGAAGAGCAGCCGGCGGGGGCCAGCGCGGTAACCGCCACGCTCGCTGCGAATGCCGTTGCTCGCTTTGTCGCTTTCAGCGTAGGTGATGGTGTCGGAGCATCGTTGACCTGGGCGGACTCAGCCGTCGAGCAGGAACCGCGTGGACCATGCGGGGAGGGAGAGGGCGGCCCCGGCCTCGTGGGCGGTGCCGGCCACCGGGTCGGTGGTGGGCCGGAGGATCGTGACGGAGGTCTCGTCCCAGCTCCAGTTGAAGAGGAACCAGGCACGTCTGCCGTCCGGAAGGGTTCCCGACGAGATCGTGACGGGCAGTACGCGCGACGGGGCGAGCTCGTCGGCGACCGCCGCCGGTAGCGCCCAGGCGATCACTGCGGCAGACAGGGTCGGGTCCGGGACGGTTCCGACCGTGGTGATGCGACCAGACCCGTGGGCACGTGTCACTGCGGCAGGAAAGGCGCCGAAGCGCGGGTGGATGTATTCGGCGATCGGTTCGGCCTCCTCCGGGATGAGGCCGTCGATCCAGCAGGTGGCCGCCGCGGTCGCGGGGGAAGAAAAATCACCGCGGCCGGCGACCGGGATCGGCTCATCGATGTTGGAGAATTCCTCGTAGTGCACTCCGGCGGGCTCTCGCAGGACCGCGGGGGCGACATCGACACGCGCGCGGGCCTCATGGTCGCCGTAGCCGGTGCGGATGCCGATGATGAGGTGCCCGCCGGCTGCCGCATAGTCGCGCAGCAGTTCAAGCTCGCGGTCGGCCGCCACATAGAACGCGGGTGCGATCAGCACCGGGTAACGCTTCGCCAGCTCGACTGCGCCGAGTTCGACGGCCTGCTGGGCGTGCAGGATGCGCGCCTGCGCGCCCGCATCGATGACGCCGCGGTGGAAGGCGTCGAAGATGCGCTCGTAGGATGCCGGGTCGGGGCGGCCGGCCACGCTCAGCGGCGGGAAGAACTGGAATGCCCACCGCGTGTCGTTCGACCACAGCAATGCCACGTCACCGTCGGGCTCGAAACCGTCCAGGACGTCACCGATCTTCTTGAGCGCGGCACCGATGGCGGACACTTCCTGGTACACACGACCCGGCTGCAAGGAGTGCGGGAGCACACCACCCCAGTAGGTCTCCGCCCCGTAGGGAATGGTGTGCCAATGCCAGTATTCGATCATGGCGGCGCCGCGGCTGATGAGGGCGAAGGCCGCCTGCTGCAGCTGACCAGGCCACGGGGGCAGGTTGTTGGCGCTGCCGTCGATGCTCTGCGCGTTCGTCTCGGTGACCAGGAAGCGTTCCTGCCGCGAGGAGAACAGGCGGTCGGCCTGCCGGAACAATCCGGCGACGCCCGTGGTGGTCCATTCCGTCTGCGGGGCCAGTTCCTTGGTCACATCCAGGTGGTCCTGCATGGAGTAGTAGGGGTTGCCGGCGGTCACGCTGAGCGCTGCGGAGAGCTTCAGGTCGTCGTGCGCCTTGCGCGGGTAGTTGATGCAGGTGGTCACGAACTGGTCCTCGTGCGCGTACTCCCGCACAATGTCGGACTGCCACGAGATGAACTCGGTGGTCAGTTCCGACTGGTACCGCCGCCAGGCCAGGTCGTACTGCGGCAGGCTGTTGCCGTGGGGGCGCCACAGCTCGGACCAGTCGGCGATCCGGTGGGACCAGTACGTCAGGCCCCACTCCCGGTTGAGCGTGTCCACATCGCCGTACTGCACCTTCAGCCGGCGCACGAAGCGGATGAACGCCCCGCGGTTGTGAAACAGCTCCAGGCCCGGCTCATTGTCGACCTGGTAGCCGATGACGCTCGGGTGGTCGGCGTAGCGGCCCACCACCTTGCGGATCACTCGCTCCGCGTGGAACAGGAACGCCGGATGCGAGTAGTCGACCTCTTGACGGGCCCCCCAAGGAATCGAATTCCCTGTCGCTCGCTCGGCGGCGATCTCGGGGTAGGCCTGCTGAAGCCACGGCGGCACGGCGTAGGTGGGCGTGCCCAGGATGACCTTGATGCCGCGTTCATAGGCACTGTCCAGCACCGGTAGCAGCCACTCCAGCTCGAAGCGACCTTCTTCCGGCTCCCAGCTCGACCAGACCGACTCGCCCACCCGGATCACTGTGAACCCGGCCTGCTTCATCAGGTCCAGGTCCTGCTTGACCCGGTCGCTGAGGTGGTACTCGGCGTAGTACGCGGCGCCGAAGAGAACACCGGTCGGCCGATAGGGCGGCACAAGACTCACGCAACGACTCCGTTGTCTGTTGAAGAAGATGCCCGGCGGCACCTCTCACTGGCGGCTGACGGGCACGCTACCTCTGGCGCCGCGGCGGCGATCGTGTCCAGCCGCCTCGTGCAGGCCTGGGACGTCTCGCGTCCCGTACCCGCCGCGCTCGTCCATGAGGATCAATCTAAACGCCCCGCTGCAGGCTTGCTGCCGACGCTCTCGCCGGCGACGGAGACCGGCGGGGTGAAGCGGTCCGGGGAACACCAGACATCCCGACCGGATCGCCATCGTGACACCCATGGGGGTTGCGATATCCCGGTTCCCTCAACGACCACGGGTTCAGCGTGGAGCGGGCCGTGAGCCCAACCACGAGCACGACCGTGAAAGCGTCCCTAAGAGCTCCTAACAAAATGAGCTGAGTCGTCGCCAGCAGATGAGGGCGCAGGCCAGTGTGAGGAAGGCTTCCTGGATGTCGGCGCGGACTTCCCAGCGGATGCGTAGTCGCCGGAAGGCGTGTAACAGAGCGAAAGCCCGTTCGGCGACCCAGCGTTGCCTGCCCAGGCCGGAGCCGTGCGGGGTGCCGCGGCGGGCGATGAGCGGGCGGATCTGGCAGGGCGCGGACCAGGCGGCGGTACTTGTCGTGGTCATAGCCGCGGTCGGCCAGGACGGCGTCGGGTCGCTGCCGGGGCCGGCCGCGCTTGCCGCGGATCTTGGGGATGGCGTGCAGCAATGGCAGAAGCTGGGTGACGTCGTTGCGGTTGGCGCCGGTGAGGATCACCGCCAGCGGGATGCCGGTGGCGTCGGTGATCAGGTGGTGTTTGCTTCCGGCCCGGCCTCGATCGACCGGGGACGGTCCGGTCTGCGGCCCCCTTTTAACGCTCTGATCTGGGAGGAGTCCACCGCGGCCCGGGACATGTCCAGGGCATCGACAGCCCGGAGCCGGTCGAGCAGGACCTCGTGCAGCCGCTGCCACACCCCGGCCGTGTTCCATTCGTCCAGGCGCCGCCAGCACGTCATGCCCGACCCGAAGCCCAGCTCTTGCGGCAGATGCTCCCAGGCGATCCCGGTGTGCAGCACGAACAGGATGCCCTGCAAGGCCAGCCGGTCATCCAGCCGCTTACGTCCCGGGTGCCGGACACGTCGTGGACGACGGGGCAGCAACGGCTCGATCACCGCCCACGCTCGTGACCGGAGGAGGAGCCGGGCCGCTCGGATGCGTGCAGGGCCACCCCCTGCTCCCGGAACACCCGGGGCGCCGAACTTTCGGGAAATGAGACGATCCGCACCTACGGAACGCTATCCGTCATCATGGCCTCATGGACGCCCATCTCCCGGCGGCTTCCCACGCCGGATGATCTCCCTGTGTTGGATACCGCTCGTATCCCACAGCCGCACCGTCCGCTCGGTGCCGCCGGTGGCGGGCAGGCGCCCTCGGACGAATACGACACAGTCGAATACGTCACGGTGCCAGCCAACTGTCCGATATTCGCATCGATCGACCTCACGTGCCCCCGCCCGGAGTAGTGCTGGGGCGGCGGTGGTCAGCGGAGGGCGGGTCAGCGGCGCAGGAGCAGGCGCAGGGCGCGGGCGCGGCGGCGAGTGTCGCGGGAGTGCGGGTAGGTGCCGCCAGGATGGCGATCAGAGCCAGTGAGGTGATGGCCATGGGTGGGCGGTTCCTGTCCGTGAGGTGAGGAGCGCCTGCGGGGTGGCGGGCCCCGCATGGTCGAAGGTCCAGCGCGCTCAACCGGCCTGCTTGGAACCGGTCTTTGGGCCGGACTGTAAAACGCCGCCGCTGGCCAGGTGATCTGTGCTGAGTTACCGTGCTCCCACATCTGTGCAGCAGGGAGGCTTCCCGATGGCTGAGACCACGCAGCCGCCCCCGCCCAGGCGGGCACGTGCCGTAGCGGATCCCCGGCTACCCCAGGCCGATCAAGTCCGGGCGACCCTGGCACAGCTCGAGAGCTATCACCGAGCGGAGTCCGGCCGGCAGGACCCGCATCTTCGCTACGGCGCCTCCACCGGCTCCGGGGTGGAGAGGGAGGCCTTGGCCGTGCCGCGACGCATCAGGCAGGACGACGCCGATCTTCCGTCCTAGGGCGCCATCTGGCCCGGATGACGGCCGCGTTCGCGGTCATTCATCCGCGACCTCGACCCCGACCGCCGCCCCGCGCAATGGTTGTGCCACCTACTTCCTCGGCGCAATGCCGGCCATCGGCCTCACGTAACCCCTCGCCCACACGGGAGATCTATGTTCCGTAAGAAGAAGTCGGGGAAGCTCAAGGGCTCCAAGCCGGAGAAAAACCTGGAGCAGGACGACAACGATTCGAGGCCACTGCCGCGACCACAGTCCTCCTCCTCACCGTCCTCTCGCCGTCCCTCTCCCGGCTCCACCCGCCCCGTGTCGCCGAGCCCGGAGCAGCAGGTGACGACGACCACCACCACGCGGAGCCGGACGGCCCCCCGGCAGGACCCGGTGCACGACGTCAACGCAATCGACGCCATTCTCCGAGAGCTCGAACTCGAATTCCCTTCCCGGCCTGGGAAGCGTTCCGATCTGACCATCGGAACGCTCACCGTGCCGGTCGACCTGACCGACGCGATGCGGGTGCCGAAGGGCGGCGAGGGGGAGTACATCGACGCCCAGCTGTCACAGCTGTCCGGCAAAGCCGTCCGGGTGGGGGAGGCTCTCATCGCCCAGGCGTTCAGGGGCGACCCGGTAGCCGTCGCCTGGTTCATGTCCGCCCTGTGCCTCCTGACGAGCAACCGGGAATCGATTCGCCGACTGCACGGGGTGGGGCCGGCGGTAGCCCGCCTGCGCGACTTCTGCGTCAAGGCCGACTGCCGAGTTGCTGTCGCCGACCCACGTTTCCCGCAGCAGGTCGTCCAGGTGAGTGGCTGGCTCCAGGCCCACGTGCTCAGCACGATCAAGACGCTCCAGGAGGAGCATGTCCAGCAGCTCGACGCCATCTACAACCCCGGTCGGAGCCCCGCCAAGGGCAGCAAGTTCACGCCGCCGGAGATCGGCCCCCTGAAGCCGGACGTGCTGAAGGTGCAGCTGGTCAAGCAGCTCAAGGCGGTGGTGCAGGGTGAGCTGTCACAGTGGCAGACCGCCACGGGGGCACCGGCCGACGCCCGGCCGCTGGAGGACATCCGTGCTGTGGCCAACTACATCCAGGGCTGGATGAGCGATCGCTTCCCCGTGTTCGCGCTGGCCTCGCCCGACAGCCGCTACCACACCGGGTTCGTGTACGGGGACATGATCGAGAGCACCCTGAGCAAGGTGGCCGGTTACGGCGGCCAGCTCGGCTGGTTGCGTAACCGCGGCGACCTGGTCGGCTGGGACGAGAAGTGGGGCGCCCCCTACGTCGCGGCGAACTACAACCCGAACCGCGAAGCCGACACGAAACTCCGCGAGGAGCTGCTGCTGGAAATGATGGACGACCAGGAATTCGTCCCCGATCTGATCAAGGTGGTCCGGCTGACCGCCTCCCACTCACCGGGCCGGGTCACCCGCATCCAGCCGTTCTTCAGAATCGGCGTATCCAAGGTCGATTTCATTTGGGAGCAGGTCCACACCCTGATCCACGAATTCATGCACTTCCTCACCCACCAGAACTTCCACGACGCGGCCAAGACCATCGGCTACCGGCAGGTCCTCGACGAGGGGGTCACCGAGCTCATCGCGACGGTGTACTTCAAGCTGCTCGTCGACCACGCCCGGGCCGACGACCGGGTCGCCCGGGCAGTGCTCGGCGACCGGCCCTTCGCGGAACCACCCGCGAGCCTCCTTTCCCCGGGCTACGGCAAGGCCGGTAAGGACGCGTTCATGCTCGCCAAGATCACCACCCTGGGCAATGTGCAAGCGGCCTACTTTCTCGGCGTGATGCCGGCCATCGGCCTGCAATGAACGGAGCCGGCATGAGCTTGAGCAAGACCACCTTGAGCAAGACCAAACGCGGCACGCCGACCGGCCCGGAGGACGAGGAACAAACCTTCCTCGACCTGGAGAGCAGACTGCGGCGCGGGGAACTGGCGGTCCCGTCCCGATGGGGCGAGGTCGCCCGGGCCGACCCGGGCGAACGCCGCTGGATCTTGCACGCCATGGACCTCATCGCCAAGGCCGCCGAGAAGGCCGGGCCGCAGTTCGACACCTTCCGGGCCGCCGCCCTGCTGGTCGACCGGGCGCCTCGCCGCCGATTCGATCCCGGCACGGCAGGACGGTACTTCGAACGGGAGGTCATGTCGGTGTCCGGCATGCTGGAGGCGACCCTTCCTGCCACGCTCACCCCACCTGACGACGCCACCACAGCCAGGCTGACCCGTATCCACCAGACCGCGCCTCCCCGGCCCACCCGCGTGGCGCTGGCCCGCACACTGACCGAACGGGCGGCCTGGTGGGAGGCTCCCATCCGGCTCACAGACCTGACCTGGCTGGAAGGCGTGGCCTCCTCCCTGCAGCGATGGATGCGGGACGACGGTCCGCTCCACGCCGCCGTCTGCCCCGACGGCCCGCTGCACGACGGATTCGACTTCGCCCGCAGCATCGCCGACGCCGGGGCCCGCGACGACACCCCCGCCCACCGGCTGGCCCTGCTCCGCGACGAGTTCGGTTACCCGGCCGAGCCCGGCGAACAGTGGGACGACCCGGCCCTCGGCGTACTGCTGGCCAACTCTCCGGCCCATGTGACGACCGGGACGTGGACATACGTTCCCGCATCCGTGCCCGGGACCGGATGGGGGCCGGAGGAGGCATGGCCTGGGCACCTCTACCGGTTGCTGACGCATGAGCTTCTGCACCGGCTGGCGCACCCGGCCTACCTGCAGAAGGCCGAAGCGGTGCCCGGAGGGCGGGTACTGACAGAGGAGGTGGTGGAGCTGCTGACCGCCGAGTTCGTGGAGGCGTCGCGCCTCGATCCCGAACTGGGGCCGCTGGTGCCGGACGTCGTGGAATCACGGCACACCGAGGCCGCTGAGGAGATCCGCGAACTGGCCGGACCTGAGGGGTTGAAGGCGGCCTATTTCTTGGGACGCATCGAGTTCATCGGTCTCACGTGAACGCAGCGCTTACCCCCTGTAGGCACGCGAACCGGCGGAGCGCCCGGTCGAGCTCGTCGACGCCCCAGCCATAACGGCATCAGCAACGTCGGAACCCCTGGGATGACGCCGACCAGTTGGGCCAGGTTCGCCGCCGTTTGCAGCCCGCCTTCCCCTCAAGTACTCCGGCCGCGCGTCGAGGGAGTTCCTTATCGTCGACGCCCACGATTTGGCGGACATGTACATCCAGCGCGACCACGTCCAGCGCGACCACCAAGCTTGGGGCAGGGAACCCCGGCACTCACCCGCGAGCCCTCCGGACCAGGTCCTCGACCGCTCCCACCCAGTCGGGGTGGTCGAAGGCGAAGCCTGCGGCGACCAGGCGGCCGGGTACGACCCGGCGGCTCTTCAACAGCAGCTCGGTGTCGGTCCGAAGGGTGAACGCGCCGAGTTCGGCCATCCACCTCGTCGCCGGCAGGCCCACCGGAACGCCCAGCGCCGCCCGCAGGTGTGGCTGATGGCTGTTGATCGCCGCGGTGATCTGGGTGTTGAGGTCATCGATCTCAACAGTGAGGTGGATGATCCGCTGGGCCAGCGAGCGCAGGGTGTAAGCGGCGGCGGCCTTGGAGGTGGTGACGGGACCGAGCGGGAATTGGGCGCAGGCTCGGATGAGCTTGGGGTTGCTGAAGCCCGTCAGGTGTTCGCGCAGGGCGGGATCTGCGCGCACCAGGACGGCTTTGAGCTGGTAGATGGCCTGGGCGCGGGATTTGATCGCTGATTCCTTGGCTGTTTTGAACAGCCGGATCATTTCCACGGGACCGTCGCCGGTCTTGGCGGTGGCACTGGCTCGTCCCGACAGCACCGCACGTGCTGCGGTTCCGCGTCGATCGCGTCGGTCTTGCCGCGCCGTCGGCGTTCGGCTTTGTCGGGCTGGTTGGCCTCCAGCACCTGAAGACCGGCGGCGTGCAGGTGCCTGGTCAGGGCGGTGCCGTAGGAGCTGGTGCCCTCCACTCCGGCGCGTCGCAGCGTGCCGAAGTCGGCGGCCCAGTCCAGCAGGTCCCGGTAGCCGGTGGCGGTGGCCGGGAAACTGCGGCTGCCGCGTGAACGGCCGGTGGTGCTGACGACGGCCGCCACGTGGGTGTCCTTGTGGGTGTCGACGCCCAGGACGACGGTCTCGGCGTCATGATCTTGGATGAAGTCGCTGTCGCGGGGGATGCTGAGCATGGGCGGCCTGACTCCTGGTGGTCCGGGATGCGGGCTGGCCGACGGATCGAGGTGAGCGGTCAGGACTGTGATGGCGCGCTTGTTCGCAGCAAGGCCCCTATCGGGACACGCCCGCCCGGTCCGGCGGCAGCGAGCGGCGTCCCGGGTGATGGCCGACAGATCAAACGCACGCGGGCCAGTCGTAACGCGGGTCAGACCACCACCCGAGGCGGCACACTTCGATCCGCACAGTCGTAGCGGGTGACCACCGCCCGGAACTGTTTGAGCCTGTTGATCGCCCGCTCGACCACGTTGCGGCGGGCGTAGCGGGCGGGATCGAATCCGGTCGGTCGGCCGCCGGCCGACCCGCGCCGACGGCGATGCGCCATCTGGTCGGCGGGCTCGGGAATGGTGTGCCGGATCTTGCGGTGGCGCAGATAGGAGCGGTTGGCCCGGGAGCTGTATGCCTTGTCGGCCGCGACGCTGACCGGGCGGGTCCTGGGCCGGCCTGCGGACATGCGTGGCACCCGGATGCGGTCCAGCACCGCCGTCATCTGCGGTATGCGCCTATGGAAAATCTTCAGCTCGCTTACCCCGGTATTCCGGGCCAGGCGCAGGTCGCAGACCCTGGGCGCCGCCGCCCAAGCAGGTGCGAGACCTGGACGCGACGCCGCGACTCACATTCACCTGCACGGCCGCGTAAATGTTGTCAACCTGGCCGACATTTCGCAGGAGACCGCGGGTAACAACGCGCTGCGAGCATGCGCGACATGCGGGCCACCGAGACGCACTGTCCCTACTGCGCTCTGCAATGCGGGATCGCGCTGACCACGGAGAACGGGTCGGTCCGCCTGGGCCCGACCGACTTCCCGGTCAACCGGGGCGGGCTGTGCGCGAAAGGCTGGACGGCCGCCGAGCTGCTTCACCACCCCGACCGGCTGGTCACCCCGCTGGTCCGCGAGGTGCCCGGCGACCGTACGAGCCCCCTGCGGGAGGCCGGCTGGGACGAGGCGCTCACGCTGATCGCCGGCACGATCGAGGCCACACAGCGGCGGTACGGCCCTGACAGCGTCGGCGCCTTCGGCGGAGGCGGGCTGACCAACGAGAAGGCGTACACGCTCGGCAAGTTCGTCCGGGTGGCGCTGCGGTCGTCGGCGATCGACTACAACGGCCGGTTCTGCATGTCGTCGGCGGCCACCGCGGCCAACCGCGCGCTCGGGGTGGACCGGGGGCTGCCGTTCCCGGTGGCGGACATCGCCGAGGCCCGGACCGTGCTGCTGGTCGGCGCCAACCCGGCGGACGCGATGCCGCCGTCCATGCAGTACCTGCACGCGGGGCGGGCCGCCGGCGCCAAGCACATCGTGGTGGACCCGCGCAGGACAGCCACCGCGGCCGACGCGTACCTGCACCTGCAACCGCTGCCCGGCACGGACCTGGCGCTGGCCAACGGCCTGCTGCACATAGCGATCCGCGAGGGCCTGATCGACGACGCCTACATCCGAGACCGGACCACCGGCTTCGAGGCCGTCCGCGCGGCGACCAATCCGTATTGGCCGGGCCGGGTGGAGCGGATGACGGGGGTGCCTGAGGCGAACCTGCGCGAGACGGCCCGGCTGCTGGCCGGCGGTGGTCCGGCGATGATCCTCACCGCGCGCGGCGCTGAGCAGCACAGCAGCGGCACGGACACGGCCCAGGCGTACCTGAATCTGGCCCTGGCCCTCGGCCTGATCGGCAGGCCGTACTCCGGGTACGGGACGATCACCGGGCAGGGCAACGGGCAGGGCGGCCGCGAGCACGGGCAGAAGGCGGACCAGTTGCCCGGCTACCGGCGGCTGGACGATCCGGCCGCGCGGGCGCACGTCGCCGCCGTGTGGCGCGTCGACCCGGACGAGCTGCCGCGGCCGGGCAGGTCCGCGTACGAGATGCTCGACCGTCTCGGCACCGACGGCGGAGTCAAGGTGTTGCTCGTGCTGGCCAGCAACATCGTTGTCTCGGCGCCGGACGCCAACCGGGTCGCCGACCGGCTGAAGGCCCTCGACCTGCTGGTCGTCTCGGACATCTTCCTGTCCGAGACCGCGGCCATGGCCGACGTCGTGCTTCCGACCGCCCAGTGGGCCGAGGAGGAGGGCACGATGACCAACCTGGAGGGTCGCGTGCTGCGCCGCAAGCGGGCCCTGACGCCGCCGCCCGGGGTCCGCACCGACCTGGAGACGCTGACCGACCTGGCCGGGCTGCTGGGCCGCGGACGGTACTTCAGCGCGGATCCGCGCACCGTCTTCGACGAGCTGCGGCGGGCCAGCGCGGGCGGAATCGCCGACTACGCGGGCATCAGCTACGAGCGGATCGAGGCGGAGCAGGGCGTGTTCTGGCCCTGCCCGGCCGACGACCATCCCGGTACGCCGCGGCTGTTCGCCGACCGTTTCCCCACGCCCGACGGCCGGGCCCGGTTCGTCCGCGTCGAACACCGCGACCCGGACGAGCTGCCGGACCGCGACTACCCGTACGTGCTGACCACCGGCCGCAACATGCAGCAGTACCAGAGCGGCAACCAGACCAGGCGGGTGAGCGCCCTGGCCGACGCCCTGCCGGGACCACGCGCCGAGATGCACCCCGATCTGGCCCGCCGGCACGGCGTCGCGGACGGCGACACGGTGGAGTTGCGCAGCCGCCGCGGCCGGGCGGTGTTCCGGGCCAGGCTCGATCCCGGCATCCGGCCGGACACCGTCTTCGCCCCCTTCCACTGGGTCGGCGCCAACCTCCTCACCAACCCGGCCCTGGACCCGCACTCCAAGATGCCCGCGTTCAAGGCGTGCGCGGTCGCGATCGCCTCCATCGACGAAGGGACCAGACAAGTGCACTCCACACCCCGCTTCCTGCAAGGCGTGTTCACCTTCGAGGGCAAGGGACTCGACCAGCCGGTGCCGCTCGATGGCGCGCTCAGCTACGTCGTACCGGCCGGGACCTCCGCCCAGGCGGTCTACTTCCGCGGCGGCAACTCCAGCGACGAGCTGATCTGTGTGGTGCTGATGCGCGACGGCAAGCCGATGCGCTGGTTCCCGATCGGCGCGAAGTCCGACGTGCACATCCCGCTGCGCGTCGTCGAGGACCTCGATTCCGGCACGGCCGTAGAGCTCTACCTCTCCGCTCCACCGGGGGTCACCGGGATGGTCGTGGCCGATCTGGGCCTGATGGAGGTCTGATGAGGCGGCGACTCGTGGTCATCGGCAACGGGATGGCCGGCGCCCGCACCGTCGAGGAGATCCTGGCCCGCGGCGGCGGCGATCAGTTCACCATCACGATGTTCGGCGACGAACCGTACGGCAACTACAACCGGATCATGCTGTCCAACCTCCTCGCCGGCGTCGAGGAGGAGTCCGGGATCTTCCTCAACGACCTGGCGTGGTACGCGGCCAACGGCATCACTCTGCACTCCGGCCGCCGGATCGCCCGCATCGACAAGTACGCGAAGCGCGTGTACGCCGACGACGGCACCGTCACGCCGTACGACAAGCTGATCATCGCCACCGGCAGCCGCGCGCACGTCCCGCCGATCCCCGGGATCAGCCGGCCCGGCCGCGGCTTCCACCAGGGCGTCTTCGCGTTCCGCACGCTCGACGACACCCGCGCCATGATGCGGTACACCCGCGAGCACGAACGCGCCGTGGTGATCGGCGGCGGCCTGCTCGGCCTGGAGGCCGCGCGCGGCCTGCAGAACCACGTCAGCCACGTGACGCTGGTGCACGCCGCCGGGCATCTCATGAACGCGCAGCTCGACCCGCAGGCCGGCGAGATCCTGCGGCGCGGCGTCGAACGGCTCGGCATCGAAGTGGTCACCGGTGCGCGCACCACCGAGATCCTCGGCAAGCACACGGTCACCGGCATCAAGCTCGCCGACGGCCGGCACATCCCGTGCGATGTGGTGGTGGTCGCCGCCGGCATCCGGGCCAACGTCGAGGTCGCGGAGGCCAGCGGGCTGGAGGTCGAGCGCGGCGTCGTCGTCGACGACCAGATGCGCTGCCTGGACGAGCCGGACATCTACGCCGTCGGCGAGTGCGTGCAGCACCGCGGCCAGACGTACGGGCTGGTCGCGCCGCTGTGGGACCAGGCCAGAGTGCTGGCCGACCACATCACGGGACGGAACCCGCAGGCCGCCTATCACGGCTCGCGGGTCGCGACGAAGCTCAAGGTGGCCGGTGTCGACGTCGCGGCGATGGGCCTGAAGGAGCCGGAGCGGGAGGACGACGAGACGCTGGTCTTCAGCGAGCGGAAGAAGGGCGTCTACAAGAGCGTCATCATCCGGGACGGCCGGCTGGTCGGCGCCACCCTGATCGGCGACGTCAGGAAGGTCGCGTTCCTGATGCAGGCGTTCGACCGCGGGCTGCCGCTGCCGGAGGAACGGCTGGAGCTGATGTTCGACCTCGGCGCGCCGCCCGCCGAGGTAAGCGCCGCCGAGCTGGCCGACGACGCCCAGGTCTGCAACTGCAACGGCGTCTCCAAGGGCATGATCACGGCCTGCGTGGCCGACGGCGTCAAGACGGTCACCGGGGTGGTGGACCAGACCAGGGCCGGCAAGGGCTGCGGCACCTGCAAGGGCCTGGTCGCGCAGATCGTCGAGTGGGCCGCCGGAGGAGCGATCGAGGAGGACCCCGCGGCCTCCTGGTACGTCCCCGGCGTGCCGATGCCCAAGCCGGAACTGATGAGGGTCATCCGTGAGCGCGGGCTGAAGTCGGTCTCGGCGGTCTTCGCCACGCTGGCGCCGGGCGGCGAGGAGGACGCCAGGAGCAAGATGGGCCTGGCGTCGCTGCTCAAGATGATGTGGGACGACGAGTACGTGGACGAGCGCGACGCCCGGTTCATCAACGACCGGGTGCACGCCAACATCCAGCGCGACGGGACGTTCTCCGTGGTGCCGCAGATGAAGGGTGGTGTCACCACTCCGGCCCAGCTGCGCAGGATCGCCGACGTCGCCGACAAGTACGGCGTGCCGATGGTGAAGCTGACCGGTGGCCAGCGCATCGACCTGCTCGGCGTCCCGAAGGAGAAACTGCCGGAGATCTGGGCCGACCTGGACATGCCGTCCGGGTACGCGTACGGCAAGAGCTTCCGCACGGTGAAGACCTGCGTGGGCTCGGAATTCTGCCGCTTCGGGGTGGGGGACTCAACCGCGCTGGGCATCGCCATCGAGGAGCGCTACCAGGGCGTCGAGGGGCCGGGCAAGATGAAGCTGGCCGTCACCGGCTGTCCGCGCAACTGCGCCGAGGCGTACGTCAAGGACCTGGGTGTGGTGGCCATCGACGGCGGCAAGTGGGAGATCTACGTCGGCGGCGCGGCCGGGGCCCACGTGCGCAAGGGCGACCTGCTGGCCACCGTCGGCTCCGCCGACGAGGTGATCACGCTGACCGGGCGGTTCCTCCAGTACTACCGGGAGAACGCCAACTGGCTCGAACGCACGTACGCGTTCGTCCCGAGGGTCGGCATCGAGCGACTCCGCCGGATCGTCGTGGACGACTCCGACGGCATCGCCGCCGACCTGGACGCCGCGATGGCGAGGGCGGTGGCGGCGTACCGGGATCCGTGGCGGGAACGGGCCGCGCCGGTCACACCCGGACAGTTCCGCCCATCGCTGCCGCTGATCGAACAGCCGAGGGTGCCGGTGCGGGAGTCCGTACCGGCCGGCACTCCGGGGCCGGTGGTGCCGACGGCCGGCTCGCCGGAATGGGAGGCGTGATGGCCGGCATGACGACCGGGCACCGGCTCGGGCCGCTGGACGACATCCCGGTCGGCGAGGGCCGGGCGTACGCCGTGGGGGACCTCATGATCGCCGTCTTCCGGCTCCGCGGCGGCGGTGTCCGCGCGGTGTCCGCCGTGTGCCCGCACGCCGGCGGCCCGCTCGCCGACGGGCTGGTCGACCGGCGGCTCGTCGTCTGCCCGCTGCACCAGCACACCTTCGACCTCAGCACCGGGTGCTCCACCACCGGGCAGCCGCCGCTCACGGTCTACCCGGTCCGCGTGGACGCCGACGACCAACTCGTACTGGAGATGTGACCCGTGCCGGTATCGAGCCGCTACATCTGCCCGGCGGCCCCGGACACTGACCCAGCCGGTCGGGGACAGGTGTCCTGTGGATCCTGGCCCGGTAGGTACTGCGCCCATTCTTCGACGGTGAATGCCCGCCCGGGCAGTGCGCAGATCGTGGCATATGGATCGGACGGCATGGCCAGGCCCCACACCCTGATCGTGCGGGTGCTGGGCGGTGACCACCCCGACGCCCTGCAATTCCGCAACAACCTCGCCTACGCCTACCGGGAGGCCGGTGATCTGGGCCGGGCCGTCCCCTTGTATGAGCAGACCCTGGCCGACTGTGAACGCATCCTAGGAACCGATCACCCAACGACGAAGATCGTGCGTGACAACGTAGTGGCCGCCCGTCAACAAGCCGGCGGCCAGCGGGCGGGCGCCGTCCGCGGTTTGCGGCACGGCTCGTCCGCCATCGTGCGGCGAATTTGGCGGAGGTGTAGGGGATGAACGCGCTGAGCGGGCGGTGCGGAGAGCTCATCGGGTGTTTCCGATCAGGGTGTCGAGCAGTTCGCGGCCGGGCTGCTGGAGTTCGGCCTGGGCACCGGGACGGGCGGGCCGTGGCATCGGCGGCTGGGCCCGACGATCACGATCTTCCCGTCCAGTGATCCCATCGGAGTCTCCCCGAGCAATAGTTGCTTCGTCAAAAAAGTACATTACTTCCTTCGTGAAGCAACTAATATGTGGGGATGACCACACGACCGCTCCTCCCGCATCAGCTGCCGCGGCGACTGTCCGGAGCTGGCGTCAACGACGAGTTGCCCGGTCAATGGTCTCACCTGGCCGTGACAGTGGGCGGCCGGGAGCGGGTGGTGAGCGCCGGATACGAGCCTGGGCCGGGCGCGGTGGTCGGGGCCGGCCCGGCGGAGCCGTAACGGGAAGGGAGCTTTTAGCCGCCCTTTGAGGATTTGAGGGTCGGGCGCCCTCAGCGGTACAGGCCGCCTTCCTCCGCCTCGCCCTCGATGATGTGGGCCTCCTGCTCCGCGGCCCTGGCCTCGTCCCTGAACTTCTTCTCCGCCCAGTAGTCCTCCATCTTCTCCCCTTCGGTCGGCTTGAAGATGCGGCGGGCCTTTTCGTGAAAGTTCTCACGGGAGACCGCGGAATGGTCGGAGACCGTGCTCAGGAAATAGTCGATGGCCTGATCGAATTTGCCGGCCAACCTCCCCGTCGGGGAGAATTCGGCGGCTTCGAAGGCGCCCATCGCGGTTCCGTCGCTGCCGCTTTCATAGAGGCGCCGGGTCTTTTCCGGAGCGTCCTGGGGAATCCACGTGAAGAAGAAGGTGAACGTGGAGCGGGTGTCGGTCAGGTCGCTGATGTCCAGGGTGTAGACGCCCCAGCGGCAGTCGTCGGCGGGCAGGCCCGCGAGGAACTCCTCGTGCGGCGCGCCGGGGTCGCCGGTCTGCGCCACGTCCAGCAGGAAGAACCGGTTCATCTTGAAGATGGCGTGCCCGAATGTCATCACCTCCGCTTCGGAGTCCCGCCGGATGTCCATGACAATCTCCTCCGCCTTCGGGGCGAACCTCCCGAACGAGATGTCCCCATCGGGAAAGTGCAACGCGCGCGGAGGACCGGAGACCGCCAGCCGATCCAGCACCGCCCCGTGGGAAAGGCCGGCGTGGTCGGCGGCCGAGTGCGATATCTGCACCAGGTCGAATGCCCGCGCGAGAACCGCCGTGTTCTGTTCGTAGAGCGCTTTCTGGGACGCGGGGGCGGCGGCGGGCAGCCACGTATATAAAACAGGGTCGTCGCTGCAGAGGCTGCCGTAGGAGCCGAGGTCCGCGAGGCAGATTCCCCATCGGCATTCGTCGGCGGGCAGTGCGGCCAGGAATTCGTCGAACGGCGACCGATCGGGATCGGGCTGGTCGTCGGGATCGTATTCACCGGAATCGGAAACGGGCACATAGTTCTCCGGGACGATCGCCGATCCCTCGGCCTTGAAGATCACATAATCGGCCTCGCGATACTCCACCATGCTGGAGTATGCGTTCATCGCCTCGGAACCGAGACTGAGATTGCCGGACATTCGCTGCTCCCTTCGCGCGGCCTGCCCCACGCTAACGGCCCGCGAATGCCCCTAAAAGATCACAAAGATGTGGCCCACGGTCGACGATGGTCCACCGGTGGGAGGCGCCTGGATCACCCGGGTGGGCTGGCTCGTATGACCCCGGGGCCACGCCGGAGGCGTTGCAGCGCCCGCTCCTGCTGGAGGCCGGCGCCTGCAGGGTGGGCCCGGACCCGGCGGCGCCGGGACCTCGGTGAGCTGGTCGGAGGAGACCGACGTGGAGAACGGCTGCTCGCCTCCGACGGTGGCCGCGCGACCGCGCCGGCATCCACGCGAACAGGACGGTGTTCTGCGCCCACTCCGTCTGGAGGTACCGGCTTTCGCTCAGCGGGAACTCGACTTCGTGCAGCAGGCACCAGAACCGGACGTTCCCGGCGAACGTAACCAGCATCCGGTCGTCGGACGCGGCACGGTTCCCGCGAGCGGGAACATGATCTGGACACCACGGTCGGGCTCCGCGACCGGCTTCTGCCGGTGCTTGGACTGATCCCTACGGGCCGCCAGATATCCCTGAGTTCCTCGGAGCCTCTTCGGCCGATCTAACCCCAGGAACTGGACTTATACACTGGCGCTCCGGCTTGTTCAGGAATGGATGAGACTTCAGGGATTCTGAAAACCTATCGTTCTGGGCGTTCGTCTTCCTGTGAATGTGAAGGCGAGGTGCCCGGAGATTGACAGGGACGAGCTGGCGAGGTTCTTCACCCTGACTCCGGCGGATGTCGCGTTCGTCGATCCCGGTCGGGGCCGTGGCGTTATGCACGTACGTTGCCACCGTCGTCGCGGAACTGGTCGGAGCAGTGCGAGCGGCGGTGCCTGCACTTCCTCAAGTGCTGGGCCCATGTGTCGCAGTGGCGGTCACCGTGTCCCCGCGATGCGCCGCCCTCGCGCAACCGCAGAAACAACTGCCCTGCGCCGAGTCAAGCCTTGGTTGCGGCGGGGGCTGGTGTCGCCGACGCCGGGTACGAGTGCCGACGGCCCCCAATCGTAAGTGGACACGATCAGTCAGGGGGCTGGCCCGATGCACCTGCGGGAGCTCACCAATCTGCCGACACCCGACTTCGCCTTCGATCCGAACGTGCCCGGGGCGTGCGTCACCGGGGTGCGGCCTTATCGCGAGGGAACCTTCCGGCTGAACTCCGAGCGGGTGTCCGGCCGGTTCATCGTGCACAACTACGGCCACGGTGGCGCCGGCATCTCGTTGAGCTGGGGCTGTGCGGCCAAGGTGAAGGACATGGTCAGCCAGTTCCTTGCCGTCTCGCCCCAGACGGAGGTCGCGGTGCTCGGCGCCGGTGTCATGGGCCTGACCGCCGCCACGATGCTGCTCGACCTGGGGCTCAAGGTCAAGATCTTCGCGGATCGCAAGCCGGTGGACACCACGTCGTTCAAGGCCGGCGGCCAGTGGGCCGTGTCCGTCGTCGAGACCGCCATGAATGAGCAGGACCTGAAGGCGATCATCAAGACGTCGTACACGACCTTCAAGGACAGCATCGGCAAGGGTTTCGGTGTCTCCGAGCGGCCCAACTACTGCCTCAAGCCGGCCGACGGTCTGGACATGGTGCTGAACCTTCTGCCCTGCCTGATGCCGGCCCGCCAGCGACTGGACCGCCTGCCGTTCCAGAACCACACCCAGCCGGGATTCCTGTATCAGACGCTGCTGATCGAGCCGCCCATCTTTCTCCCGCGGCTGGAGTGCGACCTGAAGGCGCGCGGCGTCACCTTCGTGGACAAGCGTTTCGCCACCAAGGCCGACATCTTCGCGACGGTGCCACAAAAGATCATCGTCAACTGCACCGGGATGGGCGCGAAGAAGCTGTGGAACGACACGAAGCTGGTCGGGGTCAGAGGCTACCTCGCGATGTTGCCGGCGCAGCCGAACCTGCAATACCTCTACAGCCGCAACGGCTACATGTTCCCGCGCTCCGACCACGTCGTCATCGGCGGCACTACCGACTGGGACAAGGAGGACGAGGACCTCAACCCGGCCGAATGCAAGAAGCTGGTGAACGTCATCGCCGCCGCGTTCGGTCAGGCGGCGCCCGTGCCGATGCCCATGAACCACATCGATGACCCTCGCAACAGGCGGCTGGTCGACCCCAGGCTCTCTGTCTCCGACTGACCGATCCCCGCCGCGGCGGGCCTGCACTGGAGCGTCATCGTGGCCTTCACCGTCGCCGACTACGTGCTCAAGAGGCTGACCCAGCAGCGCGTCGACACGCTGTTCGGCGTGCCCGCCGCCTACTGCGCGGGGCTGTTCGACGCGGCCGGCCGAAACGGCGTCAAGCCGATCGTCACCGCGAGCGACCTCGAGGCCGGCTACGCGGCTGACGGCTACGCCCGGACCAAGGGTCTCGGCGTGGTCGCGGTCGCCAACGGCGCGGGCACGCTCAGCATGGTCAACGCCATCGCCGGCGCCTTCGTCGAGCGCAGCCCGGTCGTCATCGTCAACGGCGGCCCCAACGCGGCCAACCTCGCCAACCTCAGGGACTTCGACGTCCTGTTCTCGCACTCGACCGGGCAGCCCGACCACGACCTGAGCACGTACAGGCTGGTCACCGCGAGCGCGACGCGCGCCGGAACGGCCGCCGCGGTGCCGGGCGTGGTCGACGCCGCGATCGCCACCGCCGTCCAGCGCAAGCGGCCGGTCTACATCGAGATCAACAGGGACATCTGGACGGCGCCCTGCCCGGCCCCTTCCGGGTCCCTGCCGGTCACCGAGCCGCCGGTGGGCAGCGAGGAGCAACTCGCCGGCACGATCGTCGGCCTGGTGCGCGCCGCGACGTCGCCGCTGGTCCTGGTCGGCATCGAGATCCAGCGCCACGGGCTCGCCGACAAGGTCGCCGACCTGATCGCCAGGCTCGGTGTGCGCTGGTCGGTCCAGTTGCCGGCCAAGGGAGTGTTGCCCGAGCAGGGCGACGGCTGGGTCGGCGTCTACGCCCCGCCGCACTCGCTGCCCGCCGTGAACGCCATCGCGCAGGCCGACCTGCTCGTGATGCTCGGCTGCGTGTTCCCGAGCAGCTACGCCACGCTCATCCGCACCGGCACGAACCGCATCATCACCGCCTACGACGGCAAGGTGAAGATCAAGAATGCCGCCAAGCAGAGCGCGCAGCTCGACACCCTGGTCACCGCACTCGTCACCGAGGCCGCGAAGGCGGCGCCGCGACCGGTACCGGCCGCCGTCGACCCGGTCACGCCCACAGCCGTGGGCCCGCTGACCTATCGCCAGGTGTTCGAGCGCATCGGCGCCGCGCTGGACCCGTCCTGGCTGGTGATTCCCGACACCTTCCTCGGCATCCATTCAGCCGCCAACCTGCCGATCAAGGGCCGCGACGGCTTCCTGTGCGGGGCCGTGTGGGCCTCGATCGGACACTCGGTGGCCGCGGCGGTCGGGGCGTCGTTCGGCTCGACCCGCCGCCCGCTGGTCATCTGCGGCGACGGTGGCTTCCACATGACCGCCCAAGCGCTGTCCACCATGGTCCGCTACGCACGCAACCCGGTCGTGGTCGTGATCGACAACGGCATCTACGCCTTCGAGCAGTTCCTGCTCGACGCCGACTACTTCAGCGATCCCGCCACCCAGCCGAAGCCGTACGTCGTCCTCAACCGCTGGGACTTCGTCAAGTTCGCCAACGGGCTCGGCGTGCAGTCCGCCCAGTCCGTCACCACTGCGGCGGCCCTCGACCAGGCGCTCGCCACGGCGAAGGCGTCCAACGCGCCCGCTCTGATCGTCGCGAAGGTCAACTCGCGTGACCTACCCGCGGAACTCGGCTGACCCCGCGTCGTCGCCGGGCCCAGGATTGTCGGTGCTCATCTCGGGGCACTCTCGTCGATGGCCGTGGTTCGGAGGATGTCGGCCTGGGCGTGCTCAAGGGCCGGCAGTTCGACGCCGGGCTCGCCCGAAGCAGCGCCCGCTCGTCCTCCTCGGTCAGGCCGCTGCCGGCCATCAACCGGTCGGCCTGGTGGTGCCCGGCCAGCGCTGGCCCATCAACGGCAACCCGGTGGCCTGCTCGGTGATCAGGTTCCGCACCCGGGCGAAGGCGGCGATGCGCGGGTAGCGGCGGGCCAGCCCGACTTCACGGTATTCCAGCTACCCGCCGAAGTCCCACACGTTCAACCGCATGGTGGCCTCGGCATCCTCGGGGTGGGCGAGCTCCAGCAGGTCCAGGTGGACCCCGTGGGTCTGCGGCTCGTCGCGATGGTAGGGCAGCCGGCACAACGCCTTGGCCACCGACGTCTTCCCCACCGCGGCCTCGCCCACGACCAGCATCTTCGACGACCGCTGCCGCTCCACACCCCCGCGCCGCAACGCCCACAGGAAGCCCAGCGCCGCCACAGTCCCCGCCGCCACCACTTCTGCGGGCGGGCTCACCAACGGATTGCCGGACAGGGTCAGCGTGGTGAGGGTGGTGAGGTTGCCGATCGAGTCCGAGCTCCCTGGTCGTGGATTCAGGGACGGAAGGCCCTGAGAGTCGCGTCCACGAGTGAATCCGCATACGCGGCGGTCAGGGGGCCGCTGCGGTGGAGCCAGCGCTGGAACAGCGGGGCGTAGAGCACGTCGAGGACCAGGTCGAGGTCGGCGTCGGCGGCGAGCTGGCCCGCCTCCTGGGCGCCGCGCAGGCGGGCCTTCTTCGCCTCCTCCAGCGGGCGGGCCAGTTTCTCGCGGTATTCCGCCGCCAGTGCGGCGTCGTTGGCGATCTCGGTGTTGAGGGCGCGGATCAGCCGGTCGAAGGACGGATCGGCGAACTCCTCCGCCGTGGCGCGCATGACGAGCTTGAGGTCCGCTTCGAGGTCTCCCGTGTCCGGCAGGGCGACCGACTGGCCGTCGGCGTCCTCGCTCAGCGCCAGTAGGGCGGCGAAGACGACCGCGCTCTTCGACGGCCAGCGCCGGTAGATCGTCTGCTTGCCCACGCCCGCTCGGGCGGCGATGGCCTCGACGGTCACCTTCTCGTACGCCTCCTCGACGACCAGGGCGCGGGTGGCCGCGAAGATCGCCTGCCGGGACCGTTCCTTGCGCCGGGAGTGGTCCGGCCCCTTCTCGTTCGACATGCGGGCCACCCTACCGGCTCGACTAAACGAGACGATCCGTATTGCGAGTCGGGCGGAGATGTCCTATCTTCTATCGAACCGAGACGATCCGTTTCATTTACTGAAAGTGAGAACCTGTGACGAACGCACGAGCGTGGCTCATCACCGGCGCGTCCCGCGGCCTGGGCAGGGCTTTCGCCGAGGCCGCCCTGGCCGAGGGCGATCGCGTGGTCGCCATCGCCCGCGACGTCGAACCCCTGAAGGACCTGGCCGAGAAGCACGACGGCCGCCTCGTCCCAATGGCGCTCGACGTCACCGACCGTAAAGGCGTGTTCGAGGGGGTGGAACGCGCAGCGGCCGTGTTCGGCGGGCTCGACGTCGTCGTCAACAACGCCGGCACGCTGCTCTACGGCATGGTGGAGGAGGCCACGGAGGAACAGATCCGGGCCCATCTCGACGTGAACTTCTTCGGCGCGGTGTGGGTGGCCCAGGCGGTCCTCCCGCATCTGCGCGCCCGGGGAGGAGGGCGGCTGCTTCAGGTCACCTCTATGGGCAGCGGCGGCGGGATGGCGACCGTCGGCTTCTACGGCGCGGGCAAGGCCGCGCTCGACTCGCTCAGCGAGGCCCTGGCCATGGAGGTCGAGGGGCTCGGGATCAAGGTCACCATCGTCCAGATGGGCGGCTACAACACCGGCCTGTTCACCACCGGCACCACGGCCACTGAACCCCTGCCACTCTACGGGCCGCTGCGCGCCGAGATGGAGGCGATGTGGGGCGACGCCGTCGGCCCCGAGCCCGAGACCGCCGCCCCGGTCATCCTGAAGCTGGCCGCGCTGCCCGACCCGCCCCGGCGGCTGATCGTCGGCGGCCAGTCCTTCGACCACGTCCTCGACATGAACAAGGCCCAGGTGGATCTCTATCGGGCCTGGGAGGACCTGAGCCGGATCGCTCCCGGTTGAGGCGTCCTCGCCGTCGACGTGCCCGACCTCGACACGCCGTCGGAGTTCGCCCGGCTCGACGTGTAGGTCATCGACTGGACCGTCGTTCCGGACGATTTCGCGAAGGATCACCTGGTCGCCGCTGTTGGACAGGTTGAGGTCACCGGTGCCGGCGGCCACCCCCGCGACGCCGCCGGGGATCGCGGAGGCCGCGCCGAACACGGTGATCACCTTGCCGGGCTCGCGTGCGGCACCAGGTAGGCAGGATTGGCCATCCGCGCGTGCATAACTCGTTTCTCCTCGGGATGTCGGTGTGCCGGACGAGCGTGGGCCCAGCCCTGATCTGGCCCCGGACAGGGCGAGGTACGGGTTGCCGCGTCCTCGCCCTGGGCATTTTGGAGCGTTACGGCCTCCACTGCTCCGCCGGCGACACACCCGGCAGCGGCTTGCCGATGAGGGCGAGGGGGAGGAAGAAGCAGACCTGGCCGATGGCCATGATGAGGGTGGCGAGCGCCTTGTCGTCGTACTGCTCGGACGCCCGGGCGTAGAGCTCGTCGGGGACGCGCTCGCCGGACGGGTTCGGGGTGAGCACGGATTCGACCAGTTCCAGCGCGACCCGTTCGGCGTCGGTGAAGAAGGGCGCGTCCCGCCAGGAGGCCACCGCGGTGATGCTCTCCTCGGTGACGCCGGCCTTGCGCAGGTTGCCGGTGTGCAGAACGGTCAGGTACGTGCTGCCGGCGATCTGGCCGACGCGCAGCTGGACCAGGCTGATGGTGGTCTGCGGGATAGCGCCGTTCCCGGTCGCCTTGTACAGGGCGCCGCCGATGTCCTTGAGCTCGGGGACCAGCACGGCGGGGTTGGGCAGGCGTGACTGGGTGGTGGTCATGGTGGGGATTTCCTCTCGAATGTTGGATCACTGCTATGACGGATCGCATGGGGCGAAGGTGACCTGTGAGGCGGTCAATTTCATCCGGGTGTGCTGCCGAGGGTTTCCGGCGTGGGCTCGGCGTCCCGGCTCGCGGGCTGGGGGCGCAGGAGGAGGACGGCGGTAAGGATCGCGGCCAGGTAGAAGCCGCCCGCGCCGAGCATGCCGGTGGTGTAGCCGCTGGTGAGCGCGTGGTGCAGGGGAGTGCCTGCCGGTTGGCTCGTGGTGGCGGTGACGGCGATGCCGGCCAGGACGGCCAGACCGAGGGCGCCGCCGATCTGCTGGCTGGTGTTGACCAAGCCGGAAGCGATGCCGGAGTCGCGCGAGGCGACGCCCTGTACGCCGCCGATGGTGGCCGCGACGAAGCCGATGCCCAGGCCGATGCCGCCGGCGAGCTGGGCGGGCAGCAGCACAAGCAGGGGATTCTGGTCCGGGGTCAGCAGGCTGAACCAGCCCATCGCCGCGGCGGCCACCGCCATCCCGGTCGCCAGGACGATCCGCGTGGAGGTGCGGGCCTGCAGTCTGGGGCCGATGACACCGGAGCCGATGCCGATGCCGATGGCGAACGGCAGATAGGCCAGGCCAGTGATCATGGGCGAGTACTGCTTGATCGTCTGCATGTACAGGGTGAGGAAGTAGAAGGTGGCCAACTGCCCGGCGCCCATGAGCAGCATGACCAGATTCGCACCGAGCCTGCCGCGGTCGGTCAGCACGCCTGATGGCAGCATCGCGCTGCGCGCGCCGCGCTGGATGAACGCGAACGCCACGAGCAGCGCCACGGCAACCGCTCCGGAGGTCACGGTGAGCCCGTCGCCGACACCATGCGAGCCGGCCCGGTTGATCGCGTACACCAGCGCACCGAGGGCGAGCGTCACCGTGACCGCGCCGGGCAGGTCGAGGCCGCCGCGCTCGCGGGTGCCGGGCACCAGAGCGAATGTCCCGGCCAGGACCAGCAGCGCGATGGGGATGTTGACGAACATGATCCATCGCCAGCCCACGTACTCGGTGAGGGCGCCGCCCAGCAGCAGGCCGGCAACCGAACCGAGGCCGCCCATGGCGCCGTACACGCCGAGCGCCTTGTTGCGCTTGGGCCCGGCGGGAAAGGTGTCGGCCAGCAGGGACAGCGCGGCCGGGGCGACGATCGCGGCACCGACGCCCTGCAGGGCCCGGGCGGCGATCAGCATGCTCCCGTTGCCGGCCAGGCCGCCCAGCAGGCAGGCGGCCAGGAAGACGACCAGCCCCGCGCGGAACATCCTGCGGCGGCCGAACATGTCGCCGGCGCGGCCACCGGCCAGCAGCAGGCCGCCGAAGACCAGGGCGTAGGAGGTGAGCACCCAGTCCAAGTCGGCCTCAGCTACGCCGAGCCCGGTTCCGATGACGGGCAGGCCCACCGTCACGATGGTGCCGTCCATCACCATCAGCAACTGCGCGGCCGCGATCACCAGCAGGGCGAAGCTGGTGTTACGGGTTTCGGAGTGCGAGGGCATGTGGCCTCCTCAGGAGGCGGTGGCGGCGCGGTGGACGGCGGTGGCGAGCCGGTCGTGCTCGGGGTAGGACCAGCCGAAGCCGAAACGACGCCGTGTGTAGCCGAAGGCGACGCCGCTGACCGGGTCGGCGAAGGACTCAGAACCGGCCGAGCCGTCGTGGCCGAACGCGTTCGCGCTGAGGAACGCATATTGCAAGCCCTTGGCCTGGAACCCGACCGCGTAGTTGCCCTGCTCGCCACGGACCAGATCGCCGCCGGTGGAATGCAGCATGGAGAACTCCCCGACGGTGTCCTGCTTGAGCAGCGGAGGGCGTCCGTCGATGCCCCAGACGGCCGCCGCGTACAGGCCGGCCAGACCGCGCGCGCTGCCCACCCCGCCAGCCGACGCCGGACCGTTCGCGCGGACGATGCGGGTGTTGGCAAAAGCCACCTGGTCCAGCGGCGGGGTCCTGTTGAGCCCGTAGCCGATGCCGAGGATGCTGTGCGGACCAGGCACGTTAGACCAGAACGCGGCCTCCTGCTCCGGCGTGGCCGTCCACCACTGGACCGGCCGGAACCGCTCCTCCTCGGACTCGGGCAACCCCAGGTAGAGGTCGAGCCCGTACGGCACCCGGATGCGCTCGTCGTAGACCTGCTGGAGCGACTTCCCGGTCACCCGCCGGATCACCTCGTTCACCATGGCGAACGAAACGAATCCGCCGTAGCCGTAGGCGGAGCCGGGCTTCCAGTACGGCCGCCGCCCGGCCAGGCGGCGCGCGATCACCGCGTCGTCGGCCAGCTCGGCCGCCGACAGCCCGCCGTCGACGCCGATGACGCCGGAACGGTGAGTCAGCACATCCCGCAGCGTGATCCCGCCCTTGCCGGCGGCGCCGAACTCCGGCCAGTGCTGGGCCACCGGCTCGTCCAGGTCGAGGACGCCTTCCTGGACCAGTAGCGCCGCCACCAGCGTCGCGGCGCCCTTGGTGGAGGAGTAGACCCCGGTCAGCGTGTCACCGCTCACCTCCGGACCCGCCCACAGGTCGGCCACCCGCCGACCGTGCGCGTAGGCGGTCAGCTGCGCGCCCACCTGGCCGTCCTGCTCGGCCACCACCGCGGCGAACGCCTCGCGCACCTGCTCGAAGCCGTCCGCCACCGTTCCGTGGACATTCATCCTGCTCATCGTCGGCAACCCTTCGTGAGTAAGTGTTGGTCGCCGGCGTGACGGATGGTCCGGAGGAAAGGTGACCGGATGCGTTCGCGGTCACCTTTGACTGCTTTGATGCGTCAGCGCTCCGACGTGGCTGAGATGAGAGGAAGACGACCGTGACGCCCCATGACTTTCTGGCAGACCAGTTCCAGGGGCACCGGCCCCATCTGAAGGCGGTCGCCTACCGCATGCTCGGCTCGCTGAGCGAGGCCGAGGACGCGGTCCAGGAGGCGTGGCTGCGGCTGGCGCGTTCGGACTCGGGTGATATCGACAACCTCGGTGGCTGGCTGACCACTGTGGTGGGCCGGGTGTGCCTCGACATGCTGCGTGCCCGTAAGTCCCGGCGCGAGGAGTCGCTGGAGGACCGCCTGCCCGATCCGGTGGTCAGCCTTCCGGATGCCGCCGGCCCGGAGCAGGAAGTGCTGCTGGCCGACTCGGTGGGCCTGGCGCTGCTGGTCGTGCTGGAGTCGCTGACCCCGGCCGAACGGCTGGCGTTCGTGCTCCATGACATGTTCGGTCTGCCGTTCGAGCAGATCGCGCTCATCGTGGACCGCACTCCCGTGGCGGCCAAGAAGCTCGCCAGCCGGGCGCGCCGGCGAGTCCGCGGCGCGACCCCGAACCCCGACACCGACCTGGCCAGTCAGCGGCGGGTGGTGAAGGCGTTCCTGGCCGCCGCACGGGGCGGCGACTTCGACGCGCTGGTGTCCATTCTCGACCCCGACGTGGTGCTGCGCGCCGACGGCGGGATCCTCACCGGCGGCATGAAGGTCATCCGCGGCGTCGCGGTCGTGGCCGGGCAGCTCGCCACCTTCCAGCGCATGGCCACCAGCGCCACCCCTCACCCGGCGATCATCAACGGCCTCGCCGGCCTGGTCAACACCATCGATGACCGGCTCATCTCCGTCATGAGCTTCACCATCTCCGACGGCAAGATCGCCGCGATCGACATCCTGTCCGACCCCGACCGGCTGGCCCGGCTCGACCTCACCCGCCCGGAGCCGTGAAACCCTGCCCACGCCGGGACGGCCTCCTCGCCGACGTCCCCGGGTGCAGGCTAGTGGCCACGACAACAGAGCGTCCGCCGCCCTGGGCGCGATGAAAGAGATGCCGGGCGGGCTTCTCTCACGGGTGACGTCGGCCTCGGCCAGATGCCCGGGGAGGTGTGACTACCGTCCCGCTACGCGCTGTGCCCGCTTCGGCCTCGCTGATCGCGGCTGGTGTCAGTGGCCGGCCAGGCGGTCCCAGAAACCCAGTTTGTGGAGGGCGTCCTGATCGTAGACGCCGACGCCACCGGGTCCCGGGGCCAGGCGATGGACGTGCCCGGTGCGCACGGGCTTCCAGCGCGGCAGGCCAGGCGCGTTGGGGTCACCAGTCGCCGCGAAGCGCGACCAGTATGTGATCATCATGTCGCCGAGTTTCCGCTGCTCGCGGGTGAGCGGGGTGCCGGGGAACAGGAACGACAGCTCCGATCCGTGCGAGGCGAGCGGCTCCACGCCACCGGGAAGGGGGAAGATCGGCGGGGCGGTACGGTCGGCGAACCCGTAGGAGTAGACCGGGGTGTGCTCACTGAGCATTCGGTCACTGGCACGACCGGCCCACGCCCAGTCGAGATCGCTCATGATCGCCGCTACGGCTTGCGTCGGCCGTCCACGGGACGGGTATTTCGCCGCGATCGCCGCGGCGTTGTCACCGAAGATGTCCCGCAGGCCCTTCTGGTATTCCTGCTCGGCGAGACCGGGGAAGATCAGCGCGGTGAACAGGGTCCCCTCGTCACGGGTGATGCCGGTGAGGATCGGCACGCGGTGGAAGCGGCCCTGCGCGAAGACAGCCTCGGGATCGGCAGGCAGTACGGCGTTGCCGTAGCCCGGAAGGGCGAGCGGCTCCTGCGCGAGGAGCTTGGAGACGGGCTGGCCGCGCAGGCAGGTGACGGCTGTCTTCGGATCGGTACAGCCGAGCGCGGTGGCGGTGGTGGTTCCGTGCGCCTCGTGGGCGGCCTTGGGAACCCACATCGGGAGGTCCACGACCGGCCTCAGGCGGCTGCCGGTGAAGGCGGTCTGGGAGCAGAACGTGCTTTGGGTGATCGCCCGGTGGAAGAGGCCGGCGGCGGTGGGCGATGCCAGCTGGGCGCACACCGACTGCGCTCCGGCGGACTCCCCGAACAACGTGACGTTGCGTGGGTCGCCTCCGAAGGCCGCGATGTTGCGCTGGACCCAGCGCAATGCCGCCTGCTGGTCCTCCAGCCCGTAGGCCCCGCTGCCCGCCAGTCCGGGATGCCCGAAGAAGCCGAACACGCCAAGCCGGTAGTTTACGGTGACCACCACGACGTCGCCGCGCGTGGCCAGGCGGGTGGCGTCGTAGTCGCTGCCGGCCCCCTTCGTCAGGCTGCCGCCGTGCAACCAGACCATGACGGGCCTAGGGCGGCGCGGAGTGGCCGAGCGCGGGGCGGTCACGTTGAGGTAGAGGCAGTCCTCGCTGTCGCCGGCCGGCAACCCCCACAGATCCGTGGACTGGGCACACCTGTCGCCGGGGCGTGTCGCGGCGCGGACACCACGCCAGGCGGTCACCGGATGGGGCGACTGCCAGCGCAGGTCGCCGACGGGAGAAGCGGCGTAGGGGATGCCCTGGAAGATCCGGTGGTCCCGGGCGACCTCGCCTCGCACCTGACCCGTATCGGTCCGTACGACATCCTGCGAGGCCGCATCCGCCGGCGCGGCCCCTGCGATGACTATTGCCAAGCTGAAAACGGCTGAGCTGAGAGTACGCATCAATGTCACGTCACGAACCTAGGGACGGCGGTACGAGGGGGTAATGGCGCTGAACCCCAGCCTGGGGTGTACCTAGATGCACCCCGTCCCAGCGATCAGCCATGGTCCTGGAGCGGCTGACCCTGCCCGACGTCTTTCATCGAGCAGGAGATCCACGAGTCGGTGGACGCCGCCGTCCGAAGATCGCTGAATGCCTGACGTGTAAGGCCACCCGACGGTTCTGGGAAACGATCACCTCCCACGCGGGAAGCGATCTCTGGAGGCACCTATTCCGACAGGTTAGGTCCGGGCTGCTGTCCCTCGGCCAGGATGCGCCATTTGGTCCGAGCGTAGGCAGCCAAGGTAGCCAGGGCATCGGCGCATTTGCGCCGCCAGGCCGGCGCATGGGGGTAGGCGTCGAGCGTGGAGGCAGAGTCGGGGTCGACGTCGATCTGTCCCGCAGTACCTTGAAGACATCCCAGGCCGTGACCTCGTTCCTATAGGCCCGTGTGAACACGGCGTACTCCTCGGGCGAAATGCCGGCCAGAACGAGACGGGCGACTCCGGCGGACGCATCGCCTTCGGTGCGATCATCCAGAATCAGCGGTCTTTCATTGCCGGAGTCGGCCGGTTACCGTGTGCACGGGTTCAGTGCGAGACCACGGGAGCCGGCGATGGCGTTCAAGAAGAAGAAGCGGACCAAGGAGAAAAGCAGGTCCACGAACACGAAGACGTCGGCTTCCAAGCACCACCGGTCGTCCGGCCAGTTGGACTCCGAGGGGGATTCGGAGCAGGGCGTCGGCGGGTTACCGCCGAGCAAGGCGAAGGAGCCCCGGTTCGCCACGCCGCAGGCGAAGCCGCGCGTCATCTCCACCGCCGACAACGACAACGTCAACGACGGCGGCAGCGGCGGCGCTTCCGACCCCGAGCTGCTCAGTCTCGCCGCGTGGGAGTACACCGACCTGGTCAACGAGATGGCCGAGGACAACGCCTTCGCCCAGAGGATCAAGGCGAAACTCGGCGTCAACGACCTGCTGAGCGTCGACGGCATGGTCGCCTGGCTCAGTCAGATCCAGGACATCACCGCCGACTCCTGGGCCGACGACATCGTCACCAAGACCATGGGACTGCCGCTGTCGGTCCGGGACACCGCCGGGATCGCGCTGGCCCGGATCTTCGGCATCGAAGACGGGTCGTGGAACGAAGTTCTGGCCAACGCCATGGTCGACCACCACAGCACCTACGACACCGCCACGAACGAGGTCGTCACGGAGATGATCGTCGCCACCGGCGGCGACATGGAGGGCTTCGAACGCGCCCTCGGCAGGCGTGTCCTCTTCGGCGACCCGTCGGCGGAGTTCACCGCACCCGACCGCACCGGCCACGACAAGATCGTCCAAGCGGTCCGGCGCCAGATCGACGTACTGATCAAACGCGAGCGCGAAAGCACCGGCGGCACGATCGCAGCCCGCCGGGCCCTGCCCGCCGACCTGAAACGGCAGCGGCAGCTCGATCGGCTCGCCTGGGTCCTGTTCAACCTGAAGACGACCCGCGAATGCGTCGCCGTGGCGGTCTCCAAACTGGAGGACGTGCACCTGTTCGCCAACAGACCCGACGCCGACATGGACACCGACTTCTTCCGGCTGATCTCCGCCGCAGAAGGCGCCGCCAACCAGATGGCCCAGGAGACCTCCGCGCTGTACGACGAGATGGTGGCCGGTGGCCTGGAGGTCCGCAAGGGCGGCATCAGGCCCGACCAGCTGGCCAGGGCGGAACGTCGGCTCAGGAAGACCATCTCCTTCCTCTCGCAGATGCAGCAGGACTGGAAGAACATGCAGGTCGTCGCCCATGTCGGCCACTACGACGCGCCGCCGGACGAGACGAAGGTGCACGCCGAGACGCGGGCGGCCGACGCGGCCTACCGCCAGCGCAAGGAGGAACTCCGCGCCGTGCAGACCGACGGCGGCCTCTCCGAAGCGGAACGGGAGATCAGGATCGAGGCGATCAAACGCCGGATCCGAGAGGCCGAGATCGCCATCGGCATCTCCAAACTGTGCTGCTTCCACTGCTGGCGCATGCTCAAGACGATGAACGACGACGGCCTCCCGCTGACCGCGTCCGGCACCCACTTCAGGACCTACGCGTGGCCCGCCGGCGAGGCGCTCACCGACCCCGAAATCCTGACGGCCTTCCTCGGCCTCAACGAGAAGGCCAACCCGTCCAAGGACGAACGGCTGCTGCTGGAGGCGGTGAAGACCCCAGAAGGCCGCAACGCCGTCATCACCGGCATCACGACCAGCGCCACCGGCGGCGGCGACCATCAGACCGGCTACGACTCAAGCGGCGACGAGGCCGATGACGCGCCGCCCCTCACCCTCTGGCAGGCCAAGGTCCCGCCGGGCACCCAGCTGAAGGCACCACCGAAGAAGAAGGCGACGGTCAAACGGCCTCGGCCGACCGACTCCGGCACGTCCGTTCAGAAGAAGGTGAAGATCGAGTTCCAGCCGAAACCGGCCCCGGCGCCGTACGTCAATCCGAACGCGACCGGAATGGGACTGAACACCCGCTCACGCACGAAGAGCGCCACCAACCCGAAGTAGCCGAGGCCAGGTACAGGTGAAGGTGGCGGTTCCGTTGTCCCACCATCGGCCGCCCCGACGTCGGCGAACCGGAGTGAGGCACGGTCGGTACGTCAGCCCAGCACATTCGCTGATCACTCTGCAGGCGGGGGTTCATCAGCGGGAGGTTCCGCACGGGATTTCCCGGACGGGTCCTCGCCTGCCATCCCAGCCCTTGGCGATCCGCCCTCCTCCGCTGTGCGCCGCCGGAGGCCCCTGCGGGGACCTGGAGGCCAACCCTCCGGCCCCGCAGGGAACGGGGTGTCACCGCTTCATGAGGGCGAAGACCCCCCAGCTCAGATATTCACGCCCATAACGTGTGTACTGAACGGGCTCGGTGTTGAGTTCTTCCCGTACTTCGGGGGCGAGTTCGTCGTCCGGGTTCTGGTCGAGCCAGCGGCGCAGGTTGAGCCACTGGGCCGCAGCGTAGCGATCCCAGCTGTCCTGATCGGCCAGCATCATCTCCACGACGTCGTACCCCAGCTCCTGGAACTGCTCGATCAGTTCAGGGAGGAGCACGAATTCCGCGATGGAGGTGGCGTGGCACGCCTTGGCGGTCTCCTCGTCCGGAGGGGTCCGCCGCCAGAACGGGTGGCCGATCAACATCAGTCCGCCGGGCCTCAGGCTGCGGTCGAGCAGCTCAATCGTTCCGGCGACGCCGTCGCCGATCCACGTGGCGCCGACACAGGCGGCCAGGTCGACCGGCTGGTCCGCGACATGACCGGCGGCGTCACCGTGGACGAACTCGACTCGGTCGGCGACGCTGAGTTCGGCGGCGCGGGCCTGGGCCCGCCGGGTGAAGACCGTGCTGATGTCGACCCCGGTGCCCATGATCCCGTGGTCACGCGCCCAGGTGCACAACAGCTCGCCAGAGCCGCTGGCCAGGTCGAGCGCCCGTGTGCCGGCGGCGAGGTGAAGCGACGCGCCCAAGGCGGCGAGTTTGTCCGCCGTCAGCGGGTTGTGGATCCGGTGGCTGCTTTCACGGATGGTGAAGATACGGGGAAGGTCCATGACCGTTCCTTTCCGTCATGCCTTGAAGTGGGGGATCGTTCCGAGGGCACGCAGCTTCACGGCAGCGCGGGAGAGCCGCCTTCGACGTCGGCCGGCACGGCGCGTTCGGATACGAAGTGGGGCCGCCGGGCGACAGGCGTGCCGAGAGCAGTCCTACGAGGGAGGACGGCAGGCGAAGGTCAGTACGCGGCCCGGGAGGTGAGGATGACCCGGGCACCGCGCACAGTGGGCGTCTCCATGACAGTCATCAACACACCTCCTTCCGGCGACCACCGTAACACCCTTTCGCGGACGCGGTCATCTTCCGGAAGGACCGGGACGCCGTTCTCCTGAGGCGGCACGACGACACGAGGAGCCCGCTGGCATGGATCGTCTGCAACCACTGTTCGCCGCCACGCGGACCGCGGCGGCGCGCTCGCCGCGAGCACCCGTGTGGTGCGGCTCGCCTGGCCGGCCCCCTCGTCGGCGCCGAGGGGCGCTACGACATGGGTGAACCCGAGGCACACCCCCTGACCAGCCGGTTTGTCCCGGAAACCCGCACACCGGACCGGTCCGCATGTGGAGATGTCAGCCGACGGCGAAGTCGGCGATGAGGTCGCCCGTGCGCAGCATCGCGCGCTTGCGCTTCAGGTAGGCGCCGAACGCGTGCTCGATGACCGCGTCCATCGATCCCTCCTTTGTGCCGAAGTGATGGTACGGACCGGGAGCCGAGCAAACGGGTGCCGCGCTGGTTGCGTGCGCTGCCGGTTCTGACGGGGTGAGGATGCCGGGGATACCGTTGCAGGGCGTGGTTCCCTCGTCGAGATCACCGCCACCGACGGACACCCCTTCTGGGTTCCCTCACGTAGACGGAGCCGCCGAGTCCGAACAGGACGCCCCGTCCGGACAGGTCGGGAGGATCTCGTTGGCCTCGGCCATGTTGCGAGCGAACCGGTCGAACTTGGTGACCGTGAACACCGACCCATTCCAGACGGCGGCGAGGGCCTGGTCGAGGCTGGCGCGGTTGCGGCGGGTGGTGCCGGAGAAGCCGCGGTCGATGTAGGTGCGGTCTTCGGGGACGCCGAGGGTCAGGAGTTGCTGGGTCCGGATCACGACGTCCTGCTCGTCGGTGGAGCTGCGGGCCTAGCCGACGCGGGGTCCGTTCACGGCTCCCAAGTGTTCCGGATGGGGAGCCTTTACTGGAACAGTTCGCGGAACACCTATACAGAACACCCTGACCTGGGGCGGTTGGCCGGGTGGCGGGTGTTCCGCCGGAGGATCCCCTTGCGGAACATGCGGTCACTCCAGCCGCCGTCTTCCTGGTGAAAGGGCAGGTGACTACCTGCCGGCGTCGAGTGCGGTGAAGTAGGCGGCGCTGTCGGCGTCCGTCGGGTAGTACGACTCGATCGCGACCTCGTCCAGGGTGATGTCCATCGGAGTGCCGAACGTGGTCGTCGTCGAGAACAGCCGCAGTTCGCGCCCGCTGAAACGGAAGATCATCGGGATGGCCACCTCGGACTCGACCGGTTGACTCGCGTCCCCCGAATGGGGAGCCAGGAATTCCTCGTAGAGCGCGGTGAGCTCGGGGTCGGGAGCCGTGGCGAGCTGCCGTGCGATCCGGATACGCAGCAGCGCACGCACCTGCGCCAGGTTGACGATGTGCGGAGCGAGCCCGCGCGGGTCCAGCCCCAGCCGCACCATGTTGATCGGCGGGACCAGCAGGTCGGGGGCGACGCCGGCGAGGAACGGGTCGAGGGCGCGATTGCTCATCACGATGTCCCACCGGCGATCGATGGCCAGCGCCGGATACGGCTCATGCGCGCACAGCACCCGTTCGATCGCGCCCCAGGCCGCCGCCAGCGTCTCCTGGCTGAGCGGCCGCTCGGCATAGCGGGGCGCGAAGCCGGCAGCCAGCAGCAGCCGGTTGCGCTCTCGCAACGGCACGTCGAGCTGCTCGGCCAGTCGCAGGATCATCTCGGCGCTCGGGCGGGACTTGCCGGTCTCCACCAGGCTGACGTGACGAGCCGACACATCGGCGGCGATCGCGAGATCCAGCTGGCTGAGCCGCCGGCGATGCCGCCACTGCCGCAGCAGTTCCCCCACCGTGTACATGGACGACGATGCTACTCATCGAAAACCCGAACGCCATGAACTGCGATTTCATCGACAAATATCCCGGACGCTGGAAACACTGCTGACCGTGACTACGCAGAACATGACCCACGACAACAAGAGCATCGTCCAGCAAGCGCTGACCGCACTGGTCGCGACCGGCGACGTCGACGCCCTCCCGCCATTGCTGAGCGACGACTTCCTCCACCACCGTCCGGACGCGACCTCCAAGACGAAGTCAGAATGGCTGGCCGCCGTGGGCGCCGCGCTCGTCCCGCTGGCTAGCATGCAGGTCGAGATCCAGCACGTGCTGGCCGAGGGCGATCACGTCGTGATGCATTCGCGGCGCCAGCTGCCCGGTACCGGGCCGGAGATCACGGTCGTCGACATCTTCCGGCTCGACAACGGTCTGATCACCGAGGCATGGGAGATCATCGAGCCAGTGTCTCAGGCGGCCGCCAACCTGACGTGGTGGGAGATTCGCTGATCTCCGACCCGGCCGCAAGCCGGCGGCCGTGAACACCGGGACATCGGGGACGGCCCCATGCCCCACAGGCCCGTGACCGCAAGCCTGGGTTCTACACCCCCTCTTCCTCCACGCCGTCGTCGCCTGGGGCGTAGCGTCGCCACGCCTTTATGCCGTTCCGGCCGCTGGCCATGGGCCCTATCGTGACCCGACCAACCAAAGAACTTCACCGAGCATCGGCCCGGGGACCGGCTACGGCGATCCCAAGATCCACACCCGCAGCGTCTGGTCCGCACCGCAGGACACGGCGATGGTCTCGCCGGCCAGGGTACCGACGGCGACGGCGCGGAAGAAGGCTAGGGCGCCGGCGACTGGCTCACCCGCAGGGTCAGGTCACGCCGAGGCCGCGCAGGAAGGCGTCCGCGACGAGGTCGGCCGCCTGTGGGGGATCCACTGCGGGGAACTGGTGGGCGATGCTGTCGACGAGTGCGTCGAGGACCGCACGTGCCCAGGCCGCATCGATATCGGCGCGCAGGTAGCCCTCATCGCAAGCGCGCTGGATGAAGGTGCTCAGGCGCGCACTCTGCGCTTCACGGCGAGCGCTGGCTTCGGGGTCCTTCCGCATCATGCGGCGCGTGTCGACAGGCCACTCGCGGGCGACCGGGATGATCCCCTCCAGATAGCGGTGGAGAGCGACCGGCACCGGGGCCTCGGTCAGCCGCGCCTCGTCCAACACCCGCTCGGCCGAGTCGAGTTTGGCCTGGAAAACGGCGCGCAGCAGCGCCTCCCGATTCGCGAAGCGGCGATGAACGGTGGTGCGGTCGACACCCGCCGCAGCGGCGATGGCCGCCATCGACGTGCTCGGATCCTCCGCCAGGAGGCGGGCCCCGGTGCGGAGGACGGAGGACAGGTTGCGTGCGGCATCGGCTCTCATGATCCGGCGATCCTAACCAGCAGTGGTGATTACAGCGCCATCATCCCACAGTGAGATTCACCTCATCTCTCTACTGCAACATTGATGTTGCAGTTGACGAAGAAACGGCTACATTGGGGTTGCGCCCTGGAGGGCGGCGAGAAGCGAGATGAGAGGAGCACGCCATGTCACGGACTTGGCTGATCACTGGTGGTTCCCAGGGGCTGGGCAGGGCCCTGGTTCTTCAGGCTCTCGAGGACGGTGATCGAGTCGTCGTGACGTCCCGCAGGCCGGAGGCTCTGGCTGATCTGAAGGCGAGGTATCCGGAGCGGCTGGAGACCGTGGCGCTGGATGTCACGTCGCCGTCCGAGGCCCGGGGCGTGGTGGCGGCCGCAGTGGAGCGATTCAGCACCGTCGACGTCGTTGTGAACAACGCGGGTTACGCCACCAGCGGTTCGATCGAGGACTTCCCGGAGGAGGAGTTCCGGGCGCAGGTCGAGGCGAACCTGTTCGGCGTGATCAACGTGACCCGGGCCGCCCTGCCCGTACTGCGTGGCCAGCGGTCCGGGCACATCGTGCAGATCTCGTCCATCGGCGGCCGGGTCGGCGGCACGCCCGGGCTCAGCGCCTACCAGACAGCGAAGTTCGGAGTCGAAGGCTTCTCCGAGGTGCTGGCGAACGAGGTGGCCCCGTTCGGCATCAAGGTGATCATCGTGGAGCCGGGCGGTATCCGCACCGGGTGGGCCGCCGGCGCCGCGAAGCCGTCCGGACCCATCGCTCCTGACTATCAGCAGACGGTCGGCGCATGGCTGGAGCAGTTCGCGGCCTACAGCGGCAACGAGCCCGGCGACCCCGCCCGAATGGCCCGGGCCGTCATCGCCGCCGTGGACGCGCCCGAGCCCCCGCGCCGGCTCCTGCTCGGCAGCGACGCCCTGGAAATCGCTGTCAGCGCGGAAAAGGCTCGCCTGGCCGAGGCCGACACATGGGCCGAAGCGAGCCGCTCCACCGACCACCAGACCGCGTAACGACCCTGCAGCTTCGCGTGCCGTCGGTCGCCTGCCCGACGGCACGCGACCACGGGCCCGGCGACAGCGCGGATACCCGCTCGCTCCAGTGGTCTCCTCCACTCCTGCGGCATCGCCCGGGACGCACTCCCGCCCGGGCCCCGCACCCACCACGTTTCACAGGAAGAAATCGACAGACATGACTGTTCGCGACAAGCTCTACATCGGCGGCTCCTGGGTCACCCCCAGCAACCCGGAGCTGCTCGACATCCTTTCCCCCCACGACCAGTCGGTCCTGGGCCGCGTGGCCCAGGCCGCACCCTCCGACGTGGACGCGGCCGTCGCCGCGGCCCGCGAGGCCTTCGACCACGGCCCCTGGCCGCGCACCACGCCCGAGAAGCGGCAGGAGATCATCCGGCGCTACGACGCCCTGCGCACCGCCCGCGCCGACGAGGTCGCCGCGGCAATCTCCGTCGAGAACGGCTCGGCCGGCTGGTTCACCAAGGTCGGCCAGTCCTTTCTGACCCGCCAGGTCAACGCTTACCTCAAGGCGGCCGGGGAGTTCGGCTGGGAGGAGGTCCTCGAACCCTCCGACCCGTCGGTGGCCTTCGACACCATCGTGCGGCGTGAGGCGATCGGCGTGGTCGCCGCGGTCATCCCGTGGAACTCGCCGTTCTCCGCCGCCACCGCCAAGCTGATCCCGGCCCTGCTGGCCGGCAACACGGTTGTTTTGAAGGTCTCCCCGGAGAACTCCCTCAGCATGATGCTGCTGGCGGACCTGTGGCACGAGGCCGGGCTTCCCGCAGGCGTGCTCAGCATCCTTCCCGCCGACCGCGAGACCAGCGAGTACCTCGTCTCCCACCCGGACGTCGACAAGATTGCCTTCACCGGCTCCACGCGTGCCGGCCGGCGCATCGCCTCCATCGCCGGCGAGCACCTCAAGCGGGTCAGCCTGGAGCTGGGCGGCAAGTCCGCGGCTCTGATCCTGGAGGACGCGGACCTGGACGCCGCCGTACAGGGCCTGCGCTTCGGCTCCCTCGGCAACAACGGCGAGGCCTGCATCCTGCAGACCCGCATCCTGGTCCCCCGCGAGCGTTACGAAGAGGTCGTCGCCGCGCTCAAGGACATGGTCGAATCGCTGAAGGTCGGCGACCCTTCCGCCCCCGACACCTTCATCGGCCCGATGATCCGCCCCGACCAGCAGCAGCGCGTCATCGACTACATCAACATCGGCATAGCGGAGGGCGCCCGCCTGGTCACCGGCGGCCCGCACGTCCCCCAGGGCCTGGAAAAGGGCAACTACGTCACCCCGACCCTCTTCGCCGACGTCGACAACTCCATGCGCATCGCCCAGGAGGAGATCTTCGGCCCGGTCCTGGCCGTCATCGCCTACGACGACGAGGACGACGCCGTCCGCATCGCCAACGACTCCGAATATGGCCTCTCAGGCGGCATCTGGAGCGCCGACCCCGAGCGCGCCCTGGCCGTCGCCCGCAAGCTGCGCACCGGAACCATCACCCTCAACGGCTCGCCCATCAGCTTCGACGGCCCCTTCGGGGGCTACAAGGCCAGCGGCCTCGGCCGCGAGTACGGCAAGGTCGGACTCACCGGCTACATCGAGCACAAGTCCATCACCCGGCTCCGGCAGCCGTAGCCGACCGGAGAGGCGCTCCCCGCAATCGCTGTACCGGCGTGCCACCCGCATGCGCGAGACCCGCGACCTGTCCCGCGCCGTCGTCAAGACGCCCCCGTTTCCCCGGAGAGACAACCCCATGCCCAGCAAGTCCACCCGCCTCATCTTCGCGGTCCTCGCGAGCGGGGCGGGCGTGTTCTCCATGCTGCAGTCACTGATCGCGCCGGCTCTGCCGACTGTCCAACACGCACTGCAAACCTCCCAATCGACCGCCACCTGGGTAATGACGGCCTACCTGCTGTCCGCCTCGGTGTGCACCCCGATCATCGGCCGGGTCGGCGACCTGGCCGGCAAGAAGCGCACCCTCGTCGCAGTCCTGCTGACCGTCCTCGCCGGCTGTCTGCTCGCCGCCCTCGCTCCGAACGTCGGCGTCTTGATCATCGCCCGCGTCATTCAGGGCGCCGGAGGCGCGGTGTTCCCACTGTCCTTCGGCATCATCCGCGACCAGTTCGAACCCGGCAGGGTCAGCGGCAGCATCAGCAACCTGTCCGCCGTGATCGCCGCCGGCGGCGGCGTCGGCATAGTCGCTGCCGGTCCCATCGTGGCCGGGCTCGACTACCACTGGCTGTTCTGGTTTCCCGTCGTCATCGTCGCCGTCACCGCCCTGCTAGCCCTGCGCTATGTCCCCGAGTCGCCCCGACGGGCGAAGGGACGGGTCAGCTGGTCCGGCGCGGTGCTGCTGTCCGGATGGCTGGTCGCGCTGCTCCTGCCGGTCAGCCGCGGCAGCCGGTGGGGCTGGAGCTCCGCCGCTGTGATCGCGCTGTTCGCCGCGGCCGTCGTGCTCTTCGCCCTGTGGCTGTTCGCGGAGTCCCACTCCCGCAGCCCGCTGATCGATCTGCGCATCATGCGCGTGCGGTCCGTGTGGACCACGAACGCCGCCGCTCTGCTGTTCGGCGCAGGCATGTCTTCGATCTGGTCGTTCCTGCCCGGCTTCGTACAGACACCCCGCTCCGCCGGCTACGGATTCGGCGCCAGCGTCACCACGTCCGGACTGCTCATGCTGCCCATGCTGATCGCGATGTTCGTCGCCGGGGTGGTCAGCGGACGCCTGGAACCCAAGGTCGACGCCAGACGCCTGCTGATCTCGGGGGCCGTCTCCGCCGCGGTCGCCTGCGCCATCCTCGCCCTGTGGCACACCCAGCAGTGGCAGATCGCCGTCGCGGCGGGCGTTTTCGGCCTCGGCGTCGGTCTCGCCTTCTCATCCATGGCCAACCTCATCGTCGGCGGCGTACCTGCCGAGCAGACCGGCGCCGCGACCGGCATGAACGCCAACCTCCGCTCCGTCGGCGGCGCCATCGGAACCGCGATCACCAGCCTCCTGGTCACCAGCCACCTCCAGCCCTCCGGCCTGCCGTACGACTCCAGCTACACCCACAGCTTCTCCGCGATGACCCTCCTCCTGCTCGGAGCCGCCCTCGCCGCCGCCCTCGCCCCGGCCCGCAAAGCCGTCCGCGCGCCCGACCTCCAGCTGACTCCCGCCGCCGCAGAGTAAACAGGGAGCGTGCTGGCGCGCTGGAGGAGTACCAATGCCGTCCTCGTCCACACCGCACTGACCGGGCTGGAAGCGCAACACCAGCGCGTGCTGGCCGAGGCGATACCCGCGCTGGACGCGCTGACCTATGCCATTGACTCGCTCGCGGATGCTCCGCCCCATATCAGGGAGGCTGAGAATGACAACACCATGGTTGCCGGTCGATGACGCTCAGAACCGGGCACGTCAGGCGACCCAGAACCGGTGCCTGGCGGCCGCCACCGCGCTGATGGCCGGCCTGGTGATACTGACCGTCGGGCGCAATGACGCCCTGCTGGCGGCGGGGGCGCTCAGCCTGGCCATCGCCGTGCTGCTCGGCGCGTACGCCTACCGCCACCCCTACCAGGCGCACGGAGGGTCACCACCCCGCCACCTGTCCGCACCCCACCCACGCTTCTTCATACTGATCGCAGCGCTCGGCCCATCCGTAGTTTCCAGGCCAAAAACAACGCTAAGAACTGAGGGTTGATCAAGGTCCGTTCTGAGCCCTAGCGTCCCGTCCCGTTTGGTGACGATCGATGCTCAGGTGGTGGGTTCGTGGCTACTCAGGACGTGTTCTCGGCGGAGGAACTGGCGCGACTTCGGGGCTTCCCGGAGATCAACCGGGCGGAGTTGATCCGGTACTTCACGTTGACGGGCGCGGACGAGGCGTTCGTACGCCAGTTCCGCAGGGAACGGAATGTGCTGGGTGTGGCGGTCCAGTTGTGCACGCTGCCGTGGCTCGGGTTCGTACCTGATGAGGTGGCGCTGGCGCCGGAACCCGCGGTGGGCCGGTTGTCGCAGCGGCTAGGGATCGCGATGGGTGAGCTGCGCGGGTACGGCGAGCGGGAGCAAACCCGTACGGAGCATCTGCGGGAGGTGGCCGGTTACGCCGGCTGGCGGTCGATGGACACGGACGAATGGAAGGACCTCGACGAGTTCTTGTTCGCCCGGGCGATGGAGCACGACTCGCCGAAGCTGCTGTTCCGGCTGGCCTGCGAGTACCTGCTGTCGTCTCGGGTGATCCGGCCCGGGGTGATCCTGCTGCTGCGCCGGGTCGCCGCGGCCCGGGCCCGCGCTCGTACGGAGACCTGGACCCAGGTGAAGCACCTTCTCTCCGACCGGCGGTGCGCTGAGCTGGACCTGCTGCTGGTCCCGGACGCCTACCTCGGCCGGACGCCGCTGGCGTGGCTGGGTGTGGGGCCGACGTCGTCGAGCCCGGCCGCGGTGAAGGCGGAGCTGGAGAAGCTGGCCTACCTGCGCCGCCTCGACGCGCACACCCTCGATCTGTCGATGCTGCCGGCCGAGCGGCGTCGGTTCCTGGCCGGGGTGGGCCGGCGGCTGACCGGGCAGGCGTTGCAGCGGCGCGAGCCTGAGCGCCGGTATCCGGTCCTGCTGACACTGCTGTCGCAGTCGGCCGTCGACGTGCTCGACGAGACGCTGCTGCTGTTCGACCAGGCGATCAGCGGCCGGGAAGCCGCCGCGAAGCAGAAGGTCGCCGACTCCCTTGCTGAGCGGGCCAAGGGCGGCGCGAACCGGCGGCAGTTGCTGGACGATCCTGACCATCGTGCTCGACACCGGGATCGGCGACGAGCAGATCGGCGCCATGCTGCGCACCAGCGTCGGCCTGGACCGGATGCGCGCCGCGTGGGCCGAGCGCCGCGAGCGGTTGCCGCGTGACCACGGCCAGTTGAGCATGTTGGACGCGTCGATGTCGTACCTGCGCCAGTTCGCCCCGGCCGTCCTCGCGGCGGTGCAGTTCGCCGGCGGCCCGGGTACGGAGCAGCTGCTGCGGGCGGTGAGCATGCTGGCCGCGTTGTATGCCACCGGCGCCCGGAAGGTCCCGGCCGGTGCCCCGGTCGGGTTCGTGCCGGGAAGTGGGCCGGCTATCTCGTCGCCGCGGAGCAGGCCGAGGATGTCACCGCGTACCGCCGGTACTGGGAGCTGGCCGTGCTGGTCGGCCTGCGCTCCGGTGACATCTTCGCCCCCGGCTCGCGCCGGTACGCCGATCCGGCGTCGTTCCTGCTTACGCCGGAGGCGTGGGCGCCGCAGAAGGTGGAGTTCTGCCACCTGGTCGGCAAACCGGTCGAGGCCACCGCCGCGCTCGCGGCCGCCGAGGATGAGCTGCACACCGCCCTGGTCGACCTGGAAACCCATCTGGCGAAGGGCAACCCGGGCGAGGTCCGGCTCACCGACGACGGGGAGCTGATCATTCCGCCGCTGACCGCGGAGGACGTGCCGGCGGAGGCCGATGCGCTGCGGGCTGAGCTGGCCGGGATGCTGCCGCGGGTGCCGATCGCGTCGGTGCTGGTGGAGGTCGACGCCCGGACCAGGTTCACCGACCACCTCGTGCACGCCGGTGGGAAGGTCGCCCGGCCGGCGGAGCTCAAACGCAACCTGATGTACGTGATCATCGCGGAGGCCACGAACATGTGCCTGTCGGCGACGGCCGAGTCCTGCGGGGTGCCCTACGACGTGCTGGCCTGGACCGCCGAGTGGTACTTCCGGCCCGAGACCCTGGAGGCCGCGAACGCCGCGGTGGTCAACTACCACCACCGGCTCCCGCCGACCCGGGCGTTCGGCTCCGGCACCCTGTCGAGTTCCGACGGGCAGCGGTTTCCCGTCAAGGGCAAGTCCATCACCGCCCGGCACCTGTCCCGGTACTTCGCCCGCGGCCAGGGCGTCTCCACCTGCACGCCTGTCTCCGACCAGCACTCGACCTTCGACACCAGGGTGATCGTGGCGACCGCGCCCGAGTCGCACTATGTGCTCGACGGGCTGCTCGGCAACGAGACCGACCTGCCGACCTTCGAGCACGCCACCGACACCCACGGCGCGACCCTGGCGAACTTCGCTCTGTTCGACCTGGTCGGCAAACAACTCTCGCCGCGGATCCGGGACCTCGGGAAGATCACCCTGTACCGGACCGGGGCCCCGCGCCGACTTCCTCGACCGGTACCCGCGCACCGGGCCGCTGCTGACCCGGCGGCTGAACCTGGACCTGATCACGGACATGTGGGACGACCTGCTGCGCGTCGCCGCCAGCGTGCAGGGCGGCCACGCCACCGCGGCCCTGGTCGTCGGGAAGCTGTGTTCCTCCAACGGCAGCAGAACGCGCTGACCAGCGCGATCAAGGAATACGGGGCGCTGCGCCGCACCGTCTACGCCGCCCGGTACCTGGCCGACGAGACCTACCGGCGGCGGATCGCCCGGCAGCTCAACAAGGGCGAGAACCTGCACGCCCTGCGCCGTTCCCTCGCCTACGCCAGCGAGGGAGCGCTGCGGCGCCGGCATCACGAGCAGCAGACCGAGCAAATGTGGTGCCTGACCCTGGCCACCAACGCGATCGTCTGCTGGTCCACGGAGTATCACGGCCTCGGCGTGGCCGCTCTGCGCCGCACCGGCCGCCAGGTCGACGACGAGGTGCTGGCGCACATCTGGCCGACCCACCACGAGAACGTGCACTTCTACGGCACCCACTCCGTCGACATCGACGGCGAACTCGCCCAGCTTGACACCGACGGATACCGGCCCCTGCGGATGGCCGAGACCGGCGGGGCGGGCATCTGACCGTCCCTCACCAGTCACGTAGGACGTGTTCGGCGGATCACTACCGGCCGGCGTCGTGGTCCGCCCAACACACCCTCATGCACCGATCGACTCAGGAGACGGGCACCGTGAGAACAGTCGGGTCGCCTGTGCTCCAGAGGCCCCGGATGCGGCGGTTGCTGATCTGCCAGCCCTGCTCGGTGCGCCGGAAGGTGTCGTCATAGGTGCCGCCCAACAGGAACTGCTCTCCACCCCGCACATGCTGGGCGGTCATCGTGGCGTGGGTGGTGGCGGTGTCGCCGTCGATGCTGACCTCAATGTTGTGCACAGCGTGATGGGTCGCATCGAGCGACCCCAGGAAAGCCCGGGTGCCCTTGACGATCTCCGCACGCCCGTCGGCGGCCGCGTTGACGTAGTCGCCCTGTGCATCCTCGGTGTAGCCGGCCGCGAGCAGCTCCCAGTCCTTACTGTCCATCGCGCGGGCGATCCGGTACAGCACGTCGGTGATGGCGGCGCGGTCGAGCAGTTCCTGAACGTCGTTGCTGTGCATGGTGGTTCTCCCGGATCAGATCGGTGGGACGCTCCGACGCTAATACGGCACTACACAGTGCCGCAATCTTTGGTGCGTACCATCACGGGATGACCAGCACTCCCACGGCGGGTAAGGCCGGACGCCGGCGCGACCCCGAGAAAGACGCGCAGATCCTCCAGGCCACCCTCGACGTGCTCGCGGAGACGGACTACGCCGACGTCACCATCGAGTTGGTCGCGGCCCGGGCCGGAGCGGGAAGGCACACCATCTATCGCCGCTGGGAAGGCAAGGACGAGCTGATCCTGGCCGCCATCGCCTGCACCGACTCGGCCGACCTGGGCCCCGACGGCCTGCCGGACACCGGCACACTGCGCTCGGACTTACTGGCCCTGCTGGACCCGAACTGGATGGGCGGCAGCGAGCGGCGCCTGCGCATCCTGAGCAGTGTCTCGGCCATGATCACCCGCACCCCCAGTGCCGTGGACGCCGTGACCAAGGCCATCGTCGACCCGTCAACCGCCGCGTACCGGTTCCTGATCCAGCGGGCCGTCGATCGGGGCGAATACGCCCTGCCGCACAACCTCGACGCTCTGGCACAGGTGATCCCGTCGATGGCGGCCTACCGCGCGTTCTTCATGCAACAGGTCGTCGACGAGGAATTCATGCTCTCGATCATCGACGGCGTCGTGCTGGCCGCACTTCGTGAACCATCCGCTGCCAACCGCTGAAGAGCGATGCTGATCCACAGAAACTTCTGGCCTCGACATGGCTGCTTACGCCGCACCAGCCATGAGGTCGACGACGAACTGGGCCAGCTCGACGCCGCCAGCTACCGGCCGCGACGTCTCGCGGGATCGGGCACGGGCGAACGACCGGCCTGAACGGATTCGCCTGCGACCGGACTGGTCGCGGGGCGAATCCGTTTGCGAGAACCGAGGCGGCGGCGGCTTTCGTCGGTGCTGGTCACCAGCTTTGCCGGGCCGTCACCCTGCTTTCGATCACCAAGCGGGCGGCCAGGCCGCCGAACACGACGGCGGAGACCCGCTGCATGGTGCGGCGCCACTGCGGGCGGGCGGTGAACTTCTCCGACAGGATGCCCGACACCAGGGCCGCCGTGGCGTAGACGGCCAGCCCGACCAGGATGAACATCCCGCCCAGGATCAGCATCTGTGCGGTCACCGGCCAGGCCTGCTCGCCGGTGGTGAGGAACTGGGGCAGGAACGCCAGGTAGAACAGGATCACCTTCGGGTTGGCCAGGTTCGTCAGCGTCGCCATCACGTACGTGCGCCGCAGCGACCGGCGCGGCGCCGAGGACACCTGCAACGGCTCCGCGGTGCGGCTGCTGCGCCACGCCGCCACCGCCATGTACACCAGCACCGCCGCGCCGAACAGCCGCACGATCTGCAGCGCCTGCGGCGCCGACTGGATCAGCACACCCAGACCGAACGCCGCCGCCACAGTCTGGACGACCAACCCGGCGGACATGCCCAGTGCGGCGAGCACGCCGGCCCGTCGGCCGCCGAGCACCCCGCTGGTCACCACGAACAACAAGTCAGGGCCGGGGACCAGGCTCAGCAACATCCCCGCGACGGCCAAGGCCAGCACCAAATGCAGATCTATCGCGCCATCATCACACCGCCCGTGGCGGCAGGGAAACACATCGAGCCTGTGACACAGAATCCCGTATTCTCTGTCACAGAGCCGATGATCCACCCATCACCACCTGCGCGGCGCCGTCACCGCGGCGAGGGCGACTCGGCCACATTCTGTGTCACATCACCGGAAGAGGTCGCCGAGGGTCCGTGATCCCGCTGCCGACCGCCCGGCGCCCGGTGGCGCTCGTGGTCGCCGTCGACGCGTTCCTCGACCGGTTCCGCGACGCCCCCGCCACCCGAGCCACCTACACCGAGACGATGCGCCGGCTGCGCGAGACCGCCGGGGATCAGCTGCCGGTGGCCGCGCTCACCCCGGAGCTCTACGAGCAGACGATAGCCCGCTGGGACGAGCGGGCCGCGAACACCTGGAACAAGCACCTGTCCGCGCTGACCTCGTTCACCGCCTACTGCCGCCGCCAAGACTGGCTGACCACCGACCCCGGCCGGCGCCTGGAACGCCGCAAGGTCACCCGGACCTGGGACAAGGCCATCCCGCGCGTCCGGCTGGAGCGGCTGTTCACCGACGACCGCAACCCGCTCGCGAGCGGGTGCTGTGGCGGATGCTCTACGAGACCTGCGCCCGCGCCGAGGAGATCCTCGGCCTCGACGTGCCCGACCTCGACATGGAGTTCCGCCGCGCCCTGGTCGTCGAGAAGGGCGGCGACCGCGCCTACGTGCATTGGGAAACCCCCACCGCCCGCCTACTACCCCGGCTCCTGGCCGGCCGCGCCGTTGGGCCGGTCTTCCTCGCCGACCGACGCGCCGCGGCAGCCGGACGCCGTGCGCCCGCCCTGGGCGACATCTGCCCGCAGACCGGCCGGGGCCGGCTGTCCTACCCGCGCGCCGAGTACCTGTTCAAGCAGGCCTCCAAGCTCCACGACCCGCACGGCACCGGATACACCCTCCACCAGCTACGCGTCCCGCCGATTTCGAGGCCATAGCCACGGGCTGATCACCACAAGCACCGTGTCCGTCAAAGCGGAGCAAGCTCAGGCGCGCTCGGTCGTGTCGGCCGCCCTGACGGCATAGCGAGCCCGTCGACGTACGCTTTGCCCCGCCAAGAGCCGGGCATTGTCGTCTTCATGTACGCCAAGGCTGTCGTGGCCGTTGTCTCAGCAGTGTTTCGTTACGTTGATCCGAACCGGGAAACGCCTGTGTCGTCCTCGCCTTTGGACCCCATGTCGAGGCTGGAGGTCCGGCGGCTGATCGGCAGGGTCCTTCGCGATCCCGAAACGGAGAAGCTCCATGCGAACTTCGGTGGTGACCTCACTCGACTTCGGGCCACGGCGATCAGTGAAATGCCGTTGATCCTGCAGAATTGCCCGGAAGAATACGAGGCATATGAAGAAGAATGGCAGCGAATGGATAAAGTGGCGGCCGAGCTATCCCGCACCCTGTCTTTGCGACTGATCGCACCTGTCGGGATCGGCTATGGAGTCATTGCCGTCATCGCAGGGTATTTCTGGGTGGGGATCTATATCCTGGCAGCCGCGGCCTTCCTTATCGTCCCGTTGATCTCGGCGACCTGGTATCGAGTCTCTCAAGGGCGCAAGCCGGGAATTCGCCGGTTGTCGAATTCCCTCAAGGTCGTCCTGCGCGACCTTCGGGCGTTCGGCGTCACTCGCCATGCATTGGTCGCCGTGGTTAGAGACCGTGACCTCGTCACGCTCTATGTGAGATACCTGGTCAACGAGGCGAGGAGAGACCGCCTCACCCAGAAGTTCGCGGTGACCAGCATTCGCGGTCTCTCGGAAATCCATGACTTGGCCCACCACGTGCCCACTCTCGCCCAGAGAGACCTATACAGTCTCCTCCGCAATCTCAAAGGCGCCAGCGTGGGGATCGCGGGACCTCGCGGCGTCGGCAAATCCAGCCTGGTCCGCGCGAGGTGTCGTGCGGGGCTTCGGGGCTCCGACATCGCCTGCCTGGTGGCCGCGCCGGTGGATTACGCCCCTAGGGAATTCGTCCTGCATCTGTTCGCGACCTTGTGCCGGAGCGTGCTGACCTACTCGCGGCGCCCGCGCTATGTCTGGAGCATCGTTTCGTACGTTTCGCGGGTGTCGTTGACGGTCGGAGGAATCGCTCTTCTCATAATCCTGGTCCTGGTTTACGACCCGCATCCTTGGATAACGGCTGGAGTCTGCGGAGTCTTGGGGGTGATCGAAACGGCGCTCGTGGTGGCCCTGTTCCACGATGTCGTAATCAGGCTGAGGCCGGAACGGCTGCGTCGCCGGCTTCGGAAGGCCGCCCGGCGGAACATTTCCAGAATCCGCTATCTCCAGACGCTCTCGTGGACGACGTCCCAGACCTACAAGCCCGCGCTGGGCGGAACGATCGGTCTTGGCGCCGACCTCATGAAGGCACGCGGTTTCTCGAAGGCGGAGCAACCACTGACCTATCCGGAACTGGTCGGCGAGTTCCGGCTCTTTGCCCGGCGTGCGGCGGTGCTCGCCAACTATTGGAGAGGCCGCCTGATCATCGGTGTCGACGAACTGGACAAGATCGGTACCGCGGCACAGGCGGAGAAGTTCATCAACGAGATCAAGACCGTGTTCGGCATTCCGAACGCCTATTTCTTCGTGACGGTATCCGACGACGCGCTGACCGCCTTCGAGCGCCGTGGCCTTCAGGTGCGTGACGCCTTCGACAGTGCCTTCGACGAGATCGTCCAGGTTCGCCCGCTCACATACGAGGAGTCTCGCCGGCTGCTCTACCAGCGCGTGGTCGGGTTGAACGAGCCCTATGTCGCTCTGTGCCACGTCCTCTCCGGTGGCCTGCCGCGAGAACTGATCCGGGCCGCACGTCACCTGGTCACGGTCGCCGAGAAGACGGATCGCATGGCGCCGGTCGTTCACCGCTGCGTCCGCGACGACCTTCGCCGCAAAGCCGACGCCCTGGCGCAACTCCCTCAGGCGCGTGAGGACGCCGAACTGCTGCTCTCGTTACGGACTATGAGCGACGATCGCGAGTTACCCGATCTCGTCGGCGAGATCGGCCTGGCGTGCCCTCAGACGGCGGAGCTCCGCAGGGAGTTCATGACCTGTGTCTACTTTGCCCACACGGTGGAAGAGATCTTCGGTGACGAGCTCGACGCCGCCGCTGTCGGTGAGAGCGGCCCGAAGTTCGACGCACTCGCTCAGGCCCGGGCGGCGCTGGCGGTCAACACGGAGTATGCCTGGCGCCTCATCTCCGACTGTCGTGCCTCCTGGGGCCGGTCCACACTGCATCTGCCGTCTTTGTCCTGAAAATCACCTGCGAGAATGTCGAGCAGCTGTTCTGCGCGCTGGAATCGGCCGCGAAACCTTACGCGTGTTGCTGGGGCGGCGCGGGGTCTCCTTCCAGCGCACCAAGACTTGGAAGGAGTCCCCGGACCCGGACTTCGAGGCCGAGCTGGACCGGATCGAGTACGCCTTGACCCAGCGGCCGGAGCGGACTTTCGCCTTCGACGAGTTCGGGCCTTTGGGCATCCGCCCGGCACACGGTTCGGGCTGGGCGCCCCGCAACCGGCCGGACCGGCTGCCGGCCACCTATCACTGCACCCACGGGACCACCAGATGTGCCGCCTGCCGAGGTCGACGACGGCCAGAGGAATCATCAGCGCGCAGACCGGGCCGGCGGACATCACCTATGAATGGGTGATCAACGGAACCCCCATCGGCATCTACGACCACGCCGGCAGCCAAAGCACCGGACCGTGGAGCTGGGACGTCATCAACCTCAGCCTCCAGAACGGCAACCTGGGCACATCGGGCTCGGTGGCGCTCAAGGTCCTCAACGACGGCACCGTCTCTCCCGCGATCCACTACGGCTCGGAATGCGTCAACGCCGACCACGACTTCTTCATGATCGCGCTGCTGCCCGACATGCCCACGACGTGCGAAGGCACAGTGATCAGGAACAATGCGACGATCACCACGAAGAACTACACAGGTACCGTGCGATATCAGTGGTTCAAGAGGGTGTCCGGCGGCGATTGGCAGCCCTCCGGGACCTCGTCCGTGGCCACGTTCACTGGAGTCGAGCGTGAGCAACGCATCGCGCCCCACAAATGGACCGCCGCCCAGAGCGAGACAGGGGAATGGAAGCTGACCATGACCTACGGCGACCAGACCTATGAGACGGCGCCTGTTCGGTACCAGCTCACCTGCCCGGCCTGATCCGCCCGCAGCCTGACTTCAGGGCCGAGACACCTTTCCTTGTCTCGGCCATGGAGCGTTCAGCCCGGCCGTCATCCGGACCCGCAGCATCGTACGCGTGTGCTGTTGGATCTCAACAGCCCGCGGATGCCCGGCGGCGACGGCCTTGATCGCGTGCGCGAGCACGGCGGCCACCTGGCCGAGCATGGCGGTGCGCTGCCCGGTGCGTTCGGTGAACTGCAGGGGTGGCTCCTTGCGGGCGCCTGGCCTTTACGCGGTCAGCCACGTGGTCCAGGAGCGGGCGTCGGCGTAGACCTCCGGCGCGATGCCAAGGTCGGCCAACGCGCCGGGATAGGCGTGATCGTAGGTCGCCGCCCAGGCGACCGCGCTCCGCGCAGGACCAAGGAGCCACAGCGCAGCGGAGTCGTCCAGGTGAAGGGTGCTCAAGGTGGGCTGGCTCACGTCCTCCTCCAGGCGGCCGGTCACCAGGCCACGAGACATCAGGCCGCGCCAGCAGGCCGGCAACGCGCCAGCCTCCGCGTTACGGATGCGGACCTGGTGGGGCCGGACCCGCAAAGGCAGCACCTCCTGCTCGATGATCGCCCAGACGCCGGGAAGGGCAGCCAGCAGTGCGGTGGTCAGCCGGTGGGCGCCGTTCTCGCCCAGGGTGTAGAGAGGGCTGGCCGGTCCGGCGATGCGGCGTACACGGATGGGCTCCTCGATCAGGCTCCATGTCTTCAAGGCGTCGTCCACCTCGGCATGGCGCAGCGCCTTGAGCAGAGTGGGGACGCTGCCGGGACGGTGACCGCCGAAGTCGTTCCACCTGGTGTAGCCCACGTTGGCGACGGCCGAGGGGCGATCCAGCCGCAGGTCACCGTGACACCCAGGCCGATCGAGTCGTCGAGCCTGGGGCCGATCTCGTGGTGTTGTTTGTAGGTGGACTCGAGCAACTGGTCGAGGTCGGGGGCGGGTGGTCGGGAGGCGTTGATCTCGGCGGTGCGCTGCTCCAGATAGTCCTCAACGGAGGTGTGGCCGGGCCAGTCCTCCCGCAGGCGGCGCATGTGGTCGGCGAAGATGGCGTGGTGCCGATCGCGGTGGTCGTGCCACAAGCCCTCCAGCGCCTCTTCGCGTCCGCGTTGGTGATCTGGGTCGTCACCGCGGTGGCCGGACTGGCGGCCGCCGTAGGGCAGGAGCCACTGTGGGGTCATCGGTCTTCCGTTGGGCCAGGCGACCTCCACCGGTCGTGAGGCCGGGATGCTCCATGCGCGCAGGAGCGCCGGGACGGCCTGCGGCAGCGGAGCCCAGCCGCCGAAGCGGGGGCCGAGCAGCCCGTCGGCCTGCAGCGGGTGAGCCTCGAACACGCCGTTGGGGTCATGGCGGGTGACCTGCCAGCGTGCCGGCGGCAGCGATGGGCCGCTTGTGTGCTGGGCGTGGTCGTCGCGCTGCCGGATCCGCGTGGCCAGTTCGGTGTTGAGATCGCGGTCTCTCAGCTGCTGCAGCCGGCGCAGGGCAGGTGGCTCATGGGGATCGTCCCAGGTCTCGGGCAGCAGTTCGATGGCGCGGCGCAGATGGGTCAGCGTGGTGTACAGGGCGAGGGCCTGGGCGCGTTCGTCCTTCAGTTTGAGGCTGCGGCCGTCGAGAGCTGTCAGGATCTCCTCGACGCCGTCTTGCAAGTGGGTGGCGAGCAGCAGCATCTCGCGCTCCCACTGCGGTGCGCGTCGGCGATCGGCCTCGGTGAGAGGGGCGTTGAGCGGGCGGGCTCTGCGGTCGGCGCGGATCGGGCCGAGGGTGTGCTCGGTTTCGATCAGGAGCAGCAGATGGCCGAAGACATTCGCACTCAGGAAGTGTTCGGCGATCCAGGTAAGGATGAGGCCGGCCGCGGCCAGTGCGACGCCGTGAAGGTGCGGCGGGCGGGTGCGTCCATCGCGGCGGCGGCACTGGTGTCCCGCCGGAGCCTGACAGACGGGGCAGCCGAGGGAAGCGGGCACACCGCTCACCATCACCCGCCCGAAAACGTCAGGCAACCCCGCACACGCGGGTGTGGCCCGGGTGCCCGCAACTCGTATCGACGCCGCCATGATCACGACGGAGATAAGCATCGTTGATCATTTTGGGCCTGGCTGACGACCTGCGAAATCTAAAGTCTTTTAGAATTCCCAGAATTCATTGAGGGCTCCCCGATAAAGATGAAAATTATTCATCCCAACCCTCTGAGCTGTATCGATGCTTCCGACAGTTGACGCTAACGCTTGCCGTGCGTACGCTCGCCATGTCGACTCGCAATTTCGCGCGAGTTTATTGACTTCTTTCGCGCATATCGAAAGTGGTGAATGGTCATGCCCATCGATCACGCCGCCCTGGATGCCGTCGTTCAAGACACCATCGCCCCCCAGGCCGCTGAGACGGACCGTTCCGGAACCTTCCCCAGGGCGAGCATCGACGCCCTGGCTAAGGCCGGAATGCTCGGCCTGATCAGCGCCGAGGAGGTCGGCGGCCGAGGGCAGGACATGAAGGCCGCCGCCGAGGTGATCGAGCGGGTGGCGGGAGTGTGCGGGTCGACCGCGATGGTCCTGCTGATGCACTACGCCGCCACCGCGCTCATCGAAGCGCACGGCGACAAGGCCACCCGCGAGGCCATCGCCGGCAACGGCCACCTCACCACGCTGGCCTTCTCCGAGACCGGTTCCCGCAGTCACTTTTGGGCGCCGCTGGGTACGGCCGAGGCCGATGGCGAGCAGGTGCGGCTCGACTCCGACAAGAGCTGGGTCACCGCCGCCGGCGAGGCCGACAGCTACGTGTGGTCCAGCCGTCCGCTGGCCGCCGACGGGCCGATGACCATCTGGCTGGTGGCCAGTGACGCGGCCGGGCTCGATGTCGGCGGGCCCTTCGACGGGTTCGGCTTACGTGGCAACGCCTCCAACCCCATCAAGGGCAAGGGCGTGACCGTGTCCCGCTCGGCGATGCTCGGCGCCGACGGCGAGGGACTCAACCAGGCGCTCGCCTCGGCGCTGCCGTTCTTCCTGGTGCTGAACGCCTCGTTCTCGCTTGGCCTGATGGAGGCGCTGGTCGCCAAGGCCCACGACCACCTCGTCGGCGCACGGCTCGACCATCTCGGGCAATCGCTGGCCGAACAGCCGCAGCTCCGTGCTTCCTTCGCGCAGCTGCGCACCCGCACCGACACCGTTCGCACCTTCCGGGACGACACCCTCGCCGCGCTCGGCTCCGGGCGCGCGGACGCGACGCTGCGGGTGCTGCAGGTCAAGGCCGTGGCCGGGGAGGCGGCGGCGGAGGTCGCTGACGGCGTGATGCGCGTGTGCGGCGGCTCGGCCTTCCGCAAGTCCACCGGGGTGGAGCGGCTCTTCCGCGACTCGCTGGCCGCGCGGGTGATGGCGCCCACGACCGTGGCACTGCACGACTTCGTCGGACGGGCCACACTCGGCCTGCCGCTGTTCTAGAAAGGGCGCAGGCGATGACGCTTCTCATGGGTGCGGTGGCCTACGACCCCAAGGTCGTCACCATCTGGGGCGGGTTCCGGTCGTGGCTGAACGACAACGGTCTGCCTTTCGACTTCGTCCTCTACTCCCAGTACGAGCGCCAGGCCGAAGACCTGGCCGAGGGCCGGATCGACGCGGCGTGGAACTCGCCGCTGGCGTGGATCCGCAGCAGGCGTCTCGCGGAGGCGCGCGGTCGCACGCTGACCCCGCTGGTCATGCGTGACACCGACCGCGATCTGACCTCCCTGATCGTCGTGCGGGCCGACTCGCCGTTCAAGGACGTGGCCGATCTCAAGGGTGAGACCGTCGCGGTCGGGGCGGTCGACTCGCCGCAGGCCACGTTGCTGCCGCTGTCCTACCTGGCCTCCCGGGACGTGCCGGTGAACGTGCGGCGCTTCGACGTCGGGGTCGGGCTGCACGGCGATCACATCGGCGGGGAGCGTGATGCGGCCCGTGCGCTGATCGCGGGTTCGGTCGCCGCCGCGTGCATGATCGACTCCAACCATCTGCTGTTCGGCAGGGAGGGCACGCTGCCCGCCGGGTCCACCCGGGTCATCGGCCAGACCGCGCCCTTCGACCACTGCAACATGACCGTGGGCGAGACCGTCTCCGACCGGACGCGGGCCGACTTCGCCGAACTGCTGCTGTCGATGTCCTACACCGACCCCAAGGTCCGGCCGCTGTTCGACCTGGAGGGGCTGACCCGCTGGGAGCCCGGCCGCACCAGCGGTTACCCGGCGCTGGAAAAGGCCGTCGATGAGACCGGTTTCTACGACGCGGCGGGGGCCGTCACCGCCGCCGACTACCGGCCATGATCGTCGACCTGGGCGATCTGGGGTTCGAGCAGGGCGCCCACATCCTGCTGCAACGGGCGCTGGGCCCGCTGCGGCCGGGTGACGAGGTGGGCGTCGCAGGCCTGGACCCGGCGCTGGCTATGCACGTGGAGGTGTGGTGCAGGGCGAAGGGGCACCACACCCGCCGGGCCGACGACAACGACGACGGCATCCGAGTCTGGGTCACCCGCGGCCGCGCCGACCTCGATCGGTGGATGCACGCCGAACGCGCCGGCGGCCCGTCACCGCTGGGGATCGTCGACGCGCCTCCGGCTCACTGGGGGCTGGCGGCCCGGGGCGCGCTGGTCGAGCCGGGCGGGCCGCCGATCGCCGCCGACCTGGCCTCGCGGGAGCTCGTGTGGGCCGATCTGGCCCCCGCCTTGTACGCCAACGCCGCGGCCTCCCAGTGGGATCCGGCCACGGCCATCGCGTGGGACGCCCCGGTCGACCTGGTGCCGGAGATCGAGCGCGCGGTCGTGCAGGTCATGACGTTCCTGGTGGAGAACGAGCAGGCCGCGCTGGTGGTCCCGGCCCGGCTGCTGGCCCGCATCCACCCGCACTTCCGCGAGGTGCTGCAACTACTGGCGGTGCAGGCCGCCGACGAGGCCCGGCACGTCGAGGTCTTCACCCGGCGGGCGCTGCTGACGGGCGGCGAGATGGGCACCTCCTCGGTCAGCGGCCGGGAGTCGCTGGCCACGCTGCTGCGGGAGCCCGACTTCTCGATGGCGTCGTTCCTGCTGTCGGTGCTCGGCGAGGGCAGCTTCCTCAACCTGCTGACCTTCATCGACCGCAACGCCCCCGACCCGGTGACCCGCCAGGTCGCCCGGATGGCCCGCCAGGACGAGGCGCGCCACGTCGCCTTCGGTGTCGCCCACCTCCAGCACCAGGGCACCCTCGACCGCACCCTGCTGGGCCGGTTGCGCGGCGCGATCGAGCAGCGGCACGAGACCCTCATCTCCAGCGCAGGGCTGAACCAGGACGTCTTCGACTCCCTGGTCGTGCTGGCCGCGGGGGAGTGGACCCCGGCCGGCATCAGGCGCGGCTACGCCGCGGTGCAGCAACTTCAGGCGGAGATGGACGAGGGCCGCCAGCACCGGCTGGTGCGTCTCGGGTTCCCGCACGACGAGGCGGCCGAGTTGTCGGCCCTGCACACCAGGAACTTCATGTGATCTCCTCCCGGCACCACCGAGCGGCCGACACGTACGGTTCCAGCCGGGACGCCTCCTCCAGCGACCGCAGGTAGCCCAAGGCCCACGGGCGCACGTGGTCGTCGAGCAGTTCCTCGGCGACCGGCCCCGGACCGAGGTGGTGGAGCAGGGCGAGCTCCACCCCGAGGTGGTCGAGGGCGAGCACGGCGAAGCCCGGCGGCACCACCACGTCGAGACCGTGCCGGGCGGCGAACTCCTTCAGCCGCCGTTCGGCACGACCGCCGATCATCGGCTCGCCCCGCTGCACCGACGCGTACGGCGGGCAGACCGGGCGCGGCCCGACGAACAGGCGACAGAACTCGGCCGACAGATCCTCCAGCGGCTCGGGACACCCGAGCGCCTCCCGCAGCGGGGCATCGATCTCGGTGCTGACCAGCCGTGACATCAGCAGGATCACGTCGCCGTTCACGTGCCACCCGCGATCCGGCGGACGGTGACCATCGTGTCGTGGTAGGCCTGCTGGCCCGACACCGGGTCGGGATAGATGGGCAGGATGTCGTTCTGCGCGACGCTCAGCGAGCCCGCCCACCAGATCCGCGCGTAGTCGGGCGAATCGTGGCCGGGCAGCGTCGCACGGTCGCGGCCGTTGGAGGCGACCGGGCCGCCGGTGGTCCGGCCGGCGTTGTGGGCGATGGCGATGACCTGCGGGTGGATACCTTCGGTCAGGTGGACCCGGGTGCGCAGCGAGCCGACCTGGGAACCGTCGCCGCGCGGCACCTCGGGATCGATGGGCCGGTAGCTGGTGACCTCGATCCAGTCGCCGTGCGCCAGCCCGAGCCGTGCGGCGGTGGCTGGGTTCAGCCAGGCGGGGTTGGTGTGCGAGATCTCCTGGAGCCACTTCGACTGCATGGTGCGGTGGGCGTTGTGCACGTTCCACTTAAAGCTGATCATGATGAGCCGACCCTGGGCGAGCTGTTCGCGGTGGCCGGGGATGGGTTCGTACACCGGCAGCGGGGAGATGGTGCGGTCGGCCTCGCGGCCCCGGTCGTTGACGAACTGGCTGTGCACCTCGACCTTGCGCGACGGGGTGCCGAAACCGCGCCGGGCCACTCCGTCGACCATGACCCCGATCGCGCCCTCCGGGCCGTGGATCACCCCGTCTTCGGTCCGGGTGCCCTTGAGCTCCTCGGCGGTGAGCTCCTTCTCGTACGGGAGATAGTTGGGCTTCTTCGCCGGGTCGACGTGGATGCCCGCCTCTCGCATGTGGGCGAAGCCGCCCGGAACGGGAGCGAAGTACTGCTCGAAATACTCCTCCTGGGTGACCCAGGGGAAGTATTCCTCCATGCCGCCGCCGATCCGCCGGGCCAGCTCGGGGAAGATCTCGCGCAGGTCCTTCGACTCGCCCAGCGGCGCGACGACGGGCTGGCGCAGGCCGACGTAGTCGACCAGGCCCTGGGGCGGGCGGGAGTCGATGTCCCACCGTTCCAGGTAGGTCGTCCACGGGAGCACGATGTCGGCCAGGTTCGAGGTCTCCGAGGCCATCACGTCGAGGCAGACGTGGAAGGGCACGAGGTCCTCGTCGGCCAGCACCTCGCGCACCAGGTTCGCCTCCGGCCAGGCCCACGCCTGGTCGCAGTTGTAGGTCATCAGCGCCGAGATCTGCTGCCGCCGTTCCTTGATCCACAGGTAGACGATCTCGCCGACCCGCATCTTGTTGCCCTGCCAGGCGTTGGCCAGCGGCCAGTCCTTGGCCTCGGCGATCAGGCTGCGCGCGGTCGGTTTGGGCGCGATCGGGCCCGGCTCGGGCAGCGCCTTCTTGTCCCAGGCGCTCATGGGGTGCCAGCACCAGCCGCCCTCCTTGCCCATGTTGCCGACCAGGGCGTTGAGCACGGTGATGGCGCGGTCGTTGTGGAAACCGTTGCGGTGGGCGGCCGAGCCCCGGTTGCAGATCGTGGTGCAGCGCGGCGCGGCTGCGGCGAACTCACGGGCGATACGCCGGATCGCCTCGGCCGGCACCCCGCTCTCGGCCTCGGCCAGTTCGGGAGTGTACGCGGCGACGTGCTCGGCGTACTTCTCCGCCGGGTAGTTGGTCCACCGGTCGAACCACTCCCGGTCCCACAGGCCCTCGGCGCAGATCACGTGGGAGATGGCCAGGGCGATCAGGCCGTCGGTGCCGGGGCGGACGGGGTGCCACTCGTCCGACAGCGCGGCGGTGTTCGACAACCGCGCGTCGAAGGTGACGATCTTCGCGCCGCGTTCCCGGGCCCGCATCATGCGGATCGCGACCGGAATGTGGCCCTGGTGGGCCTCGGCCCAGTTGCTGCCGAAGTTGAGGATGTAGCGGCTGTTCTCGAAATCGCCGAGATCCCAGTCGGAGTCGCCGATCGTGCTCAGGATCGCGGCCCGCCGGTTCAGGGAGCACAGGGCACGGTGGTTGAACGCCGAGGGGGTGCCGAAGGCGTCGAGGAACCGGGCCACGATGTCGGTGGAGCGGTTGCGGCCCTGCTGGAAGGCGAACTCCTCCGGACGGCCGCTCTCGCGGATCGCGCGCAGCCGGTCGGCGATCTCCGTGTACGCCTCCTCCCACGTGATGCGCTTCCACTTGCCCTCACCGCGGCGGCCGACCCGCTTGAGCGGGTAGAGCAGGCGGTTGGGGTCGTACAGGACGGAAGGACCGGCCACGCCTTTCGCGCAGACCGACCCCTGGCTGTTGGGGTCGGCGGGGTTGCCCTCGACGGTCAGCAGACGGCCGTCCCTGACGTTGGCGATGATGCCGCAGGCGGTCGTGCACATCTGACACATCGAGGCGACGCGGCGCACCGCGCCGATCGTCCCGCCGGCCAGGCCGGGCGAGGTGGTCACCTGGTGCACGATCTCGATGCCGCCCAGACCGGCGGCGCCGGCTCCGGCGACGACGGCGGCCCGGAGCAGGTCACGCCGGGTCAGCGTCCAGGTGGACATGGACGTTCCTCCTACGAGCCGACGGCGAACAGCAGGTATCGGGTGGCCGCCGCCCCGGCGAGCACGGCGACCGCGCAAAGCGCCGTCACCACCCGGTTGCGCGGCAGAGCGAGCAACCCGGCGGCGGGCAGCACCAGCCCGGCCCCGACGGCAAGCCCCCAGAACAGCGGCGCCATCGCGCCGGTCGTGAGCTCGGCCAGCAGCTCCCGGTCACCCGGCCGCCCCGCCAGCGCGAGTGCTTCGAGAGCGAGCGCGACCGCCGACGCCGCCAGCAGCCCGAGCAGTGCGGTGCGCCCGTCGCCTCCGAGCAGCACGACGACGGCCGCCCCCATCAGGAGGGCGGTGAGCAGGAACACCACGCCAGAGCTCCCGGCCAGGGGAGAGGCCCAGGAACGGGCCAGCAGCGCGGCGGGGTAGAGCGCGAGCGCGAAGCTGACGGCCAGGAGCAGCCCGGCGACGACCCTGGTGGCACGCGGCATCGGCGCACCGACCGGTCTGCGGCGCTCGACGGCGAAGACGACGAGCAGGAGGAGCAGGATCTTCAGGGCGATCAGCTTGGCCCCCCACGAGATGGGGGAGGCGAGGTTGTCAAAGCGCACGAGCATCAGATGGAAGCGTTCGGGCCGGCCGAGGTCGGCCACCAGCAGCACGCTGATCGCCACCAGGGCTGCCAGCGCGCCCCACGCCCCGGCCCGTTCCAGCCGCGCCGTCGCCCCCGACCTGCCGACCCACCAGGTCATCAGCGTCAGCCCCGTGGGCAGACCGACCAGGACGACGTAGGCCGCCAGCAGCGGACCCCACGCGAGGGTCACGACGGCTCGCCGGACAGGTCGGCGGTCGTGTCGACCTGCACGCCCTGCCCGGCTATCAGCGGCAGCGCGTTCTTCGGGTCGATGTAGAGAACCCGGGGGCGGGTGCCCTCGTCTTCCTTCCAGACCGTGACGTCGGCGGCCGAGGCCCGGCGGGCGATCTCGCCGCTGGGGTCGTCGAGGTCGCCGAAGACGCGGCAGTTCGTCGGGCAGGCGTCCACGCAGGCGGGTTGCCGTCCTTCGGCGGTCCGGTGGTCGCAGAAGGTGCACTTGGCGGCCGTGCCCCGGTCCTCGTCGACGTAGATCGCGTCATAGGGGCAGGCGGCCATGCACGCCCGGTTGAGGTTGCAGTCACCCTCCTCGATGGTCACCTGGCCGTCGTCAAGTCTGACGACCGCGCCCGTCGGGCAAGCGTTGAGGCAGGGCGCGTCCTCGCAGTGGTTGCACAACACCGGGATGAAATGGCGGGTGACCTTGGGATAGGCGCCCTCCTCGACGTATTTGACGGTGTCGCGGAAGTTTCCGAGCGGGACGTCGAACTCTGCCTTGCAGGCGACCGAGCAGGCGTGGCAGCCGATGCAGGTGCGCAGGTCGATGAGCATGCCGAGGCGGGCCATGGAACCCCTCGCGGTATTCGGACAGCGGTGCCCCGGAGAGTAAATCGGGATTTTTCTCCCGGTCAACAACCGATGTCGTCGGCCCAGCTCGGCGCTTGTTCACGAATCCTTTTGAATGTTTGACTTCTCCTTTTCGACGGGGAGTCCGGCGACCTGCCACTCGAGCATTCCCTCGTTCAGCCGGGCCGCGGGAATGCCATGGGCCTTCAGCACGCGGACCGCCTCCGGGGCGAAGACGCAGTAGGCCCCCCGGCAGTAGGCGACCACGTCGGCCTCGGGCGGCAACTCGCTGAGCCGGTCGGGCAGCTCGTCGATGGGGATGCAGACGGCGCCGGGGATGTGACCCGCGTCGTATTCGCCCTGCGGGCGGACGTCCAGGATCGTGACACGGCCGGTCTCGGCGCGTCGCAGCAGTTCGTCGCGGGTCACCTCCTCGGTCTGCTCCCCGAGGTAGGCGACGACGGCGACCTGTACGTCGGCCAGCCGGGTGGCCGCCACATCGCGCAACCGGGCATAGAGATCGACCACGTCGTTGCCCGCCAGGCGGTAGAGGACCCGCTGGCCGTCTCGCCTGGTGGCGACCAGCCCGCCGTGGCGGAGGGTCTGCAGGTGCGCCGACGTGCTCGTGACCCCCATCCCCGCGGTGTTCGCCAGGGCCTCCACGCTCTGCTCCCGCTGTGCGAGCAGGTCAAGTAGCTCGAGCCGTTTGCCATGACTCAGGGCTTTACCGACTCGGGCGATCTGGTCGAAAAGGGAGGCTTTTCTCTCGCTGTCTCCGACCATATAATCCTCCAATGAGCAATGGATTAATGGATGCATGGAGGATTATAGCTTTCCGAGGGACGCCTGTCCTGTAGTTCCGACTGGTCAGAGCCGCACCGAAAAGATCGATTCGATTCACCGGGAGCACACCATGACCAAGATCGTCATCGTCCTGGGGGCCGGAGCCGGCGGCCTCACCGCCGCCGAAGCCCTCCGCGAACGGCTGCCCGCCCACGATCGTGTCCTGCTGGTCGACCATTCCTTCGACGGAGTTCTAGGACTGTCACTGCTGTGGGTCATGCGCGGCTGGCGCACACCCGAGCGGGTCCGTGTCCGCCCCGCCCCCGAGTCCCTGCCCGGGGTGGAAATGATCAAAGCCTCGGTCCAGCGAGTCGACGTGCAGGCCCGGCGGGTGCACACCGACGCCGGGATCCTCGACTGTGACGCGCTGGTGGTCGCCTTAGGAGCCGACCTGGACGCGGGAGCCGTACCGGGCCTGGCCGAGGCCCTTGACAGCGGGCGGGCCGGAGAGTTCTACACCCTGAACGGCGCCGCTGCGATGCGGGAGAAGCTGACCGACTTACGGAACGGCCGGCTGGCCGTGCTGGTCGCCGGGGTGCCCTTCAAATGCCCGGCCGCGCCGTTCGAGGGCGCTCTGCTCGCCGCCGATCTGCTGACCGAGACGGGGGCACGCGACCGGGTGACCATCGACGTGTTCACCCCCGACCCGCTCCCCATGCCGGTCGCCGGGCAGGCCGTCGGCCAGGCGCTGGTCGGCATGCTCACCCAATCGGGCATCGGCTTCCACGGGCAGCACGCGATCGAGTCCGTCGGCGACGGCGAACTCCTCTTCGCGGGCGGCGCCCGAGAACGATATGACCTGCTGGCGGTCGTCCCGCCGCACCGGCCCCCGGCCGCGCTGGGCGGATGGCTCCCCGTCGCCCCGCGCACGTTCGCGACCGAGACGGCGGGGGTGTGGGCGATCGGTGACGCCAGCGCCCTGATCCTGCCGAACGGCAAGCCGCTGCCCAAAGCCGCGGTGTTCGCCGAGGGCGCCGCCGACGTCGTGGCCGACGGCGTCGCCCGGCACCTCGGATATCAGGCCCCCGAGCCGTGGTTCGACGGGATGGGTTCCTGCTACATCGAACTCGGCGACCGGGTCGCGGCCAAGGGCGAAGGCGACTTCCTGCGTGACCCCGCCCCCGAGGTGACCCTCTTCGACCCGTCACCGCTGTTCCACGAGGAGAAGGCTGATCAGGAAGGCAACTGGCTCAAGCGCTGGAACGCGTGAAATTCCCTCCAGCACATGACGGGAAAGGCAAGGTAGACATGACCACCGACAACGTGACCACGGTGCTCGCCGAGTTCGCCCGAGTCGCCAAGGCGATGGCGAATCCCGTCCGGCTCCACCTGCTCGACCTGCTCTCCCAGGCCGAGCGCAACGTCGAAGACCTGGCGACCGCCGCGGGGGTGCCGATCGGCAACACCTCCGCCCAGCTCAAGGTCCTGCGGGACGCGGGGCTGGTGTGCAGCCGCCGGGACGGCACGCGTATTTATTACCGTCTGGCCGGTGACGACGTGGCCTCTTTATATGCGAGCCTGCGCCAGGTGACCCGGCGACGCTCACCCGAGCAGGAGAGTCCCCGCGTGGTCCCCCTCCGGGCGGCCGCCTCCGATGCCACGATCACCCGTGAGGAACTGCTGCGCCGCCGAGGGGACGGCCGGACCCTGTTGATCGACGTTCGTCCGGCAGTCGAGTACGTCGCCGCCCACATCCCGGGCGCCGTCTCCATCCCCGTCGAGGATCTGCGCACCAGAGTGGAGGAACTGCCGGTCGGCGCCGAGATCGTCGTCTACTGCCGCAGCTCCCACTGTCTGCTTGCCCGGGAGGCGTTGTGGCTGCTCAAGTCACATGGCCGATGTGGGCGAAGGCTGGAGGAGGGCATGCTCGAATGGCGCCTTCAGCGCCTTCCCCTGGCCTCCGGCCGTCCCAAGCCTCGCCGCCAGCTGCCGGTGACCCCGGTACGCGAGCGGGAGCACACGGCCGTACGTGGGGCCTGACCTCGATGTGAAAGTTGACGCTAACGAAAGGGGGTGCCTACTCTCGTAAGCATTCAGGGGTCTCGCCCCCTGGCTAGGATCTGACTTCATGAACGGTGACGTGGACGAGGTACTGCGGGCCATCGCTGAGCCCCGCAGGCGGGCGATCCTGCGTCTGGTCGCCACCGAGGAACTTCCCGCCGGCCGGATCGCCGAGCATTTCGAGGTGACCCGCTCGGCTGTCTCCCAGCACCTGCAGATCCTCAAGGACGCGGGCCTGGTCCTGGAGCGGCGTGACGGCACCAAGCGGATCTACCGGGCCAGCGAAGACGCGCTGGCCCAGCTCCGCGAGGTGGTCGAGTCGCTGTGGCGCGAGAGCATGGCGCGGGCCCGCGACTCGGTCGAAGGCGGCGACGCCTTGCGCGATGAGCAGGTGGCGGGCTGACCGGTCTGGCAGACTTGCCCCTGTCCGTCCGCCGCACGCAGGGGTAGCGCCGATGACCAGCCCGGCCGAGACCAACGTCGAACCCATCCGCCATGCGGTCAACGTCGAGGCCGACCAGTCTCGGACGTTCAGCACTTTCACCCGCGAGCTGGCCACCTGGTGGCCCGTCGAGGCGATCGCGATCGAGCCCGGCCGCGTGCGCGACGTCTGCGTCGAGGAGCGTGTGGGCGGGCGTATTTACGAAATTCTCGACGACGGCCAGGAACGCGACTGGGGTCACATTCTCCAGTGGGATCCGCCGAATATGGTGACGTTCACATGGGAGGTAATTAAAACCCCCACGCTCACCGAGGTCGAGTTGCTGTTCAAGCCGCTGGGGCCAGCCCTGACACGGGTCGAGATGACCCACCGGGGCTGGGAGAACCTCACCTCGCTGCTGATGGAGTCCTACCTGGCACATCAGTCCGGCTGGGCATTCATTCTGAGCCGCTTCGAGGCGCAGGTCAACGGCTGAATCGGCGTCCAGCTATTCAATAGATCCTTTTAGAATTTGTTTGCGCACGTCGCAGACTTTCTGTCGAATCGTCGGTTGACACCTCTTTTCGCGATGTTATTTGTTGCCTTCTGTGGCAACGTCGCATTCCCTGGTGAGATCGGCACTCCGCCGTCCGCTCACCCTCCGGCCCGAAGAACTTGATCTCGGCGCGCGGGGGTTCCGGCTCGCGGACCCGGCGGTCCGGCCGGTCCTCGACTCGGTGGTCGCCGCCTTCGCCACCGGGTACAACGGGATGCTCTCCCGCGATCCGGCCGACCTCGGCGTAGACAGGCTGGGCGCGCGGGTGCGCGGCTTCGCCTACGAAGGCGCCGCGATGAGCGCCGTCATCCTCGACCTGGTCACCATGAGCGGTGGCCGTCGCATCCGCGAACTCGACCGGGTGACGGGCGGGCGCTACGTCCACCTGCTGCTGGTCGGAGCCGGGTGGGCCTACGCCCGGCTGCGATTACGGCCGTGGCGCGGGGTGCGGTTCGGGCCGCCGGTGCTGCGCTGGCTGGCCTGGGACGGCTGGGGTTTCCACCAGGCGTTCTTCCACCCCGCCGCCGTCTTCGGCAACGGCTGGATCGAGGCCCGCGTACCGGCGGACTGCCGCGCGATCCGGGACCAGGGCGCCGGCCGGGCGCTGTGGTTCTACGCCGGAGCCGAACCCGCCCGCATCGCCGAGGTGATCGACGGACTCCCCGGACACCGCCGCGCCGACCTGTGGGCGGGCATCGGGCTGGCGGCGGCCTACACGGGGGCGCAGTCGCCGGAGGCGCTGCACCGCCTGGTCGCAGCGGGTGAGGACCACGCCGCAGAACTGGCTCAGGGGGCGGCGTTCGCGGCCAAGGCCCATCTGCTGTCGGGCGTCGTCACCGACGAGACCGTCGCCGCCGTGAAGATCCTCACCGGCGTGGACGCCCCCGCGGCGGCGCAGTGGACCGACGACGCGCTGGCCGCGCTCACCGGCCGCCCCGACACCCCCGAAACCTACGAAGCCTGGCGGGCCGGTGTCCGGGACGCCTGGTCCTCCACCCTGGGAGAGGTGACACGGTGACGTCCCCGATCAAAAGACGCCTGGTACAGGTCGTCGCGGTCATCCTGATCGTGGCCGGCTGGCAGGTGGCCCGCCAGCCCGCCGCCGCACCCGCGACGGCCGACGCCCTGGCCGGCCGCTTCGCCTTCCAGCGGCTCCCGCTGAACGAAGCGACGACGGAACGCTCCATCCGCGTCGTGGCGCCCGCCTACAAGAGGATCGACCACTGGATCTCCTCGCTCGGAGGCGCGGTCGCGCTGGCCGACGTGGACGCCAACGGCCGCCCCGACGACGTCTGCCTGGTCGACCCGCGCGACGACTCGGTCCGCCTGTCGCCGGTGCCGGGAACCGGCAGCAGGTACCCCGCCCGCGTCCTGACGGCGGGCCCGCTGCCCTACAACGCCACCATGGCGCCGATGGGCTGCGTGCCCGGCGACTACAACGACGACGGCCGCACCGACCTGCTCGTCTACTTCTGGGGCCGCAGCCCGATCCTGCACCTGAACTCGGGCGCCGGTTTCACGCCGACGGAGATGGTCACGCCGTACGAGATCTGGAACACCAACGCGGTCTCACTGGCCGACTTCGACGGCGACGGCCGCACCGACGTGGCGATCGGCAACTACTTCCCCGACAACGCGCGCATCCTCGACCCGACGGCCGTCCAGTTCCAGATCCAGATGCAGGACTCGATGTCGGGCGCCTACAACGCCGGACGCAACCGCATCCTGCTCGCTCAGGGCGGGGGCCGCTTCGCCGAGGCCGCCGGGGCGTTCGACGCCGAAATGGGCGACGGCTGGACCCTCGCGATGGGCGCCCAGGACCTCGACGCCGACGGCCGCCCCGACCTGTACGTCGCCAACGACTTCGGCCCCGACCGCCTGCTGCGCAACATCTCCACACCGGGCGCGCCGCGCTTCGAGCTCATGGAAGGAGTGCGCCACTTCACCACCCCCAAATCCAAGGCCCTCGGCTGGGACTCCTTCAAGGGCATGGGCGTCGCCTTCGGCGACCTCAACGCCGATGAGGTGCCCGACATGGTGGTCAGCAACATCACCCAGAACTACGGCCTGCACGAGAGCAACTTCGCCTGGCTCAGCGCCGACGGCGTCGCCTTCAAGGCCGAGGGCACCGCCTCCTACGACGACCACAGCGAACAGGTCGGCATCTCCCGCTCCGGCTGGGGCTGGGACGTGAAGATGGGCGACTTCGCCGGAACGGGCGACCTGCAGATCGTCCAGGCCACCGGCTTCATCAGGGGCGAGACCAACCGCTGGCCGGAGCTGCAGGAACTGGCCATGACCAACGACGCCCTGCTGGTGAACCCGGACATGTGGCCGCGCTTCCAGATCACCGACGACCTGTCGGGCAGCGACCCCGACCGCTTCTTCGTCCGCGGCGCGGACGGCCGCTTCCACGACCTGGGCGGCCGGCTCGGCCTGGACGACGGCGGCCCCACCCGCGGCATCGCGCTGGCCGACGTCGACCACGACGGACGCCTCGACTACGCCATCGGCAACCAGTGGCGGCAGTCGCACTTCTACCGCAACACCAGGACCACCGACCTGCCCCACCTCGGGCTGACGCTGACCCGCCCGGCCACCTGCCAGGGCACCCTCACTGCGACACCGGCGATCGGCGCCGCGGTCCGGCTGCGCTCCGGCGCGGCCGGGGTCACCAGCGGCCAGGTGTACCCGGCCGCAGGTCACGCCGGCGTCTCCTCGCCCGAGTTGCTGTTCGGGCTCTCCGGCCAGGCCGCCAACGTCACCCTCACCTGGCGCGACGCCTGTGGAGTCCGGCACAGCGCCGACACGCGGCTGACCTCCGGATGGCACACGGTCCTGCTCGGCAACGACGGAACCGTCAAGGAGACCCGATGAAAGACCCCCGCGTCATCGCGCTGCGCCGGTTCGCGATCTCGATCACGGCGTTCAACATCCTCGGCCACGCCGTGCTCGGCTTCGAGCAGGCGTACGTCACGCCGCTGGCGGCGCTGGCGGCCGCCTACATCCTGGAGATCGGGCTGGAGTGGCTGGACGCCGCGGCGACCGGGCGCACGCCCAAGTTCCAGGGCGGCGGCTTCAAGGGGCTGGTCACCTTCCTACTGCCGGCCCACATCACCGGACTGGCCTGCGCGATGCTCCTGTACGCCAACGACCGCATCGCCCCGGTGATCTTCGCGGTGATCGTGGCGATCGCGTCCAAATACCTGATCCGGATCCGGCTCCACGGCAAGTTCCGGCACGTGCTCAACCCGTCGAACTTCGGCATCGTCGTGGTGCTGATCGTGTTCCCGTGGGTGAGCATCGCGCCTCCCTACCATTTCACCGAGTGGATCAGCGGGCCGCTCGACTGGGTGCTGCCCGCGTTCATCCTGATCTCCGGCACCGTCATCAACGCCATGCTCACCAAGAAGATCCCGCTCATCCTCGGCTGGGTCCTCGGCTTCGCCGCCCAGGCGGTGATCCGGACCGGGATCGACGGGACGGCCACGGTGACCGCGCTGACCGTCATGACCGGCACCGCGTTCATCCTGTTCACCAACTACATGATCACCGACCCGGGAACGACCCCGGTCAAACCCGCCAACCAGGTCGCCTTCGGCGTCGCGACGGCCGCGGTCTACGGGCTGCTGGTGCACGTCCACATCGCCTTCGGCCTGTTCTTCGCCCTGGTCATCGTGTGCGCCCTGCGGGGTGCGGCACTCGGAGTGATCTCGCTGCGGGCCCGCGCCGCCACCCCCGCCGAGGAACCCGCGCCCCAGCTCGTCGCCGCCGCCAACAGGACGTGATCCCGTGTACGACCACGCCACCATCGCCATCGTCGGCGCCGCCTGCCGCTACCCCGGCGCCGACGACCCGGCCCAGCTCTGGGAGTCGGTGCTCTCCCGTCGGCGCTCCTTCCGCCCCATCCCGCCGGGACGGCTGAACCTGGCCGACTACGCCGGCGACCGCGACGGCACCTACGCCAAATTCGCGGCCGTCCTGGAGGGCTGGAGTTTCGACCGGGCCCGGTTCCGCATCCCGGGGCCGGTCCACCGGGTCACCGACACCACCCACTGGCTCGCCCTGGAGGTGGCCGCCGACGCGCTGGCGTCGGCCGGATACCCCGACGGAGCCGGGCTGGAGCGCGACCGGGTCGGCGTGGTCGTGGGCAACACCATGAACGGCGAGTTCAGCCGCGCCAACGGGCTACGGCTGCGCTGGCCCTACGTCCGCAGGGTGATGCAGCAGGCGCTGACGGAGGAGGGCTGGGAAGCGCCCGAGCTGGCTCGCTTCCTGGCCACCGTCGAGCACCGTTTCAAACAGCCCTTCCCCGAGCCCAACGACGAGAGCCTGGCGGGCGGGCTGGCCAACACCATCGCCGGGCGAGTGTGCAACCACTTCGACTTCCACGGCGGCGGCTACACCGTCGACGGCGCCTGCGCCTCGTCCCTGCTGTCAGTCATCACGGCGGGGAACACGCTGCGTTCCGGCGCGGCCGACGTCGTGATCGCCGGGGGCGTCGACCTCAGCCTCGACCCGTTCGAACTGGTCGGCTTCGCCCGGACGGGCGCGATCGCGACCGACGCCATGCGCATCTACGACGAGCACCCGACCGGGTTCTGGCCCGGCGAGGGCTGCGGCATGGTCGTTTTGATGCGGGCGCAGGACGCGCTGGCCGAGGGCCGGGCGCCGCTCGCGCTCATCCGCGACTGGGGCGTGTCCTCCGACGGCAGGGGCGGCATCACCCGTCCGGAACAGGCCGGTCAGGTGCTCGCCGTGCGCCGGGCCTACGAACGCCTCGGGTACGGCCCCGAGGAGGTCGCCCTGTTCGAGGGCCACGGCACCGGCACCGCCGTCGGCGACGCCGTGGAGATCGCCACCCTCGTGGAGGCGCAACGCGGCAGGCGGACCACGATCCCGGCCGCGCTCGGCTCGATCAAGGCCAACATCGGGCACACCAAGGCCGCCGCCGGGCTGGCCGGGCTGCTCAAGGCCGCCATGGCGCTGCACCGGCAGGTGCTCCCGCCCACCACGGGCTGCGAGAGCCCGCACCCCGACCTCCGGGCCGAGGGCGCACCGCTGCGGGTGTTGTCGGAGGCCGAATCGTGGCCGGACGGAGAACCGCTGCGCGCTGGGGTCAGCGCCATGGGGTTCGGGGGCATCAACACCCATCTGATCCTGGAGTCGGCCACCTCCGCCCGGCGGGCGGCGCTGACCCCGCGCGAGCAGGTGCTCGCGCGGCGTCCGCCGACTCACGAGCTCGTCCTGTTCGGGGCGGACAGCCCCGATGAACTGCGCCGCGTGCTCGACCGGGCCGTCGCCGCGTCCGCGACGATGGCGATGAGCGAGCTGTCCGACCTCGCCGCCAGTCACCTTCCCGCCGACCGGCCCGCTTTCCGGGCCGCCCTGGTCGCCGCCGATCCGGCCCAGCTCGGTGACCGGGCCCGGCGGGCGCTGACCGCGCTCGACGGGGGGTTCACGGTCTTCCCGGGCGGTGCGGTGGGTTCCGGACCGGCGGGCCGGGCCGGGTTGCTGTTCACCGGCCAGGGCGCGGGCATCCCTGCCGGGCCCGGGGCGCTCGGCGGGTTCGATCCCGAACTGGCTGCCTACTTCGACAGTGTCGACGACACCGTCGACACCGCCGTGGTGCAGCCGTCGGTGGTGCGGGCCTCCATCGCCGGTTTGCGCTGGCTGACCTCGCTCGGCGTCACCGCCCACGGCGCCGCGGGCCACAGCCTGGGGGAGATCACCGCGCTGCACTGGGCCGGCGCCCTCACCGAGGACCAGGCCGTCGATCTGGCCGCCGCCCGCGGCAAGATCATGAAAGCGCACGGCGCCTCCGGCACCGGCATGGTGTCGGTCATGGCCGACCGGGACCTGGCCGAGACGCTGATCGCAGGCACCGGCCTGGTGGTCGCCGCCGAACACGGCACCTCCCACGTCGTCGCCGGACCCGACACCGAGCTCGCCGCGCTGCTGACCCGCTGCCGGACGCGGGGGATCACCGCGCGGCCGCTGCGGGTCAGCCACGCCTTCCACTCACCGGCCTTCACCGAGGCCGAGCCGGTGCTGGCCGAACACCTGCGCGGCCTGAACTTCGGTCCGGTACGCGGCAGCGTGCACTCCACCGTCCTCGGCACCCGGCTGGCCCCGCAGACCGACCTGGCGGAGCTGCTGACCACCCAGCTCACCGCGCCGGTGAAGTTCGCCGACGCGGTCGTCTCCCTGGCCGAGGACTGCGACCTGCTGATCGAGGTCGGTCCGGGACACTCGCTCACCACGCTGGCCACCACGCTGACGCCGCGGCCCGTGGTCGCGATGGACGTCGGAGGCGAGTCGGCCGCCGCGCCGCTGCAGGCCGCCGCCACGCTCTACGCGCTCGGCCTGCTCACCGACCCCCGGCCGCTGTCCGCCCACCGCTCCCACCGGCCCTTCGACCTGTGGCGGGAGCCGCTGTTCCTGGAGAACCCGTGCGAACAGGCGCCGCGGGTGGAGGCGGGATACGAGCCGATCTCCGCCGAGGCCGTCCCGGAGACCCGGACGGCATCCGGTGACGTGCCGACGACCGTGCGGGAACTGGTGGCCGGGTTGCTGGAGCTTCCCGTCGACGCCGTCGGCCAGGACGACCGGCTGCTCAGCGACCTGCACCTGAACTCGCTGCGGGTCGTGCAGCTCGCGGGGGAGGCGGCCACCGTGCTGGGCCGGGCCGTGCCCGCCGAGCCGCTGATGTCAGCCGACGTGTCGGTGGCCGAACTCGCCGCCCTGATCGCCGCGCTGCCCACCGCCGACGAGACCGAGCCGCCGCTCGCCGGGGTCGCGAGCTGGCACCGGCTGCTCACCGAGCACACCGAGCCCGTCGAACTGGCGGTCGCCGACCGTCCCCACGCCTGGCGGATCAGCGGCCGGGGCCCGCTGCGGGACGCCTTGGAACCCTCGCTCCAGTCGGGAGGCGCCGCCGAACTCGTCTTCCTCCCCGAGGACCCCTCGGACGAGGACATCGCGGCGCTGGTCACAGCCGCCCGTACCGGATCGCCGCTCACGGTCGTCGACCACGGCGACACCGCCTCGGGCTTCCTCGCCTCGGTGCGCGCCGAACACCCCGACCGGTGGCTGCGCTGGATCTCCGCCGCCGACGCCGAATCGGTCGCGACCGTGCTCGCGGCCCCCTTCGACGGCCCTGCCGAGGTAGTCGCCGATGGCGGTGTCGGCGTCCCGGTCTTCCGCCCCGCCGGGGCCGGAACCGGCGGAACGCCGCTGACCTCGGATGACGTGGTGCTGGTGACGGGCGGCGGGAAGGGCATCGGGTTCCGCTCCGCCCTCGCGGTCGGCGACGCCTACGGTTGCCGCCTGCTGCTGCTCGGCCGCGCCGACCCGTCCGCTGACGAGGAGTTACGCGCCAACCTGGCCGTCCTCACCGAGAACCGCATCCGGTACGCCTATCTCCAGGCCGACCTCGCCGATCCGGTGGCCGTGGCGGAGGCGATCGCCGAGCCGGTCACCGCGATCATCCACAGCGGCGGCGTCAACGAGCCCAAACGCTTCGCCGAGCTCACCGACGACGACCTCGCCCGGCACGCCGCCGCCAAGTACCACGGCCTGAAGAACGTCCTGGCCGCCGTCGACCCGTCCCGGCTGCGCCACGTGGTCACCTTCGGCTCGGTCATCGGCCGGTTCGGCCTCCCCGGCGAAGCCCACTACGCCCTGGCCAACGGCCGCATGCGCGAGCTCGCACGCGTCCTGGCGCGGCGGGCGCCGCACTGCCGGGTGCGCAACGTCGACTGGACGGCCTGGTCGGGCGCCGGCATGGGCGAGCGCCTCGACGTGCTCGACAGCCTGCGCCGGGCCGGGGTCGACCCCCTCCCGGCCGAACGCGGCGTGGAACTGCTCCACGAGGTGCTCACGGCCGATGGCCCCACTCTCCTGGCGACCGGGCGGCTGCCCCAGCTCGACCGTCCCGGTGACCCCGTGGGGCCGCTGCTCACCCGGACCCGGCTGCACGTCCCCGGCGTCGAGCTGGTCGCCGAGGCCGACCTGGGACTAGACACCCATCCTCAGTTGAGAGACCACCTCATCGACGGGCTGGCCGTGCTGCCCGCCGTGGTCGCGCTGGAGCTGATGGCCGAGGCCGCCGCGGCGCTCACCGGGCAGCCCGTCGCCTCCCTCGGCGAGGCCCGCTTCGACCGGCCGGTCATCGTCCCGGCCGATGGGGTGCGAACGGTTCGCGTCTGCGCGCTGGCCAGCCCGGACGGGGTCCGCGTGGTGCTGCGCAGCGACGAGAGCGGCTACGCCGCCGAGCATTTCACCGCCGTCGCCGGGACCGCCCGGGAGCCGATCAGGCCCTTGCGCAGGGTCTCGGAACTGCCGCCGCACGACGGCGCCGACCTCTACGGCCCGACCTTCTTCCACGGCCCCGCCTTCCAGCGGGTACGCCGCTACGACCACCTGGAGGCGACCGCCTGCGTCGCCGTCGTGGACGCCGGACCGCGCTGGTCGCCGGAGGGGACGCAACTGGGCGACCCCACCTTCACCGACGCCACCATCCACGCACTCCAGGTCTGCGTGCCCGGCCGTCGCCTGCTGCCGGTCGGCTGCGAGGCGATCACCGTGCACGACCCCGGCCCCCACCCGGCGGAACTGCGCCTGTCGGCGACAGAGCACCATCGCGACGGAGCCGAGCACGTCTACGACGTCTCGATCCACGACGACCAGGACCGGCCGGTGCTGAGCTGGCACCGGTTGCGGCTACGCGACATCGGCCCGCTCGAACCCGAAGGCGGCTGGCCCGCCGTCCTGCTCGGGCCGCTGGTGGAACGCGGGCTGGAGAGCCTGCTCCCCGACGTCAACGTCAAGGTCGAGACAGGCCCCGGCCTCGACCTGGAGGTCACCGGCGCGGCCTCGCTCGGCTGCGCCCTGGACCATGTGGCCCTCGACGAGGAGGAGCCGCCAGGGGAGCCCCATCCGATCACACGGCTCACCGGCGAGCCCGCCGCCTTCACGCACGCGCGGTTGCGCACGGTCCGTTCCTGTCTGGTCTCGGCGGGCGACACCGGCGGGGTGCCGCTCAGCGTCTCAGGGGTCTTCGAGCAGGGATGGGTTCTGCTGCGCGGCGGGCCGCACCGGATCGCCTCGGCGATCGTGCGCATCGGCGGTGATCCTCGGCCGGTGGCCGTGGCCGTCCTTGTGAAGGGATCACCGTGAACCCCCACTTCGCCTACGAACACCTGGTGACCTTCGCCGACACCAACCTCGTCGGCAACGTCTACTTCGCCAACTACGTCGCCTGGCAGGGCGCCTGCCGGGAACGCTTCCTGGCCGACCACGCGCCCGGAGTGCTGCGCGGCCTCTACTCCGACCTCGCGCTGGTCACCGTGTCATGCTCGTGCGAGTACTTCGCCGAGTTGCAGGCCTTCGACCTGGTGTCGATCCGGATGACCCTGCGCAGCATCGACCTCAACCGCATCGTCATGGGCTTCGACTACTTCCGCGTCGGCAACGGCCCCGGCCAGCTCGTCGCCCGCGGCGCCCAGACGGTGGCCTGCATGCAGCGCGTCGACGGCGACCTCATCGCCATCGACGTCCCCCAGGAGCTATACCAAGCGCTGGACGCGTACGCCGTGCCGGGAAGTCGGCGGTGAGGGGCGAGCCGGTCGGGGTCGTCGGATGCGGGTCGATGGGCGCGGCCATCGCCGGGCTGCTGCACCGCAACGGACATCCGCTCCTCTTGGCAGGCGGACCGCGCCGGACCGGAGCCCTGCTGGCCGACACGCTGCCCGGCGCCGTCGCCGCCGACCTGGCCACGGTCGCCGCCAGGGCGCCGATCGTGTTCCTGGCCACCCGGCTCCGGGTGACCTGCCAGGTCATCGCCCCGCTGACCGCACGTGAGCTGGCCGGCCGCATCGTCGTGGACGTCTCCAACCCCGACCCCGGCGACATGCCGGCCGGCGGACCGCGGTCATCGGCCGAACTGGTCGCCGACGCCTTCCGCAAGAGCGCCGTCGTCAAGGCGCTCAACTGCGTCTCGGCCCGGCGTCTCGGCCTCGTCGGCCCCGGCGACGGCCTCACCGTGCCCATCGCGGGCGACCACCCCGCCGCCAAGGACGCGGTGACCGAACTGCTCGGCGGCACGGGTCTGAACGTCGTCGACGCCGGGCCGCTCTCGGCCAGCACGTGGATCGAGTCGCTGGCCGCCTTCCTGCGTCACCTCGGCACCGAGCAGGGCCTCGGCGACTCCGTCGGGTTCCGGCTCACCACCCCCCACCAGAAAGGACGGCCCACGTGACGGCCACCCAGCCCCGCTCCACCGCGGCCCCGCGCACCGACGTCCCCGACCATCGGGGTCGGATCGTGCTGTTCAGCTTCCTCGGCGGCTTCGCCCTGACCGTGCTCTGGTCGGCGCCCTTCGTCGACAAGGTCATCGGCGAGAACGTCACCAGCGCGATCATCGGCCACGAGGCCACCGGAGCGCCCATCGCCGGAGTCCTGTCGGGCGTGCTGTTCGCCTTCGCCAGCGGCCTGGGCGGCACCTTCACGGCCTGTAACATCGCCGCCCTCGGCGCGGTCGCGCCCATGCTCGGCGAACGCCGCTCCATCAGGGGCCGCATCACCCAGGCGCTCGTGCCGCTCGGCTGGCTCGTCGCCGCGATGGCGGCCGTCTCGGCCCTCTACGGGGTCGTGGTCGCCTTCTTCGGCACCACCATGCCGCAGTACTCCACCGCCACCGTCACCTCCGGGCTCGCGCCGCGCCTGATCCAGTCGCTGGTCGTGTTCGGCATCCTCGGGCTGGTCATGATCTACCTCGGGCTGGCGGCGCTGCACCTGGTGCCCGACCCGCTGGCGAAGGTCTCGGCCCGCTTCCCGCACGCCCGGTCGCTGGTCATGGGCGTGCTCATCGGCCTGTTCCTCATCGGCCGCCCCTTCGGCCTCTACCGGCAGCTGTTCCGCGACGTCGCCGACAGCGGCAACCCCCTCTACGGCGCGCTGTCGTTCCTCACCCAGTCGCTGGGCAACATCGTCGTGCTGGCAGTGCTTTTCCTGCTGCTGGCGGTCGCCACCGGGGGGCGGGTGCAGCGCTGGCTCACCTCCAAGCCAGGCCGGGTCGCCGTGGTGGCCGGGTCGGCGCTGCTCGTCGCGGGGGTCTTCACCTTCCTCTACTGGGACGTCCGGCTGCTCGCCCGCACCGGCGTCATCTGGTTCCCCACCATCACCTGGTACTGACGGAGGACCGCCATGCGCTCCTGGGCCATCAACAACCGCTACCACCACATCGCCCTGTGGATCTATCTCCTCATCGTCGTGGCGCACTGGGCCGAGCACATCTCCCAGGCGATCCAGATCTACGCTCTCGGCTGGCCGCTCCACGAGGCCCGCGGCGTGCTGGGCGTGCCGTTCCCGTGGCTGGTCCACTCCGAGTGGATGCACTACGGGTACGCGTTCCTCATGCTCGTCGGGCTGATCCTGCTGCGGCCGGGGTTCACCGGCCGGGCCAAGACCTGGTGGACCATCTCGCTTGCCATCCAGGCCTGGCACCACTTCGAGCACCTGCTGCTGCTCATCCAGGCGCTTTCCGGGTCGTACATCGCCGGCAAGGCGGTGCCGACCAGCCTGATCCAGCTGCTCATCCCGCGCGTCGAGCTGCACCTGTTCTACAACACCATCGTTTTCGTTCCGATGGTGGTGGCCATGGTGCTGCACATGCGGCCGCGGCCGGAGGAACGGGCGGCGATGGACTGTAAGTGCGCCGCCCGCTCCCTCGTCACGACCCGCTGAGTGGTTCATGCCTTCCTGGCGTACTGGGTCTGCGCGTTGAGCTCCTTGAGCTTCACGTCCTTGGCCGACCGCAGGCCGGGGTCGGTCAGATCCAGTACGTCCAGGCCCTTCTGGGTGTCGGTGGCGTAGACGTAGCCGTTGTAGTAGTAGGCCGACCACGCGCCGCCCAGCATGAGCTGCTTGTCCGACAACGGCGGCCGGTCGAAGTAGGCGATCTCCTTCGGCCGGCGCGGGTCGGTGAACTCCCAGACCGACACGCCGCCCTGGTACCAGGCCTGGACCATCACGTCGCGCCCGGCCACCGGCACCAGGGAGCCGTAGTGGGCCACGCAGTTCTCCGTCGGTCCCTGCTCGCGGGGGATCTTGTAGTAGCTCTGCTTGACCAGCCTGCGCTTCTCGATCGTGTAGACGGCGTTGGCGCCCCTCTCCGCGCCGACCATCTTGTTGCAGGTGGGGGCCATGCCGCCGCCGAGTTCGTCGGTGAAGACGACCTTGTCGCCCTTGTCGTTGAACAGCGCGGAGTGCCAGAAGGCGAAGTTCTCCACGTCGCGTTCGGTGTCGATCACCCGGGGCTTGAGCCGGTCGGAGATGTCGATCAGGATGCCGTCGCCCATGCAGGCCCCGGCCATCAGGTCTTTGGCCGGGTAGGCGGCCAGGTCGTGGCAGCCGCTGGTGGGGAACCAGGTGGCGCCTTCGTCGGCCGGGTTGCCGCCGCCGGGGAAGAGCACCGGCTGGGCGGCGATCTTCGCCTTCTCGGGCGACTTGACCGGGACCTTCACGATCGCGATGCCGTTGTGCGGGGGCTGGCAGGTGGGGTTGGTCGGGGCGGGGCCGTAGGAGGAGACGTACAGGAAGACCGAGTCCTTGTCCCTGCCTTCGCCGGGCACCAGCGTGTTGGTGTGCGAGCCGCAGGGGGTGCGCACCGCTCCGACGTAGCGCGGGTTCGACGTGTCCTCGATGTCGAAGATCTTGATGCCCTCCCACGCCTCCGGGTCGGTCGGCGAGGCGGGCGTGCTCTTGCAGGTGTTGTCGCCGCGCGGGTCGTCGGTCGACAGGAACAGCAGGTCACCGTGGACGGACAGGTCGTTCTGCGCGCCGGGGCACAGGACCTGGCTGACGAGCTTGGGGGCGGTGGGGGTGCGGATGTCGTATACGACGAAGCCCTCGAAGTTGCCGGCGATCGCATGATCGCCGGTGAAGACGAGGTCGGTCATCGGGGCCATCGGCGCGGCGAACGGGCCGGGCTTGGGGATGTTGGCCACCTGCTTGACATTCGGACTGCTGAGCACCGCGTCGGGCGCGGGGGACGGCGCGGCGGCGCCGGGTGTGCTGCCGAAGGTGAGGGCGAGGACGGCCAGCGCGCCGCCCACGCGTAAGGGGGTTCTCCGGTTCATGACTTCCAGTGGAGTACTTTATAAATATATAGTCAATATCGTTCGATGAGAGATTCCATGGAAGCCGGACCCGTCGCTTCGGGGCCATCCGCCCATCTTCGAGTGACAGTTGACGCTTTCGGAAGCAGCTACTAACGTTTAAAACCATACAGTGATCTTCCGCCGGGCCTGGAGCGCGCGAGGCGCTGCCCGGTCCTTCCCCCCCTGTCTGGTTGGAGTGACCATGACCGACGTCTCCTCGCAGTTCCCCAAGGATCGCCAACGATGGACGCTCATCCTGGCCTCGTTCGCGTCCTTCATGGTCGGCCTCGACGTCCTCGTCGTGACCACCGCTCTGCCGACGTTGCACGAGGAGCTCGGCGCCGGCGTCGCCGGGCTCGGCTGGACCGTCAACGCCTATGAGCTGGGCTTCGCGGCGTTCATCCTGACCGGCGCCGCGCTCGGTGACCGGTTCGGACGGCGCAACCTGTTCGTCGCCGGTATCGCGATCTTCACGCTGGCCTCGGCCGTCTGCGCGCTCAGCGGCACCATCGAGACCCTGATCGCGGCCCGCGCCGCCCAGGGCATCGGCGGCGGCATCGCCATCGCGCTGGCGCTGGCGGTCATCACCGACGCCACCCCGCCGCAGGAGCGCGGCGCCGCCTTCGGCATCTGGGGCGCCATCTCCGGCGTCGCGGTCGCCGCCGGGCCGCTGGTCGGCGGCCTGGTCATCCAGGGCTTCGCCTGGCAGTGGATCTTCTGGCTGAACGTCCCCGTCGGCATCGCCCTGATCCTGCTCAGCATGGTGCGCATCGCCGACACCCGGGGCGCCGTGCGCGGCATCGACGTCGTCGGACTGATCCTGTCGACGCTCGGCGTGTTCGGCATCGCGCAGTCGCTGATCCGGGGCGGTGACGTCGGCTGGACCGAACCGACCATCCTCATCGGGTTCATCGGCGGCTTCGTCGCGCTGGCCCTGTTCGTCTACTGGCAGACCCGGACGCCCAGCCCGATGATGCCGATCGGCATGTTCGCCAATCTCAGCTTCACCGGCGGCTGCATCGCGGGCTTCGTGCTGGCCGCGGCCCTGTACGGCAATGGCTTCTTGTTCGCCCAGTACCTGCAGCTCGCCGAGGGCAACTCGCCGCTCGGCGTGGGCCTGCGCATGCTTCCGTGGGTCGGCCTGGCCATCTTCATCTCCCCGATCGCCGGGAAGCTGGCCGACAAGATGGGCGAGCGCCCGCTGGTCATCATCGGCCTGCTGCTGCACGCCGTCGGTTTCGGTGCGATCGCCTTCATGGCCGACGCGGGCACCGGCTACGGCCCGATGATCTTCCCGCTACTGCTGGCCGGGATCGGCGTCTCCATCGCCTTCCCGACCGTCGCCTCCGCCGTGATGCGCTCGGTACACCCCATGGAGGCGGGCATCGCGGCCGGTGTCAGCAACACCGTGCGCCAGGTCGGCGCGGTCTTCGGCGTCGCCGCCGCGGCGGCGACCTTCACCGCGACCGGCGGCTACGGCAGCGCCGAGAGCTTCATCGACGGGTTCACTCCGGCCACGATCGTGCTCACCGTCATCACCCTGGTCGGGGTGCTGGCCGCTTTCATCATCAAACGGCCCGAGTTCGACATGGCGCCGTCTCCCGAGCCTTCCCCCATCCGCGAAAACTAACGAGAAGGGACACATCATGGGTAACCCCATCGCCTGGTTCGACCTCACCTCCAAGAACGCGGGCGTCTCCCGCAGCTTCTACTCCGAGGTCTTCGGCTGGAAGATCGACGTCGACCCTGACATGGGCTACGGCATGGTCGACACCGGCTCCTCCGAGGGCATCCCCGGCGGCATCGGCGAGAACCCCGAGGCCGCCCCCGCCCTGGTCGTCTACCTCGTCGTCGACGACGCCGAGGAGACCCTCAAGCAGATCGAGGCCAATGGCGGGCAGCGCGACGTGCCGCCCTACGAGATCCCGGGCATCGGCACCATGGCCACGTTCAAGGACCCCGACGGGATCACCGTCGGGCTCTGGCAGCGCTGAGCCCGACATGAGCGCCGGTGAGATGGGCGAACAGCCTCCGGAGGAGGAGCTCGACGTGGTCCTGCGGGCCATCGCCGACCCGACCCGCCGGGCGATCCTGCATCTCATCGCGTCCACGGAACTTCCGGCCGGGCGGATCGCGGAGCACTTCGCGGTCACCCGGTCGGCGGTCTCCCAGCACCTGAAGGTCCTGCGCGAGGCCGGCCTCGTGGTCGAACGCCGCCAGGGCACCCGACGCCTCTACAGGGCCAGCCAGAGCACCCTGGCCAAGCTGCGCGCCTTCCTCGAGGACATCTGGTGGGCGGGCTTCGCCCGGGCCCGGGTCGAGGCGGAACAGGATCCAAAAAAAAATGACTCCATGACGGGGTGGCGACGATGGTGGACCGGCTCAGCGCACGTGCGCGCAAGGCGGTCGTCCTGGCACAGGAAGAGGCCAGGATGTTCAACCGCAACACCATCGGCACCGAACATCTGCTGCTCGGCCTGGTCCAGGCCGGAGGGATCGCCGGGGCGGTGTTCCACGAGATGCGGGTCGAACTCGACCTCGTCCACGAGCAGATCGAGATCGTGGTCGGTCCTGGGCCCGTGTTCACGCCGGGACCGATCCCGCTCGGGGAGCCCGCGGCCCGGCTGATGGCCCGCGCGGCCGAGGAGGCCCGCCGCCTCGGCGAGGACACCGTCGACACCGAGCACATGCTGCTCGGCATGCTCGCCGACGAAGACGACCCCGCCGTCGCCGTGCTGCACGGCCTGTCCGTCGACCCGGTCCGGGTCCGCGAACGCGTCTACGAACTGCTCGACCAGGTTCCCGAACCGATCCGCGCCGTCACCGGCCCGGTGCGCTCGGTCGACCTGCTGCTGTCGCGGTTCGGCCGCAGTCTCACAGACGCCGCCCGCTCCGGCGACCTCGATCCCGTCATCGGCCGGGACCACGAACTCGACCGGCTGGTGCAGGTGCTGCTGCGGCGGACCAAGAACAGCCCCCTGCTGATCGGCGAGCCGGGCGTGGGCAAGACCGTCCTGGTCGAGGCGCTCGCCCAGCGGGTGGTCGCCGGCACGGTGCCGGAGGAACTGCGCGGCAAACGCCTGTACGCGCTGGACCTCGGCTCAATGATCGCCGGCGCCCGGGAACGCGGCGTCTTCGAGGAACGCCTGCGCACGATCCTGGCCGAGGCCCGCACCGACGGCGAGGTCATCCTGTTCGTCGACGAGATCCACGCCCTGGTCGGCGCGGGCGACCGGGCCGGGGCGCTGGACGCCGCCGCGATCGTCAAGCCGCTGCTGGCCCGCGGCGAACTGCGCGTCATCGGGGCCACCACCCCGGAGGAGTACCGCAGGTACTTCGCCGGCGACGTCACCATGGACCGCCGCTTCCAGCCGATCACCCTGGAGGCGCCCAGCGTCGCCGCCACGATCGACATCCTCAAGGGGCTGCGGCCCCACTACGAAGCCCATCACCACGTCGTCGTCACCGACGCCGCGCTGGTGGCCGCAGCCCGCATGACCGACCGCTACGTCACCGGCCGAGCACTGCCCGACAAGGCCATCGACGCCATCGACGAGGCCGGCGCGCTGGCCCGAGTACGCTCCCTGGCGGGCGGCCACGCCCCCGACAAAGTCGACGAGGATCTGGTCGCCGAGGTGCTGGCCGCCATGACCGGCATCCCGCTCGAACGGCTGACCACAGAGGACCTGCTCCGGCTGCGCAACCTCGAAAACGAACTGCGCGCCCGCGTCGTCGGCCAGGACAGCGCCATCGCCTCACTCGGCGCGGCCATCCGGCGCTCGCGCGCGGGAGTCGCCGACCCCGACCGCCCGATCGGCTCCTTCCTGTTCGCCGGCCCCTCAGGCGTGGGCAAGAGCGAGCTGGCCAGAGCCCTGGCGAGCGTCCTGTTCGGCGCCGACGACGCCCTCATCCAGGTCGACATGAGCGAGTACGCCGAACCCCACTCTGTCTCCCGCCTCATCGGCGCCCCGCCCGGCTACGCCGGGTTCGAGGACGGCGGGCAGCTCACCAAGCAGGTCAGGCGCAAGCCGTTCAGCGTGGTGCTGTTCGACGAGATAGAAAAGGCGCACCCCGACGTGCTCGACGTACTGCTCCAGCTCGTCGAAGAAGGGCGGCTGACCTCGGGCGACGGGCGTACCGTGACCTTCACCAGCGCGGTGGTCATCCTCACCACCAACCTGGGGGCGCGAGAGGCGGCCCGGCAGACCTCAGGGTTCGTGAGCGAGCGGATGACCGAGACCCTCGTCCACAACGAACTGCGGCGGTATCTGCGGCCCGAGTTCCTCAACCGGCTCGACGACGTCGTCGTCTTCGCCCGGCTCGGCCATGCCGAACTGCTGCGCATCGTCGACATGGCCGTCGAGGACCTGGCCCAGCGCCTTTTTGAAAGCGCGGGTGTACGGCTTCAGGTGACCGCCCCCGCCAAGGAGTTCCTCGCCAAGCTCGGGAACGACCCGGCCATGGGCGCGCGGCCCCTGCGCGGAACCGTCCAGCGTGAACTTGACGACACCCTGTCGGCCCAGGTGCTGAGCGGGCGGCTCACCGCCGGGCGGACGGTCCTGTTCGGAGTGAGCGACGGGGAGCACCCGTCGCTCTCCTTCACCGTCCTGTAGCCGGTTCGAACTCGGCGAGCTGCCCCAGGGAAACCAGGCCGGCTGCGCTCACCATGCGGGTCACCCAGTTGAACTGGCAGGCCGTCCAGAGCGCCTCCAGGATCTGCGCGTCGCTCCAGCCGCAGGCGCGCGCCTTGGCGAAGTCGGCTTCGGTGACGCGGTGGGACTCATCCGTGATGCGCTTGGCCAGCCGCAGCAGCTCGCGCACCGGTTCGGGCAGATCCATCTGCTCCACCTCCGCCACCGACAGGCTCGCCTTCAGCGCGGCGTCGGCGCCCAGCAGGTCGAGGAAGAGCGTATGCGCGTCGACGCAGTAGTGGCAGGAGACCTCCCGGGCCACGAACGCCGCGATGAGCTCCTTGACGTCGCGGGACAGCTCTCCCTCGTCGAAGACCGACCGGTAGCCGTCCCAGAACACCTTGAGAAATCGTGAGCGAGTGCTGACGAGCTTGAAGACGTCGGGCACCAGCCCGAGCCCGAAGTGATCGCGGATCTCGCCGTAGAGTTCGGCGACATCGCCGGTGGCGGCGGCCTCGGTAACGATCGGGACGTTGACGCCGGGAGAGCCGGGGGTCATGCGCGCTCCTCAGGGTTGCCGGGACAACTTACATATTCTATGTATAATTAAAGTAACCAGGCGAAGCAAGGAGGCTGCCATGGGTCACGTCCGGCGTAACTACGGCCAGTACTGCGGGCTGGCGGCGGCCCTCGACGTCATCGGAGAGCGCTGGACGCTGCTCATCGTCCGGGAACTGCTGCTGGGCCCGCGCCGCTACGGCGAGCTGCTGGAGGAACTGCCCGGCATCGGCACCAACCTGCTCGCCGAGCGCCTCAAGGTGCTTCACGAACTGGGGGTCGTCACCCGCCCGCAGACCCGCGACCAGGGCTACGCGCTGACCGACCTCGGCCGGGAGCTGCGCGAACCGGTGCTCTCGATGGCCCGCTGGGGCCTCCACTTCATCGACGCGCCGGCGGACGACGTCGAGGTCCGCGCCCACTGGGGCTTCCTCGCGGTACAGGCGATGATCGACCCCGACCGGGCCACCGACATCGACGAGTCCTACGAGTTCCGCGTCGACGACGTGGTCTTCCACATCGCCGTCACCGACGGCAAGCCGGTCGCGCTCGACGGCCCGGCCGAAGGGGACCCCGCCGTGGTGGCCCGCACCGACGCGCGCACCTTCGTCGAAATAGGCGCCAAGCGGCTGACCCCGTTCGAGGCGCTGGCCTCCGGAAGGCTGCAGCTGGTCGGCGACACCGACGCCATCGTGCGCTCCAGCGTCCTGCTCGGGCTGATGGCGTCGCCGATCGGATGAGCTTGACATCCATGTAGCGGTCATCGGGAGATCCGATCTCAAGGATCAAGTAGCTCATATTGACTATATAAACTTAAAGTCCTCTACTGGGAAGAGTCGGGTCCAAACCTGACGCTCGTCCGGCGGCTCCGCGGGCGTACTCGCCATTTCCAGAGGAGAGATCAATGCCGCACATCGCCATGTCCCCCGAGCTTGCCCCCGGCACGCCCGGTCTGTTCCAGTACCGTCCGGAGACGGGGCGCCCCCTCGGCGAGCTCGCCGAGACGCTGCTGCGCAGCCCCCACTCGCTGGGGCGTGGGGACCGCGAGCTCATCGCGACCTACGTGTCGGTGCTCAACCACTGCAAGTTCTGCAGCTCCACCCATTCCGAGGTCAGCGCCGCCCAGATCGACGGCGGCAGGGCCCTGGTCGACAAGGTCCTCGACGACGTCGACAGCGCCCCGATCTCGCCCAAGCTCCGCGCCCTGATCAAGATCGCCGGAGCGACCGTCGAAGGCGGCCACGCCGTCACCGCCGAGCTGGTCGACGCGGCCCGGCAGGCCGGCGCCACCGACACCGAGATCCACGACTCGGTGCTCATCTCGGCGGCGTTCTGCATGTTCAACCGCTACTGCGACGGGCTGGCGGCCATCGTCCCCGACGACCCGCGAGCCTACGCCGGCATGGCCCAGATGATCATCAACGACGGCTACCGGATGTGCGCCACCGGCCACTGACGGCCCCCAGGTGGTGGTCCCGGCGGCCCCCAGCCGCCGGGACCGGCCGCCCCGCTCCGCCGACGCACGTCCGGGAAGGGCCCCATGAGGGAAAACACCACCGTCCGACTGACCACGTTGTCACCCGGCGCCGGATGCGCCTGCAAACTGCCGCAGGCGTCACTCGAAACGCTCATGACCAGCCTCAACGGGTTCGGCGCCCAAGCCGCCGACGACCTGCTGGTGGGCCTGCCCGAAGGCGACGACGCAGCGGTGCTGCGCCTGGGCGACGGCCAGGCACTCATCTTGACCACCGACTTCTTCACCCCCGTCCTCGACGACCCCTACGACTGGGGCCGCGTCGCCGCGGCCAACGCCCTGTCCGACGTGTACGCCATGGGCGGCCGCCCCGTCGCCGCGCTCAACCTGGCCGCCTGGCCGGGCGACGGCCTGCCGCTCGACCTACTGGCCGACGTCATGCGCGGCGCCGCCACCAAAGCCGCCGAGGGCGGCTGCGCCGTGGTCGGCGGCCACACCATCGCCGACCCCGTCCCGAAATACGGCATGGCCGTCATCGGCCTGGCCGACCCCGACCACCTGATGACGATCGACAAGGTGCGCCCCGGCGACCTGCTCGTGCTGACCAAACCACTGGGCACCGGCGTCATCGTCACCGCCCTCAAACAGGACGCCGCCGACCCCGCCACCCTCGCCGAGGCCGTCGCCTCGATGACGACGCTCAACGCGAACGCCGCCCGCGCCGCAGTGGCCGCCGGAGTGCTCGCAGCCACCGACGTGACCGGTTTCGGGCTGCTTGGGCACCTGCGGCGCATGCTCAGCGCCAGCGGCCTGGCCGCGACAGTCGACGCCGACCGCGTGCCCCTGCTGCCCGACGCGCGTGAGCTGGCGGCCAAGGGTTTCGTGCCCGGCGGGACCAAGGCGAACATGAGCTTCCTGGCCGACTGGGTGGACGTCGCGGTGTCGGTCGACGAGGAGGTCGCGATCCTGCTGCACGACGCGCAGACGTCGGGCGGCCTGCTGCTCGCTGTGCCGCCGTCGGCGGCCGGCCTGGTCGACCGCCTGCGTGAACACGACCGGTCCACGGCCGTCATCGGCCAGGCGGTCGCGGGACGGCCCGGTCACATCTCCGTCCACGCGGGCGCTTGAGGGGATCACGATGATCATGGATTCCGGCCCGGCCGCACCTGTTGAAGTGCCACGAGCTACTCCTCCCGCCGATCCCCGCCGCGCGCTGCCGAAGACCGACGCCGTCCTCTCTCTGCCCCTGATGGGCGAGCTGGCAGCCACATGGGGCCGCCCGCTGGTGACCGAGAAGGTCCGCCGGGTGCTCGACGAGGCCCGCTGTGCGGTGGGCGGAGGCGGGACCGTGCCGTCCCCCGACGAGATCGCCGGCAAGGTGGCCGACGCGCTGGCCACGTTGGACGCGGGCCGGGTCAGGTCCGTCATCAACGCCACCGGCGTCGTCCTGCACACCAACCTCGGCCGGGCCCCCTTGTCGGAGGCGGCCCGGGCCGCCGTCAACGCCGCCGCCGGATACTCCACGGTCGAGTTCGACCTGGCCACCGGCGGCCGAGGCAAACGCGGCGCCACCGTGAACACCCTGCTGCGCGAGCTGAGCGGCGCTCCCGGCGCCCTGGCGGTCAACAACGCCGCCGCGGCGCTCTTCCTGGCGCTCGGCGCCTTCGCCCGCGACCGGGAGGTCATCGTCTCGCGCGGCGAACTGGTGGAGATCGGCGGCGAGTTCCGCATCCCGTCCATCATGGAGGCCGCCGGAGCGCGGCTCGTCGAGGTCGGCTCGACCAACCGCACCCACCTGGCCGACTACGTCAACGCCATCACCGACCGCACCGCGATGATCCTCGTGGTGCACCCGTCGAACTACCGCATCGAGGGCTTCACGGCCGCGCCGCCGCTGGCCGCCCTGGTCGCCGCCGCACGCGAGGCGGGCCTCCCGCTCCTGCACGATTTGGGATCGGGCCTGCTCACCGGCGATTTGGGCGACGAGCCGACGCTGCGGGAGAGCATGGCGGCGGGAGCCGACCTGACCGTCTTCTCCGGCGACAAGCTGTTCGGCGGCCCCCAGGCCGGAATCGTCGTCGGCGACGAGACGATGGTGCAGCGGCTGTCCCGGCATCCGATCGCCCGTGCCGTGCGCATCGACAAACTCACCCTGGCCGCTCTGGAAGCCACGTTGTTGTCCCATCTGGGCGGACGTCGCGGCGAGCTGCCCGTATGGCGCATGCTCGACGCGCCGATCGAGGAGCTCACCCGCCGGGCCGACCGGCTGGCGCGCTCGATCGGGCGGCGGGCCCGGGTCCGGGACGGCGCGGGCATGGTGGGCGGCGGCAGCCTGCCCGTCGAGCGGCTTCCGTCGGTGCTGGTCGAGCTCAGCTGCGGGCCGTCGGGCGAGTCGGCCGTCATGGGGGCGCTGCGCGCCGGAGAGACGCCGGTGATCGTGCGGGCCGAACGGGGGCGGGTACTGGTCGACCTGCGTACCGTGGCGCCCGAGGAGGACGACGTTCTGGAGAAGGCGCTACTGGCGGCGCTGCCGTAACCGAACGGGTCTGATGGAGATTCGATTCATGTCGCGCCCGTCCCCCTACCTTCCCGAGCTTCGTGAACGTGCGGTGCGCCTGGTCCCGGAAGTCCGGCCGACCTACCCCACCGAGTGAACCGTGATGAAAGCCATCGCGGCGGGGCTGGGCGTCAGTGCGTCGCCTTCGGGGTCGATATGTGCTCGCGCGCGATCGAACCGATCAAACCATCCTGGAAAGGCTCGCCGATGGCGCAGTCATCAGCGCTCGCACACCGCGATCTGCCGCATCCCGCCTGCCGAGCATGAAGCCCTCTATTACGCTCAGCTCCACTTATCCCAAAGCGGTTCAGAGTGACCAATTCGTCAGCTTTATTGGATTCAGCATCAGCCATACATTCGTGACGCCTTCATCGCTGACGTCAAAGGTAAGAATTCCGTATCGAAGCCCCTCATTTCGAAGAATGTATCCGAGACCGTCAGCCGTGTCGCGTCGCTCAAGACGGAGGGCGGGCTGCTTGCGCATCACTCCCATGAACCACCGGGCCACATGATCCGATCCACGGATGACCCGGGGTGCGGCGTTGACGAAGCCGCCGCCGTCTACTCGTAGTTCGACGTCCGGAGCCAACACGCGGAGCAGGTCCTCGATGTCCCCTCTGGCGGTCGCGCCACGGAATGCCCGCACGACCTCATCGTGCTGGCGAGGAGAAACCCGTGCGCGTCTTCCTCGTCGGACGTGGCGGCGTGCGGACGTCGCCAGTTGCCTCGTCGCCGCTGCCGAACGACCTACGACGCCGGCGATCTCGTCGAACGGGACGCCGAACACATCGTGCAGGACGAACGTCACGCGCTCTGCCGGGGTCATGGCTTCGAGGACCGTCAGCAATGCCATGCTGACGGCATCGTCGAGGGTGACACGTTCGAGTGGATCGGCAGCGAGATCACTGGAGTTCAGCGGCGTGATGGCCGTGCCGGCGAAGAGATCGGCGGGAACCGGCTCCGGCAGCCACTGTCCGACGTACGTCTCCCGCCGCGCCCGCGCGGAACCCAGCAGGTCGAGTGAGATGCGGCTCGCTACTCGAATCAGCCATGCTGCCGGCGTGGCGATTTCGTCGCGTTCCCTGGGCTCAAGGCGGTACCACCTCACATATGTCTCTTGAACGACGTCCTCGGCGTCGGCCAAGGTGCCCATCATGCGAAAGGCCAACGACAGCAGACGATGCCGCTCCGCCATGACCGAATCGAGAGCCGGTGATTTTTCGGCAGGAAGATCTTCCGGCATGGAGCCCTTTCCCATTGGAGCGCGGCACGCACCTTGCCGCCTTTCTCCACTATCGCATTCAGGCGGTGGGGATCCCCGTAATCGGGTACCGCACGGTGCCCGTCCGGAACGCGCCGCGCGGAACCATGGCGTCGAGGGGCTCCTGCCCGTCCACGGTCACCACCTCACGATCGTCTCCGCGATCGGCCAGGGTGGCGCGGAAGAGGTCGTCGTGGAAGAACCGGTCGGGTCCGGCGATCTCGACCGCACTTCCCGGCTCCAGCGTCGTGACGGCCTCGGCGAGCAGTTCGACGACTTCCTCCAGCTCGACCGGCTGGATGAACGACCTCGGAGCGAGAACCTTTCCGTCCACGGTGTGCTGGTCGATGAGGACCGGAATGTAGCTCTGGAACTGGGTGGCCCGAATGATGGTGGCGGGGATCGACGCGGATCGCACGGCCTTCTCCTGCGCCACCTTGCCGAGGTAATACCCGATCTCAGATGCGTCCCCTTCCCCGACGCCGACGATGGAGAGCACGACGTGGTGACGCACACCTGCCCGCTCGCCCTCCGCGGTCAGGTTGTCGATCGCTCCCTCGAAGAACGAGATCGCCCCCTCCGCGTCGAAGCGGGGGGTGTTGAGGACGTTCACGATGGTGTCGGCTCCGACGAGAGCCTCGGCGAGCCCCTTGCCCGAGATCACGTCGACCCCGTCCTCAAGTCCTCCCGAGACCACCTCGATGCCCTTGGCCTCCAGGTTGTCAGCAAGGCGGGACCCGACACGGCCGTGCCCACCAGCGATGAAAACCTTCATTTCCGCACTCCGTTCCGGGCCGCCGGTCGCTGCCCTCACCAACAGGACGACGCAGGCCGGAAAAGTGTGAGGCGGCGAGTCCGAGAAAACGATCAGTTGGGGCGCATCCGCCGGCTCGTGTTGTCGACCCGCATCGTGTGACCCCGCTCGTCCAGATACTCCAGCAAGGGGATCACCACACGACGGCTGGTGCCCAGGGCGCTGCGGGCCTCGCTCGCGGTGAACGGCTGCGGCAGGTCGCCGAGGATCTCCACCGCTCGCGGCTCGGCCGTCAGGGGGAGTACGACGCCTTCGGCCAGCCGCAGGACGGCCCCGACCTTGTGCGCGGCGATGGCGGCCCGTGAGTCGAGCCCGAGCTGGGCGAGCCGGCCCGCCTCCGGCGCCTGGAACGGCGTCGACTCCAGCTCCCGCTCCAGACGACGCACGGCGGCGGCGATCGCCTCGGGGAGCTTGGGCCGGTCGGCGGGCCGGTGGATCCGCCCTCCCTCGACCCGCAGCGGCGGCCGGACCAGCGCCTCCACGAGCCGCCGGTCGGGGAGGCCGAGCAGTTGCCGGGCCACCTCGACGGGAAGAGTCGGAGCGAGGGGGTTGGCCAGGGCGTGGTCCTTGGCGAGGGCGCTGAGGCGCTGAGACTGGCTGACCCGCCAACCGAGGTCCACCCGCCAGTCGCCGTCGGCCGTCCGGCCGACCGGGGGGAGACCCATGAGACCGAAGTCGGCCACCTTCAGATAGTGGTGGCGGGCCAGCAGGTGGTGGGCGGTCGGCGGGTCGGGCCACTCGGCCAGTTCGTCGGCCGCCCGGGCCGCCGCGCCCCGGCCGTGGAAAGGCGGCGGCCGGACATCGAGCACGGTCAAGCCGGTCACCCGGCGCGAGCCCGGGTCGCGGAGGATCACCCGGTCGCCGACGTGCATCGGCAACGGATGCTCGAGGGTGAGCCGGGCGGTCGTCTCGCCCAGGCGGCGGATCCGGACGCTCACCGACGCCGAGCCGACGTGCAGCAACGACTCGCGGGGGAGCAGGTCAGAGGTCCCGGCCCGCAGCCGCACGTCGAGGGTGTCGGTGTCGCTCCACCGGCCGGGGGTGATCAGGGCCATCCCGCGCCGGCACTCGTCCAGGTCGACGCCTTTGAGGTTGAGGGCGACCCGGGCCACGCCGGTCACCGTCTCGACCTTGCGCTTGAGCGACTCCATGCCGCGGATCTTCACGATCCGTCCTGACGGGCTGAGCTGGAGTTCGTCTCCGGCGTTCACGGTCCCGGCGGGCAGGGTGCCGGTGACGACGGTGCCCATGCCCTTGATGGTGAACGCGCGGTCGATCCACAACCGGACCGGCGCCGCGTCGTCGGGGGCGGGCAGCGAGGCCACCAACTCGTCGAGGGCGGTCACCAGGTCGTCGATGCCCTCGCCGGTGATGCTGCTGACGGCCACGGCCGGCACGTCGGCCAGGGAGGATTCGGCCAGTTCCAGCCGGGCCTCCTCGATGGCCAGGTCGGCGTCGCCGCGGTCTGACCGGGTGACGACCAGCAGTCCGTGGTGTACGCCGAGCGCGTCGATGACGGCCAGGTGCTCGGCCGACTGGGGCATCCACCCCTCGTCGGCGGCGACGACGATGAGTACGGCGGGCACCGGCCCGATCCCGGCCATCATGTTGGTCACGAACCGCTCGTGGCCGGGAACGTCGACGAAGGCGAGCGAGCGTCCCGAGGGCATGGTGCGCCAGGCGAACCCCAGGTCGATCGTCAGGCCCCGCCGGCGTTCCTCGGCCCAGCGGTCGGGCTCCATTCCGGTGAGGGCGCGGACGAGGGTCGACTTGCCGTGGTCGACGTGACCGGCGGTCGCCACTACGTGCATGCGCGCCACTCCTCACCCTGAAGAATCCCGCGGTGGTGCGAAAAGCGGAGGCGAACGGGAATCGAACCCGCCGGCGACGCCGAACGCCGCCCCATCGGTTTTGTAGACCGGGAGGGCCACCAGGCACCCAACGCCTCCATGAAGTAACTAACGATATTGGAGCGCGTGCCGTCAACCGCGCCATCAAAGGTTTCCGCTGGTAGGCGCGCTGAACAGGCTATTCAAAGGGTGGTTTGTTCTTTGGAACGCTCGGACATATCCGACGCTTGACTATATGAATTTAAAGTAATCAACTGAGGATCGACGTTCAGACCTACCGAGCCCTGGTTGGGAGACGACATGACCATCGCTGACAGTCCGCTGCCGACGACATCGCCGGACGTCGGTCCTCTGCTCAAGCAGTACCGCGAGGTGTTCGTCCCCGCCGCGGTGGACTACCTCGAGCGGCGCATCAGCGCCAACGAGCTCCGCGAACGCTGGAAGCCGCACTACTACGGGACCTTCCACCAGTACGACGTGACGGTGGAGCGGGCCTGGCGGGAGCAGAGCGGATCGACGGGACTGCTGGAGTCCGGCGGCCCGCCCGCCGACCCCCGGCACGAGACGCCGCTGGCCCACTTCCCGGTGAGCGTCGCTTACAACAACCTCGATCGGCTGATCGAGGTGCTCGCGGTCGAGCTTGGCGACCAGACGGTCGACAAGACCCGCCTCCGCGAGCGGACCGTGGACTTCGCGCACGTCATCGATTCGCTCGACGCCCTGATGGCCTCTCTCGACAACTGACGAGGGCGGCGCAGGGCACTCATCATCGCTCTCACTCGAAAGGTTGAACTGTGAGCGAACCACAGGGAATCCTCAGACAACTCCTGGAGAGGGGTGTCGCGGCGGACATCGACCCCGCGACCCTCTCTCCGGCGGAGGTCGTCCGGGGCCACGACTCCGCGTGGGGAGGGCCGGGGAACCTCTACCCCATCCGCCCTTACACGCTGACGCCGTCGGCTCTGGAGACGTTCATCGTCCGCGAGCGCATCCACGTGCGCATCGACGGTCTCGGTGAGGACATCGTCGACCTCCACGGCATGGCGATCTACCGTCGCCACGACCCGCACGCCGCCGGCGAGCTGAACTGGGCCAGCGCCACGATCACGGCCCAGTTCCTGTCGCTTCAGGTGACGGGGCACAGCGAGCTCTTCGGCCAGGTCAAGGTCTCGAACACGCCTGGCAAGTCGGAAGGGGCGCGGGTCAAGCCGAGTCCGACCCCGGACGATGGGACACCGATGCCCATCAAGGACTGTATCACCATGATCTATCCTCGGTTCGAGGTAGAGCAGCTCGGCACGACCGTCGACACGGGCGACCAGGTGGTCCGTCTGGAGTCGCGGGTCGCGATGGTCCCCCCGATCGGGGACGTGTCGCGAACGAACAAGCACTACGCGCTGTACGACAGCGAAGGCCGTCAGGTCGGTGAGCTCCTGGCCGCCGACATCGAGATCGGGAACCTCCTGCACCACGTCCCGATCGCCAGCGCGGTGATCCCCGCCGAGCTGGCACGACTGCTGGCGTAGGCACCCCTAGCGATGGATGACGTGCGTGTTGCCGGGCCGGCTCGGGCGAATTTCCGCGCGGGCCGGCTCGCGTCCTATGCCTTCGGTGTCGAGGCCGCCATCGGCAACAACCCGATGCGGTACCTGTTCGCGCGCCGCTTCTCCGCCTCCCCGGAACGCGCGGTGACCGCGATCTTCGTGATCAAACCCGATGTGCTGTTCGGCACCTACGTCTGGATGGAGGAGGAGCGTGACGCCGGCGAGTGCCGGATCAGCACCTACCTGCCGACCATGCGCAGGCCCATCCAAGTCGTCGACCGGCTGGCGTTCGACTGCCTGCCCCTCACCGACATCGGCTACGTCGACCTGATGGCGTGGCCGCATCCCGTGCTTCAGCTCTCCGGCGCCGGAGAGCCGGGCACGGGCACCCGCGTCTACCGAGGCCCGGCCCGACTGGACGCCCTGGTGGTGCGGGAGTGCTCCGTGCCCGGCACCGGCGTGGTCGTCGACCGGGTCGTGGAGCAGCGCGGGGAGCCGATCCGCCGGTGGGAGGCCCTGGAGCTGGGCGGGCAGGCTGAGGACTGGCTGCCCCGCCGTGTCCGGGTGTCGCGGCTCGACAGCGGCCACTGGACCGATTTCACGCGGAGTGGCCCGGCCGTGCCGCTGGCCTGCGAGGACTTCGACGACAGCCCCGAAACACTGCGTGAGGCGGTCGAGAACGCCCTGGCCGGGGCGGAGGCGCGGCGATGACGGTCGCCATCCGCCTCGTCCAGGTGGGCTTCCACGTGCTGATCGGGCTGGCCCTGGTCGCCTGGCGACGGCCGGCCAGGGCCGCCGAGGTCGCCCGGCTGCTCGAACGGCTCGGCGGCGCCTTTCTCAAGGCGGGCCAACTGCTGGCCACCCGGGTCGACGTCGTGGGGGAGACCTTGGCGGCCGAACTGGGCCGCCTGCACGACAGCGTGGCGCCGATGCCGTCGAGGCACGCCCTGCTCGCCGCCCGGCAGGCCTTCGCGGACCCGCCGCCGGAGATGCTCGCGGCCCTGGCCCGGCCGCCCATCGCCAGCGGGTCGATCGCGTGCGTCTACCGGATGACGTGGCAGGGCCGTGACCTCGCGGTCAAGGTCAGGCGGCCGGACGTGATCCGCCGCTTCGCCGCCGACACCGCGATCGTCTCGGGCTTCGCCCGGCTCGCCGCGCGTGTTCCCCGCCTGGCCAGGCTGCCGATGACCGACATCGTCGGCCAGTTGGGTGAGGCGCTGCGCGGCCAGCTCGACTTCGCGCAGGAGACGCGCTACCTCCATCGGCTGCGCGCCGACCTCGCGGACGTGGACGGCGTGGTCGTCCCCGAGCCCGTCGACGAACTGACCGCCGGCGGCGTCATCACGATGACGTTCGCCGAAGGGCTGACCAAGGAGCCCGGCGACCCCGAATCGACGGAACGCGGCGTGACGACGCTGGTTCGCACGGTTTATCACATGCTGTTCGTGCGCGGATTCATTCACGTCGACCTGCATCAGGGAAACGCCTACATCCGTCCCGGCGGCGAGGTCGTCATCCTCGACGCCGGATTCATGTTCCCGCTCAGTGAAATGGCGCGGACCAGCTTCACGCGATTCTTCGGCGGCATGATCAAAGGTGATGGCGAGTTCTGCGCGCGCATTCTGCTGGCCAGCGCGCGCGGCGTGGCCGAGGGCGCCGACGTGGCCGGGTTCCAGCGCGAGGTCGCCGACCTGGTGAATCGCAGTTCCGGGGCGGTCGCGCAGGACTTCGAGCTGGGGCCGTTCGCGGTCCGGCTCTTCGACCTGCAGCGCGGCCACGCCGTTTTCGCCGAACCCGAATTCGTGTTCCCGCTGCTGTGCCTGCTGGCCCTGGAAGGAACGGTACGGCGGCTTCATCCGCTGATGGATTTCCAGATCGAGGCGGCTCCCTACGTAATGCAAGGCCTCCTTACGGGGGCCTTGACAGCGCCGGGAGCCCCAGAGAATATGACTATATAATTCTAAAGTATTCAAAGAATGTTTTGAATGCTTCCGGGAGTGCGCATGTTCAGTGCGGTCGCCGTTCTCTGTCTCTCCGCCTTCGTCGTGATGATCGACTCCACCGTCGTCCAGGTGATGGTCCCCGCTCTGACCGTCTCCTTCGGCGCCGGGCTCGACGACGTGCTGTGGGTCTTCAACGGGTTCGTCATCGCCTACGCCGCCCTCCTCATCACCGCCGGGCGACTCGGCGGGGTGCACGGTCCGCGCCGCCTGCTGGTCGCGGGCCTGGTCGTGTTCGCCCTGGCGTCTCTGGCCGGCGGGCTGGCGACGGCGCTGCCGCAGCTGGTCGCCGCCCGGGTGGCGCAGGGCGTCGGCGGGGCGATGATCGTGCCACAGACGCTCACCCTGATCGCTGCCGTCTTCCCTGCGGAAAGACGTGGCACCGCGCTCGGCCTGGTCAGCGCCACGATGGCCCTGGCAGCCGTGCTCGGGCCTGTCGGCGGCGGCTTGATCGTCACGACCTGGGGCTGGCGGTGGGTCTTCCTGATCAACGTGCCTCTCTGCCTGGCCGCCGTGGTGCTGGCCCTGCGCCGGCTGCCACCGGGTGCCACGGCCTCCGGGGGTGAGCTGGACTGGGGTGGCGTCGTCCTCATCGGCACCGGACTGGCTGTCGCGTCCTACGCGCTGCTCACCCCCGAGCGGCTGCTGTGGCTCGTGCCCGCCGCCGTGCTCGTCGCCGTCTTCGCGCTGCGGCAACGGGGTCACCGGGCGCCGCTGATGCCGCCCCAGGTGTTCCGCGACCGCGCTTTCCTGGTCGCCGGATGGGTGGGCGCCGCCCAGTTCGGCGTGCTCGCGGGCCTGATGCTCCTGGTCTCCGTACGCGTCCAGGGAGAGCTCGGCGGCGACGCGATCGACACCGGGCTGGCGCTGCTGCCCATGGCGGTGGCGGCGGGGTTCGCCTCTCCGGTCGCCGGGTGGCTCAGCGACCGGATCGGCGGCGGGCCGATCATGGCCGCCGGAATGCTCGCGCTCGGCGCCGGGGCGATCGGGTTCGCGCTGTCCACGTGGGGTCCGGCCGTGGCGGCGCTGGCGGTGGCCGGTCTGGGCGTGGGGCTGGTCATGGCTCCGGCCAGCACCGAGGCCATCCGGCGGCTGGCCCCCGACCTGGTGCCCGCCGCATCAGGGGTGCTCAACACCGCCCGTCAGGCGGCCTCCCTGCTCGGCGTCGCCGTGATCGGCGGCATCGCCCAGCAGGGGCCCGGCGCCCTCACCACCGCGGCCACGGCGCTGACCGCGGTGGCCGTCCTGTCCGGCCTCACCGCTCTGTTCCTGCTGTCCCGGCACGTCAGCGACGACGCGCTCACGAACCGTCCATGACCCCGGGTGGCGGCACCCCCGCCGTCGCTTCCGGCCATCTCATCGAGTCTCGAGGAGATATCACCCATGCGTCAGCTCCTGACGGAACGCGAACAGTCGTTCCTCGCCCTCGCCGACAAGGTCCTCCCGGCCCTCGGCGAACGCGCGGCGCGCCACGACCGGGACAACACCTTCCCCGCCGACAACTACGACGACCTGCGTGCGGGCGGCCTGCTCCGGCTCACCGTGCCCGAGGAACTCGGCGGGCTCGGCGCGGGACAGGGCGAACTGCTGCGCGTCTTGGAACGCCTGGCCACCGCCGACGGCGCCACCGCTCTGTCGTACGCCATGCACGCCGCCCCCCTCGGATCGTGGGCGCACACCTGGCGGCGCACCGGTGCGCCCCCGCTGGAGCAGGTCCTGCGGATCGCGGGCCAGGACGGCCTGGTGCTGGCCGCGATCGCCAGCGAACCCGGCATCCCCGCCCTGTTCATGGACGCGAAGACCCGTGCCACCAAGGTCGACGGCGGCTTCCATCTGCACGGCCGCAAGATCTTCGGCACCAACAGCGCCATCGCCACGATGTGGGCCGCCACCGCCCGCTGGGACGAGGCCCCCGGCGGGCCGCAGGTCCTGATCGTGATGATCGACCCGACCATGCCCGGCGTGCGGATCGAGCAGACCTGGGACACGCTCGGCATGCGGGCCACCCGCAGCGACGACATCGTGTTCGAGGGCATGTTCGTGCCCGACATGGCCGTGCTCCAGTCGATCCCGGTCGGCCACTTCGACGTCCAGGTGCTCGACATGATCCTGTCGTGGACCACGCCCAGCTTCGGCGCGGTCTACACCGGCCTGGCCGTCGCCGCCCTCGACTTCGCCGTCGACATCGCCCGCCGCAACGGCCTGGAGCGTGACACCCGCGTCCAGGACGCCGTCGCCGACGCCGAGATCGCCATCGAGACCAGCAGGGCCCTGCTCCAGCGCCACGCCGCAGACGTCATGAGCGGCGCGCTGGTCTCCCAGTTGCCCGTACAGGAAGGACTGGCCCGCTGCGCGCTGGTCAAGAACGTGTGCACCAACAACGCGGCGGCCGTCCTGACCCGGCTGATCGACGTCGTCGGCGGCGCCGCCTACCGGCGCGGCTCGGCTTATGAGCGCATCTGGCGGGACGTGCAGGCGGGTCTGTTCATGCCCATCAACAACCGCACCGGCCGTGAGCTGATCGGCGCCAGCACGCTCGGCGTCGAACTCGCCCCGGTCGCGCCGTTCGTGATCCCCGGTGGTGAGGGGCGATGACCCGGAGACTGATCGCCGCGTTCGCCGTCCTCTTGCTCACCGCCGTCGGATGCGGATCCGGCGGCCACGCGGGCCACGGCCAAGGCAAGTTGCGGGTCGGCGTGGTGCCGAACATTTCCCCTGAGAAGCAGCGCGCGCAGTACGAACCCCTGCGCGCCTACCTGGCCGGGAAGCTCGGCACCGACGTCGAGCTGTTCGTGGCCACCAACTACGCCGGAGTGGTCGCCGCGCTCACGGCCGGGCGGCTCGACGTCGCCTACCTCGGCGGGCTGACCTACGTCCAGGCCGAGGCGCAGACGAAGATCGTGCCGCTGGTCACCGAGGTCGACCAGGAGACCGGCACGCCCGAATACCTCTCAGCCATCGTGGTGAAGGCCGACTCGGCGTACCAGACGACCAAGGAGGTCGTCGACGGCGGCGGCGCGTTCGCCTTCGGCGACATCAGCTCGACGTCGGGCAGCCTCTACCCCCGCATCATGATCAGTGAGGCGGGCGCCCACTGCGACACCGGCGACCTGATGGCCTGCCCGCCGCTCAAGGCGGTCACCTTCACCGGCGGGCACGACGCCACCGCGCAGGCGGTCGCCAAGGGCGACGTCGAGGCCGGAGGCATCGAACTGCGCATCCTGCACCGCCTGGAGAAACAGGGGAGCGTCCCCACCGGCGCTCTGCGGGTCGTCGAGACCCGCAACGTCATGGGCTATCCCTGGGTGGCCCATCCCAACTTGCCGGAGGCGACCCGCACCGCCGTCACCGACGCCTTCCTCGCGATCGACCAGCCCCAACTGCTCGACCTGATGCGGGCCAAGAAGTTCGCGCCCGTGACCGCGGCGGACTACGACGAGGTACGCACGCAGGCCGCGACCCTCGGGCTGCTGACCCCCAAGCAAGGCCAGCCATGACGGGACAGCCCATGGAGGTGCACGTCGGCGGGGTCACAGTGGCGTTCGCCGGCCGCACCGTCCTGTCCGGTGTGCATCTCAAGGTCGGGCCGGGAGAGCGGGTCGCGCTGCTCGGTCCATCGGGAGCGGGCAAGACCACGCTGCTCCGTGTCATCATCGGCGCGGTCCGCCCCGCCGAAGGCGAGGTCTCCATCGATGGCGCCGACCCCTTCGGGCGTCGCGCCGACGTCACCCGGCTCCGACGCGGGATCGGGTGTGTACGCCAGCGCGACGACCTGATCGTCGGTCTCACCGCCCGCACCAACATCCTCGCGGGGGTCGCCCATGCCTGGCGGCCCACCGACTGGGCCGTGGTGCTGGCCGGCGGAGTGCCTTCGCGGTTCGCCGCGCGGCTTTCGGAACTGGCCGCCATCCACGACATCACCGCTCTGCTGCGCGCCCGCGTCGAGCGCCTCTCCGGCGGGGAGAGGCAGCGTGTCGCGTTGGCCCGTGCCCTGTTCACCGCGCCCGGCCTGCTGCTCGCCGACGAGTCCACTTCCGGTCTCGACCCGGTCCGTGCGGCCGTCGCCCTGGACCATTTGACCGGCAGCGGCGCCACCCTGATCGCCACCACCCACGACCTGGATGTGGCTCGCCGCTTCGACCGCGTCGTCGCGTTGCGCGACGGGCAGGTCGTGCACGACGGCGACCCGCCCGACGCCGGTCGGCTGGAGCGGATCTACGGCACACCCGCGGAGTCGATGTCATGACCCTCCAACAGGAACGCGTGCGCACCACTCCGACTCCGATCGGGCCCCGTCGCGGTCCCCGCGTCGTGGTCGCGCTGCTCGCTCTGGGCGTCATCGGCTGGTCGGTCGTCGGGACCGGGATCGGTCTCGGTTCCCTGATCGAGGGCCGGGAGGGCGCCGTACAGATCATCAGCGGGCTGTTCCCACCGGACCTGGACGCCGACCTGCTCGGCCGGGTCGTGACCGCGGCCGTGGAGACCGTGCAGATCTCGGTCGCGGCGCTGGTGATCGGCGTGCTCATCGGCCTGCCGCTGGCGGTGCTGATGGCCGGGAACGTGCAGGCGCCGCGCTGGTTGTCCGCGGGCGCCCGGACCGTTGCGACCACCCTGCGCAGCGTGCACGAACTGCTGTGGGCGCTGCTGTTCGTCGCCACGGTCGGGCTCGGCCCGGCGGCCGGGGTGTACGCCATCGCCCTGCACTCGGCGGGCGTGCTGGCCAAACTCTGCTCCGAACAACTGGAGGCCGTCGACCCCGGCCCGGTCGAGGCGATGCGGCTGACCGGCGGCTCCCGGACCACGACGGCCCTGCTCGGCATCGTGCCGCAGGCCCGCGCGGTGATCGCCTCCCAGATCCTCTACCAGTGGGAGTGCAACATCCGCAGCTCGGTGGTCATCGGTTTCGTCGGCGCGGGCGGCATCGGGCAGGCCCTCGGCATCGCCCTGCACCTGTTCCGCTACCAGGAACTGGCCACGCTCATGGCCTCGGTGGTGATCCTCGTCATCGCCGTGGACCGGATCTCGAAGATTTTCCGGGGGCGCCTCGGGGCGGCCTCCGAACGTACGGGCGGCGGCCTGCCGTCCGCGATTCGATCCCTCTGGAGGAGCCCGCGATGAAGCTTCTTTTCGTCCTGCACGACGCCCCCTACGGCAGTGAGCGCACCTACAACGGCATCCGCTGGGCCCGGCAGATGCTGGAGGACGACGGCAACGAGGTCAAGGTCTTCATGTTCGGTGACGCCGTCTCGGCGGTGATGTCCGGGCAGAAGACCCCCGACGGCTACTACAACGTGGGCAACATGATCCGCGGACTGGTGTCCAAGAACGCCGAGGTCGGCTCGTGCGGCACCTGCCTGGACGCCCGCGGCATCAACGAGGACAGCGTCGCGCGCGGCACCCACCGCTCCTCGATGAAGGAACTGGCCACCTGGACGATGTGGGCCGACCGCACGATCAACGTCTGACCTCCCGGAAAGACGGAACCGGCCGGGCGCCCAGGGCCCGGCCGGTTCCTTTCGTCCTCAGGCCAGCGCCGCCATCGCGGAGATCGCCTTGTCGACCTCCTGCGAGGTGGTCACCATGCTCGGTCCGAACCGCACATAGCTCTCCCGGTAGGGCGTCGCCGCCGCCGCGACCTGATGCTCCTTGACCAAGCGTTCGGCCACGGCTTCGGGGTGCAGCCCCTGGACGGCGCAGCAGATGATCCCCGAGGACACCTCGGCCGACCGGGGGGTGACCAGGCGGACGTGCCGCAGCCCGGCCAACCCGGCCTTGAGCTGCTCGGCCTGGGTCCTGATCTGCTCGGCCACCCGGGCGGGGCCGATGGCCTGGTGGAACTCCACGGCCGCCGGCAGCGCCCACCGGTGCTCGAAGGTGTGATAGCCGCCGGGCGTGGCCAGGTCGCCGGGGGCGCCGCCGGGCGGCTGGCCGGTGAACCAGCCTTGGAAGGCCGGCATGGAGAAGCTCGGGATGATCTGCCGGTGCCGCCGCCACGCCGCCGGGGTGCCCCACACGAACCCCGTGCCGCGCGGCCCGAACAGCCACTTGTGAGTGGAGGTGACGAAGAAGTCGGCGCCCAGGTCCTTCACGGTGGCGGCCTCGGCGGCGAAGCCATGCACCCCGTCGACGCACAGCAGCACTCGCTCGGGCTCCCGCCGGCCGGCGTTGATCGTCGCGAGCATGTCGGCGACCTGCTTGATCGGGACCTTGACGCCGGTGATCGAGTGCACCCAGGTCATCGCGAGCACCCGCGTCCTGGGGGTGATCACCGCCTTCAGCTTGGCCACCATCTGGTCGGCCCGCGCCTGGGCGGGGTCGTCGTAGAGGCGGATGGTGCGGACCTTGGCGCCGGTCGCGGTGGCGCGTAAGCGCACCGCCTCGTAGGTGGAGTAGAACTCGTGGGCGGTGGTGACGATCTCGTCGCCCTCCTTGAGCACCAGACCCCCGTACATGAGGCCGATGCCCATGGTGGCGCTGTCGGTGAGGGCGATCTCGTCGGGGCGGGTGCCGATGTACTTGGCCAGGGCCTGGCGGGCCCGGGAGCTGAACTCGAAGTCGGCCATGCCCATGCCGAACTCGATCGGGTTGCTGTCCAGGCCCTGCCGGAACCCGGTGATCGCGGCGGTCACCGTGGCCGGGTGAGAGGACAGCATGAACGCCGAGAAGTGCGCCAGGTTCGGCGTCAGCGGGAACTGCGCCCGGACGGACTTCCAGTCGCGCGGGTCGAACTTCGGAGCCGGAGGGGGCGACGGGGCTCCTCCGGCCCCGGCCGCGCCGGCGTTCGCGGTCGTGCACGCGCCGGTCAGCAGCCCGCCACCCGCCAGGGCGGCGCCCAGGAGGAGGGAGCGGCGGTGAACGGTCTTCGCGGGGTCGGTCATGACGCCTCCTGCACAGGGCAGAGCGAGCTATAGATTTATCAAGCGTAACATCGTGCTATATGAATCTAAAGCAACGTTCTATCCGGCGTTTGACCAGGTCGCGTCTCCTTCATCCGTACCGCCACTACCAGGCCGGACAGGGCCGTCACCACGGCTGTGGCGGCCACTGCGGCGTGGACGCCGAACCGGTCGGCGACGACCCCGGCGAGCACCGCGCCAACGGCGAACCCGAAGTCGCGCCACCACCGGTAGACCCCCACCGCGCGCGCCCGCCACGAGGGATGAGCGACGTCGGCGACGGCCGCCAGCAACGTCGGGTAGACCATCGCGGTGCCCGCGCCGATGAGAGCGGCGCCGATCGCCCACGGGACGAAGCCGTCCGCGGCGGCGACCCACGCCAGCGCGGCGCCCTGAAGCAGCATCCCTCCGGTGATGAGGCGTTTGCGGCCCCACCTGTCTGAAAGCGCGCCCGCCGCGATCTGGCCCAGCCCCCACACGGCCGGGAGCACGGCCGTCAGGATCCCGATCTCGGCCAGAGTCAGCCCCTCGACCGCGAACAGCACGGGGAACAGGCCCCACGCCACGCCGTCGTTGAGGTTGTTCACCAGGCCGGCCTGGCTGACCGCCGACAACGAGCGATCGCGGAAACTCGTCGTCACGAAGATCTCGCGGGCCGAACGCCGATCGTGACCGCGCGTCTCCAAGGAGACGAATCCGCGCGTCTCCCTGACCAAGACCACGGAGAGCCCGAGCCCGATCACCGCGTAGGCCAGGCCGAGCAGGAAGGGCGCGGGCCGGAGCCCGTGCGCCTCCGCCAGGTAGCCGGTGACGAGGGCCGTGGCCGCCACGGCGAGGTAGCCGGCCGACTCGTTGAAGCCCATCGCCAAGCCGCGACGCTCCGGCCCGACCAGGTCGATCTTCATGATGACCGTGGTCGACCACGTCAGCCCTTGATTGACCCCGAGCAGCACGTTCGCCGCGATGACCCAGCCCCACTCGGGCGCCCAGATGATCAGAAGCGGCACCGGGAGCCCGACCAGCCAGCCCGCGACCAGAACCGGCCTGCGGCCGTAGCGGTCGCAGAGGGAACCCGCGAAGAGGTTGGCGATCGCCTTCGACAGGCCGAAGGCCAGGATGTACGTCAGCACGGCCGTGTAGGCACTCAGGGAGAACACCTGCTCGGCCAGCAACGGGAGAACGGTGCGTTCCTGACCGAGCATGCCGCCGACCATTGCGTTGACGACGACGAGCAGAGAGAACTGGGGAAGGTTCGCGCGCAGGCCGAGGCGAGGCCCACCTGTCATCGGCCGCGCTCCAGGGTCAGACCGGTCAGCCGGGACCAGTCACCCGGCCCACCCGACAGGATGCGCACGTTCCGGTGGCCAGCCCGCATCAGCAGGCTGGCGGCCGTCGCGGCACGCTCGCCGTGACCGCACATCACCACGAGGGGTTCACCGCCCGGAGGGAGCGTCTCGATCCGGCCGAGTTCCACGTTGCGCGCCCCCGGCAGGTGACCGGTCTCGAACTCCGACTCCTGACGCACGTCGATCACCTGGCCGGCGCCTACTTCGGCGGGCCCGATCACGTCGACCGTCGCCTGCCGGTCGCCGGCCACCTCGCCCAGAATGGTGTCGTATCCGACCTTGAGTGCCTGCCACACGATCTCGTCGGCGTCCTGCGCCGCGTTGCGCACGAACGCCACCGGGGTTCCGGCGGGCACCGTCCAGCCCAGCCACGTGGCGAACTGACCGCGCAGCGGGATGGAGACCGATCCCGGCACGTGCCCGCGCGCGAAGTCGAGCACCGGCCGCACGTCGACCACGACCCCGCCCGCACGGGCCACGGTCGCGAGGTCGACGAGGCCCAGCGGCGGCCGTCCGGCCACCACGGCCGGGCCCGTCCGGTTCACCTCGGGCAGGTCGGCGAAGTAGGACGGATGTGAACCCATCCCGGCGAGCAGGCGTTCGGCGAAGGCGGCTGGATCGGGTGAGCGGAGTAAGGCGTTGGCCTGCTTCTCGGCGCCGATCGTGGAGGTGCGCTCGGCTCCGGGAGGCGCCGAGCAGAAGGAACCCGCTCCGTGGGTGGGCCAGACGTGGGTCTCGTCGGGCAGTGTGGTGAGGCGGCGTAACGACGCGTACTGGGCGTGGGCGAGTTCGATCGTCCGGTCGGGGTCGACCAGGTCGGTCCGTGCGGCAGAGCCGACGATCAGGGAGCCTCCGGTGAAGACGCCGAGTGGCCGGTCGCCGTCGAGGAGCACGTACACGATGTGTTCCAGCGTGTGCCCCGGAGTGGTCAGAACCCGGAGCGTCGGCCCGCCGAGGTCGACCTCCTCCTCATCGCGCAGACCCACATGGGGAAACTCGCGTCCCCCCTCGGCCGAGGCGAGGATCGTCGCCCCGTCGTCGGCGGCGAGCTGGCGGGCTCCCGACAGGAAGTCGGCGTGCAGGTGGGTCTCCGCCGCGTAGGCGATCTTCAGCCCCCGGCGTTCGGCGGCTGCCCTGAGCTGCCGAAGGTCACGTGAGGCGTCGACGGCCAGAGCGCGGCCGTCGCCCAGGTCGGTGAGGTAGGCGGTGTTGCCGAGCCCTTCGTCCACGAGCGGGATGATGTTCGTGTCCACTGTGCTACCTCCCGGACGGCTGTTACGATATTCCATAAGTATTTGGAGGATTATAGATGAGCGACCGCGAACGCAAGCTGCTGCTGTACGAACAGTTCGCGCGCATGGGCAAGGCTCTGGCCAACCCTCTGCGGCTGGAACTGATCGACGTGCTGGCTCAAGGGGAGCGCAGCGTCGACGATTTGGCCACCTCCTGCGGGTGGAAGCTCAGCAACACCTCCGCCCAGCTCAAGGTGCTGCAGCACGCCGGGTTGCTGAAGACGAGACGGTCCGGGGTCAAGATCTTCTATCGGCTGGCCGACCCGTCGGTGCACGACTTCGTCGAAACCCTGAAGGCCCTGGCGACCGAGACCTTGCCTGACGCCGAGAAGGCGGCCCGTGACTACCTGGGCGACGTCTCCGTCCTGGAGCCGGTCGGGCGCGGCGAACTGACCGAGCTGATCGCCCGGGGCGAGGTCGTCGTGGTCGACGTGCGCCCCGCCGAGGAGTACGCCGCCGGTCACATCGCGGGCGCGCTGTCCATCCCGCACGACCAGGTCGCCGCCCGGCTGACCGAGCTGCCGAAGACCAGCCTCATCGTGGCCTACTGCCGCGGCCGGTTCTGCGTGATGGCGCCGGAGGCCGTGCGGCTGCTGCGCTCGGCCGGGTTCGACGCCCGCCTCCTGGTCGACGGCTGGCCGCAGTGGCACGCCGAGGGACTGCCGATCGCCTCATGAGACCGCCGGGCCTCCGCGACGACGTCGTCTACCTCGACCACAACGCCACCACCCCGGTCGACCCCCGGGTGGCGGAGGCGGCCCGGCCGTACATCGAAACGCACTTCGGCAACCCCTCGACCACGGGCGCCTACGCCGAGGCGCCCCGCCGGGCCCTCCACGAGGCCCGCGGCCACGTGGCGGAGCTGATCGGCGCCGAGCCCGGTGAGATCGTCTTCACCAGCGGCGGCTCGGAATCCGACGTCCTCGCGCTGCGCGGCCCGGCCCTCGCCCCGGACGATCACCTGATCACTCAGGTCACCGAGCATCCGGCGGTGCTGCGCACCTGCGCCGCCCTGGAACGCGCCGGCGTCCGGGTGACCCTGCTCTCCGTCGACCGGTTCGGGCTGGTCGAGCCGGCCGAATTGCGCCGGACCCTCACCCCCCAGACCCGCCTGGTGTCGGTCATGCTCGCCAACGGCGAGACCGGCACCATCCAGCCCGTCGCCGAACTCGCCGCGATCGCCCGCGAGCACGGCGCCCTGTTCCACACCGACGCCGCCCAGGCCGTCGGCAAGATCCCGGTGTCGGTCACCGACCTGGGCGTCGACCTGCTCACCATCGCGGGCCACAAGCTGTATGCCCCGAAAGGCATCGGCGCCCTGTACGTCCGCCGCGGCCTCACCCTCGAACCGCTCATTTCCGGTGGCGGACAGGAAGACGGCCGCCGATCCGGGACCGAGAACGTCGCCTTCGCCGTGGCCCTCGGAGAAGCCGCCCGCCTCGCGAGCGAGAGTCTCGACGTCGAAGCCGCCCGGATCGTCGAACTCCGCGACCGCCTGCACAACCGGCTCGGCGAGGTCCAGCTGAACGGCCATCCCGACCACCGCCTGCCCGGCACACTCAATGTCAGCCTTCCCGGTGTCGTCGGCCGTGATCTGCTCGCGGGCCTTCCCGAGCTGGTGGCCGCGACCGGATCTGCCTGCCACACCGGAGATCCGGAGCCGTCCGCGGTGCTCACCGCGATGGGTCTCGACCGCGACCGAGCCCTGGCCGCGATCCGCCTGTCCCTCGGCCGATGGACGACCGGAGCGGAAATCGACCACGCCGCCGCCCTGCTCACTCAGCGATAGAGGGAAATCTCCGCCGATGTCGTATCGGACCGGTTCCCGATCGTCTTCCCCATGAAGGCCGGAAACGCCGACAGGGGAGGACATGTCATGAAATACGTCCTGATGTTCTTCGAAACCGATTCCTACGTCAGCGAGATGCGAGCCAAGGGCGCCACGGAACAGGACGTCGCCTACGAGGCGGTCGGACGGTGGTTAGCCGAACACGCCGAAAAGATCACCCATCAGACCCGGTTGAAGCACCCCCACACCGCCACCACCATCCGGCTCGACGCGATCGTCGACGGGCCCGCCGGCGACGGCCCCGAAACGTTCAGCGGCTACATCGAGGTGGAGGTCGCCGACCTCGACGAGGCCCTGCGGCTGGCCAGATCCTGGCCGGCCTGCCCGGTCGTGGAGATCCGTCCGGCCACGTGAGCCCGTCAGCTCCAGCTCAGCCGCTCTTCCAGCAGTGCCTGCTGAGCGGGGTTGGCGGTCAGTGCCAGCGCCCGCTCATCGCACTCCCTGGCCTCCGCGTTCCGGCCCACCGCCCGCAACAGGTCGGCGCGGGTGGCGTGCAGAAGCAGATAATTCTCCAATACCCGGTCGAGATCCTTGAGCTCGTCCAGCGCCGCCCCCGGGCTGGAGGCGTATCGCAACGCGATCGCCCGGTGCAGCCTGGTGATCGGCGAGGGCGCCAGATGCAGCAGCATGTCGTACAGGACCACGATCTGGGGCCAGTCGGTGCTCTCGAAGCTCTCGGCCTCGGCATGGCAGGCGGCGATCGCCGCCTGTAGCTGGTAGGGCCCCGGCCGACGGTGAGCGCGGGCGGCGCGCACCAGCAGCGCGGTCGCCGCGCCGATCGCCTCGTGGTCCCACAGGGTGCGGTCCTGGTCAGCCAGCAGCACGAGCTGCTCGCGGTCGTCGAACCGGGCCGCCCCACGAGCCCGGTGAAGCCGGATGAGCGCCAGCAGCCCGGCCACCTCGGGCTCGTCCGGCATGAGCCCGGCCAGCAGGCTCGCCAGATATTCGGCGTCGTCGACGAGGTCACGCGCCTGCGCATGGACGCCGCTGCTCGACAGGTAACCCTCGTTGAACAGCAGGTAGATGACGGCGAGCGCGCCGTCGAGCCGTGCGGGCAGGTCGTCGACGTCAGGGATCCGGTAGGGGATGCCCGCCTCGGTGATCTTCCGTTTGGCCCGGGTCAGCCGCTGGGCCACCGTGGTCTCGGGGACGACGAACGCCGCGGCGATCTGCGCCGTGCTCAGCCCGCACACCACCCGCAGTGTGAGCGCGATCTGGGCCGCGCGGGACAACGCCGGGTGGCAGCAGGTGAAGATCAGCCGCAGCCGGTCGTCCCTCTGAGACGGCTCGACCCAGGTCATCTGGGCCAGCTTGGCGCGGTAGTTCGTCTCGCGGCGCAGCACGTCGAGCCCGCGCCTGCGGGCCACGGTGAACAACCACGCGTCCGGACGCTCCGGCACCTCCTCCACCGGCCACCGCCGCAGCGCCGTCTCGACGGCGTCCTGGACGAGATCCTCCGCTGCCGAGAAATCGCCCAGCAGCGAGACCAGAGACGCGGCGAGCCGGCCCGCGTGGTCGCGCACCACGTGGGCCAGCGCCTGTTCGGAGTTCGGTCCGGAGTTCGAAGCGGTCACGAGACGGGGCGGATCTCCACGATCGGGCAGGCGGGCCACGACCTGGCTATCTTCAGGGCCTCGTCGAGGTCGGCGACCTCCACTTCGGCGAACCCGCTGACCACTTCCTTGCCCTCCACGAACGGGCCGTCGGTCACCACCGGCTCCTCACCGCGCCGCAGCCGCATGGTGGTGGCGGTGTGCACCGGCGCCAGATGCGCGTGGTGGGTGATCTTGCTTCCGTGTTCGGCGAACCAGCGGCCGACGGCCGCGTAGGCGTTCTCCCGCTCCGGATCGCCCATCGTCTCCAGTTCCTTGGCGAACTCTTCGGTCTCCACGAACATCAGGACGTACTTCACTTCGGCTCCCCCCTTACCCTGGTCGGTCTCGTCAGGCCGGCAGCGTCGCGTAGAGGTCGACGCCGTTGCCGTCGGGGTCGGCGATGGTGGCGTACCGATGACCCCAGAAGGCGTCGAACGGCTCGGCCAAGCCCTTGTATCCGGCACCGGTCAGCTCCGCGTAGGCGGTGTCGACCTCGGCCGGGATTTCGAACTGGAAGCACAGCAGGGTGCGCGGGCCGCCGACCGGGGCCTTCCACCCGGGCAGGAACGGGGTGCGGAAGGACTCGGTGTCGAGCATGAGGTGCAGCCCGTTGGGCAGATCGCAACCGGCGTGCTCGGGGGAGTGGGGGTCGAGCTTGAAGTCGAGCCCGAGGCGGGCGTAGAACTCCACGGACGCCGCCATGTCGGAGACCACGATGTCGATCGTGTTCAACGTCGGATTCATGATGTGCCCTCTTCCTCCACTGAGTGGATCCTTCGTGCTCCTACAGGAGCGTGAGTGGACGAGGCCTCGGCCGCTGTTCGCGCAGGTCGGCAGAGCCAAGCCTCACTTGAAAGACGATCGGCCACCTGGTCACCACGACACTTGGGCCAACTTTTCCACTCCAGGTGTCCGCTCCTCCCAAGCGTCACGGCAGAACACGCTTAGAGCTCCTAACAAAATGAGTTGAGTCGTCGCCAGCAGATGAGGGCGCAGGCCAGTTTGAGGAAGGCCTCGTGGATGTCCGCCCGGGCTTCCCAACGGATCCGTAATCGCCGGAAAGCGTGCAGCAACGCGAAGGTCTGCTCGACGACCCAGCGCTGTTTGCCCAGGCCGGAGCCGTGCGGTGTGCTTCGGCGGGCGATCAGCGGGCGGATCTGAAGGGCGCGGGCCATGCGGCGGATATGATCGAGCCTCGAAGGTGCAGCCCGGCCTCATAGCTTTCGGGGGATTTGTCGTAGCGGGTGGCTAACCCGCGCCAAGTCTTGATCTTCTGGAAGCAGCGTTCGACGGTGTTGCGCTACCGATACAGGTTCGGGTCGAAACCGACCGGCCGCCCACCGGCTGAACCCTTCCTCTTCCGGTTGGCCTGCTGGTCGCTCTTCTCGGAATGACCGCGGTGATCCGGCGTGGGCGCGGGTAAGCGCGGTTGCCCGTGGAGGAGTAGGCCTTGTCCGCGCCCATCATCCCCCGGGAGGCCCCCGGCGCGGTGATCTTGTACGTGAACGGACGTCAATCACAACGCAGTCCCACAACTGTTCGCTTCAGGTGACGCGAAAGACCGGCCAGCCGATCTCGGTGCGCCACGCTGCGGGATCGCTTGTGTCACGAGGGCCGACGACGTAGACCTCCCGCACCGGCCCGGCCACCGACATCGCGTTCTCCACCACCCAGGTCCCGAGTGCGCCGTACGTGACCTCGATGCCGTCGTGCTCGCCGACGTGGGTGGTGACGGCCAGTTCCGCGGCCGGGAGAGTTGCGGGGTGCACGCGTCCGGTGCAAGGTGGCGCAGCGGTCGGTAGGTAGACGAGCGCGTGACCGCGCTCTTGTTCGAAGAGGACGTTGTCGTAGCAGCCGCCCGGCGGTCCGGTCGCGGCGGCGCCGACGGCCGCCTCCAGTTCGGCCATCGCGCCTGCATACCAGGTCGCGACGTCGCGACCTCTGACTACGGCCTCCACCGCCGCGACGGTCCGGGCGGGCTGCGCACGCAGCTCGACGTCGATCGGCGCGGGGTCGGGCCGGAGCAGGCGCCGCAGCGACACGACTGCGGCCCTGGTGCGGTCGAGCTCGTCCTCGAGGCGTTGCAGGTGGTCCGCGACCAGGGCCGCCCGGACACCGGGGTCGGGGGTCCGCAGGATTCGCTGAACATCGCTCAGGGGGACGTCGAGTTCGCGGAGCCGGTGGATGACCTGCGCGGTCGGGATCTGGTCGACGCCGTAGTAGCGGTAACCGGTGATCTCGTCCACCACGGCGGGTTCCAGCAGGGCCGCCTCGTGATACCGACGCAGTGTCCGCACGCTCAAGTGGGTCAGCCGCGAGAACTCCCCGATGGTCAGCACCCCCACATTCTGGACCCTCTCCCAGGGGGAGAGTCCAGGGCTTGACCCTCCCGCACCGTGAGGTCGCACGGTGGGCTCATGACACAGCACACCGATCTTCCGTCCGATCTGCTCCCGACCACCGTGCGCGAGTTCTTCGCCGCCCACGTCGTCCACGACGCCGACACCGCCTCGTCGTTCCTCACCGAGGACGCGGTGGTCGTCGACCAGGGCGAGACCTTCCGGGGCCGAGAAGAGGTCCACGCGTTCCTGCGGGACGCCGGGTCCGAGTTCGAGTACACGACCGAACAGATCGGCGCTCGCCGCGTCGATGACGCCCACTGGGTGGTGACCGTGCGGCTCGAGGGCACCTTCCCGGGTGGCGTCGCCGAACTCGACTACCGGTTCGCGTTGCGGGATGGCCTCGTCGCCGAACTCGTCATCGCCAACCACACAGCCTGACCGAATCCGCGCTACGTCGATCTTCAGTGGAGAGAGAAATGTCTAGTTCAGATCGCGATCGTCTCGACGGTCGCCGGGCGCTGGTCACGGGCGGCTCGAAGGGCTCGGGCAAGGCCGTCGTGGAGAGGCTCCGAGAAATGGGTGCCGACGTATACGTGACGGCGCGAACGATGCCCGACGGGTACGAGCACCCCGACCGATTCATCGAAGCGGACGTGACGACGATCGAGGGCACCGATGCCGTGGCCGCTCGAATCGGTGAGGCAGGCGGCGCACTCGACATCCTGGTGCACGTCGTCGGAGGTGCGTCGACGCCGGCCGGTGGGTTCGCGGTCATCACCAATGACCAGTGGCTCACCGAGTTGAACCTCAACTTCCTGGGAGCGGTGCGGCTCGATCGAGCTCTTCTCCCGGCGATGATCGAGTCTGGGGCGGGCGTGGTGCTGCACTTCACCTCGATCCAGCGTGAACTACCCCAGTACGACGCGTCCCTGGCGTACGCGGCAGCGAAGGCTGCTCTGCGCACGTACAGCAAAGGACTTGCCAACGAGCTCGCGCCGCGCGGCGTGCGGGTAAACGCGATCAGCCCCGGCGGGATCGAGACCGAAGCCTACGAACGATTCGTGGACCGGATCGCCGAGGGCAACGGACTCACGCGTGAAGCGGCCAAGCAGACCATCTACGACTCCCTGGGAGGAGTACCCCTGGGGCGATTCGCGAACACCGAGGAAATCGCGGACCTGGTCGGGTTCCTGGTGTCGGACCGCGCCTCGGCGATCGTGGGCGCCGAGTACGTGATCGACGGCGGGACTGTTCCGACCGTCTGAGCCAGGAGGCGGTTCCGAGCAGCCACTCGCTAACGGTTCGATCCGGCTGCCGAACCCCTCCTGCGCAAGCAGAACTCGAACGCCCACCTCGGCCTGCCAGTTGGCGGGCCACATCCACCACCTGACACATATCGATCACCTATGACCTGGGGCAGGCAGACGTCCGGTCTCTTGCCGCAAGGAGAACATATGACTGCGCAAGTCACGGACCGGTCCTCCACCCAGCCGGTCGGACCGCCACCACCCTTCGATCCGGAGCTCGCTCCTGTCGTTGAGATGCTGACCGGCCTGCGCCCTCCCGACGCGTACCGTTCGGACAACATCGTCGAGATGCGCAAGCCCGTCCCCGGGGTGGAGACCCCGACCGACGAGATCCTCTCGCGCGGTGGCGCCTACAGCGTGCAGGAGCGGGCGGTGCCAGGGCCGGACGGGGACCCGGACATCTCGCTGCTGATCTGTCTCCCGAAGCACGCGGCGACCCCGACTCCGGCGATCTATCACGTCCACGGAGGCGGCATGATCGTCGGAGACAACCGGTTCGGCCTGGTCGAGATGCTGAACCTGGCCGAACCGATGGGCATGGCGGTGGTCTCGGTCGAGTACCGGCTCGCACCCGAGACACCCCACCCCGGTCCCGTCGAGGACTGCTACGCGGGCCTGGTGTGGGTGTCGGATCACGCCCACGAGCTCAACATCGACCCTGAGCGCATCGTCATCGGCGGTGCGAGCGCCGGCGGCGGCCTCGCGGCGGCTGTCACCCTGATGGCACGCGACCGCAACGGCCCGGCCATCCTGGCCCAGCTGCTCCTGTCGCCGATGCTGGACGACCGCAACGATTCGCCCTCCGCTCAGCAGATGCGCGGCCTCGGCATCTGGGACAGCTCCTCGAACGAGACCGGGTGGAACGCGCTCCTCGGCGACGGCGTTCGCGGAGGACCGGACGTGTCTTCGTACGCCGCGCCTTCCCGCGCCGCAAACCTCTCCGGCCTGCCCTCCACGTTCGTCGACGTCGGGTCGGCCGAAACGTTCCGGGACGAGGACGTCGCCTACGCCAGCCGCATGTGGCAGGCGGGCGGCAACGTCGAACTGCACGTCTGGCCCGGCGGGTTTCACGGGTTCGAGGTCGTGGTTCCCCATGCCGTGCTCTCGCAGGACGCCATCGCGGCTCGAGTGGCATGGCTGCGCCGTCAACTGGGGCGTACTCCCCCGGTGAGGCGCTGAGCTGGGCGCGTGACCCGTGATCAGGTGTTGTCGGACCAGACGTGGGAGCGGATCGCGCCGTTGTTGCCGACGCAGTGGGGCAACGGCCGCCCGTTTCGTGATCACCGACCTCGATGACTCAGGTCTTGGTCGAGTTGAGGGAACTACTCGTCTTCGCGGCGTTTTTCCACCTGATCATCCTTTTCGTTTGGCCGTGGGGATGGCACGGTCACTCCTTTCGTGCTCGGCGGTGCGCCTTGATGCTGGTCAGCGGCTCTGGCCACCGCCCCGATCCATCTGGTGGATCACCCACCGCTGACCCCACCCTGAGCCCGGCTCCCGTGATGCCCGCGGGACGCCGAGTACCTGTTCAAGCAGGCCTCCGCCGCGCTCGACCGCCCGGGGCCTGCTGGTCGCTGCACCAGCTGCGGCACTCCGCGCGCCAGCACCTGGCCCGAGCCGGCCGTACCGCTCCTGAACTTCAGGCCAAGTCCCGCCACCAGCACCTGGCCAGCCTCGGCCACTATGTCCGGCTCAGCGACGAAACCGCCGCCCGCGTCACCGCCGAAGCCGACCCTGCCGCCAGGCGCAGACCGCGCTGACCAACACATCCCCCGCAGCGGCGAGCTGCCTTCCAAGGCCGGGCCGATCCTCCCCAAGGGGGTGGGTCAGAAGAGGGTGTCGCGGACCCGCAGCGGCCGGTAGCCGGTGGGGCTGATCTTGCCGAGATCCCGGATGCGTGGGGACAGCTGCAACCCGAGCAGGTCGAACAGGCCGAAGTTGACCAGCGTCACCCCGTGCGTGTCGGTGGCGTGCTCGGTGATCGGGATGTCGGTGGCGTCGCCGAGGATCTCATCCAGCACGTAGTGGGCTTCCCGCTTGGTCGTGACGATCACCTTCGTGCCGTAGGTGGTGTGCTGGTCGGTCACTTGCGTGTAGGTCGACAGGCCCTCGTGCGCGAAATAACGGCTCAACGCCCGCGCGGTCACTGACTTCCCGCGGATGGGGAAACGCTGGCCATCAGAGGAGGACAGGGTGCCGGACCCGAAGATCGAGGTCAGCGACAGGGTGCCGTGGTAGCCGATGAGCGCCAGGTTCGCCGCGCGCAGCGTCTCCCTCTCGCACGTACCACTCCGAGGTCCAGGCCAGGATGTCGTAGGAGATGCCGCAGGCATCGGCCATCCGGGTCAGACCGAGGTTGGTGGTGTGGCTGAGCAGCACCGCCATCAGGTTCCGTTTCAGCTCCGGGCTGCGGGACTGCTTGCCGTCGGCGTGGGTGAAGCAGTCCAGGAAGCCGGTGCGTTTGTCCAGCTCGATCAGCAGAGACACGATCGGCGCGAATGGCAGCATCTCGGTCAGCTCCGCTTTGAGCGCCAGCGCCTCGGCCGGCACGTCCTCCGCAGACAGCGGGGAGATCACCAGGTCTCCGTCGTCGTCCAGGCGGACCGGGCCGTCGCCGGCCGCCAGGGTCTGCTCCAACTCTTCCAGCGCGGTGTGCAGTTCGTCCTCGGCTTGAGTCACAGCTGTGTCGGCGTCGGCGGGTTTGCCGACCAGGCGGCAGAACTCCACCCGGTGATCGGCCCACTTGGCCGGGGTGAGCAGATAGGCGGCCGGGTCGGAGTAACGGCGCGAGCCGGGTACGAACACGTCGCCGGTGCGCAGCCCGTCGCGTAACGCCAGCAGGACGCACAGTTCCCAGTAATGGCGGTAGGCGGGGAGGTTGCCGTCCTTTGCCGCAGCGTCCAGGTAGCCGCGCCAGCGGGCCGGTACGAAGTCGGTCGGCGCGTTGCCCGGCACCTTCCGGGCACCAGTGGTGTTGAGCTCTCGCAGGATTTCGACCGCCGCCAGGAGTCTGGTTGCGGCGGTGCCGTCGGCGAACCGCACCGTGTCCAGGACCTGTGGGGTGAACTGCCGCAGGTAACCGTAGGAGCTGTCCAGCGCGGCCAGGTGGCCGTGATCGCGCGGCAGCGGAGGCAGCGTGGAGGCCTGCGCCGAGCGCAGCCGCTGCCAGCCGATCTTCTCTCCGCGGATCAGCCCGCCCACGTCCTCATCTGCAATCGCCGGGTCGGCAACGATGGCCAGGATCGCGTCCAGCAGGGCCTGGCGGTCCTTTCCTGCCTTGCCGCGCTCGGCCAGCGCGTCGCGCATCTTGTGCGCGGCCTTGCCCTCCCGCGCCGAGACGGCCTGGTCGAACAACTGCACGACCTCGTCCAGCACGTCGGTCGCCGACTGTGCCAGCAGGGTCAACAGGATCGGATGGCGGCGTTGCGGTTCAAGGCGTTGCAACGCCTGCGCGGTCAAGCGTCGGCCGACGGTCGCCAGGAATCGGCGTCGCTCCGCAGGCAGCACCGACGGATCGAGGGGGCATGGTGGCCGCCGGTATGTCGGCGGGGGTTCGGTTACGGCGCCAATGCGGTGGCGCGGATCGGAGGCCTTCGCCGGGCGAGCCCAGCCGTTCCGCGCGTTCGACAGCGGCGGGATGGTCGGCGAACGCGTCACCCGCTATTTCCTATGGGTTCGCGAAGAACGCCTCTGCCCGTGTCACCACGTCGGCCGCCACCGCTGGGAGCAGGGTGAAGTGGTCGGCGCCGTCCACAGGCGTGTACGTCGCATCCAGGCCGGCCCCCGCGAGCTGACCTGTCGTGATCTCGCTGAAGACGGCGGGGAGCGTGTCGGCGGTGCCGTGGATGAGCTGGACCGGGCGGGTGTATCCGGTGAGCGGTGCCTCCTCCTCGGCGAACAGGCGGACGAACTCATCGCTGGCTGCGACCGGATCCTTCAGTATGTCGGCGTTGGTCAGCCCGGCGACGGCCGCGACCATCTCATCCACGCAGAGCCGCCCGGCCAGACCGATCAGCTCCAGGCCTTTGCGGGTGAACCAGCGGGCGGGCCGGAAATCGTGGGTGATCGGGAGCGCCCGCCCCGAGTAGGGCACGACGAAGCTGGCCGCTCCGGCCGGGTCGCGTACAAGGGGCGAACCGACCTGGAGCTGCCACTGTGTGAAAGGCGCCAGGGCGATCGTGCCTTTGGCCGCCAGTTCGGGCGCGTAGGAGGCGGCGAGCGCGCCGGACCAGAGCGCGGCGTGCCCGCCGAGCGAGTACCCGACCGGCAGCCAGGACCGCGACACCGGCCCCAGCCTCCTGGCCGCACGGACAATGTCGATCATCGCGTACGCCGCCGAGGGGCCGTCCACGCCCGGACTTTCTCCCGGTGTGCCGATGCCTTGGAAATCGGTGACGGCCACCGCGTACCCGGCTCCGATCAAGGCTTCCTGGAGAGTGCGTTCCCCGGGGGCACCGCCGGTGCGGGAGACCGCGCAGGAGTCCGCCACCCCGCCGAAGCCGTGCCCGAAGCTGATCATCGGCCAGCCGCTCGCGGGTGGCCGGCCCAGGGGAAGCGAGATCGTGCCGCTGATCACCGTCGGTTGCCGGTTCCAGGCCGAGGACACGTACCAGACTCGCCACGAGGGGCCGGAACCCGCGAGCTTCAGGTTTCCGGTCAGCGCTTCGACCCGGACGAGGGTGCCTTTCCCGAGAGTCGAGGCATGGGCCGGTGAAACGGCGACGACGGCTGTGAACGCGAGTAGGGCCAGCAGTGCGCGAGCCAGACGCATGGCGCCTCCGGGGCATCGGTCCGTTGGCTCAGATCATCACCCCGGCCCACCGGGTCCTGGCAACGCGCGGCGTTGTCCGCGCACGTCGGCTATGAACGCTTCAGCCAGAGGGCGGCGTTCTGGTGGATCTCCCTCGCAGTTCTGCTGGTCGGCGGCACAGTGGGCGGCACGCTGTGGTGGCTGCTGGCCGACCTGGCCGCCCAGGCACCTCCAGTTCCTTCCGCGCCGGGCAGCCTGCCGGGGCGGGCACCCTGGCTCTGGCCTTCCGCCGCCACCACCAGGAGCTCAGCGCCGCCCACACCACCCACGACGCCACCGAACGCCGCGTGACCGACCTGTCGGGGCTGAGCCGCCCAACCGGCTGGAGGCCGCCTCACATGGGGCCGCCGGCAAGGCCTACGCCGTCCGCGACGATCCGGAGGCCATGGCCGAGCTGTGCGCTGCCGTGCGCAACCCCAAGGCGTCGGCTCCGAGTGTCAGCATGTCCCACCGGTCACCACCTTCCGCAGCGCGGAGGGCCCAGTGGGTCGCAACCGGCCGGAACGGATGGGCCGTCGTTCCCGGGCCCGGTCAGGCACTGATGATCGCTTCGATCGGCGCCGCCGCGATGGGCTGCGCCGCTGCCTGTTCGGGGAGGCCGGGCGGCGGGGGTTCTGCGGAGGTGTGAGCAGATGCATCGCCAACGGCGCCGTGACCAGGCCCGCCGCCAGCAGCAGGCCCTGCGGCAGCATCATGCCCGTGACCAGCATCGCCACAGAGACCGCCAGCAGAGCCAAGGCTAGGCCGCGCCGTCGTCGGTAGGCGCGCGGCCGGCGCGGGCGCCCTGCTTCCAGAGCGGGAGCGCCATGCGGATCGCCTCGCTGCATCTGCTCCTCAAGAGCGTGCAGTGGATCGGTGCCGGACTGTGCCATGGCTCCTCCTTCCGGGACCGGCAGGTCAGGGGCTCTATGCCACAATCACATGGGCCTGGCGGCATCACCATCGGGTCCAGCACCCATTTCCGCAGGGGAACGGACCCCATTCGCACCGAACGGCATCTGCATGCTGGCCGCGATGGACAGCGGAGGGGAACAGCTATGCCCTCAACCGGTCCCTGCGGAAGGCGTGGGTATTGGTACGTGAGGCGCTGACCCGCGCGGAGCCGCCCCCGAGGAAGACTCTCCAGATGCGGTCGGCACAGCTGGAGCCCTTCAAGAAAGTCATCGGCGAGTGGCTGCGCGCCGACCTGGACGCACCTCGCAAGCAGCGGCACACCTCAACGCGAATTCACTGCCGCCTGATGGACGAACAGGGCATGGGCAAGATGTCCTACTCGGCGGTGCGTGACTACGTGGTCCGGCGCAAGCCCGAGATCTGGATCGAGGAAGGGCGCGGTCCGGCTCAGGTATTCATCGCCCAGCACCATCCGCCGGGCCGGGAGGCCGAGGTCGATTTCGGGGAGCTGTGGGTCCGGCTGGCCGGGATCATGGCCGGCCTGGTCGAGGCCGGTGCGGCCGCGATGGTCGGGGTGTCGATGCCTGGGTGGCTTGTCACGCGGTCTCCTGCGGGGTGCGGCGGGGAATCTCGGCCACGTCGTGGTAGACGGGCAGGCCGCGGTGGCGGGCGGTGGCGACGTCCTGGTCGGCTCCGGAAGAGTCGCCGGGTAGGCGCAGCACGGCGTCGCAATGGGCGAGCAGTCGGTCGGCGGTCGGGTACAGCACCTGGTCGGCGAGGGGGTCGGTGGGGCCCGCATCGGCGGAGCGCAGGACGGGCAGGGCGATCCATTCCCCGATCACGGGGAGGTGGCCGGTGGCGAAGACCGGCCAGGCGGCGGCTTCGAGGCGGGCAAGATTGGCGGCCATGGCCTGCGGGTCGCCGTTGGTGCCGGAACGGTAGGGGCCGGCGATCAGGATGAGCATGGGTTTGTCGGTCACGGGTACTAAGATACATGCAAAAACGTGCAAGAACGGGAAAGAGTGCGCATGCTGGCTGCTGAACGGCGCGACCATCTGCTCGATCTGCTCGCCCGTGAGGGCAAGATCGTCGCCAAGGACGTCGCCGCCGAACTGGGGATCTCCGAGGACAGCGTGCGGCGCGACCTGCGCGATCTCGCCTCCGAGGGACTGTGCCAGCGGGTCTACGGCGGCGCCTTGCCTGCTTCGCCCGCGCTGGTCGGCTATGCCGCCCGGCAGACCGTAGCCCCGGACGGCAAGCGGAAGGTCGCTTCGGTGGCTGCCGGGCTGGTGCGGCCGGGCGGTGCGCTGATTCTCGACGGCGGCACCACCGCCCTCGCCGTCGCCCGCGCGCTCCCTCAGGACCTGGCCTGCACCGTGATCACCCACAGCCCGACCATTGCCGCCGCGCTGCTCGACCATCCGCAGACGGAGCTCTTCCTGCTCGGTGGCCGCATCTTCAAGCACTCGGCGGTCGCCTGCGGTGCGGCCGCGGTCGAGGCCGCACAGAACGTCTCCGCCGACCTCTGCCTGCTCGGCGTCACCGGCGTACACCCTGAGGCGGGACTGACCACCGGCGACGCCGAGGAGGCCGCGATGAAGCGTGCACTGGCCGCACGCGCGGCGGACACCTACATCCTCGCCTCCTCCGAGAAGCTCGGCACAGCTTCGCGGTTCCGCGTCCTGCCCTGGGAAGAGATCAGCGGACTGATCACCGACGCCGACCCCCATGACGCAGTCGTCGAACGGCTCACGGCGCGCGGCGTGGAGATCCTCACAACCGGCTGACGGCTACGAGCCGAGCGCTCGCCCGTCGGCAGGTCTTGCACCAGACGAGCTGGGGGAATGATGGTTGCAGGGGACCGCCATGCCGAAGCTGCTGTTCGCGCGCCGCCGCAGAACGCGGACGAGGAACGCAAGATCCGCAAGCTGGCCGGAGCGCGGCACGGCCCGAGCGACTGGATCATGCGGGCGCAGATGATCGTATCGAGTTGGCAGGGGCTGCGGACCAGCGCGATCGCAGCCAAGCCAGGCTGCCACATTCAGACCGTGCGCGAGCGGCTCGACCGGTCCAACGCCGAGGGGCTGGCCGGATTGGGTGACCGGCCCGGAGTAGGCCGCAAGCCGCGGATCACTGCGGCGGGCGGCTGCTGCGCCGGGTCGACCGGCACGGCACCATCGGCCCCTCGCTGAGCGGCGAGTCGGTGAACGTCGGCGTGGGCGATCTGGCCGTCCGGGCCGGGGTTCCCAATGCCGAGGCGGTCACCGCGCAGCCTGCGCGCCGGCGAAGCGACCGTCGCCTACGCCGCAGGCGTGCCGGTCTCAGTCATCGCCGCACACGGCCGCTGGGCTCCGAATTCCCCGGTGGTGCTGGGCCACATCCGCGCCGTAGATCGTTGGCGCGACAACGCCATGCGCAACGTCGGCCTCTGACCAGGGGAACAGGAACCCAACGCAACGCGGAGAACCGGGCTCCGCCCTGACTTCGTGGCGACATCAAATCGGCGCTCAACACCGATCTTGCTGAAGGTTCGACGACGATTTTTCACTGACGGATGCTGACGAATCCACAGGTCAGACGCCGCTCTGCAGATTTCTTTCAGCGGCGATTCTTCAGCCACTTTCAGCGGCTCTGACGAGTCGCGCAGGAGGCTGGCAGCCCGATACGACCGATGTGACGGTCTCGTTGGCCGTGTGGCCATAGCCCTACCTCGATCCCGCGCCAGCGGGAGTGGGACCAGACCTCCCTGCATGAGCCTGCACAGGCGCATCTCCCGGTCGCCGTAGACGCAGACGGGTGGCTGGCGGGCAAGCCGCACCGTTTCTGACCAGGGGAAACAGCACGGGAAGGGAAGATGGTGATCTTACTGAAGCCCGGTGACGGAACCACTGAAGCCTTGTGACGAATCTGCAGGGCAGAAATCTGCAGGTCACAGCAACACCCAGCGATTTGGTCAGCAGCGCGCCGCGCGCTGGGTGAGCTCGCCGCGACCCGCGTGCTGATCGAGGTGTTGCTGCTGCACGGCACATGGACGACGGCGACGTGGTGGCCGGGATCCGTGCGGCGCTGTCGGTCGATGCCTTCGCGGTCGACGTCGTCGCGGTCGAGGCCCGCAAAGCCGCCGATGCCCGCGGCGCCGGCCTTACCGCCTTAGTGTGGCGGCTGCACCGGCGGGCCGAAGCGTTGCTATCAGACATTAAGCGACCTGGCGTTATCTGTCAGACGGCGTACCGGGCGACGATGGTGCGGACGGCCTCGTCGACCACCTGAGCGACGCGTTCGGCGCTCACCTGCCAGCCCGGCACCAGGAGTGTCGGCCAGAAGACGTAGTTGGAGATCATGCCCAGGAACTGGGTGGCTGCGAGGTCCACGTCTTCGACTCGCACCGTCCCCGCCTCGTGCTCGGCCAGGAGGTAGCCGCGTACGGACTCGAAGTAGGGCATCTTCCCGTGTGAGAACTGCGCGTTGGCGAGTTCGGGGAATCGCGGCAGCTCGGCGATGACGATTCGGAACAAGTCGGTCATCTGGGCGCGGCTCAACAACTCGGCGTAGCGGCGACCGATGGTGCTGAGCCCGTCGACGACGTTGCCCGCCGGCGGAGGATCCTCTTCGTGAGCGGTTGACCAGGACTCGGTGACCATGGCGTCGAACAGGGCGGCCTTGCTCGGAAACTGCTTGAACAAGGTGGCCCGGGAAACGCCCGAGCGCTCTGCGATCCGCGCCAGCGACGTCCGGTCGTAGCCCAACTCGAGGAACAAAGCGGTCGCGGCCCTCACGATCAGCGCGCGCTTCTCCTGGGCGATGCGCTGGTGATACGTCGTCACGACCCCGCTCATAGGCTGAGTATACGAGGTGAGTGGCTTGACTCACCATTGCCGCCCACCTACTGTCGGGGAATGGTGAGTCACTCGGCTCACCATTGGCCGCCGTTCATCACAGATGATCCCGGTCAGTCACCCACATAGCGAAGGAACATCTGATGCGCCGCTTCGACGACCAGACCGTGCTCGTGACCGGTGGGACCGGCGGCCAAGGCTCGAGCCACGTACGTGCCTTTCATGCGGAGGGAGCGAACGTGGTGATCGGCGACATCGACGCCGAACGCGGCGCCGCTCTCGCCGCCGAGCTCGGGACCCGCGCTCGATTCACCCGCCTCGACGTCACCGATGAGAGCTCGTGGTCCGCCGCTGTGCTGGCCGCCGAGAGCGCCTTTGGCGCCCTGAACGTGCTCGTCAACAACGCGGGCGTCCAGAACCCGCCGGCGCCGATTGAGAAGACGGACCAGGCCACGTGGTCGCGCATCCTCGACATCAACCTCACAGGGACCTTCCTCGGCATCAAGGTCGCCGCCCCCGCTCTGCGCCGCGCAACAGGGGGAGCCATCGTCAACATCGCCTCGACGATGGGCTTGGGCGGTACGGCGCACTACGCGCCGTACGTCGCCAGCAAGTGGGCCGTGCGCGGTCTCACCCAAACGGCGGCGCTCGAGCTCGGCCGGGACCACATCCGCGTGAACACCATCCACCCCGGCGTGATCGCGACCTCCTTCATCCAAGAACCAGCGGCCGGCGCCACCGCGGCCATCGCCGACTTCTACTCACCCGAGCCGTTCGCCATCCCCCGACTTGGAGAGCCGTCCGACGTCACCCGGCTTCTCCTGTTCCTCGCGTCATCAGAGGCGTCGTTCATCACGGGGTCGGAGTACGTCATCGACGGTGGACTCCTCCTCGGGCCCGCCCTTCAGATGGAGACCGCATGAGCAGTCCAGACACGACCGGATGGAACGAGTCCGCACGGGACGCGTCTTTGTCGCACCTGCCCGATCACATCCGGCGAGCCCTCGAGATCACACCCGCCGCAGGCACCAGCGAACGGATCATCGACATCACGACGCTGGGGCGCCGCACCGGCCGACCACGCCGCATCGAGATCTTCTTCTACCGAGCTGCGGGCTCCACCTACCTGTGTAGCGGCGCCGGCGGGGGCGCTACCGACTGGTATGCGAACCTTCTCGCCAATCCCGCCTTCACCTTCCACCTCAAGAACGGGATCCGTGCAGATCTGCCAGCACTGGCCACGCCGGTCACCGCCCCGGCTGAACGTCAGGCCGTGCTGACGGAGATCGTCGCGGATCTCAATCAGCCCCACGACCCCGGCACCATCCGGCCGACTCGGCTCGTAGACTGGGCCGACAGTCGGCTGATGCGCATCAGCTTCCGCCATCGGCCGTGATCGCGCCAGAGACTGGGGTGTGGTCGCGGCTAGGTCGTGTTTCAAAGTCGGGTGAGCCAGTCGCAGATGGCGGCGATCTGGATCGTGGCGGTGTAGCGGACGGCGAGCTTGTCGTATCTGGTCGCGATGGCGCGGTGGCGTTTGAGCCGGTTGATGCCGCATTCCACGGCAGACCGCAGTCGGCAGTCGACCGGGTCGAAGTTGGGCGGTCTGCCGCCTCGGCTGCCGCGGCGTAACCGGCCGGTGATGCGGTCAGCCGGTTCGGGAATCGTGGCCTTGATGCAGGTGGACCTGGATCGCGCGGGAGGAGTAGGCCTTGTCGGCCCGCACCACGCGCGGCCGCGTCCGTGGTCGTCCCGGACCTGTGCGGGGAACACTGATCCCTGACATGACCGCGGGGAACTGAGGCGCGTCCCCGCGTTGCCCGCCGGTCACCACCAGCGACAACAGCCGCTGACCCTGCTCACAGGCCAGATGCAGCTTGGTGGACCAGCCTCCGCGCGAGCGCCCCAGACCGTGATCGGCCGGTTCGGTCGTGGTCCCGCCGGGCGGTTCGGCCTGCCGATCGCCGTTGCGGGCGGCTCCGGCGGCGTGCTGGTGAGCCCGGCAGATCGTGGAGTCCACACCGACGTCCCAGCCGGATCCGGCCGGCCGCATCGGCCAACTGCTGCACCCTGGTCATGATCTGCCGCCAGATACCGGCACGCTGCCGGCGGCGAAACAGCGCATAGACCGCCTGCCAGGAGCCATAACAGTCGGGCACGTCCCGCCAGGGCGCGCCGACCCGGATCCGCCAGCGGATGCCATCGATCAGCTGGCGTTTGTTCCACATCGGCGGTCGGCCCGGCCGACTGGGCACGGGCAGCAGCGGCTCCAGCAGCGCCCATTGTTCGTCGGTCAGGTCGAGCCGCCGCGTCACCGTTAAGGTGGTCACGAGGTCTCCGGGAGCAAAGGTTCTTCTTGGTCGTTAAACCCTTTACCGGAGACTCACCGCGTCAGGCTCCGCGACACGCCGCCAGGCCGACTTTGAAACAGGTCCTAGCTCCGCGGCCGCGCGGCCAACGCGGTGGAGGGGCTACACGGCGTCGTGAACGCGCTGCGCGATGCCCTGTCCCTGGACGATCAGGAGCGCGAACGGCTCGCTGTCACGTTCCCGGCGATCTTCCCGACCTCTGCGGACGTCGTCGGCTCGCTCGCCGACCTCCCGCAGGTGTGCGACGTCGAGGCCGCCGCCTCCGTGCTCGCAGGCCCTGCGGTGGCCGAGCTCGGCCTCCGATCGTTATCTGGGGTTGAAGGTTCTTCTCGCAAGTCAGAGCGATGTGATCTTGTTAGGCATGTAAGGCATGTGGCAGACGCCCAAGATGCGGGTGTCGGGGTTCAGGCCGTCACCCCGCCGCGCGACTTCGCCCCGGTCGACCGAGACGCCGTGGCCGAACAGGGCCGGGCCCTCGCGTCCTTCCTCCCGGACGGCGAGAGCCCACGAGCCGCACGGCCGGTAGGGCACGGCGGGGATCAGCTGGGCCCAGCGAGCGAGGCTGACGGGCCCGACGAGGTGACAACCGCGCGCGGTGACGCGGGCGGGATCGGTGTCCTAGAACCGTGCGGTGCCGTCGTTGCCGACGGTGGCCAGGGTGGTTCCGTCGGGGCTGAACGCCAGGCCGTTGACGGCGCTCGTGTGGCCGTTCAGGACGGCGATGGCCTCGCGGCGGGTGAGGTCCCACAGTCTGGCCGTCCGGTCGGCGCTCGCGGTGGCGAGCGTGCGCCCGTCGGGCTGAAGGCGACGTCCCAGATGGCGTCGGCGTGTCCGGTCAGCGTGGCGATCGGCGTGCGCCGGGCGAGGTCCCACTACTGAACGACCTTGTCGTCGCCGGCTGTGGGCGAGGGTCTTCCCGTCGGGGCTGAACGTCACGCTGTAGACGGCGCCGGTGTGGCCCTTCAGGGCGGCGATTTCCGCACCGCTGGTGATGTCCCACAATTCGAGCATTTTGTTGCCGCCGACCGTGGCGAGAATCCGGCCGTCCGGACTGAACGCTCTATCCCAGACACTGCGCATGACTTCGCCGGAGGTCTCCAAGATGGCGATGACTTCACGCCGGGCCACATTCCACAGCTGCGCCGTGCCGTTATCGCGGGCGACGGCGAGAGTTCGTCCGTCTGGGCTGAACTCCACCGCCAGACCCAGAAAACCGGTTCGTCTGTGCCCGGGTGGAACAAAGTCGTGGAAAGGCGGCGACGGCCCGCCTCCCATAACCGGATCGTGCTGTCGCTGCTGTTGGTGGCGAGGGTATGCCCGCCGGGGCTGAACGCGACTCCCCATACGGCATCGGTGTGACCCGGCAGAGCAATCACAGTGTGGTTCGCCATATCCCACAACCGGGTGAGACCGCTGGTAGTGGCGCTGGCCAAGGTTCTGCCGTTAGGGCTGAACGCCACTCTTTTCATCGGCGCCGCTGGAAAGGGCAGCAGAACCGCGCCGTTGAGACTCCAGAGCACCACACTGTCGTCGTTGCTGGTGGTGGCCAAGGCGTTCCCGTCGGGGCTGAACGCGACCCCCACACCGCACCGGTGTGGCCGGACAGAGTGGCGACCGTCTCCTGGCGCCGGATGTCCCACAACCGGGCGGTGCCATCCACACTGACCGTCGCGAGAATATGCCCGCCGGGACCGAACGCGGTCCCGGTCCCGGTCAGGGCCCCGAAATGGCCGGTCAGCATGGCCTTTTGCCGGAAGCTCCGGGTATCCCACAGCCGAACGGTCCTGTCGTTGCCGGTGGTAGCGATGGTGTCTCCGTCCGGGCTGAACGCCGCGGCGTTGACATTGGAGGCAAGGTCTGACCTACCCGCCCGCTACGGGCACGGACGGACGCGTGGTCCACCCGGGGGAGGGCTTACTCCTGCAGGATGGACAGGGCTCGGGATGGGCACAAGATGACGGCGTGGCGTGCCTGTGCGGCGCTCTGGTCGTCGAGGTGATCGGTCAGCAGGGCCACGATGCCGTCCTCATCCTGGTCGAAGACGGCCGGTTCGGTCAGGACGCACTGGCCGGAGCCGACGCAGAGATGGGTGTCCGCCTTGATTCGCATCATGTCCTGCTCACCAGGTGACCGGGAGTTCGTGAACGCCGTAGATGACGGCGTCGGTCTTGAACGGCAGGTCCTCGGCAGGTGCGGCGAGCCCCAGGGTGGGGATGCGGCGGAACAGCGTGTCGAAGACGATCTGCAGCTCCATCCGGGCCAGGTTCTGGCCGAGACACTGGTGCGGGCCGAACCCGAAGGCGAGGTGGTGGCGGGCTCCGCGCTCGACATCCAGTTCGCCCGGGTCTACGAACGCCGCCGGGTCCCAGTTGGCCGACAGCATCGAGACGATTATGCCCTCGCCGGCCTTGATGCCCACCCCGCCGATCTGTACGTCTTCGGTGGCCAGCCGGGAGGTGACCCCGTCGGCGATGGTGAAGTAGCGCAGCAGTTCCTCCACGGCCATGGGCGTCCTGTCCGGGTCGGCTTTGACCGCGGCCAGTTGCTCGGGGTGGGTGAGCAGCCCGACGACGCCGAGCGAGATCATGTTCGCGGTGGTCTCGTGTCCGGCGGTCAGCAGTAGGAAGGCCAGGCTGACCAGGCTCGCGTGGTCGAGGGTGCCCTCCTGGCGTTGCCGGGCGATCTGCCGGCTGAGCAGGTCGTCGCCGGGTTCGGACTCCTTGCGGGTGATCAGGTCGTCGATGTAGGCGCGCAGTTCGGCGAAGGCTCGCTGGCGCTCTTCCAGCGAGGTGCGGCTCACCATCATGGTGGTGCGGCTTTGGAAGAAGTCGTGGTCGGTGTACGGGACGCCGAGCAGTTCGCAGATCACCAGGGAGGGCACCGGCAGGGACAGCGCCTGCACCAGGTCGACCGGCCGCTGGTCGGTGGCGAGCATGTCGTCGATGAAGTGGTCAACGATGTCCTGAATGCGCGGGCGCAGCGCGGCCAACCGCCTCACAGTGAACTCGCCGATCACCGCGCGCCGGGCCGCGGAGTGTTCCGCGCCGTCCATGCCGAGCATCAACGGCGGCTGGCTGCGCAGCTGCCGCAGGGTCGCCGCGTCGAGGGTGAAGAGCGGGAAGCCGTCCTTGCGCTTGTCAGAGGAGAAGCGGCCGTCGACGAGGACGGCCCGGGCCTCCTCATGCCCGGCCACCCACCACGCCTCTCCACCACTGGCCAGGCGGATCTTGTTGATCGGCGCCTGCTCGCGCAGCCGCTCGTAGGCGTCGGGCGGGTCGAACGGGCAACCCCGCTCGACCGGCAGTTGTAGACCGGTGAGTTCGCCGATGTCGGCGACGTTCTTTGTCATGAATGACCTTCCAGTATGAGATCTGGCGGAATGTGTTCTGCTTGTCGCGGCCTCGGGAGCGTGATCTACACCGCCGGTTCCGCGTAGGACGACAGGCGCCTGTTGCGCCACCGTCAGGTCCATATCGCTCCAAGGCTGTGGGCCGGCTCGTCACCGGTGTTCATCGCAGGGTGAGCGGAGTCTCGGATTCGCTGGCAACAACAGCTCCGGGTTGCGGACGCGTAGGAGAGGCCGGTGATGCGGCCGTCCTCAGAAGGCCCGTGGCGACGGTGGCGGCACGCTGGCTGAACGATTACCTCAGCGTGAGTGGGGTCTCGGAGGCGATGCGGGTCAGCTTGCGCGGGTTGCGGACGTAGTAGAGGCCGGTGATGCGGGCGTCCTCGACACGGACTGCTATGACGCCGTCGATGTCGCCGTCCACGCGCAGGAGGAGTGCCGGGTTGCCGTTGACCACGGTGGGTTCGCCGGCGAGCGCGATCTGGGCCTTGCCGAGGCCGCTGACGATCATGCGGGCCACCTTGCCGGCGCCGATGATCGGCTGCGGAGCGGCCTGCTTGACGCCGCCGCCGTCGCTGATCAGGACGACCTCGGGGGCGAGCACATCAAGCAGGCCCTGCAGGTCTCTGGTTTCGACCGCGCGCTGAAACGAGGCCAGCACCGCCCGGGTCTGGCTCGGGGAGACCACCTCGCGCGGGCGGCGGGCATCGACGTGCCGCCGGGCGCGGTGCGCGATCTGGCGCACGGTCGCCGGGGTCTTGCCGACCGCGGCCGCGATCTCGTCGTAGCCGACGTCGAAGACCTCGCGCAGGACGAAGACCGCGCGCTCGGTCGGCGACAGCGTCTCCAGGACGAGCATCAGCGCCATCGACACGCTCTCGGCGAGTTCGACGTCCTCGGCCACGTCCGGCGCGGTGAGCAGCGGTTCGGGCAACCAGGGGCCGACGTACGCCTCCTTGCGGCGCTTCATGGTGCGCAGCCGGTCCAGCGAGCGCCGGGTGGCGATCCGCACCAGGTAGGCGCGCTGGTCGAGCACCTGCTCCAGGTCGACCTTCATCCACCGCAGCCAGGTCTCCTGCAGGACGTCCTCGGCGTCGGCGGCCGAGCCGAGCATCTCGTAGGCAACGGTGAACAGCAGGTTGCGGTAAGCGAGGAATGCCTCGGTCGCCTCGGTGGCGGAGTCCATCCGGCCGTCACCAGCCATCGGCTCGGCTGTGCCCGTCGTTGGCTCGCTCGTTCATACCTGGCTCCTGCCTGTTCACCCGCAACTCCTACTCCATGCATAAGGCGCCGGCGCCCACCGCTGTGTGACACCCGTGTTCGGTGACTCACGTCACATGGCCGCACTGTCACAAAGTTGGGGGTGCCGGCGCCTCATGGTCGTCAGGACGCCGCGCGAACGATTCCCGCAGCACACAACTCCCCGAGTTGATCGCCTCGGCCGGTTGCGTGGTAACCGCCGCGCCACCGCCACCGAAAAAGGAACGGAAAGACATCATGAGCAAGGTCTGGTTCGTCACCGGTTCGTCTCGCGGCCTCGGCCGCAACTTCGTCGCGGCCGCCCTGTCGCGTGGCGACAAGGTGGCCGCGGCCGCCCGAACCGCCGCGAGCCTTGATGAGCTGGTCGCCGCCTACGGCGAGGCGGTCCTTCCGCTGGAGCTGGACGTGACCGACAAGGTCGCCGTCTTCGAGAGCGTCAAGCGGGCCAGGGAGCACTTCGGCCGCCTCGACGTCATCGTCAACAACGCGGGCTACGCCCAGGTCGGCGCGATCGAGGAGCTGGCCGAGCAGGACTTGCGCGACCAGCTGGAGACCAACCTGTTCGGCGCGCTGTGGGTGATCCAGGCCGCGCTGCCCCACCTGCGCGAACAGGGCTCGGGGCACATCATCCAGCTGTCCTCGGCCGCCGGGGTCATGGCGATGCCGCTCAGCGGCGCCTACAGCGCCTCCAAGTGGGCCCTGGAAGCCCTGAACGAATCCCTCGCCCAAGAGGTTGCCGACTTCGGCATCAAGGTGACCGTGATCGAGCCCGGCGGCTTCGCCACCCGGTCCGGCAAGAACCCCGACCCCCTCGCCAACGGTCACCTGTCCGAACCCAATCCGACCTACGACGGCCTTCGCCAGCGCATCGCCGCGTTCGCGGGCAAGCAGCCCGCCGGCGACCCGGCCGCCGCAGCCCAGGCACTCCTCAAGATCGTCGAATCCGACAACCCGCCCCTGCGGGTGCTCTTCGGCCTGGGCTTCTACCCGATGCTCCAGCAGGTCTACGCCGACCGCCTCAAGACCTGGGCCGACTGGCAGGACCTTTCGGCGCAGGCTCACGGCGACCTCGATCAAGAAAATCGGTGACCCAGGGCCGAGTCAACTCACCCAGAGCAAGCGAATCGACAGGAGCACCACATGAAGCACCGCATCGTCGTCCTCGGCGCCGGGTATGCCGGGGCCTACGTGGCCGGGAACCTGGCCCGCCGGCTGTCCCCGGCGGACACCGAGATCACCGTGGTCAACGCCGAGCCGGACTTCGTCGAGCGGCTGCGGCTGCACCAGCTCGCGGCCGGCCAGCAGATCAAGGCTCCAAAACTGGCCGACGTCTTCGCGGGCACGGACATACGGCTGCGCCTGGCCCGGGTCACCGCCGTCGACCCCGAGCGCCATCTCGTCGCCATCGCTGACGCCGACGGCGGCGGCGGCGGCGAGCTCGGCTACGACATGCTCGTCTACGCGCTCGGCAGCCACGTCGCCGACGGCGGCGTCCCCGGCGTGGCCGAGCACGCCTTTCACGTCACCAGCCGGCCCGCAGCGCTGCGCCTGCGCGAACGCCTGGACAACTTGGACAGGCGTGGCGAAGGCGGGAGAGTTCTGGTCGTCGGCGACGGGTTGACCGGCATCGAGACCGCCACCGAGTTCGCCGAAGCCCGGCCGGGCCTGTCAGTGACGCTCATCGCCCGCGGCGAGCTGGGCGCCCGGCTCTCCACCGGAGCCCGCGGCCATCTGCGCCAGGCCTGCGACCGGCTGGGCATCACGGTCCTGGAGCACACCAGCGTCGAAGCCGTCGAAGCGACGCGGGTGCTGTGCGCCGACGGCACCACCCTGGCATCCGACGCGACCGTGTGGACGGCCGGGTTCGCGGTCACCCCCATCGCCGCCGCCAGCGAGCTGGAGGTCACCGAGAACGGTCAGATCGTCGTCGATGACACCATGCGGTCGGTCTCGCACCCGAACGTCTACGCCGCCGGCGACAGCGCCTACGCCATCGGCGACAACGGCCGACCGCTGCCGATGTCCTGCGCGTCGGCCGGCTCCACCGGCCGGCAGGCCACGGACGCGATCGTGGGACGCCTTACCGGCCGCAAGATTGCGAAGGGCAAGCTGGACTACCCGGGCAATCACATCAGCCTCGGACGACGGGACGGGATCCTGCAGATGGTCGACGAGAAAGCGCGAGCAAAGCCGAAGTACGTGGGCGGCCGGAAGGCCGCGCGGATCAAGACGGGCATCCTCCAGATCTCGCTGTGGGGCATTTCGCACCCGACCTTCGGCCTGCCCAAGCGCAAGCGCCGCCTGGCCGCCGCGCCGGATGCGTCCGCCGAGAAGGCGCTCGCGTAACCGCTGACCGGCAGCGGATCAAGGTGCCGGAAGCATCGCTGACCAAGGTCGTCACCAACCTGTGCCTGGACCGGCTCCAGTAGCGCTACTACGAGGGGCAACACGTGTGGCGGCCCAGCTCGACCAGGGGGCGCGGCAGACCGTCGAGCAACGGACGGTCGGAGCCGTTCGCCCCCGCCACTGGCCTGCCGATCCGGCAGTAGCGATCCGGCAGTACACGGCGGGGCCGACAGGGCTGAGCGGGCACAACTGCGGCCATCCGGTCTCATACAGAGCCAGCATCGCCCACTCGGGCACGCTCGACTCGTCCTCGCCCGGATCGTCGAGGAAAGCCGGGACCGGCCTGCTGGCCGGCTCGGCAGCTCCACCCGGTGGGGCCGACGCCCTTACCGGTCGATCCACTCATTGGCCAGCGCCAGGCGCTGGTCCTCCAGGGCGTCCAGCACCGCCTCCATCTTGCGGTCCTGAGCAGCCCGCAGCTGGTCACGCCGGGTCTTCTCAGCGGCGGTCATGTGCGTGGCACAGTGCGCCGACCCGATACCGGTGAAGATCGTCTTAGTGCAGCGCTGGTGCTTCAGGGTGATGCCGGCGCACTGGGCTCGCGGGTGGGCGGCTGGCTGCGGCGATGTCGTCGTTGAAGCGCCGGTCGATGGGCGGGCGGCGGATCATCATCACATCGACGTAGGCTGCGGACGGGTCGGTTCCCGCCTCGCGGGCCTGGGCGAAGATGGAGCGCCGTCGGGGCGGGCCGTTTCCCCAGGCGGGTGCCAAGGGCAGCCGTGACTCTACGATGGCGGTGGCGTGGGCGGCGTCCAGCAGTTCGTCGCTGAGATTCAGGCGCATGCCGTTGATCAGCTGCAGGATGCTGGTGACTTCCCAGGACAGCCGGGCCGCCTGAGTCAGCAGCCAGGCGGGGGAGGCCCCGCCGTGCAGTTCACGACGTGGCGGAGTGACCATCCGCGGGTGGTCGTCGCGTCGAAGTCGGTTTATTCATGCCCCTCGTGGTCGCCTGGGCGGACGCGACCGAATGCTCGCAGCGCGCTGACACCTACGCACTCTCCGCAATCATCATTTGTACCGACGTTGGTACAGACCTTTGGGGATCATGCGCGCAAGCGTTGGTGAGTGCCCAATCCGATCAGGCCACGCCTGGCTGAACTGCGCAGACAGTTCGGCACACGCTTGCGTGAACTCCGCGAAGGGCGCGGCTGCCCCAGGAACAACTCGGCGAAATGGCCGACGTGGACCGCAAGACGATCAACCGCATCGAGAACGGCATGTACAGCCCGCACCTCGACAAGGTGTTCCAGATCGCCGATGCTCTCGCCATCCCCACCCGCGACCTGTTCAAGACAAGCAACACCTCCATCCACAGGTGAGGCTTCGGGCCGATGGCCGTTGAGCGTCACAGCGCCGTGGTAGCCCAACCGCCTGCGGCAAGACCCGGTGACCCGGCTCCGGTGGTCAGACGAGGGCAGCTTCGAAGATTTCGCGGTGCTTCGCGGTGAACGCGGCTTCCCGACGGCTCCACTCGATCCGCCCGGCGATTGTCTCGGCGTCGGCGAGCTCCGCACACCATCGCTGTCTCGGGAGAAACCCGCAGGTGAACCAGCCGTCCAGCACTCATGGCGCGATGGTGGAGGGCTCAGCGCGCCTACCTGGCCGGTTGCAGGTGACAGCGCAAGCGCTCGATAGCTGTCCATTCCTCGCCGCCTTACGGGTTGCGGCGCAGCAACTCGTCGCGCTCCTTACGGGGGTGTCGGTCAGAATCGTGTCACCAGGCCTAAACGAGCACGTTCGCCCAGCTCAGCCGGGCTGAGCTCACAGAACAGAACGTGCCTTCCGCAACTCACCGAGCTGCCACTGCCGGGCCAGCAGCCACAGTGGGTCGCCGATCCGGGCGGCCAGTACCTCATTCAGCGGCACCGGCCAGCGCGGTTCCAGGCGGGTGATGATTGCTGGCTGGCGCGGCCACGGACGGGCTGCTGGCGGTCGGCGCGTTGATCTACTGGTTCTGCCCGGTTTTCGGGAGCGACGACTGAGGAACGGCGAGCTGGGCGAGCATCGGGGCCAGGCGGCCCGGCTCGACGGGGACGCCGGCCCGGAGGGCGGCGTACTCCGCGGCGGGTCCCCCGAGCTCGGCGAGTTCGTTCCAGCAGTGTTCGAGTTCCTCCCTGGCCTCGCGGAGGGCGCGGTGGTCACGTCTGTCACGTGCGTTCCGGTAGCGCTGGTGGGCCTCCTGCTCGCGGGATATCAGCGGGTGGTCGCCCTGACCCGGGACGGTCTCGCCGAGCAGCTCGGCTAGCGCCCTGGACTTGACCGATTGGACGGCGTAGAGCCCCAGGTTCGCGGGATGGGGTTCGGCTTCGGTAGGGACGGGCCGGCCGGCCAGGGTGGCCAGGTGGTCGATGACGAGTTCGGCGAAGTTCTCGGCCGCGCCGCGCGCCGCACCGCGCAGTTCGTCGTCGACGATGCCGAAGTGCACCGTCTGCAGGTGGGTGAGGGCGGCCATCAGATGGCCGGCGGCCGGGTAGGGGTCGAGGGTCCTGAGCTGCAGGCCGAGTAACTCGTGGAACTGGGCGGTCATCGCGAAACCGCCGCGGTTCTCGGTCTGTTCGATCCACTTCTCGATGACCCGGGTATCGGGTACCTCCAGCCAAAAGCGGCCGTCGCGGATTCCGCCGGTCATGCCGCGGTTAAGCCGGCGGCGGCCGGGGATCGGGGCGGCACCCGTGAGGATCTCGGTGACGATCCACAGGTTGCTCAGATGCGCGGCCGGCAGGAAGTCCGCGGCCTGGGCCTCTCCGCGCAGAAGCGGGCCGTAGTCGACGACGTCGCGCGCCAAATGCTGGAAGTGCGACCCGAGCCCTACCAGAACCCTGGTCGCACTGACCTCCACCGTCTCCAGCCCCATCACCGTTGTTTCCGCTGTCCGAGGGGAATCGCGGCGCCGCGCCGCAGGAGTTCCTCGGCGGACCGGAGATCTCCGTAGGTGGCCCGCAACAGCGCGGTGCTCACCGCGATCGCGCGGCGCAGCTGGGGATGCACCCGCTCATCCCGCGTGGCGCGCAGCAACGCGGCGTCGGCCTCGGCGAGAGGGAGAGTGCGACCGGCGACCGGCCAGCGAGGGTCGACGCCGGGAAAGATCGGGATGATGTGCGCCAGCGTCATCGCCTCCAGGTTGACCGCGCCGATGTCCCGATAGAGGCGCGCGGCGGCCCAGTAGTCCATGACCGCCTCCTCGTAGCGACCGTGCAGGCGGTTGGCCAGTCCCCGGACGTTGTGGAGGTAGCAGCGGTACACGGCGAAGTGGGAGCGCAGCGGGTCGGTGGCCGTGGCCAGCCGGGGGTGGGACCGGCCGGCCAGGTCGAGCAGTGACCTGGCCTGCTCCGCCCACCTCAGCGCCACGTCGAGCAGCGGCGGGCGCCCCTCGGCCAGGACGAAGGGCAGCAGGAGCGTGTCGTCGACGCCTGCTGACGTGCGGTGACAAAAGCCCGGGACAACTTTGTGACAAGCCTCATCCGCGCGGTCGACCGCTGGCGCGACAACGCGATGCGCAACGTGGGCCTCTGAACCTGCGAAAACAGGTACCCGGCCCGGTGCGGAGAGTCAGGTTCGGGCCGGGCCTCGTGGTGACATCAAATCGGCGCTCAACACCGGCCGGGACAGCCGGGACCACTCACATGCAGAGTCACGGCACTTCGCCACCCAACATAACGAGGATTATGTTGGAAGATCATCTACACCTCCGACACAACGGATCTCTATTTTCGATTTTCTGTTTCCAGAAAATCGAAATGCTAGGGTGATCTTCGTGACGTGCAAGCACTGCGGCAGGCCCTTGGAGCAACGCCAAGGACGAGGCCGTCCGAAGGAGTACTGTCCCGAGAGCGACTGCCAGGCCGCCGCCAAGAAATCGCGCGAACTCCGCCGATCCACCCCCGGCCTCGACGGCTCCCTGGCCCGCGCCGAAGAGCTCTACGAGCGCATGGAGAAAGGCCTGGCCGCGGCGATCGCCCCCTTGGCCCAGGTCCTCGCCGACGAGCTCTCGCCGGCCGGGGTCGAGGCGCGGCTCAGCGCGGTGCAGGCCGAAGCGCACACCCGCGTGGCCGTCGCCCGGGCCGAGCGTGAACAGGCCTTCGAGCAGGTACGGCTGGCCCGCGCCGCCACCGAAGACGCGCGCAGGAACGCTCAGCAGGCCGAGCAGCGCGCCGAGGAGGCGGTGGCCGAGCGTGACAACGCGTTCACCGACGCGGAGAACGCACGCGAACAGGCGCTGGCCGCGCTCCGTGAGGCGGCGGCGACCGAGCGGGTCGCCAAGCAGGCCGCCGATGAGGCTCGTCGACGGGCCGAGCAGGCGGAGTCCCGGCGGGATCACGCGGAGGCCGAGACACAGGAGGCGCGCGCGGCCGCCACCGAGGCCGAGAAGAAGGCCCGGCGGGCGGAGGCCAAGGCGGCCGCCGCGCAGCGGGACGTCCAGGAGGCGCGCAAAGACGTGGCCACCGCCGAGAAGGCGGCCGCCGCGGCGTCGGCGCGCGCCGACGCGGCCGAGTCCGAGCGTGACCGGGCCATCACGCGGGCGGAGGTCGCCGATCAGGCCCGCGCCGATGCCGCCGCGAGTGCCACCGAGGCCAAGGCGGAGGTGTCCCGGGTCACCGGGTTGCTGGCCGAGTCGGAGAAGGCGATGGCCGAGGCCCGGAAGGATCGGGACGCGCTGGCCGCGGCGCTGAACAGCAGCCAGGCCGAGGCGGCCGCGCTCAGGACGTCGGGGGAGGCGGCCCAGGCCGAGGCGACCCGGCTCGGGGCCGAACGTGCGGCCGCCCAGGAGAGCCTCGCCACGCTGCGCGCCGAGCTCGCGTTGGAGCGGGCCCGGCTGAGTGACCTGCGATCGGAGCTGGAGTCGGCTCGTACGGAGGCGGCTGTGCTGCGGGAGCGGGCGGTCGCGGCTGAACTCAGGTCCGCCCCGGCCGCCGACGGCTGAGGCCCGCATGTGGCAGGCGTTGTCGATTCACCAAGCTCGTGGCCTGCACCCCTCGCGTGAGGGAGGGATGCAGGAACATCAGCCTGCCGCTGTCACCCGCCAGGCCGGCGCCTGCATCCCCCCGGGCGATGAGGATGCACGTCACCCTGCCCGGCACAGCCCTCCGCCGGGTGGGGGGCGACCCTCCGACCCTGGCCTAATGCCCGATGGACGCCCGGCCCCACACGCGACGACTCTGATGCTGACGCCGCAGACACATCGCATCCCCGGATCATCGAGGACAGCGCACGACCGGCCTGCGGAGTGGGGAAGCCGCAGCGGCACCGGTGGCACCGATCAGCTCTCCCGTCGATCTCCAGGAGAGAAGGCCGTTACTCCCCGGCCATCACCGTGAAGGCGAACCCGCTGCTCCTCTGATGCCGCAGCGAAACGTCACTCTTGACCCGCCGCACCACCTCGCCCCGGCTGAACCCCAACCCCTGGGCAATGAGCCGATCCGGCCGCACCGGCACCGGATCGTCGAAGGTCACCTCCACCCGCACCGGCCACCCGCTGTCGACCCAGACAGACCCGCAGTCCAGCCGCCAGGCACCAGCCCAGTCGAGGGTGAACCGGTTACGGCGCCCGAACAGCGGATCCAGCAGCGTCGAAGCCACCAGGTCAGGGTCGTTGCAGCGATACCCGCGAAGCGCCCCCGGGTCCAGGCCCGTGACCGGCACCCGCTCGTGAACGGTCAGCTTGCTCGTGCGGTTACAGGACACGCACCGCACCAGCAGCCACACGTCCAGCAGTTTCCCGTTGGCGTTGACCCGGAACCGGCCCGCCCCGGTGGTCGCCGACTCGCACCCGCAGTCGACGCAGCGGAAGAAGAGCAAGGGCAGCCTGGTCCGGCGGACGGTCCAGGGCAGCACGATATGAGGTTGTGAAGACATGATCTCTCTAGATCTGACACGAGGCCGATTGCGCGCGGCCTCAGACGCCGTATGACCGGGCGCTCACAGAGGGCAGCCCGGCGGAGCCGACGGCAGAGTCGGCTGACGGTGTGCGGAAGTTACGTGTCAGATCTGGAAAGCAGGCGGGGTCACGCGGGTTGTCCTCACGTCTCGGGGCCGCAGGCAACCTACGACTCCGACAGACGAGGACACAAACGATTTTCTAGAGCGGGGTCAGCACGCAGAACTCGTTGCCCTCGGGGTCGGCGAAGACCGTCCACGGCACGTCGACCTGGCCGATGTTGACGTCGACGGCGCCGAGGGCGCGGATGCGGGCCGCTTCGGCCGCCTGTTCCTGGCCGGGGTAGGGGCGCAGGTCGAGGTGGACCCGGTTCTTCACCGTCTTCACGTCAGGGGTGCGGACGAACTCCAGGTAGGGGCCGACGCCCTTGGCCGAGCGGAGCCGCGCGTGGTCGTCGGTCACCTCGTGGAGGGTCCAGTCGATCGCCGCGTCCCAGAACCGGGCCATGGCGCGCGGGTCGGTGCAGTCGACGACGACCGCGGCGATGGGGCCGGTGTCACCGTAGATCTCCCGGGGTTCCAGGACGCAGAACTCGTTGCCTTCGGGGTCGGCCAGGACCGTCCACGGCACGTCGCCCTGGCCCACGTCGATCGGGGTCGCGCCCAGGGAGCGCAGGCGCTCGACCAGTTCGGCCTGGTGGGCGGGCGAGGTGGTGGCGAGGTCGACGTGGACGCGGTTCTTGACCGTTTTGGGGTTCGGGTCGTGGACGACGTCGATGCACACGGCCGTCGGGTCGGGGTAGGCGAAGCCGACGGGTTCGAGGTTGGTCACGCCCGGTCCCTCGCTGGAGACGCCCCATCCGAGGGCCTGCGCCCAGAAATGGCCGACCGCCTCGTCGTCTGCGGCCTTCATGTGAATCTGTACCAGCCTCGTCGCCATGCAGACGATCTTATGCGTGGGTCTAATGGAGTCATGCCGAAGCTCTTCGCCCGGATGTGGCCGCGTCTGCGGCAGACCATGGACCGTCGTGGCATGGCCGAGCACCGCCGCGCGCTGCTCGCGGGATTGTCGGGGCAGGTCGTGGAGGTCGGGGCGGGCGACGGCGCGAACTTCGCGTACTATCCGCCGGCCGTGACGCGGGTGCTGGCGGTGGAGCCCGAGGCGCTGCTGCGGCGGCACGCCGCCACCTCGGCCGCCGCGGCGCCGGTGCCCGTCGAGGTGAGCGCGGGGACGGCGGGCCGGTTGCCCGCGCTCGACGCCAGTGTCGACGCCGTGGTGTTCTGCCTGGTCCTGTGCTCGATTCCCGATGTCGGCCAGGCACTCGCCGAGGCCAGGAGGGTGCTCAGGCCGGGTGGTCAGGTGCGGTTCCTGGAGCACGGGAGGGCCGATTCTCCCGGTCTTGTACGCATGCAGCGCGCCCTCGACGCCACCGTCTGGCCCCCTCTCGCGGGCGGCTGCCACACCGGCCGTGACACCGTCGAACTGCTGGAGCGGGGCGGGTTCACGGTCACCGGCGTGCACCGCTACAACTTCCCGCCGGTCCGCACCCCCTGGTCGTTCCACGCGCGGGGGAGCGCCACCGTCAGCCCCACAGGCCTTTCGCCAGCGTCGTGAGACCCCCCGCCAGCGCGAGTGACAGCACGATCCACCGGGCGGGGCGTTCGGGCACGTGCCGGGCCACGATCGATCCGATCGCCAGCCCGGCCGCGATCCCGACGCCGACCAGGGCCCACGTGGGGCCGCCGAGCTGGGGGAGTCCTTTGGCGGCGATCGAGAAGACGTTCACGACGACGCCGTAGAACTGGGCGTTGGGGACGAACTCCCGTACCGTCCAGCCGGCGTTGACGGCGTAAAGGGAGACGGCGGGGCCGCCCACGCCGGCCGAGGCGTTGAGGAACCCGCTCGCGGCGCCGGCCGCGAGCGCGCCGCCGCGCCCGCGCAGCGACCGCACCCGGAGCCCGCTCATCACCAGCAGGGCGGCGGCGCTGACGAGGGCTCCGGTGACGGCGAGCAGCGCGGGTTCGGGCAGGGTGCGGGAGACCCAGGCTCCGGCCGGTACGGCCGCCGCCGCCGCGACCACCAGCGGGATCATCGCGCCGGGCCGGACCGACCCCCAGGTGCCCGCGAGCCCGACGGCGCTGATGACCAGCGCGCCGCAGTTGGCCAGCCGCACCCCTTCGGCGGGGCCCAGCAGGAGCGCCATCGCGGGCACCCCGACCAGCGCGAACCCGATCCCGGCGAGCCGCTGCACGGACGCCCCCACCACGACGATCCCGAACAGAAGCACACACCCCAGCCTCATGAACAGGGCGCGTCCCGCTCAACCGAATTTCACTTTCCGGACATCTCGGACCAAGAAGTTGGCTATACAACTTGGCGAACCGACGAGGACGATCATGCTGGACAACCCGATGTGGCTGCGGGACAACTGCCCGTGCCCCGAGTGCCGCGACCCGCGCAGCGGCCAGAAGCTCTTCCAGATCACCGACCTGCCCGACGACCTGGCCGTCGGCACGGTGGCCGAGCGGCCGGAGGAGGTGGAGGTGACCTGGTTCCCCGACGGGCACCGGTCGGTCTACCGCCGCGACTGGCTGACCGCCCCGGCCCCGGTGGACCACCGCACCGAAGCCGGAAAGCGTCTGTGGGCCACCGCGGACCTGGCCACCCCGCCTGAAGCCGACTGGTCCGCCTACCTGTCCGTGCCCGCCGAACGCGTCCGCGTCCTCGAGGCCGTGCGACGGCTCGGATTCGCGCTGCTCCGAGGGGTGCCCGTCGAGGAGGGCCGGGTGCTGGAGGTCGCGAGATCGTTCGGGTACGTCCGGGAGACCAACTACGGGCGGTTGTTCGACGTCCGGGTGGAGCCCGCCCCCGACAACCTGGCCTTCACCTCGCGGGCCATCGCCCCGCACACCGACAACCCCTACCGCGACCCCGTGCCGACCATCCAGCTGCTGCACTGTCTGACCAACGCGGCGCAGGGCGGCGACTCTGGGCTCGTCGACGGTTTCCACGCCGCGGCGCTGCTGCGCGCGGAGGACCCCGAGGCGTTCGCGGTGCTGACCCGGACCCCGGTGCCGTTCGTCTACCGCGACGCGCGCACCGAACTGACGGCGGTGAAGCCGCTCATCGACGTCGATCCTCTCGGGCGCATCCGCGAGGTCCGGTTCAACAACCGGTCGCTGGGCACGCTCCGGCCGCCCGGCGCGTTCTACGACGCCTACCGTGCCTTCGCCAAGGTGCTGGCGCGGCCCGAGCTGATGCTGGCGTTCCGGCTGGCGCCGGGCGACTGCCTGATCTTCGACAACACCCGGCTCCTGCACGCCCGCACCGCCTTCGAGCAGAACGGCGCCCGGCACCTGCAGGGCGCGTACGCCGACCTCGACGGCCTGGCCGGCACGCTGGCGGTGCTCGGCAGGACCGTGGCGCTGGACGAGCTGGAGGCGCTCTTCACCGGTCCCGGCACGGGCGACTACCTGGGCGAACCGGTCACGATGGCCGAGCACATGCGGCAGGCCGCCGCGCTCGCCGAGGCCGCCGGAGCGCCCGCGCACCTGGTCGCGGCGGCGCTGCTGCACGACATCGGCCACCTGGAGGGCGGCGCGGAGCTCATGTCCGGCGTCGACAACCGGCACAGCCACACCGGCGCCGACGTGCTGGCCCGCTGGTTCGGGCCGGAGGTGACCGAGCCGGTTCGGCTGCACGTCGATGCCAAGCGGTACCTGTGCGCGGTCGATCCCGGCTACCGGGCCCGGCTGTCGGAGGCCTCGGAGTTCACCCTCCGGGTGCAGGGCGGCCCGATGACCGGGCCGCAGGCCGCCGCCTTCGCGGCGCTGCCGGGGGCGGCCGACGCGGTGGCGGTCCGGCGGTGGGACGACGCGGCCAAGGTCGCGGGCGCGGCGACGCCCGATTTCGCGCACTTCCGTCCGCTACTGGCCTCGTTGCTGCGCCGCTGACCGCAGCCGCGACAGTGTCGAGGTCGCGATCGAGTTGTGCACGGTGAACGCCACCGTCCCCGGCAGGTAGCGGTCTTCGGACCACTCCACCGGCCGTCCGGCCGGGTCGGTGGTGCGGCGGCGTTCGCGCAGCAGCGCGGCGCCCTCGGGGCAGCCGAGCAGGCGGGCGTCGTCCGGGTCGGCGAAGGCGAGGTCGATGGTGTGCTCGGCGTCGGCGAAGACGATGCCGTGGTCGAGCAGCCGTTCGGTGTAGGACACCGTGTCGGCGGGCAGCCGGGCCACGATCTCGCCGACGCGGGGCGGGTAGGTCGTCCGTTCGATCATCACGGGGCGTCCCGACAGGGTCCGCACCCGCAGGGCGGCGTACACCTGCGAGTCGGCGCGCAGCCGGAGCCGGGCCAGTTCCTCCTGGTCGCCGGGCCGGACGGTCAGCGATTCGAGCACCCCGCCCGGCTCCTCGCCGATCGAGCGGGCCCAGGCGGTGAAGCTGTGCAGTTCGGCGAAGCTCTGCGCCGGGGTCGCGCCGAGCACCACCCGCCGGGTGCCGCGCCGCGAGGTGACCACGCCGCCGGCCCGCAGCAGCGCCAGGGCCTGCCGGATCGTGCCCCGGGAGACGCCGTAGTGCTCGGCCAGCGCCGCCTCGGCCGGGAGCCTGCCGTCGGAGCCGTAGACCCCGCCCGCGACCGCCTCGCGGAGGTCGGCCGCCACCCGGCGGTAGAGCACGTCACGGTCGTCCACCCCCCTATGATCTCGGCCATGACGGATCGCTGTGACTGCGGGGCGCCCGCCGGGCCGCTGGGCCGGTGCGCCGACTACTACCACGCGATCCTGGCCGAGGAGCAGGGCGACCCGGACATGTACCGCTGGCACAACCCCGTCGTCTGCGCCTACCTGCTGCAGCACCCGGCCGAGGGCCACGAGAAGCATCTCGACGTCCAGTTCCGCTGGCTGCAGCTGCTGCTCGACCAGGGGATCGATGCGGTGATCCGCGTGGCGGCCCACCAGGTCGCGCGCAACCGGCACGCCTCACGTCAGGGCTACGACATGACCCCGTTCGAGCGCTACGCGCCGCTGCCGCCGGGCCGGGCGGCGACCGATTTCGGGGCGTCGTTCAGCGCGCTGCCCGTGGTCGGCGGCAGTTTCGTGTTCGACGGCCCCGAGGCCTACGGGCGGCGGATCGAGGCCGTCGCGGCGGCGACCGTCGAGCGGCTCAGCGGTCGAACCTGACCTCTTTGAGCCGGTCGGCCCCGGCCCGGGTCAGCACGTGGGCCGTGAGGGCGGGCGCGGGGTCTCCTTCCTGTACGCGGCCAAGAAGCCGCCCCCACCTGCGGATGTGCCGGCCGAAGGCGGCCTTGGGCACCACCCGCCCGCGGGTCCGCTGCCCGGCCATCGCCAGGTCGGGCGGGGTGTCGAGCATCAGCAGGTGGAGCCGGGTGCCGCGCCGGACGGCCAGCCAGGCCAGCACATAGAGCACGAAGACGCCGCAGCCCCGGTTGTGGGCGATCACCGGGCCGGTGCGCATGGCCCGGGAGATGCGGGACATGTGGGTGACCCACGTGATCGCGGTGCGGACCGGTTTGGGGGCCCAGGGGATGCGGCCCCTCCAGTGGAGCCGCGACTGGTAGCTGTCGATGACGGTCAGGCCGTCGCGGCCGACGGGCCGGGTCTCGTCGCCGCTGAGGCCGTAGAGGCGGCGCAGCAGTGTGGTCTTCCCGGCGCCCGGCAGGCCGGTCAGGATCACCAGCGATCCCGGCGGATAACTCAGTGTGTCGGCCGTCCTGCCGGCGGCCGGAACCCCCAGGGTCAACGTGTCCCCTCCCGTTGTCCTTCATGATGGCGAAGAAATCGGGGAGATGGGCTCAGTAGCCGAGGGCGACGCCGCCGATCCGGCCTCGGCGGGTCCGCGTCCGGACGGGCCGGGGGGATGAATCGTCGCCGTTTTTCAGCAGAGGACTCAGCTCCATCCGGTTCCGGAGATTTCCGTGTGGTCGTTCCAGACATAACCGGTGACACCGGCGCAGCAGTCCGAATGCCACCACAGGTTTCCGGCGCTGTTCACACAGCGCTTGTTCACGCGGAAAAGCTGTCGGTATTTCCACGTGGCTTTCACACTCGATTTCGAGCTGTAGCTGCTGTGCACTTTGGTGCTGCCGACCCTGACCCGCCGGATATGCGGCGTCCAGCTCGTGCATCCGGCCATGACCTGGGTGCCCTTCGCGGTCGCCGCCGCGCTCGGAGAGGTTGCGGCGACGGGCGTGGCGACGATCGTAATCGCCGCCGTCGCAATGGACAGCGTTCGATTGCCCTTCATGCGCATTTCAAGCTCCCTTCGGTGGATCTTGGATGAATGGATCTTCCTTCCATGGTGATCAACAGTCAAGATCGCGCGTGAAGGCTGGCATGGACAGGCAAATTTCAGAATGTCGGACGTCCCCATGAAAAACACCATTGGAAAGACGCGAGACCTTCCACGTATCCGCGGAGGCGCCTGACATGGCCGCGCCGACGGCTGCGAGGTCAGCGAGCGGCGACGTCGTCCGCCGCCTCGGCGTCGAGCTTCGGGCCGTACAGGGCGACGTAGAGAAGCAGGGCGGCCATGACGGCGGCGCCGACCCACATGGACTGCCGCCAGCCGTCGACGAAGGACTGCTGCGCGGCGTGGATCAGGTCCCGGGCGTGGTCGCCGGCGATGGGTGCGACCTCGACGGCGTTGGCGACGCCTTCGCGTGCGGTGTCCGCAGCACCGGCGGGAACGCCGTCGAGCCTGCCGTCGATGGCGCTGCGGTAGCCGCCTGCCAGGAGCGCGCCCAGCATCGCGACACCGAGGGCCGTGCCGAACTCGCGGGTGACGTCATTGAGGGCGGAGGCGACGCCCTGCTCGGCGCGGGGGAGGGAGCCGGTGATGGCCTCGGTGGACGGCGTCATCGACAGACCCATGCCGATGCCCATGGCGAGCATGCCGACCAGGATGGACGGGTAGCCGCCGGAGACGGACACGAACAGCGCCATCAGCGCCAGTCCGAGGGTGGCCAGGGCGACGCCGACGGTCATGGTGGAGCGGGCGCCGATCTTGGCGGCCGTCTTCGGGGCCAGGCCCGAGGCCATCATCATCATGACGGCCATGGGCATCATCGCCACGGTGGACAACAGCCCCGACCAGCCGAGCACGGCCTGGAAGAACGGGAAGAGGACGACGGCGACACCGGCCTGAACGCCGAAGACGACCAGCAGGGTGATCGAGCCGGCGGCCAGGCCGCGCTCGCGGAAGAGGCGGACGTCCAGCAAGGAGGCGTCGCGGCGGTGCAACTCCCAGGCCACGAAGGCGATGGCGGCGAGGGCTCCGACGGCGAGGCTGATCAGGGTGATGGGGGCGGTCCAGCCGCGTTCGGGGCCTTCCTGCAGGACGAAGATGAGAGCGATCACGGCGATGGTGGAGACCAGCGCGCCGATGGTGTCGAAGGCGTGGGCGGACCGTTCGCGGGAGTTGGGCACCGACTTCAGCGTCATCGCCAGCGCGATGACGACGAGAACCACGGGCAGCACGAACAACCAGCGCCAGTCGGCGACGTCGACCAGCAGGGCGGAGAGGAACATCCCGAGGATGCCGCCCCCTCCGGCGACCCCTGTCCACACCCCGATGGCCTTGCCGCGCTCCTCCTCGGGAAAGGTGGCGGTGATGACGGCCAGCGTGATCGGCATGATCATCGCAGCGCCGATGCCGGCGGCCACCCGGGCGGCGATCATGATCCCGGCCGACGGGGCGAGGCCGGCCACCGCGCCGGCGGCGCCGAAGACGATCAGTCCGGTGATCAGCATGGGCTTGCGGCCCAGCCGGTCGCCGATCGCGCCGAGCGGCAGCAGCAGCGCGGCCAGGGCGAGGGTGTAGACGTTGATGATCCACAGGACGGTGGTCTGCGAGGCGCCGAACTCGACGGCCATCTGGGTCTGGGCGACGTTCAGCCCGGACACGGAGGCGATGACGGCCATCAGCGCGATCGAGACGGCGATCAGGATCGCGCGCAGTCGACGCGCATCCGGCGTCCCTCCGCCGCCGACCGGCGCGGCCGCGGCCTGAGGAGGCTGGTTGATGGTCATGGTTTCCTTTCCTGGAAGGCGTGCGGAACCGGCGCTGAGACAGGCCCGGTCGCCAGATCGGTGAGATGGGGAACGCGCTCACCGCGCGGGCGGCCAGCTGGGGTCGCGCGGTTCTTCAGCCGCTGATCTTGTGCGGCGGCGAGCGGGGGAGCGGTGGGCTCAGCGGCGCCGTCGTCCCGGCCCCTCGTGCCGGGCGTCTTGTCGTCGACGCTAACCGGGGTTGCATCACAGGCATAGCATGTTGCCTATGACGCAAGAAGATGAGCAGCTGGACAGCCTCGTGCGCAAACGGATCCGCGCACTGCGCGTCGCGCAGGGCTGGTCCCTGGAGGAACTCGCCACCCGGGCCAACCTCAGCCAGTCTTCTCTGAGCCGCATCGAGAACGGCCGGCGCCGCCTCGCCCTGGACCAGCTCGTCACCCTCGCCCGCGCCCTGGACACCACCTTGGACCAGCTCGTGGAGAACGCCGCCGACGACGTCGTCATCAGCCCGATGGTCGACGTCGCCCACGGCCTGATGCGCTGGCCCATCAAGGGCGACCCGGGCATGAGCGTGATGCGTCAGCGCATGACCGATCCGCCACCCGACAGCCCTGCGCGCATGCGCGCCCACCCCGGCCGCGAATGGCTCGTCGTCCTGTCCGGCGCCGCCATCCTCATGCTCGGCCACCGGCGCATTCGCATCGAAACCAACCAGGCCGCAGAGTTTCCCACGATGATGCCGCACGCCATCGGCGCCGAGGGCGGGCCATGCGAAATCATCGGCATCTTCGACCGCGACGCCCGCCGCGGCCATCAGAGGGACGCCGGAACCGACGAATCCGACTACGGAGGCGCTCAGGCCCGCCGTCCGTAGCGGGCCGCCGGAGGCCCTCGCCAAGGTGGGCGATATTGCGTGGCGGGCATTGGGGCACACCACCTTCTTGCGCTTCACGCAAGCAGTCATGCGTCATGCGCATGGCAGCCTTACGGTGGTGACATGACCCGTACACATCGGCACACCCAGCCCGACCGCGATGAAGGACATGCGGAGATCCTCGATCTGGACGCGGAGGTGCTGGCCGAGCACACAGCGTCCATCACCGCCTGGCTGCCGCTGACGCGCGAGCCGCGCCAGATCGTGGACCTGGGCTGCGGCACCGGCGCGGGCGCCTTCGCGCTCCTCGAACGCTTCCCCGAGGCGCACGTCACCGCCGTCGACACCTCGGCCGGGCACCTTCAGCTCCTGCGCGAGAGGGCATGCGCCCGCGGCGTCGAAGGGCGCGTGCGGACCGTACAGGCCGACCTCGACACCGACCACTGGCCCGACCTCGGTAGCCCGGATCTGGTGTGGGCCTCGGCCTCGATGCACCACATGGCCAACCCCGACGGCGCGCTGCGCAACGTCCGCGAACTGCTCGCCCCTGGCGGCCTGTTCGCTGTCGTCGAGCTCGCGGGATTTCCCCGCTTCCTGCCCGCACACGCCCCGGAGAACCGGCCCGGCCTAGAAGAGCGCGCCCATGCCGCGACCGACGGCTTCCACGCCGAGCACGTTCCGCACCGCGGCGCCGACTGGGGCCCGATGCTGACCGCCGCCGGCTTCACCGTCGAGGACCACCGCACCATCACCGTCGACATCGAAGGAGGGCGTGGCGAAGCGATCGGCCGCTACGCCTACGGCAGCCTGCGGCGCATCCGCGGCGTCGCCGCCCCCGCCCTCAGCCCCGAGGACCTCGCCGCACTCGACGAGCTGCTGGACCTCGGCAGCCCGAACAGCATCCTGCGCCGCGAAGATCTCGCCGTACGCACCAAGCGCACCGTCTGGGCCGCCCGCCGCAGTCACGCAGGCGGTGCGGGTCGCGGGTCGTAGGTCTCGCGGTTGGCGAGTACCTCGTCCATGTGCGTCTCGGCCCAGGCCTTGAGCCCGCGCATCATCTCGTACAGGGACAGGCCGAGATCGGTGAGCTCGTAGGTGACCGTGACAGGCACGGTCGGGGTCACGCTGCGGGACACCAGGCCGTCGCGTTCCAGGGATCGGAGCGTCTGGGTCAGCATCTTCTGGCTGATGCCGGCCAGCAGGCGGGCCAGTTCCGAGTAGCGCATCGGCCGGGGCTCGCCGACGCAGTCGGTGCCCAGCCGCTGGGGGGCGCCGTTGCCCAGGGCGGCAAGGATCAGCGTGACCCACTTGTCAGAGATCCGGTCGAGCAGTCTGCGGCTGGGGCAGGCCGCGACGAAGGCGTCGTACTCCACCTTGGCCTGTGCCCTCTGCTGGGCCGCTGTCTTCGTCGCCATGGGACCCCTCCTCGATACGCGGGTGCCTTACGCACTCTGAGGTGCGTACTTCCCATCAGAGAGCTACCTCCCAATCATGGTGCAACAAGCCATCGGGAACCACCTCTGGCGCATTGACGAAAGGCACACCATGAGCACTTCCTCCGCCTCCCTTCCCGGCGGGACCCAGGCGCTGGGCGATCTGACGGTCTCCCGGTTCGGCTACGGCGCCATGCAGCTCGCCGGTCCCTGGGTCATGGGCCCGCCCGCCGACCGCGACGGCGCTCTCGCCGTCCTGCGGGAGGCCGTCGACCTCGGCATCACCCACATCGACACCGCGGGCGCCTACGGGCCCCGCTTCACCAATCAGATCATCCACGAGGCGCTGCACCCCTACCCCGAAGTCCTGCACATCGCGACCAAGGTCGGCGCCGTCCGCGACGCGGAAGGCGGCTGGCCACCGGCCCGCACGCCCGAGGACGTACGCCGCGCCGTCCACGAGAACCTCGAGGACCTCGGCCTTGACGCGCTCGATCTGGTCAACCTCCGGCTCGGCGACGCCCAAGGGCCGCGGCCCGAGTCGCTCGCCGAGCCCTTCGAGGCTCTCGTCGAACTCCAGCGGCAGGGCCTGATCCGGCACCTGGGCGTGAGCAACGCGACATCGGAGCAGGTCGCCGAGGCACGCGCGATCGCGCCCATCGTGTGCGTGCAGAACATGTACAACCTCGCCCACCGCCAGGACGACGAGCTGATCGACGAGCTCGCCGGACAGGGCATCGCCTACGTGCCGTTCTTCCCGCTCGGCGGCTTCACCCCGCTGCAGTCCTCGGCGCTCACGGCCGTGGCCGACCGGCTGGACACGACGCCGATGTCCGTCGCCCTGGCCTGGCTGCTGCAGCGGTCGCCGAACATCCTCCTCATCCCCGGCACCTCATCGGTGGCGCACCTGCGCGAGAACGTGGCCGGCGCGGGACTCACACTCTCCGGCGAGGACCTCGCTGAACTGGAGAAGATCGCCGCATCATCAATTAGTTGAATAGGTATGGTGTTGAGCATGTCTCTGCGCCACGCCGTCATGGCCGCCCTGCTGGAGGGCGAGGCCAGCGGTTACGACCTGGCCAAGGGCTTCGACGCCTCGGTCGCCAACTTTTGGATGGCCACACCCCAGCAGCTCTATCGCGAGCTCGACCGCATGCACAACGACGGCCTCGTCCATGCCCGCCTCGTGCACCAGGACCGCCGCCCCAGCAAACGCCTGTTCTCCCTCACCGACGAGGGCCGCCGCGACCTCCACGCCTTCACCAGGGAGCCGACCCGCCCCGGCGCGATCAGGGAGGACCTGTTCGTCCAGGTCCAAGCCGTCGACGCGGGCGACGCCGCCGCCGTGCGCGCGGCGATCGAGGAGCGGCTCTCCTGGACCGAGGCCAAGATCGCCCGGTACGACCGCCTCCGGACCCGCATCCTCGGCGGTCGCACCGAGGAGGAGTTCCTCGACCACGCCGACCGCATCGGCCCCTACCTCACGGTCACCCGAGGCCTGGCCTTCGAACGCGAGAACCGCCACTGGTGCCAATGGGCGCTGAAGGCCCTCGACCGGAGGACCGCGCGAACGGGATCGGAGGGGACCGGATGACCTACCTGCGTTACGTCGCCATCGGCGACAGCCAGACCGAGGGACTCAACGACGGCGACGAGGCGTCCGGCTACCGCGGCTGGGCCGACCGCCTGGCCGAGCACCTCGCGGCGTCCAGCCCGGGCGTGCTCTACGCCAACCTGGCGGTCAGAGGCCGTCTCGCCGCCCAGATCCGGGCCGATCAGCTGGCTCCCGGCCTGGCGCTCAACCCCGACCTGGTGTCGGTGATGGCCGGCATGAACGACATCCCCCGTCCGGGCAGCGATCCGGCCGTCGTCGCCGGGGAGGTGGAGGAGATGATCCGCGCCTTCACCGCGACCGGCGCGACCGTGCTGACCTTCACCTTCCCGAACATCGCCGAGATCGCCCCGATCGCCCGGCGTTTCCTGCCCAAGATCCTCGATCTCAACGACCGGCTCCGTGACGCCTCTCGCCGGCACGGCGCGGTCCTGGTGGACACCTTCCCCTACCCCGTCTCCACCGACGCCAGGTTGTGGAGTCGCGACCGTCTCCACGCCGCCCCCTTGGGTCACGAACGCATCGCCGCCGCGGCCGCCCACGCCCTGGGCCTGCCCGGCAGCGACCTCACCTGGACCGGCGAGCTCCCCCCGGTCCGCCGCCCGAACGCCCTCATCCGCACCGGCGCCGAGATGCGCTGGGCCGCCGCCTTCCTCGGCCCATGGGCGATCCGCCGAATCCGCGGCCGCTCCTCCGGCGACGGCCGAACGGCCAAACGCCCGGACCTGCTCCCGGTCAAGCCGTGAGTAGGCCGAGGACGTCTTCGGCCACGTAAGCGAAGGTGTCCCTGCCGGTCTGTTCGGGCCGCACGACGCCCGCGTCGGCCAGCTGCGCCAAAGCCCGGCGGGCCTCCTGGTTCGTCATCCTGAACGTGCGCTCGGCGGTCGAGGCCGTCATGACCGGAACCGCCGGGAACCAGTGGAGCAGCCGATACGTGGCCCGTCCCATACGCGGACCGGGAGGCAGGCCGGCGGCCCGGCATCGCCCGTCCCACACGTCGCGTACTGCGGCCAGTTCGTCGGCGAACGTCCCGACCCGTTCCGCGGCGGCCCTCGCGGTCCGGAGGAAGAGGCGCAGCCAGTGGGCGGGATCGCCGTTCCGGTAGGCGGCGAGGCCTTCGGCGTATTCGTCGTGCCGGGCGAGCAGGGCCACGCTGACCGGGAGAATCGCCGACGTGCTCAGGCCGCGCCGGGTGAGCACCGTCTGGATCAGCGCCCGACCCACGCGTCCGTTGGCGTCGGCGTACGGGCCGATGGTCATGAACCGGGCGTGGACGAGCGCCGCCTGAACCAGTGCCCCGTGATCCGCCGTGTTCACGTAGGCGACCAGATCCTCCAGATCGGTGTTGCCCCCGCCCTTCCCCTCTCCGGGGAGCAGGCGCCGGTGGAGGGCGTCGACGTGCGCGGTCGTGAGTTCGGGGACGGCCTCCAGTTCGCCGACCGCCTGGTCCAGGGTGTCGAGGTTGCGGGCCACCGACCGTGCGATCTCGTCGTCGTGATCGGTCACCTCGGCCTCCAACGTAAAGGAGCCCGCGCCCTACGGCGGCTACAGCGCCAGGCGGGCGTGGGGCTCAGTCGGCGAGGGCGACGTTCTCGATGGCGCGGGCCAGGCGGGCGACGTCGATGCCGTCGAGGTGGTCGAGCAGGTGCCGCCGCACGCTGGCCAGGTTGGTCGGCCAGGCCCTCTCGAGGCGGGCCAGACCGGCGTCGGTGATGACGGCGTTCCAGCCTCGGGCGTCCTCGTCGCTCCGGACGCGTTCGATGAGGCCGTTCTTCTCCAGCACGCCCGCGATGCGGGTCATCCCGCTCAGCGACAGCTCGCACGCGGTGGCCAGCTCGCCCATCCGCATCCGCCGGCGGGGGGCCTCCGACAGGCGCATCAGGACGGTCCATTCGATCAGCGGCAGCTGCTGTTCGCGCACCATGTCGGCGTCGATCGCCCGGGGGAGGGCGTACATGAGCCGGGGCAGGGCGCGGACCAGGGCGTCCTCGTCGGGGGTGAGCGGTCGTGTGGTCATTCCCACATATTAGTTGCTTCACGAAGGAAGTAATGTACTTTTTTGACGAAGCAACTATTACTCGGGGAGACTCCGATGGGATCACTGGACGGGAAGATCGTGCTGATCACGGGCACCGCCGGAGGGCAGGGACGCGTCGCGGCGCTGGCCTTCGCCCGCGAGGGCGCGAAGGTGGTCGGGTGTGACATCCAGACCGCCGCCAACGACGAGACGGTGGAGCTGGTCCGCCGGGCGGGCGGGGAGATGACGGGCGTCGCGCCGATCGACCTGACCGATCCGGAGCAGGCGCGCCGGGTCGTCGAGGAGGCCGTCGCGGCCTACGGCGGGCTCGACGTCGTCTACAACAACGCGGCCCTGCCGCGCTTCGGGCCGCTGCCCGGCTTCTCGGTCGACGACTGGCACACGACCATCGCGGGCGAGCTCGACATCCCCTTCTTCGTGTCGAAGTTCGCCTGGCCGCACCTGGTCGCGCGCGGCGGCGGGGTGATCGTCAACGTCGCGTCCATGGCCGGTCAGATCGCCGGCGAGGTGCCGCCGATGGTCGCGCACGCCGCTGCCAACGCCGGGGTCGTCGGGATGACCCGCCAGCTCGCGCTGGAAGGGGCGCCGCACGGGATCCGCGCGGTGGCCGTCAGCCCCGGGCCGGTGCTGACCCCGGCCAGCGAGCGCGACCTCGGCGACGACCAGGCGGCCCGGGAGGCGATCACCCGCAAGACGCTGCTCAAGCGGTTCGCCCGGCCGGAGGAGATCGTCGAGCTGGTGGTCTTCCTCGCCTCCGACCGGGCGGCCTACATCACGGGCGCCAACTATCTGGTGGACGGCGGCGCGACCGCCTGGTGACGGGCGCGGCCGCGCTCCGATTCGGGGAACCGGGCCAGCATCGCGCGCAGTTCGGCGGCCTCGACGTTGGCGCCGAACGGCTCGGTTCCCGGCTCCATCCGCACGCCCTCGGCGAGCGGCCCGGCGATGACCGGGTCGAAGCCGAGGGCGTCCACGATCCCGGCGACGACCGCCACGTCGCCGGGGTCGTCCCCGGCGACGGCGATGGCCCGGCGCCCAGGCGCGCCCGTGGGCAGCGCGCCGTCCTCCAGGTCGTGGTAGCCCATGTGGTTGAAGGCCTTGACCACCCGCGCGCCCGCCAGGAACTCCTGGACGATCTCGCTGGTGGTCGTGCGCGGGTCGGTCAGGTCGTCGCGGACGCCGTCGACCTCCCACCAGTAGTTCATCGCGTCGATGACGAGCTTGCCGTCGAGCGCCGACGCCGGGATGTCGCGGTGTTTGCCGAGCGGCATGGCCAGCACCGTCACGTCGGCCTGGGACGCTGCCTCCCGCGCGGTCACCACGGTCGCGCCGGGGGTGAGGACCTCGACGATGAGGGCGATCTTGGCGGGGTCGCCGGAGCCCGCGATGAGCACGCGGTATCCGGCGGCCAGCGCCAGGCGGGCCAGGACGGTGCCGACCTTGCCCGCGCCCAGGATGCCGATGGTCTCGACGGTGCCGTCGACAGGGCTCATGACCGGTCGCCCAGGAGGTCGCGGACCATCGGGATGACCTTGCCGCCGAACAGCTCCACGGCCTTGGTGCGGGCGCCGACGGGCTGCGGGCCGACGCTGTAGATGAGGTCGAACCGGGCCACCCCGAGCGCGTCGATGGCCTTGGCCATCTTGCGGGCGACCGTTTCGGGCGAGCCGATGTAGAGCGAGCCGTGGGCGATCTCGGCGTCGTACTCCGAGCGGCTGATCGGCGGCCAGCCCCGGGTGGCGCCGATCCGGTCGCGCATCACCTTGTAGCCGGGCCAGAACCCCTCCCGCGCCTCCTCGTCGGTGTCGGCGACGAAGCCGGGCGAGTGCATGCCGACCGGGTGGGCGGTGGTGCCGAACTGCTCGGCGGCCCGCTGGTACAGGTCGATGTAGGGCGCGAAGCGGTCAGGGGCGCCGCCGATGATGGCCAGCATCAGCGGCAGGTCGTAGTGGGCGGTGCGGACCACCGACTGGGGCGAGCCGCCGACGCCGACCCACGTCGACAGACGGCCCGACTCGGTCTTGGGGTAGACGTCGGCCTGGTCGAGCGGGGCGCGGACGGTGCCGCTCCAGGTCACGGGCCGTTCGTCGAGGAGCTTGACGAACAGCTCGATCTTCTCCTCGAACAGCTTGTCGTAGTCGGCCAGGTCGTAGCCGAACAGCGGGAAGGACTCGGTGAAGGAGCCGCGTCCGAGGATCACCTCGGCCCGGCCGTTCGACAGCGCGTCGACGGTGGCGAAGCGCTGGAACACCCGGACGGGGTCGTCGGAGCTCAGCACGGTCACGCCGGAGGCCAGGCGGATGCGCGAGGTGCGGGTGGCGATGCCGGCCAGCACGGTCTCGGGCGAGGAGATCGAGTATTCGGGCCGGTGGTGCTCGCCCAGGGCGATCACGTCGACGCCGAGCTCGTCGGCGATCACCGCCTCGTCGAGGACCTGGCGGATGGCCGCGGCGTGGGACAGGGGGGCGCCGGAGTCGTCCGACGGCACGTCGCCGAAGGTGTCCAGGCCGAAGGTGATGTCGGTCATGCGCTTCTTCTTTTCGGGGAGGAGAGGAGTTCACGGACACGGGGGGCGACCTCGCGGCCGAGCAGCTCGATCGTGCGCGCTCGGGCGTCGCGAGGGAGACGCATGATGTCGTACTTGAGGTCGAAGCGGCTGAGCCGCAGGTCACGGGCGGTTCGGGCGATCTTCCTGGCGACGGTCTCGGGGGAGCCGACGTAGAGGGCGCCCTGGTCGAGTTCGGCTTCGAAGCGGTCGCGGGTGGGGGCGTAGAAGCCGCGTTCGGCCGCGAGCGCCGCCACGACGGGCTGCCAGTAGGTCCACCAGGTCTCCCGGGCCTCCTCGTCGGTGTCGGCGACCAGGCCCAGCGAGTGCTGCCCGATCGGCAGCTCCGGCCGGCCCGCGCGCCGCAGCGCGGTCAGGTAGAGGTCGACGTTGCCGGCGAAGCGCTGGGGCCGTCCGCCGATGATGGCCATCATGAGCGGCAGGCCGTAGCGGGCGGCGCGGAGCACCGAGTTGGGGCTGCCGCCGACGCCGATCCAGGTGGGGATGCCTCCGGGGCGCATGCGGGGGCGGGGGGCGTACCGGATCAGAGGGGTTCTGACCGTGCCCGACCAGGTCACCTCCTCCTCGGTCTCGAGCCGGACGAACAGGTCGAGCTTCTCCTCGAACAGCCGCTCGTAGTCGGCCAGGTCGTGGCCGAACAGCGGGAACGACTCGGTGGCCGAGGCGCGGCCGAGCACGATGCGGGCCCGGCCGTCCGAGACCGCGTCGAGAGTGGCGAACTCGTGGTAGAGCCGGACCGGGTCGTTGGTGCTCAGCACGGTCACCGAGGTGCCGAGGGCGATGCGATCGGTGGCCGTGGCGATCGCGGCCAGCAGCACCGGGGTCGCCGAGTCGGTGTGACCCTCGCGGTAGTGCTCGCCCAGGCTGAACACGTCGAGCCCGGACGCCTCGGCGAGCCGGGCCTCCTCGACGATCAGCCGCACGGTCTCGGCGTCGGACAGGGTCCGCCCGCCGTCCGTGGCGACCTCGCCGAAGGAGTTCAGCCCTAGTTCGAACATGTCGTGCCTCAACGTCATATGATCGGAAATGATTGACGTGTCAATTATATTCCCAGCGGGGAGGAGACCGTGTTGACGCAGCGCAGGGGCCAGTTCCCCACACGGGAGGAACTGCGGATCTGGCGGAACTTCATCGAGACCACCGACGCGCTGCGGGCCGCGATCGCCGCCCGGCTGCTGAGCGAGTCGGGTCTGTCGACGGGCGACTACAGCGTCCTGCTCGCGCTGACCGAGGCCGAGAACGGCCGGCTGCGCTCCTCGGAGCTCGCGGCGACGATCGGCTGGGAGCGCAGCCGCCTGTCGCACCACCTCGGGCGCATGGACAAGCGGGGGCTGATCAGGCGGGAGAACTGCACCGGCGACAACCGGGGCGCGGAGGCCGTCCTCACCGGGGAGGGCGCCGCGGCCTTCCACCGGGCGACCGTGCCGCACCTGCGGGCCATCCGCGAGCTGTTCGTCGACGGGCTGACCCCGGCGCAGGTCGGCGCGGCGGGAGAGCTGGCCGCCGCGCTACGCGACCATCTGGAGTCGGCGGGCGGCGGCGCGTCGTCCCGTTGAGGCCACGCTCTCAGGCCGACGCGGAAGGCGACGCTCAGATGGGAGAGGAGACGTCGACCAGGACACCGTCGGGGTCGAGCATCAAGCAGCTCCGCTGCCCGTAGAACTGATCGCGAGGCGGCGCGACGATCGGCACTCCGAGCTTGACGGCCTGCTCGTGCACGTCGTCGACATCGTCGACGATGATCGTGAAGATCATCCCCTGCGCCCGGCCCCGATGCCCCTCCGGGACAAGTTCATGATCGCGTTTCCATATTCCGAGCTCCAGCGCCGGATTGGCCGGTGCGCTGAGGTAAACCCACCAGTCCTCTTCGAAGTTCACCTGGAACCCGAACAGCTCCGTGTAGAAACCCCGCGCCCTGACGAGGTCGTCGGAGAGCACGTTCACCAGAACACGATTGATGCCCATGCACGGGCCACTGTCCGTGCTCGCCGTCACGAAACCCAGCCTGTCCGACCGGGTGATCGCCGTCGCGCCGGAGTGGCCGAGGCGGACTCGCGATGGCCGGATCGGATACCCGCGCCCCGCGATCTTTACCTGGAGCGAAGAAAAAATCTGCAGTCGCCACGGTAGACATTCGCCTGCCGGGGAGATAATAATTGTGTCATCGTAAGAAGTGAGTCCACGAGGGCAGTGCAAGACGAGCACCACGACGAACTGCCTGGATGAGCGTGGAGGTTGGGCTGACGCGAAGGAGGCGGAAGGTCTGGACCGCGGCGGCCGGCGAGGTTGGACCGGCCCGGGGCGGTGGACGCGCCGCCATTGCACGATCCGGGCACCAGCGGTTGGGGCGCCCGGATAGGGATAACCGGAAAGGAGTGTTGAACGCCATCAGGATCGCCCGTCGCCGGCCGGAAGTCGCCGCACGGGTCACCGCAGCTCCATGAAGAGGATGGTGGTCTACGGTCACACATACGCGATCCCCGCACCCCGCTTCGGGCGGCCGTGCGGACATAGATGAACCGGCCGACAGAGCCGGTGGATGGTGTTGAACCTCTGGGCCCCGGCGCATCAAGGCGCCGGGGCCCCTGTTGGCATTCGGGAAGGTTGAGTGGATCAATCACATCAGGCATCGGCCCCCCTCTCCGAGGGCGGCCCGGAGCAGCGGTTCGATGATGAGGACTACCCTGCGTACAGCATGGGCCGGGCAGCCGAGATCCTCGGTGTCACGCCGGCTTTCCTGCGCAGCCTCGGCACCGCAAGGCTGATCGAGCCGCTGCGCAGCGAGGGAGGTCATCGTCGGTTCTCCCGCTACCAGCTGCGGCTGGCCGCCCGCGCCCGCGAGCTCGTCGACGCCGGCACCGCGCTGGAGGCGGCGTGCCGCATCATCGTCTTGGAAGACCAGCTCGCCGACGCCCTGCGCATCAACGAAGAACTACGCCGGCGTCCTTGACCGCTCCGCCCGGCCCCGGCGACGTCGGGGCCCGCCACCCTCGTGGACGGCGATCGACAACGGCGGTGGCCCCCAGGAAATACCCTGAATCCCGGGGGCCGTTACGCCGCCACATCGCGGCACCGGAGCCTTTGAAGGCCACGGATCACGGTCATGTCGTCCGCTCTTCCGTTGAGCTACGGGCGCAGGGAGAGCACCCGGTGGGATTCGAACCCCCAACCTGACGACTTTCGTCCGTGGCCGGTCGCTCCGGTGACCGGCGGCAATGCTGAGTCTGGAGCGAGAGTCTGAATTTGAACGGCTGCCTCTACCGGTTGGGCTACCCCCGCGTGGGTGCAGGGGGCAGGGGTCGAACCTGCGCTGTCACCGTCGTTCAGTCTGATTGCCTCAGTTTCAGCTTGCGCTCATCGCGCTCCCCGTCCTTGCGGGCGGGGGTCTTTGGGGTCACCCGAGCAGGTAACCGAACAGCGCCGCACCGATCCTCTGGTCGGTGATCTCGGTGCCGTTGGCCTCCTCGCGGGCGAACTTCACCGCCTCCTGCAGCTTGGTCAGCCGGGCCAGCAGTTCGTTGACGCGCCGCTGGGGCAGCGCGCCGGAGAAGGCGACGCGCGTCCAGTAGCCGACGACGACGTCCTCGGTGAACACCTGCACCTGGGCGGGGTGCTTCTCGGTCGCCTCGGCGAGCACGTGGTTGCGCGGCACCTTCTTGGTCCGGGTGGTGCGGACCGGCTCGGTGCGCCAGGTGTCGGTGTTGCCGTCGAGCGACCAGGTCTCCGACGGGTCGAGGGTGGGCAGCCGGGAGATGAGGCCGTACAGGTCGGTGAGCTGCTTCTCCAGGAACAGCAGGTAGGTCACCGGCACGTCGCGCACCAGCGTCGTGCCGTCGACGACGACGTCGGCCTTGGCGGCGCAGTTGGCGACGTCCTTGGTCGCGGTCACGTCGAACAGCCGGGTCAGGGTGACCGTGACGTCGCGCAGCACCTGCTCGGCCTGCACCTGCACGCGCGTCGACTCGGGCGGCAGCTGCTCGCCCTCGTCGTCGATGGGCTGGTAGGTGCGGGAGATGCCGGACAGCAGCGGCGCCTTCTGGATCAGGGTGCCGGCCTCCGTCACCTTGCGCTGGACGTCGGCCTTGACGCCCTTCTCGACGGCCAGGATCTGGTTGAGCTTGGTCACGATCATGACCGTAGCGGCTGCCGCGATCGGACTTCACCTGATTTGTTCCACTCGGACCAGAACCTTTTCCCGGGAGTCGGCGCCCGTGAGCGTCGACCAGGCGCGGACCTCGCCGGTAGTCGCCACGTTCAGGCGCGTTGGCAGAATATTCCCACAAAAGAGGGAAAACGCCTGAGCTGCCCCTGTTATTCTGGCCGACTCACTCCTGAGGTAGTGAGCGCAGGTGAACCAACCTGCCCATTCTTCCGAGCCGTGTGAATTCGACCTGGTCCGAGGACCATTGCCACGCTCGGAATGGATGTATCCGGAGAGAAAGTGACACTGAAATCCAGGGATGGCCACATTTCGCCTGTTCGTCCCTTGCTCGCGGGCGATGTCCTAGCGGAGCGCCGAGTGGCCGGTTTCGGCTGGCTTATGCAGAATGGCGAGGCCGCATCGACCCACCTCGACGACCGGCTGTTGGTCGAGGGCGATGAGCACCTTCCCGGACCTCCGAACCGGCCGGTGCCGCAAACCGCGGACGGCGCCCGCCCGCTGGCCGCCATGCCCCCGGCCGACCTCCCCGCCCACCACGTACACGCGGCGGAGTCGGTCAACCCGGCGATTCCCGTGCGGGCAGGCGCACTGCTGGACCTGCGGGGCGCGCCGTGGCGCCCGCTGATCCGGCCGCTGCTGGCGGCCGTGCACGCCACCGGTCATCGGCTGTGGCTGGCGGGCGGGGCGGCTCGCGACCTGGTGGCGAACGTGCCACTGTCCGAAGTCAACGACCTCGATCTGTCGGGCACCGTACCGGCGGGCCGGTTCAGCGACATCACCCGTCAGACGTTGCGCGCCTTGGGCATGTCGGAATGGCAGACGACCATCAACCCGTCCTCCCTGGTGTGCTCGGTTCTCCCGCCGAAATCGAGTACACGGCTCATCGAGTATCGCGGGTTGTCGAAAGGAGGCTTCAAATTCCCCGCCGTCGGCAGCCGGCTCTCGGAGGACGCCCGATATCGGGACTTCGCCTTCAACGCGCTGCTGTACGACGCTCTTGACCACCAGATCATGGACCCGAGCGGTACCGGTCTCGACGATTTGCTGGGGAAAGAGCGGCGCTTCACCCCGCTGAATGTCAGCGACGATCCTGCCACCCAGGCGATGGTCATCGTGCGGGCGGCCAAGTTCGCCCTGCGCTGGCGCGAGGAGGATCCGTCGGGCGTCGTCGCGTTCGACCTGGAACCGCTGAAGGCCCGTATCGCCGCGTTGCCGCCGACGTTGTGCCGCACGCTCAGCGGCTCCGAATGGAGGGGCCTGCGGAACGCCTATCGGCGAAGCGTCCGGGCGACCGCGCGGCAGCAACGTGAGTTCGCGGCGATGCTGCCGCAACCCGGCCGCGAACTGCTCGACACCCTGATCGGAAACACCCGATGAGCTCTCCGCACCGCCCGCTCAGCGCCTGGACCGCCACCCTGTCACCAGGCACCGGGCACTTGGGCCCGGTCAACGACGGGGATCACCGCTCTGACTCCCGGGGACTGGACCACTTCGCCGACGGATGGCGCCGCATCGCGCTGCCATGGGGCTCAGCCGGACACGTGCTGGGGTTGGCCCACGGCGACGGGACGACCGTGGTGGAACTGGACGACTTCGGCCGGCCGATCATCGCGAGCCGTCAGGCGGTCGAGGTGATAGCCCGCATCGAGCAGCGGTGGCCGGTGATCGACGGCGGCACGGCCGACCTGTTCGCAGAGCTGAGCGGCGAGTCGCTGCCCTTGCGCTACTGGCTGCTGGAACGGCTCGACGCCGAGGCCCGTCCGCCCGACGAGGTATTCGCCATCCTGCCCTGGGACCTGCTCGATCGCGCGGTCGAAGCGGTCGCGGCCGGCCTGGCACCGGGCGGTACGCTCGGGGAGCCGGTGGAGGTCCGGCACTGGCTGACACCGGCCGTGCTCGGACTCACCGGTCCTGTCGAGCAACTCGACCACGGGCTGCGCACCGGCGATCGGCTGATCGCCAGGTTCGGCGCGAACGCGCTGCTGGCCGCCCTCTGCGACGTTCCGCTGTCCCGCGTCCCCGCGCGTTCCCGCGTCGGCCTCAGCCGGCTCGTGTCCCTCATGGAGGGCGTCGATCCCTTGTACCGGCACGCCTGCCGAGTGGCCGCCGCGCGCCTGGCCGACCGATCGGAGGCCGGGCGGATACGTACCGAACTGCACTCCAGCCTGGAGGCCGCGGCGGGCACCGACGAGGTGCGCGAGCACATCCAGATCCTTGGCGATGACGTCCAGCGCGTCCAGCTCGTCGAGACACAGGCCGGCTGGGTGCGCGTGACGGCTCAGCTCGTGCGGACGCACGCGGGCGACGGCCCGCTGGCCGAGCGGGTGGGGTGCTTCCTCCCAGTCCGGATCACGCCGCACGACGGCGGTCCCATACGGCGACTGTGGATCGCGCTGTCCGATGAGGACGACCATCTCGAGGGAACGATCACGGTTTCGCTCCCGCAGGGGCGATCCGCGTTCGAAGCCGACGGGGCGCCGGTGGGCGCGCAGGATTTGAACGACGCCGACCCGGCGGAAGTGCTGGCATCCCTGTACGCGGGTACGGCCACGACAGCGCTGGCCTGGCTGGATGTGGCGGAACAGCTGGTGGAGGCCCATCCCATCCGCGTCGCCGCGCGGGCGTTCGAAGAATCCTCCTGAGCGGGGCGGCCACGTGGACAAGGACGTGCTGGATGTCTCCAGCCTGCTCGGGGACCCGTTCAGCCGCGAGGAGGCGCGTCGGGTCGGCCATCAGCTGATCGACAGCCGGCAGCGGTATCTTGCGATCGTCCGGCGCTGTGTCGCCACCGGTGACGTCCGCGCTCTCGAGGCGCTCTCCGCCGGTCAGTGCGCGGGTCACAAGATCCTGCACGAGATCGCGACGCCGCTGACCAGGTTCCGCGACCTGACCGAGGAGCCGTTCAAGCCCAACGAGGTGGCCCCGGTTCCCGCCGCCCGGGCTCTGGCGGCGCTCGGGCTGGCGATGGTCTCCCCGCCGGAGCGGGCGCTGGTCCAGCACCGGATATTCCGCCGCTGGATCGAGCGTTGCGGGCTGGAAGTGCCCGGCGAGCCGGTCGGTGAGGTGCCGGCCGTCATCCGCACGCCGCATGTGCCGACGATGCGGCGTCTCGCGGACGCGGGACGGCTTGACCTGCTGTCGCTCGTCTGGATGGCGGCTCTCGACGGGTGGACATACCCCGACCCGCCGAAGGCGGTGCGGCGCGGGCCCAGCGTCCAAGTGCTGCTCGATCGCGGCTCACAGGGACAGCTCGCCGTGCTCAGCCTGTCGTGGGCGCCGGGGCTGCCCAGCGGGTTCGTGCCCGATCCGGTGACGATGATGCTGACCTCGGCGGACGCCGCGTTCCAAGCCTCGCTGGCCGTCGCGTGGAAGACCGCCGGAGGTTCCGCGAGCGGCGCCGTTCTGTGGTCGCTGGAGGACAAGACCGGACCGGTCATGAGGGTGGTGGACGAGTCGTTGAGTCTCGGGTTCACGGTCCTGCTCGATGAGCGACGCAGGCTGTGCAGACCCGTGCTGGGCCCGATGACCGTGCGCAGATTGCGCCCGCGCACCGCGATCGTCGGCCGGATAGATCCCGCCGCGCCGCACGAGGCGTCCTCGGTGTCCGGATACGCCGCGAAACTGAGCGTCGTCCACGAGGACATGCGGATCGTGCTGCCCCACGCCGACCGCCGTGCGGCGGTCGAGGCGAACCACAAGTACGGCGACAACGCGGATCTCATTCCAGTCAGAACCTGGAGGCAGGCCGCCAAGAAGGCGCGGGCCATCGACCGCAGGCGGCTGCTCACCATCATGGTGATCGCACTGTTCTTCGTCGCCGGTGGCGGTCTCAGCCTGTACAGCGCCTCCGTGTCCCGCCACACCGCAGCGGCCGTGGCGGCTACGGCCGACGCCGCAGCACGCACCCTCCTGGAGCGTTCGACGGACGGCCCGTGGGAACGGCTGAACCTTGACGTGCGCGCCTACCGCACCCAGGACGGGCTCGAAGCCCGGACGAGAATACGCGCGTGGGCCCGTCAACTGCGGCTCGCGCAGATCGTGGTGCCGACCAGCCGGGGCGTGGTCAACCGCGACGGCTCCGCCGCGGTCATGCCGGACCCCGACGACGCCGGACGCATGCTCGTCTGGGATTTCACCGCCCACGCACGGGTGCCGTTCGCCATCCCGGTTGAAGGTGCGGGCTCTGCGAAGGCGGTCTGGCTCGGCCGGGATCTGGTCGCCGTCTCTCGCCCATCGGGCAAGACGGCACTGTGGAATGTGCGGACTCGGCGGCTCCTGCGTCAGTTCGAAGGCGGAGCAGACGAACTCGTCAGCGATCCGACAGGCCGCTGGCTGGGCTACAGAACGGCGGACGCGGACGCGTTCCACGTCGTCGACCTCCGCACCGACAAGGTACGGGCCGTCGGCCTGCCCGGCGACGCCGTGGTCAGCGGAATGCTGACCACCGGTGAACTGGTCGTGGCTCAGCCGGGCAAGGCGATGGCTCTGTCGAGCACCGGTTCGCGTCCACTGGACAGCCGGGCCAACCTGGCACAAGTGACCGACGTGGGCCGCGGGCAGGCCGTCGTCGAGAGCTGCGAGAAAGGCAGGTACGAGCTGTTCGGCCTGGAGAGCGCGACCGTGCTCGCCACCCGCGAATCGCCCGAGAAGGTGTGTGCCCCCACGGTGATCACCCCGGACGACCGGCACACCGTCACCATGGAGCAGTTCTCCATGCCGAGAGGGCGGTACGAACCGGAATCGTACGTCGTCCTGGCGGCCGGTTCGGAACGGGAGCGTCGCGTCGAAGTCCCGGTCGGGCTGCGGCTGATCCGCTCCACCGTCGAGGGATCCGCCTACCGGCTGGTCCTGCAGGGCACCGACATGCTCCTGGTCCTGCGCGTGCCGCCGCCTGACGCGATGGAGAACGCCCTGATCCGGGCGCAGTACGCGATCGTGACCCCCGACGGGCGCCACCTCGTGCTCCGGTATGCCGACGACCGCATCGAGAGCTGGGACCTCGCCACCCGCAAAGTGCTGGGAACCGCGCCGGAGGGGTCGGCGGAGTTCAGCCAGGCCGGAGCCACGGGCAGTCTGGTGGTCTCCCCGGACGGCCTCTTGCTGGTCACGGTCTTTCACAACAGACCCGCGAAACTGTGGCGGCTGCCGGATCTGCGTCCTCTGGGTCTGCTTCCACTCCCCGCCGCGTCCGAAGCCTTCCTCCGAGCCAACGCTCCGGAGGAGTTCAGCGCGACGGTGGGCTTCGTGACCGGTGAACTGGTGCGGGTGAGTTACGGCGACGGAATCAGCACCTGGAATGTCACCGCGATGAGAAAGGTCACCGAGGCCCGGATCTCCCTCCCCGAGGCGGACGCACCCACGTATTGGCAGATCGTGCTGCCCGAACTCGGCCAGGTCATCGGCGTGCGCGGGCACAAGGTCCAGCGCAACCGGCTCTCGGACGGATCGCTCGTCCCGGGCTCGGCGTTCACCATGGGCGACACACCCAGCCGGGACTTCCAGGACTTTCCCCCCGTGATCGACCCCGGCGGTTCCCTCATCGCGACCTATCACAAAGACGCGATCGAGATCTGGGACCTCTTCGAGCATCAGCGGGTGGGCCGGCTGCAGATGGCCGACTACACCGTGGTCGTGAACATCCGGTTCGGGGACGGCGCCGGAGAGGTCGAGTTCGCGGTCAAGGACTACCGCAGCAAGAACTCGGCCGGCATCCTCACGCAACGCTGGCACAGCGATCCCGGCCTCATCGACCGATGGGTACTCGGGAAGACGGGTGTCGAACACACCGCGGACAGCACCGTCCCCGGCGTCTTCGCCTGGCCGGGCTCTGACGGCGCGCTGGAGCCGGCGACGTCCCGGGCGTGGCTCGAACGGATCTGCCAGGCCTTGCCTGACGTGACATACAGCGATGAGCTGGGATTGCCCGACGCCTCCTGGCACGGCCCCCCATGTGCCAGGAGGTGACCGCCGGCGAGCCGCGTTGTGCCGACCCCGCGCCGCTCTGACGATCGACATGCGCGCCAGACGTCGACGGATCACTGACCAGGCGGCGCTGCCGCTCCTGGTCGCGCCCGCGCACGCCGGCCCGGTGTGACGGGCCGGCGTGCGCGGCCGGGTCAGCCCAGGAACTCGGCGACGGTCCCGGTCTGGCCGGTGATCAGGTGGCCGACGCCGGGCAGCAGCCGGACGTCGGCCTTCGAGACGTTGGCGCGCACCCGCCGCGCCGTCTCCGGCCCGTTGATGAGCGCGTCGCGGTCGCCCGCGATGACCAGCATCGGCATCGTCAGGGCGGCGAGCTCGGCGTCGGTGTAGATCCGCAGCTCGGTGCGGCGCGGTTTGAAGTCGCGGTTGATCCGGTCGTGGAACTCCCCGAACCATCCGGTGCCGCTCAGGTCGGCGCCGAGGATGAGTTTCTGCGACCGCCTGCGCTGGCCGAGGGCCAGCAGGAGCACGGCCGCCAGCAGGATGCCGCGCCGGACCTTGCCGATGCCGCCGGGGCAGATCAGCGCGAGCCGCTCGACGCGCCGGGGGTCGCGGACCGCCAGGCCGGTCGCGATCCAGCCGCCCAGCGACAGCCCGACGACGGTGGCCGACTCGATGCCGAGCCCGGTCATGACCTCGCCGAGCCAGCCCGGGTAGTCGTCGATCGGCGGGCGGTTGGGGGCCGACAGGCCGGGCTCGCCGGGGATGTCGATGGCGTAGACGCGGTGGTGCTCCGACCAGGCGGCGATGTCGCCGAACCAGGTGAGGGAGTTGGCCATCGCGCCGTGGACCAGGATCACGGGCGGCGCGTTGGGCGGGCCGGAGGCCAGGGCGAAGGTGTCGCCGAGCGTGGTCGCGACGGTCAGCCGCTCGGCCGGGACGGGCCAGGTGCCCAGCAGTTCCCGGTAGCGGTCCAGGAGGGCGCGCCCGGCGTCGGGGGAAGTGAAGATGTCCATGTATGCACCCTATCACTCCCTTTTATAGGGAGTCATAGGGAATCTTTCGCCGTGGTAGCGGCATCGGTGACCTGGGTGATGAAGCCGAGGAGGAGGGCGCGCTCCTCGGGGGAGTAGCCGGCGCAGATGTCGTCGAGGGCGCGGGTCATGCCGGCGTACAGAGAGACGATCTCGGGGACCCGGTCGGGGAGCGGGCGGATGAGCACCGCGCGGCGGTCGTGCGGATCGCGTTCGCGGGCGATCCAGCCGCCCTTCTCCAGCCGGTCGAGCACGCCGGTCGTCGTCGCCGGGTGGAGGCCGGTCACCTTGGCCAGCGCCGAGGGCGTCATGGGGGCGTGCCGGGAGATCAGGTAGAGGCAGTCACGGTCGACCGGGCGCAGGTCGAGCCGCCCGCCCACCTGCTGGTTGAGCAGCGACACCTGGGCGGTCAACGCGCGGAGCGCATCCTGGATAGAAGATACTGAAACCATATAATACGACTCTCATACTATTCGCGTTTCGGAGGAATCGGTGAAGATCACGATATTCGGCGCCACCGGCGGCGTGGGCAGCGAATGCCTGAGACTGGCCATGGAGGCGGGCCACGAGGTCACCGTGGTCGTGCGCGACGCCGCCCGCCTGTCGCTCGACCCCCACCACGTCATGGTCGCCGACCTGCGCATCGCCCCCGACACCAAGGAGCTCATCCTGGCCTGCGAGGGCGCCGACGCGGTGCTGTCGTGCGTCGGCCCGCGCTCGCCCAAGCACGACCGCGGCGTCGTGACGGCCGCGACCCGCGTGATCGTGGCGGCCATGCACGCCGCCCACGCCCGCCGGATCATCATCGTCAGCGCCGCCCCCGTCTCGACCATCCCCACCCCGGCCAACCCCGACGCCCCCAGACACGACCCGGGCGAGGGCCCGTTCGCCCGCCATGTGCTGACCCCGATCGTCAAAAGGGCCATGCCCTCGGTGTACGCCGACCTGTCGGCCGCCGAAGACGTGCTGCGTGAGAGCGGCCTGGACTGGACGGCCGTCCGTCCGCCCCGCCTGACCGACAAGCCCGGCACCGGCCGCTACCGCACCGCCCCCGACCGCAACCTGCGCGGCGGCCTGTCGATCCCGCGCGCCGACGTGGCCGCCGCCATGCTGGCGATGGCCGGCCAGCCCTCGACCATCGGCCACGCCATGGGCGTGGCAACCTGATCCCCGTTCCGGGTAGGGGAGAGTAGGGCAAGGAGCACACCCGGGAGGTCGGCCATGACACGGGATGGACAAGACCGCCTCACCCAGGCCCAGGCCGCGCTGTCACGGGCCGAGCTGCTGCTGCGGACCGCCGACGAACTGGCCGCCACCACCAGCCTGGTGGACATCCGCCGGCGCGTCCGCAACCTGGTGGTGAGCGATCTGGAGCCGGTGTACGTCAGCCTCGTGCTGGCCGAGGGCCGGCGGCTGCGCCGGGTCATCGACGACGAGATCCCCCGTACGGTCGAGACCTCGGCCCGGCAGTACGACGTCGACCCCCACGGCCCGACCTCCGAGGCGTTCCGGCGCGAGCGGATGATCGAGCTCACCGATCCGGTCGCCCTCCGCGACGGCTACGGCGACGCGGCCCTGGCCGCCTTCACCGACCTGGGGCTGAAGTCGGCGGTGTGCGTGCCGCTGCCGGGGGTGACGGGCCCGGTCGGGGTGCTGGTGCTCGGCTGGGACCGGGCCCATTTGCTCGACATCGAGGAACGCGCGGTCCTGATGGCGGTGGCCGGTTACACCGCCCGCGCGGTCGAGCGCGCCCAGCTGCTCGCCCAGCGGGTGACCGTCGCCCACCAGCTGCAGCAGGCGATGCTGACCGACCTGCCGCAGGTGGCCGGCCTGGAGATCGCCGCGCTCTACCGCCCGGCGATGACGGCCGACCTGGTCGGCGGCGACTGGTACGACGCCTACTTCCTGCATCTGCCGGGCGGCGCCGGGCACCGGCCGCTGGCGATCACGGTGGGTGACATCACCGGCCACGACATGCAGGCCGCGACGCTGATGGGCCAGGTGCGCAGCATGCTGCGCCAGGCCGACATCGACCACCTCGGGCGGGGGCCGGCCACCTCGGTCACGGCGCTGGAGCGCGCCTGCCGGCTGGTGCTCCCGCAGGCGACCGGCAGCCTCGTCCACGGCCATCTGACTCCCGGGCCGACCGGCTGGGAGCTGACCTGGACCAACGCCGGGCACCCGCCGCCGATCCTGGTCCACCCGGGCGGCCGGGTCGAGGAGCTCACCGCGCACGACATGATGTTCTTCCCGACCCTGGAATCCCACGAGGCCCGCGGGCGCCGCACCGAGTCGTCCCGGCCGCTGACGCCCGGCACGCTGCTGGTGATGTTCACCGACGGCCTGATCGAGTCGCCGGGCGTCGACCTCGACGCCGCGACCGCGCGCCTGCTCGCCGCCCTGTCGGCGCGGGCCGACCTGCAGTCCGACAGGGCGCTGCCCGGGCTGCTGGAGGAGCTGGCCGAGGAGATGGCGGGGGCCGCCGGGAACGTCGACGACATCGTCATGCTGGCGGTCCGCGTCCCGGCCGGCCGGGGGTGAGGGCCGGTCAGCGCTGCCGGGCGGCCAGCAGGCTCACGCCGGGGTGGCGCAGGTTGTAGCGGCCCGTGGTGCGCAGGACGGCCTTCTTGATCAACGCCACCGGGCGGCCGGTAAGCGTCCTCCCGCGGGGAGTGCCGTCCAGGCCGGTGGGCTGGAAGATCCCGTCCCGCGCGCCCAGCCCGATGCACAGGGCGTCGGCTTCGACGCGCAGGGGTTCGGGGTCGCGTCCGGCCAGGCGGGCGGTGATCGCGTGGAAGGCGCACGCGCCCGCCAGGCCGCCGGGTCCGCAGCCCATGCGCAGCACGTGGCCGTCGCGGGTGAGGGCGGCCGCGGCGTCGCCGATGCCGTAGACCTCGGGGTGCGAGCGGGAGCGCAGGGTCGCGTCGACGAGCATGCGGCCGTGCTCGTCGACGGCGAGTCCCGCCTGGGCGGCCAGGCCGGAGACCCGGAAGCCGGCGGTCCAGGCCACCGCGTCGGCGGCCAGGTGGCGGCCGCCCTCCAGCAGCACGCCGTTCGCGTCGACCTTGGCGACGGTGGCGTTCTCCCACACCTGGACGCCGAGGCGGTCCAGGGCGCGGCGCAGGTGGTCGCGGCCGCGTTCGGACAGTTCCCGGCCCAGCGCCCCGCCGGTGATCAGGCGGACGGTGTGGCCGGGGTGGGTCTCGGCCAGTTCGGCGGCGGTCTCCAGGCCGGTCGGCCCGGCGCCGACCACGGCGACCGTGCCCGCGGCGCCCATCCGGTCGCGCAGGCGTTCGGCCTGCTCGACGCCGGCCACCGCGCAGGCGTGTTCGGCGGCGCCGGGGACGGCGTCCAGGTCGGCGTGGCTGCCCAGGGCGTACACGAGCAGGTCGTAGGTGAGCGGTTCGCCGCCGCCGGCCAGGTCGATCCGTCTGTCGGTGGTGTCGAGGCGGGTGACCCGGTCGACGACCAGCCGGACGCCGCTTCCCCTGAGCAGGTCGCGCAGCGGGAGGTGGCGTACCGTGTGGCCGGCGGCGACCTGGTGGTTGCGCATGCGTTCCACGAAGCGGTCGCGGTCGTTGACGAGCGTGACCTGCGCGGCGGTGCGCCGGGCGAGCAGGTGGGCGATCGTGAGGCCGGTGTATCCGGCCCCGAGGACGGCGATGCGGGGTGAGGTTGTCGTCATGCGCGATGAACGGGATGCGGGTCCGGTTCGTGACAGTGCGGTCAGATTTTCTGCTTCGCGACGTAGGCGAGCTTGTCGGGGTTGGCGACGGCGCGGATGGTGACGACGCGGTCGTGGTCGAACTCGACGACGGTGACGCCGGCCAGCCGGTCGTCGAGGTAGAACGCCAGGGCCGGCTGGCCGTTGACCGTCTCCGGTTCGAAGCCGATGCGGGAGGCGTACCGGGTGAGGGCGAGCAGGTGGCGCACGACCTGCTCGCGTCCGGTCACCGGGCCGCGCGTGGCCGGCGCCTTGCCGCCGCCGTCGGCCCAGGCGACGACGTCGTCGGCCAGCATCCGCTCCAGCGCGGCCACGTCGCCGGCCAGGGTGGCGGCCATGAAGCGGCGCAGCAGCACCTCACCCTGCTCGGGCGAGGGGGTGAAGCGCGTGCGCTCCTCGGCGACGTGCCGCTGGGCGCGGCGGTAGAGCTGCCGTGCGTGCGGCTCGGTGACCCCAAGGATCTCGGCGATCTCGCGGTGGCTGTGGCCGAAGGCCTCCCGCAGCACGAAGACCGCGCGTTCGGGCGGGGTGAGCCGCTCCAGCAGCACCAGCATCCCCATCGACAGCAGTTCCCGCTGCGTCACCGCCTCCAGCGGGTCGTGCGGGCCGCCGGTGAGGATGGGCTCGGGCAGCCAGGTGCCGACGTAGCGCTCGCGCCGCGCCCGCGCGGAGGTGAGCCGGTCGAGGCACAGGTGGGTGACCACCGTGGTCAGCCAGGCCTCCGGGGAGACCGCGGTGTCGCAGCGCTCCCAGCGCAGGTAGGCGTCCTGGACGACGTCTTCGGCCGCGGACGCCTCGCCGAGCAGCCGGTAGGCGACCCCGAACAGGCGGCGGCGGTTGGCTTCGAACCGCGCCAGCCGTTCTGGGGTCATGCGGGCCAGCGTAACCGCCGCCCCTATCGCCCCTCGATGAGGACGGCGATGCCGTCGAGCAGGCGGGCCAGCCCGAACTCGAAGGCGACCTCCGGGTTGCTCGCGGCGTTGTAGGCCTCGCCGCTGGCGGTGCCGACCCGGCCGGCGAGCGGGTAGGCGGAGAAGTCGCCGGCGGCGGCGAGGAACGGCTCGTGGGCGCGCCACCATTCCTCGTCGGTCATGCCGGTCTCCTGGGCGGCGCGGGCCGACTCGACCACGCCGCGGGCGGCGCCGTGCACGTAGGCGCCGACCAGGGCCAGGACGTTGTCCATCTCCAGGTCGGTCAGGCCGATGCCGTCGAGGGCCGACAGTTCGTGCTCGTACTTGCCCAGGGTGCCGGGGCCGAGCGGGGGGCGGCCGGCGGCGACCTGCAGGATCCACGGGTGGCGGCGGTAGAGGGCCAGGTTGTCGCGGGCGATGCGCTCGACCCGGGCCCGCCAGCCGTGGGGGACCTGCGCGTCGGTGAAGGTCTCCTTGAAGACGGTGTCGAGCATGACGTCGATCAGTTCGGCCTTGCCGGGGACGTGGGTGTAGAGCGACATCGTGCCCACGCCCAGGTGGTCGGCGACCTTGCGCATGGACAGGGCGCCCAGGCCCTCGGCGTCGGCGACCTCGATCGCGGCGGCGATGACCCGGTCGGCGGTCAGTTCGGGGCGGCCCTTGCGGGGGGCGCGCTCGCGGGCGCGGGACGGGTCGCGCCACAGCAGCGCCAGCGTGCGCGCGGGGTCGCCTCGTCCGATGTATTCGGTCGTCATGATGCCGCTCAGCGTACTCGGGACGCTTAACCGTATGCTGTACGGTACGCTGTACGGCATGACGTACACGATAGAGGCGCACGGGCTCGTCAAGCGCTACGGCGCGCGGGCCGCCCTCGACGGGTTCGACCTGACCGTCCCGCACGGGACGGTCCACGGCCTGCTCGGGCCCAACGGGGCGGGCAAGACCACGGCGGTCCGGGTGCTGACCACGCTGCTGCGCCCCGACGAGGGCACCGCGTCGGTGGCCGGGTTCGACGTGGCCCGCGACGGCGCCGAGGTCCGCCGCCACATCGGCCTGGTCGGCCAGCACGCCGCCCTCGACGAGGTCCTGTCGGGGCGGGCCAACCTGGAGATGTTCGGCCGCCTGTCCCACCTTCGCCCCAAGGCCGCCGCCCGCCGGGCCGGGGAGCTGCTCGACCGGTTCGGCCTGGCCGACACCGGCCGCAAGCCGGTCAAGGCCTACTCCGGCGGCATGCGCCGCCGCCTGGACCTGGCGGCCGGGCTGATCCTGTCGCCGCCGGTGCTGTTCCTCGACGAGCCCACCACGGGCCTGGACCCGCGCGGCCGGGCCGAGGTGTGGGCGGCCGTCCGCGCCCTGGTCGCCGACGGGACCACGGTCCTGCTGACCACCCAGTACCTGGAGGAGGCCGACCAGCTCGCCCACCGGATCAGCGTCGTCGACCGGGGCCGCCAGGTCGCCGAGGGCACCCCGGAGGAGCTGAAGAAGACCGTCGGCGGCGACCGGGTGGAGATCGTCGTGCACGACCCGGCGGACCTCCCGGCCGCCGCGGCCCTGCTCGGCCCCGACGCCGAGACCGACCCCGACACCCGGCGCGTCAGCGCGCCGGCCCCCGACCGCATGGCGACGCTGACGGCGGTCGTCCACGACCTGCGGGCGCACGGGATCGCCGCCGACGACGTCGCGATCCGCAGACCCACCCTCGACGAGGTCTTCCTGCACCTCACCAGGAGCGCCGCGTGAACCGACTGACCTGGGCCCTCGCCGACGGCTGGACCGTGACCCGGCGGGAGTTCACCCACTGGAGCGCCAATCCCGGCCAGCTGATCGCCGGCCTGCTGTTCCCCGTCATGGTGCTGCTGCTGTTCGCCTACCTGCTGGGCGGCGGCATCGAGGTCCCCGGCGGGGACTACCGGGAGTTCCTGATGCCCGGCATGTTCGCGATGACGATGGTCTTCGGGCTGGAGGGCACCTTCACCGCCATCGGCAACGACGTCACCAAGGGCGTCACCGACCGGTTCCGGTCGTTGCCGATGGCCTCCTCGGCCGTGGTGTCGGGCCGGGCTGCGGCCGACATGCTCACCACGGTCCTGTCGCTGGCCGTGCTGATCGTCTGCGGGCTGGCCATCGGCTGGAGCGCCGACAACGGCCCGGGGAACGCGCTGGCGGCCGTGGGGCTGCTGCTGTGGCTGCGCTTCGCGCTGCTGTGGATGGGCATCTGGCTCGGCCTGAAGATCCGCAACCCGGAGGCGGTGATGGCCCTGCAGATCCTGGTGTGGCCGATCGGCTTCCTGTCCAACGCCCTCACCTCGCCGGCCACGATGCCGGGCTGGCTGGGCGCGATCGCCGACTGGAACCCGCTGTCGTCGACGGCGGCGGCGGCCCGGGAGCTGTTCGGCAACCCCGGCTGGCCCAACGACTCCTGGGCGGCCGCGCACGCTCTCGAACTGGCGCTGGCCTGGCCGCTGCTCATCACGGCGGTCTTCGCGCCGCTGTCGGTGCGGGCCTACCGGAACCTGTCCCGCTAGGCCGGTGGTCAGGTCAGAGCAGGGCGGCCAGTTCGGCCGGGCGGGAGAGCATCGGCCAGTGGCCGGTGGGGAGTTCCTCGAAGGTCCATTCGGGGCCCGCGAGGGGCGCGAACAGCGGGTCGCCCGAGTCGATCATGCGGCGGACGGCCGCGAGGGGCATCGTGGAGGCGATCATGGTCTTGGGGGTCGCCGGGACCGGTTCCGGCCGCCGGACGGACTGGGTCACCGTGCCCCAGGGTTGCGGGGTGGCCTTGGCCCGGATCAGCGCCACGTGCTCCTCGGTCAGGCCCGCGAACTGCCCGTCGCCCTGCTCGAACCGCGGCACGTCGAGGGCGGACCCGTCGCCGGCCTGGGCGCGCCAGGCCTTCTGGGTGTCCGGGTCGTTGAAGTCGATCACGGCCAGGCCCGACGGCAGGGGCGCGGTGTCGACGTAGACGACCCGGCTGAGCCGTTCGGGATGGCGGTCGGCCACCGCGGTGACCGGGAGGCCGGCGCCGCTGTGGCCGACCAGGACCACCTCCTCCAGGCCCCGCATCGCCGCGAGGATGTCGGCCACATGGGTCTCGACACCGACCTGGGCCGACAGCTCGCCGGCGCGCTCGGCCAGCCCCGCCAGCGTCACCGGCCGCACCTCGTGCCCGGCCTGTCGCAGTTCCCGCGCCACGTCCTCCCACACCCAGGCGCCGAGCCAGAAGCCGGGGACCAGTACATAGTTCGCCATCGTCAGCGTCCTTCCGTTCAAGTGACGGGCCGACACTAAGCTCGATACCGGACAGGATCCGCCCGGATTGAGAGAGAGACCTGTGTCACACCCGACCACCCGCGTACTGGCGATGCTGGAGATCCTCCAGACCCATCACCGGCTCGGCGGCCGGGACCTCGCCGACCGGCTCGGCGTCGACGAGCGGACCGTCCGGCGGTACGCGGCCCGGCTGGCCGATCTCGGGATCCCGGTGGTCGCCGAGCGCGGCAGGAACGGCGGTTACCGGCTGCTGCCCGGCTACAAGCTGCCGCCCTTGATGCTCACCGACGACGAAGCCGCGGCCTCCGTCCTGGGACTGCGCGCCGCGCGGCGCCTGGGCCTGGCGGCGGGGGCAGCCGACGCGGCCCTGGCCAAGATCCTCCGGGTCCTGCCGGTGCGGCTGCGCGATGAGGTCGGGGCGCTGGAGGAGACCCTCGACTTCACTCTCGCCGCGCGGCCCGGCGTGACTCCGGCGAGCCGGGCGGTGCTCACGCTCGCCGCCGCGATCCGCGACCGCCGCCGCCTCACCCTCCGCTACCGCTCATGGAAGGGCGAGGACACCGAACGCGACCTGGACGGTCACGGCCTGGTCTTCCATTCCGGACGCTGGTACGTCACCGGGCACGACCATCGTTCCGGCCAGCTGCGCACCTTCCGCGTCGACCGGATCGCCTCGGTCACGGCGGGCGAGGAGACCTACGACATCCCCGAGGACGCCGATCCGGTCCGGCATGTCATCTCCTCACTGGCCCGCGTCCCCTACGCGCACACGGTGGAGGTCGTCCTGCACGTTCCGCTCGCCGAAGCCGCGCGCCGGATCCCGCCGTCGGTCGCCGCGCTCACCGCGACTCTGGACGGGACCCTGATGACCATGCGCGCCGAATCCCTCGACGGGGCCGCCACGATGCTGGCGGGCCTGGGTCACCCCTTCACCGTCGTCTCTCCGCCCGAACTGCGCGCCTGCGTCCGCCGTCTCGCCGAGTCACTTCTCGAGCAGGTCTCGCTAGGCTGACCGGCATGTCGTACGAGTTCGAGGTCCGTGAGGAAATCGTCCTGCCCGCCACCACCGAGGAGGTGTGGGAGGCGATCGCGACCGGGCCGGGGGTCGACTCGTGGTTCATGGGCGCCAACGACTTCGAGCCCGGGGTCGGGGGCGCCGGCCGTCAGACGGTCGCCGGGTTCACCACCCACGCCACCGTCACCGGCTGGGATCCGGGCGAGCGGCTGGCGTTCACCACCGACGAGGCGGCCGACGGGTCGTTCATGGCGTTCGAATATCTGCTGGAGGGCCGCGCGGGCGGCAGCACGGTCCTGCGGTTCGTCCACTCGGGGCTGCTGACCGGCGACTGGGAGGACCAGTACGACGCGCTGTCGGTGGGCGACGGCCTCTATCTGCGCAAGCTGCACGCGTATCTGACCCATTTCCCCGGCCGGGTCGCCGACTACGCGCTGTTCGAGATCGGCCGCCCCACCCCCGATGCCGCGAAGGTGTGGGCGGCCTTTCTCGACGCCTTCTCTCTGGGGCAGCCACCGGAGAAGGGCCGCGTGTCGATTCCGGGCCTGAACCCCGACGACGCGCAGGTCGTGTTCGCCGAGTCGGGGTTCCTGTGCGTGGTGACCGCGACGTCGCTGATCACGCTCGTCCACGGTTACCGCGACGCCGTCGTCGCGGAGCACCACGCCTTTCCGGGGGAGGTCGCCAGGCCGAGGGCCGAAAGCGCCTGGCGGGCCTGGCTGGGGGAGAACTTCTAGGCCGTGTACACGGGGTAGCCGTATCCGACGACGTCGGCGGTCTGCCGCTCGCGGACCTCGACCACGCCGTTGCCGGTGTTGCCTTCCACGGTCTCGATGGTGCCGTCGCCGTTGTCCTTGATGACGAAGCCGACGTGCTGGATGTCGTGGATGTCCTTGCCGCCGTTCCAGTCGAAGAACACGACCGCGCCAGGGGTGGGGACGGTGCCCCAGCGGTTGTTGTCCGCGAACCACTCGGCGTGGCGGACGGTGTAGGCGTCCTCGCCGAGCACCGGGCTGATGCCGAGCTGGTTGCCGACCCAGCTGACGAACATGTCGCACCAGGCGGCGTTGCGGTACCCGAAGCGGGTGCCGCCGTCACGGGCGATGGTCTCGGCCGCGCGGTCGGAGTTCATGTACCAGTCGTGGAACTTGGTTCCGCCGCCGTACATGTTCTCGCTGACGCCGACCTGACTGGTGGCGAGGTGGAGCACCTGCTGGGCGCTGACCCTCGGCAGACGCTTGGCGACCTCCAGCAGGGGGCTGTAGGCCGGGGCGACTCCCTCGGGTGCCGCCCCCGCGGGGGCGGCGGCTTCGGCGTTGGCGACGGGGGTCAGGTCGACGGCGGCGACGGTGCCGCCGGTGACCAGGGCCGCCGTCATCAGGCCGGTTGCCAGGACAGCGCGAATTCCAGGTTTGGGGGCTCGCATGGGTGGGGTTGACTCCTTGCTTCCATGCGCCTACCGGGTTAGCTGACGGACTCGGGCGTGGAAGCCGCCCTACGGCCTGTCGGGAGGGGCTGACAGGCCGATTCACCCCAGAGGACCCGGTGGGTGTTGCGTGGTGATCGGGAGAGTCAGGTGATCACCGGGTCCTCGCTGGTTCCCCGGTTCCGCGCGGGGCGCGCGGATTCGGCGATCTCTAGTTGTCTTCCTTTCGGCGGCTGACCTGCGGTTACGTAGGTCACACCGCCTCGAGTTCCCCAGAAGGTAGTACAACTCCCAGAATCGGTCAAACTTGGACAATCAACACATTGTGGGGGTAACGTCAGCGCCAGCCTTCCGGGTCGACCCCGCCGGGCACCGGCCCGGGCGGCCCGTAGGGCTCGCGAGTGAACACGAACGTGTTGAGATCGAGGTGAACGCCCCCGCCGGTGCGGACCACGCGCAGCGTCTCACCGGCGTAGTAGCCGTCCAGGCCCAGCCAGGTTCCGTCGGCGAGCGCGGCGAAGCGGGAGGCGCGCCCGGTCTCGCCGACCGGGGTCAGCGCCAGGCCCCGGCCCGGCAGGGCCCGCATGACGTAGGCGGCCGGCCCCCAGTACCAGGGACCGGTCAGGGCCAGCAGGTCGTCGTCGACCGGCGCGGGCCGCCATTCGGCCGGCAGCGCGGGCTCGTGCTCGTCGAGGATGTCGAGCAGGTCGCCGGTCAGGGCGTTGCCCTTGACGCCGCTGGTGGTGTTGGCCAGGAACAGCACGCCGACGCCGTCTGCGGGGTCGGCCCACACGGTGGCCAGGAAGCCGGGCATCGACCCGGTGTGCCCGGCCAGGCGGCGCCCGTTGTGGCGGCGCAGCTGCAGGCCCAGGCCGTAGCCGGAGGTCCACGACGGGCCGTCTTCGACGGTGGCCGGTTCGCGCATCTCGGCCATCGTGGCCGGGCGCAGCACGCCGGCGCCGTCGCCGCCGACGAAGATCGCCCACCGGGCCAGGTCGGCCGCCGAGCACCACATCTGCCCGGCCGGGGCCAGCGCGACCGCGTCGTGCTCGGGCTCGGGCAGCAGCACGTCGGCCCACGGGTGCACGGCGTATCCGGTCGCGTGCGGGGTTCTGGGCCGCTCGGTGGTGTCGCGCATGCCCAGGGGGGCCAGCACCTCGTCCCGGACGACCTGCGCCCACCCCCGCCCGCGCTTGCGCGCCACCACTTCGCCGAGGAACCCGAAGCCGAGGTTGGAGTAGTGGAAGCGGCGGCCGGGCCGGTGGCGGCCGGTCATCGGGTCGAGCCTGCCGATCAGCTCGGGCATCGGGACGCCGGGCGTGCGCTCCCACCACTCGCCGGGCGGCTCGGCGGTCAGCCCGCCGGTGTGCGACAGCAGCTGCGCGATCGTCACCTCGCCGGCGGGCGTGCCGGGCAGGTGTTTCTCCAGCGGGTCGAGCAGGTCGAGCAGCCCTTCGTCGCGCAGCCGCATGACCATGACGGCCACCATGCTCTTGGTGATCGACCCCACCCGGAACTGGGTGGAGGCGGTGGGCGGGCCGTCGCCGACCCGGCCGCGATAGCCCGACCAGATCAGCTCGCCGCCCCGGGTCAGCGCGACCGCCAGAGCGGGGATGCGGGCGGTGGCCTGCTCGGTGGCCACCCGTAGCGCGAGGGCCCGCGCCGTACTCTCCAAGACCATGGGGTCAGGCTATGGTCTACAGTCTGGCGCGTGGAATCGGGCTCCGTCATCGAGGCCGTCCTCGAACGGATCACCTACGCCAACGAGGAGACCGGCTACACCATCGCGCGCGTGGCCACCGAACGGTCGGGCCCCGACCTGCTGACGGTGGTGGGGCCGCTGCTGGGCGCGCAGCCGGGCGAGTCGCTGCGGCTGACCGGCCGCTGGACCTCCCATCCGCGCTACGGCAGGCAGTTCGAGGTCTGGTCGTACACCACCGTGCTCCCGGCGACGATCCAGGGCATCCAGCGCTACCTGGGCTCGGGGCTGATCAAGGGCATCGGCCCGAAGATGGCCGAGCGCATCACCCTGCACTTCGGCGTCGACACGCTGCGGATCATCGAGGAGGAGCCCGCCAAGCTCGTCGAAGTGCCGGGGCTGGGCCCCAAGCGGACCAAGATGATCGCGACCGCGTGGGAGGAGCAGAAGGTCATCAAGGAAGTGATGATCTTCCTGCAGGGGGTGGGCGTCTCGACGTCCATCGCGGTCCGCATCTTCAAGCAGTACGGCGAGACCTCCATCGACGTCGTGCGCGCCGAGCCCTACCGGCTGGCCGACGACGTGTGGGGGATCGGCTTCAAGACCGCCGACACCATCGCCCAGGCGGTCGGGATCGCCGCCGACAGCCCCGAGCGCGTCAAGGCGGGCCTGCGCTACACCCTGTCCCAGGCGGCCGACGACGGCCACGTCTACCTCCCGGCCCCCAACCTGGTCGCCGACGCCGTCAAGATCCTCGCGGTCCCGGCCGAGCTCGTCTCGGCCTGCCTGGACGAGCTGGTCGCCGAGGAGGGGGTGGTCAGGGAGGAGGTGCCGGTCGCCGAGGGCACCGTCCCGGCGGTCTACCTGGTGCCCTTCCACCGCGCCGAACGCTCGCTGGCCGGCACGGTGCTGGGGCTGCTGCACTCCTCCCGCGACCGGCTGCGCGCCTTCGCCGACGTCGACTGGCCCCAGGCGCTGGCGTGGCTGAAGACGCAGACCGGCGCCGACCTGGCCAAGGAGCAGGACCAGGCGGTCCGGCTGGCGCTGACCGAGAAGGTCGCGGTGCTGACCGGCGGGCCCGGCTGCGGCAAGAGCTTCACCGTCCGGTCGGTGGTCACGCTGGCCCGCGCCAAGCGCGCCAAGGTGATCCTGGCCGCCCCGACGGGCCGGGCCGCCAAACGGCTGTCGGAGCTGACCGGGCACGAGGCGACCACCGTCCACCGCCTGCTGCAGCTGCGGCCCGGCGGCGAGCCGACCTTCGACCGCGACAACCCGCTCGACGCCGACCTGGTGGTCGTCGACGAGGCCTCGATGCTCGACCTGCTGCTGGCCAACAAGCTGGCCAAGGCGGTCGCGCCGGGCGCGCACCTGTTGTTCGTGGGCGACGTCGACCAGCTGCCCTCGGTCGGCGCCGGGGAGGTGCTGCGCGACCTGCTGGCCGCCCCCGACGTGCCGCGGGTGCGGCTGACCCAGATCTTCCGCCAGGCCCAGCAGTCGGGCGTGGTCGTCAACGCCCACCGCGTCAACGCCGGTCAGCTGCCGCTGGTGCGGGAGTTCCCCGACTTCTTCCTCTTCCCGGCCGATGACCCCGACGAGATCGCCGCGCTGACCGTGGACGTGGTCGCCCGGCGCATCCCGGCCAAGTTCGGCCTCAACCCGCGCCGCGACGTGCAGGTCCTGGCCCCCATGCACAGGGGGGCGGCCGGGGCGGGCGCGCTGAACGGCGCGCTGCAGGAGGCGCTCACGCCCTACCGGGAGGGCATGCCCGAACGCCGGTACGGCGGCCGGGTCTTCCGCGTCGGCGACAAAGTCACCCAGTTGCGCAACAACTATGACAAAGGCGCCGCCGGGGTGTTCAACGGGACGGTCGGCGTGGTGACCGCGATCACGCCCGACGACCACAAACTGACCGTTTCCACCGACGAGGACGAGAGCGTCGACTACGCCTTCGACGAACTGGACGAACTCGCCCACGCCTACGCGGTGTCCATCCACCGATCACAAGGGTCGGAATATCCGGCGGTGGTGATTCCGTTGGCGACTTCCGCATGGATGATGCTGCAGCGGAACCTGCTCTACACGGCGATCACCCGGGCCAAACGCCTGGTCGTCGTGGTGGGCTCCCGCAGGGCTCTCGGCCAGGCGGTCAGGGTGAAGGGCGCCGGACGCCGCCACACCGGGCTGACGCACCGGCTGATCTGACACGATCTGACATCGGCTGATCCGACGGTGAACCTTACTAGATCGTCAGACGTCTCAAGTGGCATCGCTACCGAATTGTGAGTCAAGTCAGGTGAAAGTGGCTCACAAGCCAGGTAAGCCCTAATAGGGTTTTAGATGCGCTTTGCCACTGTGGGGGAGTAGTTGTGAACAGCAAGACACGCCGGAGACTGCCTTACGTCACGGCCGCCGTCGTGATGACGGCGGTCCTCACGGCATGCTCGGGGGGGACGACGCCGGCGCCCGGCGGCGGCGGGAACGTGACAGGCGGCGACAAGCCGGCCGTGGCCGCGCCCGCCATCAAGGTGTCCCCCGCCGAAGGCGCCCAGAAGGTCCGCCCCGACAAGAACGTCGTGGTGACCGCCGCGGGCGGCGCACTCGACGAGGTGACCGTCCAGTCGCAGGGCCAGCCGGTCGAGGGCGAGTTCGACGCCACCCGCACCAAATGGACCTCCAGCAAGCCGCTGAAGCCCTCCACCACCTACACGGTGTCGGCCAAGGCCACCGGCGCGGGCGGCCCCGCCGCGCTCACCAGCGAGTTCACCACGCTGAAGCCCAAGCGGGAACTGCAGGTCATCGACATCACCCCCGGCATCAAGGGCGAGACCGTCGGCGTCGGCATGCCGATCATGGTGACGTTCAACAACGACGTCACCAACAAGGCCGCCGTCGAGGCCGCGCTGCACGTGGAGGCCGAGAAGAAGGCCACCGGCGCCTGGCGCTGGATCTCCGACCGCCTGGTCATCTACCGCACCGCCAAGTACTGGCAGGCCCACCAGAAGGTCGTCTTCACCGCCGACCTGGCGGGCGTGCGCGGCGCGGGCGACATGTGGGGCACCAAGTCGTTCCGGCAGACCATCAAGATCGGCGCCGCGCAGATCAGCAAGGTCGACACCCGCACCCACCAGATGGTCGTCCGCGTCGACGGCAAGGTGAAGCAGCGGATGCCGATCAGCGCCGGCAAGGGCGACACCCGCGAGTACACCACCACCAGCGGCGTCCACCTGACGATGTCCAAGCACAACCCCGAGATCATGATCTCCCCCGGCAAGAAGGAGGGCGATCCCGGCTACTACAAGGAGATCGTCAACCACGCCGTGCGGATCTCCAACTCGGGCGAGTACGTCCACTCGGCCCCCTGGTCGGTCGGCTCGCAGGGCCGCGCCAACGTCAGCCACGGCTGCATCAACGCCGGCCCGACGCAGGCCAAGTGGTACTACGACAACTTCCAGCGCGGCGACGTCGTCGACATCGTCGGCACCGACCGCGAGCTGGAGTGGAACAACGGCTGGGGCTTCTGGCAGATGTCGTTCGCCAAGTGGAAGAAGGGCAGCGCCCTGGAGGCGTGACGGGAGGCGTGAGGGGAGGCCTAGCGCACCCCGAGCTGCATGATCAGCAGCGCCCCCGCGAACTTGAGGACGACGACCCCCACCACGACGCAGAAGACGATGAAGGCGGGCCGGTGCTCGAAGTGCCGGCCCTCTTTCAGCGGAGGCCGTTTGGCGACACGGTCGGCGATCCGCTCTTCGAGGGGCTTACGCGCAAACATGACCCCAACGTTACCCTTGGCCGCCACTATGGGGCGGTGAAGGTCCACCACCTCAACTGCGGCACGATGCGCCCGCCGGGCGGCTTCCCCATCGTCTGCCACTGCCTGCTCCTGGAAACCCCCCGCGGCCTGTGCCTGGTCGACACGGGCTTCGGCATCGGAGAGGCGGCCTTCGGCGCGCTGCCCGGCTACTACCGCCCCCTGATCCGCCCGGTCCTGTCGGACGCCGAGGCGGCCCACGCCCAGGTGACCGCGCTGGGCTACGACCCGCGCGACGTGCGCGACATCGTGGTGACCCACCTGGACGCCGACCACGCGGGCGGCCTGCGCGACTTCCCCTGGGCCCGCGTCCACCTGCACGCCCGCGAGCACGCGGCGGCGACCCGGCCCGCTACTTCCGCCGACAAGGGGCGTTACCGCGCCAAGCAGTGGGCGCACGGGGTCGACTGGATGACCTACGACGACCGCGGCGGGGAGACGCTGTTCGGCCTGTCGGCGATCCGGCCGCTGTGCGGCCTGCCCGACCTGGCGCTGGTGCCGCTGGCGGGGCATTCGCGGGGCCATTCGGGGGTGGCGGTCGACACCGGGTCGGGGTGGCTGCTGCACGCGGGGGACGCGTACTGGTTCCACGGGGAGGTCGCCTCGCCGCCGCACTGCCCCCGGACGCTGGCGCTGACGCAGCGCATGATCGCGACCGATCACCGGGAGCGGCTGGAGAACCTGGCGCGGCTGCGGGAGCTTCCGGCGGAGGTACGGGTGTTCAGCGCCCACGACCCGCGCGAACTCGACCTGGCGGTTTCGTAGCCGCGAGGTGAGGCTGTCCCGACCGCCGAGAGGGACGCACGAACGCCTCGCGGGGCATCATCGGGCAGCCGATGTGGGCAACCGCCTCATGATGTCGCCGGATTGGAGGGCGGGGCGCATCACCCCACTCTGGGGGAGACGGACCTTTCCTGGCCCAGAATCACCGGCTCCGGCGGGCCCTCAGCTCACCGCCCTGATGTGCGTCGCGAGCCCTTCATAACCACGAACGTGGTTGGTCCGTCCGAACCGTCGACCGGTGTCTGTCACGTCGAGGTGGTCTGCTCGGCGGCGCGTTCGAAAAGGCGGGCCGCGCGAAGGGGATCATTATTACGTAGATGGATCTCCGCGGCCGCCAAACATCCTGTTCGCCGTCGCCGACGCCGCGCTCGCGGCCCCGGATGAGACGGTGCGCCGGGTGGTGTTCCCTGCGGTGCGGGGCGGTGAGCAGACGCTGCGCGAGCTGGTGCAGGAGTTCAAGACCAAGGGCCCTGTCGACCGCGGGCCCTGTCGACCGCGGGCCCTGTCGACCGCGGGCCCTGTCGACCGCGGGCCCTGTCGGGCGACGGCTACGCCCAGGCCAAGGCGTTCGCGGCCTGGAAGCTGCGGGTCTCGCGGGCGTGGCCCGCCGTCCGGGTCGAGCACGTCGAGACGGCTGGCATCGGCGACACCCCCGCTGACAAGGGAAAGGGGTCCGCGTCGCGGCTGATTCTCGAAGCCGTTCGACGGCCTGCTCGCCCCAGCCCTGCGACGTCGCGTGGACGGGCACCGAAGACATGAGTACCGTGACGCCGGTGCCACGAACCTCTCTTCTGGTCGCCGCCCTCACGGTGACGGCCTTCGTCGCGAACACCTCACCGGTGAACGCGGCTTCCTCGTCCCCGGCTGTTCACGCATCGATGTCAGCCCAAGCGGCCTCGTTACAGGGGTCGCAGACCGTCACGTCCAAGCAGACGGCCATAGACAACACCACATCGCTGCTGACGACATTCTTCACCGATCAGCAGCTGTCCAGAATGCTGGACAGACTGGCGGCGGACATCTACGCCAACAAGTCGCTCAAGGATTCCTCCGCCACTCTCATCACCTTGACCGATCTCACCACAGCTCAAAGGCTGGTCCTGGTGAAGCTGGCGGGCGCGGCCGCCGGGGCTCCGCTGACAAAGGTCAACGCGATCCTTCTCAGCAAGTTCGAGCCGTATTACAAAAGCATGAGCCAGACCGTTCTCACGATGAAAAAGAACGGAAGCACGCAGTCCACATGCGCCAACAAGGTTCACGCGATGGCGGCCGCATACCTCACCAAAGCCAACATCACACGGATCTTGACGGACGTCAAAGCCGGTCTGACGCCGAGCGAGTGGCAGTCCGTGAGAAGTAACGGCGCAACACTGTTCCTGTGGAGCAAGCACGGGCTGTAGGCGCACCTGGTCCGCCCCGGCCGAAGCGCTGATCACCCAGGCGCGCCTAAGGAGCCGGTAAGGCGTTCGGCCTCCACGGAGAAGCCGAGCTGCTCCAGCGACCTCGTAGCCGATCAACGCCTCCGGCGCCCCACAGCCTCTGGGTGGGATCGACGTGAGCGCGGCCGGGCGAAGTTCACCCAGCGGAGATGCCGTCACCTGCCACGGGCAACCCCGTGGCAGGTGACCGACGAGACGGCCTGATCAGTCCTCCAGCCGACGATTCACTGGGAGCGGCGTGTCCGAGCCTGAAAGTGAGTCGAGCGAAGCGAGCGCGGCCCGAGCTAAGCGAGGCCCGTCCAGGGAGTGAAGCGGTCCGGGATCGGTGGAGACTCCGATGTTCCCTGTGTTGGGTGGAGCCGGATTGCCAGACTCTAGGCCGGTTGGCGGGTTGGGTAGAGCATCTGGTATTCGACCGGTGTGTGCATGCCAAGGGCGCTGTGGCGGCGTTGCCGATTGTGGAAGATTTCGAGGTAGTCGAAGATCGCGTTGGCGAGTTCGATGCGGGTTCTCCATCGTTGCCGGTTGAGGAGCTCGACCTGCATGCGGCCCCAGAAGGACTCGATGACGGCGTTGTCGAAGCAGTCGCCGATGGACCCCATGGAGGGGACGAGCCCGGATTCGCGGGCGCGGCGGGTGAACGCCCATGAGGTGAACTGCGTCCCGTGATCGGAGTGGATCAGCCCGCGCGGCTGCGGGCTACGGTTGTGGATGGCCATCCCGAGCGTGTTGGTGTGAGCTTGTTCCGCTTTGACGGACACCGCTGGTGTGGTGGTCAGGCCGTGGCTGCGGCCTCGAACTCGGCGGGACTTCGGTAGCCAAGACTGCTGTGCAGGCGGTGCAGGTTGTACCAGCTCTCGATGAACTCGAAGATCGCGCTGCGCGCGGCGGCCCTGGTGGGCCAGCGATGTTCCTCCAGCAGTTCGCTCTTGATCGTGGCGAAGAACGACTCGGCCAGCGCGTTGTCCCAGCACTGACCCCTGCGGCCGACCGACAGCCGGACACCGAGCCGCTGTGCCAGCTGAGCGTAGGCGGCACTGGTGTATTGGCAGCCGCGATCGGAGTGAAAGATCACCGGCGTCGCGGGACGGCGGGTGTGCCACGCCTGCCGCAGGGCGTCAGCGACGAGTTCGGTGCGCAGATGGTCGGCGGTGGCCCAGCCGACCACCCGCCGGGAGGCGATGTCGATGACCGTGGCCAGATACAACCAGCCCTCATCAGTGGCGATGTAGGTGATGTCGCCGCACCAGCGGGTGTCGATCCCGCCAGGACCGGGCTGGAAGTCCCGGCCGATCAGATCGGGCCTGCCACCGGTGTCCGGGGCGGGGATCGTGGTGATCGGCCGGCGGCGCCGGTGCCTGCCCTGTAATCCCAGCACGCGCATCAGGCGGGCGACCCGGCGCCGGCCGCATCGCTCACCCTCCCGCCGCAAAGCCGCGTGGATACGCGGGGCGCCGTAGGTGCCACGCGAATCGCGGTGGAGACCGCCGATGCGCTCTCCCAGTTCCTCATCACGGACGGCGCGAGGGCCGCGATGAGCGTTGCGGCGTGCGTAGAAGGCGGCTCGGGAGACCTCCAGCAGCTCACACGCCCGTTTGACGGTGTGACCGCCGCGCTTCTCCGCCTCGATGAACGGGTCCACGTTCACCGGGTCTCCTTCGCGAAGAAAGCGGTGGCTCGCTTGAGGATGTCGACGTCCTCGCGCAGCCGGCGGTTCTCCCACCGCAACGCGGCCAGCTCCTCACGCTCGTCGCTGGTCAGCCCGTCACATGCCCCGGCGTCGACCTCGGCCTGGCGGACCCAGCTCCGCACCGCGGTCTCGGTCAGGCCGAAGTCCTTGGCCACCTGACCGATCGAACGGTCACCGCGCTGGCACAGCTCGACGATCTCGGCCTTGAACTCCGGCGTGAACGAGCGGCGAGGACGCTTCTTCTTCCCCATGCTCTCCATGATGGACATCCTTCCGGGGACGAACCCCTGATCTCAGATGTCCGTCAAACCGGATCAAGCCCAGTGACCAGTGCCGAGGTCTGGGTGGAGTCGATGGACCACCACGACCCGGCGGGAGTAGACGTCCAGGACGACGCAGCAATAGACCTTGCCTTCGCGAGTGGGGTGTTCGGTGATGTCGGTGACCCACAACATGTTGGGTGCGTCCCGGTGGAAGTCCCGGTCGACCATGTCGGCCGCGGTGGGGACCTGCTGGACCGGCCGGCGCCCTCGCGGGTTGCCGGGCAGGCCACGGATGCCCTCACGCTGCATCAGCATCTCGACTGTGTGGTAGGCGACGATCAGGCCGCCGCCCAGCTTGAGCTCGGCGTAAACGCGCCGCGACCCGTAGGTGCCGCGGGAGGCTGCGTGGATCTGCCGGGTCCGCTCGCTCAGCCACGCATGCCGCAGTGAGCGGGGCGAGGGTGGGCTCCGCCAGGCGAAAGCGGGCTCTTTGCGTAGATCAGCTTCCAGCCATATCGTCCGCTGGCGTACCCTGGGGGCGCGCTCAGGGCGCGACCGATCCGCGGGAAGGGCCGAGCCCACCTGATGCTCCACCACCGGCACGGCCCGACCTCTTTTCCGGCCTGATCATGCGGATGCCAGGCCAGACGGAAACGAGGTTGTGATGCCTGTACGTCGTCTGCCCGACAACCCCAGCATCGAGTGGCTGCGCAAGCAGGCCAAGACGCTGCTGCGGCGGGATTCGGCGGCGCTGGTCGCCGAGTTCCATCCCCGGCCGCCGCAGACCCTCACCCTGTCGGACGCGCAGCTGGTCATCGCCCGCATGTACGGCTTCGCGAGCTGGCCCCGCCTGAAGGCCCACCTCGACACCGTCGCCCGCCACTCCCGGTCGCCGCACCTGGTCGAACCCGCCGACGACCTGCCGGCCGAGTTCCTGCGGCTGGCCTGTCTCACCTACGGCGCGGACTATCCGGGCCGGACCGGGGAGGCCGACCGCCTGCTGGCCCGCCATCCGGACCTGGCCACCGCGAACGTGTTCACCATGGCGGCGACCGGCTCCGCCGGCGCCCTGACCGATGCGCTGGCCGATGCGCTGGCCGCCGACCCGGGGCTCGCGCGGGCGCAGGGCGGGCCGTTCGGCTGGGAGCCGCTGCTCTATCTGGCCTACGCCCGCCTCACGGCCCCGGGTGACCCCGTGGCGGCGGCGCGGCTGCTGCTCCGCTGCGGCGCCGACCCGAACGCCGGCTTCCTGTGGGAGGGGCTGACCTCGCCGTTCACCGCGCTGACCGGGGTGTTCGGCGGCGGCGAGGGCGACCAGCCGGCGCATCCGCACGGCCCGGCGCTGGCCCGGCTGCTGCTGGAGGCCGGGGCCGACCCCAACGACAGCCAGACCCTCTACAACCGGGGGCTCGGCGGCTCCTTCTCCGACGACGTCTCCCATCTGGAGGTGCTGCTGGAGTTCGGCCTGGGCACCGGGACGGGCGGGCCGTGGCATCGGCGGCTGGGCCCGACGATCCAGTCGCCGCGGCAGCTGATGCGGGAGGAGCTGGCCACGGCCGCGCTGCGGGGCGGGCCGCGACGGGCCCGGCTGCTGCTCGCGCACGGCGCCGAGGTCGACGGGCGGGGCGAGCATCCCGCCTACGGCGGGCGCACCCCCTATGAGCTGGCGCTGCTCAACGGGCACACCGAGGTCGCGGAGGTGCTCGCCGCCGCCGGCGCCTCGGCCGACCTTCCGGAGCTGGACGCGTTCGTCGCCGCCTGCATGCGCGCCGACGCCGCCGCCGTGGCCGCGTTCGGGCCGGAGGTCCTGGCGCGGGCGCTGGCCGCCTTCCCGGGGCTGATCAACCGGGCCGCCGGGCTGGGCAAGACGGAGGCGGTGCGGCTGCTGGCCGGGCTGGGGTTCGACGTCGACCATCGGCAGGGCTCGACTCCGCTGCACGACGCGGCGTGGAACGACGACGTCGACACGGTGAGGGCGCTGATCGAGCTGGGGGCCGATCCGGCGACCACCGACACCCGGTTTCAGGCGACCGCGCTCGGCTGGGCCGAACACGGCGGCAGGCACCGGGTGGCGGCCGTGCTGCGCGAGGCGGCGCACCGGCGGGAGCCCTCTTCCGGGTCGGGCTGACACCCATCGGCCAGGCCTTCACCCGCATCCACCGGCGTGGAGTTTCGCCGCGTGAGGCGGCAGAAGGGCGGTGAAGACGGCCGGTTCCGGCCCCTGTGGCCCCACCCGGCGTCGTCGCGGCGCGACGGGGCGCGGCCGGTGGGCGCCGGATGCGGGGCTCGTGCCGGGCGGCGGGCGGTGCCAGGGTGGGCGGAGCCGTAACGGAGCAGAGGAGGTCAGCGCAGGGCGGCGCCCAGCGGGGTGTCCTCGGCCGGGTCGAGGTGGGGGTCGAGGGTGATCGGGAGCTGGGACATGAAGCGGGGGCGGGTGCCCTGGTGGGTCTGGGCGGCGTGGACCAGGAGCGGGTGGCAGATGTAGACGTCGCCCGGCTCGCCCGTCGCATAAGTCACCGGGCGGTGGCGGCTGACCTCGTCGAGGCGGGGGCCGTAGGCCATCAGGTCGACCTCGTCGTCGCCGAGCAGGGCGGCGGTGTCGCGCTGGGAGCCGGCGCGGATGCGGGTGGGGGCGTCGTCGGGGCCGACCTCGGAGAACAGGGTGAGCAGCAGCAGGCTGCGCGACCGGACGGCGATCTTCGACCAGTCGGGGGCGGCGTTGAGGTCGATGTGCCAGCCGGTGTCGCCCGCGTCGGGGAGCCGGGGGAAGCGGACGGGGATGTTGCCCAGGGTGGTCCGTCTGCCCCAGCGGCCCTCGCCGGCGATCTGGTCCAGGCCCGCGGCCAGGCGGGGGGAGCCGATCATCTGGCCGAACGGGCCGAAGCCGGCCGGGTCGGCGGTCCACACGACCGTCTGGGTCCAGCCCGACGGGTCGTCGGGGGACAGGCCGATCTGCCGCCACAGGATGTCGCGGGCGGCGTCGGCGACCTGCCGGGGGACGATCGCGGGCAGTTTCACGAAGCCGTCGCGGGTGAAGGCGGCCAGATCGGCGGCGGAGAAGGGCGCGGACATGGGGGCGACGGTAGCGGGGCGCGGGGGCCGCCGACCATCGATTTACCGCGTGGCGGGCGCCACGGCCTCGACCATCCGGGTGCCCGGCTCAAGCCGGCCCGCGGGCCCGCGCGGGGTCGCTGGTGCCCGCCCGTCACTAAACCAGGGTGAGCTGCCGGTCGGGGGAGCGGCGGCGTTTCCACTGCCGGGACGTCTTGCCGATGCCGTAGGCGGCGGCCAGCGACTCGACCTGGGCGGCGATGCGGGAGCGGTAGTCGGGCGGGGTCAGCGGGCCGGCGCCGTAGAGGTCCTCATAGCGCGGCACCAGCCCCGGATGGTCGCGCGCCAGCCACGCCAGGAACGGGTCGCGGGCGCCCGGCGGCAGCCGCAGCACGCCCGGGACCAGGCTGACCGCGCCGGCTTCGGCGGCGCGGCGGACGGTCGCCTGCAGGCTGTCGGGAGAGTCGGTGATCAGCGGCAGGATGGGCGCCATCAGCACCCCGCACGGGATGCCCGCCTCGTTGAGGGCCGCGCAGATCTCCAGGCGGCGCTGCGGGGAGACCGCGCCGGGTTCCAGGCCGCGCCGCAGGCGGTCGTCGACGAAGCCGACCGACACCGCGACCGACACGCGGGTGACCTTGGCCGCCTCGCGTAACAGGGGCAGGTCGCGCAGGATGAGCGGGCTCTTGGTCAGCACGGTGAACGGGTTGCCGGCGTCGGCCAGCGCCTTGATGATCTTCGGCATGAGCCGGTAGACCTCTTCGGCGCCCTGGTAGCAGTCGCCGTTGAGGCCGAGCGCGACCGGCTCGCCCCGCCATTTGGGGGCGGCCAGCTCGCGGCGCAGCCGGTCGGCCAGATCGGTCTTCACCACGATCTTGGTGTCGAAGTCGTCGCCGGTGTCCAGGCCCAGGTAACGGTGGCCCTTGCGGGCGGCGCAGTAGCGGCAGCCGGTCCGGCAGCCTCGGTAGGGGCTGACGGCCCACGCGTAGGGGAGCTCGGCCGCGGCCGGGACGGCCTCGACGGCGGTGCGGGCGCTCACCTCGTAGCAGGTGATGTCGCCGAACTCGCGGGTGATCGCCTGCCGCTCGACCCGGGGGCGCGCGGGCCCCGGCTCGTGCAGGGTGGGTGCGTCCCAACGCATGACGACCAGTAGAACACGCATTCGACCCTTCTCGCCAGTCGAACGCGCGCACCGATAGCGTGTCACAAAAGGTGCAAATAACTCGAAAGGAACAGCTGTGGCGTGGATTTTCCTGGCGGGAGCCATCGTGTCCGAGGTGCTCGCCACCACCGCGCTGAAACTGAGCAACGGCTTCTCCCACCGACTCTGGTCGGTCGTCGTCGTGGTCGGCTACGTGGCCTCCTTCGCGCTGCTGTCACGGGCCCTGAAGCTGCAGATGCCCGTCGGAGTCGCCTACGCCGTGTGGGCCGGGGTCGGCACCGCCGTGATCGCCTCCATCGGCGCGCTGTTCCTGGGGGAGACGATGACACTCGTCAAAGCCGGCGGCATCGCGCTCATCATCGGCGGGGTGGTCCTGCTCAACCTGTCCGGCTCCCACTGACATAGGCTCGAAGAGTGATCTTTCATCTCGCGCTGGCCTCGGACTGGGCGCACGCCCAGAAGGACGGGGAGTACCGCATCTCCACCCTGGGACGCACCCTGGAGCAGGAGGGCTTCATCCACGCCTCCCGCGACCTGCCCCAAGCCCGCGCCGTCGCGACCCGCTTCTACGCCGACGTCACCGAGCCGCTGCTCCTGCTGCACATCGACGACACCCAGCTGAGCGTCCCCGTCGTGATGGAGAGCCCCGAAGGGACGGCCGAGGAGTTCCCGCACATCTACGGCCCGCTCCCGGTCGCCGCCGTCGCCGCCGTGACCCCCTTCAGCCTGTCGACCTGACCGCTCACCCCTCGAAGGTGACCGCCCCCGCCTCGTAGGCCACGATCGCCGCCTGGACCCGGTTGGCCACCCCCAGCCGGGTCAAAATAGCGCTCACATACGTCTTCACCGTCCCCTCCGTCAGCCGCAGCGACCGGGCGATCGCCTGGTTCGACAGCCCGGCCCCCACCAGCTCCAGCACCTCACGCTCGCGCGGCGTCAGCGCCGCCACCCGCCCCCGCGCCGCCGCCGCCCGCCCCGAGTCGCGGTTGTTCAGCTCGGCGATCACCCGCGCGGCCACCTTCGGCGACAGATACGCCGCCCCGCCCGCCACGGCGTGAATCCCGGCCAGCAGCTCACGCGGGTCACCCGACTTCAGCAGGAACCCGCCCGCGCCCACCTTCAGCGCCCGCGCGATGTACTCGTCCTCACCGAACGTCGTCAGCATCACCACCCCCGTCGCCGGGCTGGCGCGGCGGATCTCGGCGGCGGCGGCCAGGCCGTCCAGGACCGGCATCCGGATGTCCATCACGACCACATCAGGCCGGTGCGACAGCGTCCGCTCCACCGCCTCGCGCCCGTCACCGGCCTCGGCGACCACGTCGATGCCCGGGTCGGCGTCCAGGATCGCCCGCACCCCGGCCCGGATCAGCATCTCGTCGTCGGCCAGCACCACCTTGATCAATCCGGGGATCATGCCGTGGGTCATGCCGTGGGTCATGCCGTGGGTCATGCCGTGGGTCATGCCGGGGCCTCGTCGGGGATGCCGGCGCTGATCTCGAACATGCCGTCCTCCACCCGCGCCGCGAACGTCCCGCCCGCCAGCCGCACCCGCTCCGACAGCCCGACCAGGCCCGTCCCCGGCCGGGGCGCCTCCGCGCCCGGCCCGGCGTCGTTGCGCACCGTCACCGTCATCCGCCCCTCCCGCCTGCTCAGCGTCACCACGACCGGCGCGCCCGGCGCGTGCTTGGCCGCGTTCGTCAGCCCCTCCTGGACGACCCGGTAGGCCGCCCCCAGCGGATCGCCGCCCGCCCCGTCGCCCTCCAAAGTCACCGTCATCCCCGACGCCCGCGCCCGCGCGACCAGGTCGGCGATCCCGCCGGCCCGCGCGTGGGGGAGCAGCGTCGCCGGTTCGTCCTGCGCCCGCAGCATCCCGATCACCCGCCGCAGCCGCTCGGTCGCGTCCCCGGCCGCCTCCCGCAACCCCGCGGCCGCCTCCCGATGCCGGACCGGCAGATCGGCGGCCATCTCCATCGCCCCCGCCCGCAACGCGATCAACGCCAGCTCGTGCCCGAGGGAGTCGTGGACGTCCTGGGCGATCCGCGCCCGCTCCCGCAGCCGCGCCTGCTCCTCGACCATCAGCCGCTCCCGCAGCCGCCCCTGCCGCCGGTGCCGCACGCTACGCCCGGCCGTCCACGGCAGCAGACTGCAGATCAGCACCCCCGACAGCCCCGACACCCACACATTCGGCTCCAGCGACGGCGCCGGCCCCAGCGTCGAGACCGCCGCGCACGCCCCGCCGACCACCACGACCACCCCGTACAGCCACACCGCCGGCCGCGCCCGCTCCATCCGCATCCCGGCCAGGAAACTCAGCGTCACCACCGCCGGCGTGAACCCGTTGAGCGGCCCGATCTTCGCCGAATGGTTCATCGGCCACAACTGCACCGTCGCCAGCGCCTCACTGGACGCCCACGGCCCCAGCAGCAGCACCACCACCAGCGCCGCCAGCGGCCACGCCCGCGCGACCGCCACCGCACCCGCCAGCACCAGGCACCCGGCCGCCACCGACACCACCAGCAGGTTCCCCGACTGCGGCCGCCAGTCATACGGATTGACCGGCGCGAACACCACCGGAACACACAACACCAGCCACAACGGCAGGTCTCTCAGGCGGGGCACCCCAGCACGCTACCCCGCGCCGCCACCCCCCGCCCTCATCCCCAGGTCGCACCCCACCCCTGCCGAAAGTCAGCCCTCCCGGGCGACCATCGCCGGGGGCGGCCCCCTCCCAAGATCCCCTAGGGTCGGCTGCCATGACCGATGCCATCATGACCCTCCTGCACGACGTGATGACATCACCGTGGATCTACGCCGCCATCCTGGCCATCTCGGTGATCGACGCCTTCTTCCCGGTGGTGCCCAGCGAAACCGCCGTCATCACCGCCGGCGTCTTCGCCGCCTCCGCCGACGCCCCCGCCCTGGGCCTGGTGATCGCCGCGGCCGCCACGGGGGCCTTCATCGGGGACAACATCTCCTACCAGATCGGCCGCGCCGGAGGCACCCGCTTCCAGAAGCGCGCCGCCATCCGCTGGGCGCACGCCGCCTTCGAGGAACGCGGCGGCCTGCTGCTCGTCGTGGCCCGCTACATCCCCGGCGGCCGCACCGCCGTCACCCTGACCACCGGCGTCGTCCGCTACTCCCTGCACCGCTTCGCGTTCTTCGACGGCCTGGCCGTCATCTCCTGGGCCGTCTACTCCGCCATGATCGGCTACATCGGCGGCGCCGCCTTCGAGGACAACCCCTTCAAAGGCCTCCTGCTGGGCCTGGGCATCGCACTGACCGTGACGGCCGTCGTGGAAATCGTCCGGTACGTCCTGCGCCGCCGCCGCGCCACCCCCGAACAGCAGCCCCGCGAGCCGGCCCGTCAGCCGTGAAGACGCAGGAAGTCCGGGGGATCGGCCCGCCACTCGGGCAGGTCGAGCCGGTTCAGCGCCGCCACGATCGTCCGCTCCTCGTAGGCGAAGTGCGAGGACACGATCGCCGCCAGCCCCGCCACCTCACCCGCCAGCCGCCCGTCGTCCGGCTGCCCGGCCAGCTCCGCCAGCCGGGACAGGATCGCCCCGATCATCTCGTGGTCGCGGCGCAACAGCTCCAGCGTCGGCCCCAGCTCCGGGAAGTCGGCTTCCAGCGCGGGAAACCCGCGCGTGTCCTCACCGACGTGGTGGCGCTCCAGCGCCGTGCAGAACGCCAGACAGTGGGCTCGAAGGTCACGGCCCGGACTCTCACCCGCGGCCAGCCGGTCGAGCTCGTCGCGCAACGCCAGGTGCACCTCGACGAGCTGGTTCCCGAACGCCGCCAATCGCCCCGCAGGGCCGGAATCAGATGATCGCATACGGCCACCCACTCTAGACCAGCAACAGCTTCCCGATCCGCCGCGCGGCCACCCACAACCCGGCCACCGCCATCACCACCAGATAGGCGGCGTGCACCAGCAGCGTCCACCCCACCGGCCCGACCGCCAGCCCCCGCACCAGCTCCACCGCGTGATAGAGCGGCGTCAGCGTCACGATCACCTCGAACACCACCGGATAGTCCTGCACGGGGGAGAAGGTCCCCGAAAACAGGAACAGCGTGAACTGGCCCGTCGTCAGCAGGTCGAAATCCTGCCAGCCGCGCAGGAACGTCGAGATCGCCATCCCCGTCGCCCCGAACGCCACCCCCACCAGCGCCGTCGCCGGAAACGCCGCCAGCGCCCCGCCGACCGACGTCAGCCCCAGCACCACCATCACGACCAGGAACAGCACCGTGTAGAACAGGCAGCGCACCAGCGCCCACATCAGCTCACCCAGCGCGATCTCCACCGGACGCACCGGCGTGGCCAGCACCGCGTCATACGTCTTGGCGTACTTGAACTTGAAGAACACGTTGAACGTCGTCTCGGCCAGCGCCCCCGACATCGCCGACACCGCCAGCATCGCCGGCGCCACGAACACCGCGTAGTCGACCGGACGCCCCCCGACCGGCACCGTCCCCACCAGCGCCCCCACGCCCACACCGATCGACAGCAGATACAGCAGCGGCTCGAAGAACCCCGACAGCAGCACCAGCCAATAGGCCGGCCCCGACCGCAGCGCCCCCACGTTGCGGTTCAGCACCGCACCCACCCGGCCCGCCGACACCCCGCCCGGCAGATTCCGCCGCAGCGCCCGCCCGGCCGCCATCACCGTCATCATCGCCGCTACACCGCCAACCGGCGGGCGAACCCGCGCATCGCGAACCAGCCACCCGCCACCGTCCACGCCACCAGGCACAGCGCATGCGCCCAGATCGGCCACGGCGGCGCCACCCCCAGCGTCGCCGCCCGGCACAACTCCACCCCATGCCACAACGGCGACACCCACGCCAGCCACTGCGCCACCAGCGGCAGCTGCGCCACCGGGAAGAACACCCCCGCGAACAACGTCATCGGGATCATCACGAACCGGAACAGCAGCGCGAAATAGCCGTCGTTGTCGATCCGCGCCGACACCCCCATCACCGGCAGCGCCGAGGCCACCACCACCGCCGCGCACACCAGCGGCGTCACCACCGACCACCACGACCGCAACCCGCCGAACAGCACCACAATGGCCAGGAACACCGCCGTCTGCGGCAGCACCCGCACCACCATGAACAGCACCTGACCGGCCACCATGTCACCGATCCGCACCGGCGTGGCCCGCATCGCGTGATAGCCGCGCGTCCACTTGAAATCACCCAGCACCGGATAGGTCGTCTCACCCACCGCCATCTGGAACGCCGTGGCCGCCATCACCCCCGGCACGATCCACTGCAGATAACTCACCCCGCCGAGGTCGCCCACATAACCGCCCACCCCCAGCCCGATCGAGACCAGGAACAGCACCGGCAGCAGGAACGACGACATCGCCGACGCCCAGAACAACCGGCGGTAGAGCGTCAGATGCCGCTCCAGCACCGCCACCGTCGAATGCGCCATCAGTCCACCAGCGTCCGGCCCGTGAGATGCAGGAACACATCCTCCAGCGTCGAACGCCGCACCAGCACACTCGACGGCGACAACCCCCGCCGGTGCACCTCGGCCACCGCCGCGTCACCGTCACGCGCGTAGACCAGCACCCGGTCGGGCAGCGCGTCGACCCGCTCACCCACCCCGTCGAGCTTCACCGCCACCTCGGCGCCGCCCGCGAACCGCAACTCCACCACCTCGGGCGTCGAATAACGATCGATCAGCTCCCGCGGCGACCCCTCCGCGACGATCCGCCCGCCGTCCATCACCACCAGCCGATCGCACAACTGCTCGGCCTCATCCATGTAATGCGTCGTCAGCACCAGCGTCACCCCCTGCCGCTTCAGCTGATAAAGCCGCTCCCACAGCAGATGCCGCGCCTGCGGATCGAGCCCCGTCGTCGGCTCGTCGAGCAGCACGATCTCCGGATCGTTCACCAAAGCCCGCGCGATCGTCAGCCGCTGCTTCATGCCCCCCGACAGCGGCTCGACCTTCCCCTTGGCCCGATCGGCCAGCTGCACGAACTCCAGCAGCTCCGTCGCCCGCCGCCGCGCCTCGGCCCGCGACAACCCGAAATAGCGCGCATACGTCGTCAAATTCTCGAACACCGACAGATCAGTGTCGAGATTGCCCAGCTGCGGGCACACCCCCAGCCGCCCCCGGATCGCCACCCCGTCACGCACCGGATCCATCCCCAGAATCCGCAGCTCACCGGCCGTCGGCGGCGACACACAACTGATCATCCGCATCGTCGAGGACTTCCCGGCCCCGTTCGGCCCCAGGAAACCGAACGCCTCCCCGCGCTCCACCGACACGTCGATCCCGTCGACCGCCGTGAACTCCCCGAAGCGTTTGACCAGCCCACGAGCGACAATCAACGGTTCCTCAGCCACGAGACCCGACCCTAGCCCCGGCCACCGACAATTCCGCAACGCCTTTTCCCGGCCCCTGACAAACCGCCCGCCACACCATCACCGGCCCACCCACCGACCCCCGGACGACCACCCGAACCACCAGGACACGACCATGCCGAAACCGCCCCTGACTGTTCACCGTCCCGTTGATCGTCTTACATTGCACTTGACCACACCCGAAAGTGATCATTCCGGGTGACCGATCCCGCACCCCACGGAGGCACCGTGCCCACCCCGCAGCGCCCCCACCTCGCCTGGCCGGCCCGGCTCACCCTCATCCTGGCCACCCTGGTCTCCCTCATCGCCGTCACCGCCCCGGCCCCCGCCCAGGCCGCCGTCTACAGCAGCTGCACCCAGACCCGCTGCGCCGACGCCCGCAGCGCCAACACCATCTGGAAATCCAAGGGCTACCCGACCACCGCCGGCTGGTACGCCTGGACCGGCGGCAAGTACAACTACACCGGCGGCCGCCACTACAACCGCGAAGGCCAGCTCCCCACCAACGCCACCTACTACGAATACGACGTCTACCCCCGCACCCGCGGCGCCGCCCGCGACGCCTACCGCATCGTCGTCAACCGCGCCACCGGCGCCACCTGGTACACCCCCGACCACTACGCCAACTTCTACCGCCTCTAGGACCGCCCATGACCGCCGCCCGACCCCTGCCGACCTGGCTCACCCTCACCACCGGCCCGGCCCCGGCGGTCATCGACGGACGCGCCTGCCGCACCCGCGCCGCCCTCTTCGACGAGACGGCGCGGGTCCTGCGCTTCCCCGACTACTTCGGCCGCAACTGGGACGCCTTCGCCGACTCCCTCGGCGACGCCGTCCGCGCCGGCACCACCACCCTCGTCGTCCGCCACGCCGAAGACCTCCTCAGCGCCGAACCCCCCGAGCAGTACGCCACCCTCCTCGACATCCTCGCCGTCGCCGCCCGCACCGGCCTCACCCTCACCCTCCACACCGACCCCGCCCAGGAGCACCAGGTCCGCGCCCGCACCGCCGACGCCCTCACCCCCTAGCCGCCAGCCGCGCCAACCGCTCCAGCGACACCTTCAACGCCGCCGCCATCACCGGCCGCGCCACCACCCACCCCACCCGGCCGACCGCCCCGAACGGCAACTCCAGATCCTCCACCCACTCCACCCGGCTCCGCCCGCCCGGCAACGGCGACACCCGGAACACCCCGCCGCCCCGCACCAGCGCCCCGGTGTGCCGCACCTCCACCATCGACCCCGCCGCGAACGCCGTGATCTCCATCGTGTCCGTGAACCCCACCGGACCCACCCCCGTGAACGCCGACAACCGCGACCCCACCCCCCGCCCGTCACCCTCCGTCACCCGCGCATCGGTCAGCACCATCCACTCCCGATGCCGCGGCCAGTCCGTCATCACCGAGAACAACCGCTCCGCCGGCACATCGGCCTCCGCCGACACCGTCAACCGCACCGCCACGACGCCCCCACTCCCTCCCTCTCCCTGCAGACGGGACATCCCTACCCCCGGGCAGCTCCAACCTGACAGAACCTGACAGCAATCACCGCCACCATGAACCCATGCACGCGACCGGCACCTTCGACATCACCAGCTGGGACACCCTCGCCACCGACGAGCACCCCGGCGCCACCATCGCCCGCCACCGCCTCACCAAACACTTCACCGGCGACCTCACCGGAACCTCCACCACCGAGATCCTCACCGTCGCCACCCCCGACGGCCCCGCCGCCTACACCGGCCTCGAACACGTCGACGGCACCCTCAACGGCCGCACAGGAACCTTCGTCCTGGCCCACAGCGCCGGCGGGGGAGCGGACGGCACCCCCTGGATGCGCTGGGAGATCGTCGCCACCTCGGGCACGGGGGAACTGACCGGCATCACCGGCTCCGGCCAGATCATCAACGACGACGGCCACCACTACACCCTCGACTACCACCTCGCGGGGGAGGGGACATAAACCCCCTTCCTTCTCGTTACGGCTCCCGCCTGGCCGGCACCGGCCGCCGCCGTGGGTCGCACCCCGTCGGCGACGGCAACCGGGCGTTCCGGTACACGCCGTCACGAGTCGGCTACACGCGCGACGGGCTCTCGAAGCCGCCGGAGCGGGGGAGAGGGAGCAGTGGTCGACCACAAGCCCTTACCGCCGACGCCTCCCAGCGGGAAAGTACGGTCGAGGCGCGGGCGGCCCAAACAGGCTCATGGTCGTCGGGGGAGGGGCGGCGTCGACGGATGAACCCGTGACGGCGGAACCCCCGAACGCCCGCTCACCGCCACCCACCGGACCGGAACTCACCACGGCGGCCGGCGCCGGCCAGGCGGGAGCCGTAACGGAGAAAACCCCCAACGCGGAGAAGCCCGCAGCGCCCGGCCGAGCTCGCGGACCCGCACCGAAACGCGGAGGAGCCCCCCTCCCAACCACGGGAAAGAGGGGCCCCTCACCACGCCCCGGCACCGGCAGGCGACGGGGGACAGCCAGGCACGGGCCACCGCCGTAACCCGTGCGGCCGTCACCACCGGCGACCCCGGAACAGGCAGCCGGCACCGCCGCGACCGACCACCCGAACACCGGCGCCACCCATCCCGCCGACACGTCATGCCCGCCGAAAGCCGGACGAACGGCGATGTTCGACCCCGCCACCCGCACCGGTCAATCCCGAGACCCGCTCACGACCGGCCCGGCACCCGCACCCACCAGCGCAACCGCGCCCGCACGCCACGCCGCACGGGCTGAACCTTTCACCCCTACCAGCCAACTTGACATAATGTTCATTATCAAGCAGGCAAAGGAGCCGTAAGATCGCCGTCATGGGCAACGTCGGACCCGCCGAACTCCTCATCCTGCTGATCCTCCTCGGCATCATCGCCGGCATCATCCTCCTCGCCGTCAGAGCCGCCGGCGGACGACCCCGCGCCCAAGTCGCCTACTGGGCACCCGGCGTCATCCCGCAGATCGCCGAACCCATCCGCGACCGCGTCCGCGACCTCGGCGCCGAAGGCCGCACCCTGGAAGCGATCAAACTCGTCCGGCAGGAAACCGGCCTCGGGCTCCGCGACGCCAAATTCGTCACCGAATCGATCATCGCGGGCCGCTACCTCCCCACCAGCACCGAACGCGCCCTCCAGACCGGCCCCGACCTGGCCGACCGGGTCCGCGAGCTCAAGGAGGCCGGGCGGACCGAGCAGGCGGTCTTCCTGGTGCGCGGCGAGACCGGCATGAACCAGGAACAGGCCGAGGCGTTCGTCGGCCTCATCTGAAAAACCCCTAAAACGGGCAAAGATGCCTATACCGTACAGAAGGTGAATTCTGTCTGGTATCCGATTGGGGTCAAGGCATGGCCAGCTGGACCTATGCGCTCGTGACGCCCGACGCGCTGGTCACCCAGGCGCTGCCCGGGCTTTTGGACGCCTTCCGCTCGGCCGGGCTCGATCCGGTCGCCGCCGAGCTGATCCGCCTGGACGCCGACACGATGCTGCGCCTCTACGACGCCCCCGATCGCGCGCTGCCGCCGCACCGGGCGTTCCAGCTGTGGTACGACCTCGGCCCGGCCTGTCTCACGCTCCTGCGCCATGACGGGGCCGACGCCTGCGTGGTGATGGGCCGGCTCAAGGGGGCCACCGATCCGGCCTCGGCCCGGCCCGGTTCCCTCCGGTACGCCGGCGAGAACGTCCTGATGAATCTGGTGCACTGCCCGGACGACGAAGCTTCCGCGCTGGCCGAGCTGCGGCGACTGGTCGGCCCTGAGCGCGCCGAGGCCTTCCGGCTTCAGGCCGCCGTGCCCGATGAGCGGGTCCGCCTGCTCACCGTGGGCACGATCGAGGCGGCGCTGCCCCTGTTCGGCGGCGCGCTCGCCCTGTCGCTGCCGTTGGCGGTGAACCGGTTGCGGCTGCGGGTGGTGCAGCGCCTGGCGATCACCGCCGTCGCGGTGGAGGGTCTGCTGCCCCTGCTGGAGAGGGCGCGGGTCGCGCTGCTGGAGGAGCGCGAGGAGCTCATCGGCCTGGAGACGAGTCCAGCGCGAACCGCGGCGGCGCGGGCGCGTGACGCCCGAGGGCGGGCGCTGTTGCGGGACGCGGCGGGCGTGGCGCGCTCCCCTGTGATGGAGCGCGCCGTGGACGGGCCGTCCGATGTCGTGGAGCGCGCTGTGCACGGACTTTCCGATGTGCTCATGGGGCGCTCCGGGCAGTGGGCGCCCTGTCACGCGGCGATCGATGCCGCGGGGGTGTTTCTGTCGGATGTGGAGCGCGCCGTGCTGGAGCAGAGTCACTACCTCTGAGCGTTACTTCTCGTCGACCCAGAAGGTGTCGTGTTTGACGAAGAACTCCTGGTCGGTGCGTCCGGAGGCGGCCCATTCGGCGATGCCCTCGAAGTAGCCCTCGCGGGGCGCTCCCGGCGAGAAGATCAGCAGCAGGCTGGCCGGTTCGCCGGACTCGTTGCGGAATCCGTGGATGCCGCCCTCTGGGACGTGGACGAAGTCGCCGGGGACGGTGGTGATCCATTCGCGGCCGTTGTAGATGCGGACGGTGCCGGTGAGGATGAAGAACGATTCGGTGAGGCTGCGGTGGAAGTGCGGGGCGGGTCCGCTGGGTTTGGCGCCCATGTCCCAGCGGTAGAGGCCGAACTTGCCGTCGGTGGTGGCGCCGGTCGCGAGGTAGGTGCAGCTGCCGCCGTTCTGGTAGGTGATGTCGGGCGGGGCGCCGTGCGGGAGGTAGGTGGCGTTGATCTCCCCGGTGTCCCCCAGGTAGCGCGGTTCCGGATATGTCATGTTATCGATCATGCCACTGAGCTGGGATTGTCGGTGGCGGGGGTTAGGGTCTGGGGTCATGCGTCCGGCGGAGCTGAATCGGTTGTCGGTGGAAGAGGCGGCGGATCGTTATGTGGAGCTGGTCCGCGCGAAGGTGGTGACGGGCGGGCTGTCGCGGGCGACCGCCGAGGTGTACGCCCGTGATGTGCAGACGTTCGTGCGGCTGACGGTGGCGTGCCGTCTGTCGGGGGTGCTCGACGATCTGTCGGGTGACGACGTCGACGCGGTGCTGCTGGCGTTCGCGCGCAAGCCCGACGAGCGGCGGCGCACTCCTTCCGACGGCGGGGAGTTGCAGAGCGCGGCGTCGCAGGCGCGGTTCCGGCGGTCGGTGTCGGCGCTGTTCAAGCATGCGGCGCTGGCGGGGTGGGTGCAGCTGAATCCGATGGCGTCGGCGACGGTGACGGCGCGGGAGCGGGGCGGGTTGCGGGCCGAGCGGCGGGCGTTGACGCGGGAGCAGGCGCAGGGGCTGATCGGGGCGGCGGCCTCCTCCCCTGCCGGTGATGAGGGGCGGGGGCGGCGTGATCAGCGGACGGAGGTGCGTGACGCGCTGATCGTGCTGCTGCTGACGATGGTGGGGCCGCGGGTGTCGGAGCTGGTGCGGGCGAATGTGGAGGATTTCTACACCAACGACGGTGAGCGCTATTGGCGGATCTTCGGCAAGGGCGGCAAGACGCGGGATGTGCCGCTCCCCCGGCTGGTGGCGGTGGCGCTGGCGGCCTATCTGGAGGTGCGTACGGGTGAGGAGAAGGCGTTGCTGTTGTCGTGGCGGGGGCGGCGGCTGGCGCGGGGTGACGTGCAGGGGGTGATCGACCGGGTGCAGGCGCGGGTCGATCCGGAGCGGCGGCGGTCGGTGACGCCGCACGGGTTGCGGCATACGACGGCGACGCATCTGCTGGCGGGCGGGACCGACATGGACGCGGTGCGGCGGGTGCTGGGTCATGGTGATCTGAGCACGCTGGGCCGGTACCGGGATGAGTTGCCGGGTGAGCTGGAGGCGGCGATGCGGGCGCATCCGCTTGTGCACGATACGGGTGTCTAGGGCGGGCGGTAGAGGGCCGTATAGGGCTTGACTCTCACGTTACGGGAGGCCGCAGGCTGGGTCGCGTCAGGAAAGGAGGGGGAAGCGTGGCGGGATATTCGGTGGGTCAGGTGGCGGCGTTCGCGGGTGTCACGGTGCGGACGTTGCACCATTACGACGAGATCGGCCTGCTGTCGCCGAGTGAGCGGACGGCGGCGGGTTACCGGCGGTATGCCGAGCCGGATCTCGACCGGTTGCAGCAGGTGCTGTTCTACCGGGAGCTGGGTTTCCCCCTGGAGGAGATCACCGCGATTCTCGATGATCCGGGGGTGGACGCCGCGACGCATCTGCGGCGTCAGCATGAGCTGCTGCGGCGGCGGATCGCCCGGTTGGAGGCGCTGGTGGTGTCCGTGGAGACCGCGATGGAGGCGGCGAGGATGGGTGTGTCGTTGACGCCGGAGGAGCGTTACGAGGTGTTCGGGGAGTTCCGGCCGGAGGATCACGCCGAGGAGGCGGAGAGCCGGTGGGGTGGCACGTCGGCGTGGGTGGAGAGCCGGCGGCGGACGTCGTCGTACTCCAAGGCCGACTGGGAGGCGATCAAGGCGGAGGCCGGGGGGCTGGTGGAGGCGTGGCATGCCCTGTTCGTCCGGGGGGCGCCTGCTGGTTCGGCCGAGGTGACGGCGGTGGCGGAGCGGCATCGGGAGCACATCGGCCGGTGGTTCTACGAGTGCACGTATGAGATCCATGTGGGTCTCGGGGAGATGTACGTGGCCGACGAGCGGTTCGCCCGCAATTACGAGGGGGTGGCCGAGGGGCTGGCGGCGTATATCCGTGACTCGATCGCGGCCAACGCCGCGGCCGCCCGGTAGGAGCGCATTCCCCCGCCTTTTGTGGGCGGCGAGAGGTCGGACCGGGTTTATCCCATTGTTTGTGGTTTTGGCCGCGCACGCCTGTGATCTTTGTCATGATGGGCGTGACTGGTTGTGGGTAAGCCCGGTTTCCCCTTTCACTTCGTGGAAACGCCGTTGTAATAGGGGTTCCGGAGGATGGGCGGCATGATCAGGGCCATTCTCTTCGACCTGGACGAGACGCTGTTCGATCATCGTGCGGCGGTGGCGCACGCGGTGACGGCGTGGACGGCCGAACGGTCCCCGTTCCATCCGCTGCTGGCCGAGGGGCCGGGCCTGTGGCTGCGGCTGGAGGACGTCCACCTCCCGGCCTGGCATCGGGGCGAGTGCTCCTTCGGCGAGCAGCGGCGCCGGCGGCTGCGCGACTACTGCCGGCGGATGGGCGTGCGGGTCCCGGTGAACCTCGACGGGGCCTACGCGGAGTTCCTCGACCTGTACGAGCAGGCGTGGACGGCCTTCCCCGACGCCGCTCCCCTCGTCGGGCGCCTGTCGGGCACGGGGCTGACGCTGGGGGTGCTGACCAACGGCCAGCCGGTGCAGCAGGAGGCGAAGCTGCGGCGGCTGGGGCTGCTCGACCGGCTCGACCCGGTGCTGACCCCCGACGCGCTGGGCGGCAACTTCAAGCCGTCGGCCGAGGTGTACACGGCGGCCGCCTCGAAGCTGGGCCTGGACCCGTCCGAGGTGGTGCTGGTGGGCGACAACCTGCACCTCGACGCGATCGGGCCGACGCGGGCGGGCATGCACGGCGTGTGGCTCGACCGCTACGGGTCGGCTCCTCCCCCGGCGGGCGTCCCGACGATCCGCACCCTCGCCGACCTGCCGGCGCTGCTGCCCGCGCTGGCGTCGGTGCGGCCGGTGGCCCTGGTCTGAGGCCGGCCTGTGAGGCGGAGCCCGGTTCGGCGGGCGGCTGCGGCCAGGTAACGGGCTCTGCGGAGGGTGACGGCCGGCGTCGGGGCGGGGCGGTTGCCTGGTCTGCGTCTGCGTCTGCGAGTGTCAGAGTCCCGTTCAGCGGGCGGCTGCGGGCTCTGCGGACAGTGGCGGCTGGCGTCGGCGTGGCCGGTTGGCCTGGTCTGAGAGTGCCGGAGCCCCGTTCGGCGGGCGGGGCGCGGTCAGGTTGCGGGCGCCGGGCGGTTGGCGGTGACTTCGCCGGCGTGCCGGTGGCGCCGGTCGGACGGGTTCGCCGCCCCCGGTCAGCGGGCCGCCGCGGCGAGGTTGCGGGCTCTTCGGGGGTGGGTGAGGGCGTCGGTGTTGTCGGCGACCTGGTCGACGGCGCCGACGAGGTCCAGGCGGGCGATGGCGGGGTCGGTGACGGCGTCCATGAGGGCGCGGGCGAAGCGGTGGCCGCCGATGACCTGGAAGGGCCGGTCGTGGTAGGGGCGGGTGCCGGGTTCGACGGGGGCGGTGAGGGCCAGCCGGTTGTGGAGGGCGGCGACGCGCCGGTAGGCGGTGGACAGGTGGTGTTCGCGGCCCTGCCAGGTCGTCTCGCGCAGGGCTCCGGTGAGGGCGTCGCCGAGTTCGGCCGAGCCGGACAGGCGGTTGAAGGCGCTGCCGAGCCACTTGGTGTAGGGCGGGTAGCGGCGCCGCATGAGCAGGGTCAGGCGCATCAGGTCGCGGGCGATGCGGCCGGTGGCCAGGACCGAGCCGAGGTCGTCGCCGACTTCGCCGGCGCGGCCGGGGAAGCTCTCCTCCTGGGCGATGCGGGTCCACTGGCAGGCCAGGACGTAGCGCCACACGTCGTCGGGGTACCAGCGCAGGCGGCGGCGGGCGGGGCACAGTTCGCCGAGGCCGTCGTGGAAGACGTCGCCGCCGGTGAACTCGGCCAGCCGCTGCCAGGGCACGCCCAGCCAGTCGTCGACGCCGATGGGGTCGCGCGGGTCGAAGCCGAGCTGGTCGCGGGCCCAGGGGGTGAATTCGGTGATGGTGACGCCGGGCTTCGCCGGATGCATGTCGGACCCGAACGCGGTCGGGAAGCCGCCGTATTCGGCGGGCAGGCGCTGCCAGACGCGGTCGCGGATCTCCTCGGCGCGTCCGGCGGGGACGAAGATGATCGCGCGGGGGCCCCAGTCGTGGTCGGCGGAGCGGGCGGTGTCGAAGCCGAGGACCTCCGATCCGGGGCCGATGAGCGCGGCGCTGTGGGGTACGGGGTGGGAGCCGTCGTCGAGGAGGGGCCGCAGCACGTCGTGGTAGTAGGCGCGGCACAGCTCCAGGCCGGGGACAAACGCGGACATCATTCCCTCACTGTGCATGGTCGGGCCGCGCCGCTCACCTGGTTTTATGCCTCCTGTACGGCCCGGGTCGCCGCCACCGGCCTGCGCGCGTAGCCCAGCCGCCGGTAGACGGCCAGCGCGGCGGCGTTGACGTCGTCGACCATCAGGGAGACGCGGCCGTGCCGGTCCAGGAGCGTGGCCGTGAGAAACCGGCAGATCGCCCCGGCCAGGCCGCTCCCCCGCGCCTGCGGCAGGGTGGCGACCCCGCCGACGAACCCGACGGTGGGCGCCGACCAGGCGTCGGCCCCGACGGCCACCAGCCGTCCGGCGTCGTCGCGGACACCGGCCCAGCGGGTGACGCCGGGCATGCCGGGGCGCGCGTAGGCGTCGGGGTTGGCCACGGCCAGCACCTGGGCGACCTCCGGTTCGGCGCCGGGATCCAGCCAGCGGACGCCGGGCCTCACCAGCACGGCCGGTCCTGCGAAGCCGGCGGCAGCGGATCGCGGCTTCTCCCCTCGCGGCCCGGAGGCGGACGCCGGCCCAGCCTCCAGCCGCCCAGCCTCCAACCGCCCAGCGTTCTGCCGCGCGGTGTCAGGCCCAGCGGTGTCAGGCCCGCGAGGGTCGGATCCGCGAGTGCTGGACTCGAGAGGGGCGGACCCGTCGAGGCGGACGGTGTCGGGGTCGACGGTCATCCAGGTGAAGTTCCCGGCCGGGCCCAGCTCCTCCGGCATCGCCTCCACCAGCCGGTGGATCACCTCACGGTCGCCGAAGGGCCGGTAGCCGGTGCCCATCTCCCGCCAGACCTGCCGCACGAGTTCCGCCTGGGCGGGATCCCCCGCGGCGCCGAAGACCGCCAGCCGGTCGTGCTTGGACACCGCCGGGCAGGCCACCGCGACGGAGTCGCCGTGCGACCAGGCGCGGGCTCCCCCGGCGGGCAGCCGCTGGGCCGTCCAGACGAGCAGGTCGTCGCCACCGCAGGCGGCGGCGACCTGCTCGGCGTGGTGCAGTTCGATCACAGAATGGCGCCCGGCGCGTACCCGGCCGCCTGCGGGTGCTCGGCGGTGATCTCCGCGACGCGGGCGACGACGGCGGCGACCTGGTCGGCGGCGGCGCCGGTGAACGACACCCGGTCGGCCAGCAGCGCGTCGAGGTCGGCGCGTGACAGCGGGAAGCGGTCGTCGGCGGCCAGGCGGTCGAGCAGGGTGTTGCCGCCGCCGTCCTGGCGCATCGCCAGCGCCGCGGCGACGGCGTGTTCCTTGATGAGCTCGTGGCCGGCCTCGCGGCCCAGGCCGGCCTTGACGGCGGCCATGAGCATCTTGGTGGTACCGAGGAAGGGCAGGTAGCGGTCGAGTTCGGCCTCGATGACGGCGGGGAAGGCGCCGAACTCGTCCAGGACCGTCAGCATCGTCTCGATGAGGCCGTCGAAGGCGAAGAACGCGTCGGGCAGGGCGACGCGGCGGACGACCGAGCAGGACACGTCGCCCTCGTTCCACTGGTCGCCGGCCAGCTCGCCGGCCATGGAGGCGTAGCCGCGCAGGATGACGGTCAGGCCGTTGACGCGCTCGCAGGAGCGGGTGTTCATCTTGTGCGGCATCGCCGAGGAGCCGACCTGGCCCTCCTGGAAGCCTTCGGTGACCAGTTCGTGGCCGGCCATCAGCCGGATCGTCTTGGCCAGCGACGACGGCGCGGCGGCCAGCTGCACCAGCGTGGTGAGCACGTCGTAGTCGAGGGAGCGCGGGTAGACCTGGCCGACGCTGGTAAGGGCGCGGGTGAAGCCGAGGTGGGCGGCGACGCGGTTCTCCAGGTCGGCCAGCCGGTCGGCGCCCAGCAGGTCGAGCATGTCCTGGGAGGTGCCGACCGGGCCCTTGACGCCGCGCAGCGGGTAGCGGGCGATCAGGTCATCCAGCCGCTCGTGGGCGACGAGGAGTTCGTCGGCGGCGGTGGCGAAGCGCTTGCCGAGGGTGGTGGCCTGGGCGGCGACGTTGTGGGAGCGGCCGGCCATGACGGTCGCCGAGTACTCCCCCGCCAGCCGGGCCAGCCGCGCCAGCAGGGCCACGACGCGGTCGCGGACCAGCAGGAGGCTGTCGCGGACCTGCAGCTGCTCGACGTTCTCGGTCAGGTCGCGCGAGGTCATGCCCTTGTGGACGTGCTCGTGGCCGGCCAGCGCGTTGAACTCCTCGATGCGCGCCTTCACGTCGTGGCGGGTGACGCGCTCCCGGGCCGCGATCGAGGGCAGGTCGACGGTGTCGGCCGCCTTCTCGTAGGCGGTGATCACGTCGGCGGGGACCGGGATCCCGAGATCGGCCTGGGCCTTGAGCACGGCCACCCACAGCCGCCGCTCCAGAACGACCTTGTGGTCGGGAGACCACAGGCGGGCCAGGGCGGGCGAGGCGTAGCGGGTGGCCAGGACGTTGGGGATGCGCGGCTTGTCGGTCACGTTCCCCGAGCTTATCCAAGCCGCGCATCCCCGCATGCTCACCGGGTGGGGGTGAGCGCGTCCTCGTCGTACACCTCGAGCTGGCGTTCGTGCTTGGGGGTGCGGCGCAGGCGTTCCTTGGCCCGCTCGACCATGACGTACAGGGTCGGCACCAGGACGAGCGTCAGCAGCGTCGAGGAGACCAGGCCGCCGATGACGACGATCGCCAGCGCCTGGGAGATGAAGCCGCCCGAGCCGGTCAGGCCGACCGCCATCGGGGTGAGGGCGCCGATGGTGGCCAGCGCCGTCATCAGGATCGGGCGCACGCGGCGGCGGCCGCCCTCCATGACGGCCTCCACGACGCCCATGCCCTGCTCGCGGTACTGGTTGACCAGGTCGATCAGCACGATCGCGTTGGTGACGACGATGCCGATCAGCATCAGCATGCCGATCAGCGCCGGGACGCCCAGCGCCGTGTCGGTGATCAGCAGCAGGCCGATGGCGCCGGTCGCGGCGAACGGGATCGACACCAGCAGGATCAGCGGCTGCACGAAGCTGGAGAACGTCGCCACCATGATCATGAAGACGATCGCGATGGCCAGCACCATCGCCAGCCCCAGGTCGGCGAACGCCTCCTCCTGGTCGGCCGAGGCGCCGCCGACGGTGGCGGTGACCCCGGCGGGCAGGGTCAGCGTGTCGAGCTTGGCGGTGACCTCGGTGGTGACCGCGCCCAGGTTGGAGGCGTCGGCCGCCCCCGACACGGTCGCGGTGCGCTCACCGTCGAGGCGGCTGATCTGCGTCGGGCCGGCGTCCTTGGCGACCTCGGCGACGTCGGTCAGCTTCACCATGCCGGTCGCCGAGGCGATCTCCAGGTCCTCGACCTGCCCCAGGCTCTCGGGCGTGTCGCCGGTGCGCAGCACGATGTCGGCGGCCCGGCCGTCGATGTCGATCGACCCGACGGGCGCGCCGCGGAACGCCTGCGCGACCTGCTGGCCGATCGCGGCCTCGGTCAGGCCCTTCTCGGCCGCCTTCTCGCGGTCGACGTGGACCTCGATGCGGTCGGCGCTGTCCTCCAGGTTGGAGGCCACGTCACGCAGCCCCTTCACCCCGGCCAGCGCCTGGACGACGGTCGTGGAGGCCGCCGACAGCTGATCGACGTCGGGGCCCTGCAGGATCACCTGCAGCTGGTCGGAGGCGAAGCCGCCCCCGCCGCCGCCACCGCCGACGGTGATCTCCCCCACGCCGGCGCCGAGCTCCGCGAACTTCTCCCGCAGGCCCTCCTGCAGCGCGGCGGCGTCGACGTCCTCGGCCAGCGTCACCGAGAACGAGGCCCGGTCGGCGCTGCCGCCCGCCCCGCCCATGAACTGGTTGCCGCCGCCGACGGTCACCTGGTAGGAGGCCACGCCCGGGTCGTCGGCCAGGACCCGCTCCACCTTCCCCGCCGCCTCGTCGGTCGCGGCCAGGTTCGTGCCGACCGGCATCCGCTGGGTGATGTTGATGCTGTCCATGCCGGCCGAGTCGAGGAAGTTCGTCTTCAGGTTCGGCGCCAGCGCCATCGTCCCGGCGAAGATCACCAGCCCGATGGCCAGCGTCACCCAGCGCCGCTGCGTCGCGAACCGCAGCACCGGCAGGTAGGCGCGCTGCAGCGGCGAGCGCAGCTCCTTGGCCTCGGCCTCCTCCCGCACCCGGCGCGCCTCCTCCGGCGACAGCGCCGGCGCCTTCAGGAACCAGTACGCCAGCACCGGGATCACCGTCAGCGACACCAGCAGCGAGGCCAGCAGAGCCACCGTGACCGTCACCGCGAACGGCGAGAACAGCTGGCCCACCATGCCGCCCACGAACGCGATCGGCGCGAACACCGCCACCGTCGTCAGCGTCGAGGCCGTCACCGCGCCCGACACCTCACGGACCGCGCCCAGGATGGCCTGCCGCTTCGGCTCGCCGTAACCCAGATGGCGCTTGATGTTCTCCAGGACCACGATCGAGTCGTCGACCACCCGCCCGACCGCGATCGTCATCGCGCCCAGCGTCAGCAGATTCAGCGAGTAGTCGCCCACCCACAGCGCGATCAGCGCGATCACCACCGACAGCGGGATCGACACCGCCGTCACCAGCGTCGACCGGATCGACAGCAGGAAGATCAGAATGATGAGGACGGCGAACGCCAGGCCCAGCAGGCCCTCGGTCGTCAGGTCGTGGATCGACCGCTCCACATAGGGCGCCTGGTCGAACACCACCGTCAGCGTCGCCCCCGACCCCAGCCCGGCCGTCAGCTCCGGCAGCAGATCACGGACCTCGTGGGAGATCGTCACCGCGTTCCCGTCGGGCTTCATCGTGATCGACAGCCCCAGGCTCGGCTTGCCGTTGGTCCGGGTCAGCGTCGAGGCGGTGTCGTCGACCACCTCGATGTCGGCCACCGACCCCAGCGTCACCGGCTTGGGCGGCGCCGGCGGACGCACCGCCTGCGGCGTCTGCCCGGCCGGGCCCGCGCGGCCCGGGATCTGCGGCTGCTGCGCCGGCGGCTG